>NZ_FOKF01000077.1 GCF_900111995.1 Collimonas sp. OK607
GCCAGCTTCGAATACATCGAAGTCTTTTATAATCGCAAACGGCAGCATTCGACGCTTGGATATCGCTCACCAATCCAGCACCTCGAACAATGGGCCAGTGAGCAAAATCAGGAAAAGCGGGCTGCATAAAATCCACCTGATGGAAGACGAAATATCGAGGGAACCTCACTTGAGGGATATTGACCGCGTGATCTTTAACTTGTCTTCTGGTGTTGTTGCCGCCTTGAGTTGCGCCCTGTAGTCAGTTTCATCGTTGAGAATTCCGGCGATTGTTTGATTAGCGCCGCGCAATTTCCCGAATATGTCATTAAGATGAATCCTGGAAGTCGAAGTCAATTGGAAAGATTTTTCTTCTTCGTAGAACGCGAAGATTGGAGAAAAAACGCGCTCGACTTGTTCATCGGAGCCCATCATATTGAACACAATGCGGATTTTGTTTGCGGGCACTCCAATATCAGACAATGCCCCGATTGTGGATATGGTGTCGCGTTGCTGCTTGAGGTTAGCTACAGTAGGAACAACAAAATAGTCGAAATCCTCATGGGATCCGTGATACTGGGTCATGAAGAGAATAAAATCTTCGACGTTCGACGCACCCACATCGATGATTGCGTCATCCATGAGTCCGAGTGTTTCAAGTATCTCGCCAAATTGCTTGCCGCGAAATTGATCTCGATCTAATCCGTCCGAATTAATACTTTCAACGGGAATAACCGGAGCGTTATTGAGGCGAGGAGAGAGGAGGTGATCTGAAATAGTCGACTTTCCAACATTTCCAGAAAAATTGATCACTGCAATTTTGATATTTTTCTTCATTTATTTTTCTCCAGTAGTTGTTGAATGCGCGGGTGCATGGGCTCTTGAATATATTGGTCGGAAAATCTGGCTCGTCGGTCTGCTGAGGTCAGACGGGGATCCTGGTCCTGAATTTCCTGCAACGTCATTTTTGCATTTGACGATATGGATGCTTTTGCCGATTCGTTTAAATTTATCGTAGGATTTGTAATATCTGCGGAATCCTTGGCTAATTGCAACGTTGCATGTACTCCCTTGTCATGTATTCGTTTCTTGCGAATGCGGTGCAGCGCCAGCCTGAAAGAGGCGATACTTATTTTCATAATTCCTTGCTTTTCTATTTCTTGTACGATTTCTGCATAGGACACACCATTTGAAATCGCTTGCTCTACTTGATCAAGTATTTCTGATAGTTTCGTAGTATTTGATTTCTTGCCGGACGTTGATATCAAGTGGTCGACTAGAAATTTTTCATTGGTCATATCAACTCCTGTAAAGTTGTAAATTCATCGTGACTGTCCGCGCATTTGTCAGATTGAGCTAAAAATCGAGAACTCTGTGATCACCCTGTGATAACTCCTCGATAACTTGGTGGCACACGCCGATTACGCGGTGATAACTGATTAGATTATGGAAATCTATGTGCTCTCTGTTTGTTCAAAAGCGGTGGCATTTTGAGAAGAACTTTGATTGACATGGGAAAAACATCTATGGCATTCTTTGTATGTCGCTTCGCGGCATCGACCCAATCTCAATTCCATCTGCTCTATTCAACTGCATAGAACAGATTTCACGAAGCCACACCTGTGGCACTACGTAGCACTCAAGGCGACTCATCGCATTCTTTTTCTCAGGATGTCTCGATGATCGTCTTTTTTAAAAAACAGAAATAAAATACAGACAAAGACAGAGGGAGACGCAGATGCTCTGTTTATAAGACTTTCAAGCGATTAGCGGTGACATAACAAAGACAGAACGCAAATCCTAGGCTCAAAACACCGAAAAAAATCGGCATCAAAAACATCAACCGCGACGGTATTCCGCCCTCGCTCACCCCCTTCAAATATTCAATTTCCTCGACCTCGCCTGAGAGTCAGTGCCTCCCACAAATAAAAGAATCAAGACGACAAAAATTGTGAACAGGGCTCGTCACCCTGGTGGATGAAGACGCGGCAATCTGGCCGCGCCCGCCGCCCCAACTCACGCCAGCTTCGGTTGGTACATTTACAAATCGGGTATGTGCACTACCCAAGCCGCCCTAGGGCGGAGTGCGCCGCGAGAAACTGCGTGAATGTTCTGCTCTTTGCCGATGTAGGCAAAGAAACTGGTAGCCGCAAGGCGCTGGCGTGTTGGTGAATTGGCAAGGTGGAAGGCCGACGCGAAATTTGATTATTTATGATGGGTTCCATCCCCCGCCACGCAGTGACAGTAGTAGCGATAGGTTGACCAGTGAGGAAGTCGCCGATTTGCATAAGCGCCTTCCCGACTGGCTGAAGGAATTTTTGACTAATTGGAGGGTGGTATGAAGTGGGAACAGAAAGTGAATCAAGTTTTAGCTGTGCACGGAGCGAAAAGGATGAATGGCAACAAGGCATCCGAGAGAACCCAAACGCTGACCAGGGCGGTGATTTACGCGTCAATGCGCCGTTGGCATGCGCTTGGGTACAAGATTGAAGATCCACATAATTTAAAAGATCGTCACATTGACCTTCTCGTGCGCGACTGGTGGTTCACTCAAAAGAAGAAGTTCAAAACCATCCAAAACGATCTTTCGCGTCTGCGGTGCTTTTGCAAGATGATGGGAAAACCTTGCCTGGTGAAAAAAGTCCATGACTACCTGCATGATGTCGATCCCAAGTTTTTGATCGTGCATTCAGCTGCAACCAAGCCAAAGAGTTGGGATGCGGCCGGCCTGGACATGCTGTCCATATTTGAGAAAGTTGATGCACGGGATCGGCAATTGGGATTGATGCTGCGGATCGAGCTGGCTTTTGGGTTGCGGCGTGAAGAGGTTTTAAAGTGTGATGTGCATGCCCAGGACTACGGGCGATATTTTGCCATCTACCCAGGGCAGGGAAAAGGCGGGAGGGAACGAGACATCCCGTCGATGACCGACGCGCAGCGTCAAATCCTTGACTACGTAAAATCGAAAGCCAAAATGAATTGCCCGTTAGGGTGGGAATTCACAAAGGGCGGGAAGGTGGCCACATTGGAGCAAAACCTGACCCGTTACGACAACCTGATGGCGGCGCTCGGCTTCACAAAAAATGGCTACGGCGTAACGGGCCACGGTTTGCGCGCTCAATTTGCTGAAAACCACGCCCTGATCAACGGCATCATTCCTCCAAGCATGGGGGGGGCGCGTGGCCAAATGGATCGAGAGGAATTAAAAAGCCGATTACAAAAAATATCCGAAGCGCTCGGCCATCACCGTATCAGTGTCATGAATGCTTATTTCTGCTCGTTTGGGAAACAGAGCAGTCTTGATGCCGCCGATCTGTATTTAAAAAATATTGATGCTGGGTTGGCTGTACTGGCAGGACAAGAATTACCCCTGGTCAATGACGAATGGCGCGAAGATTGCATCCACATCCGTAACACGTTGGAGCAGTTGTACGTCGAGGCGACGTTACCTCAGGTGCAAGAGTTGTGGAGAATATATTGCCTTAGAAATGGAGTGAAATGGATGAAGCCAGAATTGGAAATTGGCATTGCCATCCAGAGTTCTGCACTGACTCTAACGAAGACGGCATTGAAATCAAACGAAAAGGCAGCTTGAAATGCAACACGCTAAACACAGCTGGGAAATTGTTCGCGCGTATTGTCAGCCACCTTGCTGGATCATCACCAGCCAAAAAAATGGGTCAATCTAGTACGCAAATATACAGATACCATGCTAAAAGCCTGCGTTAACGCAGGCTTGGTTGGGCTCCGAACAGAGAGGCAGTTGGATTTTAGTTCATCAGAGTATTAGTAAGCAATCATGGTCCAAAATAATAGGAAATCAGGGCCGGTGCCGAAGGCTCCCCGGCCATGCGTCGCTCAATAAAATCACCCAGTTCGGTTGCCGGAACCACCAAATCCGAGTCAATCAAAAGAAACTGTACGTGCTTTCCGTCCACACCGAGAGCTAGCTTATAGATTTCGTCGTATAGTGCGCGTACAAGCTGAGGGTCCTTATCTTCGCTGATATTCTTCGTAGGGCTATCGATGATGAGAATATTCGGAATTGGTAGATTTTTTCTCAGCGCGACTGAGTGGACGGCCAAGGCGTAGCAGACGTTGAAAAGAGTTTTTTTTCCTCCACTGCCGGTGTCCCAAAATCCCCATTCTTGTTCTTTGTGCCTGACTATTGGCTCCCAGTTGCGGGGATTGATGATAACGTCATCGATTTCAGAGATTCCAGGGAATGAGACATCGATAAGAATTCGCTTGAACTCGGCTTCAAGCTCGGCGACATTTCCATCGGCAATCCTGAGCTTTTCTCGCTCGGCGTTGCTTGCTGTTTTCAACAGGTCAATTTTCCCTTGTAGGGAGCCAGCATCTTCCTCGAGTGTGTTAATGGCAAGCGGCATCTTTTCCAGGCGTTCGAGTGAACGGATGCGCTCAGCATAAGTTGCTATTTCGCGCTCACTGGCTCGGACGCTCTCCACAAAGGACGAATCATAGCGAGCCAATTCTGTTTGGAGTTGCGCATCTAGGGCCTCCTTTTCGGAGATTTCGCCCGCCAACAGACGGTGCATCCGAGCTATCTCGCGCTCACGTCGTTGGATGGAATCTCCTATCTGCTCGATTCGGTCGTTCATATCCCTGTGAAGAGCTTCAAGTTCGACCCCCGGATATTCGTGACTCTGCTGCGACGGCGTCAAGCATAACCGGCAGTGGTCATGTGAATGCGTGCGACCGGCTATGTCGGCGCCGCACTCGGGGCAGCGAAGAAAAGCGACGCCCTCCAGAATCTGACCGGCCTGTTCTGCCCGGCTTGCCTTGGTCTTTGCGGTAATGAGCTCTGCTCTCAATGAATATTGCTCAGACATCGATTGCTCTGCATCTTGGATTGCGACTTGCAGCAGCTCAACCTTCGCACCTCTCTGTCGCAATTCGATGCGTAGCGGATCGGTTGGATGTGTCGTGGCCAGTCGGGTGGCGTCAAGTTGTTTCCGTGTGTTTGTGGCCTGCGCGAGGTGTTCCTTAGCCCCGTTGATTTCGCCAGCCAAGTCAATCTCCGAGCTCCAACCAAACTGCTCCATAAAGACGCGAATCTGCTTCACGGTCTCACGTTTCACACGCTGCTGGTCCTGCGCCTGGAACAGCTCGCCATCTAGCTGGTTCAGCCTGTCAGAGTGCAGCCCAGTGAAGAAACGCATCGCGTCTTGGCTCTTGCGACCACGGAACGGGTCTTCTAAGCGGTAGAACGAAGAATCCAAATGAGCCTGTTCAAGATAGCAATACCACCAGATATCACGGAAGCTCAATCGGATGAGCGGAGAGTCTGGGTCCCTATTGCGCTTTCGAACTTTGATGGGCGTGACGCCGCATAAGAAGAATATCAAGTCACTTAAGCTGCAGACGACTTCCGCGAAAATCGGTTTTTCGGTGGCAGCAAGCGGGGCATTCAAATAGAACTGCTCGCCGGATGGCTTCGTCCAAGTCACTTTGACTGCCTGTGTATCGTCTGCTGCACGCTCAAACAGACATTCACAGTCTCCAAGGCGTAACGAGAGTTCCGCTGCAATGAATTCAAGTTGTATAGCGGGTGTACGCTCAAGCTCTCCACCGAAGCAGTAGTCAATCATTCGAGCGACGCTTGACTTCCCCTTGCCAATTGGGCCGTGGAGGAATGTAACGCCTGGCGAAAACGTGATGCTCTCTACGGTTTTCTTCGTTCTAACGTTCAGGTAATTGAGCTGGATTTTCATGTAGGGATGACCGCGTTGGAACGGAGAGAGATGACCTCTGGGAAAGTTTGGTAGATGAACTTCATCAGGTTCGTGGCGGTTAAGTCGAGATGGCGCTTCAACGCCCCGGCGCGGCGAGAGTGTGCTTCGAAGACTGGGTTCTCAGCTACCAGCCCGAGATATTCGGCCTTGTTTCGAAGGTCCGCCGCTGAATTCAACGAGATAGCGGAAAAACCACCGGCGTTGAGTTTTGTACTAAGAAGAGCAGGGCTGCCTTTCCCCAGTTCTGGAAGGCGTTCAGTCGGTCCATCCAGCGGTAACGTACCGGAAAGGCCATCCTCCAGCACATACAGGAGTTTTGCGGCATCAATACGTTTTCCTTCAATTCGCGCACTGACCTCTGTTGCAAGGGGCATCGATGTTATCGGCAGATATCCCGGTAACACATCCTTGTGTGCCAACGAAGAAGCGCGGCTGCATTCGGTTACGAGATATTTAGCGGCCCGTGCAACAGAAGCATGAACAAGTTCTGCGGCCCGCGGCCACAGCTCTTCACCGGTCAAAGTCGAAATCAAGCGCATCTCGACGTCGGCAAGTTTGGGTAACGTATCGTCCGCCGATGTCTTCTCTAGTGCGCGCCGCACAATCATATCGTCGCATTCGGCAAGGCGCGAAACGATGTTGAGAAATGCCTGAACCGGTTTCGGAAGCGCTTCAGCTGAATCCTTGCCTTTGGCAATCTCGCCCAGTACGTACTTGAGGTCCTTCCCGGTCTTACCGGTCCGAATCGGATGATTAGTCAGGAACTTGAACGCGACGAACTGGTCGGGAAACTGTTCGTCCAGCTTGCAAAACCGCGCACAAGAGGTTCGTACTGCTTCATCAGTGGTGCGCCACGCGTCCTGACCACCTTCCCGTGTTTTAACTTGTAGGCCGCTGAATGTACCATCTTCATGCTTGATAAGGATGTCTTCGTGGTGTTCGCAAAATACTTCGCGAATCTTCTGCGTCTTATCTAGAAGGGTGCAGCATGCAATCGCCGCCCAAGTCCATTGGAATCGAAATCTTCGAGCGACCTCATCACCTGGGTCTTTTGCAGCCAATACCAAAGCAGGACTTGCTATGCCGGACATGCTTTATCCCTATATTTGTTCTTATTCAAACCGCACAGAGCTGGCACCGAGGAGTGACGTACGGGCCGAAAAGAGTTTGGAACCGAGGTACCCTTGGCGGGAGGAAAATTGACACCGTTAGCATGTCATCGACCTTTCACATGAACCAGAAGCAACGGCGCTCCCCAGCGTCCGTCACATACGTGCCCTCCCAAACTATTCTGTATCCGAAAGCTTAGCTGCTACGAAAATCTATTATAAGGTAACATTTAATCTGACTCCTCGGTGGCATAGTGAGGTTCCCTCGATATTTCGTCTTCCATCAGGTGGATTTTATGCAGCCCGCTTTTCCTGATTTTGCTCACTGGCCCATTGTTCGAGGTGCTGGATTGGTGAGCGATATCCAAGCGTCGAATGCTGCCGTTTGCGATTATAAAAGACTTCGATGTATTCGAAGCTGGCAGCCTTCATGTCGGCATGCGTAGCGTAACGCAGGCCATGGTAGCGTTCATTCTTGAAACTGTTAAACCAGCTCTCCGTAGGGGCATTGTCCCAGCAGTTACCTTTCCGGCTCATCGAGCAAGTCATGCCGAATTTCTTGAGCTGGTCCTGAAACGCGTGACTGGCATACTGGCTGCCTC
>NZ_FOKF01000005.1 GCF_900111995.1 Collimonas sp. OK607
TCCGGTTTCATCGCCTGAGCCATAAACATCGACAGCGTCTCCGTTGGCGCGAAGAGCCGTTCACGGTGAACCGGCAACGACGCCTCCAGTGTGTCAAATAGTTCCGGCGAAGTAAGTAGATCGAAAAAACGAAATGCGTCGTTGGTGGCAGCGTGATGTCGAACCCGACGTTGCCGAGATAACACAGAACGATTACTATGCATGAGGGCTGGCTCTTGGATGGTGGCGATGGTTTGGCGACTTAAGCTTACCATCTTGCCAGCCTGTTTTTCCTCACTAATTCAGGCACTTAGCGCTTAAGTAAGTGCCATTCCACTCTGACCCCGCTTAGTGGACCACGGAGCACAAGCAGTGAAACAAAAAGAAACAAACCGGCGATAAGTGAGCTACCGCTCTCCGAAGCCGTGATGTGAGGTCAGAGTCGAGTTTCGCGATAAAACCTGCGAAAGTCGACTCCGACCCCAGATCACTATGTCATCGATTAGCAACCGAAAGGCAATCAGTCATCATCGGCCCCACTGGGCAGAATCAACTTGTTCAGCCGGGCTGCCGGCGCGGCTAGCGTCGTGTCATGCCACATGGTTTTCCAGCCCGGCGGCCATGGCAATGGCGGGCCGCTATATTCAGGCACGTTCTTGCGCACCGGGATCACCGGCAAGCTATGCGGCATGACGCCCTCGCTCCAGCCCAGGCTGAAGGCATAATCCGGCAGCAAGGCATCGCACACCTTGGCAAACCAGTTGCTATGGTCTTCATCGTTTCCCAATGCCTGCGCCAGGCCATGCGGATCGAACTGCGCCAGCGCGCTTGCCAGTTCCGGTATCGAAGCGCCGGGCTGGTCGCCCCAGCCCAGGATCGGATTGAAATTGTAATCGGCGCCGGACCCGTACCAGCCTTCACGCCGCGGCCGTTCCATCCAGCTGCGACGTCCGCAAAACAGATGCCAGCGCCAGTGCAAGCCGGACGGTTTGGGCCAGCTGTACAGATACAGCCGTTGATAGCCGGCGCGATGCAATTCGCGCACCAGCGCCATCAGGCGAGCGTGCGGCATACGGTCTGGCGGTGCGTGACGGAACATGATGGGTTCGCCATCTGCGTGCTGCACTTCGTCGGAAGACAGATTCAAATCCAGCGTCCGCTTCTCACTGCCGAAACGCGCAGCTATCCAGCCGGTTAACAGGTTAACCGAGGTGATTACGCCGTAGCCGCGAAAGCGGTGAAAAATAACGGTGCCGGGAGCGATGGGTTTCATGAGTCGGAATTCTTAAAAAAGTGCACGCTTATGGCAAATGTTACCAGTGTAGCCGCTGCGCCGCGTTTTCATAGGATAGGCAAAAGGCGCAACATCGATTTGCTTACCTCAGTATAATCAAGCAACCCCCCAAGGTAGAAAGGACTAGCCATATGAAGCAACGTCCATCAGTTGTAGACGAGCGATCAAGCGACCAGCCCATCACAGCAGCCACCGATAGCGGCGCGTTTTCCGTCGGCAGGCGCAATCTCATGCTATTGGGAGGCCTCAGTTTCGCGACGATGAGCATCCCATACTGGCTGCGGCAAGCTTCAGCCCAGACCGTCACTCCTGCCTCCACCTCCGGTTCTACCAGTTCCCCACCCAGCGCAAGCAACCAGCAGCAAACCGATTTCATGGCCTTGTCGACATTGTTGACCGGCGCGCCGAAACTCAACCCGCGCATAGGAGCAAGACTGTATAGCGCATTGAGCGCACAAGCGATCGAGTTTGAGAAACAAGCTGCGGCGTTGTGGCAATTCAGCATCGAAAAAAATATCAAGGACGTCGATAACCTGGCTGCCGCAGTCGGCGCCGGCAGTGCGCTATCGCTGGTCTTGCACCGGATTGTCAGCGCATGGTATCTGGGTGTCGTCGGCGACGGTGGCGTAACCGGCGGCGCCAAGGTAATCGCATTCGAACAGGCATTGATGTTCGACCAGGTGCGCGATGCCGTCGTGGTGCCGACCTATTGTCGTGCCGCCCCCGGCTACTGGATTACCCAACCGGCAGTCTTGAAAGCGAGGGTTTGACTATGGCTGACAACTTATCTGCGGATGTTGTGATTGTCGGTTCCGGTGTCGCCGGCGCCCTGGTGGCGCATCAACTGGCCCTGTCCGGCGCTTCGGTGCTGGTGCTGGAAGCGGGGCCGCGGCTGGAGCGCTGGCGCATCGTCGAAAATTATCGGAATACACCGAGCAAAGACGATTTCATGGTGCCCTATCCGTCCACCAAATATGCACCGCATCCCGAATACACGCCGGAAAATAACTACCTGATCCTCAAGGGCACGCATAAATACAATTCGCAATACATCCGCGCGGTAGGCGGCACCACCTGGCACTGGGCCGCAGCCGCCTGGCGCTTCCTGCCCAATGATTTCAAGATGAAAACGTTATACGGCGTCGGCCGCGACTGGCCCATCAGCTACGACGAACTGGAACCCTACTACTATCGGGCTGAAGTCGAACTGGGCGTATCCGGCCCCAACGACGGCACCGATCTCGGCTCGCCGCGCAAGCAACCTTACCCGATGGATCACCTGCCGCTATCCTGGAACGACCAGCGCTTCAGCGCCGTGGTCAACAGTAACGGCCACAAAGTCGTGTCGGAACCGGTGGCGCGCAACAGCCGCGCCTACGATCAACGGCCTAACTGCTGCGGTAACAACAACTGCATGCCGATCTGTCCGATCGCCGCTATGTATAGCGGCATCATCCATGTCGAGAAAGCTGAAAAAGCCGGCGCCAAG
Source organism: Collimonas sp. OK607 (assembly GCF_900111995.1). Taxonomy (GTDB): domain Bacteria; phylum Pseudomonadota; class Gammaproteobacteria; order Burkholderiales; family Burkholderiaceae_D; genus Collimonas. The sequence goes on from NZ_FOKF01000005.1 coordinate 2,763, forward strand.
GTGCTGGCGGACGCCGTGGTTTATCGGATAGAAGTCGACGCCAAAGAGCGCATCAGCGCAGTGCACTACAAAGATCCGGAGGGAGTTACCCACAGGGTCACCGGCAAGTACTTCGTGCTGGCAGCGAACGGCATCGAGATTCCCAAACTGATGCTGATGTCCACCGACGACAAGCATGGCAACGGCGTGGGCAACAGCTCGGACCAGGTCGGCCGCAACCTGATGGATCATCCCGGCACCGGCGTCACCTTCCTTGCCAATGAAGACCTGTGGCCGGGGCGCGGCCCGATAGAAATGACTTCCATCGTCGATATGCGCGATGGCGCTTTCCGCGCCGAATATGCTGCCAAGAAGCTGCATTTGAATAATATGGCGCAAACCAATCACGCTGCGCAGACGGCTCTGAAAGACGGTCTGGTCGGCGTCAAACTGAATCAGGAAATCCGCCGTCGCGCCGCACGTACAGTAAATATCAACAGCTTCCACGATATCCTGCCGGATCCGCAAAACCGCATACGGCCAAGTACGGAAAAGCGCGATGCGCTTGGCATTCCGCAGCCGGAGATTACCTATTCGATCAACGATTACGTCAAGAAAAGCGCAGTGCTGACGCACCAGGCCTATGCCAGCATCGCCGCCATGTTCGGCGGCACGGACATCAAATTCGACGACGATTTCGCACCCAACAATCACATCATGGGCGCCACCATCATGGGCGGCGATCCACGTGATTCGGTGGTCGATGCCCATTGCCGTTCACACGATCACGAAAACCTGTTCATCGCCAGCGGTTCGGTGATGCCGGTGGCCGGCACGGTGAATTGCACTTTGACGATTGCCGCGCTGTCTTTACGCATCGCTGATACTTTGAGGACAGTGCTATGACGGCCCGCTCTCAATTCACTTACCGCCTCGCCCGCTGGATCGGCGGCATGGTTCTGGTCGCCGGCATGGCGCACGGCGCGGCTGCTGCGGATGCCGCACCGGCTACAGTCTCGACCACACCCGCCGCCCCTCCCAATGCCGACCAGATCACGCGTGGCGCGTACCTGACTAAAGCTGCCGACTGTATCGCCTGCCACACGATCGACGCGGCCAAGCCGTTCGCCGGCGGTTATCCGCTGGCGACACCGTTCGGCACCATCTACGGCCCCAACATCACGTCCGACAAAGAGACCGGCATCGGCAACTGGAGCGATGAAGATTTCATTCGCGCGCTACACAATGGTATCGATGACGAAGGTAAGCACCTGTACCCTGCAATGCCCTACGCTTCCTATACCAAACTGTCGCGCGACGACGTGCTGGCGATCAAGGCTTATCTGTTCAGCCTGCCGTCGATACAGCAAAAAAACCTGGAAAACAATTTACCTTTCCCGCTCAACCAGCGCTGGATCCTGGCCGGCTGGAACCTGTTCAATTTCAAGGCGGGCGAATGGAAGGACGACGCAGCCAAGAGCCCCGAATGGAATCGAGGCGCTTATCTGGTGGAAGGACTGGCCCACTGTCAGGAATGCCATACACCACGTAACCTGACCATGGGTGTCGACCTCAAACGTTCTTTCGGTGGCGCGCAACTGGGTGGCTGGACGGCATTCAACATCACACCTGATCCGGTCAGCGGCATCGGCGGCTGGAAAGACGAAGAAGTGACCCAGTACCTGAAAACCGGCCTGGTGCCAGGCAAGGCTTCCGCTGCCGGCAGCATGGCTGAAGCGATCGAGCATAGCCTGCAATATATGAGTGACGCCGACCTGAAGGCGATAGTTACTTACATGCGCAGCGTGCCGGCCATCAGTGATGCGGCCGACAAGAAGCCACGTTACGCCTGGGGCCAACCTGCAGACGACGACGCCGATTTGCGCGGCGTAGCCGCAGTATCGGTCAGCAGCAATGCTTCCGGCGGTGCAGAGTTATTCAGCGGGAACTGCGCCAGCTGCCACTCGGCTAGCGGCAGCGGTGTGGTCGGCGGTTATTACCCGTCGTTGTTCAGCAACAGCGTGGTCGGCGCGCCCGAGCCAGGCAATCTGCTGATGGTGATCCTCAACGGCGTGCAGCGCGGCGGCAAGGATGGCGAAGCCTTCATGCCCGGCTTCGCAGATCATCTGAACGATGCCCAGATTGCAACGCTGACCAACTACATTCTGAAGCAATACGGCCACGCGGACGCGCCAACCATCACTCCTGAAATGGTCAAAACCCAACGTCAGGGGGGACCGGTTTCACCCATGCTGTCTTTATTGCCGTGGGGGCTGGCGGCGGCAGCGCTGATCGTGGTATTTATACTGTTTTCGTTGTTTGCGCGTCGTCGGCCTCGGCCGCCTGCTCCACGTGCCCCGCCGAAGTGAGCGCGATCAACCATAATTATTGAAAAGGAAACTAATTCCCATGGCTTTACGTATTATCGCCACCGGCGGCACCTTCGATAAGCATTACGACGAGATCGCCGGCAAACTGACTTTTGCCGCCAGCCACCTGCCGCAAGTGATCAAGCGCGCGCGCATCACTACCGAAATCGCGTTGGAAGAATTGCCTTTGCTGGATTCACTCGACATGCAGGATATAGATCGCCGACGCGTGCTGGCTTCTTGTACCCATGCTGCGGAACAGTCGATAGTGATCATCCACGGCACCGACACCATGCGTGAGACTGCGGCCGTGTTGGGTGCTGCTGCGCTGGACAAGACCATCGTGGTGACTGGCGCGATGATTCCCTACTCGATTGCCAATTCCGATGCGCTGTTCAATTTCGGCTTTGCTTGCGGCGTTGCGCAAGCCTTGCCTCCTGGCGTGTATGTGGCGATGAACGGCAAGATTTTTGCGTGGGATAAAGTCGAAAAAAATCGGGCGGCGGGAGTGTTTGAACCGCTGTGACAGCTTCCGTAGGGTGGGCATGAATGCCCACGCGGACCGCAAATTTTCTCGTACCGGTTATCTTGCTAACACGTGGGAAAAAAAACTTGCCCACCCTACTCGACTCCAATACGGACTTCCAAGACGAAAAAAAACGGGGCAGATTTTCTGCCCCGTTTTTACGTTGATTCAGATTACTTTGCGGCTTCCGTCAATCCACGAGCCTCCAGCAACGGGCCGACTTCCGGCCCGCGTCCGTAGAAGTCCTTGAACAAAGCACTCGGATCGGCGCTGAAGCCGCGCGACAGCACCTTGGAGCGCAACAGGTCGCCGTTGGCGCGTTTCAAGCCGCCGTGGGTATCCATCCAGTGCTCGGTATCCTTGGCCAGCACGTCGCTCCAGATATACGCGTAATAACCGGCCGAATAACCGTTGGCGAAGATGTGCTGGAAATACGCTGTGTGGTAACGGGGCGGCACTACATAACCATCGCTGCCGGCTGCAGTCTGCAACGCCTTCGCCTCAAACGCCATGACGTCCTTGGCCGCTGGAGTCCGGTCCGCCGGCAACTGGTGCCAGGCCTGGTCCAGTATTGAAGCCGCCAGATACTCAGAGCTATCGAAACCGGCATTGAATTTACGTGCAGCCAGGACCTTGTTAACCAGCGCCTGCGGCATCGGCTTACCGGTCTTGTAGTGCTTGGCATAGTGCGCCAGAACTTGTGGATTGTGCGACCACATTTCATTGAATTGCGACGGATATTCGACGAAGTCGGGCGGCACTTCGGTACCTGAGAAGCGCGGATATTCGACGTTGGAGAACATGCCGTGCAACGCATGGCCGAACTCGTGGAACATGGTGTTGACTTCGTCGAAAGTGAGCAATACAGGTTTGCCGGCCGGCGGTTTGACGATGTTGATATTGTTGGACACCACCGGTTTGGTTCCGAACATCCGCGATTGCGCGACATAGCTGTTCATCCAGGCACCGCCCTGCTTGTTTTCACGCGCGAAAGGGTCGAACAGGAACAGGGCCAATGGCGAACCATCGTGGTTGAACACTTCGAATACGCGTACATCTTTCTGGTAGACCGGCAGATCGGTGCGTTCCTTGAAGCTCAAGCCATATAACTCGTGGGCCGCGTAGAACACGCCGTCCTGCAAGACATGATTCAATTCGAAGTAAGGCTTGGTCTGGGATTCATCGAAGTTGTAGCGCGCCTTGCGTACCTGTTCAGCATAAAACGCCCAGTCCCACGGCTGCAACTTGAATGGCTTGGTATGGCTGGCTTTAGCCTGGCGGTCTATTAGCTGTTGCATCACAGCTGCTTCCTTACGGGCGTTGGCTGCGGCTGCCGGCGCCAGTTGTGCCAGCATGCGGTTGACGGCTTCGGGCGTGCCGGCGGTTTCGTCTTCCAGCACATAGGCGGCGTGGTTTGGGTAACCCAGCAATGCGGCACGCTGGGCGCGCAGTTTGACGATCTGGGCGACCGCCGCGACATTATCGTCGCTGCCGCCATTCGCACGGGTGATCGAGGCGGTATAGATCCGTTCGCGCAGCTGGCGATTCTTGAGCTGCGCCAGCAGCGGCTGGTCGGTCGTGTTCTGCAGTGCGATCAGCCACTTGCCGTCGAGCTTGCGGTCGCTCGCGGCTTGCGCGGCGGCGGCGATGGACTCAGCCGACAAGCCGTCCAGATCGGCTCGTTTGTCGACCACTATAGCGCCGTCGTTATTCGCTTTCAGCAGGGTTTGCTGGAATTGCGTGGTGAGCGTGGAAATTTGTTGGTTCAGCGTGCGCAACTGGTCCTTGTCGGCCGCCGACAAACGGGCGCCGGCGCGGACGAATTCAATGTGATAGCGCTCCAGCAGCCGCAGCGATTCGGGATCGAGGCCCAGCGTGCTGCGTTGTTGATATAGCTGATCTACGCGGGCAAATAATTGCGGATCCAGAAAGATGGCGTCTTTGTGCGCAGCCAGCTTGGGCGCGATGTCTTGTTGGGTCTGGTCCAGCTCAGGGCTGGTATTGGTGCTGACCAGGTTGAAAAACACGTCCGAGACGCGTGTCAGCATTTGGCCGGAACGCTCCAGCGCCAGGATCGTATTGTCGAAACTCGGCGCCGCCGGATTGGCGGCGATCGCGTTGACTTCCTGGCGTTGTTGCGCCATCCCGGCTTCGAATGACGGTTTGTAGTCGCTGTCCTTGATCTTGTCGAACGGCGGCAAGTTGTAAGGCAGGGAACTGATCTGGGCGAAGGGAGAACTTGCAGCGAGCGCTGCGGTGGCGGTGGCTTGTGATGTCTTGGTTGGCGTATCGCCAATAGCCGAGCATCCCATCATTCCCGCAGCCGCAGCTAACATCAATCCGCATAGCGAAATATGTCGTGAAATACATCGTGTAGAAATTTGCATCAATTCTCCTGATATTGGTTCTGGGAATTATTTTTTTGACGAAACATTCTACGTCAGCATTCAAGGTCGGGGGGATCACGGACTATATTGATAAAAACCGGATGTAAAAAAAACACGAAAGACATGACAAAAAATACGCCATGTCTTTCGTGTAAAAAAGCAGCCCGGTAACGACGCAAGTTATATTGCGTCTCGCCAGGCAATAATGCGAACTTTAGAACCGGTGCTGAATCCCGCCGATAACACCGGTCTGGCTGGTGCCATAGGCAACGTCGTCACGCGACACGCCAACCAGTTGCTGGTTCTTGGCTTTGGCATAGGCCGCGCTCAGGTACAGGTCGGTGCGTTTCGAGAGTGCATACTTGCCGCGTACCGAATACATGATCGGATCAGCATCCTTGCCGCTGGCTACATTCTTGATGTTCTGATAGTAGACAGCGCCGATCAGCGTTACTACCGGCGTTACCTTGTAGGTAGCGCCGCCCCAGAAGAAATCGCTACGAAGATCGGCCGCATTCGATGCCAGCGTCTTCTTGTAGTTGCGATAACCCAGGTCCAGGCCCAGCGTGCTGCTCAGCTGGTAATCGCCGGCCAGGTGGATGCTGGTGGCCTTGTCGTAAGCGCCGCCGGCGATGGCCGCGGTGCCGTCGACCCGGTCGAATGTCGCTGCGACCCGGAACGGTCCGTTTTCGTAACCAACGCCCAGCGCGTATTTTGCTGTGTCGCCGGTGCTGCCTGCGACTTCACCGAAGCCATAGGTTGCGCCCAGCTTGAAGCTGCCGAATTTTCCCGTGTACTTGAGCATGTTCGGCAGGTTGGTCAGCATGCCGTCTTTACGGCCGCCGGTAGCGCCGGCCGAAGTCACCCATGAATACTGGCCGGAATAACCCATAGGGTCGAACGGCAAGATGAAGTCATAGGTGGTTGAGTAGGAACGGCCGGCAACGATGCGTCCGAAGCTACCTTCCAGGCCCACGTTGGCTTGGCGGCCGAACAGCAGGCCGGCGCTATCGAATTCGCCGGTATCGGTCTTGAAGCCGTTTTCCAGCTGGAATACGGCCTTCAACCCGCCGCCCAGATCTTCGGTGCCGCGGAAGCCGATGCGCGAGGTATTCATCGCGCCGGAACTCAGGCGGACCACGCCATCCTTGTTGGCATTGGCGTTATTCACATATTCGACGCCGGTATCGACGAGACCGTAAACAGTGACGCTGGATTGCGCATAAGCGCCGGATGCCAGCAAGCCAAGTGCAGCAAAGGTGGCTGTCGCCAGGTGTTTTCTTTTCATTGTTGTTCCTCCGTTGTGTAATATTTTTTTAATGCGATTTTTTTACTGCGATTTTGTTGTTGACTGTGCGGTGATGGTTAAGCTGCACAAAGGCTGTTGTCGGATATCGATAGAGCTCCCCTTTTATGACTCCCCCTTTCCTGTTTCTATATCTCTATATCTATACATCTCTGGCTAGAAAGCCCACAGCGAGACTTGCGGCAATTGCAGCCAGTACTCGCCCGGCGCCAGCCGTTGCCGTGCATAGGCGCGCAAGACGGTGCTGTCGGTACCGCTTGCGTCGGTGTTGCGGAACACGCATTCCCACCGGTCGCCCAGATACATGCAGGTCGACAGCGGCAGCTTGATGGCGTTATCCACAGGTGTGTCCGAGATGTTGACTTGCTCGACGCGGATAATCGCGACTGCATCCTTGCCGTCGTTATTGATGGCCTGGCCACGCAGTGTTGCCTTCACGTTGCCGCCTTCGACCTGCAGCAAGGCTTGTTCGCCGTCGTGTTGCAGCACCTTGGCCCGCAGGCGGTTGTTACTGCCCATGAACTCCGCCGTGAACAACGTATCCGGGGTTTCATACATGCGTTGCGGTGTACCCTGCTGTTCGATCTTGCCGTTGTTGAGCAACAGGATGCGATCGGAAATCGCCATGGCCTCGGCCTGGTCGTGCGTCACCATCAACGCCGACAAACCTAACCGCACGATCAGCTCACGCAGAAAGGCGCGCGCTTCTTCGCGCAGCTTGGCATCCAGGTTGGATAACGGTTCGTCCAGCAGGATGACCGGCGGGTTGTACACCAGTGCACGGGCAATCGCGACGCGCTGCTGCTGGCCACCGGACAATTGATGCGGGAAACGATCGCCCAGATGGCCGAGGCCGAGCTGGTTCAATACCGTTTTGACGCGCTCGGCAATGTCGCTGCCGTTCATTTTGCGCAGCTTCAAACCGTAGGCGACATTGTCGAACACAGTCTTGTGCGGCCACAGCGCGTAGGACTGGAACACCAGGCCCAGATTACGTTCTTCCGCCGGTATTTCCAGCTTGCGCTGGCCGTCGAACATGGCGCGTTCGCCGATCTGGATGTTGCCCGACTTCGGCGATTCCAGGCCGGCTACCGCGCGCAGCAAAGTGGTCTTGCCGCTGCCGGATGGTCCGAGCAGCGCAACCACTTCACCGCGCTGCAATTCCATCGACACACCTTTGAGTATCGGATTGGCGCTAGCGCCGCTGCCGTAGTCGAGATGCAAGTTATTGACGCTTAATTCACTCATGATGATTTCCTGATTATGTGATGCAACTTATTTGTGCAATCTAGTCGTGCAACTTCACGCCAAAGCGCAGTGCAATGCCAAGGCCGATGGCCACCAGCGTGATGTTGATAAAGGAGAGAGTGGCAACCAGATCGACAGAGCCCGAGGCCCAAAGCGAAACGATCAAGGCGCCGATGACTTCCGTGCCGGGCGACAGCAGATAAACGCCGGTCGAATATTCGCGTTCGAAAATCAGGAACACCATCAACCACGCACCGAGTACGCCGTAACGCACCAGCGGCAACGTGACATCGCGTGTCACCTGAGCACGGCGAGCGCCAACCGCACGTGCCGCTTCTTCCAGTTCCGGACCGACTTGCAGCAGCGCCGTGGTGATCAGGCGCAAGCCGTACGCCAGCCACACTACCGAGTACGCCAGCCACACCGAGAAAATGGTGGAGCGCAGCTCACGCAATTGCGGAATGAAATTCTCCACCAGCCATTGCGCCACTACGTTGTCATAACCCTTCAGCATGCTATCGAGGAAGGATGGTACGAACAGGAACACCCACAGGAACGACAGGCCAGCGAGCAAGCCCGGTACAGCACGCGGAATCAGCACGCTGTAATCGAGGAAGCGCGTGATGCCATCCGATTTGCGATGCATGGCGAGCGCGACACAGCAATAGCAGGCCACCGCAATCGCGCCGCCGATGACACCGATCATGATGGTGTTGACGATACCGCGCACCAGCGCCGGCTGGTCCCAGATATCGCGGAAGTGCTGCAAGGTCAAGGTATCCATCAGCGATACGCCGTAACCCCAATGCGACACAAACGCACGCAAGGCGATGCCGGATAATGGAATCACGATCGTGAAAATCAGCCAGGCGGCGATCAGGCTAAACGCCAGCCATTTCCATTTACCCAGCGGCAGCGCTTTCTGGCGCGCGCCCTTGCCCTTGATCGAGACATACTTGTTGGCCGAACGCAGCAGCCAGCGCTGGATCATCACCAGCGGCAAGGTCACCGCCACCAGACACACCGCAACCGCAGCCATCAAATGATAGGAGGGGGTGCCGAGTTTGTTTGTCAGCTTGTACAAATAAGTCGGCAGTACCAGATGGCCTTCCGGATCGCCCAGAACCAACACCAGGCCGAACACTTCGAAACCCAGGAAAAACACCAGCACGCCGGCATAGGCCAGCGCCGGCATGATCATTGGCAGCGAGACATTCAGCGCCACTTGCAACGGCGAAGCGCCGGCCACGCGGGCAGCTTCTTCAACGTCGGCGCCCAGGCTCTTCAGCGCAGCCGAGGCGTACAGATAAACGTGCGGGACATGAGTCAGGCCGGCGATGATGACAATACTGGGGAAGGCATACACATTCCATGGCGTCGCTTCGATGCCGATCATCCGCAGCAGATCCTGCACCCACACCGTATAGAAACCGACCGGGCCCATCGAGACAACGTAACCGAAAGCGATCACCATCGGCGATACGAAAATCGGCACCAGCAGCATCGGCGCAATCCAGTTGCGGCCAGGCAGATCGGTGCGCACCATCAGGAACGCCAGCATGCCGCCCAGCGGCACGGCGATAAAGGCGAGGCCGGTAGCCAGCAACAAGCCGTTAATGAAAGCCTGGCGGAAATCAGGATCGTCGAAAATGAAGCGATAAGGTTCCAGGCTCAGGGTTTTGACCGGCGCGAAAAACGGCGCGGATAAGAAGCTTTGATAAAAAATCAATACCAGCGGCAGAAAAATGGCTATCGCCGCCAGCGTAACCACCAGTCCGCGCGGCCAGTTAAGGCGCGCCAGCCGGGAACGGCTTGCCAGCGGATGGGGAGGAGAAATGGATGACATAGTTGTACCTTGCAGAAAACCGGAATCTTGAAAAGCCGTCATCCCCGCTTACGCAGGGATGACGTTGTTAAGTTATTTTTTCCCTGCAGCGGCTTTCCATTGCTTCAGGAATGCCAAGCGCTTCGTTTGGTCGAGGTAGTGCAGCAAGTCCGGTGTAATCGCGATTGGCTTGAGGGCGGTGCCGAGTTGTGTCGTCAGGCTCGCCAGCGTCGCGTGGCCGCTGACATCCGAACGCAATGAATACAGCTGGGATTCATTCGAAATGATGGTCTGGCCGCGTTTCGACAACAGATAGTCGATCCACAGTTTGGCTGCATTCATGTTCTTTGCAGATTTGTTGATGAACGCCACGCGCGACAGCACCAGGTTGTAATCTTTGGTGAAAGTGACGCCGAGCGACGGATCCTTTGCAGCACGAGCCTGGGCGTAAGAGCCGATCACGTTGTAGCCGATCAGGTTCTCGCCGGACGAAATTCTTTCCAGCATGGTGCCGGTCGACGATTGCACTCTGACGCTGACATCGCCGAAGGCTTTTGCCAGATCCCAGAATTGCGGATTGATTTGCGCATCTTCGGTAATGAAGGAAAAGCCGACGCCGGATTTTTCGATATCGTAGGTGGTGACCTTGTTGCGGAACTTGTCGGCCTTGGTGATCAGCAGCTTGGTCAGTTCGGCATGGGTCGACGGTACTTCGTCGGCGCTGACCAGTCGTTTGTTATAGACGATTGCCAGCGGCTCGAAAGTTGTGCCGTAAGCGCTATCCTTGTAGTTGGCCCAGGCCGGAATTGCAGCGGCTTCCTGCGATTTGTACACCGCGCCATAACCTTCGCTGACCAGCTTGAATTGCAAATCCATCGCCGAAGACCACAGCACGTCGGCAGTGGCGCCGCCGGCAGCTGCTTCCGAGATGAAGCGGTTGTATACCTCGGTCGAATTCATGTCGTTGAATTCAACTTTAACGCCTGGATAAAGCGCGCTGAAATCTTTGATCAAAGGTTCTGCCGCCTTGGAATCGGTGGCGCTGTAAATCACCAGCTTGCCTTCTTTCTTGGCTCCGTCGACAATTTTGGCGTAGTCGGCCGGGTAGCCTGCAGGCGTCTGAGCCGAAGCATTCAGCGTCAAGCTCAGGGACAGAACGGCGAGCGCGCTTGCCAGAGGTTTTTTGATCAGCATGGGTATCATCTCCTGGTAGTTATGGATACTGCGAACGAGGTAAGTCATTCAAAAGGCGCAGGCGAGCAGAAGCCAGCCATGTGATGGCTGCCATCTGGCATTGCTTGCGGGGTTTTGCCGGACCTGCAAGATCAGCAGGTCGAAGCCGGATTTATCTGATCAAGCCAAGCTGGATCGATTGCTGGTGATAGTCATCAACGGTTTTCCTGATATATGCAGTGAGCTTGTCGCCGCTCATCGCGAATGGATACAAGCCATTGCTGGCGCGCAGGCGGTCGAATTCGGGAGTCGCCATCATTTTGTCGAAAGTGCCGACCCAACGTTTGTAGTCGGCATCGCTGACCTGGGGGCCAACGTAGACGCCGCGTATGATCGGCCAGCTGACCGGAAAGCCTTGCTCGCGCGCCGTCGGCACGTGGGCCAGCGCGCCTGGCAGGCGCTTGTCGGATAACACCACCAGCACGCGGATCTCGCCGTCCAGGGAATGCAGGGTGGCTTCAGAAGCATCGCCGGAAACTACTTGCACATGACCGGCGTGCAAAGCCGTAAATGCCTCGCCGCCGCCTTCCAATGCGACAAAGCGCAGCGTCTTGGGATCAATCTGATCTTGTTTGGCCAGCATCGAAATCTTCAGCCAGTCCTGGCTGCCGACGGTACCGGCAGCGCCAATGGTGATCTTGCCCGGATTTTTCTTGAGCGCGTCCAGCAACTCGTGCAAGGTCTTGTACGGTGAGTCGGCACGCACCGCGATCATGCCGTAGTCGACGCCGACCGCCGCGACCCAGCGAACATTGCTGACATCGGCATCGCCATATTTTCCCTGCGCCAGATTCATCAGGGAGCCGCCGGAAAACACCACCAGCGTATCGGCTTCAGCTCGGCGTTGCGTGACGATGGAATTCCAGGCCACAGCGCCGATGCCGCCCGGCAAGTAACTGATCTTGACGGGGGTATCCTGCTTTGCACCTACGGCCGGCAGTTGCAGGCCTTTCTGGATCAGCTTGCAAGTCACGGCCATGCCGCCGCCCGGTTTTGCCGGGGCGATGCATTGCACCGGCGCCGCGTAAGCGCCTAGCGTGACACATGCACCGAGTGCACCAATCCAGTTGATAACGGAAGTCATTGTCTCCTACCCATTCTGTTGTTGTTTCAGCTGCAATACCAGAGCCTGTTAACATTTGATTTGGGAGTGCGAACGCGCGGCAGGCGATGCCTGCAGCCGTTCCCGGAGGGTTCAAGCCCAAACGTGCGCTGGCCGCGTTACATGGCTTGCAGGGGCCTCGGCCCCTGCTGCTCCACGCGCCTTGCCAGCACACGTTTGGGCTTGAACGCATCTCCCAAATCAAATGTTAACAGGCCCTGGTGTGTATGCGAGCAAATGCGAAACCAGGGCTTTATTCATTTTTTTACATCATAACGGCCGCAGTCTTTCATTTTCCTTTCACTCAGGTTTTGCCAAGCGCGGTTTTCTGTGTGAGTATTGGCGACCGTTTTTTGAATTTTAGCTACTACTCGCCCATTACTCGCCAATAGCCATGCGGATTTTACTGATTGAAGACCATGTCGAGTTATCGCGCTGGCTGACCAAGGCGCTACAGGATGCACATTGGTCGGTCGAATGCGCCATGAACGGCGCCGACGCCGACAGTTTGCTGCACACCCAGCAGTATGCCTTGGTGATACTGGACCTGAGCTTGCCGAAAATGGACGGACTGGAAGTTTTGAAGCGGCTGCGCGCCCGCGGCAGCAAAACACCGGTACTGATCCTGACCGCGCGCGGCGGCTTGCAAGACCGGGTGCAGGGACTCAATCTCGGTGCCGACGATTACCTGGCCAAGCCGTTCGAACTGGTTGAGCTGGAAGCGCGCGTCAAGGCGTTGCTGCGCCGCGCGCAAGGCGGCGAGGCGCCGATTTATAGTTGCGGCGCGTTGCAGTTCGATACGGTATCGCGCATGTTCAGCTATGGCAATGCAGTACTGCCGCTGACCCCGCGTGAGCATGCGGTGCTGGAGGTGCTGATCAGCCGCACCGGCCGTGTAGTATCGAAGGAAAAATTATTCGACGAGGTATTTTCGCTGGTTGACGATGCCAATCCCGACGCAATTGAAATCTATATCCATCGATTGCGCAAGAAGTTGCAGCGCACCGATGCCGAAGCCGTTGCCATTACTACCTTGCGCGGCCTCGGTTATCTGCTGGAAGTTGTCGCGGAAAAATGACGGCGCCGTTAGTCCATCCTGCCGGCACTGATCACAAGTCCAAGCCGGCTAAATCCTTAGGCAGCTTGCGCAGCCAGCTGTTGAGCTGGCTGCTGATTCCCTTGCTGCTGGTGGTAGCGCTGGATGCATTTTCCGTCTATCGCAACGCGCTTGATGTGGCCGACCTGGCGTATGACCGCGCCCTGCTAGCCTCGACCCGGGCGCTGGCCGAGCGGGTCTCGGTGGTCGATGGCAAGGTGGTCGCCGATGTGCCGTATGTGGCGCTGGACAGCTTCGAAACCGATACCCTGGGGCGCATCTATTACAAGGTCACCGGCACTAACGGCGAATTCGTTTCCGGCTACGAGGATTTACCGGCGTTGCCGCCGGACGTGCCACGCTCGGAAATCTATCCGGCGCTGGTGCGCTTTTATCACGCCAATTATCACAACCAGCCAGTGCGCATCGCCGCCCTGTATCAACCGGTGTACGACGATTCGATGCGCGGCATCGCCCTGATCCAGGTTGGCGAAACCATGGATGCGCGTAGCGACCTGACCCGTAAAATCCTCTTCAGCACCATGTGGCGTCAAGGTTTGCTGGTGACGGTGGCAGCTTTGCTGGTGTGGTTTGCGGTGCGTTTCGTATTGCGCCCGCTGATGCAGTTGAAAGCGGCGGTGGAAGCGCGCGCCACCACCGATCTGGCCGATTTCGAGGTCAACCAGGTGCACCGGGAAGTGCGGCCGCTGGTGGTTGCCATGAACGGCTACATGGGACGACTGCAAGCGCTGATTACCGGTCAGCGTCGTTTCATCGCCGATGCCTCGCATCAGTTGCGCACGCCGCTCACCGTACTCAAGACGCAAGCCGAACTGGCCCTGCGCGAATTCGACCGCAATCCCAACGACCCCCGCGCCTGGCAAGACTTGCGTGAGATCGTCGCCAGCATTGCCGGCACCACCGACGCCACCGTCCATCTGGCAAATCGGCTGCTGACACTGGCGCGTGCGGAGCACGGGGCAGCCGAGAGTGGTATCGAACCGGTGTCGCTGACCGACATTACGCGCCAGGTAGGGCTGGAGCAGGCGCGCAGCGCGGTCAAAAAGCAGATCGATCTGTCGTTTGACGCAACCGACCAGTTGGTAGTCAATGGCAATGCACTGCTGCTGCACGAATTGATCAGCAATTTGCTGGACAATGCGATTCACTATACGCCGGTCGGCGGCAAGGTCGTCTTGAGGCTGCGCCGCGATGACGTGGCTAGCGTGGCGCAGCGTGCCATACTGGAAGTGGAAGACAGCGGCATGGGCATCGCGGAAGAAGATCGGGAGCGTGTGTTTTCCGCCTTTTATCGGGCACCGTCGGCGCAGCAGCAAAACCCTGGCGGCGCCGGTCTCGGCTTATCGATCGTGCGCGATATCGCTTCGATGCATCAGGCGCAGATTACGCTTTCTGCGGGAGACGACCGTAAGGATCAGGCTCCCGGTCTTAAGGTCACGCTTAGTTTTCCCTTGCCTTTATCGTTGAAACAAGGAGGTTGAAATTGAGCGATACCCCTATAAAAATCGTGCACGGCACGGCGCTGACGGATGAGCAGAAAAAGGATTTGCTGCACCGTCTGGCGCGCGTTGAAGGGCAGATTCGCGGAGTGCAGAAGTTGATTGCCAATGCCGCCGTGCCGGCAGATTGCGATGGCGTCGCCCAGCAGCTTGCCGCCGCCCGCAAGGCGCTGGACCGGGCATTCGTCACCCTGTTGACCGATGCCATCGTTACCCACACCACCGCTGCAGACGGTCCTGAGCAAGTACAGCAGAGCGCCAGGCATCTGGCGGCTCTGCTGGATAAATTTGCTTGAAGTTTAGCTTGAAGTTTATTTAGGTATTGCCTGCTGCGCACTTAGGCGCATAACCTATTCCCTCGTCGACAAGCCGTTTCTATAATTCTTTTCAGAAGATGTTGGACTGAAAAGGAGACGGATATGAGCTTGGCCGGCAATCGCGCTGCGATGCAATCCGGAATCGGCATGATAGAAGTGATGGTGGCGATCGTCATCATGGTCTTCGCCGTGTTTGCCTTGATCAGCATGCAGATCGTCGCGTTGCGCTATCAGAAGACGGCGCACCTGCGTTCTATGTCAAGCCAGTTCAGCGCCGATTTGGCCGATCGTATGCGGGCCAATATCCGCGGCGCTCATGACGGCGCCTACAATCTGTCGCAGCAGACATATCCCGCGCTCGGCGAGCCTGCGCCATCCTGCCCTGATCCCGGGAGTTGTACTTCGCAGGAACTGGCGGCAAAAGATATCCATGAATGGCGCACTGGTCTGGGCGATGCAATGGCTGGCGGCTGGGGTGAGATCGCCGGTTCGGTGGCCGATGGTTTTACGGTCAAGGTGTATTTCCTGGATATGCTTGCTGCGGCCGACGGCGCTACTCCAGTTGCGAGAAATTGCCAGCCAACAGCAGCCGATCCGGTGTTGCATCGAGATGTGTCTTGCTACGCTGCGCTGGTTTCGCCATGAAGAATTTTCGTCGGCAATTGCATCCACAGTCTGGCCTGGCCTTACCCATGGTGTTGATTTTCCTGATGGTCATGTTGTTTCTGGGTTTCGCGGCATTGCGTGCCGCGCTGCTTGAAGAAAAAATGGCCGCCAATGCCAGCAACCAGCAGATGGCATTCCAGGTCGCCGAACATGCCCTGCGTTTTTGCGGAAACCAGCTGCAGCTATCGCCGATAACCATACCGCAGCTCAAGCAAGGGCCGATTCCGGTCGGCGGCGCAAATAGCAAACCCTATTGGGAAATCGCAGATAGCTGGAGTAACAGCAATGTCTCGGTAGCCGTGCCGCGCATGGGCAGCGAAGGCGCGGCTGCTGCGATGCCATCGCGTTGTCTGGTTGAGAAGTTGCAGTTCGACGGCGATCTGCAGTACCAGCAGCACCTTCCACAACAACGGCCAGCGTACAGAGTTACCGCGCGCGGGATAGGTGCGAGTACGGCGGCTGTGGTTGTGTTGCAAAGTTATTTGATTTTGTAACCGTCATATCCTTCAAAACGTCGCTCCTCATGGAAGTGGTCCCAAGCATGAAAGCTGTCTTTCCCGGCATCTGCGCAGCCATGCTGATGTTTGTTAATGCCCAAGCTGCAAATACGCCCGATGAGCAGCCGTTCATCTATACAACAAGCTACGAAGCCACCACATGGCAAGGTCATGTCAAAGCCTATCCGATCGGCAAAAGCGGCGTTTCCGAAACGGCGCAATGGGATGCTGCCGATCTGATTCCGCAGTGGCAGACACGGCGCATCCTGACTGGAGTCGACGGCACTGCCGCTCAAGCAGTGCCATTTGAATGGCAGCATTTGAATGACATGCAAAAATCCATCTTGTCCTCGGCGGATGTCCTGCAATACCTGCGAGGGAACGACGCGCTGGAAATAGAACATGGCGTCGGCCAGTTCCGGGATCGCAAAGGCAAGCTCGGCGATATCGTCAATTCGTCACCGTTGTATGTCAGTGTCTCCGATTCAGCTTATCAGTTTTTGCCCGCAGCAGAAGGCGGTAGCAGTTATCGGCAGTTTGTCGATAGCAAGAGGCAGCGTCGCGCCATGCTTTACGTTGGCGCCAATGATGGCATGCTGCATGGTTTCGATGCGATCAGCGGAATCGAAAAAACTGCTTTCATCCCAAGCGCTATTTTTGACCATTTGCCGTTGTTGAGCGACATCGACTATGCACACCGTTTATTTGTTGATGGCCAGATCACCGCCGGTGACGCCTATCTCGGCAATAGCGGAAGCGCCGCATGGAAAAGCATCCTCCTGGGTTCGACCGGCGCCGCTGCGAAGAGCATGTTTGCGATCGATGTCAGCGATCCGGAAGCGCAGATATCCACACTCCTATGGCAAAAGAGCGCGGAAGACGATGGCCAGGGGGTACCCGATGATGACATGGGTTATTTGCTGGGCGAGGCATTCGCGATTCGTTTGCGCAACGGTAGCTGGGCTGCGCTTTATGGCAATGGTTATCAGAGCGAGAAGCAACGCGCTGTCATGGTTCTGGTCGATCTGGTTAGCGGCAGATTGAGAAAGAAAATGGTGGCTGGCGCCGTTGATCCCGTGGCGTCAAACGGCTTGGGGACTCCGGCTCTGGTCTTTAGCCAGCAGCGTGACGCAATTACGGCCTATGCCGGCGACTTGCTAGGCAGTCTTTGGAAATTCGATCTTAGCGCAAGCGAGCCGGAGCGCTGGCAAGTCGCGTTCGACGGTCGTCCCCTGTTTGAGGCTGCCGATAGCGGCGGCAAGATGCAATCCCTGGTGCAGCAAGCTTTGCTTGAACATCATCCCCAGGGTGGCGCCATGATCATGTTTGGCGCAGGTAGAACGGACGACGATGCCAGAAGCAAGCCGCAAACAGCAAGCTTGTATGGCATCCTGGAAAAAACAGGTGCCGCTCCTGCCGCAAGTAGAAGCCAGTTGCAGAAACAAATCCTGACAGAAACAGACGGCGACGCTGGAAAATGGCAATTAACCAGCAATATCATCAACTGGGGTACGCAGCGCGGCTGGTACATCGACCTGCCCGCCAAAGTCGGCCAGGTAATTGGAAAATTACAAATCATCGATGGCGTATTGTGGGCGCTGACCTACTCTTCCAGCGCGGAAAAATCGTATCTGATTGCAATCGATTTCGCCACCGGCGGCGCCACAGCCGAAGCAGCACTCGCGGATTTCCCGCAAGATGTTTCAATGCTGGAAGTCGACGTGTCAGCCGTGACGCCCGTCTTCATCACGCTGCCGGATGGCCGCCGGCAACTTGTCATAAGAGGCCTCGACGGCGGGCTGCAAACGCTTGATCTGAACCCCGCCACGCGACGCCCGATAAGGGCCTGGCGTCAACTGCCGGTGCCGTCGAGTAGCGTTGATCCGAGCCAGGGGTAAAGAGTATGGGCAGGCAAAGAGGCTTCACCCTGGTCGAAATCATGATCGTGGTGGCGATCGTCGCTATCCTGAGCAGCATAGCGCTACCAAGTTATAGCGAACATGTCAGGCGCAGCCAACGCCTGGCAGCGCGAGCAATCATGCTGGAAGCGGCAAACTGGATGGAGCGTCGATTCTCCGTGCATCACAACTACCTCGGCAGCGATAACCAGCCCCCTGTCCTGCCGGACGGCCTGGATCGTTCGCCTCAAAGCGGTACGGCAAAGTATGCGATCAGTTTGATGACCGGGCAAACCCATGCCACAACCTATCAGCTGCAAGCGTCGCCGGTTGTTGCCGACAAATGCGGCACATTTACTTTGGATCACACCGGCGCACGGGGACTAATCGGCAATACTGCCTCGTTGCCGGCATGCTGGGGACGTTAGTCGTAAAAAAGAAGCCCGCTGACAGCGGGCTCGGCAATACGATTAAATCACCGAGGCTGCAACCTCAATCATCATCGCGATGGCGGCGGTGTTCACGCCAACCTTCACGACGCCGCCATTCTTCGCGGCGCCACTCGTCGTCACGACGCTCCCGCCATTCGCGGCGCTCGCGCCAGCCGGGTTCCACGTAGACTGGCTGCGGAGGGTAATACACCGGCGCAGGAACATAACGCGGTTCGTACTGTACAACTGGCGGGTAATACGGTTGCGGCGGCTCGACGTAAATGCCAACGCCGACATCCACGCGTGCTGCAGCGCTGCCGCAAGCACCAGCAGCGATCACACCAAACGCTAGACATGCTAAAAGTTTTTTCATTTTATTTCCTGTTTACCTGCACACCATCTGGCGATTTCGCCGTTTCATGATTTCAGTGTACGGACAATAATGAGTAGATGTTGTTCGGAGGGGCAACAAGTGTAACTTTAAGTAAATGAATGTAGCAAAATGAGAATGCAAAATCGTCTTCTCTTTTGTGCATTTGGCATGCTTATCCGTCCAAAATTCGGATTTATGCAACAGAATCTTAGAGAATAGATAATCAGGAACGGGTTTAGCTGAATTAAAGGAAATCTTGTATGGGAAAGAGCCGGCTGGAAGCATTCAGCGATGGCGTCATCGCCATCATCATCACCATCATGGTGCTTGAAATGAAAGTGCCGCACGAACCTAGCCTGGCCGCGCTGTGGCTGATACTGCCGGTGTTCGTCAGCTACATACTCAGTTTTATCTATACTGGTATCTACTGGAACAACCATCATCACATGCTGCATGCGGTACAAAAGATCAATGGTTCGGTCTTGTGGGCCAATCTGCATCTGTTGTTCTGGCTCTCGCTGATTCCGTTCGCCACCGGCTGGATGGGGGAAAACCATTTTTCCGAAGTGCCGGTGGCGCTGTATGGCGTGGTGCTGCTGATGGCCGGCGTCGCCTACTACATTTTGAGTCGCACGTTGATCAAGCTACATGGAAAGGAATCGACCCTGGCCCAGGCGGTCGGCAATGACTTCAAGGGGAAGATTTCGGTGATTTCGTACGCGATTGCGATTCCGTTCTCTTTCGTCAATCGGTGGCTGGCGCTCGGGTTGTATGTGCTGGTTGCGATCATGTGGTTAATTCCTGATCGCCGTATCGAGAAAGTAATTAACACCTGAAGCGGCCGTTGCAGTCGATAGCCCGGGGAGCGAAGATCAACGAATAAATTTGACAGCCGATACTTTGCATTTTTGGCAATGGATGCATAAAATCCATCATAGGCAACACGCGCACCAGTCTTGCACGAACCGAAAGAACAAAATCTGCTTCCGCCTCTCTAATTGGAAGCTCCGCCTGCTCCACTAAATCAGAGGGTGTCAAAATGAAAAATTCACATCGCCTGCCTGTCCGGAGGGATCAAGGTTTCACGTTGATAGAGTTGATGCTGGTTGTTGCGATTATTGGTATTTTGGCAGCGGTTGTTATACCTGCTTATCAAAACCGTCTGAAGAAAGAAAAATTTGCAGAGGTGATTGCGGCGAGTGTCGCGGCTAAATCTGCAGTCGAGGCTTGCGTGCAGAAATTGAATGCCATCGCCGGTTGCGATGGCGGCGCCAATGGGATTCCTGCGGACTCCACCGGAGATCCCGGCGGCCGAGTGGCTACGGTCAGCACCAAGAACGGCGTCATTACAATTGTCCCTCAAGTAAAAGATGGCATTCTTGCCACAGATACCTACGTGTTGACGCCAACCGCCGGCAATCCGGTCCAATGGTCGACTAGCGGCAGCGGCTGCCTCGCCACGGTGTTGTGTAAATAACGGAACTCGTCAATCAATTTGCCTGTCAGAATTTTTATTCTGTGTAGATGTCTGTTAAGCGTCTGGGTTCTGTAATGAAAATTGTAGAAATTGCTGCTTCAAGACATTATTTTTGTAGCTGAGAAGCAAGAGGCAAATATGTACGGCGACGTTGACTGGAGGCATGCGCCGAAAGGCGCGCATTGGTGGGCAATAGATGCAAGCGGGCACGCCCATTGGTTCATGGAGCCAAATCATAAGCTCAGGACACATTTTTGGTACGCCCAGGAAGTCCATGCCCCGACTTTCGGCTATTCCGGCGACTGGCGCGAGAGCCTGACCGAACGGCCGGCCAGTTAGCCGTTTCCATATCGGACCGATTCGGGCGGAATGAACGATACGCGGATTCAAGCGTCGAAACTGATATCCCTGAAAAGTCTGGAATACATCATGAAACGCCTTGCTATCTTGTTTGGTTTGGCTGTCCTGCTCAGCGGCTGCGTAGTTGCCCCGTATGGTCCGAGAGATGGCGGTTATAGAAATGGCGGCGACCAGCACGAGCACCACGATGACAGAGGCGATGATCGTCGCAGGGATGACAACCCCAACCGCTATTAATCACTGATCGCAGGTGGCGGGCACTATTGCCGTCAGTCGTGCCGTACGCTGATCGTCGACCCTCGATATCGAGAGGATACGAGGCGCGCTACTTCCTTACGCAAATCCTGTACAGGCTCTTTGCCATCTGGATGATCAAGGCAGCCAGCCACGTCATTTTCAATGTCAGGAAAAGAGCCAGGATTGCAATGCAGATCTTGAGCGTCATGCTGTCGACATGAGCAATGCCAAATTTGCTGCCTCTTAAAATGGCAAACATCATGGGTATGCACAGCAGGCACAGGTAGAGGTTCTCGTCGCGGAGCAGCCTGGAGAGGTATTTCATAGATCCCTTTATTAGGCGGAATATGGACTGTACACGTTTCGGTTACCATTGAAAACGGCTCCGGTTGGCCAAGGCGCATATCAACTAAAAAAGACACCTCTATGATCCAACGCAAGTCTGGCGAGCCAGAACCCGGCAACAAGAAAATCCAGCAAGCCGCATCGACCGCGCTCTACGCGGTGCTCGTCATACTCGCGCTGTGGGTTGTGCGCGATTTCATTCCGGCAGTGGTTTGGGCCGCCGTAATTGCGATAGCGTTGTGGCCTCTGTTGTTGCGCCTGGAACCGCAGCGTGGATCGCGGGCCCGCGCAACCATCGTCGCTTTATTGCTCACAGCCGCTGTCGCGTTGTTCGTCGTGCTGCCTTTCGTACTCGTCATTACGCAGGCCGCGCATGAGACGCACGATTTCGTAACCTGGTTCAAGCAGGCGGAAGCCAACGGCATCCCACTGCCTGACCTGATCAATCACTTGCCTTTCGGGGCGCAGCAGATCGCAAGCTGGTGGCAAGAAAATCTCGCACGTCCGCTACACGATTCACCGGTAATGAACGGGTTGCATGGTGAAACGGCCGTTGCTTTCGGCCGCCATTTTGGCGCGGTCGCCGCGCACGGGCTGATCCTGTTCGGTTTCATGCTGGTCACGCTTTTCGTTATCTTCCTGGCCGGTCCGCGCATGAGCGAAAACCTGGTCAAGGCAACCCGCCGCGCTTTTGGCGACGACGGCGCGCTGATCGCAAGCCAGATGACGGCAGCTGTGCGCGGCACCGTCGCCGGCCTGGTGGTGGTCGGCATCGGCGAAGGTGCGCTGCTGGGTATCGCCTACGCGATAGCCGGTGTGCCACATGCGACGCTACTTGGCTTGTTGACGGCGATTGCCGCCATGCTGCCGTTTTGCGCGCCGATCATTTTTTGCGGAGCCGCTCTGTGGTTGTTTGTGCAGGGTGCAACCGTCGGCGCCGTCAGCGTCCTCATATTCGGGTTTGTCGTCGTGCTGATTGCCGAACATCTGGTGCGACCGCTGCTGATCGGCAGCTCGACGCGCCTGCCGTTCCTGCTGGTTCTGTTCGGTATTCTCGGCGGCGCGCAGACGTTCGGATTGCTCGGCCTGTTCATCGGTCCTGCGTTGATGACGGTGCTGATGGTGTTGTGGCGCGATTGGGTGAGGTAAGCCGGTTCAGGCTGGTAATCGAAAATCGCGTTATTTCAGCAGGAGGGGCCTGGACTGACGCTTTGCCCTGTTGGCAAACCATGCAGTCACCAGCAGTATTTTCAGGGCAAGTAAAAGACCCACTGCCACAACGCCAAGCTTAAGCGTCGCGCCAATGACGTAGGCAATTCCGACGGTGATACCTTTTATCACGGCAAATATCGCGAGTACACCCAGCAACGCCGCGTAGAGGGGATTTTCGCGAAGAAAGGTGGAGAAGTGTTTCATATGCGGTTTCATATGCGTCTCGGTTCGACGTTATAGGCAATGTACACCTTTGATTTGTCGTTGAAAATAATTTCTGCGAGTTTGTGAATCGGCTTTATTATTATTTTGTCATTATCTCATGCGTTTGCAATAAACAAAAAAAAGCCCGCCAGCCTTTCGGCAGCGGGCTAAGTCCAAAACTTAGGGAGATTTGGAGGAGACCAAGACAATATTGTGCCCACCGGCCAATTTTCAAGACCTTTTGAGTTATTTACTATTTATATATGGCAATCGCCCGGTCAGGGCGCGCCGTCCAAAAGTCTGAAGCCGACTTTGAGCGTGACCTGAAAGTGAGCGACCTTGCCGTCAGCTACATGTCCCCGGGTTCCAATGACTTCAAACCAGTCAATGTGTTTTACCGTAAGTGCGGCCTTGGAAATCGCGTTCTGGATGGCGTCGTCAGTGCCAATCGTGGACGATCCGACGAGTTCGACTATCTTGTAAGTATGTGCGGACATACGAATCTCCTTTGTTAATTACTGTTTTAAGGAAGATGCACGTGCCCGTTCACTTTACTCCTGCTGCGCAGTAAAGCAATCCGCGATGAACCAAAAAAAAGCCCGCCAACCTTTCGGTTGCGGGCTAAGTCCAAAACTTAGGGAGAGTTGGAGGAGACCAAATCAATATTGTGTCCCTCAACCGATTTTCAATACCCTTTTAAGCTATTTATATCAGTGCCTATTTCGATACAGAAGCTAGTGAGCATCTTGAAAGCCTTTGCCATATTGGGTTTTTGAAGATCATCTTGAAATTGTGTACTTACCTGTGTACTTAAAACATAAACTGCATCGAGTTATCCACAGGGCGTAAAAAACCACTGAAGCGGTTTGACGTTGCCATATCGCAAAGGCTGACTAGAATGGAGCGAGGGAGGGTGATGCCATGCCGACAGAGATCGACTGGAAGAAAGCGCCGACGGGCGCTAGGTGGTGGGCGATGGATGCCGACCGGGATGCGCACTGGTACATGGCGCCGGACTTCATTGCCAGGACTAATTTCTGGATGGTAGAGGAAAGACCGGCGCCGTCATTTGGCTACGAAGGGGATTGGGATGTGAGCCTGGTCGAGCGACCGGCGTAAAAAAGCCCACCGCGTAGGGTGGGCTGGATAGTCGTGATTTATAGGCCAGGCAGCGGTATTTGTCTTGCTGATGTCCGATGCTCTATTACCCGGACTACCTCGTATTCTGTCTTCGCACCAGATGTGGTTTGCCATTGCAAGACGCGCACATCACATACTAAAACGTCACCTTTTGCGAAAGCAATCTGATTCCGATCTACTTTGCTCAAAAATTCAATATCGGTAATTGTTGCGTGGATTGTCGCGGCGCCGTCATACAACCGCCATTTATTATCTTCTTTGAAGGCAAGCGAGACGATTGAAAATGCCATTTTTCGGACATCGTCTAGTAGCAATTCATCTGTTGGCACAGGGGCGACAAACCAACTTATTTCATCTGCTGTTACTGTTTCCACAATTTCACTGTCTGTGCCAGCCGCGAATGTATCGATGCCACTCCTAGAAAGCGGCTCCAAAACTTTGCTTGTCGCGTTGCGTACTGAAACATCCCTTAGTAGCACAAGGACACTTAATTCAATAGTTAGCTGATCGCCATCAACGTAAATCACTGCAGAATCTTCGGACGTTTCTACCCGCTCAATCTTTCTGCCCTTGATCCATTTTAGGACCGCGAACAGTCCAGGCTTTGCGACTTTTTTAGAGACAAAGCCGAGTGCGCCAAGAATTGCTAAGGAGTTTGCAATCGCAGCTGCGTTGTCTCCTGCGAATATGTCGCGCACTCGAGATAGAAGACTGGTTGCTAGATTGAAATCAATTCCAAAGCTGCCGGTTTTAAAGCTTCCTTTTACGCTCACCTGTGGCTTGATCTGATCGCCGTATAGCGCTGTAGTTGCCGCTTCTAGAAGGTCCCCTATCGACAATAAGGCGGGTGCGAGCTCGCGAACATCCATTTCAGATGTTTCAAGTGCCGGACCATCATAAGTAATTCGAAAAGTAGACATATCCACAGTTTACATTGCTCCCCATATTGATGCTGTTTTTGTTTTGCAATCAACGATCATGCGCCACGACTGCGTCAAGTGCTTGGACTGGCAACCAATTGCCGGCGACTAGGCGCTCACCTCATTTCTCAACACCCATACCGCTTGTGTCCATTCACCATTCGATACCGGCCACCGCGCGGGCCGGTTAGGCAGGCTGAACTAGATGGCACGCGCCGATAGCTTACGTGGCACAACTCCCGCTCTCTCTGGTCTTTAGCCTTTCCATCAGCAATTGTCTGCCACTGCATGTTAGCCGGTGCATCAGCTCCGCCGTGACATAGCGGATCAATATGGTCGATCACGTAACCAGGGCACTTGCCGAGATTCTGCCCAGTGCTTGGACACGGCGTCATATGTTGAAACTCATGTTTTGCTGAGGCGCTGCGCTCGACTCTGGCGCCGGCTGGGGTGACGGCAAATAGCGAGGCGGCAAACAGAATCGTCAATGCGATGGTTGTTTTCATTTTTCAATCCCCTCCGGCAAATGAGCGTGCCGTGGCGCCTTATTTGTTAGATGCAGCTGAACTCAATTTCAGCTTCAGGATATGCGCCTGGTCGAAAGCCGACACCGGCCTGGCGGGTGTTGATGATTTTGAGTGCCTTACTTTGATTAGCGCAATATTGACTAGCTTCCTGAATGACGTCGGCATTCAAGGTACTGGGCGCTGTCCAGAAACCATTTCCTTGTTTCAAGACCATGTATGTCCCTGGGCCAGTTGAAATGACACCAGTTTGCGTGGCGCATCCAGACAAGGCTACGGCTGCAGCAAGAGCAAGTATTGTATTTTTCATTTTTCTCCCTGGATCAACAATACAGCAAGTTATTGTGTGTATTCTTCAATGTTGCCAAAAAACATCGCGACTACTGCTAATTGCTGTACTGTCGGAAAACTTATGTGAGCTAATGCTTTCGCATATCGTTTTAACCAATCCGGAGGCCAAATGATGTCAGTGAAAGCAGCGATTTCAAAAATTAAGCCTGGATTTTATGGATACCAGGTTTTCACCGGTGACGAAAAAATTGCGGAGGATTACGATTACTCACGCATCGCTGACGTGATCAAGGCGATTGCCGGCGACGTCGACGAAAGTCACGCGGTTGAGCTTTCCTACTCTCACTTTGTCGTAGGCACCTATACTGGCCTGGAACTGGATTTTCGATCTGAAGAAATTGCCGAGATGGTCGTAGAGCGAATGGGACGATTACATGGTGACTGAAGATATATTGATTGAGTGCGCCAGGCGCGGTGCGCAGATTTACGCCGAGCAACATCCGCGGCCTTCACAGGTAACGCAGGTGCAGGCAGCGCAAATGTTGGGCCTTTCCGCGCAGACGATTTGTAAGATGGTACGCGCCGGCCGGCTGTCGCTTAACGGCTTGGGCATGATTCCAATATCAGAGATCGACGGCGCGTTACGATTAAAGTAATGTATTTGAAGATAGCGACTACTACACATCAACACTGCTTGTCACACTCACCAAATGGACGAGCTAGCAGGTGCAGCAGATCCAGGCGAACAACATATTCGTCGTCGACGTCGACTGGCTCAAGCTCGGTTCGACATTCCATGAGCACATCGATGGGATGAAGCTCGAACCCGTAGCCAGCCGCCACACCATTGCCCAGTGCCACACCTGCCGGGATGCGGTTAATCAGACACTTTCAATTTCGTGCCATCAGCAAAGACGATTGCACTAGGAAAAAAACGAGTTGTGTATTTTCCCTCTGCAAGATTAGCAAGGTTTTTTTGCCCATCATTAAATTGATTGATGTCTAGGCCACCTTCCCAGACAGCAGTAGCACCTGCCTTGACTCCTTCATCGAAACTAAACCGGATGGAATACACTTCTTTATCAAATATGTCATAAAACTGTACTCGCCCAGCCACGCCTTCAATATCTTTTCCACTCTTATTCTGCAGACCCAATTTGAAAGTCTGGTAGTCAGAATAGCGACTGGCATGGTAGTCCTTCGGTAGTACCTTTTTTTCCAAAACCGTTACCGTCAGAGCCTCCGCCACCGTTTTTTGAAATGCCAGTTGCTCAGCAACTAGCTTTTGTTTGAGAGCTTCTTGCTCGGCTTGCTCCGCTTGCTGCTGCAAAATCCATTGTTTTTGTTCAGCGATTGCAGTCCCAATTGTTGTGCCTGGGACTATTCCTTTTCCGCCAAATGCAGTTCCGATTGCGCTTCGCATTGCATATCCGGCCAACAGCTTGCGATCATCTTCTGACAATTTTTGTGCGGCATCGCTCACCTCCTGCCCCCACTTCGCTGGGTCCGGTGAAAGGACTACGTCTTGCGGCTTGCTACAACCAGTGGCCACAATCATCGTAAAAAGCAATGCAATTATTTTTTTCATTTTCTCTCCCTGTCCGGCAATATAGCGTGCAGTTCCGCCCTATTGCTCTCTGATTATGAATTTGCTTTTACAACGCGGATAATTGCGGCAGCCCCAAAATACTCCACGCTTGCTATCTCGTTTTACCATCTTGATTCCGCAAGATGCACACGTAGGGGTGGCGTAATCACCCCCGAATGCGAACTTGAGCAGTTCAGTTTGATTTTCAGTCGATAACTCTTGAATCTTCTTTACGAAGCCTGGGCCGTCCAACAACTGCATAGGATTGGCATCACCGAATACCAATGCATCTTTGCTGTATGAGCCGGTGGTAATGAACACACCGCGTACCACCTTCTCTGAAGTCATCACCCCTAGTAATTCGCGTATTTCTTTGACGCCTACCAAGCGGGCGTTCCAGGCTTTGCATTGCACAACTGCCAGCGGCTTGGCAGGATCGTGCTTGAACAATTTCACGTCAATTCCACCATCGGCGCCGCAACGTATCGTTTCGGACTTAAATCCAACTGCCTCGTAGTATTTCGCGCACAGCAATTCGAATCGCTTCCACTCCAGTGATCTCAGTGCTTCCACACTCCAGGCATCAGATGGACCTTTACCCCTTATAGCTTCATCGATGGTCTGGTTGGAAGCACCCCAGCGGTTATCCAGAGTAGAACCGGATGGCGGGTTCAATGGTTCGCGCTTGAATCGCGGCCGTTTGCCCGTATCAATATTTTCGACTGCCTTGCCGGCCTTGGCAGTGGCAAAGGCAATGAGTCCAACAAACCCGAAGACCAATAACGGCATCCAAGCGATCGCTTGCAATCCTGCGGCGATACTCTTCAGGTAGAGATTGCCGGCCCACATCGCCGGCAGTATCCAGCGCATCCCCGCGAAAGCTACACATCCCACGAGCAAACTCACCCACGCTGGGAGTTTCAGCAAGACGTCTATCAACCCTGCATTTGACCGTCGGCGCGCCATAGTTTCCTTTGCTCGCAGCTCTTCTGAAGTGTCATCTGTTTAACATGTTTTCAAAGTACACCACCGTTTTCTATTGAGCAACAGGATTTCAGTATCGGGGCATTACTTTGCTACGACACTCAGTTTGGCTCGATGCATGCGTGTTCGAAAACGACCGTTTATGAACACTGACGGGAAGAACTATTTACACTGTTCATAACTTATGCATTTCATTTTTGAACATGTTCATATATATTTAATACATTATTGAACGGCAATGGACGTTGCCGCAACACAAAATTAATGGAGAACAGCAGCATGGCAACTTTCGCTTACGGTCGAGTCAGCACAAAAGACCAGACGACCGAGAATCAGCGCCGGGATATCGAGAAGGCGGGCTTCAAAGTTGATTACTGGTATGCAGATGAGGGCGTGAGTGGAAAGACCCATGCATCACAACGACCGCAGTTCAAAGCACTGCTCGGCCAGATCCGCGATGCCGAAACGCTTGTGGTCTCAAAACTGGATCGTCTCGGCCGTGATGCCCAAGATGTTGGCGTAACGATCAAGACATTGGCCGCGCGGAAGATTCAGGTCATAGTCCTGCAGCTCGGGACGCTCGATCTGGCATCGCCAGCCGGAAAGCTGATGCTGAATATGTTGACGGCCGTCGCAGAGATGGAGCGGGATCTGCTGGTCGAACGGACTCAATCTGGTTTGGCCCGTGCGAAGGCTGAAGGCAAGACCCTTGGCCGGCCAACCAAGACAAACGACGTGCAGCGCACTGAGATCATCGACATGCGGAAGAACGGGGCATCCGTAAGTGCACTGTCTCGGACCTATGGTGTATCCCGGGCCAGCATCATGCGGGTGACAGGCGATTTATGATTGAAGTATCGGAGGGGTAGCGTTTGAACGCGACTCTTTGAAACGGCTTGAGCTACCGCGCTGACCTAGTCTTGCGGCAAGCTAGTTATTACTGGCGAACCAAGGTACGCATTTGAAATGCCCGTTTCCGTGCGCACCACGTTGCGTACCGTTGCTTTGCGTACCAGTAATGCTCAGCGTTACCTAACCGTGAAGCCACCGTTATATCGATACAAAATAGTCGCCATACTCACCGTCCGTTCAACATCCGCCAATGGCGGAAGTAGCGTTTGAAACGCGACATAGAAGTCGGATTTTGAATCTGCATTCTCATTGCCCGAAAGATATCGGTGAGTGCGTTCCTAAAAATTTAGAGGGCGCCTTGGGAAAGATGCATCCAATTCTGGATGGGTCTCACGCCGCAAAGGATGGCGTAAGCGCTCTTGAAAAGCCCCCGTTTATAGCGTCCAGGCGGATTTGAGTAACTATTTTCAGCAGCCTTTTCCGTGGAAACAGAACTGGAAACACCGAACTCGCGCGCGCACGGACTTGGCTGGATTTCAAATCCGACCAAGCCGAATCGCACCCAACTCTCGGGCGCACGGGCTTTTCATTGTCGGCGGTACCGCCTCCTCAATTTTGGGAAGACGGTTCCACTCCTCAATGAGGGTTCGACAGCGTCACTCGCGGGCGTGCACGAGGCATCCCAGCCACAATTTGTGGATAGGATTAAATGTGTCACTCATGCGTGCGCAGGCGTGATTAACCACCATCGGTGGATGTTGAATAGCGCTTCTCCGCGACGACTCCTGAAAAGTCAGACTCATTAGTCCCACAGCTGTTAGTGAGTGCTGAACTCCAGCGCGTGCATCCGGATAATTTTCTCCAGGGGCATCTTGTCCGTTGGGGGTGTCCCCAAATTTGGGAGTACCCCTATTCTCGCAAACCCGCTGTCGTCGCATGATATCAACTACGGTTTTCGTGTTGCTTTGGCTGTTGCTTTGCCGCCCATTGGATAAAGGCTCATAGCGCGTCTATTTCTGTCGGCCGACAACTTGGCGGCCGTAGCGACTGCGCTGGCAATTTGACACTCTGATAGATGTACATCGTACCGCATTGCAATAGTTGTATTATTTATGTAGAAAGATTGCTACTATATAAATTAAACAATGCGACCAGTCATACAACAATGGCGTCGCTTAGCTGTTTCGTCGTTACCATTCAAAAATCAAGAGAGTATTTGCATGACCAGATTCCTCACTATCTTGCTCGCTTTCTCGCTCACCGGATGCATGGCCATGGTCTTTGGCACGGCGGACCAACTCAACCAGTTGTCCATAGGCATGCCTAAGAGTGATGTGCTAAAGCTGCTCGGCCCACCCAAGTCCGTTTCGGCAAGCGGTGATACCGAGTACATGCAATATAGTTGGGTAAAGACTGTTATAGCCGCCGATGCTAATCGGCCTGGTGACTACTACGTAGCAATTCAAAGCGGTAAGGTCTCAAGCTTCGGGCGCAAAGGTGACTTCGATAGCACGAAGCCCCCAACCCAGAGAATCGAAATTGATCAAACTGTCCGGCAGTCTTCTTCTACCAAGGAGACCAAAGACTTGTACACCGAACTCAAAAAATTGAAAGACTTGAAGGACTCGGGCGTGATTACAGACTCAGAGTTTGAGTCCCAGAAGAAGAAGTTGCTCGCTACTCAGTGAGTATTGCAGCCACTCACTCCTCAACCCATAGAGACCGCGTACCTCGCCAATTCGGCTTCTCATACCCATCACCTCAAATGATAGGTTTCGGATGCGCACCGTTGTAGCTTTCTTTTTCTGTTCGCTAATCACAGGCATCGCCCATGCTGATAAATACGGAATCGACGAAACTAATTCCGGAGGAGGTACTTGGCTTCCCTCGCTGACTCATCAATTCTTACCGCATCTTCGCGACATTCCACTGGTGCTATTGAGGTGATTCCATGAGATGGCTCAAGCACATACTGAGGCGAAAACGGGCACTGACTTTTTCTAGTTTTTGCTTTCAAGTAGTCGGCCACTTCTTCTCAAGTCTGGAATTTGCGGATAGATCGCCAATTGTCGCGTGAGCAATAGCGGGAATTGGAAACGGCCCAACCCGAGCCTTCGTGCATTTCACTCCCTGGCCGGAAATCGGTTATCGCAGCCATGAGCATCGACTCGCCCGATTTTAGCCGTATGTACCACGGCTGTTTGTGACCTTTCTCGCCCGTCCATTCGTACCACCCCTCGGCGGGGACAATCACCCGCCCAGACTTAAACATGCTGCGCCGGTAGCCGCTTTTTCAAGCCGTGCATTAATCATCATAGGCAGCTTTCGCTCGACAGCCCATTTGGGGTGATATCCCCAGTGTACAGAATCAATTGCTGGTTTCCCGCCAAGCAGATGCAACACGAACGGGTTGCGACCAGGTGGCATATTCCAGTCTGGATGCCAGTCACGGTCGCGATAGTCAACCTCCGACCAGCCGACTTTCTTGGCGTATGCTCTGGCTTCTCTGGTTTGGGTGATTCGTCCGCACATACATCGATCCCTAGAAAGGTAGAGAGGAATTTATTATGCCATTTGCCAGAGAAGTGACAAGTTGCAATCTGGCATTACATTTATATAATGTTAGTATCAATTCAATGACGAGGGAAACGATTGTCTTTCTAAACTGGGCACGGATAAATTACGCTGGCCTCGCATCAATAGCGGCCAGCATCTTGTGCCTGGCTTACAACGCCTGGCGGGTTTGGCAAGAGTGGCGAGGAATTGGCGAACTATGTTATTCCTGCAGCATGCCCGCCTCATATCATTCGAACGGAAAGTACGGCCCATACTTCAAGTGCTGGAACTGTGGCACGAATAGGGAAGAGGACAATTTTTGCAACGGAGAATAAATGGATCTATGTAACAATTAGATACATTTAATCGTATCCAATTTCGCAAACTTTCGTCCTCTTCCCATGACTACTCTTCGGCTTATAGGCTTAACGGTACTTCTCACTTCGGCACATGCGTTTGCTGCCGACTCATACGTACGTTTGACCTGCGATGAGGAGGACAGAGGTTCCGATGTAGTGCTGGACGGCGATTACAAAGGCAAATGTCCGGTGGATATCACCACCAAGCCGGGCAGTCATCGACTGGAAGTCGCAACAAAAAAAGATGGTAAATACAAACTCGTCTATAGCGTGGACGTACCTCTAGGCGCTGGTGTCGCACAACGTATTGAATTGCCAAAAGCCCCTGCTTATTCCCAACCGCCCGAATGGGACAATTTCTGGGCAAGAAGAACGCCTTTTCCCGTGCTCATGCGTGGGGTCACGGCCGGCAGTCCGCTCGCCAAAGCCGAATTGGCGCTGAATTATCTAGCTGATAGCAAAGGCTGCTATTTCCTTTTGAATATGCCTGAGGATATGCATGCATCTGTCAAGTCCTGGAGCGGCGCTTGCAAGGGGGGCGCTGGCTCAGGCCCCGGAGAGTTGGTGTGGTCGGTGGACGGCATCCAGGAGTACGGTCGTCTCACAGGCAACTTCGTTCAGGGAAAGATCGAAGGACAGGGCAAACAAATTTTTCACAACGGGGAAAATTTTGAGGGCATGTTTGTCGGAGGTCAGCAACGCGGACGTGGCGTGCAGATGTACGCCAATGGCGATCGCTATGAAGGCGACTTCCAGGACTGGAAAACAACTGTGAAGGGCATTCTGATCAAAAAGAACGGTGATCGCTACGAAGGCGAATTGAGAAACGGCCAGATGAACGGCAAGGGCGTGCTAATCAGCGCAGACGGTACCCGCACAGCCGGAAAATTCGAACGAAACAAATTCATCGGTCCGGAGTAACGGTCGGTTTCCAATTTTCTAAAGCGCTATTTATAACAATTAGCCGACGTGCATCAGCATGCGGCAGGGGAGAATCATTTTGAACAAGGCAAATTTTTGTGATGGGGGGAAATTCCAATTCAGCTGGGACACCTACCGCTTACGTACTCTGTTGATTCTCGCCTGTTGCGCAATGGCGTGTTATAGCAGAACTCCACATGCACAGGACCTTCTGCGCATGAGCGACCAATTCGACAAAATGGACAAAGGCGACTTCGACGTCTCGATTTCCAAGGCAAACCAGTGCATTGCTGCACGCGACTTCAACTGTGCCGACACCCATTTGCGCGCAGCACGCAAGCTCGCCAACGACAGTAAATCCAAAAGCACACTCAAACGCGCCGAAGACGCCTCTCTCGCGGAAAAAGAACGCATCAGAGAAGAGGAGCGCGTCATCGCGCAGCGCCAGCGCGAACTGGAAGAGCAGGAGGCCCAGCTGCTGCAAGCCGAACAACGTGCGCGCGATGCCGATCGGCAAGCGCAGGCGGAGGCCGACGAACGTGAAAACCTCAACAATCGCATCGCTGCAGCAGGCAATGTGTATTCGCAAACCATCCGCGCGCAGGCAAATGTGCGGGCGGCAGAACAGGCGCGCAATCGACAATTTGAGAAGCAGCAGGCGGAGGCCGCGAGAACCGTAGCGAACGATCAACGACGCCTGGCTCAGGAACGTTCGCAAATCGAGTCACAACGCCAGCAGCAGCAACGCCAGGCCGAAACCCAGCGTATTCAATTGGTGCAAGCACAGCAGGAAACTCAACGTGCGCAGGCTGTTGCGGCAGAAACGAGACGTACGTCGGAGAGCAAACCGGTTCGCGAGGCGGCGCCGGCTACAGCAGCGGCCACAACAACAACTCAAAAGAAATCGAACTCGATCAATACCGGACGCGACGCCATACGCTGCGTCTCCGTCGCGCGTGAAAAGGAAGACGTCGCTTTTAGCAACACTTGCAATATCCAGATCTTCGTGGTGTGGTGCGGTGATCTCAAATATTCGAACAAACATTGCGGGGACGGCCCCACTGGCAACAGTTTCTACACGCATTCGATCAACGTGATGCCTGGAGACAAACAATATGCACGTGCTATCGACAACTATCACTATGCTGCGTGCGAAGGCGGAATTTCATTCGGCAAGGATGAAATTCAAGATCGCGCAGACGGCACTTTTACCTGCGTTCCGAAATAAATCTGCATAAAGACATCTACAGAAAGAGCTACGGTATGGTCCGTGGTTAACAGCGAGAAAATAAAATGGAAAAAATAATGAATCGCCGCTATCTATTGATTGCATTGCTGTTTGCGCACGGCCTAGTCAGCTCTGCAGAAACGGCGTCTCCCGCCAAAGCAAAAGGGGCAAACTCGTCAAAGCAAGCGCCGGCGGAACTGTCGGCAATACGTGTCTTTTGCGAAGGGAAAAGCATGGACGCGCAGGTGAGCGTCAATGGCGTTCTGAAAGGGGAATGCCCGATTGACATGGAGGTCAAGACAGGCCTCATCCAGATCAGGGCAACAAAAAAACGTGACGAATACTACGACCAGATATTTGAGCAAAGCTTCACGCTTGGCGCGGGCGTTGCCAAACGGATAGAGGTCGTTTTCAACAAGAGTCCGCAGTTCCGGGCGGAAGCCATTACACGCGTCGATAAAGCTGTTGAGACCAGTGAAAGCGCGATGGAAACCAAGCGGCGCAATGAAATGCCGTCTCTGGAAAATGCTGCTGCCGCCGGCGACGGCGCGGCTATGGCGCGCCTTGGAATGTTCTGGAAACAAGGACTTGCCGGCCCGGTCGACATGAAGAAATCCGTCGACTGGTATAGGAAAGGCGCTGACGCCGGCAACGCCGAGGCCATGTACGAATACGCCTCGCTGTTGGAGAGGGGGTCTCAGGTTTCAAAAAACATGGCGCTTGCCGTCGAGCTTTATCAAAAAAGCGCAGCGCTAGGAGAGTACCGAGCGCTTCAGAAAATGGGAATGTTCATGGAAAAAGGCAGCAATGGAATTCAAAAAAATACTCGCATGGCCACTACTTATTACATCAAAGCGGCGGAGGCCGGCAGCAAGTTGTCTGCGTTGATGTATTGGAGAACCTTGCCTGAAGCCGAGAAGGACGCCGGCTTGGCGACCGAGGATAAATTATCCGAAGCCGCGACCGGGATCCAGCTTCGTAGAGCGGAAGCCGGCGAGGATTTTGAGGCCCTTACCGATGCGGCATCGACCTACGCCTTCGGGGTCTACGGGAATGCGAAGAATCCCGAGCGAGCCTTGACCTATTATCGAATGGCATTGCGGCAACAGAAAAAAATTGCGGCCGCGGGAGATGCGGTCGCTAACTATCAACTGGGATACTGGTATGAAGTGGGAGCGATAGGTTTGACTCCGGATACAAAGGACGCGGCGCGTTATTACAAACAGGCGCAGCAGCTTGGTTATCCCGAAGCTACCGACGCACTAAACAAATTGCAATCGAATTAGGAAATCCGATCTGAGAATTGGTCCGCTTCTGGCCGAGGCTAATGGAATGGTACCCCGAGTTCGTAATGTGTTTTGGCCTCGTCAAAGTCGGCACCGAAAGGCTTCCGGCTACTTAAACAAACCGTGTTTGAAAACCCATCGCTCATGCCATCGCTGAGCATTCATCAGACGCCGTATTCGCTCTTTATACTTATCTGGAGAAAGCGGACGCTTGCTCTTGTGGCGGGTACCATTGCAATACAAACACGCGGCGACAATATTTGTTTGCAATGTCGCCCCTCCAGCGCAACGAGCCTGTAGGTGCTCGCCTGTACACTGCAAACGCTTGGCCTGGCCAACTGTAATTTTGTGTTTCTTGATGAGTTCAGCGGGATCGCGCTGCCACATTGGCACATTACAGTAAAAACAGCGGCCCGATTGGCGGGTGAACGCGACAGAACGAAGACGAGATAGAGAGGTAGTCATGAGCAGCTCCGATATTTAAAGGAACCCGCTCGTTGTCACAACATCACGGGAACCAGCAGAGTCACTCCGACTGGCAAAAAAGGCACTCTTCATAGAGATACCCAAACCCCTCAGTTGCAAGAGGTGAAAAAATTATACACAAAATTTCTCGCAATAGGAGCGGATGTAGAAGTTTTCTAACCCGTAATGATGCTCATAATCTAGTTCGAACTGAATGCTTAAAGCGGAGCCAAGGAATCGGCGGAGGTCCCCATTCCGGTACCGAAGTCGTACGAGACTTCTTTAAGCTCCGCCAGAAGAACGTCGCCCAGTGAGCCAGGATTAAACCATCCCA
This sequence comes from Collimonas sp. OK607, assembly GCF_900111995.1. GTDB lineage: Bacteria > Pseudomonadota > Gammaproteobacteria > Burkholderiales > Burkholderiaceae_D > Collimonas. The sequence goes on from NZ_FOKF01000005.1 coordinate 38,819, forward strand.
GTGTGTCGGCCCTCATCAGCGCGTCCATCCGGCGATTGATTTCCTGTTTAACTAGCGGTCATTGCTTTGCCCTTTCAATCAGGGCCATCACATCAACGAACGCTGCTTCGTCACTGCGAGGCGGATTATCAGCAACCCACCTCCCCGCTTCTGCTATTGCCTCCTCAAACTGGAAACCACGCGCCATAATCAATCGGTAAGCAATGTTATTGACGCGCCGTAGATCCTCTCCGGGAAAGCCTGACGCAATATCCCGCTGCACAAGATCAAATCGAAATCGTGCCAGCACATCTCCCGTGCCGACTTCATTTTCCGATTTGACGTGGATTTGCGGTGGATCGGGTGGAACAAGTGGAACGGGAATAGCGAGTCCTAGGTGTTCATTGGGTTTGCGGGGTAGTGCATCAGTGTTCGAGTTTGTTTTTGTCGCGGTGGAACATAATGGGCCAGGTGGAACAAGATAGATTTCTGTTCCATTTGTTCCATCTTGACCTATTGCAGTTGAGTGCGCAGGTGGAACGGTGAAATCCTTGTATTCATTGGGTTTGCAAGGCGGTGTTCCATTTGTTCCACCCGCCCCACCATTTGTTTGCATGTTTCCTGCTTTTGGTTTAAATGCATCTAGCCACATATTCAGTCCCCCAGCACTTTTGACGTGAACACATAGCATCTCGTTGAGCCAATTCCCGGCAATCGTTTTTTCTGCGATGTTTTCCCGTCCTTGTCAGACTCCAGCCACCCTTCTTCTTTCAAAACCTTTGTGACGGTCTTCGTATCGAACCCGGCACATACGTCGCGCCTGTATGCTTCGGGCAGCACAAAATATTCCTGTCCTTCGTCTGTCGTTTTCCTGAAGCCCGCTCGATTGATCGTGACTCTACCGGAGGTGTCCTTTATATCTGAGAATCTTGATTCTCCATGCGATTCAAAGAACGCCTTTACGCTAGCTAAAATCGCGGTTTTCTCCTGATTCCCTCCGCCGCCCCGACTGTCGAGCCATGACCGAAAACATGTTGCCGCCGCCGCTACTGCTTCACCTTGCTGCCATCCGGTAATGCCTGCCCCGGTTGCGTACTCGCCGGCAATGGCAATGACGGCGAACTTGTTGCAGACACGCTCTGCTTGTCCACCTGCGTCACGTGGCAAGTGGTTCGCGACAAAGGCGTTCATTGCCGTTTTTAGAGCAGCTGGAAAATTTTCCAGATCACCGGTAAGTTGCTCCAAGAAGGCAATTGCAGGCGTGCCGTAATAAGTCTGGGTGGCCTCTTTGATAGCATCCGACAACTTCGCGCCGCCCTCATAGCCGTGTAACTCCTCAAACAAGCCTTGACCCGCACCGGCATCGGCTGCAATGTCGATCATGCGTACCTCTTGGCCTGCCTTGGCAATTCTGCCGCCGTCGCGCATATGCTGTGCCAGTCCAATCTCACCTGAGCTGACAATCATCAAGCGCCACGTCTTTCGTTGCTTTGCCTCACCTGTGCGTCCGGCACGCCCTTTGCCCGTGCCGTTGCCAATCATGTACACAATGCTGCCAACTTCTTTCGGGTCTACCTCGGCCATTTCGTCCAGAATAAGCGCCGCATCGTTGTGAAGCGCACAAGTACCTTCCAATGCATTCCCTGTGGCCCTCCAACTCTGTTTAAATGCTGAACTGCCATAGACCGAAGCAGCGACCAATTGCGCCGTACTCTTCCCTGTTGAACTGCCGCCGACAAAATGGATTCCACCAGACTCCTGCCCGGCATGATGAAGAATCATCCCGGCGAATGAGGCAGACAAAGCAAAGATTAGGCGACTATTCCCGGTGCAAAGCTGCGCTACGCTGTTGCGCCACTGGTCAAGTGTACCGCCTTGCAGGTATTGACAGATCGTCTTACTTCCCGATTGATACAGAACAATTTCCTTGCTTTCCCCGATGGTGCGATCTGGCATGACGAACACGTTATCAAACCAGCCCGTTTGCTGAACGCAGCGCGCCCTGGCCTTGGGCACGCATTCGATTAGGTATTCCGCCAGCTTGTTCCGGGCTGTTATGCTGGGTGCTATGGCCAATCCTTGACGCGACAACTCCCGCCGCATATCTGCGCCATCACTTGCCAACATTTCCATGGGAACTGCCCATTTATGGGAGACTCCATCGGCATCATTGAACTTGATCACTCGCCCCCAGTTCTCGGATGAACGATCTCGAATTAACGCAATGACGTACAGTTCAGAACACACGCGAATAGTCCTCGACTCGCGGTCTCCCGATTGGTCGGGGGTAAAAAAGACGCCTGATTTAGATACGACAAAACCTTTGGGCATACCGTCAATATGCTTAATAGGTTGATCGGCGCGACTCTTTGCCAGTAGCTCTCGCAACTCGATCAAGTCCGGCTCGGCGGGTACGATTTTCATTTTCCCGGATATGGCGGCTGGGCTCATACCGCCCCCAATTTGAGAAATGCAACACGCTTTGTGTCCAGGTCAACAATTTGCAGCCGTCGAGGCCTTGCCTTTAACAACGCCTTGCAGATTTTCCACAGAATGCTGTATCGAATCAGGTCTCCGCAATAGGTTAGCACTACGTCCAGGCCTGCTACTGATAGACATTCGTCGTCAGTTGGCAGATCATCGAATTCAATTTTTATCGAGTTGAATTTTGGTGGCGTGATACCAAGGCCAAGCCAAACAATACGCTTGTCAGGCATACCGCCTGCATCAACGGCTTCTTTCAATTGAACTAGCGCGCTCATATCGCACCGCTAATGTTGGATTCGTCGGGACGTGTGATTTCATGAGCTACCGCGCCAACGGTGGCTTTCTTTTTGTCTGTCATATCGTCCCCTTAAGCTACGTTAGAGGTAATGACGCGACTTTCTACCCACGCATCAATATCGGAACTCAACCATCCTACGGCTCGAGAACCCAATGACACTGATCGCGGGAAATTCCCACTTTTTATGAATTCGTAGATTGTGCTGCGAGATAGTCCGATTTGGACTTTTAACTCTGCCATTCGCAAGATGCGTTTGGACGTGGTGATACGCTTTTTATGAAGCGCGGTTTGAAGTATTTCTGTATAGCGGGATTTTTGCGGGATGTGGGACGCTCGATCACTATCAGGATCGCCATCGCCACCATCATCGTCATCGCCAGCAGCTCCTGCGGTCGCGCCGTCGCTGCCAGGAGATTCAATTGCACAATCAGCCGTTACTGCTGCCGTCGTACCTTTGTATGATGGGCCACCAGCGTGACGAGACATGCATGCGTTATAAATATCACTGCCATACGACCTTTGGAGCTTAGTCACGGCGCCTTCCCTTTCCAAACCACTTAATAGATTTACCGTGCGCCCGTTTTTACAAATTAATTTCATTGCATTTCCTAAAAAATAAAGCGTCTCGTAACCTCGGCATTGTCCAGCTCTGTCGGGGGACGGCAATTCTAGTCCAGAACTGTCTAGGGGTACAAGTAATAAAATGGGCGGTTTATATAGTAATCCTCTCCTCTCTAAACCCGCTGCGTTCCTGCTGCCACTAGATCAGATTGAAAATCTCACCTGCGCGCAACATAAGGAGATTGTCCGCTGGATTCAGCAGCACAGATAAAGCATAAAGCCGTGGTTCCTTAGTGAGGAAGCGGGTAGAAAACTATCTTGGCCAATCAAATGCGGGCATTCTTATGCCGCCTTACCAAATTGCCCGATTACAACCTTGCGACCTTCATTGATCTGTGCATCCACGAAATTCGCCCATAGTTGCAGAATCTTGCGGCGCTCATCCGCATACTCTGCGCGGTTATAAACGCCTTTGATTCCTTTGATTGAGTGCGCCAGCGCCTTCTCAATGGCATCGGATGACTGGCCCATTTCATGCAAGTGCGTCGACGCTGTACGGCGGAAGTCGTGAATGACGAAATGTTGCACATCGGTATTCATGGCCCTAACTGCGGCATTGAGGGTAGATTTGGCGATTGGTCGATCTTCACAATAGCCGCGGCGCATTGGCAATATGTAGCGGTCACTATGCGACAGCTGCCACAATTCGGTTAAGAGGGTAATCGCCTGGCTTGATAGGTGTACCCAATGTTCGCGGTCCTTCTTCATTCGCTCAGCGGGAATGCGCCAGATGCCGGTAACGAAATCAAATTCGGACCACTCGGCCTCGATTAGTTCAGATTTGCGCACCATCGTGATGACCAAGAGGTGTAACGCCAACTTTGAAGGGCGCGCCATATCGGATGCATATACGGTGCGCAGCACGCTGCCGATCTCGTCGGGGGTGAGAACGCGCGTACGGCTTTGAGGTGTTGCGATAAACCGTGCGACAAGTTGCTGTGCGGGATTGGCTGTGGCTACCTGCCGCGATATCGCGTATTCATACATACGCTTAATGACGTTACGAGTGACGAGCGCAGACTGTGGTGAGCCGCGACCCTTGATCCGATCACAGATGGCTAACACGTCGCCTGCTGTTACTTCGGATAGCGCTTTGTTGCCGATGGCCGGAAATATGTCCTTATCAAGCTGACGCCTCGTGATGGTGCGATAGGACTCCGATTTATGCGCGATCTCTGCTTGATACCAGTAGTCAGCGAATTCCCGTATAGAGTTAAGCACCTTGGATGTGCCTCGATCTTTCTTGGCGTCTGCGATCGGGGAAACGCCGCTAGCGACAACCTCAGCGTAGCGCCGGCGCCGCTCACGTGCATCTTGTAGGCCGACCGCTGGATAGTCGCCGATAGTAACAACAGGCTGCTGTTTGCCATGTAGCCGATACCGGTACCGCCAGATCTTCGCGCCTGATGTCATGATCTCAAGCGTCAAACCTTCACCATCCGAAACGGAATAGCGCTTGGCTTTTGGTTTCAGAGCCTTGATACGAGTGTCATTGAGTGGGTTGGCAATTTTTGGCATTTTGAGTACACGGTAAAAAATATCGCAAGATTTGTGTACTCAAGTGTGTACTTAAAACCACTGGATGTCAACGGACGGCTTCGGACGTCACAGGGCATTTACCTTATACTTTATGAGGCTTTTAAGGTGTTTTGTGGATGTCGTTGGACGTTATTGGATAACTGTTTATTTTCCGATACAAAACCGAGAAAAAATCACCCCCAGCAAATCATCCGGCGTAAACGCCCCGGTAATACTGCTGAGCTTGTCCTGCGCCAGCCGCAACTCTTCCGCAAACAAATCAAGCGACTGATCGTTGACGCGGTTGTCGAGCGACGCGTGCTGATCGGCAATATCCAGATGATCCCGCGCTGCCTTAAGCGCAATCAAATGCCGCTCGCGGGCCAGGTAACGCGATTCGCCGGTTTGCTGCCAGCCGGCGATGCGTAGCAACTCTCCACGCAGCAGGTCGATACCAAGATGGTCGGTAGCTGACAGGTAAATATGGGTAGCGTCGTTCATCACATCGACCGCAGGCCGGTGGCCGGACTGGTCGATCTTGTTCCAGATGCGGATGATCGGCGCGCTGTTCGGGAAGCGGGCGACGATTTTTTCATCCGCCAGCGACGGGCCGTGATTGGCGTCCAGCATGTGCAGGATTACATCGGCGCTGGCCACTGCGGCCCAGGTACGCTCGATGCCGATCCGTTCCACTTCGTCGTTGGCATCTTCGGCTTCGCGGATGCCGGCGGTGTCGATGATGTTGAGCGGGATGCCTTCCAGCTGGATGGTTTCAGTTACCTTGTCGCGGGTGGTGCCGGCGATCGGCGTGACAATGGCGACATCGGATCCGGCCAGCACATTCAGCAAGGACGATTTACCGACATTCGGCTGGCCCGCCAGCACAATGTTCAAGCCATCGCGCAGCAAAGCACCCTGCGCGGCCTGGCTGAACACGTTATCCAGCGTACTGCGAATATTCGCCAACTGGCCGCGCGCATCGGATTTCTCCAGGAAGTCGATTTCCTCTTCCGGAAAGTCCAGCGTCGCTTCAACCAGCATGCGCAGATTGGTAACCTGCCCTACCAAGGCGTGGATCACTTTGGAAAACGCGCCGGACAACGATTCCGAAGCAGATTTGGCAGCCGCCTCGGTGGACGCTTCAATCAAGTCGGCCACCGCTTCAGCCTGGGCCAGATCCAGCTTGTCGTTGATAAACGCACGTTGCGTGAATTCGCCCGGCTCCGCCATCCGCAGTCCGATATCTGCACCTGCCTCCAGGCAGCGAGTCAGCAGCATCTGCAACACCACCGGGCCGCCATGGCCTTGCAGCTCCAGCACGTCCTCGCCGGTATAGGAATGCGGCGCCTTGAAATAGATCGCCAGCCCCTGGTCGATGACACTGCCGTCGGTATTCTTGAAAGGCAGATAGGTGGCGTGGCGCGGGGTCAGCTTGCTTTCCGGAACGCCGCAAACGGCTTCAATCAGGGAGCCCAGCTGCTTGCCGGAAATACGGACTACGCCAATGCCGCCGCGTCCTGGTGCGGTGGCAATTGCGGCGATGGGAGAGGAATCGAAAGACATGGAATTATTCTACGAGGGTTGTTGGATAATAGAAACAACGATAAGCAAATGGCCACAAAAAAGCCCGTGAATTTTTAATTCACGGGCTTTTTTACGACAATCGGTATATCCGATTTTAAGCCTTGGCCGGACCTGCACCCATCTTGCGGGTAATCACCCACTGCTGTGCAATCGACAGCACGTTGTTGGTGACCCAGTACAGCACCAGGCCGGACGGGAAGAAGAAGAACATGACCGAGAAAATCAGCGGCATGAACATCATCACCTTGGCTTGCATCGGATCCGGCGGAGTCGGATTCAACTTGGTCTGGATGAACATCGAAATCGCCATCACAACCGGCAAGATGTAGAACGGATCCGGTGCTGCCAGATCGTGGATCCAGCCCAGCCACGGTGCGTTACGGATTTCGACGCTGGCCAGCAACACCCAGTACAGCGAGATGAACACCGGAATCTGCACCACGATCGGCAGGCAGCCGCCGAGCGGGTTGATCTTCTCGGTCTTGTACAGCTCCATCATGGCCTGGTTCATCTTTTGCGGTTCGGATTTGAAACGCTCGCGGATCGACGTCATCTTAGGCGTGACCAGTTTCATCTTGGCCATGCTGCGATAGCTGGCAGCCGACAATGGGAAGAACGCCAGTTTGATCAGCACGGTCAGCGCGATGATGGTCCAGCCCCAGTTGCCGAGGACTTTGTGGATTTGCGTCATCAGCCAGAAAATCGGCTTGGCGATGATTGTCAGCCAGCCATAATCCTTGACCAGTTCCAGGCCAGGAGCAATAGCTTCCAGGTCAGCCTGCACTTCCGGACCGGAATACAGACGCGCATCCATAGTTACGCTGGCGCCCGGAGCAATCGTGCCCAGCGGCAGGATGTTGCCGACTGCATACAGGTTAGTAGCGATCTTCTTGGTGAAGATTTCGCGCGGCGCCTTGTCTTGCGGAATGAACGCGGAGACAAAGTAATGCTGGATCAGTGCAAACCAGCCGTCGTCAGACTTGGTTGCATGGTCGGCTTTGCCGCTTTCGATCTTGTCGAAGGCAAACTTCTGGAACTTGCTGGCATCGGTATACACCGAGGCGCCAGTGAAGGTGTGCACAAAACGCTGTTCGCCTTCTGGTGCATTGCCGTCACGCACCAGTTGCAAGTACAGCGAAGGCGACACTGGCGCGGCGCTGTCGTTGGTAACTGTGTGCTTGATGTCGATCGAGTAATCGCCGCGCTTGAAGGTGTAGGTCTTGGTCAGCTTGACGCCGCCTTCGGTCGATTCCAGCACCAGCTGCACCTGGTTGCCGTTGTCCATAGTGCGGGCGCCCGGCAAGGCCGTGAATGGCGACTTGTGGTTAGGGAAAGGACCGCCGATCAGGCCGGTTTCAGCCAGATAGGTACGGATCGCGCTGTGGTCGAACAACACCAGGTTCTTGGTCGGATCGACCGTGTCCTTGTGGTGCAACAGTTCCAGGCGTGTCAGTTCACCGCCAACCGTATCGATGTCAGCTTTGACGACATCGGTAGTGATGGTGATGATTTGGCCTTTGGTGTCCGCCGCAGTGGCAGGCACGGCGCTAGCCGATGCACCGGCGGCGCCGGTGACAGCAGATGCTGCAGAAGCTTGCGGCACCGAAGTGCTGGCGTCGGCTGACGCAACAGCGCTGGCAGAGCCGGCAGGACCGGTTACAGCCGGCACAGTCTGGTTAGCACTTGGGAAGAACAATGACGGCTGGCCGTTATGGCGCTGCCATTGATCCCAAAGGAACAACAGCGAAACCGAAAATACAACCCACAGGACGGTACGTTTGATATCCATAAGAGTATTTATCTATGATTCAGGAATGGCCGCAACCACACGATCGGGAAACCGATGCGGGTTTGGTTGCAGAGGGAGATGTGGATGACTGGTGTGGCGGAACCGGATCGAGTCCGCCTGCATGCCACGGATGGCATTTGCACAGGCGACGTCCGGCCAGCATGCTGCCCTTCAGGGCGCCATGCGTGCGGATAGCTTCGGCTGCGTAATCGGAGCAGCTGGGATAAAAACGGCAATTCTGTCCCAGAAACGGGCTGATGCCCAGTTTGTAGAGGCGCAACAGGAACAGTAGAGGCATTTTCATGACAGCTTTTTTCCTTCTTCTTCCGGGCCTGGACTATGGGCTAGTGCTATCTATAGCCAGGCTGGAACAATACAAGCCCTGAAATTATCGATACAAATACGACGTTACAAGGCTGCACTGCTACGGCGTACCAGCCGCCAGACGTTGCGAGGCGAACAACTGCTTTAGTTCGCCATGTAGCTCTCGCTTCAAGCGCGCAGTCGTAGCCGGGCCTGCTTTGGTGTTTACCGGTTTGGATAAACGCACAACGCAGTCGATTGGCGGCAATGGTGTCAGACGAAACAACTCACGCGTAACCCGTTTTACCGTGTTACGCGTCACAGCGCGTGGTGCCAGCCGTTTTGCCGCCACTACGCCCAGACGGGCATGCGGCAGCGCATTAAGGCGGGTATACAACACGAAATGCGCCGTTCTAAAGACAGGGCGCAAACGAAAAACGGATGAAAATTCATCCGTTTTAACGATGCGCCGTTTACGTGCAAAGTCTTGGACGCAGTTTTCGCACTTCTTTAAACGGTCGTCTGAATTCTCTGTCACGCAAGCAACGCTTTAAGCGTCAGGCTTGAGATTAAGCTGCCAGACGCTTGCGGCCTTTGGCGCGACGTGCATTGAGCACAGCGCGGCCACCGCGGGTTGCCATACGGGCGCGGAAGCCGTGAGTACGCTTACGGCGCACGACGGAAGGTTGGTAAGTACGTTTCATGTTGGTCTCGCTAATCAGCAAAAATAAATCGGATCTTCACACTCAGAGCGCTGGGTTTTTACCCTTTCGCCATTGGATCTGAGCCTGGTCGCCACGGTTTCGAATAACGAAATCGGGACAAGTACAGAGAGCAGTCAACACGCAAACCGGCAATTCAGCGGACAGTGAACCTTGAATTAGAACCCATTTTCTGCTTGTTTGTCAATCACTTAGCGGTTTTTTACACTTAGGCTTTTTACTTTAATAGTCGGTATTAATTGGCCGTGCCTGTGGATAACTTGCGCCGGCAAGGGTAGAATAGCGGCTTATGTGTGGCACGCCCGCCAGTTATGCATTGCTCAGTAGTACGAAATTCATTACTGAACCCAGCGTGCAATAAAAATAACGGGGGGTTGTTGGATTTAGGTCATCGAAGCGAAAAAATAGCTGGGCGAGGCCAGATTTTGCCGTGATCGAAGCGTCAATAGCGAGCTATTGACCGAGAGCGCGGTGAAATATGGGCCGGCCAGCTGTTTTTGCAGCCGATTATCCTAAGTCCAACAACCCCCTCAGCCAGGGCGTAAAGAACCTCATCCCGCACACCTTCACATAGAACGATTCATGGAAAATTTCTGGCAGAGCTGCTCTACCCAGTTGGAGCAGGAATTGACGCCTCAACAATTTAGCGCGTGGATAAAACCACTGGCGCCACTCGATTACGAGGATGGGCGGTTGCGCATAGCTGCGCCGAATCGCTTTAAGCTGGATTGGGTCAAAACACAATTTGCAAGCCGCATCACGACCCTGGCGCACCAATATTGGGAAGCGCCGATCGAAGTGGTGTTCGTGCTCGATCCACGCAAGTCGACCGCAGCACCGGCCAGCTCCAGCATGCCGGTCGCTATTAATAATAGTAACAATAGCGAACAGTCGAGCGGCCAGTCGTCCGCTGCCAGTGGTGGCAGTTATGGCAACAGCAACTTCGATCGCCTGCCGGAAGTGCAGACCGAGAACAGTGCCGTCAGCGCCCGGCGCGATCAGTCACGTATCAATACGGCACTCAGTTTTGACAGTTTCGTAACCGGTAAAGCCAATCAACTGGCACGGGCGGCAGCTATCCAGGTGGCGAATAATCCGGGTGTTTCCTACAATCCGCTGTTCTTGTATGGCGGTGTCGGGCTCGGTAAAACCCATCTGATCCACGCCATCGGCAATCAGCTGCTGGCCGACAATCCGAACTCCAAGATTCGCTACATTCACGCAGAACAGTACGTTCGCGACGTAGTGACCGCTTACCAACGTAAGGGTTTTGACGATTTCAAGCGTTATTACCACTCGCTTGATTTGCTGCTGATCGATGATATCCAGTTCTTCGGCGGCAAGAGTCGCACCCAGGAAGAATTCTTCTACGCATTCGAAGCGCTGATTGCCGCAAAGAAACAAATCATCATCACCAGCGACACCTATCCAAAAGAAATCACAGGCATGGATGACCGCCTGATTTCGCGTTTCGACTCCGGCCTGACGGTGGCCATCGAGCCGCCGGAACTGGAAATGCGGGTAGCGATTCTGCTTAAAAAAGCAGCATCGGAAGGCGTCACCTTCTCCGATGACGTCGCGTTTTTTGTTGCCAAACATTTACGTTCCAACGTCCGTGAGCTGGAAGGCGCACTGCGCAAGATTCTTGCTTACTCACGTTTCCATGGCAAAGATATCAGCATCGATGTTGTCAAAGATGCATTGAAAGATTTGCTGTCGGTGCAGAACCGGCAGATCTCCGTCGAGAACATCCAGAAAACCGTTGCCGACTTTTTCAACATCAAAGTTGCCGATATGTACTCGAAAAAGCGGCCGGCCAATATCGCCCGTCCGCGCCAGATCGCTATGTATCTAGCCAAAGAGTTGACCCAGAAGAGCTTGCCGGAAATCGGCGAATTGTTCGGTGGCCGCGATCACACCACTGTGTTGCACGCAGTCCGCAAGATCGCCGGCGACCGTACCAAGAATCCAGAGTGCAACCATGAGTTGCACGTGCTGGAACAAACGCTCAAGGGCTGATTTCAAGAGTGCCTTATCCACAGCCAGGGTTGCCTGCAATCCTGTGGATAAGTTTGGATAGGGCAATTTTGAAAATCGGTTGCAAGTGTGGTTTTTTTGTCGCTACGCCAAAATAAAGATGTTCTGGTGGAAACTATAAAAAAACCTGAAACTGGCGCAGATTTACCTGCTTTATGAGTCGTTGGCAGTCGAATTAAGTTACATTTATAGACTGCTTGAAAGTATTCGCAAAGTAATAAGCAAAGCATGCCAGCAAGCGGCAATATTTGATTTTTAAATAACAAGGATATAGCTATGCAATTGGTCAAAACCAACCGAGATACCCTTCTCCGGCCACTGCAGATCGTGAGCGGTATTGTCGAGCGTCGGCACACATTGCCGATTCTGGCCAATATCCTCATTCGCAAAGACGGCGAAAAGGTCTCTTTCCTGTCAACCGACATCGAAGTGCAAATCACCACCAACGCCAAGGTCGGCAGCGGTAGCGAAGTTGCAGCAACGACTGTTGCAGCACGCAAGCTGCTGGATATTCTGCGCGCCTTGCCGGACACCGGTGAAGTCTCGCTGACCCTCAGCAACAAACGCATGACTGTGCAATCCGGCAAATCCCGTTTCGCGCTGCAAACACTGGCCGCCGAAGAATTTCCGACAGTAGCCCAGGCAGATCATTACAACGCCACCGTCACCCTGCCGCAAAAGACCCTCAAGCATTTGTTCAACATGGTCCATTTCTCGATGGCCCAGCAAGACATCCGCTATTACCTGAACGGCCTGCTGCTGGTACTCGATGGCAAGAACGTTATAGCCGTCGCCACCGATGGCCACCGTCTGGCGTTTTGCCAGGTCGCCACCGAGCAGGAATTTGCGCGCCAGGAAGTCATCATTCCGCGCAAGACCATCATCGAACTGCAGCGCCTGCTGGAAGAAACCGACGAACCGGTCCAACTCGAAATCGCCAACAACCAGGTCAAGCTGTCGTTCGCCGATATCGAACTGATCTCCAAGCTGGTAGAAGGCAAGTTCCCCGACTACACCCGCGTGGTGCCGAAGGGTTACAAGAACGACTTCACCATCAGCCGCGACCAGTTGCTGCGCTCCCTGCAACGTGCCGCCATCATGACCAGCGACAAGTTCAAGGGCGTACGCTGGGTAGTCACTCCAGGCAGCCTCAAAATCAGCTCGACCAATGCCGATCAGGAAGAAGCGATTGAAGAACTCGAAATCGATTACGGCGGCGATAGCGTCGACATCGGCTTCAACGTCACCTACCTGTTGGATGTACTCAACAACCTGAAAGGCGACAACGTCAACATCGCCCTCGGCGACGCCAATTCCTCAGCACTGATCACCGTGCCGGAAAACGCCGATTTCAAGTACGTAGTAATGCCAATGCGAATCTAATCCCGGTCTCGTAGGGTGGGCAAGGTTTTTGCCCACGCTGTGTACCAGATACCGTACAGCGTGGGCCCAAGTGCCCACCCCACGGCCGCATTTGCTTGCAAAAGTAGCATCCTGCCCCAATATGTGTAGTTCCGAAGTAAGCTTTTCAGAAGGTAGCCATGTCATCAGCCCCTCAAGACAACACCAATCAGCCGCAACCCAATGCATACGGAGCGTCCTCGATCCAAATTCTCGAAGGCCTGGAAGCGGTACGTAAACGCCCCGGGATGTACATCGGCGACACCTCTGACGGCACCGGCCTGCATCACCTGGTATTCGAAGTGCTGGACAACTCCATCGATGAATCGCTGGCTGGCCACTGCACCGAAATCCACGTCACCATCCATTCCGACAACTCGATCTCGATCACCGACAACGGCCGCGGCGTGCCGACCGGCATCAAGTTCGACGACAAGCACGAACCAAAGCGCAGCGCAGCCGAAATCGTCATGACCGAGCTGCACGCCGGTGGCAAGTTCGACCAGAACTCCTACAAGGTGTCCGGCGGCCTGCACGGTGTGGGTGTGTCTTGCGTTAACGGCCTGTCCAAACTGCTCAAGCTGACCATCCGCCGCGACGGCAAAGTGCATTACATGGAATTCGTGCGCGGCGTACCGCAAAATCGCGAAACCGAAATGCAGGAAGGCGTACTCGTCTCCCCGATCAAAGTCATCGGCGACACCGACAAGCGCGGCACCGAAGTCCACTTCTGGGCCGACGAAGAGATTTTCACGCACGTTGAATTCCACTACGAAATCCTGGCCAAGCGCATCCGCGAACTGTCCTTCCTCAACAACGGCGTGCACATCAAGCTGACCGACCAGCGCACCGGCAAGGAAGAAAACTTCGCGTTCGAAGGCGGCACCCGCGGTTTCGTCGAATACATCAACAAAGCCAAAACCGTCCTGCACCCGACCATTTTCCAGGCCACCGGCGAAAAAGACGGCGTCTCGGTCGACGTCTCCATGCAATGGAACGACGCCTACAACGAACAAGTACTCTGCTTCACCAACAACATCCCGCAACGCGACGGCGGCACCCACCTCACCGGTCTGCGCGCCGCGATGACCCGGGTGCTCAACAAGTACATCGAAGAGCATGACTTTGCCAAGAAAGCCAAGGTAGAAACCAGTGGCGACGACATGCGCGAAGGCCTGACCTGCGTCTTGTCCGTGAAAGTGCCAGAGCCGAAATTCAGCTCGCAAACCAAAGACAAGCTGGTCTCCAGCGAAGTCCGCCTGCCGGTAGAAGAAATCGTCGCCAAGACGCTCAATGATTATCTGCAAGAACGCCCGAACGACGCCAAGATCATCTGCGGCAAGATCGTCGAAGCCGCCCGTGCCCGCGACGCCGCCCGCAAAGCGCGCGAACTGACCCGCCGCAAAGGCGTGATGGACGGGCTTGGCTTGTCATCGAAGCTGGCCGACTGCCAGGAAAAAGATCCGGCGCTGTGCGAACTTTACATCGTCGAGGGTGACTCTGCGGGCGGTTCCGCCAAGCAGGGTCGCGATCGTAAATTCCAGGCGATTTTGCCGTTGCGCGGTAAGGTGCTTAACGTTGAAAAAGCACGTTTTGAAAAAATGCTGTCGTCGGAGCAGATCACTACGCTGATCGCTACCCTCGGCACCAGTATCGGCGCGGATGAATTCAACGCTGATAAGCTACGTTACCACCGCATTATTATCATGACCGATGCGGACGTTGATGGCGCCCACATCCGTACTCTGCTGCTGACTTTGTTCTATCGTCAGATGCCGCAATTGGTTGAGCGTGGTCATATCTACATTGCGCAACCGCCGTTGTACAAGGTTAAGCATGGCAAGGACGAGCGCTATCTGAAAGATGACGCTGAAGAAGTTACTTACATGATGCAGGTTGCGTTGAACGATGCCGCCCTGATACCGAGCGAAGGCGCGTTGCCGATCAGTGGCCCGGCCCTGGCTGAGCTGGTGCGTCAGTACAACATGGCGAACTCGATCATTACCCGCCTCACCCGCGCGGTGGATGGCGCAGCGCTCACCTCCATTATGACCGGTGTTACTCTCAAGCTGGATACGCTGGAAGATGCACAAGCATCGGCGAAGGCACTGCAAGCATCGATCAATGAGCCATCGGTAGAAGTCTTCGTCAAATCGGATGAACTGTCCGACAAGCATGCTCTGCGTATTCATCGCCGCTATCATGGCAACATCAAAGCCAGCGCTATCGATAGTGATTTTGTTGCTAGCCCTGACTACACGGTGTTGGTCAACGCCGCAGAAACGTTCAAGGGTTTGATTGGTCCTGGTGCTGTGATCCGTCGCGGTGCTGGTGAGAAAGTCAAAGAATCAGCCATTATCGATTTCCATCAGGCCATGGCCTGGTTGCGTGACGAAGCAGAACGCGGCGTTAGCAAGCAGCGCTATAAAGGTCTGGGAGAGATGAATCCTTCGCAATTGTGGGAAACCACGATGGATCCGACTGTGCGCCGGTTGTTGAAGGTGCAGATTGAGGATGCTATTGCTGCGGATCAGATCTTTATGACGTTGATGGGGGATGATGTTGAACCTCGGAGAGCGTTTATTGAGTTGAATGCGCTGCAGGCTGGGAATATTGATGTTTGATTTGTCGGATGACATTGAAACTGGAAAACGTGCCAACTAAGTGAGAAATTTTTGTCAAAAATGTCAACCTTCGTGGTTGGCATTTTTTTTAACTGAGTGCACCAAGACATACACGATTGTTTGCCGGAAACGTCTGTTACTTACCTGGTGGCCACAAGGTTCAATGCAAGTCCATACTTTCACACTCACTAGTAAGGATAGATATTTTTAACATAGACATGTAGAAATTTTTCCTTGGAGTAGGAAGCTATCAGGTCCTGATAAATCAACTCCGGTACGTTTCAATAGTCCGTCGGCAGGGGACTATTGGGCATCAAAAAGCTGAATTGTTGAAACAGTTGGTAGGTCGGAAGACTGACTATGAAGACTCTGGCCTCACCACATAGACGAGTAGAGCGACATACAATATTCGTTGTAAAAAATTAACCAAGAAAAATAAATATGGAAATGCGAAAAACGGGGGAAAAGTTAATCCTTTTCGTACATGGTTTATCTGGATCACGCTTAGGCACATGGGGAGATATGCTTTCGGTATTGGCCAGTGATCCAGAGATGGAGTCATACGCTTTTGACTGTTTTGCATTTCCCACGACTCTCTTACGGCTTCCTTTTTCTAAGAAATTAGCGGATATCAATCAATTGGCACAAGGATTAGATACCAGCTGAGCAAATTCATCGCGTCCTAGAATTCGAATATGATTGGGCGGTTCAAAACACGACGGATGCGCGATTTGTTTGAAAATCGCCTCTGAAGCAGGATCCGGCACTGCCAGCAAATACAACGCGCCCGGTTTCCCGACCCGGACCAACTCTTTCAGGAACACCATTGGATCTGCGACGTGCTCAATAACTTCCGTTGAGACGATTCTGGTAAATGTTTCATCCGGAAGCGGAAGAGGATCGGCATCCGTCACGATGGCTTCAATTTTTCGGGCCGGGGTGCCCTGCAACAAGCGCCCGGTCTCCTCAACCATCGCCTGGTCGATATCAGCAAATACGATGTGAGCACCCTGGCGCGCGCAAAAGGCAGCATTCCCGCCGCCGCCGCATCCCACATCCAAAACGACGTCACTTTCAGAAACCGGAAACCCTTTATACAATTCTCCGGTTTCCTCGTTGCACCAACCACTGATCCTTGGGCTTCTATCCATCACCGTGTAGGGATCAAATTCGCCGGGGAATTTGTCGTTCTTAACCTCTATAGCTACCGGATCTACTTCCTGGAGAACCGTTTTTTTTGTCCCAAACAGCTGCTTAATGAAATTTACGACCAGCGTCTCACTCCTGGAAAAATCTTTATTTGCGGGTTCTGTTCAGTGTTTCCGTGATTAATCCCCTAATTCTGTTGAAGCCACTAGCGGCCCCCTACCAACCAGAGGACATCAGGAAACTCCGCTCAAAAGAGCGCGGCATAGGACCCTGTGCGGTGTTTTTCGTTGTTGCGGTTTCGTATCAGAAGATTACGGCAGCTTCCAGCTCGGCTGGTGAATACACTGTGATAGTCGATTTTTTGAAGTCCGGCCCGTTTCTTGTGACGATGCCTTGTGCGCCAACGCTGAGTGCCGCTTGGTGAAGCACTGCATCTTCAAAATCGGTAAATCCGTCATTTAGTGCTGCCTCCAGCACGGAGCGAGTAACGGCGGCCACTTCAAAGATGCTGAGCAGCTTCTTGATGCTGGCCTGAGCCACCGCGGCTCCTAGTTGTTTTTCTACGAAATAGAACACCGTGGTCACGGTGGTCGCACAAATAGCGCCGCTTATTCTCCCGGTTTCAACTTTTGCCACGAGTGGTGCAGATAAGGTCACGTGCGGCTGTCGATTAAGTAGCACATCAAGGATGACGTTCGTATCATAGAGGATCTTCACCGATATTTTTCCTCTAGGTGCGCGCGGTAATCTCGCTTATCGTCAACATCATGGCCTGGCTTCAAGATCCCTAAGAGGGATCTTGTGACGGGTGGGAGATTATCGAGCAGTCCCAAATCTTTGGCTGGCTGCTGACCAGCAGTTGGTTCCAAGTCATCCAGGAGCGCGAAAAAATCACCAACCATTTTAGAGAGGGATTTACCCGATCTTTCTGCATGCGCCTTCGCGTGCTTAATCAACTTGTCATCGAGCCGAAGCGTAAGTTTCGTTTCCATATTGACCCCATATCCTTGTGACGTACACGTACAGTGAAACTGTACGTCATAAACTCGATGGTTTCAAGCATTCATGGCCAAAGGGACATGGGAAAAAAGACTAACTTATAAAAACAACGTGGAAATTACACAACTTATTGATTTTTCAAGAATTATTTGTCATTTGCGGAGCTTGAATTCGGTCCTTTGGCGGTCACGGATGCCAGCCAACGCCATTGACGCATCGTAACCTTCAATCTCCCAGTTCCACCGTAGCCGCCAACGGCACTCCCTCTGGCGCCTCATAAAGCGCAATCACCCAAACCTGCCCCGGATTGCCAGCCACCTGATTCAACATCTTCACAACAAAATTAATCGATGCCTTATCCAACCCCGCAAACGGATCGTCCAGCAAATTAAGCGTGGCGCCGGCAGCGAACGCTGCAGCCAGCCAGACTTTCCGTTTGCTTCCTGTGGATAACTTATACAGCTGCTTGTCCAGATGCGGCGTCAGCGACAACCCTTCGGTGAGTACTGGCAACAGCGCATCATCAAACCCGGGATACGCACCGTGCAACGAAGCAAAATACTCATGCGCCGTCATCTGGTCGAATGCTTCCGAACGCGGATCCACCCAGAATACCTGCCGCCGATAAACATCGGGCTGCTCATTCAAGCGCACATCGTTGATTTGCAATTCCCCCGCTTGTGCCGCCAAGTCGCCGGCCAGAAGCCGCAGCAAACTACTCTTCCCACGTCCATCGCCGCCGCGCACCAACGTGATGCCTGCAGGAATTTCGGCTGACCAGTTGTCGAATAATTTTTGCTCTGGGTAATGAAAAGTGAGATTGACGGCTTGAAGGATGGCTGTGTGATGGTGCTTCATGGCATGGATTTTCAAAGATAAACGGGGAACCGGATACTGCTTGAAGCGAGTCAGAAAACGTGTTTCCGTGAAGCCTGGCGAGGGCCGCAGGAACAGGTCGAAACCATTTGTAAAAGGTCAAGACGTGCACTAATCTTCACTCAGTGAAAACACATTTTTGACGATGAATCCAATGCATCATCTTACGTTCGTGGAACGTCTCAATGCTGAAGCACAACACATCTCGATTGTAAGTATTCAAAGGATCTGCTGACCTGCTTCAGGCTCGCATGTCGATCGCGTCGAACAACGATGCGTTCACAAACACTGACAGGAGAATAGCATGGCACAAGCTGACTGGCGCCTCGAAGGCGAATGGATCAAGAACTGCAACTGCGCATTCGGATGCCCTTGCGATTTCAACGCCAGGCCGACGCAGGGTAGCTGCCAGGGTCTCGCAGGCATGCGCATTACCAAAGGTCATTTCGGCACCACCAACCTGGATGGCTTGAGTTTCTTCGTGGTGGTCTCGTTCCCGGGCGCATTGCATGAGGGAAACGGGCAGTTGCAGCCGATCATTGATGAGCGCGCCAGCCCAGAGCAGCGCGAAGCATTGTTCAACATCATGTCGGGGCAGAATTCGGCGGAAGGAACGTTGTTCCATATCTTCAGCCTGATTGTGACGAAGATGCACGATCCTATCTTCGCTCCCGTCACGTTTGAGTTTGACAAGGCTGCCAGGCTCGCGCGCCTGGTTATCCCCGGCGTGCTTGAAACCGAGGTGGAACCGATCAAGAACCCGGTGACCGGTGCACCGCATCACATTCAGGTGGTGATGCCGGAGGGTTTCGAACATCACGAGGGCGAAGTGGCATCGGCCAATATCCGCAGCAACGGCGCCATCAAGTTCGAGACCACGGGTAGCCACAGCACGCTGGCTAATGTAGTGCAGACACCGGAAGGCGTGGCGGCTTGAATGGCCGATAGTATATTCATGCAGCGCGTGCTACGGCATGATCGTTTGCTTGTCGTATCCGGGCTGCTGATCGTCGTCATCCTGTCCTGGGCGTACCTGCTGACGGGCGCCGGGATGATGGAAGCGATGGGCGACATGCTGATGCCGATGAGCATGGGGCCGTGGACGCCCGGCCATGCCGTCCTTGTGTTCACCATGTGGGCGGTAATGATGGCGGCCATGATGTTGCCAAGCGCCGCGCCGATGATCCTGCTCTATTCCACCATTGCCCGGAGCAAAGCCGCAACCGGCGAGCTGGTGACAGCGTCAGGCGGCTTCATGTTTGGCTATGTCGCGGTCTGGGCTACGTTTAGCCTGGTCGCTGCCACGCTGCAGTATGTGTTGGAGCAAACGGCGCTGTTGTCGCCGATGATGGAAACCACCAGCACTGTCCTGGCGGGAGCGGTGTTGATCACCGCCGGGTTGTATCAATGGATGCCGTTAAAGCAGTTTTGCCTGCGCCACTGCCGTTCGCCGATTGAGTTCCTGACGACGCATTGGCGGGCCGGGGTGCGTGGTGCGTTTGCGATGGGTTTCCGGCACGGTGCTTATTGTGTCGGCTGCTGCTGGCTGCTGATGCTGCTGCTCTTCGTTGGCGGCGTGATGAATTTTACGTGGATCGGCGGCATTGCCCTGTTTGTCCTGATCGAAAAACTGGCGCCCGCCGGGCATTGGATCGGGCGCGGCGCCGGCGTCGTGCTGATGGCTTGGGGCACCGCGACTTTATATTCCGTAGCCTGATCGGCAAAATCTCATAATCAGAAAGAAGTAGGGTGGGCACATCGTGCCCACGCGTGAACTCACTCCAAGTACATACCTATCTCAATACCGGGTGGGCCAAGACTCCGGTTATTGCGACGTGGGCACAATGTGCCCACCCTACCTGTACAAATATGCCGTGGGAATTTGGCACGCTGGTTAGTTTTACCGTGCGGGCATCTCGATCGCATAATCCATCCCATTGATCTGCCGCATCCTTGGCCTGCCGAGCAAGAACAATTCGACCAGGCCTAACATGCAAGCGGTCATCAGGACGCCGGTCTTGGCCAGTTCATTGACGCTCAGCATGCCCAGCGCCCAGAACGCGCCCAGTCCGGCCAGACCGATCTATAGCCGCTTAGCTAATGATTTCAATGGGCGAAGCTGTTAGTTGCTCTGCAACCTGCGCACAATCGCGTCGGTGAACTCTTGGGTGGATGCCTTACCCTTGAGATCGCCGGTAGCAACGTGGTCTTTGTTAAGCGTATCGGTGATCGCGGTACGCAGTCGCAACGCCAGATCATCATGGCCGACATGATCAAGCATCTGCCCCGCTGCCAGCAGCAGGGAAATCGGATTGGCGATACCCTTGCCGGCAATGTCCGGCGCCGATCCGTGCACTGCTTCGAAGATCGCGACGTCATCGCCGATGTTCGCGCCGGGCGCCATGCCGAGGCCGCCGACTAATCCTGCCAGTTGATCCGAAAGAATATCGCCGAACAGGTTGGTGCATAAGAGCATGTCGAACTGCCACGGATTCAGCACCAGTTGCATCGCGCAGGCGTCGACGATCATGTCGTTCATCTGCACTTTACCTTCGTAATCGCGCGCTACTTCCCGGGCGGCTTCGAGGAAGATGCCGGTCAGCGCCTTGAGGATGTTCGCCTTGTGCACTACGGTGATTTTCTTGCGGCCGTTCTTTACCGCGTATTCAAAGGCAAAACGCGCAATCTTCTTGCAGGCTTCGCGTGTGTTGATGCCGGTGGAGACGGCAACTGCGCGCGGATCGTCGCCGACCGGAATATAGTATTCGTGCGCTACATAGAAGCCGCCGATGTTTTCCCGGATCAGGACGACGTCGATGTCTTCAAAGCGGCCTGGAACAATCGTCCTTGCCGGCCGGACGTTGGCATATAACTGGAATTCTTCCCGTAGGCGGACGTTGGAGGAGCGGAAGCCTTCGCCAATCGGTGTAGTCAGCGGGCCTTTGAGGGCGAGCCTGGTCTTGCGGATGCTGGCCAGGGTTGCTTCCGGCAGCGGGTCGCCGCTGGCAGTGACGCCGGCCACACCTGCTTGTTGTATATCCCAGGAGAATGGAGATCCCAAAGCGGCCAACACCTGGACCGTGGCCTCGACTACTTCAGGGCCGATGCCGTCGCCGGGGATCAGCGTGGCGGGAATTTGTTTCAGTGTCGGGGTATTCATGGAATCCTCTTGAGAGCGCAGTGATAGGACAAGCCGGAACAGGCAGCGAGACTGACAATATTAGCACCGCGAAGCTTTCGGTCAGTTTACAAAGACGTCGTGCAGGCGGAAGCGCGCGGCATCACTGTCGCGTTGTGTTTCAAACAAATAAAGATGGGGATAGAGACAGTTCGGAGGCAGGTCGCCGTTGCGCCAGCCGCGGATCGGGCTGGCGCAAAACCTCTTGGCAAGTTGATTACTGAGGTGGTTTACTTAAGCAGCAACAGTCTCGGCTTCGCTGACAACCTCTTCTTCATCCGAGTCCGAGCTACGGATCAGATAATCGAATGCGCTCAGGGATGCCTTGGCGCCCTCGCCTACCGCAATCACGATCTGCTTGAACGGCACGGTGGTGACGTCGCCGGCGGCGAATACACCAGGGATCGAGGTCTGACCCTTGGCATCGACTTCAATTTCACCATGACGCGACAAGGCCAGCGTGCCCTTCAGCCATTCGGTATTCGGCACCAGGCCGATTTGCACGAACACGCCTTCGAGTTCAACGGCATGCACGGCATCGGTCTTGCGGTCCTTGTACACCAGGCCATTTACCTTCTTGCTGTCGCCGGTGATTTCGGTAGTTTGCGCCGAGGTGATCACGGTAACGTTGGCCAGGCTGCGCAGCTTGCGTTGCAATACTGCATCCGCACGCAACTCATCGCCGAATTCGATCAAGGTGACATGGCTCACCAAACCAGCCAGGTCGATCGCCGCTTCCACGCCGGAATTACCGCCGCCGATCACCGCCACGCGCTTGCCTTTGAACAGCGGGCCGTCGCAGTGCGGGCAGTAGGCGACGCCGTGGTTACGGTATTCGCGTTCGCCCGGCACGTTGATTTCGCGCCAGCGGGCGCCGGTTGCCAGTACCACGGTTTTGCTTTTCAGCGAGCCGCCGTTGGCCAGCTTGATTTCAATCAGCTTGCCTGGGATCAGGGCCGACGCCAGTTGCACGTTCATGATGTCGACTTCATAGGTCTTGACGTGCTGTTCCAGCGCGGTGGCGAACTTTGGCCCTTCGGTTTCTTTTACCGAAACGAAGTTTTCAATCGACAGCGTATCCAGCACCTGGCCGCCGAAGCGTTCCGACACTACACCGGTGCGGATGCCCTTGCGTGCTGCATAAATCGCAGCTGCCGCGCCGGCAGGGCCGCCGCCGACGATCAACACATCGTAGGGCTCTTTAGCGCTCAGTTCGACCGCTTTGCGGGCGCCGGCGCCGGTATCCAGCTTGGCGAGGATTTCTTCAACGCTGGTGCGGCCCTGGCCGAACACTTCACCGTTCAGGTAGGTGGTCGGCACAGCCATGATTTCGCGTTTTTCCACTTCGTCCTGGAACAACGCGCCGTCGATGGTGACTTGACGGATGCGCGGATTGATCAGCGCCATCACGTTCAATGCCTGCACTACTTCAGGGCAGTTCTGGCAAGACAGGGAGATATAGGTTTCGAACACATAATCGCCATCCAGATTGCGGATCTGTTCGATGATGGCTTCGTCCAGTTTCACCGGGTGGCCGCCGACTTGCAGCAAGGCCAGCACCAGCGAAGTAAATTCGTGGCCCATCGGAATTGCGGCAAAACGGATGCCGGTATCGACGCCTGGGCGATTGATAGAGAACGAGGGTTTGCGTTCGTTGTCGTCGCTACGCTCGATCAGCGTAATGCGGTCCGACAGCGTCGCGATTTCTTGCAACAGCGCTTGCAGTTCACGTGATTTGTCACCGTTGTCCAGCGACGCAACGATCTCAATCGGTTGCACGATTTTTTCCAAATAGCTTTTCAATTGGTTTTTGAGATTTGCATCAAGCATGGCGGTTCCTTACGTTTGTCACGATGTTTGTGACGATTTGAATTGGGGTACTGCCGGTTCGAGCCCAGTTTCAGACTCGAACCGTAAAACATTTGCAGCTATCAGATCTTAAAAAATCTTAAAAGATCTTAGATCTTGCCAACCAGGTCCAGCGATGGTGTCAGAGTTGCTTCGCCTTCTTTCCACTTGGCTGGGCAAACTTCACCTGGGTGCGATGCTACGTATTGCGCTGCTTTAACTTTACGGAGCAATTCCGAAGCGTCACGGCCGATGCCGTTGTCGTGGATTTCGTACAGCTTGATCAGGCCTTCTGGATTGATCACGAATGTGCCGCGCAGTGCCAGGCCTTCTTCTTCGATCAGGACTTCAAAGTTGCGCGACAGAGTTGTAGTCGGGTCGCCGATCAGTGGGTAGTTCACTTTCTTGATCGCGTCCGATGTGTCGTGCCATGCCTTGTGAGCGAAATGGGTATCGGTCGAGATACCGTAGATTTCCACGCCCAGTTTTTGGAATTCAGCGTAGTTGTCGGCCAGGTCTTCCAATTCAGTCGGGCAGACGAAAGTGAAGTCGGCTGGGTAGAAAACGAATACAGACCATTTGCCCTTCAGGGTGTCCTGAGTGACTGGAACGAATTTGCCATTGTGGAGGGCAGTTGCCGAGAACGGCTTAATTTGGGTATTGATCAGAGACATAGTGTTTTCCTTACTAAGTGCTGGGTTGAGAAGTCTAGGTAGCAACGATAAACCAGGTTGGTCGATTTGTATAATTGATTTAATTTTGTGTTTCGATTTGAAATAGCTATCGATAACGGATTAATTCCTCCTTTGAGTGCATTTTGCCTTGGTATAAATAATGCTTTCCAGGCAATCAAAACCCGACCAGAAATGAATGGACGCTTTATCGGACTATAAGTTTAAGCAAACTGTTCCGATTCGTCATGCCGAGATCCTGGTTGTAGGACGAAACCCCGCAAATGTACAAGTACGAAGCGAATGTAACGCAATGTAATGATCGGGAAATATTTCCAAAATATAATCTTCGCCCGGAACGCCCCCAAAAAGCGCGTATCAGTGGCGCCAGCTTCTTATCAAGACCAGCCCCGTAAATATTTCCGAAAGTTATCATGCATAAAGAGATGCGTTTGACCACGTTGACCATTCTGGTCGCACTTGCAGTTTCCGCCTGCAGCAGCAATGGCGGCAGCAACCTTGAGGCTGGCGTTCCGGAGGGAACCGTGCTGAAGCTGGCATTGCTGGAAACCACCGACATCCACCAGAACGTCCTCAGTTACGATTACTACGGTTTGAAGGCCGACACCAGCCTCGGCCTCGAGCGCACCGCAACCCTGATCAAGGGCGCGCGCCAGGAAAATCCCAACAATCTTTTGCTGGACGATGGCGACGTCATTCAGGGTACGCTGCTCGGCGATTACCAGGCGGTTGCCGCGCCGGTTACCTGCAGCGGCACGCTGGCGGTGCATAAGGTGATGAACGCCTTGCAATACGACGGCGCCGGCATGGGTAACCACGAATTCAACTACGGTCTCGATTTCCTGAGCCAGATCACCAACACCGATTTCGGCGTTCCGGGCGTGCAAAAAGGCAGCAACTGCGGCGCGCCGAATTTCCCGCTGGTGTTATCCAATGTGGTCGGAGTCGCATCCGGCAAACCGATTTTTAATCCGTATGCGCTGATCGCCAAACAGTTCAGCGCCACCAAGCCTGACGGCAGCACCATGAGTGTCGCATTGAATGTCGGCATCATCAGCTTTGTGCCGCCGCAGATCATGGATTGGGACCAGAAGAACCTGGCCGGCAAGGTGATGGTCAACGGCGTGCAGGAATCCGCGCTCAAGTATGTGCCGGAGATGCGCAGCAAGGGCGCCGACCTGGTGGTAGCCCTGTCGCACGGCGGGTTGGATGCTTCGCCTTACAGCCCTAAGATGGAAAACGGCAGTTTGTATCTTGCCAGTACCGGTATCGACGCACTGATGCTGGGGCACTCCCACCTGATATTCCCGCAAGCGCGTGAAGCCGGCGCGCCAGCTATCGATGCTTCGCTGGCGGCCTTGCCGAGCAACCTGGTGGATACCAGTAAAGGTTTGGTCAACGGTATTCCGGCGGTGATGGCGCAAAGCTGGGGCCGGCGCCTGGGCATCATCAAGATGGTGCTGAAATACCAGGGCGGCAAATGGGTGGTCCAGAAAGACCAGACCAATGTTGAGGCGCGCGGCTTCAAATATGTCGACGGCAAGACCAACATCGATGCCGATCCTTCGATTGCGCCGCTGGTCGCCACTGAACACCAGGCCACGCTGTCTTACGCCACGCAGCCGCTGGGTACCACGACCGATTTCGAGATGTCGGCCTACTTTTCGCTGGTGGGAGATGTCAGCGCGATCCAGATCGTCAACCAGGCGCAGATCGACTATGTGAAGACTTTCATCGCCAATTCCACCGATCCGGTACTGGCCAGCTACAAGGCGATCCCTGTGATTTCCTGCAGCGCGCCGTTCAAAGCCGGCCGCAACGGTCCGACCGACTTTACCGATGTCGCTCCAGGTGCTTCCCCGACGGCGCCGTTCGGCTTGCAAGTACGGAATCCGGGCGATCTGTACTTATATGGCAACAACAACCTGCAAGCAGTCAAGATCAAGGGTTCCGACCTGAAAAAATGGCTGGAAACCGCGGCAAAGCAGTTCGCCATGATTGATCCGGCCAGCACTGCCGAGCAAGACCTGGTGCCGTCCTATTCGACGATCTTCAACTACGACGTGTTCTATGCTGAAAACAACGCGATGCAATATCAGATCGACGTCACCAAGCCTGCCGGCAGCCGTATCAGCAACCTGACTTATGCCGGCAAGACCGTGGCTGACACTGACGATTTCATCGTCGCCACCAATGATTACCGTGCTGGCGGCGGCGGTAACGTGCCAGGTATCGATGGCAGCAAGACCATCATCAAATCGCCAGACGCCAACCAGGCGGTGGTCAGTGCTTATCTGAAAAAGCAGGGCAAGATCACCAGCGCGGCAAATGGCAGCGGGCAAAGCTGGAGCTTCGTCAAGGTGACCACCCAAGGTCCGGTTATCCTCCGTTCGGCGCCGGGCAAGTTGCCGGTTGCACAAACGCTGGGCTTGAGCCGGGTGAAAGCGGAAGGCGCGCTGGATGCCAGCGGGTTTGCCAAATACGCAATTGATTTGAGCAAGTGAGTCAGCGATGGGACATAAAAAATCGCACGTGATTGCACTCTTGCTGGCTGCGGCTATCTTGACTGCATGCACCCAGACGCAAGATATAGGGCCAGACAACGCCCGCATAGAATCGGTGGGTTTGCTGGCCCTGCATGGTCGCCAGGCAAGTGCGATTGACCAGCTGAGGGTCTGGGCCGTCGCGGGCCGGCCGGTAGCGCAGCGCGAACTCGGGTTGGCGCTGGCTTCGATTCCTGAGGAATCAACGCAAGCTGGCGCATGGATGCAGAACGCGGCAACTGCAAATGACGTCGAAGCGCAGTTTCAACTGGGACAAGCTTTTTATCAAGGCGGTCTGGGGTTCCAGGTTGATTACGGCCAAGCCTGGAACTGGTATGAGCGAGCGGCCACGTCAGGCAATGCAAAAGCCAGTTTCATGCTGGCCCGCATGGCGAAATATGGCGAAGGCGTGCCGCGCGATCTCAACCGTTCGGCTAAATGGCTGCTGGAGGCGAGCGTTCAGGGCAATGCGCAGGCGATGTTCTTGCTGTCAAACGCTTATACCGCAGGTGACGGTGTAGAACAAAACCAGCAGTTGGCCCGGGATTGGCTGGAACGCTCGGCCGCGGGTGATTTTCCGGTAGCGATACAGGCGCTTGCCATGAGCCTGGAAGTTGGTGACCAGCATGGTGAGCGCGATCCGGTACGGGCACGTCATCTGATAAAGGAAGCCACCGATGAACGCAGCATGCGCTGGAATAACTACCAGTAGCGTGGGCACATGGTGCCCACGCGGACCGTGATAACCGGAGCGCGGGTGCAAGCGGCATCGAGATGAGCATGTACGTGTAGGGAGTTCACGTGGGCACAATGTGCCCACCCTACAGGGAGTAGAATTAGTCAGGAACCTGTGTGCCGATCCGGCGTCATATGCCGGCATCATCTGCACACACCTGACCAGCTTCTCCATGAGGAATTTCATGCTTTTGTCACTACGACGCACTTTCGTTGCCGCCTTATTCCTCACCGCCACACAGATTACCCTCGCGCAAACGCCGAAAACAGTCGTCCTTGAAGACCTGACCTGGACCGAACTGCGCGCCCAGATCGCGGCCGGCAAGACCACCATCATCATTCCCATCGGCGCCACTGAACAAAGTGGCCCCGATGTCGCGCTGGGCAAGCATAACGCCCGCGTCAAAATCTTGTCGCAGCGGATTGCCGAAGGATTAGGCAATGCGTTGGTGGCGCCGGTAATCGCCTACGTACCGGAAGGCAATTACGCACCGACTACATCCCATATGCGTTTCCCCGGTACCATCACGGTTCCGGACGATGTCTTTGAAAAGACGCTGGAATCCGCCGCCAACAGTTTCACGGTCCATGGCTTCAAGAACATCGTCTTTCTAGGCGATCATGGTGGTTATCAGAACGACATCAAAAAAGTGGTGACCCAGCTTAACAAGGCCTGGTCCGGCTCGCCGGCGCGGGCTATCCTGCCGCCGGAATATTACGCCGCCAGCTCGGACGGCTACGCGCAAATATTGCGCAAACACGGTTATCGCGATGACGAAATCGGCACCCACGCCGGGCTTGCGGATACGTCATTGCAGCTCGCCGTGGCGCCGCAGATGGTGCGCCAGGACAGCCTGCGCAATGGCCCGAAACTCGGGTTGGCCGACGGCGTCTATGGTGGCGATCCGCGCCGTTCGACAGCAGAGATTGGCCAGCTGGGCATCGATGCGATCGTGACACAGACCATCAGTGCCCTTAAGACGGCCACTGCCGCCCGCTAGATTTTTCCCGGTATTCGTTTACAGTTGCCACATACTCAGTTGCCACAAAGTTAATCAAGGAACCTCTCATGGATTTTCACCCTCGCCGCTTGTCGCGCCTTGCTTCCTCCATCAGCGTTGCATTGGCTGCTTTATGTATTGCCGGCAGCGCCTCCGCCGCGCCCGCGCCTGCTGCAGCAGTTACTACGGTGCCGGGCATGCCACCGGTGGTCAATCCGGCCAATCTGTATAGCGAAGCCGGCGCTGGCCATTTCAGCCCGGCGGTAGCCGGTGCATTGCCACGGATCTACGTCCCGAACCTGCGTTCGAACGACGTCTACGTGATTGATCCGGCAACGTTCAAGGTGGTCGAGAAATTCAAGGTCGGTTATAGCCCGCAGCACGTGGTCCCGGCATGGGATTTGCAGACCCTGTGGGTGGCCAACAATGCCGAAGGCCGGCCCGACGGCAGCCTGACTCCTATCGATCCGAAGACCGCGAAGCCGGGCAAAGAGGTGCCGGTGGAAGATCCCTACAATATGTACTTCACGCCCGACGGCAAGGAAGCCATCGTGGTGGTGGAAGCCCACGCCCAGCTGGATTTCCGCGATTCTCATACGATGGCTCTGAAGTCGAGCCTGTCGGTGCCGGAATGCAAAGGCATCAATCACGCCGATTTTTCCATCGACGGCAAGTACGCCCTCTTCACCTGCGAGTTCGGCGGCCGCCTGGCGAAGATCGACCTGGTCAACCGCAAGGTCGTCGGCTATCTGCAACTCGACAAGAAAGGCATGCCGCAGGACATCCGCATTTCACCAGACGGCAAGGTGTTTTTTGTTGCCGACATGATGGCTGACGGCGTGTTCGTGATCGATGGCGACAATTTCACCAAGGTCGGCTTCATCAAGACCGGCACCGGCACCCACGGACTGTACCCAAGCCGCGACGGCACCAGGTTGTACGTTGCCAATCGCGGCTCGAACAAGATCCATGGCGCGCGCAATGGCAAAGGCAGCGTTTCGGTGATCGACTTTGCGACGCGCCAGGTAGTGGCCAACTGGCCGATCCCGGGCGGCGGCAGTCCCGACATGGGCAACGTCAGCGCGGACGGCAAGATGTTGTGGTTGTCCGGCCGCTTTGACGATGTCGTGTATGCGATCGATACCACCAGCGGCGCTGTCAAAAAGATTGCGGTCGGCGCCGAACCGCACGGCCTGACCGTCTGGCCGCAACCTGGCCGCTACTCGCTGGGCCACACCGGCAATATGCGCTGATCATGTCGGCAACAGGAACAATAGAAACCTTTGACGTTGCCTACGAAAGTTTCACGCTGAAAGGCGATTTTCATCCGAGCACGTCGGCTTGCCATGCCCTGATACTGCATGGCGCCGGCGCCAGCTCGCGCGCCACCGCCAGCCGTTCGGGATTGCGGCCGGCACTTCAGGCGCGTGGCGTGGCGAGCACCTCTTTCGATTGCATCGGCCATGGCGAAACCGGCGGCCTGCTGCAGTATTCTTCGGTTGGCAGCCGCACCCGCCAGGCCGAAGCGGTGATCGCGGCACAGAATTTGGTACACCCGCTATCGAAACCGCTGGTGATATTCGGCAGCAGCATGGGGGCTTACAACGCCATCAAGCTGACGCAAACGCACGAGGTTGCCGCCTTGATCCTGATTGTGCCTGGCGTGTATGAGCCCGCTGCATACGATGTGCCGTTCGGGCCGCAGTTCTCAGGGATCATCCGGCGCGACCGCAGCTGGGCCGACAGCGATGCCTGCGCGATCCTGTCGGAATTCACGGGCAACCTGCTGATCATAGCCGCCGAACACGACGCCGTGATTCCGCTGGAAATACCGGATCGGCTGTTACTATCGGCACGCAAAGCGCGTTCGCGCCGACTGCGGGTAGTGGCCGGGGCTGACCATCAACATCTGTTTCCGTTGTTGAGTGAAGAACGCCCGGACGAATTTGACGAACTGATGGACATGATTGTCGATTGCGTCCACGGTTCATCGCCCCGGCCCTAGTCCGCACGTTTCACGATCTCACAAACAGCACCGTCGATACCGTTCGTCGGGATGATTGTTGATTTGCAGCCATTCCGCCGCTACTCTTGCATCCACCT
Source organism: Collimonas sp. OK607 (assembly GCF_900111995.1). Taxonomy (GTDB): domain Bacteria; phylum Pseudomonadota; class Gammaproteobacteria; order Burkholderiales; family Burkholderiaceae_D; genus Collimonas. The sequence goes on from NZ_FOKF01000005.1 coordinate 69,306, forward strand.
TTTATCAGGAGGAACCGCATGAAAATTGTATGGCTAGGCTGCCTTTTCCTCGCGTTGACGTCCACCCAGATCAATGCGCAACAGTCCGCCGACACGGCGAACACCAATAAAGCAAAAGAAGTCGTCCGCGATCTGGAACGCATCGTCTCCCCGTCCGGCATACAAGAATCCTATAAAACCAGCATCGGCGGCATCGACCAATGGCTTAACGTCCGGGGCCAGGACCAGGCCAATCCCATCGTCCTGTTCGTCCACGGCGGGCCGGCCTCGCCCTTGACGCCTACCATCTGGCAGTTCCAGCGACCGCTGGAAGAGTATTTCACGATGGTTAACTGGGACCAGCGAGGCGCCGGCAAGACCTATGGCGAAGTCGATCCAAAGGACATCGGCGACAGCATACATATCGCACGGTACGTCGACGATGCGATAGAGGTAGCCGAATACATCAGGACGCGATATCACAAAAAGAAAATCATCCTGATGGCGCATAGCTGGGGCACCGTCGTTGCCATGAGCGCCGCGCTGAAGCGGCCGGATCTGTTCTACGCCTATGTCGGCATCGGGCAAGTCATCAGCACCAGGGAGAACGAACGCATCAGCTTTGAATACGCGCTTGAGCAAGCGAAAGCGCACGGTAACGCAGCCGCACTGAAGGAGCTGGAATCGATAGCGCCATACCCGGGCGACCAGCCGATCACCCGCGAGCGCATCATCATCGCCAGGAAGTGGCCACAATGCTACGGCGGCCTGAGTGCATTTCGTAATGCATCCAACTATTATTTCGACGCACCGCTGCTATCGCCTGAGTATGACGAAGCCAATGTCCGCGCGATCGATGAAGGCAGCCTGTTCACCTTGGGCAAAATCCTGCCCGAATTCGTCGGTGTCGATTTTTCTAATATCCATACCTTCCCGATACCCGTCGTGATGTTCATGGGACGCCACGACTACACTACCCCGACCGCGCCCACCGCCGCCTGGCTGAGCAAGCTGCATGCACCCTACAAGCAGGGCGTCTGGTTTGAGCACTCTGCGCATATGATCCCATGGGAAGAGCCGGGCAAAACGCTGGTCAGCCTGTTGAAGTACGTGCGCCCTCTGGCAGAGAAGGCCAATTAAGGTCGCTTCGATTCAGAGGATCGAACCGAAAAAATATCGATTCCCGATTTCCTCTATGATTCCAATGCAGCGGCACCGTTGCGCGTGGGTGCTTCCGGCTTTTTGGTCTTGTTAATCGTCAGAGAGAATTCCATGAAAATCGATCTAAGTGACAAACATGCAATCGTGAGTGGTTCGACCGCCGGCATCGGCCTGGCGATTGCGCTGGGCCTGGCGCAAACGGGGGCGACGGTAGTGGTGAATGGCCGCACCCAGGAGCGCGTCGACCAGGCGCTGGCGCAGATCCGCGACAAATTCCCCGCAGCCCGTTTGCAAGGAATTGCCGCCGACCTCGGCACGCCAGAAGGCGCGGCCTTGTTGTTCAAGCAAGTGCCGGATACCGACATCCTGGTAAATAATCTCGGCATCTTCGAAGCCAAGCCATTCTTCGATATTACCGATGAAGAATGGCAGCGTTTCTTCGACGTCAATGTGATGAGCGCAGTCCGCTTATCGCGTCACTATTCGCCCGACATGGCTAAGCGTGGCTGGGGCCGGGTGTTGTTTCTATCGAGCGAATCGGGGTTGCAGATTCCCAAGGAAATGGTGCATTACGGGGTGACCAAGACCGCCCTGCTGGCGGTCTCGCGCGGCCTGGCGGAAACCATGGCCGGCAGCGGCGTCACAGTCAATGCAGTGTTGCCGGGGCCAACCCGCTCCGAAGGAGTCGGCGACTTTTTCGCATCGCTGGCACGCGATAAAGGTGTCGCTGTCGAAGAGCTGGAGCGCGATTTCATTACAGAACACCGCCCGAGTTCGCTGATCCAGCGTCTTGCCACGGTTGAGGAAGTCGCTAATATGGTGGTCTACCTTGCTTCTGTGCAAGCCTCGGCTACCACCGGTGCGGCGCTGCGCGTGGATGGCGGCGTGGTGCGTTCGATTTCGTGACGATTTCCTGAATATATGAACCCGGCGCCTGAAACGCGTTAGGCCACGGCTTCCGCTGCCAGTGCTGATTTCACTGTAGCCCGCGCGCCGATGTTTTCCATATACCTGGCGATCGCCTGCCATTGTTCAAGGTCGATTGAAAAAAACGCTGTCCACCGCAGTACGGTAAACAGATAGGCGTCCGCCACGCTGAATTGCGCACCGAGCAGATAATCCTGCTGCGCCAGGGTTGATTCGATCTGTCCCAGGCGCCGCACCAGCTTATCCTTGAAGATGGTTTTGACGCCATCCGGAATGGCGGCGTTGAAGAGCGGACTCATGCTTGCATGGATTTCGCCGGTGATGAAATTCAGCCACTCCTGTAAACGTACACGTTCCCAGCTGCCGTTCGGCGGCGCCAGCTTTGCCTCGGGTTTGAGATCGGCAAGATATTGCACGATCGCCGTACCTTCAGTCAGCACCTCACCGTTTGCTAGCTGCAGCGCCGCGACATAACCTTTTGGATTGATGGCCAGGAAGTCACGGCCATCCGCGGTCAGCTTGGTCTTGTTATCGACTTTGACCAGTTCAAACGGCAAGCCCAGTTCGCGCAACACGATATGCGGCGACAGCGAACAAGTCTCGGGGGCAAAATACAATTTCATACAGCTCTCCTATGGGATCGCGGCGGAATGCGGCGACCGGGGAGAGTATGGTGATTGCGGTTACTATTGTAAAGAAGGGAGAAATTTGTTATATAGGTACATAAATTATACTTAGGTAGCTCCATGAAAACCAATGTCTCTGGTTGCTCGGTAGAGGAAGCCATGCTGCTGCTGGGCGGGCGCTGGCGTATGTTGCTGGTGTCCTACCTGCTGGACGGCCCCAAGCGCTTCAACGATCTGCGCCGTGATGTGCCGAATATCTCTCAGCGCATGCTGACGCTCGATCTGCGCGCGCTCGAAGCAGCTGGATTGGTACAGCGCACTGTTTATGCCGAAGTGCCGGTGAAAGTGGAGTACTGCCTAACCGCCGATGGCCAGCGTTTGCGAAAAGTGGTCGATGTATTGAAGGAATTCGGACTTTGGCTAAAACAGGAGCAGCAACAAAGCCCGGATGAGCCCAGCCTGATACATTAACCGGAACGTTCCGCTCCGCAGCATGTCTGTTAAAAGCAACTCGAAATCTAATCGGCAATGCCGAAGTTTTTACGGTAAATGCGAAGAGCGGTACGAACTAACCGGGGTCAGAGTGAACTTTCGGTATGTCTTACCGCCGAAACTTCACTCTGACCCCGCTTAGTGGACCACGGAGCAGGAGCGGTAAAACGGAAAGAAACAAACCTGCGAAAAGTGAACTGCTTTTCTCCGTAGCCGTGATGTGAGGTCAGAGTCAAGTTTCGCGATAAAGCCTGCGAAAGTTGACTCCGACCCCATATCACTATGTGGTCGATTCGCATCGAGGAGAGAGGATATATCGATGTTGATAAATAGATTTCAAACAGGCTCTTAGAGCTACCATTCAACTTATGAGATAACTATGCGGCTATTCTTCCCTCTGATTGCAAGTTTCCTGCTGGCGGCTTGCGGCCACGTAACATCGCCCACTGGCGAAAGCGGGACCACCATTACCCCTTATGGCGTGATCGATGCAGGTGTCACGCGCAGTACGAATCGATAATTACAGGACTGGAGTGCAGAATTGAAGCAACCCGTGAAGCAAGACCTGAAGCAACACATCAACGCCAGCCTGGTCGAAGCGCAGCAAGCGCTGAATGCCCTGCTCACCAACGACGCCGCTTTGCAATCCATCGAGCAAGCGGCCGATTTGCTGATCGATGTATTTGAACGCAAAGGCCGGGTGTACTCGTGCGGCAATGGCGGCTCCATGTGTGACGCCATGCACTTCGCCGAAGAGCTGACCGGCCGCTACCGGCTGGATCGGGCGGCACTGGGGGCGACGGCGATCAGCGATGCCGGGCATCTCACCTGCGTCGGCAACGATCATGGGTATGAACAGGTGTTTTCACGCTATATCGAAGGGCACGGGCGTGCCGGTGATTGCCTGGTCGCGCTGAGCACCAGCGGCACCAGCAAGAACATCATCCGCGCGGCGCAAACTGCGCGCGATCTCGGCATGCATGTAATCGTTTTATCCGGCAAGCAGAGCGAGTTGCTGGCATCTTTGAGCAGCGTCTACATCTGCACTCCGGGCGGTACATTTGCCGATCGTGTGCAGGAGTTGCACATCAAGGTATTGCACATCTTGATCGAGCTTATCGAACGGCATTTCTTTCCAGAGAATTACGCCGGCAAGGCATAGCTTGCCGTCGAATCAAGCCAGCGGTTCGGGTTTGCCTCCGCCCGGAACCGCCGCAGCACTAAGCACCGCATCACGCTTGTCCAGCAAATGCTGGCGCAACACTGCCGCCAGCCGTTTACCGTCGCGCACTTCGAGTGCTTTCACCATCTCGTCGTGATCATGTGCGGCGCTATCCCATTTTTGCGGCTGGAAATTCGATTTGAAACGCAACGCCTGCAGGCGTCGGTTCAAGCCCAGGTAAGTCTGGCGCAGGACTGAATTACGGGCGGCGTCATTGATCTTGTCGTGGATAGCCTGGTTGCGGCTGTAATATCCCGGCAAATCGTTTTGCGCCTTGCAGGCCAGCATCGCATAGTGCAAGGCCTTGATTTCAGCCAGTTCGACCGGTGTGATGCGATCGCAAGCCAGCTCGCCCGACATCGCTTCCAGGCCGCTCATCAACTCAAAGGTTTCCCAGATTTCGGTTTCCGACATCTTGGATACCGATGCACCCCGGTTCGGCGAAATTTCTATCAGGCCTTCGGCCGCCAGCACCTTCAAGGCTTCCCGCAAAGGAGTACGCGAAATGCCCAGCGTTTCGCATAACTCGCGCTCGTTGAGTTTGGTCCCTGGCACCAGCACCGCTTCGACGATCAGGTTGCGCAAATGATCCACCACCGTGTCATGCAGGCGTTGGCGTTCCAGTTTAGGGACCAGGGGAGCGGCTTTTTCTTCTTGTCCGGTTATCGCATTTTGCATTCAAAATCCTTCTTTACGCGTTTGATCCTATTTTAACATCAAATTTATGGCGTCAGAATCAACGTCGTTGTGGCTGCCAAGGTGAATGTAAAAAGGATTAAATCGGCCAAAAGCCAGCATATTTAACTGATTATTGGCAATTAAAGTGAATTTTAGACAATTTAAAACCTTTGTACGAAGTCAGGTATTCCTAGAAATACCTTTACGGTTGAAATGTTGACTGCTAAAGTATTTTGAATACAAAATTCAATTAGTTAAAAGGAGGAGTAAATGTTGACACTAGATTTCCATCCGGCCGGCCGTCATTTTCTGCAAATCCCGGGCCCGAGCCCGGTCCCTGACCGGATCTTGCGGGCCATGAGTTACCCCACCATCGATCATCGCGGACCGGAATTCGGCGCGCTGGGTTTGCAGGTACTGGCAGGCATCAAGAAGATTTTCAAGACCGAGCAACCGGTGGTGATTTATCCGGCTTCCGGCACCGGCGCATGGGAAGCGGCGTTGAGCAACACCATGAGCCCGGGCGACACAGTGCTGATGTATGAAACCGGGCATTTCGCCACCTTGTGGAAAAAAATGGCAGAGGCCCTGGGTTTGAAACCTGAATTTCTCGGCTTGCCCGGGATTGAGGGTTGGCGCCAAGGCGTCCAGGCAGACCGGATCGAACAGCGCTTGCGCAAGGATAGCGAACACCAGATTAAAGCGGTGTGCGTGGTTCACAACGAAACCTCGACCGGCGTCACCTCGGATATCGCTGCCGTGCGCAGGGCAATCGACGCCGCCGGCCATCCGGCGCTGCTGATCGTCGATACGATTTCAGGATTGGCTTCAGCCGACTATCGCCATGACGAATGGGGTGTCGACGTCACCGTCTCCGGTTCGCAAAAGGGATTGATGCTGCCGCCTGGCATCAGCTTTAACGCGGTATCGCAGAAAGCCATCGCAGCCAGCAAAAGCGCAAAATTGCCGAGAGCGTTCTGGGACTGGACCGACATCATCGAGATGAATAAAACCGGTTACTGGCCGTACACACCGAATACCAATCTGCTGTACGGCTTATCGGAAGCGCTCGACATGATTCTCGGCGAGGGGCTGGATCAAGTGTTCAAACGCCATCAACGTCTGGCAAGCGCCTGCCGCGATGCCGTGCGCGCGTGGGGCCTGGAAATCCAATGCGCCGATCCGGCACTGTATTCGCCGGTGCTCACCGGTGTGATGACGCCCGCCGGTTTCGACGCCGATGCAATCCGCAAGACCATTTATGAAAACTTCAACATGTCGCTCGGGACCGGCCTCGGAAAAATGAAGGGCGGCATGTTCCGTATCGGTCATTTGGGCGAGGCCAACGATCTGACCCTGATGGCGACATTGGCTGGCTGCGAAATGGGCCTGAAGCTGGCCGGTGTTCCCTTGGCCGGCAGCGGCGTGCTGGCAGCGATGGAAAACCTGACGGCGCAAAACAGCAAGCCAGTGTTGAAAGCAGCGTGAGCCGACGCTGCGCCATGTGTAACTGAATAGAGAAGATGGATTCAATGCCGAAACGGGTTGAATCGGTTCCTGCACCGTCCCATAGAGGACGGGCCGGGCAAAGGATAAAGACGAAGAATAAAGATGTCCTGCGGCGCCTGCCGACCACCATAAAATATTGGAGACCACAATGAAACACCTGCGTTTGCGTGCGACAACCGTCGTGCTCATCATGTTATGCCTGATGTATTTCATCACGTACCTGGATCGTGTCAATGTCAGCACCGCTGCGGCCGGTTTTGCAAAAGAATTCGATCTTTCAAAAACCCAGATCGGCCTGGTGTTCTCTGCATTCGCCTATCCCTACCTGGTATTTCAAATTATCGGCGGCTGGGTCAGCGACAAGTTCGGCGCCAAACGCACCCTGATCTACTGCGGCATACTTTGGGGCATCGCCACCATATTGACCGGTTTTGCCGGCGGTTTGTTTTCGTTGTTGATGGCGCGGCTGCTGCTGGGGCTGGGCGAAGGCGCTACTTTCCCTGCCGCCACCTCCGCCATGTCGCGTTGGGTAGCCAAGGAAAACCGCGGTTTTGCCCAAGGCATCACCCATGCGTTCGCCAGGATCGGAAATGCGGTCGCGCCCGCGCTGGTGGTGTTCGTCATGGCGACGCATGGCTGGCGTGAATCTTTCTACATCTGTGGCGTGATCAGCTTGATCTGGGTGCTGGTATGGGCATTCGTGTTCACCGAGCATCCTGAGAAGCATCCGCGCATCACCGCGGAAGAACTGGCAACTCTGCCTGCTGTCAAGAAAAGCACCCCGAAGATCCCATGGGGGCCGCTTTTCAAGCGCATGCTGCCGGTGACCATTGTCTACTTTTGCTACGGCTGGACTTTGTGGCTGTTCCTGAGCTGGATTCCACAATACTTCTTGCATAGCTACGATCTGGATATCAAGAAGTCGGCCTTGTTTGCCTCAGGCGTATTTTTCGCGGGCGTGCTCGGGGATACCTTGGGCGGCATCGTCAGCGACAAGATTCTGAAGCGTACGGGCAACCTGAAGCGGGCGCGCAGCCAGATGGTATCGGTCTGCATGCTGCTGACGCTGGTGTCCTTGCTGCCGCTGCTATTTACCCACAATGTCTACGTGTCGATACTCTGCCTGAGCGCCGGTTTCTTCTTCGCTGAAATGACGATCGGTCCGATGTGGGCGATTCCGATGGATATCGCCCCGCAATATTCGGGCACCGCCAGCGGCATGATGAATACCGGCTCGGCGCTGGCAGCAATCATCTCGCCGGTATTGTCCGGCTATCTGATCGACCGTTACAACAACTGGGAATTGCCATTCGTGGGAAGCATGATCCTGATGGGATTCGGCGTGCTGCTGGCTTTCCGCATGCAACCGGATAGCAAGTTCGAGCAAGGCGTAGCGGATGCTGTGCCTGACACAGTGAAAGCCGGCGCATAGCTACGCCGGTGATTTTTCTTCAAGTTTTTTGACAGGACTTTCTCTATGCTGGTCAAGCCTATCCATCTGGTCCCGCGCAACGCAACTTTTTCCATGTCGCTGGCGGTACAGCTACGACAAGAGTTGAGAGGCGAGGTTCTGTTCGACAAAGCAGATCGTGGCAGATACGCAACCGATGCCTCCATCTATCAAATCATGCCGATCGGTGTGGTGGTGCCGCGCGATCAGGAGGATTTGCTGTTGGCGCTGGATATCGCCCGCAGCCACCACATGCCGGTTCTCGCGCGCGGCGCCGGCACCAGCCAGTGCGGGCAAACCGTCGGCGAGGCGCTGGTTATCGATAACAGCAAATGGCTGAACAAAGTTATCGCCTTCGATCCTGTGGCGTGCACCATCACGGTCGAACCCGGGATAGTTCTCGATCATCTCAACGCCTGGCTGAAACCGCACGGACTATGGTTTCCTGTGGATGTGTCGACCGCGGCCCAGTGCACCATCGGCGGCATGGCAGGCAACAATTCGTGCGGCTCCAGATCGATTGAGTACGGCAATATGGTGCACAACGTGACGGCCATCGATGCCGTCCTGGCGGATGGCATGCAAGGGCGTTTCGAACGTCTGGACAGGATGGAGAGGACCGGCCGGATCGGCGATATCGTCAGCGGCTTGCAGCGAATAGCGCAGCGCGAACGGGCGGAAATTGCAGAGCGCGTGCCCAAGGTGCTGCGGCGTGTCGGTGGCTACAACATCGATATCTTCGATTGCCAGAACCCGCGCGCTTATACCGACGACGGCATCGCCAATCTGGCGCATATCCTGATCGGCTCTGAAGGGACGCTGGCCTATAGCCGGCAGATCACCCTGTCATTGGCGCCGCTGGCGGCGCACAAGGTATTGGGCGTGGTCAACTTCCCGACCTTTTACCAGGCGATGGACTTGACGCAACACATCGTGAAGCTCGGCCCGACCGCAGTCGAACTGGTCGACCGCACCATGATCGATCTGTCCATGAGTAATCCGGCATTCAAGCCGGTCATCGAAAAAGCCCTTACGGGACAGCCGCAAGCGATTCTGCTGGTCGAATTCGCCGGCGAGGATCACGCCGCATTGCTAAAAAAATTAGCCAGCCTCGATGAACTGATGGCCGATCTGAAGCTGCCCGGTTCGGTTGTGCAAATGGCCGGCGCCGCTGACCAGAAAGCATTGTGGGATGTACGCAAAGCCGGCTTGAATATCATGATGAGCATGAAGGGCGACGGCAAGCCGGTGTCCTTCATCGAAGATTGCGCCGTACCGCTGGAACACCTGGCGGAATATACCAGCCAGCTGACCGAGGTTTTCCACAAATACGGCACCGAAGGCACCTGGTACGCACACGCCAGCGTCGGCACTTTGCACGTCAGGCCGATACTCGATATGCGTCGCGGCGGCGCCAAAGACATGCGCGAGATTGCAGAAGCTGCTTCGGCGTTGGTCCGCAAATACAAAGGTGCTTATTCCGGCGAGCACGGCGACGGTTTGTGCCGCGGCGAGTGGGTCGCCTGGCAATACGGCCCGAAAATCAATGCGGCCTTCACCGAAATCAAAGATCTTTTCGATCCGCAGAACCGTTTTAATCCGGACAAGATCGTGCGTCCGCCCAAGATGGACGATGCTGCCAATTTCCGTTTTGCGCCAGGATATAGAGAGTTGCCGCATCAGCCCGTGCTGGATTGGTCTGCCTGGAATGTCCGGCGCAATCCTCTCACCGGCGAGGAAACCGCAGCCGGCACCGGTGACGACAGGACCGGCGGCCTGGCCAAACTGGTTGAAATGTGCAACAACAATGGCCATTGCCGCAAGTTCGACGCCGGCACCATGTGTCCCAGCTATCGCATCACCAATGATGAAAAACACGTGACGCGCGGCCGTGCCAATACCCTGCGCCTGGCGCTCTCCGGTCAGCTCGGCACTGAAGGCCTGGCCAGCGTCGAGGTTAAGGAAGTACTTGATCTGTGCGTATCCTGCAAAGGCTGCAAACGCGACTGCCCGACCGGCGTCGACATGGCGAAAATAAAAATCGAAGCCCGTGCCGCATGGGCAAACAAGCACGGCCTTAGCCTGCGCGACAAGCTGATCGGATTCATGCCGAAATACGCACCTTACGCCAGCGCCGTCGGTGGATTCATCGCCTGGGCTGAACGTGTCCCGGTAGTGGCATCCTGGGTCAAAAAGCAGATAGGCATCGCCCCGCAAAGGTCTTTCCCGCAGTTTAAAAAAGCATTCCTGAGCAATGCAAAATCTGCGAGGAAGAGCGACCGCGAAGTACTACTGTTCGTCGATACCTTCAATAATTACATGGAACCTGAAAACGCCAGCGCCGCACAAACGGTGCTGGAAGCTGCCGGCTATACGGTCCACTTCAACGCCGTTGCCGGACAAAAGCCGCTTTGCTGCGGCCGTACTTATCTATCGGCCGGCCTGGTCGACCAGGCAAAGGCCGAAGCGCGCAGGACGCTGGATGCATTGATGCCCTACGTCGAACGTGGCATTCCTGTCGTCGGGCTGGAGCCCTCCTGCCTGCTGACCTTGCGAGATGAATTCCTCAATTACGGTTACGGCGAGGAAGCGCAGAAGCTGGCGCAGTCGTCCTTTCTTTTTGAAGAATTCCTGGTCAAGGAAAAACAGGCAGGCCGTCTTCAGCTGGATTTGCAACCTCTGCCAACCGGCAAGGTGCTGCTGCACGGGCATTGCCATCAAAAAGCCTTCGATGCCTTGCGCCCGGTACAAACCGTCTTGCAATGGATTCCGCAAGTCGAGCTATCCACGGCAGAGTCTTCATGCTGCGGCATGGCTGGTAGTTTTGGGTATGAGGCTGAGCACTATGACGCGTCGATCGCCATGGCTGAACTGGCGTTATTGCCAGCGGTACGCAAAGCTGGCAAAGACGGCATCGTAGTCGCCGATGGCACCAGCTGCAGGCATCAGATTCACGATGGCGCGGATACGGTGGCATTGCATGTGGCGCGGGTTCTGGCCTTGTCTTTGTCCGGCAAGAATGTGAGCTGACAAACCTCAGTTCAACTCGCGCAGCCTGCTGTGCTTGGGCAGCCGGGCGGCCAGGTAGTCATGCTGGTCGGCCAGGACATTTCTGCCGCTCAGCAGATAGTGCTCGGCACGGCATGGCACATAGGGCACGTACAGAAGCGGGCGAAAGCTTTCCAGCGGCTTGTTGCCTTTTTCCTGGTTGCAGTCCTTGCAGGCGGTGACGCAATTCATCCAGGTATCCCTGCCGCCGTGGGAACGGGCATGGATGTGGTCGCGCGATAATTCGTTGTGTGGAAAGTGGCCTCCGCAGTAGGCGCAGGTGTAGCGGTCGCGTTTGAACAGCAGATCGTTGTGGTGGCCTAGCGGCAGTTCCAGGTGCAGCATGCGCGCCATGATGGCGCTGCCGGCGATGGCGATGATAGGTTTGACGGCGATGCGCGATTGCACCCCGGTGCGGGAATAACCACCGCGGAAGACGATGTCGCCATCCCCGAGTTCCCAAGCCACCTTCCCGCTCGCATAATAGAGCACAGCATCTTGTGGCGAAATCCAGTCGAACGGATTGCCTGCGATATCCAGAGTCAGAATATGGGAATTCATTTTCTTCACCTTTGCCGTTGATTATAACCAGCATCCGGCTTTTTCGGAAAGCGTGTGCTTTTCTGTTGTTTTAGTTGGCAAACAAGGTGGAAAGCAAAGGTGAGGCGCATCAATCCTGTCGTTCAAGCATATGGCGGCCCCTTGAGTTCGACCACATTACCCTCCGGATCGGTGACATAGATCGACGGACCTTCCCCTTCCGCGCCGTTTCTTGAAGCAAGCTCGCCGGCGGCCACGCCATTGGCGGCGAGGTGGGCGCGAATCGCCGCTTCGTCGAAGGGTTCGACGCGGAAGCAGAAATGATCCAGGTTGCGGCCTTCCTTGCCCGGCGCAGCGCCGCCTTCCCGGCCGAGTTTGCCGTCTACCGGCACCAGGTCGAGCATGGCGCTGCCGGCTCGAAGTTGCACCAGGCCAATGCTGTCCACTCGGCGATCGATGCTGCATCCGAGTGCATCGCAGTAAAAACGCAGCATCCGGTCAAGGTCGGTTACGCGCAGTACGAGGTGGTCGATTTCACGGATATGTATCATGTCATCACGCCGGTTTGCGCCATACCACCAGTTTGGATACGAACAGTTGCAGCACCTCGCCGCGCTGGTTGCGCGTCTCGCTGCGCATTTTGACCATGCCGCGGTCCGGGCGCGAGCGGGACGGTGTAATTTCCATGATCTCGCTTTCCACATGCAAGATATCGCTGGCGCGGGTCGGCTGCGGCCAGCTGATTTCGCCGCCGGCGCCGATGATGCCGTCTTTCAGCGGCACTCCGCTGGTAACCAGCAAGCGCATGGTGATGGCTGCGGTATGCCAGCCGCTTGCCGCCAGTCCGCCAAACATGGTGTTCTTGGCAGCCTCGTCGCTTAAATGAAAAGGCTGGGGATCGAATTGCCGGGCAAATGCCAGGATTTGCTGTTCGTCCATCGCATGTTCGGCGCTGCTGAAACGGTCGCCGACTTTCAGGTCGTCCAGATACAGCGTGGACGGTGGGTTGGGATTGCTGGTAGGGTTGTCAGTGGCGCCGCTCATTACGGGTTCCTCGCTATAGTCAAAGCTTGCTGCGGTCCAGATCAAGATCGGGAATCAAAGGTCAGGGACACGGTGGGGCAGACAAGCAATAGTCATTTGAATGTGTGCCACCGCACAGATGTAATATTACATGCCGTCTACAGTTTAATCGTGATTGCGTCAGGAGCTGGGAGGTTATGGAAGCTCAGTCGAAAATGCTGGTTCATACATGTGTTTTGCAATGTCTTTCTTGCAAAATTGTTTAATCACTATTGTTTTGATGGAGAAAAAAATGCGAAAAAATTCCTCAATCCCTGCCAAGGGACTAGCGGCCATTGCGGTTGCCATGGCCTGCCTCACATTTGCCGGCTGCACCACAACTGCCCCGGGTCGCGATGCCAGCTCACAAACCAGTCGCAATGATGTCAATGCGGGCGTAGATGCCACGTTGTCGAAACTCTATCAGACCGCACCCGCTTCGCGCGAGCTGGTAGCCCGGGCCAAGGGCGTGCTGGTATTCCCGGCAGTGCTGCAAGCCAGTTTTGTGGTCGGCGCTGAATACGGCAAGGGCGCACTGCGCGTCGGTGGCCGCACCGAGGGCTATTACAGCACCACCGCAGGTTCGATTGGTTTCCAGGCCGGAGCGCAATCGAAAGCAATCATCTTGCTATTCATGACGCAGGACGCGCTTGATAAATTCCGCAACAGTAATGGCTGGACGGTTGGCGCCGACGCCACCGTGGCGCTGGCTAATATCGGCGCCAACGGCAGCATAGACACCAATACAGCGCAGCAGCCTATCGTTGGCTTCGTCACTACTAACGGCGGATTGATTGCAGGTGTGTCCTTGCAAGGCGCGAAGATCGCAAAGATTTCGCTCTAAATCAATACTGGCAATACGTCAGGCGCAATACCGATACGGCATCCGAGGATGCCGTATTTTTTATGCGGCGCACAAACGGCAACCTGGTAGGGTGGGCACATCGTGCCCACGCGTGATTCACTCTGCGCAAATGTCTCCACTTGTGTCGCGTAAGGCAGCACTCCGGCTATCGCGGCAACGCGTGGGCACAGGTGCCCACCCTACGTTAGTAGCAATGGAGAATTGATTTCCATCTAGTCGCCCAGCAGTTCCGCGACAGCCTGCATGCCATCGACACGTTTCGCAATGACTTTGACGATGACAATAATCGGAATGCCAAGCAGCAGGCCCCATATTCCCCACAGCCATCCCCAGAAAAGCAGGCCGATAAACACCGCCGCTGCATTCATTTTTGCAATTCTGCCAGTCATCCAGGTGGTCACGAAGGTACCGACCAGCGTGGCGATAACCAGCGTCGACGCCGACACCAGCAACATCATCGAAAACGATTGAAACTGCATGAACGCGGTCAAGCCGGTGGCGACGGCGATCAGCAACGGGCCGAAGTACGGAATGATATGCAGGAAACCGCCCGCTACCGCCCAGGCGCCGGCATTTTCCAGACCTACCGAGCGAAATACCACCCACATCATGGTCGCCAGCAAGGCATTCGTCACCAGCAGCATGAACATGTAATTCTGGATCGAGGTATTGATGTCGAGCAGGATATTGACGGCGATCTTTTTGTTAGACAAGGACGGCCCGGTTAGTTTCACCAGTTTGCGCTTGAACGTATCGCCGGATAGCAAAAGAAAAAAGACCAGGAAGATCACCATCACCACTTGTCCGATGAATAGCATCGCACCCATCGAACCGGTCCACAGCCACTCGCCCAATTGAAACGGTGGCGGCGCCGGACTGGCCTGGCGTTTGCTGTCCGGTTTTACGCCAGCGGCCTGGCCGGCAGCGCTTTGAATTTCGTTCGCTGCCGCCTGCATTTTCTGGATGGTGCTGGTCTCTCCGCCCTGGGTCTTGGCTTGTATGCTGACCATGGCGCGCGATAACTGATGGGCGGCGGCAGGCAGGCGCTCCACAATCGACTGGAATTCACCGCGTAACAGATAGGTAACCTGGCCCAGTCCAAGCAGCAAGGTCGCCATCACGACGCAAGTGCCGACTAAACGCGGGATACGGATACGCTCCAGGCAGGCTACCAAAGGATTCAAGGTGTAGGCAATGAAAATGCCGAACAGCAAAGGAACCAGGAAGCTGCGTGCCCATTGCAGGGCGAATACCAGTGCCAATACGGTAAGTACCCGCAGGCAAATATTGCGGACATTGGTCGAACCGGTAGGGGAAAATGGCGCTAACGGCCCGGTCATTACAGGGGCGCCTGCCGCGTCTGTTTCTAGCGCTTCTTCAATTACCTGCGCAGATAACTGCGCAGGCGAATCCTCAGGCGCATCGTTGGCGCTAGCGTCTGCTACTGCATGGGCGATTGGTGGTTTCATCAGATAATTTGCTGCACAACGCTTGAATCCAGGTTTATGGGAAGAGATTACCTACCTTAACGCAAATGTTAAGTACGTCACCGTACAAAGACCGCATTATTTGTGACTGCCCAAGGGCCATGCCGGTATGCATCGTCGCGATGATGATCAGAAAGACAAGCCCGGGTTTGTGCTTCCCCGGGCGATTTCCCTGGTTGCAGAAAAAGAGTATTCTTGATTATTAGAACTACAAAAAAACAATGCGGACCCTATCTGCGCGTAATTCCTCACCTACCGACCTCAACTACTAACATCATCTACCAACATCACTCCCCGGAGCTTCCCGCATGACAGAATCGCTTGAGCCGTGCATCACCGGCTATCACGCCCACATCTATTTCGATGCAACCACCCTGGTGCGGGCGCAAGCCTTGTGCGAGGAGGCGGCGCGGCGGTTTCCGTTAACCATGGGCCGGGTTCATCAGCGGCCGGTCGGGCCGCATCCGGACTGGAGCTGTCAGCTGGCGTTTGAACCGGCAGTGTTTGGCGAGTTGATTCCCTGGCTGGCCTTGCATCGTGCGGGGCTCGTAGTGTTTATCCATCCATTGAGCGGCGACGATCTGCAGGATCATCGCGATCACGCCATCTGGATGGGCGCGGTACGGCCATTGAAGTTATCGATTTTCTCCAGCGAATCGGAGATAGCGGGTCAAGAATAATGAAATCAAGCCGGCGCAGAAAGAGAGGTAAGTATCATGCGTAATCAAATCATGCGTAACCGAATTTTGCCGCAACTCGCAGGGCTGGCGCTGCTCGCTTTGCAACTGGCTCCCGGTATCAGCGCGGCGGCCGGTCAGGTGACCATGATCGATCCAGGTCGTGCCGATAAACCAGGTTTCCTGGTTGTCATTGAACAAGCGGGTAATTACCGCTTGTCGGGGAATATGAAAGTTCTTGACGCCAATACCACGGCGATTGAGATCAATGCTGACAACGTTACTCTGGATCTGAACGGTCATGTGATCCAGGGACCGACGCGGTGCCAGCAATTACCAGCGCCTTGCTGGCCGAGTGGTGTCGGCAATGGCGTGCATGCGGTTGGTCGCAACGGGATCGCAATCAAGAACGGGATCATCCAGGGCATGGGGAATTACGGCGTCTACCTGGAAACCAATTCGGTCAGCCTCGACCACATAGTCGTTAACCGGAATGGCCACGGCGGTGCGGTGTTCTTTGGCGGTTCCATCAGCAACAGCGTGGCTGAGGGTAACGGTGGCTATGGCATCTTCGGCGTCGATTTGAAGGTGCGCAGCAACGTGATGCGTGGCAACCAGATGTTGGGATTAGCCGCCTTTGGCCGATCGAGTTTCAGTAATAATCAGTTCAAGGGCAATAACAACAACGCCGCCCAAACCAATCTGAAATCCGGCGCCGCCGATCGCAATGTCTGCAATGCGGCGGCCTGCCAGTAACTGCTCAGCGGTCAACCCAAGCCATGCGTTCCTTGCTATAGCGTTCGCCGGCCACCTGCTGCAGGGCATTTTCCAGCAGCGTGGTTTCGCTTTGATCCAGCGTCACTTCAACTGCACCGGCATTTTGTTCAAGGTAGGTGCGGCGCTTGGTGCCAGGAATCGGTACGATGTCGTCGCCTTGCTGTAGTACCCAGGCGAGCGCGATCTGGCTGCTGCTGACACCTTTCGCTGCAGCGATCTCGCCGACCACTTTTGCGGCTCGCATATTGGCATCGAAGTTGGCGCCCTGCATGCGCGGATCAAGATGACGGAAATCAGAAGCGGGATAATTTTCCGCCCGCTGCGCAGTACCGCTCAGGAAGCCACGGCCCAGCGGACTGAATGGCACCAGGCCGATACCTAGTTCGCGCAAGGTTGGCAAAATATCGGCTTCCAGGTTACGTTCCCATAGTGAATATTCGCTTTGCAAGACGCTGATCGGATGTACTGCGTGGGCTTTGCGAATATTCGCGACGCCGGCCTCGGACAGGCCCAGGAAGCGGACTTTGCCTTCACGCACCAGATCGGCTATGACGCCCACCACCTCTTCAATCGGCACGGCCGGATCGACCCGGTGCTGGTACAGCAAATCGATGTAATCGGTATCGAGGCGGCGCAGCGATCCTTCCACCGCCCGGCGTATGTGGCCCGGTTCGCTGGTGATGCCAGTGGTGACGCCATTCTCTATCTTGAAGCCGAATTTGGTGGCCAGCACCACTTCATGCCGGCGGCCCTTGAAGACGCGCCCCAGCAATGCTTCATTTTCGTAGGGACCGTATTGTTCGGCCGTGTCGAAAAAGTTGATGCCCAATGCCAGCGCCCGCTCCAGCGTAGCGATGGATTCCGCTTCGTCGGCTGCGCCGTATGCAGTGCTCATGCCCATGCAGCCGAGGCCGATGGCCGATACCGTCAGCCCGGCTGATCCCAGTTTCCGTTGTTTCATCGTAGATTGCTCCGGATGGTGATAGAGCGTGATAGCTCGAGGCAGTCAGTCTAGCCTAATCCGGAATATTGATCTGGCAGTGACCTGGCAGGAGCGGCAAACCCCTGCCAGGGTGTTGAAGCTGCAAGCTAATTTACTTTGCAGTAGGCATCGTGAATTCAGCACCCTTGGCGATGCTATCGGGCCAGCGCTGCATGATGCTCTTGTAGCGCGTATAGAAGCGGATGCCTTCCTCGCCATAAGCATGATGATCGCCGAACAGCGAGCGCTTCCAGCCGCCGAATGAATGCCACGCCATCGGCACCGGAATCGGCACATTGATGCCAACCATGCCGACCTGGATCTGCCGTGCGAAAGCGCGTGCGACGCCGCCGTCGCTGGTAAAACAGGAAACGCCGTTGCCGAATTCATGGGCGTTGATCAGTTCCACTGCGCTGGCCAGGTCCGGCACACGCACCACCGCCAGCACCGGGCCGAAGATTTCTTCCTTGTAGATCGTCATCTCCGGCGTGACGTGATCGAACAACGTGCCGCCGACGAAGAAACCGTTTTCATGGCCGGCAACGCGCAAGCCACGGCCGTCGACCAGCAGCTTGGCGCCCTCTTCGACACCTTTGGCGATGTAAGCCTCGACCTTGGCCTTGTGCACGCCGGTGACCAGCGGCCCCATCTCGGAGTCGGCCTGGTCGCCGTTGCCAATCTTCAGAGCTGCAGCACGTTCTGCCAGCCGCTCCACCAGGCGATCGGCGATGTCGCCCACCGCAACCGCCACCGAAATCGCCATGCAGCGCTCGCCGGCGGAACCGTAGGCAGCGCCGATCAAGGCATCGACCGCCTGATCCAGATCGGCATCCGGCATCACCACCAGATGGTTCTTGGCGCCGCCCAGCGCTTGCACGCGTTTGCCGCGCTTTGCGCCTTCGGTGTAAATGTATTCTGCAATCGGGGTCGAACCGACGAAGGAAATTGCCTGCACATCCGGATGCGCGAGCAAGGCATCGACTGCCAGCTTGTCGCCCTGGACCACATTGAATACGCCATCAGGCAAGCCTGCCTGCTTGAGCAGATCGGCGATCAGCAGGCTGGCCGATGGATCGCGCTCGGACGGTTTCAGGATGAAGCAATTGCCGCATGCTATCGCCACCGGGAACATCCACATCGGGACCATCACCGGGAAGTTGAACGGCGTGATGCCGGCCACCACGCCCAGCGGCTGGCGCAGGTTCCAGTTATCGATGCCGCCGCCGATATTGTCGGTGTGGCTGGTTTTCAGCAGGTGCGGAATGCCGCAGGCAAATTCCACCACTTCGATGCCGCGTACCACTTCGCCTTTGGCATCGGAAAACACCTTGCCATGCTCGCGCGTAATCAAGGCTGCCAGCTTGTCATGATTCTGTTCCAGCAGTTCCTTGAACTTGAACATGACACGGGCGCGACGCAACGGCGAAGTCTCGGACCACTCTGGAAATGCTGCGCGTGCAGCGGCGACGGCTTTATCTACTTCCTGCACAGATGCCAGTGCAACATGGGCGACAACTGCGCCGGTGGCTGGATTGAAAACGTCGGAATAGCGCTCGGAGCGGCCGGTCGCCGATGCGCCGGAAATGAAATGATTGATTTGCGGAATACTCATAGTTGTCTCGGTTATTTGGTTGCGGTTACTTTGTTTCGGTCACTTTGTTTCATTGAGTGCTTCACGCACTGTGCTGAACATGCGTTCGATTTCTTCCGGTTGCACGATCAGCGGTGGCGAGAACGCCAGGATGTCGCCGGTGTAGCGCACCATCACACCCTTTTCATAGCACTTGCGGAACACTTCGTAAGCACGCGCACCCGGCGCTTGTGGCCGTGGCTCCAGCTCAATGCCGGCTACCAGGCCGAGGTTGCGGATATCTTTAACGTGCGGCGCGCCGGCCACGCCGTGTACTGCTTTCTCGAACAACGGCGACAACTCGCGGGCCCGCTCGAACAGTTGTTCGCTCTTGTATAAATCGAGAGCTGCGATGGCGGCGGCGGCGGCCACCGGATGGGCGGAATAGGTATAACCGTGCATCAGCTCGATTGCTCCGGCGGCGGCGGATTGCACCACCGTATCGTGGATCTCGCGTTTGACGGCCACTGCACCCATCGGTATCGCAGCGTTGTTGATGCCCTTGGCGAGCGTGATCAGATCCGGCGTGACTTTGAAGTATTCGCTGGCGGTGGCAGCCCCGAGGCGACCGAAACCGGTAATCACTTCATCGAAAATCAGCAGGATGCCGTGCTTGGTGCACAGTTCGCGCAAGCGTTCCAGATAACCCACCGGCGGAATCAGCACGCCGGTCGATCCAGCCAGCGGTTCGACGATGACGGCGGCGATGGTTGACGCGTCGTGCAGTGTTACCAGGCGTTCCAGTTCATCCGCCAGATGCGCGCCCCAGGCTGGCTGGCCGCGGCTGAAGCCGGCTTCGGCGATATTCAGCGTGTGTTGCAAATGATCGACGCCAGGCATCAGGTTGCCGGAGAAGGCCTTGCGGTTATTCAAGATGCCGCCGACCGAGATGCCGCCGAAACCGACGCCGTGATAACCGCGTTCACGGCCGATGAAACGGGTGCGTTGGCCCTCACCGCGTGAGCGATGGTAAGCCAGTGCAATCTTGAGTGCGCTGTCGACCGCTTCGGAACCGGAATTGGTGAAGAAGATCCGGTCCAGTCCGGCCGGCATCAGTTCGGCCACCTTGCGGGCTGCTTCGAACGCCAGCGGATGGCCCATCTGGAACGACGGCGCGTAGTCCATCGTGCCGATCTGGCGCGTCACGGCGGCGGTAATCTCATCGCGGCAATGGCCGGCGTTGACGCACCACAGGCCGGCGGTGGCATCCAGTATCGAGCGGCCGTCGGCGGTCTGGTAATACATACCCTTGGCCGAGACGAACATGCGTGGCGCCTCCTTGAACTGCCGGTTGGCGGTGAATGGCATCCAGAATGCCGACAGGTCCTGATCCGATTTATTTGTGCTCATGGTGGCTTCGATGGTGGTGGTGGGCGAGTTAACTATAGCGCCGATTATTGCAGTTACACCCCAGATTGTTAGATACACTTGATACAAATCACAGAAAGTGTATTGTTGTGAATGTTAAACTGTACTGAATACACTTGAAGACGCCATGACTGAACCAGTAGTTTCACGCTTTCCCTCGCTGTTGCAGCCGCAATCAGCGCTGGGCCTGGTCGAACAGATAGTCGCCGGCTTGAGCCGGATGATCGACAACGGCAAGTTGCGGCCGGGTGAACGTCTGCCGTCGATCCGTCAGTTCGGGTTAGAACAAGGGGTTAGCAATTCGACCATCGTCGAAGCTTATGAACGCCTGGTGGCCAGCGGCCTGCTGATTGCGCGGCGCGGTTCCGGTTTCTTCATTGCCAAGCGCGAGCTACCGGAAAGCAGCGACATGCCGGCTATCCGCCTCAATCCGGTGATCGATTCAGCCTGGCTGTTTTCGGAAGTGTTTGCCGACGAGCGGGTACCCATCAAGGCCGGCTGCGGCTGGCTGCCAAGCAGCATGCTGGACGGCGAGGGTTTGCATGCCGCCGAGCGGCGCATTGTCCGTTCGCCCGGCGCCCAGCAGGTTGGCTACGGCCATCCATTCGGCTATGGCCCGCTGCGGCAAACCATCGCCAAATCGTTCGCCAACTGGTCGCTCGATATCGGTCCGGACCAGGTGATTACCACCCATGGCGTAACCCAGGCGCTGGACCTGATCATGCGCACCCTGGTCAAACCTGGCGATACCGTTTTCATCGAAGAGCCCGGTTATTGCAATTTGATCGCCATGCTGCGGCTCGCCAACATCCATGTGGTCGGGGTGCGGCGCACCGTGAACGGGATCGATCTTGAGCAACTGGAAGAACTGGCGCTACTCCATCGGCCGAAGATTTTTTTTACCAATCCAGTCCTGCAAAATCCAACCGGAACCTCCTATACCCCTGCCTGTGCGATGCGGGTATTGCAAGCCGCCGAGCGGCATGGCTTCTGGGTGGTGGAAGACGATCTGTACCGTGAACTGGCGCAGCCTACCGATCCGATGCTGGCCGCACTGGATGGCTTGCGGCGGGTGATTTATGTCAGCGGCTTCTCCAAAACCATTGCGCCGTCGCTGCGGCTAGGCTTCATCGTCTGCCAAAGCGATCTCGCCAAGGAGTTTGCGCGTACCAAGATGGTGTTGACGCTGACCAATTCTGAAATTACCGAACGCCTGGTCTACAACGCGCTGACTGAAGGTCATCACCGTCGTCATGTCGAACGCCTGGCCAGCACTTTGCTGACCGCGCAAGCGCGGGTCAGCGCCCGGCTGGAAGATGCCGGCTTGCTGCCGTTCGGGCCGCCGCGTGGCGGCATGTTTTATTGGGCCAGGATGCAGCGCTCGGCATTAAGCGCCAAGGAAATCGGCGATCAAGCCTTGAAAGAAGGCATCTGGCTGGCGCCGGGAGAGTTCTTTTACGTGTCGCAACCCGAACATCCGTGGTTTCGTTTCAATGTCGCCTTCTCGGATTTGCCTAAGCTATCCGATTTCTTCCGTAAGCTGGCGGCCTGCTACTAACGGCCGCTGCCCCCCCCAATAAAAAACCCGCGCACTTATCATGAGGCGTGGGTTTCGTCGACAGGTCAAAAGCGGATCGCGGACGATCAGTTACCTGTGTATGTATCAAGCGGATAGTTCGAGCCGGAAAAATCGAGCTGGCCAGAAGCGCGTGCGGCGACGAGTTCCGACTTGACTTGAGCACGGGTCTTGCCTGGTGCGGTGGAGGGGATAAATACCGGATAGTCTGCATCGTTGAAATTAAGTTCTCCGGCGGCGCGGGCTTTTACTACTTCTGCCTTCACTTCAGCGCGAGTCTTGCCGGCGACATTGCTTTGTACACGGGCAGGCACGAAGGCCGGATAATTCGAACCGGCGAAGTCGAGTTCACCGGCAGCACGAGCCCTTGCCAGTTCTGACTGAACTTGAGCGCGGGTGAGCGGGGTGGCGTTGTCAGCAGCGAATACAGGAGCTGAAATAGTTGCTGCGAGTGCCAATGCGGCGATCAGTTGGGTTTTCATGATGGTTTCTTTCTTTTGAAGTTAATGACAAAGTGCCAAATACAGCGGTCACACAAGCGCATGTACTGACGGTTAGGCATCTTTGCTGCACCGTCGTGGCTGTAGATCAGGGTTTTAATGTTATCTACTACTAGGTAGATAACATTGGAAATAAAAAAGCATCTTTTCTAATCGATGCTTTGAATCTCTATACCTATCGTCTACAGTCCGGGCACGTTGATTGATCCAGTTATTAATCAATAAATAATCAATAATTACTCAATAAAAACTTTATCTGGGTCAGCTGCTACTAAAAACAACGTGTCTGCAACTACTGTAAGGTCACTATAGTTATCTACTGGTAGGTAGTCAAATAGTATTTGCTTATAATAAAAAATCATTACCAAATTGCCGACAGGGCGAGGAAATCGCTTGATTGTCTACCTTTCAGTAGATAATATGTGTACAAAGCGTCTTTAAGATTTTGCCTGTCACATCGTCATCGGCAGGACATTGCCGATTGGTGGCTAAAGACGTAGCATGGCGGTCGTTATGGTATGTGTAGCCGCCTGAAATACGTTCACCGTGTTTTGCGTCTCTATCTCTTTATAGGTAAAAAAATCATGAAGACCGTTTCCCCCGTACGCGAACAACTACTGGAGCACACGCTGGTCCTGATGGGAACGCGCGGCTACAACGGCTTCAGTTACCGTGACCTGGCCGAGCTGGTCGGCGTCAAGACTTCCAGCATCCACTATTATTTCCCGACCAAGGAAGATCTGGCGTTGGCCGCAGTACAAGCTTATGCGACCAACATTGGCGACGTCATTCGCGGTATGGATGCCAACGCGCCGCTCAAGGAGCAGGTCGAGCAATACCTGGCTTTGTGGCGCAAGAACCTCGGCACCAGCCGGGTTTGCCTGTGCGGCATGCTAGCCTCCGAAGCCAACAGCCTGCCGCAAAATGTGCTCAACACTATACAGAACTTTTACTCCATGCACGAGGCCTGGATTACTCAGCGCCTGGAGCGCGCAGTTGCTGAAAAGGGTGTGAAACTGCCAGCGACGCCATCCATTTACGCCATGACAATCCTGGGCGCCTTGCAAAGCGGACTGGTTTCCGCGCGTCTGTTTGGCAAACCTTGCCGGCTCGATGCCGCATCGGCAATGTTGCGTTCCGCCGTGACCCCGGAAGGCGGCAAGCAGCGGGCGGCAGAAGCCGACGTTGTACTTTCCTGACCCTGGCAAGAGGCCGCTCGTGCATCCTGCCATGAGCGGCGGCAACTCTTCAATTCCCGCATCCTCGTTCCTGCTCTAGCCCTTCTTATAATTCATCTTCCAATCCCTGTTGCGCGCCATGCACAACAAATCCTCATAGTGCCAGCCTGATATTTCAGCAGTTGCAATCGAAATTGCGATTGACATGGAAAAATTTCGCCCCTACCATTGTTTCATATATCAATACGTTGTTTTGTTAGATAAAACATCAGAGCGACCGGAACGATCCGAGCCGCCATTGAATTTTTTTCAACCGGGAGGAGTACTACATGAAGAAGTCCATAGTTGCATTGTCAGTTTTAGGCACTTTCAGCTACGCCGCGCATGCGCAAACCAACGTTACGGTCTACGGCTTGCTGGATTCGGGCGTTACCTACGTCAACAAAATCGCCGCTCCGACTACCGCCAACACGCGCGGCACAGGCAGCCGTTTCAGCGTCGATTCCGGCGATCTGCAGCAATCGCGTTTCGGCTTCAAGGGCGTGGAAGATCTGGGCGGCGGCATGAAAGCCCTGTTCAACCTGGAAGGTGGATTTTCTGTCGATACTGGCGCCTCGGGCCAGGGCGGCCTGACATTCGGCCGGACTTCGACCGTTGGCCTGTCCGGCAATTACGGTACCGTGCAACTGGGACGCCGCAAAGACTTCATCGACGAAGTGGCAACCTACTATTCCAGCGTTTACGATTTCGGCGTGTTCATCAACGGCGTCCACGATAACAACCTGGACCGCGTCGGCGGCAATCGCGCCAACAACCAGATCCGCTACGATACGCCGCTGCTCAAGGGCCTGGTCCTGAATGCAACCTATGGTTTCGGCGAAACAGCCGGTTCGACATCGACCGGGCAATCGCTGGGATTCGGCGCAAATTATGCCAACGGTCCGTTCGGCATCGGTTTCGGCTACTGGCAATCGAAACTCGGCACGCTGTCGGGTGGGGTGAATACTTCCAGCGATCAGGGTACGACCCTGGGCGCCGGCTGCACACCGAGCTACGGCCATCCGGGCGATACCTGCATCAAGACCTGGATGCTGGGCACCAGCTATAAAGCCGGTCCGTGGCGCGTGTTCGGCGCCTGGTCCAAAGTGTTGCAACCGCTGGCTACCTACGGCGGCAACCAGGCACCGCTGGCGGCAAAGTTTGTCGGCGCGGCCGGTTCGGCGGCGTTTACCGCCGGCGGTTCCAACAACAACAGCACCAACGTGTTCGACCTGGGCGTCAACTACAGCATCTCCGACAGCCTGCGCCTGGTCAGCAGCGTGTTGCAATCGCGTTATGATTTCGTCGGCAGCAGCACCAAGGGCCGCCTGACGCAATTCAACCTGGGCCTCGATTATGCGTTCTCGAAACGCACCGACCTGTACAGCTATGTGGCCAATCTGCGTGCCTCGGACATGTACAGCCCGGGCATCACCGGCGGCGCACCTGGCGCTGACAATATACAAACCGCGTTCACAGTCGGCTTGCGCCACAAGTTCTAAGCTGGTGTAACACAGCACGGGCCGGACTGCTACAAGCAGTCCCGGCCCGCGCATCAAAATAAAAACAGCGCATCAAAAGCAGATTATTCTGTAAAACATAGACGGAGATCAGCATGGCAACCAGCACAGACAGCGAAAAACAAGATGCACACGGCAAAAGCCGCATGCTGCATCCGGTCGCGATGATGCTGTTGATCATGCTGGTCGCCATCGGCCTGACTTACATACTGGATTCGGGACAATTCCAGCGCCACGCAAAGCTGGTGATCCCCGGCACCTATCAACTGATCGCCAAAGAACGCGACCTGACTGCCTTGCTTGCCACCAGCCCGGCAGTCAGCAGCGCCGAGCGCGCCTACCCCGCTAGCCTGTTCTCCGCCATGGCGGCGATTCCTGCCGGCCTGGCCAAGAGCGCGCCGCTGGTATTCATGATCATGTTCATCGGCGGCATGTTCGGCGTGCTGCGCAAGAGCGGCGCCCTGGATGCAGGCATCGACCGGCTGCTGGTACGCACCGGCGGCAACGTCTATCTGCTGACGCCGGTCCTGATGCTGGCGATTGCGGCCGGCAGCACTTTCCTCGGCCTGATCTCGGAATACCTGGTGATCATCCCGATGATGCTGATCCTGGCGCAGCGACTCGGGCTGGGTCCGCTGTACGCCACCGCGTTGGTGGCGATCGCTGCAAAAGTCGGTTACCTGGCCTCGGTCACCAATCCGCTGGCGCTGGTGATCGCGCAGCCGCTAGTGCAAGTGCCTTTGCTGAGCGGCGCCGGACTTCGGCTGTTCGTGTTTGCGCTGTTCCTGGCGATCGGCATCGCCTATTTGCTGCTATACGTAAAACGCCACGGTTATACCTTGCCGGTCGAATTGAATCAGGACAACTGTCTTTCGCTGTCGCATCGCTTTGTACTGATGGTGGTCGGCGTTAGCGTCATCGTGCTGGTGATCGGCACCAGTGCCTGGAAATGGGGCGATATCCAGCTCGGCGCTTTCTATATTTTCGAAGGCATCATCATCGCCATCGCCGCCGGCATGTCGGTACGCACCGCATGCGATGCTTTTGTCGAGGGCATGAAAGGCATGATGCTGGCCGGCCTGCTGATCGGCTTGGCGAAAGCAATTGAAATCGTCCTGCATGACAGCCTGGTGCTGGATACCGTGATTTATCACCTGGCTACCATCGTCGAAGGGCGTAGCAAGATTTTTGCCGCAGAAGGCATGATCCTGGTGCAGATGCTGCTGGATGTGCTGATCCCGTCGACCTCTGGCAAGGCAGCCATCAGCATGCCGATCCTGGGTCCGATCGGCCATCTGTCCGGCGTCAGCGGCCAAAGCGTGGTGCTGGCATTTTTATTCGGCAACGGCCTGACCAATATGATCACGCCGACTTCCGGCATGTTGCTGGCCTACCTGGCGACCGGCAAAGTCGGTTACGGCACCTGGATTCGTTTCATTCTCCCGTTGTTCGCCATTTTTACGGTGCTGGCGATGGCCGTGATGGCGTTTGCGGTATTTAGCGGCTATTGACAGACTTGATTGACCGCTGGCCCACAGGGCCGTTTTTCACAGAACACAGAAGTTTCAAGGATCACCATGATGCAAGACGCGTATTTTCTCACCGCACCGGATGGCGACAAGCTGATTCCGTTGATATTCGATTCACCGCACAGCAGCCGCTTTTGCCCGCCTGACATGCAGGCTACCGCCCCGGAAGCGGCGCTGATGTCGGGCTGGGATGCCTATGTCGACGAGTTATGGAGCGGCGCCACCCAATTCGGCGCAAGCTTGCTGGCGGCGCGCGTGCACCGCAGTTATATCGATTTCAACCGCGCCCGTAGCGACATCGATCCGGAACTGCTCGACCAGTCCTGGCCCGAAGCGCTGCAGGTATCGGAAAAAAGCAAAGCCGGCATGGGTTTGATCCGGCGTTACGCCCTGCCCGGCGTGCAGATGTACGACCGCAAACTGAGCATCGCCGAAGTGCAGCATCGCATCCATCACTATTACGATCCATACCATGTCCAACTGCAGCAACTGATCAACGCGGCACACGCCCGCTTTGGCCAGGTTTGGCATATCGATTGCCATTCGATGAAATCGGTCGGCAACGCCATGAATATCGATAACGGCGCGCGCCGTCCGGATTTTGTGCTGGGCGACCGCAACGGCAGCGCCGCCGATCCGGCCTTTACCGAATGGGTCGCACAGCAGTTGCAGGCGCAAGGTTACGTCGTCAAGATCAACGATCCTTATCGCGGCGCCGAGTTGGTACGAGCCTACAGCGATCCGCAACATGGGCGCTACAGTATCCAGATCGAAATCAACCGCGCTTTGTACATGGATGAGCAAAGCCTGGAGCGCAGTGCCGGGTTTGCCACGCTTCAGCACAACCTGACGCAACTCGCCGAGCAGATGTCGAGGTATATTAGCGGCAAATTAACCTGAATAGAATCTGGATAGCATGGCCGACTATACCGTTGCCGCAGTAGATGAAGCATTGGCGCTACTCTTGCTGGTAGCCCAAAGCCCGGGGCATGGCGTGACCGAACTGTCGGTCATGTCCGGCAATACCAAGGCGCGTACCTTCCGCCTGCTATACACGCTGGAACAACGCGGCCTTTTGCATCGCGAAGGCGACACGCCGACTTATCATCTGGGTTACAAAGCCCTGTACCTCGGCGTCGCCGCCCAGGAACAGGTGAGCCTGGTGCGTGTGGCGCGTAGCCATTTGCGCGATATCGGCGGCATCTGCAATGAAAACGTCCAGGTGCGGGTGCGGGATGGTTTGGAAACCGTGTGCGTGGCGCGTTGGGAATCGACCCAGGCGGTACGGGTCCATACCGACGTCGGCAACCGGCGTCCGCTGTACGCGGGTGCTTCCGGCAAGGTGCTGCTGGCGCACGCGCCGCAGCAGGTTCAGCAGGCGCTGTTCGATAGCGCCCTGACCCGCCTTACCGACAATACAATCATCGACCGCACATTACTGGAACAGGAACTGCAGCAAGTGCTGGCACAAGGTTACAGCGTGTCCTACGGCGAAAGATCCAGCGGTGCGGTGGCGATTGCGGCGCCGATCATGGATGCCGACGGCGCGGTCATCGCGGCCTTGGGCATTGCCGGCCCGGCCAGCCGTATCACGGCCGAACATCTGCCGGGTTTGATCGATCTGGTGGTGCAGCGCGCGGGTGATCTGTCGCTGGGTTTGGGGTATGCCTACCGCTAATCTGCCATGCTGGCGTGTTCAGTTGTCTTTGGAAATATAGTTCGACACGCCACTGACCAACGCGTCAAAAACAATCCGGCAGCGCTCGCTGGAGCGCAAATCTTCATGCATCACGATCCAGGTTTCCAGTTCACCCGTGACTGCTTGCGGCAGCACCGGCAGCAACTCGGGATTGCGTTCGACCAGCGCCGCCTGGCACATGCCGATGCCATACCCGGCGCGTATCGCCGCTAGTTGCGCCAGCTGGTTGTCGGTAAATAACGAGAACATATCGCGCGTCAGCGGCAGGCCGCGCTTTTGCATGTTGCGGATGTAGCTGGTTTCCTGATCGAAGCCGATCAGCGCATGGCTCTTCAGGTCGTCGATGCTGGACGGCATGCCGCATTGCTCCAGATAACGCCGATGGGCAAACAAGCCGAGCGGAATGGCGCCAACCCGGCGTGCGATCAGGGCGGCCTGGCTGGGCTGCACCATGCGGATCGCAATATCGGCATCGCGCTGCAACAGATCCTGGGTCCGGTTCGACAACACCAATTCAATCTTGATGGCGGGATGGGCCTCGCGCAGCGCGGTCAGGATCGGCGGCAAGACTTCAACCCCGACCACATCCGATACCGTAATGCGCACCGTGCCATGGCTGCTGACGCTGGCGTCGGTCGATGCGCGCCGCAAGGCATTGGCGGTGGCGCGCAGGTTTTCCGCAAACGGACGCAAGGTCACTGCGGTATCGGTGGCCGCCAGCCCGGTCTGCGAGCGGGTGAATAATTTGACGCCTAATGCCTGTTCCAGCGCCTCTACCTGACGGCCGACGGTGGGTTGGGTCAGCCCCAGGCGCCGGGCCCCACCCGACAACGAGCCTTCTTCCATCACGGCCAGGAAAGCGCGGTACAGATCCCATCCAGGTTCTTGTGTGGTCATACAAATATGTATAGCGGCTATGTTGAGATAGACAATTTTAAACCAAGAGTAGCGCTGTTACGCTGGACTCCTGAACTTTAAGGAGGTAACCCCCATGAAACAGAAGATCGCGTTGGTACTCGGAGCAACAGGCGGCATCGGCAATGCCATGGCAAAAACATTGATGCAGCGCGGCTGGCAGGTGCGCGCCCTGCACCGGCGCGCTGATCAGATGGTGGCCAGGGATCGCAACAGCGACCTTAGCGGCGGTGTTGCCACCAGCATTGCCACCGGCATCGTCTGGCGGCAGGGCGATGCGATGCATGAGCAGGATGTGATCGCTGCCGCCGCAGGCGTGGATATCATCGTGCATGCGGTCAATCCGCCGGGCTATCGCAACTGGGCGCAACTGGTCATGCCGATGATAGAAAACAGCATCGCCGCGGCGCGCGTCTCCGGCGCCCGCATTGTCTTTCCGGGTACCGTCTACAACTATGGTCCTGATGCTTTGCCGGCATTGCGCGAGACCTCGCCGCAGAATCCGGCCACCCGCAAGGGCGCGATCCGGGCGCAAATGGAGCGGCGGCTGCAGCTCGCCAGCCAAAGCGGCGTGCGCACGCTGGTAGTGCGCGCCGGTGATTTCTTCGGACCGCACCTGGCCAATTCCTGGTTCTCGCAAGGGCTGATCAAGCCGGGCCAGCCGGTCGCCGCAGTCACCTATCCCGGCAAACGCGGCATCGGCCATCAATGGGCTTACCTGCCCGATGTCGCCGAGACCATGATGCAACTGATCGAGCGCGAAGAGGCGCTGGCCGGCTTCGATACCTTCCACATGAACGGCCACTGGGATGCGGACGGTACGCAAATGGTCGCCGCAATCGGCCGTGTGACGGGGCAGCCGGACCTCAAGGCAAGAAGTTTCCCTTGGTGGCTGCTGCCGCTGGCTTCGCCCTTTGTGCCGCTGTTCCGCGAACTGCGCGAGGTCGGCTATCTGTGGCGGCAGCCGGTGCGGCTGGATAACCGCCGCTTGCTCAAATTGCTTGGCAGCGAGCCGCACACAGCGCTGGACGACGCCGTCAAGGCCACGCTGACGGGTATCGGATGCCTGAAAGCATAACGGGCGAGCAACATTATATTTTGCTGTGATCCAGCCTTAGCAAATCGTGTCGGGGGATAATGCGTACTGCAATTGATTCATAAACGGCTGCTGTCGCCATAATCGCGATGTGCAGCCATCATTATTGGAAGTAACGCATTTTGAAGACGACAAGAACCAAACGCTGGAGCGGTAAGATGGACTCCCTGACAACGGCCTATTTGAAAGAGGTCTTGGGCAAGATGGAAGTGTACGGCGATCGCGTGCAATTCGGACTGACCAGCCCGGGGCCGTGCCCGTATTATCAGCTTACCAATAGTGCCGAAAAGAAAATGGCATTCGACAGCAATAGCCATCTGCTGCACCCGAAGGAAGATGAATTTGTGGGCCCCAACGCCACGCCGGTATTTACCCTGGAACAAATCAAGGCAGCTGTTGCCGCCGGCGGTTTCCGCTCGGTAGGCGTTACGCGCGTCAGTTCTGCAGGCGGTCGCGTCGTCAGCCGTAGCGGCGGTACCCGCGGCGGTGCGGTAGCGATGAAAGCCAAGGATTTGATCGACGCTGCCAGATATGACTATTTCCGTAATAATCGCCAGACGCTGCCCGATGGTATCGGTGAACATACGGCAGAAATCACAGACTTGATGCTCAAAGGCAGTTCAGCCGAAGATGCATTCGGCGAAGTCGTCAAACGGCATTTCTGATTGCGATTGCCGGAGTGTGGCCTGGCAGAGATGTCAGGCCATTTTTTTATCAAGCCACTTCGTAATAAGCCAGGAACATATCCACCGCTGAATCCAGTACTTGCTGTTGCCGCGCCGCCGACAAAGGCGGCTGGTCCAGCGTAACCTGCGGCCAGAACGCAAAGGCTTTCAGCAAACTTTGCAGCTGATGCGCCGCGAAGGCGGGATCCGCCGGCTTTAGCTTCCCGGCTGCCTGGGCCGCGCCGATCCAGGCGCTGATGGCTTCTTCGCGCTCCTCCATTTTGGCGACCATGTCATGGGTCCGCTCTGGCGAATGGATGGCGGCAGCGATCGCTACCCGCGCCAGATCCAGGAGATTGCTGTCGCTGAGCATGTCCATCTTGATTTGCATCAGCTCGCGCAACTGCGCGCGCAGCGGCATATCATGACGAAAGGCCAAGGGGCCTTGGGCGGTTGTGGCTTGCCACAGGCGCAACAGGATTTCGGCAAACAATTCTTCCTTGCCCGGAAAATGGTTGTACACCGTGCGCTTTGAAACCTCTGCCCGCGCGGCAATCTTGTCCATGCTGGTGGTTTCAAAACCATTGGCGCGGAATTCGGCAATTGCGGCCTGGATGATAGCCTCGCGTTTGCGGTCGGTAAGACGTTGGACTGTGGCCATGGTGTGCTTCAGGATGACGGATAACTGAATTTTACACCAGGTAGTTTACTTCTGAATAAATAGAAACTACACTGTGTAGTGTAATAAATTGACCGGAATGCTGGCGGCGATGATTGGCAGCAGCGGCCGACGGCAACACACCAGGTAAAACAAGCAGTACAACAAGATCGGACCCAGCAATGAAAGTAATCCTATTTGGCGCCAGCGGCATGGTCGGGCAAGGCGTGTTGCGCGAGTGCCAGCTTGATGCCGATGTTGAAACCGTGCTGGCAGTTGGCCGCAGCGCCGTTGCCAACGTGTCCGGTAAATTGTGCGAACTGGTCATCCCGGATCTGATGCGGATTGCGGACCAGGCCGAATCATTGCAAGGTTACGACGCTTGCTTCTTCTGCCTCGGCGTATCGTCGGCCGGCATGTCGGAAGCACGCTACAGCGAACTCACCTACGATCTCACGCTGACCGTCGCCAACGTGCTGGCGGCGCAGAATCCCGGCATCACCTTCATCTATGTCTCAGGCGCCGGCACCGATTCCAGCGAGCACGGCAGCAGCATGTGGGCCCGGGTCAAAGGCCGCACCGAAAACGCCTTGCTGCGCCTGCCGATCAAGGCCGCCTTCATGTTCCGTCCCGGCGTCATCCAGCCGCTGCACGGCGCGCGCTCCAAGACCCGGTCTTACCGCTTGCTCTATCAATTTTCTGCGCCGCTGCTGCCGCTGATCCGGCGGTTTTTCCCGAAGCACATCACCACTACCGAACAGATGGGACGCGCCATGATCAAACTGGCGCGGCAGGGTGGCCCCAAGCAGG
Source organism: Collimonas sp. OK607 (assembly GCF_900111995.1). GTDB lineage: Bacteria > Pseudomonadota > Gammaproteobacteria > Burkholderiales > Burkholderiaceae_D > Collimonas. The sequence continues at coordinate 101,971 of NZ_FOKF01000005.1, forward strand.
TGCTTGAGGTGGCGGATATCAACGCCGTCTAGTTTTTTTGCGCCGGTAGTAAGCCTAAGAAGCCCAAGTGCTCAAGCCAGGCCATTGCGGCCATGCCGCAGAAAAGCCGGCCGTTGGCTCAGCCGTTCAAAGTAGGCCGCTACCGCCGGATATTTTGGATGCTGCAAAGGCGTCATCAGCCAGCGATTGACCGACAAACCGAGCGGCACGTCGGCCAGCGAGAAGGTGTCGCCTAAAATATAAGCACCGGTTGCCGCCAGCCGCTGCTCCAGGATGCCGATATGTTTCGACCAGCTGGCCACCGATGCCGCCAGCGCGGCCGGGTCGGCGTAAGCAGGATTCTTCCTCACCAACGCCACGAATGCATAGCGCCAGGCATTGTTCAGTTCGGTCGCCTGCCAGTCCATCCACTGCTCGACCTTGGCCCGTTCGCGCGGCGCCGTCGGCAGCAAACCGCCGTCGCCGTAGGCCGCGGCCAGGTAGCGGATGATGGCGTTGGATTCCCACAGCACGAAATCGCCGTCACGGATTACCGGCACCATCGCGTTTGGATTCAAGGCCAGGTAATCGGCCGTATCGGTAGCGCGAAAGCCGCTGCCCCAGTCTTCCCGTTCGAACGGCAGGCCCAGTTCATCGCATGTCCAAAGCACTTTACGGACATTGATTGACGCCGCCTTGCCCAATATTTTCAACATGAAAATCCTCTTTTTCTATCGCTAAACCTGGTTTTTGTGCTAAAGATACGACCGCCTGCAAACGAAATTTTAAAAGCAATTTGTCTCAAACGCCCGTTTGCGGTAGTCTACATCGCCGATTCCAAGCAAATACGGTGCTAGAATTTGCAACTCACCACTTTTTTTGAGGATTTAACGAAATGAACAAAACCGAATTGATCGACGCCATTGCCACCGATTGCGAAATCTCGAAAGCCGCTGCACAGCGCGCTTTGGAATCCGTCGTAGACAACGTGATCAAGGCCGTGACTAAAGGTAATACTGTTCAGTTGATTGGATTTGGTTCGTTCTCTTCCGGTAAACGTGCTGCACGCGTCGGTCGCAATCCACGCACCGGCGAAGCAATCAAGATTGCTGCAGCCAAGACCGTCAAGTTCACAGCTGGTAAAGCATTCAAAGATGCAGTGAACAAAAAGAAGAAATGATGTAACGAAAGCCCCTTGAAGAAATTCAGGGGGCTTTTTTTTCGTCGGAAGAATTTCTGAACCTCCCATCACCCCCGCCTTACCACCCTACCCAAACCGCCAGCCGCTCCATCCATGATTTTATATCAGTGTAAGTTGCGGTTTCAGTAACCGTCGCGTAACATTAATTTCGCTAGCCGTCATTGGTTCGCTGCGAAGCAGCAAAGGGCCGTGATTGCCCGCTCAAAGCCATGTTTTGTCGTTTTTCTGAGCGATAAGGCAAGGTTGAAACGGACATCTGGTAAAAAAATCTTCCTTGGTAGACCTACGACCGGGGGAGAAATGATTTAATAAGTTCGAAACAGTTGCCAACGAAGTGGCCTGTATTTTTATCAGCAGATGAAACGATGATCCGACAATGCCTAGGTTGCTTGATGCTTGTGGTGTGCAGCCTCGGCAGCGCAGTTGCCGCCGGCCCCGACTGCTCGCGTCCCTTTACGCTCGCATTGCACGATCACGGCTTGCTCTATTCCGTCGACACCGATACCGGGATCGACAAGGATTTTGCCGACGAGCTGATTCGCCGCAGCGGCTGCAAAGTCAGCGTCAGCCTGATGTCGCGCGATCGCATCTGGCAGTTGATCGAGTCCGGTGCGCTCGATTTCAGCCTGTCCGGTATCGCCAATGCCGAGCGCAACCGGTTCGCGAGCTTTGCCTGGTACTTCACCAACAAATACTATTTGTTGGTGCGCAAGGATGCCGGCATGCGCAAACTGGCCGATTTCGAACATAGCGACCGCTTTCAGCTTGGCGTCATCCGGAGTTTCCGCTACAGCGAATCGGCCAACCACCTGGTTGACAAGCTGACTGCCGCCAGCCGTGTAAGCCAGGCCAACGGCCTGGCTCCGCTGTATCAGGCGCTGCTCCTTAGCCACATTCAGGGCATGATCATTGAGCCCTTCGATTATCCGGCTCTGGAGGAAAAGAAGATTCGCGACGTTACTACCGTCATCGAATTCAACGATCCTGCGATACCGCACGGTCTCATCATGTCGAACAAGGCGCTGACGGCAGCTGAGCAAGACAAGTGGCGCGCATTGGTGAACGAGATGCGTGCAGACGGCACCGTCCGCCGTATCTTCGAGAAATATTTCAGTTCAGCCTTCGCTGGCCCCATGGTCGATTTCCAGGCACCACCGTGAGCAGGTCACGCCCGATCCTGCTACCCCTGCTTCCCTTGTTTGTCCTGGTGGCTGCGCTCGGCGTTACCTGGGCGGTCTGGGATCACGAACAGCAAGCCTCGCAAAAAGAGCTGCTGTCCCAGTTCGACATTTCCCTGCGTGAGACCGTCAGCCGGGTTGAGTTGCGTATGGAGACTTACGAGCAGATGCTACGCGGTGTTCAGAGTTTGTATACCGTCACCGGCGAGTTGGATCGCGATAGTTTTCGAGACTACGTCGGCTCGCTCAATCTTGACGCCAATTATTCCGGGATCCAGTCTGTCGGCGTAGGCAAATGGGTGCCGGCGTCGAATAAAGATAGCCATGTCGTCGCCATGCACCAGATCGGCTTCACCGATTACGCGGTGCATCCGGATGGGCAACGTGAAAACTACGTTCCCATCGTTCAACGCGAACCATACGTCGGCCGCAATCGGGCCCCTCTTGGCTTCGATGCCTGGTCCGATCCAGTGCGGCGGAATGCCATGGAGAAGGCGCGTGACTCAGGTAGCCCGGCGATTTCCGGGAAGGTCCGGCTGGTCGTGGATATCGAGGCAGATGCGCGGCCCGGCTTCATCATGTACCTGCCAATCTATACCCGGGGCCAACCGCATGACAGCGTCGCCCAGCGTCGCGCCCACCTGGCCGGCTGGATCTACGCATCCTTCCATATGAGCGACGTAATGGCCAGCCTTTACGGCGAACTGCCGCCCGGGCTGACCTTTGCCATTTACGACGGTGTCGAACCATCCGTCACCGCACTTACCTACCTCTCGCCCGTTGAACCCGGGCAGAACCTGCCGGCTGTCATTTCGGCCAACGAGTATCTGGTTATCGCCGGACACAACTGGACGCTTTCCATGAGCGCCACGGACGATTTCAGGGGACGCTTCAGAAGTAACGCCCAGTTGCCGATTGCGCTCGCCGGCCTCGGCCTCAGTCTGCTGCTGGCGCTGCTCTCCTGGTTATTGGTGACCGGCCGCAGCCGCGCCATGCAACTGGCCGCCACCATGACCACGGAATTGCGCGAGAGCGAGGAGAAATTCCGTGCAATTGCAGACTGCATGGTCAACTGGGAAGTCTGGTGGGGGCTGGATGGCAAGCCGCGCTGGATCAATCCGTCCGTCAAGGAATACACCGGCTATACGGTGGCGGAGTGCATGGCAATGCCAGATCTGGCCGCCACGTTGATTTATCCGGACGATATGCCTCGCGTCGGGCCTGAATTCCAGAAAGCGCTACAGGGCTTGCGTGGCGACGATCTGGAATTCCGTAGCGTGCGCAAGGATGGTTCGCTGTTCTGGCTGTCGATTTCCTGGGCGCCAATCTGCGATGCCAAGGGTGCTTTCACCGGTTTCCGCACCAGTGGGCGCGACATCACCGAGCGCAAGCAGGCCGAGGCCGAACTGCGCATTGCGGCGGTCGCCTTCGATTCGCGCGAAGGCATGATGATCACCGATGCAGAGTGCCGGATCCTGCGCGTCAACGGCGCTTTCACTGAAAGCACCGGCTACACCGCGGCGGAGGTTGTCGGCCAGACGCCGCGCATGCTGCAGTCAGGCCGCCACGACCCAGCGTTTTTCCGCGAGATGTGGGAAGCGATCCTCAACAGCGGTGGCTGGCAGGGAGAGATATGGGATCGCCGCAAGAATGGCGAAGTGTATCCGAAATGGCTGACGATCTCGGCGGTGACGGGTGATGACGGTGTGGTCACCCACTATATCGGTACCCATCACGACATTACCGAGCGCAAGATCTCGGAAGAAAGAATCAAGGAACTGGCTTTCTTCGACGCCCTGACCCATTTGCCCAACCGCACCCTGCTGCTGGATCGCCTGACGCAGGCCATCACGCTCAGCGCCCGTAATGAAACTTGCGGCGCCCTGCTGTTCGTCGACCTCGATCATTTCAAGACATTGAACGATACTTTGGGCCACGACCAAGGCGACCGGCTGCTGCTGCAAGCGGCGCAACGCCTGGCTGCCAGCGTACGTGAAGTCGACACGGTGGCGCGGGTGGGCGGCGACGAGTTCGTGGTGGTGCTGGGAAGCTTGAGTGAAAATCCGCAAGAGGCTGCCAACCAGACTGAGTCCGTGGGCGAAAAAATCCTCGACGTACTCAGCAACGTGTATCAGCTTGACGATATCGAGTACCGTTGCACTGCCAGTATCGGCGCCACCTTGTTCCGCGGACATCAGACGTCGATTGACGAACTCTTGAAGCAGGCCGACCTTGCCATGTATAAGGCCAAGGAGACCGGCCGCAACGCGCTGCGCTTCTTCGATCCGGCCATGCAGACCGTGGTGGTGGCGCGCGCCACGCTGGAGGCGGGACTGCGCAAGGCGATCGAGGACCAGCAGTTCTTGCTGTATTACCAGGCCCAGGTAGTCGACGGTGACACCGTCACGGGCGTCGAAGCGCTGGTGCGCTGGCAGCATCCACAGCGCGGCATCGTGCTTCCTGCCGATTTCATTCCCATGGCTGAAGAAACCGGATTGATCCTGCCATTGGGGAACTGGGTGCTGGAAACCGCCTGCCGCCAACTGGCGCTATGGGCAGCATGCCCGGAAATGGCGCATCTCACGGTGGCGGTAAATATCAGCGCCCAGCAGTTCCGCGAACCTGATTTTGTCAGCAAAGTATTGGAGATCATCCGTCAAACCGGCGCCAATCCGAGCCGCTTGAAACTGGAACTGACGGAAAGCCTGCTGGTGGACAATATGCAAGACATCATCCAAAAGATGTATGCACTCAAAATCAAAGGCGTGTTTTTCTCGCTGGACGATTTCGGCACCGGCTATTCCTCGCTCGCCTATTTGAAGCGCTTGCCTCTGGACCAGTTGAAGATCGACCGTTCGTTCGTGCGCGATATCCTGTTCGATGTCAACGATGCCGCCATTGCCAGGACCATCCTGGCGTTAGCCAACAGCCTTGGCCTGGAAGTCATCGCCGAGGGAGTCGAGACCAAGGCGCAACGAGACTTTTTGCTCAGCGCCGGATGCTATGCCTATCAAGGTAACTACTTTTGCCGGCCGCTGCCGATTGAAGGATTTGAGGAGTTTGTGCGGACGGCTGGATTGCCGTCGACGGCTATCCGCATGCGCGTACAAGGCGGCATGCCATGACAGCAAATTTCATTGACAACAACATAGGGGCGCCTCCGCATTGCCCCCGGAATAAAAGGATTCCATGAACGATACACCGCTGACCTTTTCCCGCCGCGATCTGCTCTTGAGCGCACTGTCCGCTGCTGCTGTTGTTACTCTCCCCCGCCTCGCCCTAGCCCAGGACAAAGCTAAGGAAACACTTCCCGCCGACGCCCGTTTTTCAACCTTGCTGGCCGATTTTGCAGAAGAAATCCTGCGCCTGTCGCCGACTTCAGCCACCTCGCTCGGACTCGACTCCGGCGCCCGCGTCGCACTCAAATCGCGTCTGCCGGACGCTTCGCCCGCCGGTCAGGCTGCGTGGGCCGGCCAGGTGAAATCGATGCTGGCTCGGATGACAACGGTGGACCGCGCCAAGCTTAGCCCGGATGCGCAAATCCGCTACGACAGCGTGCGTTATGCGGCGAACGAAGGGGTGGACGGCCTGCGTTTTTCGTTTGGTGGCGCGGCCAGCGGTTTCTATGGCGGCACGCAGCCATTCCCGGTTACCCAGCAGGACGGCGCTGTAACTGCCGTACCGGAGTTTCTCGACTCGCAGCATAAAATCGTCAACGTAGCTGATGCCGAAGCCTATCTTGAGCGCGTGACAGCGATGGCTCGTATGCTCGACCAGGAAAGTGCACACATCGCCGAGCAGGCCGCCAAAGGCATCATGCCGCCCGATTTCATTGCACACACTGCGCTCAGCCAGCTGCGGAATTATCGCAAGACCTCGGCTGCGACGCAGAAACTGGTCACCTCGCTTGCCGGGCGCGCCAGGAAACTCGGTATCGCCGGCGATTGGGAAGCACGCGCGACGAAGCTGGTGAACACGCTGGTGTATCCGGCGCTAGACCGCCAGATCGATACCCTCGCCAAGGCTACCGCCAAAGCCACCGATGTCGCCGGTGTACACCGCTTACCCGACGGCGCAGCGTATTACGAATGGGCGCTGAAGCTGGGCACGACGACCACCCGCAGCGCCGCAGAAATCCACGCGATCGGATTGGAGCAGAACAAAATGCTGCAAGCCCGTATCGATACCATCCTCAAGGCGCAAGGGATCACTCAGGGCACGGTCGGCGAACGCCTGCTGGCGCTGTCGAAAGATCCCAAGCGCTTTTATGCCGACAATGATCAAGGACGCGAGCAACTGATCGCCTATTGCAATGAGCGGGTTGCCACAGTTCGCGCACTGATGCCGAAAATTTCGCATCTGGGCTTGAAAGCGCCTTTGGTGATCAAGCGTGTGCCGCCCGATATCGAAGCCGGCGCCCCGCTCGGCTATATGAATTTTGCTGCGCTGGATGGATCGCGGCCGGCGATTTATTACATCAACCTGAAATCGACCACACTGTGGCCGAAATCCGAAATCGCCACGTTGACCGCGCATGAGGGCATCCCCGGCCACACCTGGCAAGGCGCGTATCTGGCCGAACACCATGCCGACCTGCCGCTGATCACTTCAATGATGGGCTTCAACGCTTTTATCGAAGGCTGGGCGTTGTATGCCGAGCAGCTGGTCGATGAATTCGGCGTGTACGCGGATGATCCGTTCAGCCAGATCGGTTATCTCCAGGCGCAGCAGTTCCGCGCCTGTCGCCTGGTGGTAGATACCGGCCTGCACGCGATGAAATGGACGCGGCAGCAGGCAATCCGGTTCATGGTCGAGAACAGCGGGCGCGGCGCCACCGCCATGACCAGTGAAGTCGACCGCTACTGCGTCTCACCGGGACAGGCCTGCGGCTACAAGATGGGGCACAACGAAATCCTGCGTCAGCGGGAACGGGCGAAAGTGGCGTTGGGCGGCCGGTTTGACCTGGCGGGCTTCAATGATGCGCTGGTGAAAAGCGGCGGCGTGCCGTTGACGGTGTTGCCGACTGTGGTTGATCGGTATATTGCCGAGGTGAAGACGATATAGCTGCATATTCCGGCACCTATGCGCATCGGCGTTAATCACCGTTAAGAACTAATCTGTACAGCGATAGAAAAATGAAATATGAAAAACCGGTAGACGGTAATCAAGAACGGCGGGAGACGCGCCGGTCGTCACGATTGCTGCCGCCACGGCCGTCGTCGACGGCCATATCGCCCGAAGACGCCATTGTCAAAAAACAGGCGCGAGAGCGAAAGGACGCGCTGGTTCGCGGCGTCACTTCAATACAGGAAATGCGTGAAGCGATCAAGCATGCGAGTCGCGACCTGCCTGTCATTTCCGCAGTACCACGCGTCGGCATGCTCGACGCCGCTGCATTCCGCACGCGTGCAGAAAAAGGCCTGCCATTCGTCATAACCGGGCTCGTCAGCAAGTGGCCGCTGTCCAAGCTTACGCCACAAACGCTGCGCGACCGCTTTGGCGAGCTGCACGTGCGCGCGAGGGTTGGTGACTATATCAATACCGCTTTCGCGCCGGACCGGGCGATGCAGGATATGTCTCTGCTCGCGTATCTTGAGCTTGTCGCAAATAACACGCAGGACCTGCCGCCATATCTGGGCAATCTCGAATTACGTGAATTGAATACGTTGTGCCACTGGCCCGCCTATTTTAAAAAAATGGGCCCGCCGCGCTTTTGGCTTGGCCCGTCAGGAACGGTGACGCCGCTGCATTGCGACTATGACGATAATATTTTTGCGCAGATCTGGGGCACCAAGCGTATTTTCCTGTCGCCGCCGCATCACCACGAATTCCTTTATCCGCGCGAGGCGAACGCCATCTTGTTCGGCTCACCGTTTGACCCGGAGGCACCGGATTTCGAGAAATTTCCGCTTGCCCGCCAGGCGGCGATGATCGAATGCATCATGCAACCTGGTGAGATCCTGTATGTGCCAGCGGGGTGGTATCACCAGGTTCGCTCGCTGACTTTTTCGCTTTCGGCGAACCGTTGGGCCAGGGCGCTGCCGTTAGCATTGGATGGGAATGCTTCGTTGAAAGCCGGATAAGGCGATTGAATCCGGCTGCTTCCGGACAAAACCGGTCGCTGAGAAAATATCTCCAGAGCGGCCAATCAGATTCTTATGGCACTTGGAAATTTGGGGCAGCCGCAACATTGACGCAACCAACATCCAATATTTATACTTATGTCGTGTGGCGAGCCTTGAGCATAGCCCGTGCATCATTCAACATACGAATCGCTTTCGATCCTGTTTCGTTAAAAAGCTTTCCGGCATCAGTAAGAGTCAGCGGGTGTGTGCTTCGATCTACAAGTTCAGAACCTACCCATGCTTCGAGCGCACGAATCCGTCTGCTGAAAGTCGGCTGGGTAACGTTCCGATGATCGGCCGATCGGGAAAAATTACGCGTGACTGCAAGGCTCAGAAAATCTTCAACGCATTTTATGTCCATTTCACTACCCTCGATGATCGTTGTAATCGGTTTTTATTGCTCTTGATGTGAGCTTGCCTCATATCACCCGTGCTTATGAAAAGCTCAGCAGAAGCACGGGGGAACCGGATAAACACAGCATGTTCCCGCTTGTCATAACTGATGGTGCTGTGGTTATGCCCTAAATCACCCGGGAATATTTTCAGCGTCGACCGGTCCAGACACGGTCATGGCGGGCCCGTCAGCGAAGACTTTTGCAGCCAGCGGGACATCCAGTCTGCCTTCCCAGCGCGCAATCGCAATGGTTGCAACGCCGTTGCCGATCAAATTGGTGACGGCCCGGGCTTCGTTGAGAATGCGATCTATGCCCAGTAGCAGGACGAGGCCCGAAACGGGAATTTTATGCATCGACGCCAAGGTTGCCGCGAGAGCAACGAAGCCGGCGCCGGCAACACCAGCCGACCCTTTCGAAGTCAGCAGCATCACCCCCAAAATCACGAGTTGATCCCAGACCGTCAGATTCACATTGGTTGCCTGGGCCACGAAGATCGCGGCCATAGTCAAGTATATTGCCGTACCATCGGCGTTGAACGCATAGCCGGTAGGGAGAACCAGGCCGACCACCGATTTCTCGCATCCCATTGTTTCCATCTTCATCAGCATTCTCGGCAATACGGCCTCGGTCGACGCGCAGCCGAATACAATCAGAATTTCATCCTTGATGTATTTCAGGAAACTCCAAAGAGACAGTCCGCACAGTCTCATCACGGCACCCAGCACGAACACGACGAATAGTAAGCAAGTGGCATAAACCGCCACCATCAACTGGCCAAACGAAGCAAGAGTGCCGATGCCGTAACGTCCGATGGTGAATGCGATCGCGCCGAAAGCACCGATCGGCGCGACATACATCACGATTCTGACAACACCAAACATCCCGTGCAGGAAAAGATCCAGAATGTCGACCAGCGGTGTCGCTTTCCCGCCCATGTGAGTCAAGGCAATCGCGAAGAGGATAGAGAACAAGATGATCTGCAACATTTCACCTTGGGCAAATGCCCCCACCACGCTGTTAGGCACCAGATTCATGAAGAATTCAGTGAGCGTACTGTGCTGTGCAGCCGTTGTGTAGCTAGTAATTGAAGTTGTGTCGATTTGGCTGGCATCGATGTTCATGCCAACCCCCGGTTTGAGGATATTGATCACGACCATTCCGATTACGAGAGCCAACGTGGACAATACCTCGAAATACAAAATGGCCTTGAGACCAACCCGGCCAGCTTCACGAATATTACCCATCCGTGCTATTCCGACCACGACCGACGCGAAGATAATCGGCGCAAGGAGCATTCGTATCAGCTTAATGAAGAGATCGCCCAACGGTTTGAGTTCAATGCCCAGCTTAGGATTGACATATCCAAGGATAATGCCTGCAATGATGCCGACCAAAACCTGGAAATACAGCTTTGACCCAACTTTCTTGATCAATGAAACGTTCATCTTTGTCTCCTCCAATATTTCAGGAATAATTCTTATGAGGGGGAACGGCTTTTTATTTTTATAAATGTTTGCGAAACGGACCGTACCAGCCCGTTTTACCCGCCGCCTTTACTCCGCCAGCTTTTTCATTTCGCTGTAGAGATCGGCTTTACCCTCGAATCCGATGCCAGGCAAATCTGGCATCGTTATATAGCCGTTATCGACTTTCACCCCATCCGGGAAGCCGCCGTAGGGCTGGAACAGATCGGGATAGGATTCGTTGCCTCCCAGTCCCAGGCCCGCTGCGATATTGAGCGACATTTGATGTCCGCCATGTGGAATGCAACGCTTGGACGACCAACCGTGCTCATGTAGCATGTCCAGCGTACGCAGGTATTCCACCAACCCGTAGCTGAGGGCGCAGTCGAATTGCAACCAGTCACGATCAGAGCGCATGCCGCCGTAACGAATCAGGTTGCGTGCGTCCTGCATCGAAAACAGGTCTTCGCCGGTTGCCATCGGATTTTTGTAATAATTGCGCAGTGTCGCCTGCAGCTCGAAATCGAGCGGATCGCCCGGCTCCTCGTACCAGAAAAGGTCGTATTGCGAGAGTGCTTTGGCATAAGCAACGGCCGTATCCAGGTCGAAGCGGCCATTGGCGTCGACCGCCAGTTTTTGACCATCCTGCAATACGCTCAAAATTGAATCGATGCGACGCAAATCTTCGTCCAGCGAAGCGCCGCCGATTTTCTTTTTGACGACCGTATAACCGCGGTCGATGTAACTGCGCATTTCATCCTTGAGCGCGTCGTGGTTCTGGCCGGGATAGTAATAACCGCCGGCTGCATACACAAAAATCTTTCGATCGGGCGTCCCATTACCGTAACGCTCTGCGAGTAGTTGAAACAACGGCTTGCCTTCGATTTTTGCCACCACGTCCCAAACAGCCATATCTATGGTACCGATCGCTACCGAACGTTCGCCGTGACCGCCGGGCTTTTCGTTTGTGAACATACAGTTCCAGATCTTGTGCGGATCAAGATTATTGCCGCTATCGTTGATCAAACTTTCCGGCGCTGCTTCGAGCAAGCGTGGAATAAAACGTTCTCGCATTAACTTGCCCTGACCGTAACGGCCGTTCGAATTGAAGCCGTAGCCAATCACCGGTTTGCCGTCGCGGATGACATCGGTAACTACAGCGACAAGACTTAACGTCATCTTGCTGAAATCGATGTAGGCATTGCGTATGGGAGAGCTGATAGGGATGGTTTTTTCGCGGATTTCAACAATTTTCATGGTCTTCGCCTCCAGTATCGAGTGGTTATCAGAATCTACGAACCAAGAATACCTGCGCTCAACGTGCTTATAATTCACATGAATTCAAACCACTATTAACTTCAGGTGAAAAATGAAAGTTGATGCCGCCTCGGAATTAGTCTTCTTCGTAATGCTGGCAAAGCATGCAAACCTGTCAGCGACAGCCCGCGAACTCGATATCACCCCCCCAGCGGTGACCAAGCGCCTGGCCATGCTGGAACAGCGTCTAGGCGTGCGGCTCGTAAACCGCACCACGCGTCGCGTCAGCTTGACCAGCGAGGGAGAAATTTATCTGGCGCATGCAACCCGGATTCTTGCCGAAATTCGTGAGATGGACGATCTAGTCGCCAGTAGCCGTGCCGCGCCGCGCGGCTTATTGCGGGTGAATGCGACGCTAGGGTTCGGGCGCACCACCGTCGCGCCGCTGATGTCTGAGTTTGCCCAACGCTACCCTGAGGTGGAGATACAGTTACAGCTGACCGACCGGCCGATCGACCTGGTCGAACAAGGCTTCGACTTGGCGATCCGCTTTGGCGAATTGCCCGATACCCGGCTAAGCGCGCGGCGCATCATGTCAAATCGGCGCTTTCTGTGTGCTTCGCCGACCTATCTGCGACAGCATGGCTCTCCGCAGACCCTGACGGATCTGGCGCGACATCGCTGCATTATTCATCGCCAGAACGATGACGCTTACGGTATTTGGCGCTTTACCCGTAACCGCAAAACAGAGGTAGTGAAGATTCATGGCGCCTTGTCCAGCAACGATGGTGACATCGTACTCGGATGGGCGCTCGATGGGCACGGCATCTTGATCCGCTCGGAGTGGGATCTCGCCAAGTACCTTGAGAGTGGCCGGCTTCAGTTGGTCCTGCCGGCCTATACGCTGCCGCCGGCAGACTTGTTCGTTTACTACCCGAGCCGCAGCAACTTATCCGCGCGCGTCAGAGCTTTTATTGATTTTCTCGTTTCCAAAATCGGGCATTCTCCGACTGGCAAGCGCCCTAATCGTTAGGGCCGTGCTTCTCAGCCAAGGATCAATCCGGCCACCTAACCCGGGTATTGACGGTCCGCTTTCTTGAAATCGCTATGCCCGTTTTGGGTCGTTTACTACCTGTCGCAACCTGTGCATTAAATGCCATCGCATGTACTCTGCCCCCTTTTAACTGTGTGAAGTTGTTTTGGAGGTTGCTGTCAGGTGAAGCAGACGGCTTCGACATTATTACCGTCCGGGTCGATCAGGAACGCGCCATAATATGTCGGACTGTAGTCGGTGCGCAGGCCCGGCTTGCCGTTGTCGCGTCCTCCGGCCTTTAAGCCGGCCGCATGAAAACTGTTGACCTGCTTGTGATCGGCGGCGCGAAAGGCGACATGCGTGGTGCCGGCCTGCGCATCCGCGGATGCATACAGCCAAAGTGCCGGCTGGTCCGGCGGCCCGAAACCGGCGTAGTCGTCACCCTGCGACACCAGGACATGCCCCAGGTCTTTCAGCGCAGCCTGGTAAAAACGCACGCTGGCATCCAGGTTCTTCACTTTCAATCCGATATGGTCGAACATGATGATCTCCTTGTCATTGCATCCACATGGATATGGATGCGTCAGGTAGCCATCATTTCAGATCGAATCCAATTTTTCTTGGAAAATCTTGCGCTCGCCATGGGCGACACGCTGGAAATATTTTGGTGAAACGCCTGCGGCACGGTGGAAGGTGCGTACAAAGTTCGACAAATCATTGAAACCGACATCGTATGCGGTATCCGTGACGGAGCGGCCGTCAGCCAGCAAGCGAGCGGCATGACGTAGTCGCGAACGCAACAGGTACTGATGTGGCGTGACGTTTAACGCGCGGCTGAACAACCGCAGGAAATGAAAAGGGCTCATGCCGGCTTCGATAGCAATCCGTTCGAGGTCGATGTCCTCATGGGCATGCGCGGTGATCCACATTGCCGCATTGACGGCGCGGCGGCGGTCTTGGGTAGTCGTCGGCGACGTCGCCGGTTGCTTGCCGGAGGCAAGTGCAATGAAACGGGCTGCCAGCAGCAATCCGATTTCATCCAGTCCGACATCGCTGCGTCCTTCCGCCGCGGCTTGCCCCAGTTCGCCCAGCATGCCGAGACCCGCCAGCGGCGGCAAGGCGCCGGTGCGCCACACGGATTCCCGGGCGCCGAGCGATTCGACACATTGCGGTGCAAATTGAAAAGACAAGCATTCGTCGCCGCAAACATGGTGTTCATGCGTGCAGCAGAATTCATCGCCGGCGCACCCGATCATCACGGATCCAGGCACCAGCTCATGCTGCTTGCCGCGATAGCGCAAGCCAAAGCTGCCACGTCGCACATACGAAACCGAATGACTGCGATGCAACTCGGCGACCGGCCTGTCGGCCGGACTGGCGTTGCAACGGTAATCGATCACGGTGATCGACGCGCTTTGCGAAAGAATGATGGTATTCACCCGCTCCAGTTTATACCGATTAAAAATTTGAACAACTTGTCGCCGGTATTGAATTTAGTCCACCCCTTGACTTCAAGTTAAGTTGAAGTTTTACACTGGTATCCGGTCATTACTATCTATTTCACAACGTAACCGGAGCGAATCGATGTCGACTACCCATGTCATTGAAAACAATAAGCTTCTCATCCGCAGACTGTATGAAGATTGCATCAACCGGGGCAACGTGGCGTTATTGACGGTGCTAATCGCTGACGATTTTGTCGGCAACCCCGGCGCGCAGGGCGCTGCGGAATTTGCCAAAGGCATAGCTGCGATACGCAACGGCTTTCCTGATGTGCAATTCGAGGTTGAAGATTTGATCGCCGAGGGCGACCGGGTCGCCGTCAGGTGGTCGTTTCGGGGAACCCATGGCGGGCCGTTTGCAGGGAAGGCCGCAAGTCATGCGCAGGTGACCCAGACCGCAAATGTGATTTTCCAAATTCGGGATGGCAAGATTGCCCGAGCCTGGGTGCAGGTTGATCGCTTGGGATTGTTACAGCAGATAGGTGTTCTGGCGGCCTGACTGAGAGGAAATGCCACATTCACGAAGGAATATATTTCCCATTGGGAAATATGCTAATTTAGCGCCACCACTTATCCTAGGGGGTAAATGATGTCCTGTGAAATTTTGCAAGAACAAGTCGCGATCCCGGTACCGGAAGATGGATCCATCATAGATGCCTATGTCGCTCGTCCAGAGCAACCTGGCAAATATCCAGCCGTAATCGTCGGCATGGAACTATACGGCGTCAATGCGGAGATACGAGACGCCGCCCGGCGTGTAGCTGAACTTGGCTATGTAGCTATCGCGCCGAATTTTTATCATCGCACCCTGCCCAACGATTCGTTGCCATTCGGTGCCGAGGGCCGGGATCGGGGCTTCGAGCATTTGCATCACTTAAGCCGTCCGACGGTCATTGCAGACGTACGCGCCGTCATTAATTTCATCCATGCGCGCCAGGATGTTTCAGAGCGCACCGGCTTTCTCGGTTTCAGCATGGGCGGGCACATTGCCTACCTGGCTGCGACGCAATTCGATATCGCCGCATGCGCTTGTTTTTATGGCGGATGGCTGGTCAATACCGACATCGAGCTTAGCCGCCCGGAACCAACCGCGTCGCTTACCGCTGGTATTGCGAAGCACGGCGGGCGCCTGATTTATTTCGTCGGCGAGCTGGATCACGCCGTCACGCGCGAGCAACGCGAGCAATTGGCTGCGGCGCTCGAAGATGCCCATGTGCGGCACGAGATGGTGGTTTACCCGGACACAGGGCATAGCTTCTTTGGCGAGACGCGCGATACATTCCATAGGGTGTCTCGCGATGATGCGTGGAAGCGGGTCCAGGCGTTGTTTGCGGAGGAGCTTTACCAGGATCGCCATTTTTCTGAAAAACGATCTTGATTGATCGCGTTGAGGCGTAAATGCCTCAACGCAGTATCAGACAGAAAATCAGGCAGCAAATCCGCCATCGATAGTCAGGCTGGCGCCGGTGATGTAAGCCGCCTCCGGGCCGGCCAGGTAAGCGACAAAGCCGGCGATTTCCTCATCGGTGCCATAACGGCCGACCGGCATCATGGCCTTCAAGCTGGCCGCAAAATCACTGCCGGCTGGATTCATGTCGGTATCGACCGGGCCCGGCTGCACATTATTGATGGTGATACCGCGCGGACCCAGGTCGCGTGCCAGGCCTCGGGTCAGGCCGACGATGGCCGACTTGCTCATGGCATAGGGGCCGCCGCCGGCAAACGGCATGCGGTCGGCGTTGGTGCTGCCGATGTTGATGATCCGGCCGCCCTCAGTCATGTGACGCGCCGCCGCTTGCGTCGCCACGAATACACTGCGTACGTTAATTGCCAGAGTGCGGTCGAAATCCTCCAGGCTGAATTCGGCCAGCGGTGCAATCGCCAGCACACCTGCATTATTGACCAGGATATCGAGCCGTCCGAAAGCGGTTACGGTTTGCTCGATCGCCGCTTTGATTGCGTTGGCGTCAGCGCTGTCGGCCTTGATAGCGAGGGCGCGTCCACCGGCTTTTTCGATTTCCTTGACGACTTGCGTCGCGCGTTCTGCCGAGCTGATGTAGGTGAGTGCGACAGCTGCGCCGTTCCTGGCAAGCCGCCTGGCGATTGCCGCGCCGATACCGCGTGAACCGCCCTGGACGAAGGCGACTTTGTTGTCCAGCACTGCAGTTTGTTGATTGATAGCCATGATATTTCTCCATTTGTAGGCGCTTGTCGAAGTGATAAGCACCGGATTGACAAGTGAAGTATCGGCCGTTCATTATGTCGTTACTAGCCATGAATCTTCATATTCACTTCATACAAAAGGTTTAAAGTGAAGTTTAAAATAGAACTATGGAAACCATGATTGGCATGCAGTGTTTCGTGCGTAGCGCCGAAGCTGGCAGTTTTTCCGAGGCGGCCCGGCGGCTTGGCATGACTTCGGCCGCGGTCGGCAAGAATGTGGCGCGGCTGGAGACTGGATTGGGCGTGCGCCTGTTCCATCGAAGCACGCGCAGCCTGACCCTGACCGAGGCCGGGGAAAGCTTTTTGCATGAAGTCAGGGATGGCCTGACGTCGATCCAGGCCGCCGTCGATAATCTGGCCAGCGCCGGAGGACAGCCGACTGGCGTACTCAAGGTCAGCATGGGCACCGGTTTCGGCCGTACCTACATGGTGCCGTTGCTGACGCCGTTCCTGGCAAAATACCCGGCGATCTCGCCGGACTGGCATTTCGATAATCGCCAGGTCGACCTGATCGCGCAGGGTTTCGATGCAGCTCTCGGCGGCGGCTTCGAACTGCCGCCCGGTGTCGTGGCCCGCGAACTTGCGCCGGCGCATCGTGTACTGGTCGCCGCGCCAGGCTACTTCAACGACCGGCCGGCGCCGGCATCGCCGGCAGATCTAGGCGCGTTCGATGGCATTTTCATCCGCTCGCCGCAGACCGGACGGATACGCCCCTGGCCTTTGCGCAACCGGGCCAATCAGCAGGCGCCGGTGACGCTGCGCATGCGCATGACCATGAGCGATCCCGAAGCCGCTTGCGAAAGCGCTCAAATGGGTCTCGGGATTGCCTTGGTCAGCATGCCGAACGCTCTGCCGTTCCTGCAAAACAAAACCTTGGTACGCGTCTTGCCGGACTGGTATGTCGATGGCGGCACATTGTCGTTGTACTTCGCCGCCCAAAAGCTGTTGCCTGCCAAGACCCGCGTATTTGTCGACTTTGTGGTGGAACATTTTCGGGCGCAGGAACTGGCCAGGCATTTTTCGGCGTTTTGAAAGTCTTGGCGGGATGAAAGCTGTGTGGAGCAGGTTTCGAGAGATCAGGGGCCGCCATTCAGTAGTGAATCGACCCTACATCACGGCTACGGAGATAGGCGCTTCATTTATCGCAGGTTTGTTTCTTTGCGGTTTTACTGCTTCTGCTCCGTGGTCCACTAAGCGCGGTCAGAGTGAGGTTTCGGCGGTAAAACATACCGAAAGTTCACTCTGACCCCGGTTAGTTCGTGCTGCTTGTCGCGTAGAAGGAGAATCAGGCTGTGATTAACGGTCCGCGTTGTCCAACAGTTCTGTCAACACATCCGCCGCATTCGCAATGTGCGCCCCGCGCGCCACCATATCCACCACGAATTCCCGATACTGCGCCTCGAACCCGCTCACAGGACTCATGCAATCGGTCACCAGCACCAGTTTCGCTACATGCTGGGGACCGAAATAATCGGCGATATGTTCCGTGGTGGCCTTCACGCAATGGCTGCCGGCTTCGCCGGTGATGTAGATGCGGTCGGCTGCGGCCAGGCTGTTTAGAAAGGCTTGGTTCGATTGCGTCAGCACATCGTCGGGATCGGGCACTTCGGCCTGCACCGCGGAATAGTGCTCGGTCCACGGATTGCTGCCTTTGCTGATCTTGTTGACGCTGCGCAGGGTGCCTTCTTCCCAGCGGTTGTAGGCGCGCCGTACGTCGGCGTGGACGTTGTGGCCCCATGAGCCGATCTCGCAATGGACCGGCCATATCATCAGCCGATAACGTCCCGCCGCTTCCAGTTGATCCAGGTAGTGCAGCACCCGCGGCAGTGCTGCGGGCACGCGTGGCAGATATCTGACGGCGCGCACATCGGCCGCCGAAATCTGGGTAAACGGCACGACCTCGCTACCCGTCGCGCTTATCCAGAATCCAGGGTGGGCGATATCGAGCCGGTGATGCGAATCGAGTGTGATGCTGATTTCGCTGATGCCTGCGCCGCCGCGAGTGATCATGTCCGCCACGCGCAGCATGTCGCCGTGGGCGCCTGGCACAGGTAGCGCGGGGGCTGACGTGCGGCCGCTGGCCGGATCGTCCGAAAGATAGTCGGGTGGCAGATCGCAAAAATCGTTTTGCGGATCGATGATCAACAGGTGTAGGTTGCGGCGCATCCGATTTTCCTATGTTTTTCCTTGCTGCCTGCCTGATATCGTTTTTTTGCTTAAAGCGCGGCCAGCATGGTTTTCAGTGCGTCCTGTGTTGCCGGATCGCTCAGGCCCAGATTGCCTTTGGTTTCCAGCAAATGGTCGCGGCTGGTTGCCGGCCAGCCGAAGGCGTCGTCGTCGAGCGCCAGCCAGCTGGTCGGCTTGCGGCGTTCGACATCGCGCAAGATTTGCATGCCGCGTGGCATGGTGTCGAATTCCGCCGGCGTCAGTTTGGGGTGATGGAAGGTGGAGCCGATCACGCGCTCGCGCAGGCTCTCGGTGAGTTCCTGTCTGGTGTCGTCGAATCCCAGTGCCCGGACCCAGCTGGTGGAAAGGACGATTTTGACGTCTGGATAGGGGGCCAGCAGCTCTTCCAGGATCGGCATCCATTCAAAGAACGAGCGGTCCGGCGTGGCGATGTAGAGGCCGCGCTTGCGGTTACGGATGACTTTGTCGTCGTGCAGGACACCGTTGTAGTCCAGATAGAGAATTTTCATAATGTGTCGAGCCAAGCGTCGAAATAAGGGGTGAATTAAGCGTTACGTATCAGGGTCGAATCGAGATTTCGGTCCCTGATTAGGGCAAAAGCTTGCAAATCAGGCATTTGCAGGAGTGGCGCTATTAGACCACCAAGTTTACTCCAAGGGAATCGCCATGCCTGCGAATCGGCAAAATGGCCCACCGCCAGCAGGCTTAAACCACTGCAGATATACTCGAAAACCGCAAGCTGAACAAGGAAGTCGCTGTGATCCCAATTTCAATTCTGGACCTGGTCCGTATCCGCCAAGGTAGTGATGCGCGCACCGCGCTCGACCATGCGCGCGATCTGGCGTTGCACGCCGAGGGCTGGAACTATCGCCGTTTCTGGATGGCAGAACACCACAACATGCGCGGCATCGCCAGCGCCGCCACTGCCGTGGCGATAGGCCACGTCGCTGCCGGCACCAGCACCATACGGGTGGGCGCCGGTGGCGTCATGTTGCCGAATCATTCACCGCTGGTGATTGCCGAGCAGTTCGGCACGCTGGCTTCGCTGTTTCCCGGTCGTATCGATCTCGGCCTGGGGCGCGCGCCTGGCACCGACCAGATCACCACACGGGCGCTGCGGCGCGATCCGGCCAGTGCCGAGTCGTTTCCACAGGATGTGCTGGAATTGCAAGCCTTCCTGGCGCCGGCCGAGCCGGACCAGCGCATCGTCGCGGTGCCGGGCCACGGCACCCAGGTGCCGCTGTGGATCCTGGGGTCAAGTACCTTTGGCTCGCGCCTGGCCGCCGAGCTTGGCTTGCCGTACGCCTTCGCTTCGCATTTCGCGCCGGATTCTCTGGACATGGCGCTGCAACTGTATCGCGCCCAATTCAAGCCGTCCGCGCAGCAGGCCAGGCCCCACGCGATGGTGGGTGTCAACATCATCGCCGCCGATACCGATGCCGAGGCACGCCGTCTGGCGACTACCCAGCAAATGTCGTTCACCGACATGCACCGTGGCGTCCGTGGCCTGAGCAAGCCGCCTATCGACGATATCGAAACCTATTGGTCGCCGCTGGAAAAGGCGCAGGCTTCGCACATGCTGGCGTGTTCGATCATCGGCTCGCCGGAAACCGTGCGCGAAGGATTGGAAAAATTCCTGTTACGTACAGGCGCCGATGAATTGATGATTGTTTCGGATGTGTTCGAGCACAAGGCGCGGCTGCATTCCTATGAAATCATCGCCGACGTTGCGCGTAGCGTGGAGCCGCTGCAAATGTCGATTTAGCGTGCTGTTTTCCTACTTGCCTTCGCCCTGCCAGCGCCTGGAAAGCACGTCTTTCCTGGGGCGCGAGGTCTGGGTAAAGCGTGACGATCTGCTGCACGCCGAGGTATCCGGGAATAAATTCCGCAAGCTCAAATACCCGTTGCTTGCCTTGCAAGAGCGGAAGCCGACGCTGGTGACCATGGGCGGCCCGTGGTCCAATCATTTGCATGCTCTTGCCCACGCGGGAGCTTTGGGTGGTTGGCCCACCATGGGATTGATGCGTGGTGCGGCGGGAGTGGAAAGTGCCACGCTGGACGATTGCCGCCGTCTGGGCATGCAAATCCAGTTCGTGTCGCGCGACGACTATCGCCAGTTGCGCGACGACCCGCAAGCCTGGCGCCAGCACATAGCTGCTGACGACGACAGCCATGTCTGGCTACCCGAAGGCGGCAGCGCTCCGGCAGCTTTACGCGGTGTCGCTGAACTGGTCGACGAGCTGCCCTTTATTCCGGAAGTGATCATGGTCGCGTGCGGCACCGGTGCCACCCTGGCCGGTATCTTGGCGGGCTTGCAAGGACGCGGCCGCGTGATCGGCATCGCCGTATTGAAGAACGCCGGTTATTTGCACCAGGAGATTGCCCGCTTGCTGCAAGAGGCGGGTTATCCAGCCTACCGAAACTACGAGCTGATCACCGATGCGCATCATGGCGGGTACGGTAAAGCTCCGCCAGAGTTGCGCCAGTTCTGCCGCGAGTTTTCAAAGGAATTCGAGATTCCGATCGAACCGGTCTACACCGGCAAGCTATTCCACGCCCTCAGAAACATGCAGCAGGCACATGCGTTCCGTGCAGATGAGCGCGTGCTCGCTGTGCATACCGGCGGCATGCAAGGAGCACGCGGATTTGTTGATTGAAAACCGGCATGCCACCTTCGCCAATTTCATCGGCATTCAATAAATCGTATCCTGGTGAGCAGGTCCGCGCGGCACTGCGGCATCGAGATAACCGATGTCGCGCAACAGGTGGTCGCTTAGTTCATGCGCATTCAGCACATATCTTGACTGAACCTCTCTTGCTTGTGGCGCAGCCAGACGTTGCTGCCACCAGCCGGCAGCGTTTCTAATTACTTGTAAAACGCCGCCCAGAAGGCCTTGCGAACGTGGCAATGTTGTAACGATTTGGTCTGGTGTCGATACGCAGTTCATGGCAACCTCACAGGTTGGTTATCGGGAATATTGAGGTGTTTCTTTAAAGCGCTTTCAATACTGGTCAGAATATCCAACCAAACGCACTTAGGGAAACGACTTGTTCTAACCATGTTGGTCAGTTATGCTTACCAGCATGAGCCGACTCCCACTGCATACCCTGCCCGTCTTCCGTACCGCTGCACGCCTGCAGAATTTGCGCGCCACGGCGGTCGAAATGCATTTGACCCACAGCGCCGTCAGCCAGCAGATCGGCGTGCTGGAGCAGCAGCTTGGTTTTGCCTTGTTTGAGCGGCGCGGCCGGCGCATCGTGCTGAATGAAGCGGGCCAGGCGCTGCTTTGCAGTGTCGAGTCGGCACTGGCGCAGCTGGATGTCGGCGTGCTGGCTGCCGCCGCGACGGCGATCGGTGCCGCGCAACGGCTGCGGTTGACGGTGATGCCGTCTTTTTTACAGCGCTGGCTGTTGCCGCGCATGCAGCGCTGGCGCGAGCGTCATCCCGACATTGCAATAGAGCTGCACTCGTCGCAGCAATTGATCGATTTGCAGCGCGACGGTTTTCACGCGGCACTGCGGCAAGGGCGCGGCGGCTGGCCCGGGTTGAGCGACGAGCGTCTGTTTGATAGTCCGTTGGTGGTGGTAGCGTCGCCGGCCACCGCGCGCCGTTTGCAGGGCAGCGGCGCCGCCGCCCTGGTGCACGAAGCGCTGCTGGGTGACGCCGATTTATGGGATCGCTGGTTCAGTGAAGCCGGGCTGACGGTAAGGACTAATCCGGTGGCCAGCTTCAACGATGCCGGCCTGATGCTGCAAGCTGCCGAGCAAGGCCTGGGGATAGCGATGGGGCGCGAGTTCATGGTGGCCGAGGCCTTGCGCGATGGTTTACTGGTGCAACTCTCAGAACAACGGCTGGCGCCGGACGCCGATTTCGCCTCGTACTTCCTGGTTTATCCGCCGGCTTTGCGTGACTGGCCGCCGCTACAAGCTTTGCGCAGCTGGCTGCATGACGAAGTGCGCGCATTGCAAGAGCCGCATGCGTCGCCCGCCGCCATCATTGCGCCGGTGGACGTGCCTTCGCCAAAAAAAGCATCTGCGCGCAAGAAAGCCCCATAGAGGTGTTAAAAGCGGCAAGTATCCGGCTCGGAAATTGGCTCGGATGGCAGGAAATTCACAGCCTGCCGCGATACATTGCCGGTATTCAGCCAAGCCAGCGACTCTGGCCATAAATTCTGGCTGAAGCGATCATGGAAAAAAGCGAAATGGCCGATCTCGGATAGTGCGAATTCACCGGGCGTCACCATCACATGGATCCTGTCGCTGCCGCGGTAATAACGTAGCAGCCGCAGCACCGCGGCCGGGGTACCGAAATTGTCGTCGCTGATGCTATACGCCAGCAGCGGGCAGTGCAATTGCCGGAAATAACGCGTCCGGTCGTAGCGTTCCTTGTGCTTTACGGGCTTGCTAAAGATACCGGTGCTGCGCTTGCCCAGCGTCGCGCCCCGGAATGCCCATTCATAGGCCACGCCAGCCGGGAGGTCTTCCAGCCAACCCAGCAAGCGACCGGGGAAGAAGCCTGCCAGGGTTGTCGCCAAAGGCATCAGCACGTGCCATTTCAGCAGCATCTGGTAGCGAGCATGTTCTGCATAATCCTGCCAATACGCGAATTGCGCGCCCACCGTCAGCAAGCGGTCTATGCGCCAGTTCGAGGCGCTGAAGCCGGGTAATACGCCGCCAATGCTGTGGCCGACCACGACGATTTTTGCGTCCGCAAAATTCTTGATCACCCACAGCATGATGCCTTCGAAATCCTTGCTTCCCCAATCGAATTTTGTTGCGCGCAACTGGCGTAGCGACGCTGGCCGCGAAGCACCGATGCCGCGATAGTCGTAAGCGATAGCCAGATAACCATGGGCTGCCAGGAATTTTGCGTAACGCGCGTAATAGGCTGCCTTGACGCCGGTGGCGCAATTGATGATTGCCACAGTTTGCGGCAGGTGCAGGGCATCGGAATAGTACAAGCAGGCGCCCAAGGGATAACCATCCGTGGCTGGAATCTGGATCGGCGATTCGATCGGCGCTTCAGTTTGCAATTCAGGGGACATTTTTTCATCAAGCCTGCTGGTCTGTGTACAGTCGATTGTAGAGAGCAAAAGGCGTCCGCATAAGGTATGCTGCCGGCATATCTTTGTTGAGTGCAGCTCACCAATATGAATAATCTCGATGCCAATTCGCTGATCATTTTTTATCACGTCGCCAGCAGCGGCAGCCTGACCAAGGCGGCCGAAGCGCTGGGTCTGTCGCGTTCGGCGCTCAGCCACCGGATCAAGGCGATTGAAGCAAAACTCGGTTGCCAGTTGCTGATCCGCACCACCCGCAGCGTCGGCCTGACCGACGCCGGTTACCGGCTGGCCGCCTACGCCAGCCGGATCGCCGATACCCTGGGCGAGGCCAACCTGCTGGCCAACGGCCTCAACCAGGATACCGCCGGGCTAGTGCGCATTTCCGCACCGTCCGGCCTCGGTTCGGTTTGGCTGCGGCCGCTGCTGATGGCGTACATGCAGGCCAATCCCTTGGTCAGCATCGATGTGCGTTTGAGTGAATTCGGCGTCGACATTACCAAAGATCCTTTTGACCTGGCTATCCGCGTGACCTCTCAGCCACCTGAGAATGTGGTCGCCAAAAAACTGTTCGGCGTCTCCTGGTGGCTGTGCGCCAGCCCGGCACTGGCTTCAAGGTTTGCCGATGACCTGGCCGCGCTCGACCTGTCGGCGATACCGATTGCAGGTTTTTCGCGTGCCAGCCAGCTGCATGAAATCACGCTGACGCGTGGTACGCAGAAGCTGGTCGCAATGCGGCCCCCGGTGCTGGTGTCGAACGAACTTGAAATGGTCCGGGATGCAGTGGCGCGCTCATTAGGTATGGCGGTATTGCCCGACTACTATGCAAAGCAGGAAGTACAAGCCGGGCGTTTGCTGCGCTTGTTACCCGACTGGCAAGTCAGCGCAGGATTTGGCGACCACGTCTATGCCTTGCATCTGCCGGGACGCATGCTGCCGTTGCGGGTCAAGCGACTGATCGATTTCCTGAGCCGGCGCAGTTGATATTGTTGAAATCGGTTCAACACTGATGCGTTCACTGGCCATCTTATCTAGCCTCTTTGGCACGCTTACAATTGTGTTTTCGATAGCGGCATCCAATGGAGAGTCATCACATGCTTCATAAAGCGCGCACCAATTGGTTAATGCTGACCTGCTTCGGCATGATCCTGTTTCTTTGTATCGGCCAGCGCCATAGCTTCGGTCTTTACCTGCGGCCGATGACGATGGATCTGGGCTGGGATCGCGCGACCTTTTCCTTTGCCATCGCGTTGCAAAACCTGGTGTGGGGCATCAGCCAGCCGTTCACCGGAATGCTGGCCGACCGCTACGGGGCCAGGCGGATTTTCATTGTCGGCGGTATTTTTTATGCGCTCGGCTTGTACGGCATGTCGCAAGCCACCACCGGGATCGGGTTTGCCTCCAGCGCCGGACTGCTGGTTGGCATTGCCCAGAGTTGCACCGGCTTTGGCATCGTCTATGGCGCTGTCGGCAAAATAGTCAGTGCTGAAAAGCGTGGCACGGCGCTGGGAATTGTCGGCGCCTTCGGCTCATTGGGACAATTTGCGATGCTGCCGTCCAACCAGGCATTGATCGGTCATGTGGGCTGGGCGCATGCCCTGCTGATCGGCAGCGGCGCGTGTCTGCTTATGGTGGCGCTGGCATTCGGGACTTCAGCACCGGCAGGCAAGCCATCCGGGGCCGCAGGGCAAAGCATGGTGCAGGCGCTCAAACAGGCATTCCGGCACCAGGGATTCTTGTTGTTGACGCTGGGTTTCTTCGCTTGCGGTTTTCAGCTGGCGTTCATCGCTACCCACTTGCCGGCATATCTGGCGGATGAGGGGTTAAGCCCGACAGTCGGCGTGACGGCGCTGGCAATCGTGGCGCTGGCGAATATCCTGGGGACCTATCTATGCGGTTATTTCGGTGAAAAATTCAGCAAGAAATATCTGCTGGCAGCGATCTATGCCGTACGCGGCATCGCCCTGGCGGCATTTGTCCTGGCGCCGGTGACGCCGCTGGCGACTTATATATTTGCCGCCGTCATGGGGTTGATATGGTTGGGTACGGTACCGTTGTCGAACGGCGTGGTCGGCCAGATATTCGGCTATCAGCATATCTCCA
The DNA here is from genome assembly GCF_900111995.1 of Collimonas sp. OK607. Classification (GTDB taxonomy): domain Bacteria; phylum Pseudomonadota; class Gammaproteobacteria; order Burkholderiales; family Burkholderiaceae_D; genus Collimonas. Next base: position 127,677 of record NZ_FOKF01000005.1, read on the forward strand.
TGCTGTACGGGTTTGTCTTCCTGAGCCATCAGCTCGGCAGTTTTCTCGGGGTGTGGCTGGGTGGGGTTTTGTTTGACCTGACCGGTAATTACCAGGCGGTCTGGGCGATTGCCATCGGCCTTAGCGCCGTCGCCGCGATCATCAGCTTGCCGATTGATGATCGAGCGGTTCAGGCAAGGCCGGCGCATGTCTGATCTGTCGCCCATGCGCCTGAGAAGATTGTTCGCTATTTGCGTCGGCTGGCTTTTGCTGGCCGGTTTGCTTGCCGTTTGTTTTCGGGCCTATTTGCAGCCGGATTTTCTATTGGATCTGATTTCAGGTAACTTATTGTGCTGACATTGTTTTCCCGCATAATGCGGCCATTCGTGTAGCCCATCATGTAGCAACTCATGCAGCCAACCTCAACCAAACGCCTTACCTGCACCAGGTGCCTGCGTCCGCAGCGCACCTGCATCTGCAATTGGGTCACGCCTATAGAGAATGCGGTCGAAGTGCTGATCCTGCAGCACCCTTTGGAAGTCGACAATGCAAAAGGCAGCGTTCGGTTGCTCCAGTTGAGTTTGTCGCGTAGTGAAGCGGTTGTCGGCGAGGTCTTCGCGGAGCAGGCGATGCAAACGCTGCTGCAACCGGCGCAAGCCAGGTACACCATCCTGCTTTACCCGGACAGTCCGGACGACAAAGGCTTGAACCTGGCGACGCCGCCACAGTTGGACCCGGCACTTTTGCTAGATCCTGCGCAAGTGCGTTTGATTGTGCTGGACGGCACCTGGCGCAAGAGCCGGAAAATGCTTTACCTGAATCCCTTGCTGCAGCAATTGCCAAGATTGTCGTTGAGCAACACGCCAGCGTCACGCTACGTGATTCGCAAAGCCCACAGTCCTGGACAGTTATCCACGTTGGAGGCAACTTGTTATGCCTTGATGCAATTAGAGCAAAACGAGGAGAAATATCAGCCTCTGCTGACAGCATTCAGTGGCTTTGTGGCGCAGCAGTTTACCTATGAAAAACACATAAATCGACACTAGAAAGCGTGGCTTTACGGCGACTCCCGCCATCGACTTATTGCAGCTATTCGTGTATGATCTTCGGACCCTTCTTAAGCGTTTGTATCTGCTTGGCAACATTCAACAATGTTCGGCACTAAGCGCTTACCCTGCAAGTATTCATTCCATCTGTTACAAGACGGCGATCGCTGACAAATAGCGATAATCGCCACCGCCAACGTGTGAGGACGCATGAAGGATTATTACGCCGTTCTCGGCATAGACAGTGATGCAACGGCTGGCGCGCTGAAAAACGCCTACCGCAAGAAAGCCTCAGAGTTTCACCCCGACAGAAATACCGCGCCCGATGCGCCCTCGCGATTCCGCGACGTCCAGGAAGCCTACGATCTTTTGTCGGATGCGGTGAAACGCCAGGAATACGACGAAAACCGACGGCGCAGCTTGCTGGAAAACCCGCTTGAGACTGCCCGACAAATCTGGACCACTTATATGAACAAGGTTATGCAATGATGCTTTCCGCTTTTTTCGAAGACATGACCAAGGCTTACCAGGCTGAACTGGAAGACTTGCAAAGCGATTCCGAGGGTAACGACATCCTGACGTCGCGCCTGAAAAGCAAGCGCTCGCAGTTTGCGTTGATGATGCCGATGATCGAAACCGACCCGGAAATGGTGGCGGTGGCTTTTCACGGCGGTATCGACTTTACCAATCCGCAGACGCTGACGATGTTGCTGGGCGATGAGCCGGATGACTTCCCGTCGTGGACCGATGTCGCCGATGCTGTGCAGTTTGAATCGTGGGCGCAAAAGCTGGCGGACATTGCATTGCAGGAACCGGGCGGCGAGCGTTTTCTGATCACCACGGTGTGCCTCGAATACCTGTATGAGAAGAGTAACGGCAGTTATCAAGGCGTTTATAACCAGTCTGCCCATGGCGAGTCCGACGATGCGGTGGAAGGGGTTGAGAACGACGATGACGACGACGGCCGCGATCTCGAAGTAGAAGGCGCCGACTGGCTCTCCGAGCAAGGCTTCGAACGCCTGGGCTGATCTGCTCCCATTTTAGATTTAGACATTTTTGATTTAGTGATTCCATGACAAACGCGCTAGTAGTAAAAGCAGCAAACCTGATCCGCACCGGCGATATCGCCGGTGCTGAATTCGCTTTGGTCAGCCTGGCTGAGACCGAGGGCGATTACGCCCTGGTCGCCGCGCTCGACACGCTGCCGCCCAAAGACCTGCTGGCCGTCATCCGCGAATACGACACATCGAAAGAGTCGGTGGTTAATTTACTGGTGACGCCGGAGCAATTCGCGCGCGCGGTGGTCATGGAACGACTGTATGGCGACCATAGCCATGTACGCCTGCGCGGCATGGTGAACGCGGTGCTGTTCCGCGACGACAGCCACACCGGTGAATTTCTCGAAGCGATCGGCGACGTCGACGGCGGCTGCGAAGCGCTGATCGATTACCTGTCGGACCGCGACGAAGAGGTGGTGCATTTCGTCACCTACGATACGTTCAACGTCAATCGCACCGAAGAGGGCGATGCAGTCGACAAATCAGAAGTCAGCGATCGCGACTGGAAAGAACTGACCTGGCTGCTCAAGCATGAGCACGCCGATATGTTCGAACAGATCTGGCCGGTGCTGAAAAAACGGCTGAAGGAACGCTTGCGGCGCGAAGCGGAGCTGGAATTGCAGGAGCAGAAAAACCTCGAGCAGCTGGACCGTCCGGCAACTCGCCCGGCAGCTGCCGTGCAACCTGCACCGGCTGTCGATCCTGGCGAAGAATCCGCGCTTTAATTACTCAAGATAACCGTTCCAGAAATCCACGTATCTCATGTCCGACAAACACCGGAATATCGAACTAGTCGACAAGCGCCCTTTCTTTGAAAAGGCGCTTGGTTTCGGCCTCAAGAGCCATATCCTGGATCAGGAAAAATGCCGCGCGATGATAGTGGATGCCGCCAAGGGCACGGTCCAGGTAGCGGCATTCTTCGGCACCAGCCATCTCCATACCGATCTTGAAAACGCGCGGCAGCGCATCGTCAACCTGATCAGCCTGTATCTGGAACAGACGTACAACGGCGATTTGCAAAAATCGGCGGAATCTCTGCGCGACAACACTTTTTTATCGCATTCGCGCGGCGGCAATGAAATGCTCAAGGCGTTGCATGCATTACCTGACTCAACGGTTTTCGGCGATACCAAAGGCCAGGGGCTTAAGGAGTTTCAGGACGAGCGCACGCTGAACAAACCGTTTGCGCTGAACGCCTATCGGAAAGAGCGTAAAGCGCGCGAGGAGTGCGCGGCCGTCGTTGAGGCGGCGCTCTGGTTTGCCGACGATATGGGTTTGGAACATTCGGCGCTTGATTTCACCGGGGCTGAAACGGTCATCCGTACGGCGTTGCTGGTGCGCCTCGGTGGCGGCGGAGAGTTCCCTAACCGGCTTGGTTTTGCCAAATTGCTGGCGACGATACGCAGCAATGCGGCTAACAGTACCGCTGCCGGGAAACTGAAGATTCCCAAAAAATTGCTGGACGACGTGCCGCTGGAATATCGCGACGTTGCTGAAAAAATCCGGCGTGAGATCGAGAAGCGCGACGCGCTGACCGACCCTGCGGTGACGCTCGACAGCTTGCTCAACCTGGTCGAACTGCGTTACTTCGTGCAGGAAAGCAGCCTGGAAGACGTCGACGGGTTTGATGCCATGGTGTCGAAGGAATGGCACAAGGTTACCAAGGGCAAGGAAGATCCCTACTCGCGCCTGACGATTTTCATGTGTATCGCGGCTGCTGCAAAACCCAAGACGACCGTGTCGGAAACCGTGGCGCGCGCCATGATCCGGCAAGTCCGCCAGCATGGCTTCGATAGCGCCGCGGTAGCTGCTTTCATCAACAGCGCTGCGCCGTTCGAGATCAAGGAGAATCTGCTGTCCTTGTGGGAAGACGAATTCCTGCCGGAAGCGCAGGAATATCTGACCGACGATGACGATCTCAAATACACGCGCGCCCTGAAATTCTTGAAAGAGAATTGCAACATCAAGGTAAAAACAGCCGGCAAGGTGCAAGACTAATCGACTATTGGTCGGCTGTTTTACCGCGGTAATCTTACAAACTCGCTGCCAGTTCAGCACCTTCGCGTATCGCCCGCTTGGCATCCAGTTCGCTGGCAAACGAAGCCCCGCCGATCAGGTGATAACGCAAACCGGCTTGCTGCATTTTGGTTTTGACGGGCTCGCCCGGCTTACCCGGGGCAATGGCGGCGGCTGGGATCAATTCGAGCAAGGACTCTTGTCCGGCACAGATCACCACGTTATCCACCTCCAGCACGCGGCTGGCGCCACCTACGCTGATATGCAAACCTTGGTCATCGATCTTTTGATAATCGACACCCGCCAGCATTTGCACGCCGCTACGCTGCATCACGCTTCGATGGACCCAGCCCGAGGTTTTCCCAAGCCCTGCGCCAACCTTGCTTGACTTACGCTGCAGCAGGTGAATTTCCCGCACAGGCGTTGTTGCCACCGCCGGCTTCAAACCGCCTGCCTGTGCGGCCAGCGGATCGACGCCCCATTCATCCATCCAGTGCGCAATCGGCACCGGCAAAGGCACGTGCGCATCGTGCAACAAGAATTCGCACAGATCGAAACCGATGCCGCCAGCGCCAACCACCGCCACGCGTTGACCGACAGGTGCCTTACGTTGCAACACATCCAGATAAGACAGCACCATCGGATGCTCAATGCCGGGAATGCGCAAATTACGCGGCGTCACGCCAGTCGCCACGATCACGTCGTCGAAACCCAGCGCCTCCAGCTGCGCCCGGTCGACGCGCTGATTCAACTGTAGCTCGACGCCGGTACGCTTGAGCCGATGCTGGAAGTAGCGGATGGTTTCGCTGAATTCTTCCTTGCCCGGAATCTGCATGGCGATATTGAACTGGCCGCCGATCTGCGCGGCAGCTTCGAACAGCATCACCTGATGGCCGCGTTCGGCCGCCACGGTTGCGGCCGACAAGCCGGCCGGGCCGGCGCCGATCACCGCTACCCGCCGCGCTTTCACAGTACGGCGATAGACCAGTTCGGTTTCATGGCAGGCTTGCGGGTTGACCAGGCAACTGGCGCGCTGGTTCTTGAAAGTATGATCAAGGCAAGCCTGATTGCAGGCGATGCAGGTATTGATTTCATCGGCGCGATTCTCCTGCGCCTTGAGCACGAATTCAGGATCGGCCAGGAAAGGCCGCGCCATCGACACCATGTCGGCGTCACCCTCGGCCAGGATCTGTTCCGCCACTTCCGGCGTATTGATACGATTCGAGGCAATCACCGGGATCTTGATGGCGCGCTTGAGCCTCGCCGTCGCTTCGCGGAACGCGCCGCGCGGCACCGAGGTGACGATGGTCGGTATCCGCGCTTCATGCCAGCCGACGCCGGTATTGATCAAGGTCACGCCCGCCTGTTCTAGCGCCTGGGCCACGGCGATTACCTCGGCGCCGGTATTGCCGCCTTCTACCAGGTCCAGCAATGACAGGCGGTACATGATGATAAAACGCTCGCCGACGGCAGCGCGCATGCGCTGGACGATTTCCACCGCTAGCCGCATCCGGTTTTCAATGCTGCCCCCCCAGCGATCCTGCCGATGATTGGTGCGCGGCGACAGGAACTGGTTGAGCAGATAACCTTCACTGCCCATGATTTCGACGCCGTCGTAGTTGGCGCGCTGCGCCAGCGTGGCGCTGCGCACATAGGCCGCGATGGTGGACTGGATGCCGCGCTCGGTCAATGCGCGCGGCTTGAACGGGGAAATCGGCGACTTGATGGCCGAGGCCGACACCACGAACGGCTGGTAGCCGTAACGCCCCGCATGCAGGATCTGCATCACGATCTTGCCGTCTTCTTCATGTACGGCGCTGGTCAAGCGTTTGTGGTTGTGAATGTCGCCGACGCTGTTCATGGTGCCGCCGAACGGCAGCAGCCAACCTTGCCGGCTCGGCGAAATGCCGCCCGTCACGATCAGCCCGACACCGCCCTTGGCGCGCGCCCGGAAATACTCCGCCAGCTTGGCATAGTGGAAGAAACGATCTTCCAGGCCGGTGTGCATGGAGCCCATCACCACGCGATTTTTCAGCGTGGTGAAACCAAGGTCGAGTGGCGCGAGCAGATGTGGGTAGACAGGATGGGACATGTTTTTTCCAAGAGGCCGTAGTGCCGGAAAGTCGGCGCAAAAATCAGTTACAGGCCGGAATCTACCTGAAAAGCGCCGCCAGATCGCTGAAATGGCCTTGATTTGACGGCGATTAGAGCCACTAACCTATTTCGCCCCTGTCCTTGTCGATCGGCGTGAGCCCAATAATGTGCCCAGATCGATCGCATCCGCCATGGCATGGTAACCGCGGTCGCCGGGATGCAGATGATCGCCGGAATCGCAGGCTGGCAAGAAGCGTCGCGGATGCCTGGGATCTCTCACCGCGGCGTCGAAATCGATCACGGCATCGAATTCGCCGCCGCTGCGAATCCACCGATTCACCGTCTGCCGGGTCTGTTCCTTGGCCTCGGAATAATAGCCTTTCAGGGCAGTGTCCTGCAGTGCGCCCTCGAATGGCGTCAAGGTGGCGCCGACGATACGCACATGACGCATGTGTGCACGCGCTATCAACTGCCGATAGGCGGCGATCAGTCGATCCGCAGGCAACGCCGGCTCATCAGGTGTGAAGCTGCTGCTTGGCCAGCCGATGTCATTGATGCCCATCAACAGGATCACGGTGTCTACATTGGGTTGATTCAGCACATCCCGGTCGAAGCGGGCCAGGGCGTTGACGCCCATCTTGTCGCTCAGCACCCTGGCTCCCGAAATGCCGGCGTTGATGACCGCGATTTTTTCCTTTACCAATCGCTGCGCCAGCAGATCGGGCCAGCGCTGATTGCTGTTCGATGTAGAGCCGGCGCCGTCGGTGATCGAATCGCCAAAGGCCGCCACCGCGCGTGATGCGGGAGGTACGTCGACCAAAATCGTGCTGAGTAAGAGCCGTGCTTCCACAGTCTGGTCGGTCTTGATCAAAGGCGCCGCCGTCAGGTTGCCGGGTGCGATGTACGCGGTCTGCTTGCCTTCCCAGTGGAAGGTGGCGAGTGGTGTCGTCTGCGGCAAGAAGATACTGACCGCAATCTGGGCTAGCGGCACCAGTGCCAGGTCAATCGGATCGCTGACGGCGGGCGCGCCCGGTGCAATCGTTACTTCGCCGCGGCCGCCGAAGGTGAGGACACGATCCGAGCCGACGACGATTTCCGAGCTATTACCGGACGATGCGGCCAGCGCAACATGCGCCGCACCTATCGTCAGCGGCATCGTGCCGTATTCGTTGGATAACACCACCCGGGCACGCTTGCCGCCGATGCTGACGCGGACGATCTGGCGCACGGTCTGGTTCGACAAGGTCGCCGGGATGTTGGTCGGCAAGGCGAAACCGTCCTCCCAGGCCGGTTGCGGGCTGGCAGTCCAGCTGGCGCTCCAGTGCCGTGTAGCATGGCCGGTTTCAGCCGCTTGGGTTGTCACGGACGATATAGTCAGGAGCGACAGCAGGGTTAGTGCCGCGGCGATTTTCGGATAGCTCATAGGAAGGCGCATGAAGTAATTCCTTTGGTTGATTAAGTATGCAGTACAAGCAAGGTATCTACACAAGCAAGGTATATTCTTCCCAATGCGCATGGTAGAGGCCATAATTGACTATCGCTTATTCCAAAATCGAATGATATGGATCAAATCAGGGCAATCCGCAGCTTCGTGCGGGCAGTTGAGCTTGGCAGCCTGTCGGCGGTAGCGCGCGAAGAGCACAGCACGCAACCGACCGTCAGCAAAACCATCGCTGCACTGGAGAAGGACATGGGGGTGCGTTTGCTGGAGCGCAGCACTACCAGCCTGACCACCACTGAACAGGGCAAGCGGTTTTACGCACGCGCCAAACGGGTGTTGGAAGAATTCAACGAAGCGGTCAGCGATGCTCGCGGTTTGACCGAGAAACCCGCCGGCCTGCTGCGCGTCAATGCGCCGCTTGGCCTTGGCCAATTGCGGCTCAACGGGCTGGTGCTGGAATTCCTGGCGTTGTATCCCGAGATCGAGGTAGAGCTGATATTGAATGACCGCTTTGTCGACCTGGTGGAAGACGGCGTTGACGTGGCGTTACGGCTTGCAGGTGAACTGCCGCCCAACATGATCGCGCGCAAGATAGCCAGCGCCGAGCGTTATCTGGTGGCGGCGCCGGCTTATCTGGCGCGCCATCCGGAGATCCGGCGCCCTGAGGATCTGGCCAGTCATCGCTACATCGGTTTTGCGCGGCCGGCCAATGGCGAGGTGACCCGGATAAACGGTCCCGCCGGCACGATCGAGATCGCCACCGGCAGCCGTTACCAAGTCAACAGTTCGCTTGCGATACGCGAGAGTTTCCTGATGGGCGCCGGTTTTGGCATATGTCCATCCTGGCTGGTCCACGACCTGCTTGAATCGGGCCAGTTGCAGCGCATTCTTCCGGAATGGAGCGCGTCTGGGCAGGAAGCCTCGTTGCTGTATCCGTCGCGCCGCTATCAATCCTTGCGCGCGACGGTTTTCATGCAATTCATGGCGGAGCGGATTCCAAAGCTGCCAGGATTTTCCGCACCGGTATTCGGTCGCTAACTGCAAATTAGATCTGCGGCCTTATTTCTTGGCGCTGGTCGCAACCGTGCGCTTGGCTTGCTTGAATACCGGACCCCACAATGGATGGCCTTGTTCGCCGGGCGCCAGGTCGAAGTTGGGATCGAGCTTCAGCGCTTTTTCAAATTGCTGTTTGCATAGCTTCTTCCGGGACGTCACGCAATAACTGAAAGCCATGGTTTTCAAGGCTTCAGTCTGGTACGAGATATCTGCCGACCAGATTTCCGGGGCGTTGGCGAGGCGCTTGATGGCGGCGCTGTAACTGCCCTTGTTGTACAGGGCGATGCCATCGGTCAACGCGGCTGGCGGCGCCGGCGGTTCAGGAGCAACTGCCGCCACCGGCGTCGACGCGCCGGGGACTGGCTTGGCCGCCACCGGCTTTTGCCCGGGATTGAGGCTGTCGCAGCCGCCGAGCATAAAAGTTGCAGCCAGCATGGCGGCGCTGCTGATACGGTAGAAAGAGTGAGTCATGACGGATTCTTGGCTAAGCTATATTTATTGGGACGAAAAATCATAATCGATATTCCGTGATTTCTTCGGCGAGACGTCGATGTCGAAAACGCGATCCGGAAAACTCGGATTGATCACTTTGATCTGATGTTTGCCTTCCGGCAGAACCAGTTTTTTCAGTGGCGGACTGACACCCTTCATGCTGCCGTCAACCAGCACCTTGCCCCAAGGTTTGATGGTCAGCACGACGACGCCGGTTGGTTCGACGACTTTTACCTCAGTGGCTTTGGCGTCAACGGCTTTGGCCGCAACGGCCGCGTTGGCCTCGGTGGCCGTGGCTTTACCGTCCGGCTCCGCCAATTTAACGTGAGCTTGTTCGGCCTGGGTCGCTGCAAGCTTCGGCGCCGCCAACACGGCTGGCGCGACTTTTGCAGGCATCACAGGCACGCGTGCCGTAGCTGCGGCAGTGGCGGTTGTCGGCAGCCGCGCCGGCTTGAGCCACAGAAAGGCGCCCAACCCAAGCACAGCTACCGCGGCGACCAGCCACCAGCCTGGCGCTCGCAGCGGCCTATCCAGCAGGCTGGCCTGCGGGGCCGGGGATCTGTTGCGCCTGCGCCTGCCGCTGGTAACCACCGGCGCTTCGCCAGATTTGCGGCCAGGCGGGCGTAATCCGACCGGTCTGCTGGTATCGTTGTCGGGCATCGGCATCGGCACCGACAGTTCCAGATCGAGCAGCTTACGAAACTCTTCAATCGATTGCGGCCGGTCTTCCGGCTTCACCGCCAGGCCCTTGTCGATGGCGGCCAGGAATTCTTTGCTGAATCCGCTGTGCTGTCCATCTTGCAAGGGAGTGATCGGGTCCTTGATCATGCGCGCAACCGATGTCGGCGGCGCAGTCTTGACGATCGCAAAATAGATGACCGCCGACAGCGAATAGATATCGGTCCACGGCCCCTGCTTCATCATGGCGTCGTCGGCATACTGTTCGATCGGCGCGTACCCGGGCTTCAGGATGACCGTCAGCGAATGCGTCATGTCGCCGATAATCTGGCGCGCCGCGCCGAAGTCCAGCAAGACTGCTTCACCGCTCTTCTGGATCATGATGTTGTCAGGCGAGATGTCGCGATGCAGTATCTGTACCCGGTACATGGCGTCGAGTGCTTCCAGCATCGGCTTCAGCATGCTTTTCAGCCACGCTTCGGTAACCTGTGCCGGCGAGTTCTGGACCACGCTTTTGAGCGTCCGTCCTTCGTAATAACGCATCGCCATGTAGGCAGTATTATTCTGCTCCCAGAACCGGTACACCTTGATCAGCGCCGGGTGGTCGAATTGCGCCAGCAGGCGCGCTTCCTTTATGAAACTCTTGAGGCCGATGCTGAAAGTCTCGCGGTGCCGCTGTGAGCGCACCACGACCTTCTTGTCCGGTCCGCGCCCGGCAAAGGCGCCCGGCATGTATTCCTTGATGGCGACCATGCGGCGCAGCGATCTGTCGAAGGCAAAGTAGACGATGCCGAAACCGCCTTCGCCAATCACGCCGATGATTTCAAAATCGGCCAGGCGGGTGCCCTTAGGCAAGCAGTTTTCGACAGCCGTTGCTGATATTTCCTGTTGATCAATCGGCTTGACGTTTGGCATAGGGAGTTGGGTCGACTTTAGTAATATTATTTTGAACAGCAATCAACATTAAAGGGGTGTTGAATACGCTGACGGCACTGATGGTCGAGGATCGGCTACACGGATTGTAAACGCAGTACAGTTATCAAGCGGAACGCTAGGCGGAGCGTTGCACGCGCTACTGTTTTTCTCCACCAGCGAGTGCATGCTGTCCAGCCAGTCTTGGGCGGAGTCGGCCTGGATTGCCGCTTGTTCCATTTCTGCTTCGCTGATCCATTCCCAGAAACCGTCGGTGCAGATCAGGAAAGCGTCATCGCCCTGCAATTCGGTTACGTTCTGGGTCACCGTGGCGGGCGCGCTACCCTCCACACCGACCGCAGCCGACAGAATGCTGCGCCGTGGATGCCGGCGCAACTGGTCGGCTGAACAATGGCCGGCATCGACGAATTGCTGGATCAGGCTGTGATCCCTGGTGGCACTCAGCAGTTTGCCCTGGCGGAACAGATAGAGGCGAGTATCGCCCATATGGGCCCATAACGCGCAACGATTTTTTTGATCGATCAGCAACACCGCCACTGTCGAGCTCATGTCTTTCAAACGCGGTATTTGCGCTTGACGCCGCTGCAGCTGCGCCACCGCATGCTCGATATAAGACTGCAAAGCACGCGGACCGAAAGAAGCTTCTTCCACGAACATTTCCATGATCGAATTGACCACGACATTCGAGGCGATTTCGCCACCGTACTCGCCGCCGACGCCGTCGGCGACAATCATGCAGGCCAGGTCATCCTGCAGCACGCTGCCCCAGGAATCCTGATTGACCTGCCGTCCACCCGCATGACTTAGTTGCGCCAAACTCAGGACGACCGGAATTGCCGTGTCGCTGCTGAGTAAGGACGGTTCAGGCATGCTGCGTCTCTTTCCTCAGCTTCTCGACTTTTCTTTCGTAAGCCTGCAAAAACGCCTTGCCAAACAAAGTCTGGAAATCATCCTGCGTGGCTTCCGCAATAATCCGCTGGAAGCGCTCGTTATAGGCGTCCCATAACTTTGCTTTACGGGTCGCCGGCAGCATTGCCTCCAGCATGCCGCCCTTTTTCTGGCGTTTTTCCATCACTTCGGGATTGAAACGCTGCAGCATCTCGTTCATGGTCGCACGCATGCCGGAAACCACGCCCACCTGGTGCGCTTGCAAATCCTGGTAAGCATCTTGCATGGCTTCGGTGGCGCCCATGAAGCCGGGCATCTTCTTGCGCAGCATCTGGATCAGCACAGTCTGGCTGTCGTTAAAGAATTTCAAGGGATTATTATTGCGGACCACTACCTTGGTCACATCCGCGTGCGCTTCGCGTTTCACCAGCGCGCGGGTGGCGTTCAGGTCGATCGTGCCTTGCACGGCTGTCGCCAGTAACTTGCCGACGGTTTCCATCAACTCTGGCGTCAAATCGTGCGTTAACGTTTCAAGCGGCAGGCCTGCGCCTTTCATGAAGGCCTGCACCAATGCTTCGATGGATGCGGATGGCTCGGTGGCCGGGGTGCTGGTGTCGCTCGCGCTGACCGCAGCAGGGGCAGACACAGGAGCAGAAGCAGAACTTACGGTCGGCCGTTGCACCGTATTCACCGGGCGCAGCGATGCAGCCGGCGAGTGGGACGATGTCGACAGCGAGGCATTTGCGGTCGCCGCCAATTCCAGGTTCAACTGCGCCAGCGCCGCCAGGCGCGTCTCGGAAACGCTCAACAGAGGCTTGTTGCCGCCGGTTTTACCGCTGTTTGCCCGAGGCGCTGGATTGGTCGATGGCTGGCCTGGCTGATTGATCATGTCAGGGGTATCTTTCATTAAGTTGAGCTGTGCTTCGGCGCGCAATAAATACAGGCCGATCTGGATTTCATCGCCAATCTGCAAATCGTATTCGCGCTCGGCATCGATCTCATGTCCATTCAACAAGATCGGATTGGCACGGCTGAGATTGGTGATCGTTTGGCGGACGCCGTCGCTTTTGATCGCGGCCTGGGTCCGCGATACAAAATTCCTGGGATCGGCCAGGACGAAATAATTCTCATCGCTGCGACCGAGAGTTTTTGGCTCACGGCCGAATACGGCTGACAAAGGCGCTTCAGGTGCGACGTTGTTGTAAGAAACAACACTAATTTTTATCATTGGATGGGTTTCCAGCAACGCAATAATTTGCGCAAATTACCTGAGGGAATCATTGCATGCTTGGCAGCAAGTTCCATGCCCAAGAAATACCAGCTGAAAATCGGTCCGGGAAGCGCGAAAAACCTGTTAATTCTGCGAGGTACAGCCAACAAATCTGCCCTCTCTTGTCATTCGTAGTGACATTTTGTGTCAGCTACAGAGCGGATCGGCTAGTTGCATGTAATTTTGGAAATGGTGAGGAGAACTAACGGGGGAAAATAATGCGGGGAACCACAAGATAGAGCGGCGCCCCCTCCAAGGGGGCGCCGCTCTATTCCACTCAGGATTGGCGCAACATGGTCTTGATGCCACGAATCGCCTGGCGGATCCGGGCTTCGTTTTCGATCAAGGCGAACCGCACGTACTCATCGCCGTATTCGCCGAAGCCTATCCCCGGCGACACGCAAACCTTGGCTTTTTCCAGCAACTGCTTGGAAAATTCCAGCGATCCCAGATGGCGGTACGCTTCCGGTATGTGAGCCCAGATATACATCGATGCCTTCGGAATATCCACCATCCAGCCGGCTTCGTGCAAGCCTTTCACCAGCACGTCGCGCCGGCTCTGGTATTTTTTGCAGATATCCTCGACGCATTGCTGATCGCCCTCCAGCGCTGCAATCGCCGCCACCTGCACCGGCGTGAAACTGCCATAGTCGTGGTAACTCTTGATCCGCGCCAGCGCCGCTACCAGTTCCTTGTTGCCGACCATGAAGCCGATGCGCCAGCCGGCCATGTTATAGCTTTTGGACAGGGTGAAGAACTCCACCGCCACATCGCGCGCGCCGGGCACTTGCATGATCGATGGCGCCTTCCAGCCGTCGAATACGATATCGGCGTAGGCCAGGTCGTGCACCACCAGGATGTTGTGTTCCTTCGCCAGCTTTACTACCCGTTCGAAAAATTCGAGCTCGACGCATTGCGCAGTCGGGTTGGACGGGAAGCCCAGCACCATCATTTTCGGTTTCGGATAACTTTCCCGTATCGCCCGCTCCAGCTCGGCAAAGAAATCCACCCCCGGGCTCATCCGCACCGAACGGATATCGGCGCCGGCAATCACTGCGCCGTAGATGTGAATCGGATAGCTGGGATTCGGCACCAGCACCGTGTCGCCGCGATCCAGCGTCGCCAGCATCAGATGCGCCAGGCCTTCCTTGGAACCGATGGTGACGATCGCTTCGGTATCCGGATTGAATTCAACGTCGTAGCGCTTCTTGTACCAATGGGTAATCGCCCGCCGTAGCCGGGGAATGCCTTTGGAGGCTGAATAGCCATGGGTGTCAGGGCGCTGCGATACTTCGATCAGCTTTTCGACAATGTGCGGCGGCGTGGCGCCGTCGGGATTACCCATCGACATGTCGACAATATCTTCGCCACGGCGGCGCGCCGCCATCTTCAGTTCGGCGGTGATATTAAAAACGTAGGGAGGAAGGCGATCGATGCGCGAAAACCTGCGCGGAGTTGGGGATTCAGACATGTTTTTCTTTCACGTTAGCGCCCGGAACCGTCCGAGCGACGTTGGAACGGTTTTACCATTTGCATGGTATGTTCCAGCACCGATTCTAGTGAACATCGGGCGAGTGCGCAATGGCCGCCGAGCCACCCGCTGGACGTCATCGCGATACTTGCTTATGATCTTTGTTCCTCCGACTCCCACAAGGAAACGATTCCATGACAACCAGCCAACCCGCTGTGCAGCAAACCGATATCCCACGATTACTGGGCCTGTACCCACCGCTGGAGCCCTTTAAATCCGGCTTGCTGGATGTTGGCGACGGTCACCAGGTGTATTGGGAGTTGTGCGGTAATCCGAACGGCAAGCCCGCGGTGTTCCTGCATGGCGGCCCGGGCGGCGGTTGCAATGCCGATCATCGGCGGCTGTTCAATCCGGAAAAGTATTGCATCATGCTGTTCGATCAGCGTGGTTGCGGGCGTTCGACGCCGCACGCTAACCTGGAAGCCAACACTACCTGGCATCTGGTGGCCGATATCGAGCGGCTGCGCGAAATGGCAGGCGTTGAAAAATGGCTGGTGTTTGGAGGCTCCTGGGGCAGTACCCTGGCCCTGGCTTACGCCGAAAAACATCCGCAGCATGTCAGCGAACTGGTGTTGCGCGGGATCTTTACCGGAAGCCATGAAGAGATTCAATGGTATTACCAGGACGGCGCCTCGCGTCAGTTTCCAGACATGTGGGAAGATTTCCTGGCGCCGATTCCGCCGGCGGAGCGCGACGATCTGGTTGCCGCCTACAGTCGGCGCCTGACCGGTACCGATGAAGTCGCCAAGCTGGCCGCGGCAAAGGCATGGAGCGTGTGGGAAGGCAGCACAGTCAAATTGATACCCGATCCGGCATTGGCACAAGCGCACGACGATCCGGAATTTGCGATTGCCTTTGCCCGTATCGAAAATCACTATTTCACCCACGGCTGCTTTTTTGAAGAAGGCCAGTTGCTGCGTGATGTACAACAGCTGCGGAATATACCTGGCGTCATCGTGCAAGGCCGCTACGATGTTTGCTGCACCCCGAAAACCGCTTGGACCTTGCATAAGGCCTGGCCTGAAGCGGAACTGCATATGGTTGCGGATGCCGGGCACGCGTTTAGCGAACCGGGGATCTTGCATCAATTGATCCGCGCCACGGACAAGTTCGCCGGGTAGAAAAATCCTGCCGGAGGGCGACCTGCCCTCCGCATGAATACGGAGCGATTACCGTTTGTCCAGGAGGATCGGTATGCCACGCTTGCCTCGTTTTCTCCGCGTGTCGTTGGTGGTGTTGCCTGCCTTGTTCCCGGCCTACGGCGAAACCCTGAAAAACTGGTTCAACGACCCTTTCATCCAGGTACGTAGCGCCGTGCCGGATTGCCCGATGCCGCTTGGGCCGTTGATCAGCGAGCAGGAGATGCGCAAAGAGACCCATTGGCGCAGTGAGCGAGGCACCAGTTGCTGGCTTGCCGGCCAGTGTCAAAAGCCGAATTCCTATCTGTACGATGCGCCGATTGCCCGCTCGGTACGGGCGCATTTTGCCGCCGAGCCCGGCTTCGCCCGCAACAGCAGCCTGTGGCTGACGTTTCAGCGGCGCTTCGTCTGGGTCGAGGGTTGTAGCGCTGATACAGCCATCACGGTCGCGGCCTTGGAAGCATTCGTTCGCGTCGAACCGGATGTTGAACGGGTGATTATCAACCTGCGCGGCATGGGCGACAGCAAATCACCCTATCCGCTGGCGCCGCCGGATGCACACTGACACGGCTCGAAGAAAAAACCACTTAAGCGTGGATCAGTTGCCAAGAGGCTGGGATAATGCAGCAATTCAGCCAAATTCAAACGACGGGGAGAACACATGCAGAACCATGCCAAAGCGACTTTTCTGACGGCAGCCATTGCCTTGACCTTATCTGCAACCTTAGCCAGCCCTGTGCAGGCCCAGGAGCAAGTCGTGAAGATTGCGCACGTCGGCCCGATCACCGGCCCGGTCGCGCATGTCGGCAAGGATAATGAAAACGGCGCGCGCATGGCGATCGACGACCTGAACGCCAAGCATCTTGTCATCGGCGGCAAGAAGATCCAGTTCGTTTTGCAGGCTGAAGACGACGGCAGCGATCCGAAACAAGCTACCAGCGTCGCCCAGAAACTGGTTGACGCCAAAGTGGCGGCGGTCATCGGGCATTTGCAATCCGGCACCTCGATTCCTGCCTCGAAAATCTATTTCGACGCCGGCATCCCGCAAATTTCGCCTTCTGCAACCAGCGCCAAATATACCGAACAAGGTTTCAACACGACTTTCCGCGTGGTCGCCAACGACTCCCAACTCGGTGCTGCGATGGGCCGTTATGCGGCAAAAACCTTGCACGCAAAACGTATCGCGGTGATTGACGACCGTACCGCCTACGGCCAGGGACTAGCCAACGAGTTCCTCAAAGACGCCAAAGCCAACGGCGTAGAGATTGTATCCACGCAGTATACGAACGACAGAGCCACCGATTTCAACGCCATCCTCACTGCCGTCAAGGCCAAGCAGCCTGACTTGATTTTCTTTGGCGGTATTGATGCCAGCGCCGGCACCATGTTGCGCCAGATGCGGCAACTTGGTATCACTGCCAACTTCATGGGTGGCGATGCGATCTGCACCGGAGCCCTGCCACGCCTGGCCGGTGAAGGTTTGATCGACGACAAGGTCTATTGCGCGATCGCCGGCGGCGTCGAAAATCCTGCACCGCTTGAGGCGTTCAAGGCGGCTTACAAGAAAAAATACAATGCCGACATCGTCCAGTATGCGCCGTACACCTACGACGCCGTGATGGTCATCGCCAAAGCCATGCAACAGGCCAATTCGGTCGATCCAAAGAAATATTTGCAGGCACTCAGCAAGATCCAGTACACCGGTGTGACGGGTAAGATCGCCTTTGACGACAAAGGCGATATCAAGAACGGCACGCTGTCGATCTATACCTTCAGGAATGGCCAGCAAACGTTGCTGACGCTGACCAAATAAGAAAGTTATCAGTCTATGATAGACCTCGGCATACTGATCTACATTGACGACAATCCAACGATGTACGAAGAGTTCGACTGGATTTACAAAAGCTGGATTTATTCGGGTAATTGACGCACTTCAGACTTGATTGCAGTTTGCCATCCGAATGCGATCGACAAACTCCCCTCGAACGATCCCCGCGTCGTCAAAATGGTAGCCGAGCCGATGGCTGTGCCCGGCAGCCGCTGGGACGGATATAAGTTCATCAATTCAATCGGCTGCTTGTCCGGCCCGCATACCGATGCCGATGTTTTCCTGACCTCCAACCTGATCAATTTCCGGCCATCGGTGGTAGTGCAAGGACGAGGCAATTATGCCCATCCGGAAGGTTCTGAAGTATGGACGAAAATGGCGGAGTTTTGTACCGCCAACGGTGTCCGGCACGGCGGCGTCTTCGGCTGCGGCAGTTCGCTCATGGGAAAATCCGAGCTGGTGCTCGATCTGCTTCGACGCCAGCTATTCTGGAGCGAGAAACTGCTGGATCACTTCAAAGAGTACGGCCCGGGAACCTGGCCCGGCTGGTTTTCGGGCGTGATCACGATGTATGCGGCCGAAATTGCCGCCAACGAAAATTACGATACCTATCTGCGCCATGCATATCACCGCATCCTGGATATGGAAAGCATGCTGCCCTATCCGATCGATAGCCTGGTGATGCATATCCAGGCAGTACCTACCGACGAGCATTTTTCAAAAAGCCGGTATCGGCAAGGCGCGTATCAGGGCACGGACCTGAGAACCCTTGACCGCACCAAGATCAATCACTGCGCACACTGGATAGCGGCGACGCCGCTGGAACAGATCAAGCGCGAAGTCGGTTATCCGTTTTAAGGCTACCTGATTAAAATTTCTTTTCGAAAATCGTCTTAAGTTGATTTCAATGCTTGTTTCAATTCTTTAATTTGAAAACAAATACACACCATATATGTGGCCCAAAAAATACATGAAAGCGTTGTAAGAATTAATTTAAATTGCGGAAAAACAAAAGGAACTACGCTGAAAATAATGGAAGAAATTCCAATAACTTCCCCGTATTCGATTCTTTGTATTTTAGTCAGGCGCTGCCGATTCTCGGTATGCAAAGATTTTGCTATCTTGTTGATAACAACTAATATCCAAAAAAAGCCAAGTACAGGAACTAAAGCGCCCCAGACACTCCACGCTGGCAATGCTCTATTTTGAGGAGCGATCAGACTCAAGCATTTGTACATCGCCCAAAATGAAAGTAGTGCGATCAGGAAACCCACGAGGGCGAAGACTATTGACGCGGTCGATTGAATAGGCATGGGATGGGGAGAGTTTGGCGAAGGACATTAAAGAGAAATGTTGTAGAGGAAATCAAAATAATCGCACACCTCTGGAATCGAATTTACCCTTGGGATTTCTTTCCTGCAAGAAATATTTTGAATTCGCGCATCAATGCTGTTTTATTGGCAAATCATCTTTGTAACTTCTAAAACCTGATCAATCATTTCTCGTCACGCCCATAGCCTGGGAATGCGCTACGAGGTTGTGCCTTTGTTCTGCCCCGTCCCTGCCCCCATTCTGCAAAGCAATCGTTATTCCTTTTCGGAAATAACGATTCTGCTATTATGAAAGTACTTTTTGGCAACTTGCCAAAATTTCATCTGCACGCCCCCAGCCTCAAACGCTCTGCCAGCGACACTATTTTGTTGAGCAATCTGTACTCCTCATCATCATGAAAGGATGTCCCTTATGGAATGGCTGCACGACATATTCAAGAGATCTCCCGAGATCGCACTGTTTTTATCGCTGGCAGTCGGTTATGCCATCGGCAAGATAAAGTTCGGCAAGTTCCAGCTGGGCGGCGTCGCCGGTTCGCTGCTGGTGGCGGTGCTGGTCAGCCAGGTCGGGGTGCACATCGATCCGGGCGTCAAGGCGGTGCTGTTTGCCTTGTTCATTTATGCGGTCGGTTATGAGAGCGGTCCGCAATTTTTCAACTCGCTGGGCAAACAGTCGATCCGGGAAATCATCCTGGCGGCGATACTGGCGTTGACCGGGCTGGCGACGGTAGTGGTGATGGCCAAGCTGTTCGGTCTCGACAAAGGTTTGGCGGCAGGTGTCGCCGCCGGCGGCCTGACACAGTCGGCGATCATCGGCACCGCCGGCGACGCCATTACCAAGCTGGGGCTGGATGCCGCCGAAGTGGCGCGCTTGCAAGGCAATGTCGCGGTGGGTTATGCAGTGACTTATGTGTTCGGCTCTTTCGGCGCGATTATCGTCTGTGTGAATATCCTGCCGAAGCTGATGGGGCGCAGTATCCGCGAAGACGCGATCAAGGCTGAGACCGCGATGCAAGCCGGGGTCAAGGTGTTGGGGCCGGAGCAGCATGCGGCGCTGCCGGAACTGGTGGGCCGCCTGTATGAAGTCACGCAAGGCAATATCTCGGTCGACGAGGTGGAAAACCTGGATCCCGCCACAGCAGTGACCATCGAGCGCGTCAAGCGTGCCGGCCAGGTGATCGAGGTTAGCCCGCAGCTGGTGCTGCAGGCGCACGACATTGTGCTGGTGGTCGGCCGCCGCGAAGCCGTGGTCAGCACTTCCGGTTTCCTGGGCAAGGAAGTGTACGCGGTCGAAGGTATGGAACTGACCATGCAGCATCGGGAAGTGGTGCTGACCAACAAGGAATTCCATAATAAAAGCGTGGCAGAAATCCGGGCCCAGACTGCGGGCGCGGTACGCCATGGCATTTTCGTGGTGCAGATCAGCCGCATGGGACAGGTGCTGGCGATACGGCCGGAAACCATCGTGCAAGTGGGCGACGTAGTGTCGATCTACGGCGCTGAACAAGACGTAAAGCGGGTCGCCGATATCGTCGGTTATGTGATCGTACCGAGCGCCAAGACTGACTTTGTTTATCTGGGGGCTGGTTTGGTAGTCGGCTTGCTGGTCGGCTTGCTGGTGGCCAAGGTCGGCTCGATTCCGCTGACATTGGGCAGCGGCGGCGGCGCCCTGCTTTCCGGCCTGCTGTTTGGCTGGTTTCGTTCCAGGCACCAATCCTTCGGCGCCATGCCGGTCGCTGCGGTGCAGATCCTGAAAGACCTTGGGCTGGCCGGTTTCGTTGTGGCGGTCGGCCTGTCTTCCGGTTTGCAGGCGGTGCAGACGGTCAGGCTGCAGGGTTTCACCATCTTCGGCGTCGGCGTGGTAGTGACCATCCTGCCGATGATCCTTACCATGCTGATCGGACGTTACATACTGCGTTACGACAATACGGCAGTGTTCGCCGGCGCTCTCAGCGGCTCGCGCAGCGCCAATCCGGCGTTCGGCGAGGTGCTCGACAAAGCCGAGAATGCGATTCCTACCGTGCCTTTCGCCATCACCTATGCTTTGGCTAATGTGTTCCTGACTTTGCTTGGGCCGTTGATTGTGGCCTTGGTGTAATTTGTTGCATCCCGGTCCGCCGTAGCGGATTCCATCTCACGCATAAGGAGTAGCAATATGGATTTCAGTGATCCGGATAAACTCGCCTTGCTTAGCCCGTTCGAATTGAAAGATGCATTGATCCAGGTAGCGGCGAAAAGCGATCGTTCAATGCTAAACGCCGGCCGCGGCAACCCTAACTTCCTGGCGACCACGCCGCGCCACGGCTTTTTCCAGTTCGGCCTGTTTGCCATGAGCGAAGCCGAGCGTTCCTATGTCTACATGGATGGCGTGGGCGGTTTTCCGAAACGCGACGGCATCGAAGCGCGTTTCGATATTTTCACCACGGCCCATGCCGGGATCGACGGCGTGCGTTTCATTGAAGCTGCTGTGTCTTATGTACGCGACCAGCTGGGCCTGTCGGCCGGCGATTTCCTCTACGAGATGTGCGTAGCTATCCTCGGCTGCAACTACCCGGTGCCGGACCGTATGCTGAGCCTGGGCGAGAAGATCGTCGGCCAGTACATCCGCCAGGAGATGATTGGCGAGCAGCCGTTCATCGGCAATTTCGACATGTACGCGGTAGAAGGCGGCACCGCCGCCATGACTTACATCTTCAACAGCCTGCGCGAAAATCATATTATCGAGGCTGGCGACACCATCGCTCTCGGCATGCCGATCTTCACGCCGTATATCGAAATTCCGCATCTCAACGACTATCAACTGGTCGAGCTGATGGTCGATGCGCCGGCCGAGAACAACTGGCAGTTCACCAGGAAGGAACTGGACAAGCTGCTCGACCCTAAGGTCAAGGCGTTTTTCCTGGTCAATCCCAGCAATCCTCCTTCGGTCAGGATCAATGATGAGACGCTGGCCTATATCGCCGAGATTATCCGGCAGCGCCCCGACCTGATCATTCTCACCGACGATGTATACGGCACTTTTGCCGACAACTTCATATCGCTGTTTGCTATCTGTCCCTACAACACCATCCTGGTGTATTCCTTCTCCAAGTATTTCGGCGCCACCGGCTGGCGCATGGGCGTGGTCGCGACCCATGAAAAAAATATCCTGGATGACAAGATCGCGGCATTGCCCGAGGTGCGGCGCAAGCAACTGGACCAGCGTTATAACTCGATCACCACCGAACCGCGCGCACTGAAATTCATAGATCGTCTGGTCGCCGACAGTCGCACCGTGGCGCTCAACCATACCGCCGGCCTGTCGACCCCGGTGCAGGCGCAGATGACGTTGTTCTCTCTGTATTCGCTGCTGGATGAGCCGCAGAATTACAAGAAATCGATGAAGCGCATCGTCCTGCGTCGCAAGGAAGCGTTGTACCAGGCGTTAGCGTTGCCGTTGCCGGTCGATCCCGATTCGGTCCACTATTACCATCTGCTCGATCTGGAAACGTTGGCCACGGCAATGTACAGCGTAGATTTCGCCAAGTGGATGGTGAAGCGGCTGAAGCCGAACGAAGCACTGTTCCGGCTGGCGGAAGAAACCGGGGTAATCCTGCTACCCGGCCGCGGCTTCGGCACGGCGCACGCGTCGGCGCGGGTGTCGCTGGCTAATCTGAACGAATACGACTATACCAATATCGGCAAATCGATCCGCAAACTGGCGCTGGAATTCCATACGCAGTTTGAGAAAAGCGCGGGCGGAAAATCGAAAGTAGCGAAGACCGGAAAGAAAGCCAAAAAATAGTCCGCTTTTTGAATGGTTTTTTACGGTATGCGCGAAGAGCAGCACGAACTAACCGGGGTCAGAGTGGACTACGGAGTAGAAGTAGTAAAACGCAAAGAAACAAACCTGCGATAAGTGAACGGCCGTTCTCCGAACCCGTGATGTGGGGGCAGAGTCAAGTTTCGCGATAAGGCCTGCGAAAGTTGACTTTGACCCCACATCACTATGTCGTCGATCCGCAACTGAATGCCCACCCTGCGATTCCTGCATTTTATTCCAACATTTAAGGTTGATATCCATCGTTCAGCGTTTTCAGGAAGGCGATGACATCCTTGATTTCACCATCCGTCAACGCCGGCCGGTCGCCGGGTTTGCGGTCGAACGGCGCTTCGACATTGACGTTGCCACGATATTCCCTGGGCAGGTCGTCATATTTGCGCACCGTGCCATCCTTATCGCGCGGATACCATTTCTGCGGCTGGGTATCGCGCTGCACGTAGAATTTCATCACCTGCTCCAGACTGGTGAATGCACCGTTATGGAAAAACACCTGGCGCGTAGCGACGTTGCGCAAGGACGGTGTCTTGAACATGCCGCAATACTCTGTCTTGTCCTTGAGGTCGGTGCGATCGGGGCCGCACAGGCCCATATCGAAATACTTCGGATCAGCGTTGGCGGGGATATGCGGGTTGCGCGGCACGCCGATGGCGATCAGGCCGTAGTCGGTAAATTGCGGAAATGCTCCGCTAGCCGTGATTTCGCTGATATGACATGAGGCGCAATTGCCTTTGGCAGGATCGTTGAACAGGCGCAAACCGTTCAGTTCCTGTTTACTGAGTTGGGTTTGCTGGCGCAGGAAGGCGTCGTACTTACTGTTGTAGGGATAAAACTCGGCCGGACTTTCCTGGAATACTTCGAGCGCCATCAGCGCCCATTTGAAGGCTTGCTCCTGATTGTCGAAGATATCTTCACCGAAGGTTGCGCGGAACTGCGTTGCATAACTGGCCTTTTTCAGCTTTGCCACTACCTCGGCCGCATTTGCATTGCCCATCTCGTGCATCGACAACAGCGGAATCCGCGCCTGATCGTGGGTGGAAGGCGCGCGGCCGTCCCAGTTGTGGCCGCCGGTGGGGCCGGCGTCGATGCTGTCGTCGCCGTCGTCATCGAAAAAATGCTCGGTGAAGGCCGGCACATTCTGTATGTAGCGCAATGAAGGCACCGCGCGCGTGCCCAGCGTTTTCATTTCCTTGCCGCCGAGTTGTACCGCCAGGTTATTCGGCGGTCCGAACGCATGCTCTGGGCTATGGCAGGTGGCGCAAGACATCTTGCCTGAGGCCGAAAGCGACGGATCGGAAAACATGGTGCGGCCCAGCGCAGTCATGGCGGCGACCGTTGGCTGCTTTTTAAGCGTCGGTGCGTAGGTCGCGCCGAGGTAGGCCGGGGTTGCCGGGATTGTCGATTTGGCGGGCGTCGCCACTTCGGCTTCGGCCCGCTGCTGGCCGCAACCGTTCAGGAAAAGCGCGGTAAGCGCGGTGATGGCGCTGAGGAGTGCAATGACAGCAGGTTTCATAGAAATGGCGGGGTCCCGGGTGACGAGCGAGGTGCTGCGTCGAATGGGAGGCAAGACTAGCAGCGTTCTATGACAGAACGATGACGCATTCTCTTGTAAAAAATAAATGATGACGAACGGCAAATTTCATACAGCTGAAATATTCAAGGCATAGGATTGCGCTTTTTATCGCCCAGGGAGGGCTTATGAAGCGGACCATGAAATGGCTGCCGGTAACGGTAGCGACGGTAACGTTGTCGGCAGGCTTGAGTGCGTGCGGCGGCGGCGGTGGCGGCTCGGTCGGTGACGGCGGCGCGGTCACGAGCGGCCAGGTGACCGGTAGTTATTATGAAAACGCCCAAGTGTGTTTTGAAGACAAGATCAAAAAAGCCACATGCGATGTCACCTCGCCGGTGGTCAAGACTGCAGCCGACGGTTCGTATTCACTTAAAGGCCAGGGCGCAGTGGTGGCGACTATCGACACCAGTGTTACACGCCATGAAGTGCTGGGTGACAAAGGCAGCCCCGTAACGCAAAAGCTGGTGTTCCGTGCACCTGCCGGACGCAGCGCATTTGTCAGTGCGATCTCGACTGAGCTGGCCGCGGCGATGGACGCCAACGGTGGCGATTTCGCCGATGCCAGCAAGAAGCTGGCCGCCAAGATCGGCACCGCAGAAGCCAACCTGCTGGCCGATATCAACAAGCTGGCTGGCAATGACCAGGCCGCTCTGAAAGCTGAGGCTGCGGCCATCAATGCCGCCATTGCAGCTGCGATCACGCAAGGCGGTAGCGTTGACCTGGGCCAGGCTTTGGGCGGCGCGCTGGCAATGAACAACATCCAGAACGTGGTGGTGATCTTTGCTGAAAACCGCGGCTTTGATAATCTGTACGGCCTGTACCCCGGTGCTAACGGCATTCCCGGCGTCAATCCGACTTCTACTTCCAGCTACATTCCGCAAAAAGACTTCGATGGCAGCACCCTGCCTGTCTTGCCACCGACATGGGGCGGCATGACCCTGGCCGGCCAAAGCACAGTCATCACCCAGGCGCAATCGGCGAATCTGCCGAACAAGCCGTTCCAGATCGATGATGTCAACAGCCCGATCTACATGTCGTCGGCAGTGATTACCCGCGATCTGGTGCACCGTTTCTACAATAACCAGATGCAGATCAACGGCGGCAAGAATGATAAATTCACCGCTTACTCCGATGCCGGCGGCCTCAGCATGGGCTATTACGACGGCAGCAAGATGAAGCTGTGGAACATCGCCAAGCAATACACGCTGGCCGATAATTTTTTCATGGGCACCTTCGGCGGCTCGTTCCTCACGCATCAATACCTGATCTGCGCCTGCGCCCCGACTTATCCGAACGCCGATGCCGCTACTTCGCCTGCGAAGAACAACATCTCGGCCGTCAATCTTGACGCCAGCGGCAACCTGGTCGGCCTGACCCCAGGGACCGGCAATCCGACTTCGGTGTTGAACGGCGCAGCGGTGTACCTCAAGGACAGCACCATCACGCCGAAAGATTCCTCAGGCATGTTCTACGCGGTCAACACCATGCAGCCACCGTATCAGCCTAGCGGCAATAACGCTGCCACCGTGGCAGCGTATGCCGATCCAAGCAAGGCCACTACCCTGCCAACCCAGACCCAGACCACCATCGGCGATCAGCTGACAATCAAGGGTATCGACTGGGCGTGGTATGCCGGCGCCTGGAATGCCGCACTGGCTGATGCACCGAATGCCACCCGTAGCGTCATCTATGGCGGCAAGATCCAGTTCCAGCCGCATCACCAGCCGTTCAACTACTATAGCCGCTTCGATCCGACGACTGCGACCGGTGCTACCGAACGTGCCAGCCACCTGAAGGATTTCGACGCCTCGTTCTTGCAGGATGCAGCAGCCGGCAAGTTGCCTGCAGTGGCGTTCTACAAACCGCAAGGTAACTTGAACCAGCATGCCGGTTATGCCAACGTCGCCGACGGCGATGCCCATATCGCCGATGTGATCACCAAGCTGCAAGCCAGCCCGCAATGGAAGCACATGCTGATCGTTGTGACTTACGATGAAAACGGCGGCTTCTGGGATCACGTGGCGCCGCCGAAGGGCGACCGTTGGGGCCCGGGCACACGCTTGCCGACTATCCTGGTCTCGCCGTATGCGAAGAAAGGGTTCGTCGATCACACTCAGTACGATACCGCTTCCATCCTGCGTTTCATCACCAATCGCTATGCGTTGCCTGTACTGCCAGGCATCACCGCGCGCGACAAAGCACTGGTGGCGAACGGCGGCAAGCCTATGGGTGATTTGACCGGGGCATTGACGCCGGTACCTCAGGAGTAATTCAGAAGTAATTCGCGTAATCTGCCCGCAACGAAGAAAGCCGGCTGCCTTGGAAAAGGCAGCCGGCTTTTTACATGGTTTTTAGATGTTTACCAAGACCCCATCGGTGCGAGCGCCGGCGACATTTCCGCCTCGCTCCAGCGCAACGGCAAGGACGCTTCAACCCTTATGGCGCGCTCCACATGAAAGCGCAACAAACGCTCGGCGCCTTTGAAGGCCGCTACTTCAGCGCCATCCCAGATCAGCTCGGCAGTGACCGCCAGATATAACAGGTCGCCGCTGATGAAATCGATAAACAGCAGGCCGGCGCGTGGATGCTCGACCAGGTTGCCGATGGTGTTGAAGAAAAAATTGCCGACGAAATCGGGCACTGTCAGCGTCCTGGCGTCATCGATGCGGACAAAGCCGGGTTTGCCGCCCCGGTGTGAAACGTCAACGCCATGCCGCCGATCGGCGCTCCCGGAAGCGGTTGTTGATTCACCTGCGGACTTACCCAGATACGCCGTGGCAATGAAGAAGGTGTCTGCGGTAGTAATTAGCGCTTGCATCGCAGTGTCGAGTTGCTGTGCGCGATGCACCACCGGGGTAGCTGCGGTTGCGTTGACGTTCTCGATCAAGCCGGGCCGGCGCGCCTGGATATATTTCGGACAATTGCCGAAGCTTTGATCTACCTTCACCGTCCATCCTGCCGCACTCAACCTCTCAACTTTGCCGTTCATGCGATTGCGGCGGCGCGTATTCGGTTCGATTCCCAGCAAGCCGAGCGTGGCATTATCGACCAGGTTCAACTGCAACGGATCGGCGGGCAAAACCTGCGCATGAATCGCCAGATGTTCCGGGTCCGGCGAGGTCGCGAAACCGGGTGCGCCGATCACTACCGACGCCCACGGCTGCTGCTGCTCATCGATACTGCCGACGATCAGGAATGGCAACTGCTGAAAGAATTCACGATGCTGGTCCGGCATGAAGCTGCGGATTACCTGGCTGCGAGCCGCCATCTTTTCCAGCACGCCGACGCGCTGCTGCACTGCACGTTCGCCGCTGTGGAAAGCGGTATCTTCGGTGGCGGCCATTTCAGGGTGGGACATAGTTCACCTCCTTGCGCACGTCTTCAGTGACGCGCTCTGATCAGCACGTGGATCAGAGCGCACGGTCTCAGGCCGCCAGCGGCGGCCGGGTAGCCTGCATGGCGACAAAGCCAGGCAACGCTTCAATCCGGCCTAGCCATGCACGGATATTGGGATAGCCATCCAGCGCCACGCCGCCTTCCGGAGCATGCGCTATATAGCTGTAAGCCGCGACATCGGCGATGGTCACCTGTGGGCTGGCCAGGAACTCATGGCTGGCCAAGTGCTGTTCCAGGATCGCGAGCAACTGCCTGGCGGTGGCGCAGGCCGCATCATGGTCCAGCGGTACTCCGAACAATGTGATCAGACGAGCGCTGGCCGGACCCCTGTAGATTTCACCGGATGCAAGCGATAGAACGCGTTGCACGGTAGCCGCTCCCAAGGGATCGCGCGGCAGCCAGCCGGCGTCGCCATACTTGCCTGCCAAATAAACCAGGATTGCAGTCGAATCGGCGAGCGTCACTTCGCCATCTTCAATCACCGGCACCTGGCCGAACGGGTTTTTGGCCAGGAATCCAGGTTTTTTGTGTTCGCCTGCGCGCAGGTCGATATCGATCATTTCAAACGGCAAGTCCAGTAAAGAAAGGAACAGCTGCACCCTGTGGGAATGGCCGGACAATGCGGCACGGTAGAGACGGATCGGTTGGGCTGGACGGGCGACGGACATGTTGGATCTCCTGGTTGGCGTGAACCTATTGCTTGAATAAGATGCACCGAAAACGATGCATGAAGAAACTGGTTATCTTTGTACCGAACAATCGGTACAATACAAAAGCAAACTTACCCTGTCAAGTAAACCAGGAAATTCAGAACAATTACTCCGCTGGCTGAGGGCCAAGCAGGATGGCAGGGAAGTTTTCTATCATCCGCAAGAATGGGCCGTTGCTATCCAGAGCGCGCGACACGATCAGCGATCCCTGGATCGCCACCACGGCATTCTCCGCCCTCACCGCGGCCTCTACCTTATCGATGCCGGCCTCTTCAGCCACCGCCGCCAGCAAGGCCATCAGCGCCCGCATGCGGCCGCCCAGGTGCTGCTGGAACAGCGAGCCGGCTTCGCCGATGGTGAACACATCCATCAGGCAAGGCGCCATGCCGTTAGCATAATACTCCGTCAGCTTGCCGGCGAAACGCTGCAAGCGGATGGCAGAGGTCTCGTGGCTGTTCAGTGTCGATAGCACATGATGCGTAAACCAGGTCCCGACCGCGCCCATCGCGGCGCTCGCCATATCTTCCTTGCCGTTTGGAAAATAATGATAGAGGCTGGAACGGCCCAGGCCAGTGGCTTCCGACAAGCGCGACAGGCTGCTGCCCTCATAGCCATAGCGGCGAAAGGCGGCCAGGATGCGTTCGACGACTTCGTCGCGGGTAAGGGTGGCTACGGGCATGTTTTTGGTCCGGATGGTTGTACCGAATGTTCGTTGCTATCAATGTAGTAGCCGAATAGTAAAACAGCAAGGACCCGGCGCGCAAATTCACCGATTCGTATCTCGCCGCCGACGCGCATGCGATAATAGTTGCTTAGCTAATTATATTTGCATAGAATAAAACCATGTTCGATCACTGCCTTTATTTCAACACCACCGCACTGGCGCGTATCGTGGAGCGCGAGTGGAACGCCGCGTACCAGCCGTTTGACCTGACTGCGCCGCAGGGCTTCGTTTTGCGCGCAGTGCTAAGACAACCCGGCCTGCTCAATAGCGAACTGGCGGCCATCTTCGGTATCGCGCGGCCAACTGCTACGCGCCTGCTGGATGCACTGGATACTAAAAAACTGATCGAACGTCGGCCCTCTGCCGCGGACGGCCGTGAATGGAATATCTTCCCGACCGCTGCGGCGCTGGAGCTGGATGGGCCGATCAACGCCGTCAGTGCCGAACTGGACCGGCGCTTGCGCGGGCAGATCGGTGGCGACCACTTTGATGAATCGATCAGCGCCTTGCGCGGTGTCAGGGAAAGCATCGGCTAACTGCCGTGTAGCTTGAGAGCGCGTTACCGTGATAACCGGAGTACGCACCTGCGCGGCGCAGAACCCGGCACGTACATGGAGTGAGTTCACGCGTGGGCAATGTGTCCACCCTGCAAGATCAGTTCGCCCTGATTCTTACCAATTGGTTGTTTAGCTAACTTCTTTTCACAAGGAAACTTTATGCCAGCAATTTCACAGGATTTGCAGAAAACTACAGGGCGTCGCACCGCACTGATCGTGTTTGCCATTGCAGCTGCGGCGCTAGGAATCAGCGCGTACATCTACGCCGAATCAAATCCGCCAGACACCCCCGATACCTGCCTCGCGGCACATGCGGCGGACTACGGCATCACGACGCAGCAATTGACGCGCGACGTCAGCCATCAATCCGAATTGGTGGCGGCGGTTTCATCGTGCTATGGAATGACGCCTTAGTAGAAGCATGTGTCGACAGGCTCTGATAGCTCGGCCGATCTGTCGCGCTCAGCTATCGGGTTTGATGATACCCATCATGACCGCTCTGCTAATGGCATGGCGGGTGCTGTAGACACCCAGTTTCATCGCCACATTCTTCATGTGGAAATACACCGTACGTTGGGATATGCCCAGGATCAGCCCGATTTCGGAGCTGGTCTTGCCGTCGGCGCTCCAGCGCAGGCATTCGAGTTCGCGCACTGAAAGCACCGGGCCCTGATCCGGCGCTGTCTTACGCCACAAGAATTCAGCCGCTTCCTGCAAATAAACGCCGAGCAGAAGAGCATCGGCCTGGATACTGGTCGACGGTGCCTCCGGGCGCGCCGTATTGCTATAGAAATCGAGGCGGCTTATCGCATGTTTGCTGTGAATTGCCAGGCTCATGCCCTGCGTCACACCCATGGTTTTCAACAAAGGGTAGATCTGGCCGCCATGCAGCAAGCACAATTGTTCGACCTGCCAGTTCAGCGGCAGGGAGGAGCGCGCAAGATGCTGCCGGACCGGATCCGTCGCGTCTTCGGCCGGCAGGCTGAACTGCTGCAGCACGGCATCGGGCAAACTGCCGAACAGCTGCATCTGTGAAGCGCCGCTGACACTAGCGATCTCCGTCTGCAACATGAAATCGCAAATCCCGAGTTGTGCCAGCTGACGTTGCACGCATACGCGCAACTGGTCCCAATCGGATGCCTGAACAATTTGCAGCAGGCCGGGAGTGGATATTCTAGGAGCGGCTTCGCTTCGCAACATGGATTTTTTCGAGCTTTATGATTTTATATCGGCAGATTGGTCGCGTAAAAAATCTGCCAATGAATAAAAAGGTTCACGTGAATAATGTTTAGGAAAATCGAACAGGGCCCAATAGTACTCTTGGACGCCGAAACAAATCTGGGCCGGCAGACAGTATGATAGCCAATCATGGCGTATGGCGTCGGTATACATACCGTCGCTGTCGGAAAAGAACGGCACCAGGCGCATTTCGCGCAAACCAGTCAGCAATTCCAGCGGCGCTGCGTAATCCTGCGCTACTTCCAGCTGCGACATCAGGCTGGCTTCGGTTTCCACTACCATCAGCGTGGCCTTGCCCCGCATATCGAAGAACAGGATGCCGGTCGGGTTAGGGAACAGGTAGTACTCGACAAAGCCATGCCGTTTGCATAACTGCTCGACCAGCGCCGCCATCGCCGGATCCGACAGGAAGGTATATGAATGGCGCGACAGCAGATCTTTCAAGGTCAGTGACCGGGAGTGGAAGAATTCTTTCTGGAGGCTATGAATCTCCAACTCCAGATGATCCAGCGCGTCGTGGTCGCTCTTTTTAATGAACCGATCGATCAGCCCGCGATTGAAGGCATCGATGGCGATCTTTTCGTCGGCCTGGCCGGTAAACAGGATTTTCTTGCACGGCAGGTCGCGCACCGCCTCGCAAAATGCCAGGCCGTTCATTTGCGGCATCGCGTAGTCGATTACCAGCACCGACGGTAACAAGAAACGCCGGCGGTTCATGGACTGCCGGTAAATCTGATCGATATCGACTGCCACCGTGCGCCGGTCGAACGAAAATGACTGTTCATCATAGTTGACCCGGATCGACTGGCTCTTGCTGGGCGAATGCCGATAGGCGTCGCGCAACCACTCGAGGGCGAGCTGCGTATCGTGAAACACTTTGCGCACCATGTTCGGCGGCAGCTGGAAAGCTAGGCTGTCCAAGAAACTCTGGCTATCGTCGATCAGGATAGTCAGGGTCGGATGTTGATAAACAGGTAATGAAATATTCATATTGAGGCGCTGCAGGCGCAAGGAGCGGTGTAAAGCGCTCAGTATAGAAAGACACGGAAAGAGTGTTAATTTAACAGAGAGCGCATGTCTGCTGCTTTTTGTTGCACTATAGGCGGAAAATCCAGCACAAAAATAGAGTAGCCAAGCGGCCGTGACACCACACGGATATGGGCGCCCCAAGCTTCCAATACGTCTTTGCAAAAAGCCAGTCCGATGCCGGTACCGCTGGATTCCGGGTAAGCGTAAAAGCGCTCGAAAATCTGTGATGCGCGGCCTGCCTCGATACCGCAGCCAGTATCGATGAACAACAACCGGGGCCGGGCCCGGGCGCCGTCCAGTATGATCCGTACCCGGCCTTTGCCGACGCGTTGGATCGAGGTTAGCGCGTTGCGCAGCAAATTGATCAGAACCATCGAGCACAACTCGCCTTGCCCCAGCAAACGAAAATCGGAGCGGACCGTGATGGCGACGAGATCGCGTTGTTCCTGGTTGACGAACGGGTAGCGTTGCATCATCAGCTCTACTACCGCCGCCATCGACACGATGTCTTTCGGTATCAGGTTCTCCCTGCCGGTAGAGGCGCTCAACAGGAAAAGGTCGATCACATTATTCATGTGCCGCACTTCAAGTTCGATCCGCGCCAGCGCCTTTTCCATCGGGATCTGGTTTGGAGATGTGCGGTCTGTACTTTCTTGCAACAGACGATTCAAGCCACGCGCATTGGCGTTGATGCTACGCAAGGGCGTACGCAGTTCATGCGACACGGTCGACAACGCGGTCGCCATGCCTGCCAATTTTTCCTGCGCCAGGACTTTTCTGCCGACCTTGGCCAGCGATACGGTAAAGACCGCAAAAAGTTGGATCGGCAATTGCTCCAGCACTTGATAGGTTAACGGCATGATCTTGCCGTGGACCGCATCATAAGCCAGATAGGCCAGCGCGGTTCCTATGACATAGGCTAGCAAAGCCAGGGTAGTGTCGAAGTGAAACAGGAGGATCAGGGCGATCAGCAATGACTGGGCCCAGACCGACGAGCCGTCATTCATGAGGAACATGAAGGTGAAAAAAAACGGCAGTCCGTAAGTCAGGCAAACAAAAAAATAAGCTGCCAGCCACTTTCTGTGGGGCAGGTGGCGAGTAAAAATAATCGGTGCGCAGAGGACAACGCAAAACAGGCGCAAACTAAGGCTTTCATACGGCTGCGGAAACCAGTAGGTCCAGACCACGTAGAACAACGGCATGCCAAAGACCGCAACCCACGCGAGGAAAGCCACGCGATTGGTCATGTCGTTAAATTGGGTGTTGATACTTTGCCACCAACGGTTAGCCGCACGCTCCCAAGCGCGCCAGGGCGGGTTTTTCCAGCTGCTGTTGTTTTCAGTCATGGGAATCAAATATTTGGCCTATCGGATTTTCATATAACAATATTATGAGGCGAAGATCAGCCGCAGATCTTCAACGCCGACTGCATAAACTGATTCCACGTTCCAGACAGGGACATGGCGGCTCTGTTTGGTATTTCATACTAAAGTACAGGGAGAAAACCATGCCATTAACAGAAAGCTACCACGAACCACTAGTCTTGACAGCGGAGCAACGCTTGCCGGCTTTTGTATCTGCCCGGCTAGATGAGTATTACATAGAGCGGATGGAAAAACTGTGGGGTGGCGAACATTTACTTCACTGGAGTTCGCCTGGGCCGAATGCGATTTATTTATCCAGCAACGATTATCTGTGCATCGCTGCAGAACCGCAGTTGATCAACGCCCAGGCAGCGTGCCTCATGAGCGGCGAGGCAGACCTGCTGATGTCGACGGTATTCATACGGGAAGGCAGCAGTCAGCCGCGCCTGGAAAAAAAGCTGGCAGGTTTCATGGGCGCGGAAGACGGCTTGATCACGCAATCCGGCTGGAGTGCCAATGTCGGCCTGTTGCAAACCATTGCCGGTCCAGGCGTGCCGGTTTATCTGGACATGCAGGCACACGCTTCTTTGTGGGAGGGTGTGCAAGCGGCGCAGGCCCGACCGGTGCCATTCTTGCATAACGAGGT
Source organism: Collimonas sp. OK607 (assembly GCF_900111995.1). Taxonomy (GTDB): domain Bacteria; phylum Pseudomonadota; class Gammaproteobacteria; order Burkholderiales; family Burkholderiaceae_D; genus Collimonas. The sequence continues at coordinate 161,512 of NZ_FOKF01000005.1, forward strand.
TGAGCACCTGCGGCGGCAAGTACTCAAACACGGAGCCGGCGTCATCGTGGTCGACTCGGTCTACAGCGTGAGCGGCAGCGTATGCCCGCTGCTCGAAGTACTGGCCATCGCCGAAGACAGCGGCAGCATCCTGGTGGTGGACGAATCGCATTCGCTCGGCACGCATGGACCGGAAGGCGCCGGTCTGGTCATGCAGATGGGCTTGTCGGACCGCGTCCATTTTCGTACTGCATCGCTGGCCAAGGCGTTTGGCGGGCGCGCCGGATTCATTACCTGTTCGAGTAAATTCAAAGGGTATTTCTTGTCCACCTCTCGCCCCGCGATTTTCAGTTCCTGCATGCTGCGGCACGAACTTGCCTGGTTCGACGCTGCGCTGGCATTCATACGGAAGGCAGATGACCGGCGCCTTGCACTGCACCGCAATGCACGGCGCATTCGCGATGGCTTAGGGGCATTGGGCTACAACGTCAGCGACGGCACCGAGCAAATCATTGCGTTGGAAGCCGGAACGGAGCCGAAGACGCAGATCTTGCGTAAAGCATTGGAGGAGGAGGGCATTTTCGGTGCGGTTTTTTGTGCTCCGGCGACCCCTAAAAACCGTTCATGTGTCAGGCTGACGCTCAACTCCGGCCTGACGGAGGTAGAAATCCAGCAGATCTTGCGGGGATGCGCTGCCATCCGCGACAAAGTAGGTCTGGCCGACTGGTCGTCAAGCCGTCGCCGGGCGGTAGCTTTCGGTTGATTTTTGCGGTCTTTCCCGAAGGCCGTCTGTCTTCGGGAAAGTTTCAGTTGTCTGCAATATCGTACTGTCGACGCGCGCCGCGGATCACCGATTGATGGCTGCCAGCCCATTCGGCCAGCACCTTGAGCGGTGAGCACAGCGAGCGTCCGGTCGCGGTCAGGGCATACTCAACCTGCGGCGGCGTGCTCGGAATCACGGTGCGCGACACCAACCCGTCGCGTTCCAGATGGCGCAGAGTCACCGTCAGCATGCGTTGCGAGATACCTTCAACCTGACGCCGTAGCTGGTTGAAACGGCTAGGGCCGGGTTCTAGCGTGGTGATGACCAGCACGCTCCAGGCATCGCCGATGCGGTCCAGCACATCGCGGATCGGGCAGGGCAAGTCTTCGCGGGCGCTGGGACGCCCCTTGCCGCGGGTTACAACGGAAATCGGCTGAATGGCGGTTACCCGCATGTTCCTATCGTTCATCAAAGTGCCTTCTTGCGCATAAGTTTGAAATAATTATACTGGTTACTTTAAATAACTACCCCGGCCGTTTGCTTTGGCCCTCACCGAAAGGAAATTCATCATGAAGATTGCCATCATCGGCGTTACCGGCCGCGCCGGCTCCCGTATTGCCGCCGAAGCGCTGCGGCGCGGCCATAGTGTGACAGGGATTGCCCGCTCTACATCTCAGGCCGCGCCAGCCGGTGTCGATCTGCGTCAAGGCGACGCCACCCAGCCCGAGCAACTGGCAGCCCTGATTCGCGGTCACGATGCAGTGGTCAGCGCGGCGCAGTTTCGGGTGTTGAAAGCGGCGCCTTTGCTGCAAGCGGTCAAGAGTGCCGGAGTCAAGCGTCTGCTGGTGGTCGGCGGCGCCGCCAGTCTGGAAGTAGCGCCTGGCGTCATTGTGCTGGATAGCCCGGATTTCCCTGCCGAGTACAAGGTGGAAGCAGTGCCGGGCAAACAATTCCTGGATGATCTGCGGGCGGAAACCGCTGTGGATTGGACATTCCTGTCGCCGCCGGCCATGTTCGCGCCGGGCGAGCGCACTGGTAAATTCCGGATTGGCAAGGATCAGCTGCTGACGGATGAGAAAGGGCAAAGCCAGATTTCGATGGAGGATTATGCGATCGCTATGCTGGACGAAATCGAACAGCCCAAGCATCTGCGCCAGCGTTTCACTGTGGCTTATTAACTCGGCGTCAGCCTTCGGCATCAGCCCCAGGCGTCAACCGTGCTACGGACTAGCCGTAGCACGGTGTTCCGGCTCATGGTGCAAGCCGGGCGTGGTATAAAATCAGAGATGCCGAAATCATTCAGCAAATAACATACCCATACCAAGATATGACCTATCTAAGCGACGCCTCGCGCGCAACGCTGATCATTGTCGACCTGCAGGAAAAACTGATGCCGGTAATTCTCGACGGCGCACAAGTCCTGCAGCGTGCAGTGATATTGGCGCAGGCAGCGAGATTGTTAGGCATCCCCGTGATCGGCACTGCACAACAGCCGTTACGGCTGGGACCTACCGTTGTCCCGATTCATCCGCTGCTGGATCGAACCATAGAAAAATCCAGTTTCGACGCATGCGCTCAGGCCGATTTCATGGAGGTTTTGATCAACGGCAGGGACGATTTGATCGTGCTTGGCTGTGAAGCCCATGTCTGTGTTTTGCAAACGGTGCTGGGTTTGCTGCACAGGCAGCGGCGGGTCAAACTGGTAAGCGACGCAACAGGCTCGCGCCGGAGCAGCGACAAGATCGCCGCGATAGATCGTGCCCGCAACGCCGGCGCTGAAATCGTCAGCAGCGAAATGCTGATGTTCGAATGGATGGGCGACAGTAATCATCCAAAATTTCGCGAAATACTGAAGCTGATCAAATAATCCGGCGCTGTTCGCACAATCATTCGCACCAGCACGATTCAGCCATCCCTTATGTATTTTTTACTCGAAATGATCAAAAATAGCGTGAACAGTTTGATAACCATCATCAAAGCGCGATATGAACCTTCGAAGAGCATTGGCAAAAATTGAAACCGTTGTTGTTAGGGAGTGAAGCTGATCCTGGCGCTACCGGCCGCGACAATCGCCTGTTCCTGCAAGCGATTCTCTGGATTGTGGCAACCCGATCCAAGTGGTCGGCGTTGCCGCCGGAATTCGGCCGATGGCAGAATTCCTACGTGCGTTTCATGCGCTGGAACCAGGCCGACATCTGGCGGCAGCTGGCGAATCACCTGAGCGATGACAGCGAGTTGCAAAAAATTCTGAATCCGATTGTTGCGTTTGGCGATGAATACACCCGGCGTGCGACGCGCCGACTGGCAAACAAAAGCAACAGGATTGCCTACAGCGCGAAGCTGGGCGGCAAGGCGCAGCCCAATGCATCATCTAAAAAAGAGGAAAATACGATAGCGAACGCCAGTTCCAACTGGATATGGCTGCTGACCGGCAAATGAGCCTGCTACCGCTCGCGGCTGAATGCCGCAGGCGGCGAGGTGATTTTCCGGTTGGGCACAGCTGAGTCAGCTGTGCCACTTAACTTAATCGCGTTTTAATTGTGTGTTAATTGCGTGTTAAGTGTATCAACTGCGATTGCGCGAGAACTTTGCCGTAAGCTGATTGAGCTTCTCGGTGTGCTGGCGCGCGGCTTTTTCGGCAGCTTCTTGCGCTGCTTCGGCGGCACGCTGGGCCTTGCGCTGTTCGGCGTTTTTCTTGAAGCGTTCGCGCAGCGTTTCGGTAGCATGGGTGCGGTGGACTTCCGTCACTTCATCCGCGCTGTTGCCTTCAAGGTCAAACCTGTGAGTCGCTTTTTCCATCCCTTTGAGATAGCGCAGCGAGTTGGTATGCATGCCCAATGCGATGCGCAAGGTCTTGCGGTTGATTTCGGGAGACAGGGCGATAAGTTGCTTGTCGATGCCAATGGCAAGCGGCAGGTAATCGCGAAATACCGTGTATTTTTCCTGGAGTTCCTTGAGCAGAACGCGTGCAGTTTGAACAGGGTTGGGAGTGGATGCAACAACAGGTGTATTCATTGACAACAAAAGCGGTGTGTTTTAGATCGCCTAGGATATCACGTGGATGCGCCCAAGCTCTTGCTAACGGTCATGTTTTCCGGCATGAAGCGGGGTTTTCTCTTGAAGTTGTTGTTCTGTGGAGAACCTTGGCGCCGCGAATAGCCGTCGCATGCACCTTTACGGACCAACTGGCCAACATACTGTCAGTACTGTCGGTATTGACATGACATCACTGGCCGGTGTTATTTTTCCGCTATTTTTCGATTTGCGCCAACAACCTCTGTGCGCAGACCTTGACCGCATCGCGCAGCTCCGGCGGATGACGTATTTCAAATGCGAAAGGCATCCGCGCCAACTCCCGGGCAAACCAGTCAAGGTCATCCGCTTGACTGTGGACCAGCACGCCGTCTTCAGTTTGGGCAAAGATACCGATAGCGTCGAACAACTGTTCACGTGCCGATTTGAGATCTGTTTTCAACAGCACTTCGATCGCAAACGCACGCGGTATGGAGGCTACCGCAAGCGCCAGGTGGGTCAGGGCGTCGAAATCGACCGGACGCGTGAAGCTTGTTTCCAGTAATTGCACCTGGCCGATACGGTCCAGCCGGAATGAGCGCAGATCCTTGCGCAAATGACACATGCCAACCACATACCAGCGCCCACCGCGATAGGCCAGGCCGTAGGCGTCGAAATCACGCTCGCTGTCGTCGCCGCTGGCGCTGCGGTAGTGAAGATGCACCCGCTGCCTGTTTTGCGCCGCCGCGCTGAGAGCCACCAACGCAGCGTTGTCTGCAGGCGAGACTGCCTGCGACAGATCGAGTTTGACTGTTTCGTCGACGGCACTGACGCGACGTTTCAGATTCGCCGGCATGATCCGCTCCAGCTTGGCCTGGGCGCTCGCCACTGCGGGCGCTGCCTCCGCCAAGCCCAGGCTGCGCGCCGCCAGCAAGCCGATCGATAAAGCCAGCGCTTCGTCATCGGTGAACATCATCGGCGGCAGCTTGAAGCCGGCGATCAATGCATAACCGCCGTGGCGTCCGCGATCGGTGGTGATCGGAATCCCCATTTCCTCCAGGGTCACTATATAGCGGCGCAGCGTGCGGCCGTCGATCTCAAGACGCGACGCCATCTCAGCCCCGCTCATACGGCCATGGGTTTGCAGCAGTTCCAGCACTGCCAGCACGCGTGTAGTCGGGTGATACATGCTTCGCAGGATATTTTATATATAGGACTAATTATGTCCTATATACACTTTATCTTCGATTCCAGCACCAAAAATGCAAACAAATCCAAAACGAATCCAATTGCGAACAAGGAGTCTTTCCAATGAACCAATCCGTCAATCTCTGGCTATATTTCATGATCGTATTCGGCGTCATCATCCTGCCAGGGCTGGATATGGCTTTCGTCCTGGCGAGTGCCTTGGTCGGTGGGCGACGCTCAGGTCTGGCGGCGGTGGCCGGGATTGTCGCCGGTGGTGTCTGCCACATGACCATGGGCGCGCTGGGTTTGGCGGTAGTGCTTAAACTTTGGCCTAGCTTGTTCAATCTCGTATTGCTGGCTGGCGCCGCTTACATCGCCTGGATCGGCTGGTCGCTGTTGCGCAGCGAGAGCGGCTTCCACTTTGCGTCGACCTCGGAGCAGACGGCAGCCAAGGCGCCGGCAACCACCTTTTACCAAGGCATGCTGACCAGTTTGCTCAACCCGAAAGCCTACGTCTTCATGCTGGCGATCTTCCCGCAATTCCTGAAAATCGATGCCGGCCCGATCTGGAGCCAGGCATTGGTATTGTGGATCATCACCGCGCTTACCCAGGCTGGCGTGTACGGAGTCATTGCCATTTTGTCCAGCCGCACCCGCAATTGGTTCGATGCCAACCCGCGCGGCAGCCTCATTACCGCCCGCGTGGTAGGCGGGCTTTTGATTGCTGCCGGCATATTCACCGGATTCGAGGGTTGGCAGGCGATCTAGATAACGCCGGCTGACAGATGCACCGAAATAGATTGCAGCGCACCATTTTCACGCAAGAATTCTGTGCGATGCGCTGCAAAGGCGCGGCCGATACTCTTTCTCTTTGCCAGGAAAGTAAATAAATCGTTTTAAATCAATTGCTTAGATTGGTGGCACGACGCTTGCATTAGATCAGGTCACAGGATCAACGAAGATCCTACCCTTTCTGACGCAGGTCCAACGATGGATCTGTTGGACAACGGCGTCCTCTTGGCTCGATCACTTTGTGGTTGGGTCGAGAGGACGCCTTTTTGTTTTTTAAAGAGACAAAAAATGGCAAACAAAGCGACCAGTATCCAACTCTTCAGCCTGCGTACACCGCAGATGCGCGCCTTTCATCTGACCTGGATGGCGTTCTTCGTCTGTTTCTTCGCGTGGTTCGCCTGCGCGCCGCTGATGCCACTGATCAAGGGGCAACTCGGATTGAGTATGGCGCAAATCGCCAATATCAATATCGCCGCAGTGGCGGTGACGATACTGGTGCGCTTGCTGGTCGGCCCGCTGTGCGACCGTTACGGCCCGCGCAAGACCTATACCGGGCTGTTGCTGATTGGTGCGTTGCCGGTGTTCGGCGTGGCCATGGTGCAGAGTTATGAGAGTTTCCTGTTCTTCCGCCTGTGTATCGGTGCGGTCGGCGCCAGTTTTGTCATCACGCAATATCACACCTCGGTCATGTTCGCCTCCAACGTGGTCGGTACCGCCAATGCCGCTTCGGCCGGCTGGGGCAATTCCGGCGGCGGCGCGGCGCAAGCCTTGATGCCGTTGCTGGTGGCAGCACTGCTGATGCTGGGTGTCAACGAGACCATGGGCTGGCGTCTGGCCTTGCTGGTGCCGGGCGTTTTCATGCTGATCATGGCGGCGCTGTACTGGCGTTATACGCAAGATTGCCCGCAAGGCAATTACGCAGATTTGCGCGCCCGCGGCGTGGCGATAGAGGGTGGCAAAAAGGGTGGCTGGGCCAGTTTTCGCGCCGCCAGCGCCAACTACCGGGTGTGGCTGTTGTTCGTTACTTACGGTGCCTGTTTCGGTGTCGAGATTTTCATTCACAACATCGCCGCCATTTATTACGTCGATCACTTTGGTTTGTCGCTAAAGGGTGCCGGCATGGCAGCCGCCAGTTTCGGTCTGCTCGCCTTGTTTGCGCGTGCGCTGGGCGGCTGGCTGTCAGACAAGGCGGCATTGCGCGGCAACCTGGATAGCCGCGCAGCCCTGCTGTTTGTGTTGATGTTGGGTGAGGGATTGGGTTTGTTGTGGTTTGCCCATGCGGGCAGTGTTGCGCTGGCAGTGGTGGCGATGCTGACGTTCGGCTTGTTCACCCACATGGCTTGCGGCGCGACTTATGCGCTGGTGCCATTCATCGATCGCAAGTCGCTCGGCGGCGTGGCCGGCATCATCGGCGCCGGCGGCAATGTCGGTGCGGTGGCGGCCGGTTTCCTGATGAAAGGCCTGGGCGATACCCAACAGACGCTGACCATGCTCGGCGTGCTGGTATCGATCTCGGCATTGTGCGCCATCGCCGTACGCTTCAGTCCGGAGCACAAGGCGCAGGAACAAGAATTGCACAACAGTGCATTGGCTTCCAGAAGCCTGAGCGTTTAAAGGAAGACACCATGAAAATCATCGTTATCGGTCACGGTATGGTCGGCCACAAATTCCTGGAATGCCTGACGGATGCCGGCACACCAGGCGTCGAAGTCACAGTGCTGTGCGAAGAACCGCGTCCGGCTTACGATCGTGTCCATCTGTCGGAATTCTTTGCCGGCAAGTCGGCGCAAGACTTGTCGCTGGTGGCGCCCGGCTTTTTCGAAGGCAACCATCATATCGAACTGAAGCTGAACGCCAAGGCGCAGTTGATCGATAGCGAGGCCAAGACTGTTACGTTCAATATCAACGGCGCGATCGAAACACTGCCTTACGACAAACTGGTGATCGCTACCGGCTCCTATCCGTTTGTGCCGACACTGGCCGGTAACCAGCGCAAGGATTGTTTCGTCTATCGGACCATCGAAGATCTGGAAGCGATGCTGGAGTGTGGCAAACGGTCTCGCAGCGGTGTGGTGATCGGCGGCGGCTTGCTGGGACTGGAATGTGCCAAGGCGTTGCGTGACATGAAGCTGGAAACCCATGTGGTCGAATTCGCACCTCGTCTGATGGCGGTGCAGGTAGATGAAAGCGGCGGCCGCGTCCTGCGCCAGAAAATTGAAGAGCTGGGCGTCACCGCGCATACCCAAAAAAACACACTCGAAATTGTCGACGGAAAAACCGGCACGCATCGCATGAATTTCGACGATGGCAGCCATCTCGATACCGACATGATCGTGTTCTCGGCCGGTATTCGTCCGCGCGACGAACTGGCGCGTGACAGCGGACTCAAGGTCGGCGACCGCGGCGGCATCGTGATCGACAATAGCTGCCGCAGCTCCGATCCGGACATTTATGCGATCGGCGAATGCGCTCTGTGGAACGGCAAGATATTCGGCCTGGTTGCGCCGGGCTATGACATGGCGCGAATCGCCGCTAAACATATGCTGGCTGAAGCTGCTGCTAGCGCCACCGATATCAGCGTAGCTACTCCGGAATTCAACGGCGCCGACATGAGCACCAAGCTCAAGCTGATGGGTGTCGACGTCGCCAGCATCGGCGACCCGCACGGCAAGGAAGCCGGCAGCCGCTCCTATCAGTTCACCGACGAGCGCAAACAGATCTACAAGAAAATCGTGGTGTCGGAATGCGGCAAATATCTGCTGGGTGGCGTGATGGTGGGCGACGCCAGCGAATACGGCACGCTGTTGCAGATGATGCTCAACCGTATTGAATTGCCGGCATCGCCTGAATTCCTGATTTTGCCGCAGGCCGATGGCCAGGCTCGGGTAGGACTTGGGGTCGACGCCTTGCCGGAGACGGCGCAGATATGCTCATGCAATAACGTGTCGAAAGGTGATCTGTGTGCGGCAGTGAGCGGCGGCGCCACCAGCATCGGCGCTCTGAAAACGTGCACCAAGGCCGGAACCTCGTGCGGTGGCTGCGTGGCGCTGGTGACGCAGATCATGAAGGCAGAGATGAAGAAGCAAGGCATGGCTGTCAACAACCATGTCTGCGAACATTTTCCTTACTCGCGGCAGGAGTTGTTCCATCTGGTGAAAGTCGGCAAGATCAAGACTTTCGGCGCCTTGCTGGAACAGCATGGCAAGGGTCTCGGTTGCGATATCTGCAAACCGGTGGCGGCCAGCATCCTGGCTTCTTGCTGGAATGATTTCGTGCTGAAGAAAGAACATGCCAGCCTGCAGGATTCCAACGACTACTTTCTTGGCAATATCCAGAAAGACGGCACCTATTCAGTGGTGCCGCGCATGGCCGGCGGTGAAGTCACGCCGGACGGCTTGATTGCAGTCGGCCAGGTTGCCAAGAAATACGGCTTGTATACCAAGATCACCGGCGGCCAGCGAGTCGACTTGTTTGGCGCTCGCGTCGAACAGTTGCCGCTGATCTGGGAAGAACTGATCGCAGCCGGGTTTGAATCCGGCCACGCCTACGGAAAATCCCTGCGCACCGTCAAATCCTGTGTCGGTTCGACCTGGTGCCGCTACGGCGTCGACGACAGCGTCGGCCTGGCAATCGAACTGGAAAACCGCTACAAGGGTTTGCGGGCGCCGCACAAGATCAAGTTCGGCGTCTCCGGCTGCACTCGCGAATGTGCCGAAGCGCAGGGTAAGGATGTCGGCATCATCGCCACCGAAAAAGGCTGGAACCTGTACGTTTGCGGCAACGGCGGCATGAAGCCACGTCACGCCGAACTGCTGGTGTCCGATCTCGATAAAGCAACCTTGATCAAGACCATCGACCGCTTCCTGATGTTCTACATCCGCACCGCGGATCGCCTGCAACGCACCAGTGTCTGGCGCGACAACCTGGAAGGCGGCCTCGATTACCTGAAGCAGGTGGTGGTGGACGACAAGCTGAACATCGCGGCAGAACTGGAAGCCGACATGCAGCACGTGGTCGATACCTACGAATGCGAATGGAAGCACGCAGTGACCGATGCCGAAACGCGCAAGCGCTTCCAGCATTTTGTCAACAGCGACCAGGCCGACAGCAACGTGGTGTTCATGGAAGAGCGCGGCCAGATTCGTCCGGCCACGATCGTAGAACGCAAGCGTATCAATATCCCGATTGTTGTTGAAACCGCCTAATCGAACTAAGGGAATTGCCATGCATCATGACCATCAAAGCAGTAACTGGATTGCAGTTTGCCCGCTGGACGACATCGTACCGAATACCGGCGTCTGTGCCCTGATCAACGGTGAACAGGTTGCCGTATTTCACGTGATCGATGGCGAACATCGTGTGTTCGCCATCGGCAATTACGATCCGAATGCCGAGGCGGCGGTGCTGTCGCGCGGCTTGGTCGGCAGCCTTGGCGAACGCATCGTGGTGGCTTCACCTATCTACAAACACCATTTCGATTTGCAAACCGGCGAATGCCTGGAAGCGCCGGAACATTCGGTAAGCGCCTATCCGGCCCGCATCAGCGAGGGCAAGGTCTGGGTAGGCGTATGAACATGAAAACTGCCACCACCATGCCATCGATCGCCAAAAAACCAACGCTGGCGGTGATCGGCAATGGCATGGCCGGCATGCGCACGGTGGAAGAGTTACTCAAGCTGGCGCCGGATCTTTACGACATCACCGTGTTCGGCGCCGAACCGCACGGCAATTACAACCGTATCCTGCTGTCGCCGCTGCTGGCGGGTGACAAGAGCATGGACGACATCATGCTCAATACGCCTGAGTGGTATCGGCAGAATGGCATCACGCTGCATGCCGGCGATCCGGTATCGAGCATAGATCGGCATCGCCGCATTGTGCGTTCGCGCGCGGGTATCGAATTGCGTTATGACCGGCTGCTGCTGGCGACTGGCTCCAAGCCGTTCATCATCCCGGTGCCGGGCCATCAGCTGCCCGGCGTGATCGCTTTCCGCGATGTGCAGGATGTGGAAACCATGTTGACAGCGGCACGCAATCATCGTCATGCGGTGGTCATCGGCGGCGGGCTGCTTGGTCTGGAAGCCGCTAACGGCTTGATGCGGCAAGGCATGGATGTCACGGTGGTGCATGTGATGGACAGCTTGATGGAACGGCAACTCGACAAGTCTGCAGCGATCTTGTTGAAGAAGGCTTTGGAAGAAAAGGGCCTGCGTTTTTTACTGAATGCTCAGACTGCTGAAATCGTCGGCGTCGAGCAAGTCACTGCAGTACGCTTCAAGGATGGCACGGAAATCCCGGCCGATCTGGTAGTCATGACTGCCGGCGTCCGCCCCAATATCGAACTGGCGCAACAAGCCGGCCTGCATTGCGAGCGCGCGATTGTGGTCGACGACACCTTGCAAACCTACGATCCGCGCATCTATGCCGTGGGCGAATGTGTGCAGCACCGCATGGCGACTTTCGGGCTGGTGGCGCCGATCTGGGAGCAGGCGCGCGTCTGCGGCGCCCATCTGGCCGGCGCCGGCCATCGCCGTTATGTGCAGCAAGCCACCGCCACCAAACTGAAGGTAACCGGGGTGGATTTGTATTCTGCCGGTGATTTCATCGGCGGCGAGGGCAGCGAAGACCTGGTGTTGCGCGATCCACGTCGCGGTATTTATAAACGGCTGGTGATCAACGGGCCGCATATCGTCGGTGCGGTGCTGTATGGAGACGTCAAGGATGGTCCATGGTATTTCGAGATGATCCAGAACCGTACCGATATTTCTGCGTTGCGTAGCCAATTGCTGTTCGGCCAGGCGCTGTGCGCCCGAGCCGCCTGACCGGGAGCGTACATGAAATCGGTCTCGACTTTTCCCTTGGTGGCAGCCAGCCAGCTTGCCAGCAAGCAGGGCGGCACAAAGACTACCTGCCCTTACTGTGGCGTCGGCTGCGGTGTGCGCGCCACGTTACGCAGCGATGGTCAGGTTGATATCGCCGGCGATGAAACTCATGCATCGAACGCTGGTCGGCTGTGTGTCAAAGGTTCAGCGCTGGGAGAGACTGTCGATCTGGACGGACGTCTGTTGTATCCGCAGATGCGGGTGCAGGACGGTGATCAGCAATCATTGCAGCGTGTGTCCTGGGATGCGGCGCTGGATAAAGTCGCACAAGGTTTCCGCACAATCATCGACCAGCACGGTCCGGACGCCGTCGCGCTGTATGTCTCGGGCCAGCTGCTGACGGAAGACTATTACATCGCCAACAAGCTGATGAAGGGTTACATCGGCAGCGCCAATATCGATACCAATTCGCGCCTGTGCATGTCGTCCGCTGTCGCCGGCCATAAGCGCGCATTCGGTGCCGACCTGGTGCCGGTTTGCTACGAAGATCTGGAACTGGCGGATCTGGTGGTGCTGGTCGGCTCCAACACGGCGTGGTGCCACCCGATACTGTTCCAGCGCATCGCCAAGATCAAGGAGACGCGGCCGCAGATGAAGCTGGTGGTAATTGACCCGCGCCGTACCGCAACTTGCGAGTTGGCCGATCTGCACCTGCCGCTGAAGGCCGGGAGCGATGTCTGGCTGTTCAACGGCTTGCTTAGTTTTCTGGCGCGTGAGGATGCCGTCGATACCAATTTTGTTGAAGCGCACACCAGTGGTCTGGCTGCAGCGCTTGAAGCAGCCGAAGTCGAATGCGCCGACCTTGCCGCAGTGGCTAAAGCTTGCAAGTTGGACCTGCAAGATTTGCAGACCTTCTACGAGTGGTTTGCAGCGAATCAAAAAGTCGTGACCGCATTCTCGCAAGGCGTCAATCAATCGTCATCCGGTACCGACAAGGTCAACAGCATCATCAATTGCCATCTGCTGACCGGACGCATCGGAAAACCGGGCATGGGCCCGTTCTCGATCACCGGCCAGCCGAACGCCATGGGCGGCCGTGAGGTGGGCGGGCTGGCGAACATGCTGGCGGCGCATATGGATCTGGACAATCCCCGTCATCGTGAAACGGTGCAGGATTTCTGGCAAGCGCCGCGCATGGCGGACCGGCCCGGCTTGAAAGCGGTGGACCTGTTCCAGGCGATCGAAACCGGCCGCGTCAAGGCGGTATGGATCATCGCCACCAATCCGGTGGTCAGCCTGCCGGATGCCGACCAGGTCCAGCGTGCGCTCGCCAAATGCGAACTGGTAGTGGTGTCCGACATCATTGAAAAAACCGACACCAACGCCTTTGCGCACGTCTTGTTGCCAGCCATGGGATGGGGCGAAAAAGACGGCACGGTCACCAGTTCGGAACGTCGGATTTCGCGCCAGCGTGCTTTTCTGAGCGCGCCGGGCGAAGCCCGTGCCGATTGGCAGATCCTGTGCCAGGTGGCGCAGCGCATGGGCTATGCGGGATTCGATTTCAGCGCAGTACACCAGGTGTTCGACGAACATACTCGCTTGAGCGCCTTCCGCAACGGCGATGCCTACGGCCAGCGCCGGCTGTTCAACCTGACCGGCCTGAGCGGCCTGGACCAAGCGGGGTTCGATGCTTTGCAACCGGTGCAATGGCCTCTCGTCACTACATCGTCAGGTGAAAAGCAGGGTACGGCGCGCTTGTTTGCCGATGGCCGTTTTTCCCATGCCGACGGCAAGGCGCGCTTTATCGCCACTACGCCGCGGGCGCCGCAGCACGCACCCGACAGCGAATATCCGCTGAGTCTGAATACCGGCCGCGTGCGCGACCAGTGGCACACCATGACGCGCACCGGAAAGTCGCCCAAGCTGGCCGATCACGTGCCGGAATCGTTCGTCGACATGCATCCGCAAGACGCCCTGCTGTACGGCGTGCGCGAAGGCATGCTGGCGCGCATTTCGACGCGCTGGGGTGCGATGGTGGCCAGGGTGCAGCACGGCGGCGGCATCACCCGCGGCAGCATTTTCGTGCCGATTCACTGGAGCGGGCAGTCGGCTTCAGATGCCCGGGTGGGAGCCTTGGTCAATCCGGTGGTCGATCCGGTTTCAGGTGAGCCGGAATTCAAACACACGCCGGTGCGAGTCGAAGAATTCAGGGTGGCCTGGTACGGTTTCGTACTGAGCCGCAGCCAACCGGCATTGGATAATGTCACGCATTGGACGCGGATCCAGGGGCGGCGCTTTAATCGCTACGAACTGGCCGGCCGCAGCCCGATCGCCGATCATGGCGCGTGGGCTGCCAAACTGCTCGGGGTAGATGCCGCCGACGCCGACTGGCTGGAATATGAAGATGCCAGCGCCGGCATCTACCGCGCCGTGCATGTGGTCGACGAGCGTATCGATGCTTGCGTGTTCCTGTCGCCGCGCCCGGATTTACCTTCGCGTGCCTGGCTGGCGAGTTTGTTCGTCAAGGAACAGCTGGAAGATGCCGATCGGGTCGGCCTGCTGATCGGCCAGCCGATTGAGAAGGGCGCCGATACCGGGGCCACGGTGTGCTCCTGTTTTTCGGTCGGACGTAATACCATTTGCGATGCGGTGCGCAAGCAAGGTATGACTACCGTGGCAGAAGTAACCGCTTGCCTGAAAGCCGGTGGCAATTGCGGCTCATGCGTTCCCGAGATTAAGAAGCTGCTGTCGGAAATATTAGTCGAAGAAAGCGCGTGAGCACTGGCCGTCGGTGATCGGCGATCAGTGATGGCTGGCGTCGCCAATCGAACCTGGCGTGACGTGGGTAGCTTTTTCGTTGCGTCCCAGGAACCACCAGATAACCAGCCCGGCCGCACTTAATCCCGCACCAGTCATCGACACTCCAAACCAGCCGGCATAGCCATACATCGACGTCGACAGCACCGAACCGCAAGCGCCGCCGATGAAGTAGCTAGTCATGTAGCCGGCAGTCAGGCGGTTGCGGGATTCCGGATGCAGATGATTAATGACGCTGAGATTGGTAACGTGTACTGCCTGCACCATCAGGTCCAGCAGCAAGATGCCGATGATCAGGCCCGGCAATGAGCTCTTTGCAAACGCCAGCGGCAGCCACGACAGCAACAGCAGGCCCAGGCCGATGACGGTGGAACGCCCGGCATGGCCGCGATCAGCCAGCCGTCCCGCATGCGAAGCAGCCAGGGCGCCGGCAGCTCCGACCAGTCCGAACAAACCGATGGTGCCGTCGGAATAATTGTAAGGCGCAGCCGCCAGCAGGAAAGAGATCGAAGTCCAGAGCACGCTGAACACGGCGAAGATGATTGCTCCTATCAAGGCGCGGGTGCGCAATACCGGTTCTTCCACGAACAGGGTCAGCATCGATGCCAGCAAGCGCGGATAGTTGAGATGTTGTGTCTGATGATGACGCGGCAATGCGCGCCCGAGCACAATCGCCGTGACGATCATCAATGCGGCGCCGAACCAGTAAACAGTTTGCCAGCCGCCCAGCGCCGACAAATAACCGGCAACGGTACGCGCCAGCAAGATACCCAGCAGCAGGCCGGTCATGACGTGACCGACCACTTTGCCGCGCTCTTGCGGCGCCGCCAGCGTCGCGGCAAATGGCACCAGCACTTGCGATACTACCGAAAACAAACCGGTCAGCGCGGTGCCTGTCAAAACGAACACCATGCTTTGCGCGGTGGCGGTGATCAACAGTCCGCAGGCGGACAGCAGGGTCATCACGACGATCAGTTTCTTGCGTTCGACCATATCCGCCAGCGGCACCAGCAGCAGCAGACCCAAGGCATAACCCAGTTGGGCAACGGTAACGACCAGGCCGGCGCTGCCGTTGGAGATGCCAAAGCGCGAGGCGATGGTGTGCAACAAAGGTTGTGCGTAATAGTTGCTGGCCACTGCGACGCCGGTGGCGATGGACATCATGATCACCAGGCCGGAACTGAGTTTGGTGGATTGTGGTTCTGCCATGTTGAAGTGCCTTTGAAAATTCAAGCCGACACTTTATCCCTTATCTCGGCGCGGCGCTTTGCCGGCCCGAAAATGGTCGAATGGACGCACGCATGGCCGCCAGCAGGATTTGCATTTTATGATTACCATTCATAACCCGACCAAGGAGTCTTGCCATGAGCCAAACCAGCGAAACCCGTCCGCCGTTCCCACCCTTCACCCGCGAGACTGCGATACAGAAAGTCAGGATGGCGGAGGACGGTTGGAATACCCGCGATCCGCAGCGCGTGTCGCTGGCCTACACGGTTGATACCATCTGGCGCAATCGCTCAGAGTTTCCGCAAGGGCGTGAGCAGATCGTGCAGTTCCTGACGCGCAAATGGGAACGGGAACTGGAGTACCGGTTGATCAAGGAATTGTGGGCTTTCGACGGCAACCGGATCGCCGTGCGTTTTGCCTACGAATGCCACGATGCAGCCGGCAACTGGTTTCGCTCTTACGGCAATGAAAATTGGGAATTCGCTGAAAACGGCTTGATGCATCGGCGTTATGCGAGTATCAACGACTTGCCGATCAAGGAGTCGGAGCGTAAGTATCACTGGCCTCTGGGGCGGCGTCCAGATGATCATCCTGGCTTGAGCGATCTGGGTCTGTAAACTTAGTGGCCAGCACTAATCTGGCGTGGCAAAAATTAAAGATTTACATACGGCTATACAATAGCGTTCTCTTCTTTAGTCCGGATGCTAGCCATGACAGATGCTCAAGCCATCAACCCGCTGTTGCAAGACTGGAACACCCCTTACGGATTGCCGCCGTTCGATCAGGTAAGGGCGGAACATTTCATCCCCGCATTTGAAGTCGCGCTGCCTGCGCACCTGGCTGAAATCGATGCGATTGCCACACAATCGGCAGCACCGAATTTTGCCAACACGCTGGCCGCCTTCGATGTCTCGGGCCGCTTGAACAGCCGCATCAGCCTGTTGTTCGAGAATATGACTGCAAGCGAAACCTCACCGGCCCTGCAAGCTGTCGAAGTCGAACTGGCGCCACGACTGGCGGCGCACAAGAATGCGATCTATCTGCATGCAGGCATGTTTGCACGGATCGCCGCGCTGCACACAAAGCGCGCCGAGCTGGACCTGGATCCGGAACAACTGCGTTTGCTGGAACGCGTCCATCTGGATTTCGTCCGCGCCGGCGCCAACCTGCCATCGCAATCGCGGGCACGCTACAGCGCCTTGACCGAACGACTGGCAGCCTTGAGCACCGAGTTCACGCAAAACGTATTGGCCGACGAATCCAGTTTTACCCTGGTGCTGGAAGACGAAGCCGCGCTGGCCGGCTTGCCTGATTTTCTGCGTGCCTCTGCCAAATCGGCGGCGCAACAACGCGGCTTGCCGGAAAACACCCACGTCATTACGCTGTCGCCATCGCTGGCCGAACCTTTCCTGACATTCTCCGACCGGCGTGATCTGCGGCAGGCAGTGTGGCAGGGCAGGGTAGCGCGTGGCGCCCATTCAGGCGCTCATGACAATCGCCCGGTTGCCGCTGAAATCATGGCTCTGCGCCAGGAACAGGCACAGTTGCACGGTTATCCGACTTACGCCGACTACCAGCTGATCGACCGCATGGCCGGCAAACCGGAAGCGGTATCGACCTTGCTCGGCAAGGTATGGGAACCAGCCAAGGCCAAAGCTGCCGACGACCGCGCCGCGCTGACGGAAATGGCGCACAGCCTGGGCCAGCCGACCCCGATTGCAGCCTGGGACTGGCGCTACCTCGCTGAGAAGGTCCGGCAGGCGCGCTACGATCTCGACGATGCCGAGTTGAAGCCTTACTTTGCGCTGGAAAACATGATCGGCGCCATGTTCGATTGCGCTCAGCGCTTATTTGGCATCAGCTTCGTCGAGCAGCACGGCGTCGCCTTGCATCATGCCGATGCGCGCCTGTGGGAAGTGCGCAATCGCGACAACGCATTGATCGGCTTGTTCATCGGCGATAACTACGCCCGCGCCAGCAAGCGTAGCGGCGCCTGGATGCATATTTTCCGCAGCCAGTCCGGTCACGACGGCGGTACGCTGCCGGTGGTCATCAACAATAATAATTTCGCCAGGGCCGAAACGACCTTACTGAGTTTCGACGATGTCCGCACCTTGTTCCATGAGTTCGGCCACGGCTTGCACGGTTTGCTGTCGCAGGTGAAATACGAACGCCTGGCCGGCACCCAGGTATTGCAGGATTACGTTGAATTGCCTTCGCAGATTTTCGAGAACTGGGCTGAAGAAGAAGTCGTGCTGCAACGTCATGCGCGTCATTACAAGACCGGCGAAGCGATGCCACCGGCATTGCTGGAAAAGCTGAAGCGCGCGCGCCAGTTCGACCAGGCCTGGGCCACGATCATGTATGCCGGCCCCGCGTTGATTGATATGGCCTTGCATTCGCTGCCGAACGGCAGCAAGGTCGATATCGCCGCTTTCGAAAAGCAGCAGTGCGAGCTGCTGGGTGTGCCGCAAGACATCGGCCAGCGTCATCATCTGTCCCACTTCCAGCATTTGTTCAGCGGTGCTGATTATGCGGCCGGCTACTACGTGTACATGTGGGCCGAAGTGCTGGATGCCGACGCTTACAATGCCTTCATCGAAGCCGGCGACCCGTTCGAGCAAAAGATTGCCGAACGTCTGCAGCGTTATATCTACAGTTCTGGCAACAAACAAGATCCGGCCGTAGCGTTCCGCGCGTTCCGCGGCCGCGATCCGAAGGTGGAGCCGATGCTGGCTAAGCGCGGTTTGATTGCATAAGCAGCCGTTCGCGAGTAAAGATGTAGGGTGGGCAAGGTTTTTTGCCCACGGGTTACCATGACAAGCCTGGTGTTGCTTTTGAGGACATGCGTGGGCAAAAAACCTTGCCCACCCTACATGAATTCCACTCATACAAACTTGAAAATTTGTCGTTTGACGCCACCGGCCTGAACCGGGACACTCGGTAATCAGTGCTGCCTCGTCTTGTCTGGCAGCCGCATTTTTTACTGCGACCATGACCTCACGCCAGAAACTCGTCCTGCCAAGCACTTCCAGCCAGCCTGCGCCAGGAGATCTACTCGCCAGCATGGAAAAATCGCTAGCCGCATTCATGCAAACGCTTGCACAAGATGATGAAGATACAAGCCCGCCTCATTTAATGATTCAGCATCGCTCCTGCCCTTGCTGCACCGGACGCGGTGAATGAAGGTTCGTTTATGTGTCGCGTTCATGAGCCGCTAAACCAGTTATATCCCTGATCTTCCCAATAACCACCCGGATTCTCATTAGTGACGAAGATGGCGGCGATGTGCTTGGGATTCTTGAAACCCAGCTTGGTCGGCACCCGCAGCTTCAACGGATAGCCGTATTCGGTAGGCAATGGCGATTGTCCAAAGTCCAGCGCCAGTATCGTCTGCGGATGCAGAGCCGTGGCCATGTCGATGCTTGAATAATAACGATCTGCACACTTGAAGCCGACATAACGCGCCGTGATATCGGCGCCGATATGGGCCAGGAAAGTGCGGAACGGCACCCCGCTCCACTGGCCGATGGCGCTCCAGCCCTCGATGCAGATATGCCGCGTGATTTGCGACTCTTGCGGCAACGCGCGCAATTGCGCCAGATTCCAGCTACGCTTGTCGCGCACCAGGCCGGAGACTTCCAGCTTATAGGTATCGCCGTCGATTTCCGGCGCCGAGTCGGCGTCATAGAAAGCGTTGAATGGAAACGGCTTGGTGATCATGCTGGCCGGATAAGTCGGCGCCAGATGATTGGGGCGGAACAGTATGCCTTGTACCCGGTCGTTCCAGCGTGACATGGCCCACAATACTTTGTCGACTTGATCGCCGTCCTGCAAATTGCAACCGGACAGCAGCGACAACGCACCCAGCGACAGGCCGGAACGCAGGAACAGGCGACGCTGCAGTTGTACCAGCTCAGGCTGGAGTTCGTTGTTTTTCGGCAGCTTATTTTTCTTTTCGGTCATGCTTTTTGCTCCTGGTTCGGGGCCTGGTCACGGGAATGACGAGGCGCCCGTCCGGTCAGCATTGGCAGCAAGGTACTCGGCACGATCAGCACCAGCGCCAGATGCACCGCAACGAATGCCACGATGCCGGCCATCGCAACAAAGTGCACGCGACGCGCGATATCGTAACCGCCGAACAGGTCGACCAGACCGTCCAGCTGCACCGGTTTCCAGATCGACAGGCCGGATGCCACCACCAGCACGCCGAGCAGCAGCACGGCGATGTACATCAGGCGTTGCACGGTGTTGTATATGCCCGGCTGGTGCGCCAGCTTGAAAGTCAGCGCATCCTTGACGTCGCGCAGCAGGTCGCGCGGCCGTAGCGGCAGGAAATGGCGGTGGAAATGACCTGCCAGCAAACCGTAGCCAAGATAGATCAAACCGTTCACCACCAGCAGCCACATCGCCGCCAGATGCCAGGCAATTGCTCCGCCCAGCCAGCCGCCCAAGGTAGCCCATCGGGGAAAATCGAAACCGAACAGCGGCGAGGCGTTGTAAATCTGCCAGCCGCTCATCACCATGCAGACGATGGCAAAGGCATTGATCCAGTGGGCCACGCGCACCGGCAGCGGGTGAATGATGCGGGTAGGGGATTTGTCGGCATTCGCCATGAGTGCACCTTATCAAGAGTCGGTGCGGGCGGCGGGGCCGCCCGCGATGCGGCATTACATCGGCGGCACTACGCCATTGACGCCGACCGTAGCGCGGCCAACGACGTCGCTGCCATCGGCGCCCTTGCCGACAAAAAATACGCCATGCGCGCCAGGCACCAGCAAGCTGCGGTCGCCTTTGTTGAGGCTGACGATAGGAACATCGGCCGGCACTACGATTTTCTTTTCGCCATCAGGATATTTGACCGTGATCGTGCGGCCGCTGGTCACCACCACATCGCCCACGGTGCCGTTGGTCATGCTGCTGTTCTTGCCGAGATCCCAGGCGTAATGACCCTCGCCGACCTTCATGCCGGCCGGGAATACGTGTACTTCCAGCGCCTTCAGGCTGCCGTCCGGCAGCGGCACGGCAGCGGTGCCGATAAAGCTGTCAGATTTGATATCGCCGATCGCTGCGTGGCTGACCGAGAAGAGCGTCAGGTCGGGAGCCAGTTTCAGCGTCATTTTCTTGCCACCCCTGGCGCTGACTTCGAGATTGTCAGCGTTCACTTTGTCGATGGTGGCGCGGACCCGGGTCACCGGCGCCGCTGCTTGTGCGGCAGTCATGCTGCCATAGGCCAGAAGTGCGGATGCTGCCAATGCAGGAACAAGCCGGTGCAGAAGTTGTGTGGTTTTCATGGAACGGTCTCTGTGATTGCTGGGAGGTCCAGTCTAGGCGCGGGGCAATGTCTTATCGGTGACATGCGAATGACAATATTGTCATTCTTCTCGACCATCGAATTGATAGAATGGGGGTGGTTTTCAACCCCATAAGCACTCACCAGGCCCAGCATGTCTATCCTCGTCATTGAAGACGATCCCAAGACCGGCGCCTACCTAAAAAAAGGTTTGCGCGAATCCGGCTACGCGGTCGATCTGGTTCGCAACGGTAGCGACGGCTTGCACATGGCGCTGGAGAATTCCTATGATCTGGTGGTGCTGGATGTCATGTTGCCCGGCATAGATGGCTGGAAAATCATGGGCGCCTTGCGTGCCAGACGCGATCTGCCGGTGATTTTCCTGACCGCGCGCGATCACGTCAACGACCGCATCCGCGGACTGGAGCTGGGCGCCGACGATTATCTGGTCAAGCCCTTTTCATTTACCGAACTGCTGCTGCGCATCCGCACGCTGTTGCGACGTGGTGTCGTGCGCGAGACGCATGAACTGGATTTCTTCCAGGTGGCCGATCTGCAGCTCGATCTGCTGCGCCGCCGGGTCACGCGCCAGGGCATCGATATCGTGCTCACTAACAAGGAATTTCTGTTGCTGCATCTGCTGGTCAAGCGCAAAGGCGAAGCACTGTCACGGACTGTTATCGCCTCGGAGGTGTGGGATATGAATTTCGACAGCGACACCAATGTGGTTGATGTCGCTATCAAGCGCCTGCGCGCCAAGATCGATAATCCCTTTGAGCATAAGCTGATACACACGGTACGCAGCATCGGTTACATGTTCTCGGAAAATCCATGAATATCTGGCATAGGCAATCGCTGACGGCACGCGTGACTTTCCTGTTCGCGCTGATAGCCTGTGCCATCGTGACCAGTCTCGGCATGTACTTGTATTCGTCGACCCGGCTGGCGCTGGAAACGCGCGCCGATTATTCCCTGATCGGCCGGGTCGAGCATTTTCGCCGCCTGTTGCACGATCTGTATAACGTCAAGCAGATGGAAGATCGGCCGGCCTTGTTCGAGACCATGCTGGGCAGCGAGCAGGATGTACTGATGTTCGGTTACCCGGGGCAAACACCATTCGTGCGCGTTAATCCCGATAACATGACACCGCCGCCGATGACGCCGCAAAACCTGGATCAACCGCTGAAGCTCGGCGCGCTGACGCCAGGTGAACGGGCCGATGGCGTGCGCGTGCGCTGGGTGTCGGCACTGGCCGAGGTCGGCAGCGACGGCACTACAGTGGTGATTACCGGCGCCCATGTGATGACCCAGGAGTCGCATATCCTGGCACGCTATTACTGGCAAGTTATCGCGGCAGCGGCAGCTTCGGTGCTGCTGACGGCGCTGCTGGGCTTCCTTGTGCTCAAGCGCGGTTTCCTGCCGTTGAAGGCGATGGCCGAACGCGCCGCCGAAGTCAGCCCGACCAATATAGCGATACGTTTGCGGGAAGAAGACGCGCCGCAGGAGTTGCGCCGGCTGGCAGCGTCATTCAATGCGATGCTGGACCGGCTGGCCGAAGGCTATGAGCATCTGTCGCAGTTTTCCGCCGACCTGGCGCACGAGATCAGGACCCCGATCGGCGCGCTGATGGGGCAGACCCAGGTAACCTTGGGCAAGGTGCGCAACGCCGCCGAGTACCAGCAAGTGCTGGAATCGAACCTGGAAGAATTACAACGCCTGAGCCGAATTGTCGAAAACATCCTGTTCCTGGCGCATGCCGATCATGCCGGGCTGCAGGTAGAAAAAAAGCCGTTGATATTGGCCGACGAGTTGCACAAGATTGCCGATTATTTTGAAGGCGTTGCCGAAGAACGCGGGATCCGCCTGGAAGTCGACGCCAGCGGCAAGGTGCAAGCCAGCCCGGTCATGTGGCGCCGCGCTGTGAGTAACCTGGTAGTCAATGCGGTGCGTTATGCGCTGCCTGGCAGTACGGTGCGGCTCAGCGGCCGGGCGCAGGGGGGGGGCATTCAGGTCGAAGTGGAAAACCAGGGCGATCCGATACCGCGAGAGCAGCTGGATCGCCTGTTCGACCGTTTTTACCGTGGTGATAAATCACGCAGCGAATATACTGAATCGAATGGCTTGGGCCTGGCCATCGTCCGCGCCATCATGCTGGTGCATGGGGGCAGTGCGGATGTTGCCTGTTCGCATGAAGGGCTGATTCGGTTCAGCCTGTATTTCCCGGATGGCGCCGAGCGCATCTGAGCGCACTTGCTGCATTTGCCACATTTGACGCATGTCCGCCGTTACAGGGATCGCTGTTTTTTGCTATGCTGACGATTCTGCCGGGCAAGACGGATTGCCGTGGCCAGTGATTATTTGCGAGGCGCTGCTGATGAAGTCGTCAGGAAGTCCAGGAATGACCGATGTGCTGATTGTCGGCGCCGGCCCGGCCGGCTCTCATCTGGCTTACCTGCTGGCAGAGCAGGGTCTGCAGGTGACTATCATCGACAAGCAGGCTTTTCCGCGCGCCAAGGTATGTGGCGGCGGTTTGTCGCGCAAAGCGATGACATTGCTTGATTTCGACCTCGGCCCGGTGATGCATCAGGCAATCGGCGGCGCCATTCTCAATTACGGCAACCGCGACGCCATCATCAAGGAAGTCGAACCGATGGCGGCCTGCACCGTGGTCCGCAGCGAATTCGATAAATTATTGCTCGACCGAGCCTGCGCCAAAGGCGCGCGCTTTCTCGCCGAAACCGCATTTGTCGACGCGACGGAAAGTGCCGATGCCGTCAGCGTTGTGACCAGCCAGGGTACCTTGCGCTGCCGCTTGCTGCTAGCCGCCGACGGCGCCGCCAGCGCGGTGCGCACCAAGTTGTTCGGCAAGGATCTGGTGGCTTACGTGCCGGCATTGGAAGCCATGGTGTGGCCGGCTGAAGGGGCGCTGGAGCGCTTCGGCGCGCGTGCCCTGTTCGATTTCGACGGCATGCCGCGCGGCTACGGCTGGATCTTCCCCAAGCGCGATCATTTTAATGTTGGTGTGTACTCACCTTTCGGCGGTACCGCATTGCGCCAGCATCTGGATCGCTTCACCGCAGCATACGTCAGCTTGCAGCAGCCGCTGCGGGTCGAATACCAGGGCTACATCATCCCGTTGAAGAATCGTCGCAATTTGTTCCAGCGCGGCCGGGTCTGGCTGTTGGGAGACGCGGCTGGCCTGGCGGAAGCTTTGTTTGGCGAAGGGATTTATTTTGCGCTGAAGAGCGCCACCATCGCTGCCCGGGCGATTGCTGCCGATGGCATTGGCGCATCTGCCGCCGATTCAGGACTCTATAGCCGGTTGCTGCATCGCGAACTGCTACCCGAGTTGCGCGCAGCTGCGTGGATGGCGCGCCTGATCTACCGTTTTCCGAAACTGGCTTTCTCGCATCTGGTGCTGAATCAGCACATCAACCACGATTTCGCCGGCTTGATCAGCGGCCAGATGGGTTATCGCCATTGCCTGTTCAAAACCGCAGTAGGTTTTCCGCGCTGGCTGCTGCCGAGCAAGGCCCCTGAAAGCGGCGGCAATCCATCCTAGAAACCGGGCAAGCGCAAGCTTTCCTGATCGCCGGCTTCGGCGCGCTCATGGCCGAGCAGCCAGGCCTTGCGTTCCAGTCCACCGGCAAATCCGGTCAGTTTGCCGTTCGCGCCCACCACCCGATGGCAAGGGACGATGATGGCGATCGGATTGGTGGCGTTGGCGCTGCCAACTGCGCGGGCGGCGCCGTTGTGTTCGCCCAGTTGTAAGGCGAGCTTGCCGTAAGTGGTCATCCGGGCTGGCGGAATCTGGCGTAGCGCGGCCCATACGCGGTGCTGGAAATCGGTGCCGTTGGTGGCGACCTCGATATCTTTCAGCGCATCGAGTTCGCCTGCGAAATAACGTTGCAGCGCCGGCTCCGCGCTGGACGAGGTGGTCGCATCGCTCAGGTTGTAATGGCCGTAGTGGGTAGTCAGCAAGCTGCGCATGCGTGGTTCATAATCGTCGAAATCCAGGGCGCGCACGCGATCCTGGGTATCGGTGACCAGCAGGATGACGCCGATGGGCGATGCGATCCGATGCAGGAATAAATTCATGGTGATAATCTCGTCAGATAATAGAGCGTAGTTTAAAGGGTGCTGTGGCTTCCTGCACTCCGTTGCTTGCTTTTAAATTCAGTAAATAGCCATGTAAAGGCGAACACGTCTTTGTTTTTTCATATTTGGCTGTCTATAGTAATGAAACAACCATACGGCTATATAGCAACTAGCCCGATAAATTAGCGTAAGAAGTTAGCGTAAGAATCCAGCCGCAACCCTTTTGGAGAAATCGCAATGATTAGCCTTCAGGTGAATGGTCTTGCAGTAGAAGTCGACGTCGCGCCAGATACCCCTTTGTTGTGGGTGCTGCGCGAAAATCTCAAACTGACCGGCAGCAAATTCGGCTGCGGCATCGCTGCCTGCGGCGCGTGTACCGTGCATGTTGGCGGCAACGCGGTGCGCTCTTGTTCGTATCCCGTGTCTGCGGTCGGGCAACAGCAGGTGACTACTATCGAAGCTGTCGCCGCCGATCCGGTCGGCAAAGCGGTGCAAGTCGCCTGGATCAGGCATGACGTGCCGCAATGCGGTTATTGCCAGAGCGGGCAAGTGATGACGGCGGTGGATTTCCTCAAAAAGAAACGCCATCCGACCGAGGCCGAAGTGGTCGCCGCCATGGGTGGCAACCTGTGTCGCTGCGGCGCTTACCAGCGCATCAAGGCTGCGGTGCTGGATGCGTCTAAATC
This sequence comes from Collimonas sp. OK607, assembly GCF_900111995.1. GTDB lineage: Bacteria > Pseudomonadota > Gammaproteobacteria > Burkholderiales > Burkholderiaceae_D > Collimonas. The sequence goes on from NZ_FOKF01000005.1 coordinate 187,189, forward strand.
TTTAGCATAGGGAGCCATCATGTCTTCCGAATTCATTGCTGCAAATTCAGATTCAGCAACGCTGAAAAAATCGCGCCGCAAATTCCTGCAGGTCTCAGCCGTCACCGGCGCCGGGCTGGTTCTCGGTTTCTTTATTCCAGGCTTGGGGCGCGTGGCCGGCGCCCAGGCTGCCGCGCCCAAAATCTATCAGCCGAATGCCTTCCTGCGGGTGGGGCCGGACAATAGCGTGGTGGTACAGGTATCCAAAGTCGATATCGGCCAAGGCACGTTGACTGCGCTGCCGATGTTGTTGGCGGAGGAGCTGGATTGCGACTGGACCAACGTGCGGGCCGAACTGGCCAAGGGCGAAGACGTCTTCCGCGATCCCGCATTCGGGATGCAGATGGTCGGCGGCTCCACCAGCATCGCGCATAGTTTCCAGCAGTACCGTGAAGTCGGCGCGCGCGCCCGCAGCATGTTGGTTGCGGCCGCAGCTAGCCAATGGAAGGTCGATCCGGCTAAATGTAAAACCGCAAAAGGAGTCGTTATCGGCCCGGGTGGCCAGCGCCTGAGTTATGGATCGGTAGCCAACGCGGCGATGTCGTTGCCGGTGCCGGACAAGGTGCAGTTGAAGGATCCAAAGCAATTCACCATCATCGGCAAGGCGACGCCGCGGCTGGATACGCTCGCCAAGTCTAGCGGCCAGCAGAAATTCGGTATCGATCTCGATTTGCCGGGCATGAAAGTGGCGATGCTGGCACGGGCCGTGCCGTGGGGCGCCAAGATCACCAAATTCGACGACAGTGCGGCCAAGGCAATCCCCGGCGTACGCAAGATATTCACGATTCCAGGGATTCGTGGCGGCCAGAGCGTAGTGGTGGTGGCAGACGGCTACTGGATCGCCAAGAAAGCGCGCGACGCGCTGAAGATAGAGTGGGACGTGCACGGGGTGGAGGCGGTCAGTTCGGAGCAATTGTTCGCGACCTACCGGGAAGCGGTGATGAAGCCTGGCACGCCGGCGATCAAAGCGGATACTTCAGCGTTAGCCGGCTCACCCAAGATCATCGACGCCATCTTCGAGTTTCCCTATCTGGCGCACACGCCGATGGAGCCGCTCAACATGACGGTGCATTTCACCGTTGACGCCTGCACGGTCTGGGCCGGTTCGCAGTTTCAATCGATGGACCGGCAAGCGATTGCCAAAGTGCTGGGTATCCCGGTCGGCAAGGTCGAGTTCAACACCATGATGGCGGGCGGCGCGTTTGGCCGGCGCGCCATGCCGGAATCCGAGAATGCGGTGGAGGCCGCGTACGTAGCCAAGGTCATGCGCGGCACGCCGGTCAAGATCATGTATTCACGCGAGGACGATATCAAGAGCGGTTATTACCGGCCGATGCATGTGCACCGGGTGCGCATCGGTTACGACGCGCACGGCAAGATCACGGCCTGGGATCACGTGATTGCCGGCCAGTCGATATTGACCGGCAGCCCGTTTGAATCGTTTTTGGTGAAGGACGGCGTTGACGGCACCATGACCGAAGGCGTGGTGGAGTCGCACTATGCGATTCCGAACCTGTCGCTGTCGGTGCACAATATGAAGGCCAACGTGCCGGTGTTGTGGTATCGCTCGGTGGGCCATAGCCACAACGGGTTTGTCATGGAAACCCTGGTCGACGAGATCGCCCGCTCGGTCGGGCGCGATCCGGTCGAGTACCGCGCCAGCCTGTTCGATAAGTCGGCTAAGCGCAGCAAGCAAGCGCTGGAGCTGGCGGTGGCACGCTCCGGCTACGGCAAACGCAAGCTGCCGGCAGGCCAGGCTTGGGGCGTCGCCGTGCATCATGGCTTTAACACCTCGATTGCCTATGTGGTGGAAGTGTCGATGCATGAAGGGCGGCCGCAAGTGCACCGGGTGACGGCGGGCGTGCATTGCAATATGGCGATCAACCCGCGCACCATCGAAGCGCAAATCCAGGGTGGCGTGGTGTTCGGCATCTCAACCACCTTGCCCGGCAATCAGATCACGCTGAAAAACGGCGTCGTCCAGCAATCCAATTTTTCCGATTACACACCGGCGTATATGGGCAGTTGTCCGGTGGTCGATGTCTATGTGGTGCCGAGCGCCGATACGCCGACAGGCGTCGGCGAACCGCCGGTACCGCCGATTGCGCCGGCCATCGCTAACGCTGTCGCCGCGTTGACTGGCAAGCGTCTGCGTAAATTGCCGTTCGATGCCATAACGACTTGAACTGAAATGTAAAAATGGCGCCCGAAGGCGCCATGATGAAGCAGGTAGGGTGGGCACATCGTGCCCACACGTTACCGCTGTTTAACGTTTAATGTTTAATGTTTGAAGCGCGCTTCAGCCAGCTTGTCTGCCACCACGCTGGTCGGCAAACCTTCAGCGTCTGCGCGTTTGAAAATCTCGCCCAGGGTCACGCCGATTTCACGCACGTGGGCTTCTACATCGGCTTCCGGTTTGTCGTAGTACTCGTAGCAAACCTTGATGATGCCGCCGGCGTTGATCACAAAATCCGGCACGTACAATACTTCTTTGCGACGCAGCAATTCACCTACTTCAGCGGTGGCCAGTTGGTTGTTGGCAGCGCCGGCGACGATCTTGGCTTTCAGGCGCGACAGGGTTGCCGGGTTGAGCGTGGCGCCCAGTGCGCATGGCGCGTAGATGTCGGCTTGTACGTCATAGATGGCGTCGGTTGCCACTACTTCAGCGCCAAATTCGGCGCGCGCGCGTTCCAGCGCAGCCTGGTCGATATCGGTGACGATCAGCTTGGCGCCGGCAGCATGCAGGCGACGCGCGTAGTCGTAACCGACATTGCCCAGTCCTTGCACTGCAACCGTCAAGCCTTCCAGCGAATCGCGTCCCAGGTAATGCTTGACCGCAGCTTGAGCGCCGACAAAACAACCCAGTGCCGTGAACGGCGACGGATCGCCGCTGGCGCCGAGGCCGGCGACGTATTTGGTCTTGGTGGCGATGTGCGCCATGTCGGCCGGGCTGGTGCCGACGTCTTCCGCCGTGATGTAACGGCCGCCCAGGCGTTCCAGGGCTTCGCCCATGGCTTCGAACAAGGCTGGTGTCTTGGATGTTTTAGGATTGCCGATAATCACGCTTTTGCCACCGCCGATAGGCAGGCCGGCAACGGCATTCTTGTAGGTCATGCCGCGCGACAGGCGCAGCACATCGTTGACGGCGACGGCTTCGCTGGCGTAGTCCCACATGCGGCAACCGCCCATGGCCGGGCCGAGGTTGGTGTTGTGGACAGCGATGATGCCTCTGAGGCCGGATTTTTCTTCGGAAACGAAGACCACTTGTTCGTGGTTGTCGAAATTCAATTCATTAAAAATGAAGGTACTCATGCTTTTGGCTCCGTGCGGATAGCATTCACTCGTCCGGGTAGGGCGGGCTTATGGGTTTCCGTGATCTTCGGAGTCTGTCGGGTTGAGGGGATCGAAGCGAAAAAATACCTGGGCGAGGACAGATTTTGCCGGGTTCGCAGTGTCAATAGCCTAGCTATTGACCAAGAAGCCGGTGAAATATGGACCGCCCAGGTATTTTTGTAGCCGATCACCACAGCCCTATAGACTCCAGGGGTTAAGGTCGGTAATACGGGTGTTGGCGGCGGGTTGGCGCCGGGCAACGGGTATGGCCGTGATTGTGTCACGCAGGCGAGAGTGTAATTTATCGCTATGTGAAACTCAATCTGGTTCGGAAGTTTGTGCAGAAATTAGTTTATTGTCAATTTTCAAAATAGCAACAAACCAGCGGGTTGCGCAGGCACGGCAGCTTTCAATTACTCGGTTTCACCACGCGCTGCCGCTTCACGCAACTTGTCTTTCTTGCTCTTGCGTTTGCCTTTGATACCACCGTTGGCGGTGTCGGTGGGCGATTCAGTGCCGGGTGTGCTGGCTGAAACGGCAGTGACGACAGGCTCGAACCCGGCAATCTGCTCGCGTTCGCATTTCAGGTTATGGCGTTTCTCTATGAGGCGGAAATGCGCTTCCGTATCGGCGCTGATGAAGCTGATGGCGATGCCGCTCTTGCCGGCCCGGCCGGTGCGGCCGATGCGATGCGTGTAGTCCACCGCCGAGCGCGGCAGATCGTAGTTCAGGACTACCGGTAATTGTGCAATGTCTATGCCGCGGGCGGCGACGTCGGTGGCTACCAGGACTTGTACTTTGCTGGCTTTGAAGTCGGCCAATACTTCGTCGCGTGCGCCTTGGCTGAACTCGCCGTGGAAGGCGGCGGCTTTGATGCCTGCCCGATGTAGTTTTTCTGCAATGTGCTCTGCTGCGTATTTGGTGGCGACGAAGACCAGTACGCGGCCCCAGTTGTTTTCGCGCAGCAGGTGCCGTAGCAATTGTGTGCGGCGGCCGGCGTCGACTTGTATTGCGCGTTGTTGGATGGCTGGCTGGTTTTGTTCTAGCGCGGGGATGGCGATGCGGGTCGGCTGGTGCAGCATCCTGGCGGCGAGTGCGTGGACTGCGGGTGGGAATGTTGCTGAGAAAAACAGGTTTTGGCGTTGTTTGGGTAATAACGCCAGGATGCGTCCGATTTCGTCGGCGAATCCCATGTCGAGTAGGCGGTCTGCTTCGTCTAGCACCAGCGAGGATACCGCGGCGATGCTCAGGGCGTTATGTTCAATCAGGTCGAGCAGGCGGCCGGGTGTTGCTACTACGATGTCGACACCGCCGCGTAGATCCATCATTTGCGGATTGATTGATACGCCGCCGAACAGGGCGGCGATTTTTAGCGGTTGCGGGCATGCCTGGGCCAGGGTGCGGATGGATTCGGCGGTTTGCTGGGCTAGTTCGCGGGTTGGGACCAGGATCAGGGCTTGTAGCCGGCGTGGTTTTTCGGTGGGGCTTTCTTGTATTAATTGCAGTAGCGGTAGCGCGAATGCTGCGGTTTTGCCGGAGCCGGTTTGGGCGGCGGCCAATACGTCGTTGCCGCGCAGGATTTCGGGGATTGCCGCGACCTGGATTGGGGTTGGCGTGGTGTAGCCCCGTTCGCTGATGGCTTGGAGGATGGCGGGGGATAGGCCCAGGTTGGGGAATGACATATGGTGGGCCTTGACAGCTTGTGGGAGGAGCTATCTTACCATTTGCGTTGCTTAAAACGGTAACTACTCCGTGGGGATGTGCGCCGGGGGTAGCCCGGCAGCTAGTCACTTTTTCTTGCTTCGCCAAGAAAAAGTAACCAAAAAGAAGGCGACCGCAAAGCCACTGCCTTCCCTCCGGTCAGGTCCCAAAATGTGGCACGTACCAGTCGGGTGGAAAGACCAACTCGCTGCGCTCAAACATGTCTTCCCACAATTCCCGACTGACACGCGCCACATTTGGCAGCGTCCCAATGCGGACTTCAAATTCAAA
>NZ_FOKF01000038.1 GCF_900111995.1 Collimonas sp. OK607
AGTGTCATCGAGCATCGACACGCAGGTTAACAGCTGGCCCGAACGTTTACAAGCCCAAAATAAAAATGCCGTCCAGTCTTAACTGAACGGCATTACAGCCACAGCTGTCATTTTTTTGATGAAACCATCAGGTTCGTCGCGCTTATTTAAACCTGATTTAAATTTTATTTAAACAGCAAACGGATCGAATCCCACGCGCGGCCGAAGATGGTGGCCTGGTTCACATCTTCCAGCGCTACTACCGGGAACTCGGCAATGGTCTTGCCGTCGGCGTTCACCTTGACTGTGCCGACCTTGGCGTTTTGCTGGATCGGAGCGATCAGCGGGTCGGTACGTTCCAGCACTGGCTTGATCTTGTCGGCGATGCCCTTAGGCACGGTCACGTAAACATCATGCGTGAAGCCGATCTTGATCTGGTTCTTGGCGCCTTTCCATACTTTCGGTGTATCTACAGCCTGGCCCTTGGAGTACAGTTTGACAGCGTCGAAATTCTGGTAGCCCCAGTTCAGCAGCTTTTGCGCTTCCTGGGTACGGGTGCCATCGGAATTGGTGCCGATCACAACGGCCAGCAAGCGGCGGTCGCCGCCGACATTCGGACGTTTGGCGCTGGCGATGATGGAGTAGCCGGCGCTGCTGGTGTGGCCGGTCTTCATGCCGTCGACGGTCGGGTCCGACCACAACAGGCGGTTGCGGTTAGGCTGGGTGATCTTGTTGTAGGTGTATTTTTTGGTCGAGTCGATTTTGTAGAACTCAGGGAAATCGATGATCACACGGGATGCCAGCGTCGCCAGATCGCGCGCTGTGGAATACGTGTCGGCGCTTGGCAAACCGTGCGGATTGCCGAAATGGGTGTTTTTCATGCCCATGCGCTCGGCTTCGTGGTTCATCAGCGCAACGAAGGAATCCTCTGTGCCTGCCACTGCTTCTGCCAACGCTACCGCGGCGTCGTTACCCGATACCACCATCAAGCCGTACAGCAAATCATTGATCGATACCGGCGTTGCCGGATCGATAAACATTTTGGAGCTGCTCGGATCGACCTTCCAGGCGCGCACTGACACGTTAACCATCTGGTCGAGGGTAATTTTCTTATCCTTGAGCGCTTCGAAAACCACATACGCGGTCATGATCTTGGCCAGCGACGCCGGTTCGACGCGCATGTCGGGATCTTGCGATGCGATCACCTGGTTGCTGGTGGCATCGAGCAGCAGCCACGTTTTGGCGGCCACTGTCGGCGACGGCAATGTCTGGGCAAAGGCTACGGATATGGAGAAGACAGTTGCAGCGAGCGCCGCGAATATTTTTTTCATGGAGTATCTAGTAATGAAATCAGTGGCAATAAACCTGCATCTTGCGAACAACGAATGTAGACAATGAGCAATTTTATGTGCGAAGTGGATTGAAAAAATGCGTAAACGGAGGCGGCTAGCGGGTTAGTTACAGTCCACCAGCAAATCACCGCATACAACCATACCGACCGAATTATAGCGCCACCGCCGTCCCAACCGGCTTATGAATGCTGCAAACATGCTTGCAGCGGGTTCAAATCGCGGCCGTTCAGCGATGCCACATTTCGACCATGAGATTCTTGATATGTTGCAGTCGGCGATGAAAAAAATGGTCGGCGCCAGGAATCACGATCACCGGGATGTCTTGCGGGCGCGCCCATTCGAACACGGCGGTAAGCGGAATCGTATCGTCCAGTTCGCCATGAATCAGGATACTGTTGGCCGGCACGGTCGGCATTGGCCACTTGCCGGCGGCAGTGCCCACCAGCACCAGCCGTTCGGCGGCTGCGCCAGCTCCGGCATTGGCCTCGATCAGGCGCTGCTGCAATTGCGCTTGCACGAAAGTGCCGAATGAAAAGCCGCCGAGGGCTAGCGGCAGATCGGGATATTGCTGGCGCATGTGAGTGAGCAGCAAGGCCATGTCGTCGGTCTCGCCGCGACCCTCGTCGTGTACGCCGTCGGATTTGCCGACACCGCGGAAATTCATGCGCACCGTGACATAGCCCAGCGCCAGGAAACCGCGCGCCAGCGTATGCACCACCTTGTTGTCCATGGTGCCGCCGAACAGCGGATGAGGATGGGCGACCAGCGCCAGTCCGCGCGGCACGGCAAAGGTTTCGGGATCAGGCAGGTCGAGTGCACATTCGAGTTGGCCGACAGCGCCGGCGATGAAGAAGGGGAGCGTTTGGGCGTTCATTGAATCGATTCGGGGAATAAAGGCTGAAGATACTTTGCTTGGATTTTGCTTAAACTGATCAGATTTTCAGGCGTTCGACAATCTTCCCGCCGACTATATGGACGTCGATGATTTCGTCGATATCTTCATTGTCGACGTAGGTGTACCAGACACCTTCCGGATAAATCACCATTGCCGGTCCTTGTTCGCAGCGCTCAAGGCAGCCGGCTTTATTGATCCGCACCTTGCCTTCGCCGGCCAGGCCCAGTTGCTTGATGCGGCGCTTGGCATGTTCCTGTGCGGCCTGGGCGCCGCTGTTAGCGCAACAAACCCGTTCGCCCGGTGCGCGCTGGTTCAGGCAAAAAAATACATGGTGTTCGTAAAACGGTTTATCGCTCATTGCAATATTCTGGAATAGGTTGGTCAGGGGTGCTTATGGGTTGTTTTGTGCGGTTTTGCGTTGGAGATAAGCAGGAATCATACACCGCCGGCGTTTTTCGGTTCCGGCGGACGGGCTAACGGGAATCGCGCGGGGGCAGCTGGCGACGCCGCTTATGCATCGGATGAAACAAGAACCACAGCGTGCAGAACGGCCATAACAAGGCCAGGAACTGGGCAACGCCGTTGAAATTCAGGAATTTTCCCTGTGTCCAGGTTTGCACCGTTTCGGTGTAATACGGATTGTCGGGCATGATATTGACCAGCAATAAAGCCATGATCAGGGTCAGCCCGGCCAGCCGGCGTTGCGCCAGTTGCGGCGCGTAGGCCAGGCCGCTCAGCATGAGTGCGCCGATCAGCAAGCCGCCGAACGAACCCGGGGTCAGCCAGACGAAGGTATTGTCCGGCGCGAACAACAGCGCTGTCGCCAGTGCCTTGGTCATCAGCGTGACAAACACCAGCAGCAAGGTCAGCGGCAGCTTCGGCGCTTGCTTGCGCAGCAGGATCATGAAGGTCAAGGCGGCGCCGGTCAGGCCGCAGGCCGTGATGATGGTTTCGGTCAGCCAGTATTGGGCGGCGCTGAATTGCACGTCATTGGTAAACCATGCCTGCAGATCGACCGGTTCTTCCAACAGGTCGGAGAGCCAGGTGGATAACATGGAGGTGAACTGGCCAAAGCCGAACAGATGGCTGAGCGGATAAATTTGCGCCAGAGGCCATAGCGCAACAACTACCATGCCCTGGCTGGCTTCACGGTTGAACCAGTGCTCGCGCAGTTGTAATAAACGGTTGTCAGGCCCGAAGCGTGGCCGCAGGATGGCGCCCAGCACCGCGCCGAGCAAGGCGCCGGCGCTATTGGTCATCAGATCCAGGTTGGAGGCGACACGCGTCGGCAAGAAAGTCTGTACCGCTTCCATGGTGCCGGAGATCAGGATCCCCGCCAACGTCGCCAGCAGCACCGCCCAATACGGCGACCAGCGACGCCAGCGTGGCAACGACAGCACCATCAGCATGCCCAGCGGCAGATAGCCGGCGACATTGGTCCATACATCGAACACGGTCCAGTAGTGCGGCAATGGCGCGTCCAGATAGGCGAAGGCTGTCAGGCCGAGATCGCGCCAGCCGGCAAACGGATACCAGCTGGCGTAGACGATCAGCAGCAGGTAAATCAGCAGGCTGACACGAGCAAACGATGATGCGGTAGAGGCATTTGTTGAGGTTGCTTGTTGGGTCATTGTTGGTTCATTGTTTTTTCGGAGCTACTGTTGCCAGCCAGCTCATCAGATCGTCAATCACGCCATCGTTCGCGGCGACAAAAGCGCTGGCGGCGCCGGCAGCGTCGGCGCTGGGTGTCGCCATCTGGCGGCTAAAACTCTTTTGCGCCAGCAGTACCCGGCCATTGAACAGCGATGCGCGTATCTGCAGTGTCGCCAGGCTGTGTGAAGGCGTATCGAAGGTTTGCGTGTAGTCGTCCAGGTCGATCCGCAGCACCGGAATATTAAGCGCCGCATCCGACATTGCCAACACCGTGCCGCCGGCCTGGGCCACGCGCGTTTTCAGGCGCTGCTGAAACAGTTGCGCCGGCGGCATGGTCCAGCGGCTGTTGGCGTAGGGACGCGGTTGCTGCTGGTTGGCGTAGGCCAGGCGGAAGTACATCATGTTGTTGTCCAGCCAGGCCGGCGCATTGACATCGGCCAGGCTGATGGCCGGCAATGCTGTGGCTGCGGTGCTCGTGCTTGTTGCAGTGGCCGGCAACAGGCCCAGGTCGAATTGGGTCGGCGCGTCGACCTTGCTGGCGCAGCCGGCGACCAGGGCAATCGCAACTAAAGTCGACAGGGTTTTCAGGATAGCGGTCATGGTCATGGCGGGCCTTTAATGGTTTTATTTTCCTGGAGCGACAAAACCCGCTTCCCCGGGGCCGGGAGGCAGGGCCTTACTGCCAAACAAAATGCTTTGCGGCTGCTGGTTGAAATGGTCCAGCGTCTGGTTCAGCGTGCGCATCGACGAGCGCGCTTCCGTGGTCAGGGTATTGAAACGCGGCAGCGTATCGTATTCGACGCCGTTGGCGACCGAGCTGATGTTTTGCACTGCACCGCCCAGATTGGCGATAGCGCCGTTGGGCCCTTGCAGGCTGGCGGTCAGGGTATTCAGGTTCTTGCTGAGCACGGTCATGTTGTTGGAGAGTGCCGTAATGGATGCCAGCGCCTGGTTCATTTGCGTGGTCAGTTCCGGCAGCTGGCGCAAGGTCGGCTGCAACTGCTGCGGAATGCCGCGGTATTCAACGGCGGTCTGGCTGACATCGCTGAATGCTTTCAGCATGGTTTTCTGATTATCGGGATCCAGCAAGCTATTCAGTTTGTCGACCATGTCGTTGGCGCGCGACAAGATTACCGCACCTTTAGTCTGCAGGTTGTCGAACAGGCTCGGGCGCAATTCTATGCGCGCCAGATGTTGCGGGCTGCTGGTGAGTTTGAGCGGCTTGCTGCCATCGTCGTCCAGCTGGATATAAGCAATTCCAGTCACTCCCTGATAACCCAGGGTGGCAAAGGTGGATTGGGTCATGGGCGTGTCCGGATTGATCTTGATCTTGATCAGGATCTGACCCGGCGATTTAGGATCGAAGGTGATCGCATCGACCTTGCCGGCATCCAGGCCGCGATAGCGGACATCGGCTTGCGGATTCAGTCCCGGTACCGACAACTTGGTGGCGATCTCGTAAGGCACCCGTTCCACGCGGTCGCTGTTGAACCACATGACGCCGAACAGCGCCGCGATCAGCAAGACCACGGTGAACAGTCCGGCAATCAGGGCATGCGCTTTATTTTCCATAAGACTTCCTATTTACGCTTTCTGCATCTTGTTTGCATATCATCCGCAAGTGTCGTGTTCGAAACGGTTAGCGGCGAGAAAAAATGTTTCGATAAACGGATGGCGTACTTTCATGACGCGCTCCGGCGTGTCGTAGGCGATCACGTGTTTGTCTGCCAGTACTGCAATTTTGGTGGACAAAGCCAATAATGGTTCCAGATCGTGGGTGATCATCACCACGGTCAGCCGCATGTCCTTGTGCAGCGACCGGATCAGCTCGATAAAGGCGGCCGACGATGCCGGATCGAGCCCGGCCGTGGGTTCATCGAGAAACAGCAATTCCGGCTCCAGCGCCAGCGCCCGTGCCAGCGCCACCCGCTTGATCATGCCGCCGGAGAGGTCGGACGGCATTTTCAGCGCGTGTTCAGGGCCGATCCCGGCCATCTGCAGCTTGAGCAGCGCCGCGTCCTTGATCAGTTGATCCGGCAAGGCGCGCAGCTCGCGCATCGGCAACGCCACGTTGTCCAGCACCGTCAATGCCGAAAACAAGGCGCCTTGCTGAAACAGCATGCCCCAGCGATTTTGCAGCGTATACATTTGATCGACGTCGGCCTGGCTGACATCGATGCCGAACACGGTCACCTTACCTTTGGTCGGCCGGTTCAGCCCCAATATCTGCCGCACCAGTGTGGTCTTGCCGGAACCGGAGCCGCCCACAAGGCCGACGATTTCGCCGGCGTCGATGCGCAGATCAAGATCCTCGTGAATCACGGTCTGGCCGAACTGGGTCCAGAGCTTGTCGATTTCGATGACGGGTGTCTGCTCGGCCATCAGAATCCCACGCCGCTGAAAATAATCGCAAACACAGCGTCGGCGACGATGACGATGGTGATCGCGGTCACCACTGAAGTGGTGGTGCCATGTCCGAGGCTTTCGGTGTTCGGTTCGATGCGCAGGCCGAAATAGCAGGCCACCATCGCAATCAAGCCGCCGAACACTGCACCTTTGCCGAGGCCGATCAGATAATTGGGTAACGGTACCGCATTCGGCAACTGCTGCAGGAAATAGGTGGGCGACAACCCTAGTTGCAATTGCGCGGCTACCATCCCGCCCAGGAGTGCAATCGCATCGGTCCAGATCACCAGCAAAGGCATTGCCACCAGCAATGCCAGCACCCGCGGCAAAACCAGCCTGAAGCCATGCGGCAAGCCCATCACCAGCATCGCATCGAGCTCTTCGGTAACGCGCATCACGCCCAGTTGCGCGGTGATTGCCGAGCCGGAACGGCCGGCCACCAGGATCGCTGCCAGCAACGGCCCCAGTTCGCGGATGATACTCATGCCGAGAATGTTCACCAGGTAGATATCGCCGCCGAAGGTATGCAATTGTTGTGCCGACAAAAACGACAGCACCACGCCGATCAGGAAGCCGACCAGCGCAGTAATTCCCAATGCCTGGTAGCCGACATGATAGATATTGGCGGAAATCTCTTTCCATGGCGCCCGTTGGGGTACTTGCATCATGCGCAGGAAATCCAGCACCAGTTGTCCCAGCAGGGTGATAAAGCCGGTCACGTGATTCAGCGCTTCCCTGCCCATGTCGTAGATTGCATTGAACATGCGGCGCCGCGGTGGCTTGGGCGGCAATGCCAACGTACCGGCGCTGGCCAGGCGCTGGAAGAAATCGCGGTGTTGCGGCGCTACGGTCAATTGTTCCGGACGCGTTTTACCCCAGGCGTTCCACAATAATTGCGCGCCGATATGATCCAGCGTGCCGATATCCGACAGATCCCAGCGCAGCGGATCAGTTTGCCTGGAGAGTGCTCTCAATTTGGCTTGCAGCGTCTTGATCACCCCCGGTTGCGTCAAGGCATGCACTTGCCAGTCGCCGCGTGCGGCAACCAGGCTGCCATCTTTGATATCGAGAGCGGGGGTGGTGGAGTCTGGGTTCGGCATCGCATCAGTTTAAGGGAGAATTGCCATTAGCACTATTGTAGTAATGATAAAACCAGTCTAGTGGGCAATCGGATAAGTGAATTGACGTCTCACGGTAGCGTCTCGCGGTAACGTTTCCCGGAGAAATATGCCATAGGGATTGCCCGCACGTTGTTTTTTATTGTGTTTTTGCGTGTAATCCCACGGGTGGCGCGCCGCATTTCTCTATAACTCCCGCTACAATGCGCGGCATGACTGCACAATCTATTGCACCAACTTCGCTTACCAGCCATATGTCCGCCGCTCGCATCGCTGCATTTGCCGGCCATCACGCCGAGCAATGCCGGATCGAAGTAGTGGCCGAAACCGGTTCTACCAACGCTGATCTGCTGGCGCGTATCGCCGGCGGCGTGGATTCCCGTACGTTGAACGCGCCGACCTTGCTGGTGGCGCTGACGCAAACTGCTGGCCGCGGCCGCGCCGGCCGTGCCTGGCTGACGGCGCCGTCGGCGGCGTTGACCTTTTCGCTGGCCTGGCCGTTTGCCGCACCGTTGCAGGCATTGGTCGGTTTGCCGCTGGCGGTGGGCGTGACGATTGCCGAGATCCTGGCCGACTTCGGGGTTGAAGTGCAATTGAAATGGCCGAACGACGTATTGCACAAGGGCCGTAAGCTGGCCGGCATCCTGATTGAAACCGCCACTGCGCCTGATCAGCAATTGTGGGCCGTAATCGGCATCGGCATCAATCTCGCCATGCCGGAACAGTTGCAAGAACAAATCGGCCGTCCTACCGCCAATCTGCCGGTGACGGCAGCGCAGGATCGGGCGCTGTTGCTTGGCGCATTATTGAGCGGACTGGCGCAAAACATGCGCCAATTCGAAAGCGAGGGCCTGGCGGCTTTTGTCGAACGCTGGAATCGGCTGCATGCATTTGCCGGTCAGCAGGTGCTGATCCTGGACCAAGGCAAGACATTGCACGAGGGCCGGGCGCTGGGCATTGACCAGATCGGCCGCTTGTTGTTGCAAACGGACGCTGGCAACAGCCCGATAGCCATCATGGCCGGCGATATTTCATTACGCCCGAAGGAAGACTGAGCCATGGCCATGTTGTTGATCGATGTCGGCAATACCCGTATCAAATGGGCGCTTGCAGCGCTGCCCGAGATGGGCAGCGGCGGCTTGCCCGGCGAGTGGCTGGAAAGCGGCTCGGCGACGCATAGCGAGCTGGTGACGCTGAGTGCGCGCTGGCGCAAGCTGACAGCGAAGGTGACGCGCATTCTGGTTTCCAATGTGGCTGGCGAGCGTACGCATGAGCGTTTGCAGACGTTGCTGGAAACAGTTTTTGGCAGCAGCATGCAGCTTCACTGGTTTGCCTCGTTGCCGCAACTGGCGGGTCTGCGCAATGCCTATCGCGATCCTGCACAATTGGGATGCGACCGGTTTGCTGCGGCGCTGGGGGCGCAACGGCTATTTCCGCAGCAAGCCTTGATTGTAGCCACCTGCGGTACCGCCACCACGATTGATGCGGTCAGCGCCGACGGCGTATTTACCGGCGGCATGATCTTGCCGGGCCTGGGTTTGATGGCGACCTCGCTGGCGCGCAGTACCGCGCAATTGCCGCACATTACCGATCACGTGCATGTAAATACCTTGTTTGCCGATAATACCGATGACGCTATCATCAGCGGCTGCATCAATGCACAGGTTGGCGCCATCGAACGGGCATTTGCCTTGCACAGCCAGCAATCGCCGGGCAAACGCATAGGTTGTATCGTGGCCGGGGGCTCGGCGGCTTTAGTTGCGCCGTACCTGTCCATAGCGCATGAAACAGTTGATAATCTGGTATTGATCGGTCTGCAAACCGCTGCAGCAACACTATAAAAACATCATGTTGAAAATCATTTTCTGGCTGCTGTTATTGGCGAATGCGACGTTGTTCGCCATGCAAAAAGGCTATCTCGGCGCGCTCTACAGCGATGGCCGGGAGCCGACTCGTATCAGCAAGCAGTTGCAGGCGGATAAAATCAAAATGACGGTGGCAGAGGCCGCTCAGGCCGCATCGGCTGCGGTTGCCAGTACGGCGCCGGCAGCGCCAGCTGCGGCGGCGGACCCGGCACCGGTGGTGGCTTGCACCGAAATCGGCAATTTCGCTGCGGCGGAAGCACGGCGTTTTTCGAGCAAGCTGGCGGAGCGCGCGCCGAACGTCAAATTTGTCCGTCGCGAAACGCAGGAAGTGGCCAGCCACATGGTGTACCTGCCGTCGCTGGGCAGCAAGGACGCGGCCGATAAAAAGGCTGACGAAATACGCCGGCTCGGGATCAGCGATTTCTTCGTAATACAGGATTCCGGCGCGCTGCGCTATGGCATTTCACTGGGCATTTTCAGAACCGATGAAGCTGCGCAAAAGCAAGTCGCCAGCCTGGCCAAGCGTGGCCTGGGCGGCGCCAAGATCAGTACGCGCACGGTGAGCTCCAGTAAAGTGGCATTCCAGCTGCGTGATCTGGGTGGCGACGCCAAGATTGCGTTCGACAAGATCAAGCTGGATTTTCCTGGCCAGGAAGTACGCAGCTGCGCTGGTCCTTAGCGATCGGGTGCTCGCCAACTGTTTGTTGTTGCAGCACCAGGCGTTCCAGGCAGTCCGGGCAATAGCATTCCGTGGCTGCCGGCCCGGCGTTGGCCAGCGGCGGCAGCAGGCTGCACCAGCAAGGCTGATCCGCATGCTGGCCGGCGCCACACGAAAACTGTTGCTGGCAGGCGGGGCATTGCGCCATTCTGCTTATCCTTTGTAAGTCGGTGCGTGTTGTGCAGGGGAAAACGGGCTTCATAATAGCCATCAAACGTACATTGACGTATCTATGCAACATCGCTACGCAACATCAGGAGATTATTGGCGCGCTTGCCGCACCTAAGCAAGCGCATTTCCATGTAAAATCGCGCTGATCCTTCTCGCAGCGATTTTTAACTCCCCCCGAGTTGCAGTCTTTGCACTTTTTTACTTTCTTCTGACAAGCTCAGAACCTCTCTTGTAGGACTGTTCATGGCCGATTTGACCAACGATCTAGCCAACGTTGCCCCAGGAATCAAAGCTGAAATTCTGGCCGAGGCGTTACCGTACATCCGTCAATTCCACGGTAAAACCATTGTCGTCAAATACGGCGGCAATGCAATGACCGAAGAGCGCCTGAAGCACGGCTTCGCGCGCGACGTGATTTTGTTGAAACTGGTCGGCATGAACCCGGTGGTGGTGCATGGCGGCGGCCCGCAAATCGACAATGCCCTGAAGAAAATCGGCAAGCAAGGCACCTTCGTGCAAGGCATGCGGATTACCGACGAAGAAACCATGGAAGTAGTGGAGTGGGTGCTGGGCGGCGAAGTGCAGCAGGATATCGTGATGCTGATCAACCACTACGGTGGCCAGGCTGTCGGCCTGACCGGCAAGGATGGCGGCCTGATCCGTGCGCGCAAATACCGCATGCCGGACCGTGAGCATCCGGGTGAATTCCTCGATATCGGCTTTGTCGGCGAAATCGAAGCCATCAATCCGGCGGTGGTCAAAGCGTTGCAGGACGATGCGTTCATTCCTATCATTTCGCCTATCGGCTTTGGCGCCGACGGCCAGGCTTACAACATCAATGCCGACGTCGTGGCAGGCAAGATCGCAGAAATCCTGCACGCTGAAAAGCTGATCATGATGACCAATATTGCTGGCGTGCAAGATAAGCAAGGCAATCTGGTGACTGACTTGTCGGCACGCGAAATCGATGAAATGTTCAAGGACGGCACCATCTCCGGCGGCATGCTGCCTAAGATTTCATCGGCACTGGATGCGGCCAAGTCGGGTGTCAATACGGTGCACATCATTGATGGCCGTATCGAGCATTCGTTGCTGCTGGAAGTGTTGACCGAACAGGCGTTCGGCACCATGATCCGCTCGCACTGATTTTCCGGGAAAGCCAGGATCAGTAAAGCGCAAGACTTCGGTCTTGCGTTTTTTTTTGTGCTAGGCCGCCGGCACCAGCAACGCCAGGTGTTCCGGCTCCAGATAGCACCATTCCCCAAGTTCCAGCTCCAGCGCGTCCAGCGTCAGGCCACCAATAGCGGTGCGGCGCAACGCCGTGCAATGATTGCCGGCCGCAACCAGCATGCGCTTGACCTGATGGTACTTCCCCTGTTCCAGCACGATCTCGATTTCGTGCGTGCCGAGCATGCGGCAACTGATAGCAGCAAGGGTTTGCGGCTCATCGTGCAATTTCACGCCGGCCAGCAAACTTTGCACCAGTTCCTCGGTCACAGGATCATGCGTGGTGGCAACGTACAACTTCGGCACGTGTCGTTTGGGTGAAGACTGGGCATGGATGAAGCTGCCGTCGTCCGACATCAGCAGCAAACCGGTGGTGTCGTGGTCGAGCCGTCCTACCGGCTGCACGTCACGCCAGCTGAATTGTTCCGGCAAGATGCTTAATACCCCCGGGTGATGGCTGGGTTTGCGGGAGCACTCGATATCGGCCGGTTTGTTGAGCACGATATAGACATGTTCGCGGTAAATCCATTCTTCATCGAACAGGGTGAACACCAGGCCGTCGGTGTCGGGCATAGATTTATAGTCGGTAACAGCGACGCCGTCGATGACGACTTCGCCATCTTCAATTAACTCGCGGCAATATTTTCGGCTGCCGAAGCCCTGCGATTGCAGGATTCGGTCTAAGGTCAGTTTAGGCATGGCGGGAATGTAGCAGAATGGTGTCGGGACGGGAAGAGGGCTGCGCTTTGCGGATGTTCGCTGATAATGATTAATGACGCGCGAAAAGCAGCCCGGATTCGTTATATTCCTTACCGTTGACTAAGGGGTAACAAACTCAGCCATCCCGATCGGGAGTTATTCTGCCACTGTCTGGTGCCGGAAACATTCGATGCAGTGGTCATTGACCATGCCGATCGCCTGCATATAAGCGTAAATGATGGTGGAGCCGACAAATTTGAAGCCGCGTTTGCCCAAATCCTTGGAAATGCGGTCGGACAAAGGCGTTTTGGCAGGATTGCCGCCTAGTAATGTCCATTGATTCTGGATCGGCTCGCCATCGACGTAGGCCCATAAGAAAGCATCAAGACCGCCGACTTCGGTACGCAGGCGCAGATAAGCCTGGGCGTTGCTGATCGTGGCGGCAATCTTCAGGCGATTGCGGACGATGCCGGCGTCGGCCAGCAGGGACGCCACTTTGACCTCGTCATAGCGGGCGATTTTTTTCGCGTCCCAGCCGTCGAAGGCGCGGCGGTAGTTGTCGCGCTTGTTGAGGATGGTTTCCCAGCTCAGGCCGGCTTGCGCACCTTCCAGGTTCAGCATTTCGAACAGTTGCACCTCATCGTGGCAGGGTTTGCCCCATTCCTCGTCGTGGTAGGCCAGGTAACGGGGATTGGCGGGATTGGCCCAGGCGCAACGGGTAACGATGGTGGTCATGGTCAGGCGCAGGAGGAACTTTGGCGGTTCCTCGAAGTTGAGGTATGTGTATGCTACCGCATCACGTCGACATCGCACGCCAACATCTTGGCGCGATGCTTTCCAGGTCGTTCGCATACTTTTTTTGCATACCCCATGGTCCGGTGCTGTGCCAGAATTGGACTCTCTACTTTTTTAGGAATCCGATCATGCAAGACCCGCTGGTCTATCTCAATGGCAGCATGACGCCGCTGTCCGAAGCGCGCATCCCCGTACTCGACCGCGGCTTCATTTTCGGTGATGGCGTGTATGAGGTGATTCCTATCTACGGCCGTAAATTATTCCGTTCCGAGCATCATCTGGCGCGCCTGTTTCGCAGCCTGGCAAAGATCAGTATTACAAATCCGCATGACAAAGAACAGTGGCTGGCGCTGATCCAAGGTGTGATCGATGCCCATCCGGCGGATGACCAGATGGTCTACATCCACGTCACCCGCGGCGTCGCCAAGCGCGGCCATGCGTTCCCGAAAGAGGCGCTGACGCCGACGGTGTTCATCATGACCAACCCGCTGGTGTTGCCGAGCGCGGCATTGCGCGCTAGCGGCGTGCCTTGCGTGTCGATGGAGGATCAACGCTGGCTGCATTGCGAGATCAAGTCGATTTCCCTGCTGGGGAATGTACTGGCGGCGCAAAATGCTGCCGAGCATGGCGTGGTGGAGGCGATCCAGTTCCGCGATGGCTGGCTGACCGAAGCGTCGTCTTCCAACGTCTGGATCGTCAAAAACGGCAAACTGATGGCGCCGCCTAAGGATAATCTGATCCTGGAAGGGATCCGCTACCGCCTGATCGAGGAATTGTGCGCTGCCGGCGGCATTCCGTTCGAAGCTCGCCGGATTACGCGCGAAGAGGTGTTTGCCGCCGATGAAGTGCTGCTTTCGTCAGCCACCAAGGAAGTGTTGCCGGTGGTTTCGATTGACGGCAAGACTATTGGAAATGGCGAACCCGGCCCCATATACAAGCAGTTATACGAGGCTTATCAGGCGGCCAAGGCAGCTCAGGCAACTTAATCAGCGAGCTGCAGGTATTGCTGTAAGGCGTTGCAGGGCAGAAATCTTATTGTTTTCTGCCCTGTTTCCATTTACATAAGCTGTGCCGGCAAACTCCCGGTCGCCGATAAGCTTTTAGTGCAGGAATCCGTTTCGGGAGTAAACTACTATCCTGCGTCACCATTAAAGAGCAACCATCATGACCGAGCCCACTGAAAACCAGGTTATCCCCCCCGCTGAAAGCCTGATCGAATACCCAAGCGATTTTCCCATCAAGATCATGGGACCTACGCACGACGCATTTGCGCCGACCATGGTTGGCGTGGTGGTGCAGCATGATCCGACTTTTCATATCGACAAGCTGGAAGTGCGGCCATCGTCCAAGGGTAACTATACCGGCCTGACTGCTACTGTTCGTGCGACAAGCCGTGAACAGCTGGATGATTTGTATCGGGCCTTGTCGTCGCACCCGATGGTCAAGATGGTGCTTTAAATCCTCATTGGATCATGATGGCTCGGGTCCTCCGGGCCATTCGCTTTGCGCCTTGAAAGTCCTGATCTCGTCCAGCAGCCAGCGATGGAAAGCCTGCACCTGCGGTTTGCTCAGCGCTTCCCTGGTGCAGGCGAAATAATAGGATAGCGGGCAGAGCGCGACGACATCGAACAAACGCACCAACTCCCCCGAAGCAATTTCCTGTAGTGCAATCGCGTGCCGCGTCAAAGCAATCCCCAATCCATCCGAAGCCGAGCGCAACAGCATCGACGCATCCTCGATCAGCAAGCCGCCAGTCGGTTCCACCAGGTCGATGCCTGCAGCCTCGAACCACGGCATCCACGATGACTCTGTATCCATGCGCAACAGGCTGCACTGCTCCAGCTCCTGCGGCGTTTTCGGCAGGTTTCCGTCACGGTAGTTCGGGCTGGCCACCGGATAGTAATAATCGTCCATCAGTTTTTCCACCACCAGGCCAGGATAGTGGCCCAGCCCGTAGCGCAGGCCGACATCGATCGGTTCACGTTCCAGGTCATTGAGGTGGCTGCTCGATTGCAGCACCACCTCGGTATCGGGATGCAGGTCGATGAATTTCCACAGCCGTGGCGCCAGCCAGCGTGCAGCAAACGAGGGCAGGGCGGAAATGGTCAAGCGCTTCTGCTTGGCATCCATCTTCAAGGCTTCGGCCGCAAATGCGATTTCATTCAAGGATTTACGGATGACGGCGGCAAAGCGCTGCCCTTGCTCGGTGATCGTGATGCGCTTGCCGTGGCGGCTGAACAACATGATGCCCAGCTCCTGCTCCAAGGCCCGGATCTGATGGCTGATCGCACCCGGCGTCACGAAGATTTCTTCGGCGGCGCGCGAAAAGCTGTCATTGCGTGCTGCAGCCTCGAAGGCGCGTAGGGCAGAAAGGTTAGGCAATTTTCGGAGATCGGCCATTTTATATGAGAAAAATTAGCAAGGGAGGAGAAAATTACTCGTTTTGTTACTGCCTGCGGATTGTCTAAAATGGCTCTGTAGAAACAAGGAACGTCTATATCAAGCGGTGTGGAGTGAGATGTAGCGTCCAATATACCAGCAGTTTCAAGGAGTGACATCATGCGAAAATTATTAGCTAACGAGTCTTTAACCATAGATGCCGGTACAGCCACGTCGGTAACCGCCCCGGTAGCGCAAACCCTGCAAATCATGCAAGGCCGGGTGTGGGTAACCGTAACGGGGCACGGCGATGACTACTGGTTGTCTGCCGGGCAATTCCTGAGCGTCGCCGCTGACAGCCATATCGTCATCGAAGCAATCAAAGGCAACAGCGTGGTGCAAATTCAACAGCAATCGACACGTCTGCCGGCCTCGAATGCACGCGCCGGTTTTAGCAAGCCACTGGGCGCAAGGCCTGCAGTTTGCTGATTTTTGCTGATTTGATATCGGATATCACTCACTACCGTGACGCGACTGCAACATCGCTTCGATCCGGATATTGCATGACTGGATGCCGTTAAGCCCTCTTCCGGTCTGACGGCGTCCCCGGTGGCGCACGCCCACGGCCGATTTTCGGTACACTTGCGGTATGTCCAGTGCGCAGCAATTCATTTCCCCAGATCTTCTGCCTAGCCCCCAAATTATTCAGCGCGGCGTAGAACCTTATCAAGTCAGTTTTGACGCGATGCGCGCGTTTACCGACTCCCGTTCCCCCGATACGCCAGACCAGTTGTGGATAGTTGAACATCCGCCAGTGTTTACACTGGGTTTGGGAGCCGATCCGAGCCATGTGCTGGCACCGCACCAGATCCCGGTGATACAGACCGATCGCGGTGGCGAAGTGACTTATCACGGGCCGGGTCAGGTAGTGATTTACCTGCTGCTGGACTTGCGCCGCCGCCGTCCCGCCGCGCGTCTGTTTGTGCGTGAATTCGTGCAGGGTATCGAGCAGGCGGTGATCGACACGCTGGCAGCGTATAATCTGGCTGGTGAACGCAAGGCCGGCGCCCCCGGGATTTATATTGCCGACGGCGTCTGGCAGGGTGCGAAGATCGCCGCGCTTGGCTTGAAAGTAAGAGGCAGCGGCTGCACTTACCACGGTGTGTCGCTCAATGTTGCCATGGATCTGACGCCTTTTTCCTGGATCAATCCATGCGGCTACGAAGGCCTCGCCACAGTCGATATGAAAACACTAGGCGTTGATAGTGCTCTCTCAGAGGTGCAGTTAGCGCTTGCTCACAAATTGATAGACCGTTTTAACTGAGTCCTTTTTCGAGACTCCAGCAAGGAAATGCCTAGACCATGACCACAGAAACCACGCCGTCGCTGCCTGCAGAAGCCACCATCGCCACCGCTAGCTACAATCCGTCCGAAAAGCAAAAAGGCGCCAGCAAGACCTCGCGCATTCCAATCAAGATCATCCCGATTGAAGCTCTGAAAAAGCCGGACTGGATACGCGTCAAGGCAGCTTCGCCATCGTCGCGGTTTTACGAAATCAAAGACATCCTGCGCGCCAATAGCCTGGTCACGGTTTGCGAAGAAGCCAGCTGCCCGAATATCGGCGAGTGTTTCGGCAAGGGCACGGCAACTTTCATGATCATGGGCGACAAATGCACCCGTCGCTGCCCGTTCTGCGATGTCGGCCACGGCCGCCCGGATCCGCTCGACGTCAACGAGCCGGAAAACCTCGCGAAGACCATCGCCGCGCTGAAATTGAATTACGTTGTCATCACCAGCGTCGACCGCGACGATTTGCGTGACGGCGGCGCCGGCCATTTCGCCGATTGCATCCGCCACGTGCGGGCGTTGTCGCCGAATACCCGGATTGAAATCCTGGTGCCGGATTTCCGCGGCCGTATGGATCGCGCGCTGGAAATCCTCAACCTGGCGCCGCCTGATGTGATGAACCACAACCTGGAAACCGCACCGCGCCTGTACAAGGAAGCGCGGCCCGGCTCAGACTACGAATATTCGCTGAACCTGCTGAAGCGCTTCAAGGCGCTGCATCCGAACACGCCGACCAAATCCGGCATCATGGTCGGCCTCGGCGAAACCGATGAAGAAGTACTGCAAGTCATGCGCGACATGCGCGCCCATGACGTCGACATGCTGACCATCGGCCAGTACCTGATGCCAAGCGGGAATCACTTGCCGGTGCGGCGCTATGTGCATCCTGATGTCTTCAAGATGTATGAGGAAGAAGCCTACAAGATGGGTTTTGCGCACGCTGCCGTGGGCGCCATGGTGCGTAGTTCTTACCATGCGGACCAGCAGGCGCATGATGCCGGCATGGTGGTGAACACTCAGTAAGTGACGGGGACATTTCCATGGGATTCAGCGGCAGACAGGTTTTCGTCATACTGAATCCCGATGGCCATAATCAGGCGTGAACCTTGGCAGTCAGATCAATGCCAAGCGCCTTCATTACGGCAAGAGTGGTTTTTAAGGTCGGGTTACCGTTCTCGCTGAAAGAGCGGTAAAGCTGTTCGCGGGAAAGGCCGGTCTGTCCGGCAATTTCCGCCATGCCTTTCGCGCGAGCGACAACTCCTAGCGCATGCGCTATATAACCAGCGTCACCGGTCTCGAATGCTGCGGCCATGAAAGCCGCGATTGCTTCACTAGAAGCTAAATCTTCGGCAGGATCGTAGGTTGTCATTTTTTCTTTAGTCATTTCATTCGCTCTATTCAGCAGCTAGTCGCTTTGCCGTCTTGCTGTCCTTTGCTTGCTTACCCTTATCGCCACTACACAGCAAATGATGATCGTGCCATTTCGTTTGTGGAGATTGTAGTTTATAAATCACTTTTCAACAGTGAAAATTGCCTTTTACTCATGGTTTCATGCGACCATTCATCTCCATGCCAGGTGATAGCGTGTATCAGTGAGCGCAGTGTTTCCACTAAGTAAATTTCGATGTATTCTTAACAGCGTTCGCGCAGGGCGCAGTATCGATTGTCAATCCATTGGAGGTGGTCATGATTCGCATCCGTTTGTTGCCGTTGATTGCAGTCGCTTGCTTCAGCGTTCCAGTTGCCGCAATCGCCCAGCAGCAGGCATTTACCAGTAAAAACGTCAATCTGCGGGCTGGTCCGGCACGTGATTATCCGCTGGTGGCGCAGCTTCGTCCCGGCACTCCGGTATCGGTGGCAGGTTGTATCAACGGTTATACATGGTGCGATATATCGCTGCCGGATGGCAATCGCGGTTGGGTGTATGCGCAAAACCTGAATTATCCCTATCAGGGCAATCCGGTACCTGTGATGACTTACGGCAGCAGCATCGGATTGCCGATTATCGCCTTCACCCTTGGCGCTTATTGGAACCAGAATTATCGCAACCGGCCCTGGTACGGACAGCAGTCGCATTGGGCGCATCGGCCGCACCGGCCGCGTCCTCCGGTAAATGTGCGGCCGCCGCCAAGGCCACATCCGAAACCGCCGGTAGTCAAGCCAGGCAGACCGCATCCGCAGCCGGGCTTCGGCGGCGGAAATCGTCCGCCACACGGCGCCAGGCCGCCAGGCGGGAACCGGCCATCAGGTGGCAGACCTTCGGGTGGTGGCGGTCGGCCGTCGAATGGCGGAATCACACTGCAACCGCGTTGATTTGCCGTGAGGTGTCTGGCGTCAGCCAGGCGCCTCGCTCAGGTTATTTGGCGCGTCGCATCTGCGCAAGCGTGGCGAGCTGTGCAGTCGCTTCCGCTAACTCGGCTTGCGCCAGCGCGTAGTCGATATTCGAAGCCAGATTCTGCAAACGTTCCTCGGCCTGCTGCCTTGCAGCGGTGGCTTTGGCTTCGTCCAGATCCTTGCCGCGGATCGCAGTGTCGGCCAGGATGGTGACGGAGTGCGGCTGGATTTCGGCGTAGCCGCCGGCGACATAAATGAAATCATCTTCGCCTGTCAGGCGTTTGATATGGACTGCGCCTGGCTTCAGGCGAGTCAGCAGTGGAGTGTGGCCGGGCAATATACCCAGCGAGCCGGCGATGCCCGGCAGGGTGACCAATCCTGCGCTCCCGGCGTACAGCTCGCCTTCCGGGCTTACTACAACGACTTGAGTTTCCGACATACGGGTTCCTGTAACTTGACTGCATCATCGGGCGTCTTTCAACACCCCCGTTAAACCAATGATACAAGATCGGCTTGCCGAAAATCAGGAAATTAGCGGAATCCGTATGCCCCGGCGCATGTACTCGCGCATGTAGCAGATTTAGTGCAGCTGTCCGCCGCCTTCGATCACATCCTGTTGCAACGTCATGGCGCTCTGCAGCGCAATCCGTAAACCCTCGATGACCGTATCCAGCGCCAGGCTTGGTTGACCTGGATGGCGCGCAGCCTGTGAAGGAATATACGGGATATGAATGAAGCCGCCGCGGACTTTGGGCGCATGTGTGGCCAGCTGATGCATCAAGCCATAAAACACATGGTTGCAGACAAAAGTGCCGGCAGTTTGCGAAACTTCCGCCGGAACACCGGCAGCGCGCATCGCCTTGACCAGGCCCTTGATAGGCAGCGTCGAAAAATACGCTGCGGGGCCGTCGCTATAAATCGGCTGGTCGACCGGCTGGCGGCCGGCGTTGTCGGCAATCCGCGCATCGTCGACATTGATGGCGACCCTCTCCACCGACAGCTGGCTGCGGCCGCCGGCCTGGCCGACGCAAATGACCAGTACCGGTTTGAGCTCATCGATCAACTGATCCAGCACTTCCAGCGCCGTGCCGAAAACGCAGGGCAATTGACGTGCTGTCACGCTGGCGCCTTCGCACTGCCAGCCATCCAGCGCGCGTACGGCTTCCCATGATGGATTGAGGGGTTCTTGTTCGAACGGCTCAAAGCCGGTAAGTAAAATGCTGCACTGAATTTTCTGAGCCATAGGTCACCTGTCCTGGTTTGCCGTTTCCATCGCCAGCATGGCAAACGTCGCCAGCCAGTGTTCACCGGCATATTCACCGCTGACGACATGCGGCAAGCCGGCCTCGATATGGCGGCGCGCCGCTGCAGTCAACGTAGCGGTGGCCGGGTCGATTTCCGGCAGGCGCCGGGCAATCTTTTTCATGCACCAGGCACGACTTAAATTCAAACCATTCAGATGAGCGATTTTCGGATCGCTATGGTCGCTGACCTCTGCCGGATTCATCAGCCGGTCGATGTCGGCCAGCGCCGGCAAATACTGGGCAAACCAGTCGACGAAGACGTCTGCATCGAGCACGTCCGCCATCAGCAAAGCTTCGGTCAGCGCTGCCGACAGGAACTCGTCGCCGCCCGGCTCGTAGTGCGCCGGGTAATTGCTGTCGCCCATGAAGTAACGGCAGGCGGCAGTGACTACGGCGCTTTCCAGTTCGCTGTCCTGGCGATGGCGGGCGAAATCGAGAATCAGTTTCAGGGCAAACGCACTGTTGTAATGCGTGCCGACTCGAATCGCATAGCTCAGCTTGGCGAAATAGCTGAACACGCGGCTGCGGATTTCAGCCACCAGCGGTTCCATGGCTGCCAGCCAGGTTTTGGCCTTGGGGTGCTGCCAGGTGTCCAGCTCCTGCGCCAGCGCCATGATCCAGGCCCAGCCGTATGGCCGTTCAAAAGAAACCCGCCCCGGCGCCAGGAAATATGCCAGTTCCTGCTGCATGTTGGCAACGGTGAAGTGCTCGTCGAACAGCGCCGCGATTTCATCCTGTTGCGGCAACGTCGGATACAGGCGGGCGCAACGTGCCAGCAGCCAGTAACCATGTACCGCGGAGTGCCAGTCGTAGCAGCCGTAGAACACCGGATGCATGGCGCGCGGCGTTTGCGCATCTTGCGGGCCGTTCAGGGCGTGCATGATGTAGTTCGGATATTCGTGGCGTAGCGAGCGCAAAGGCAAGCGCGCGAAGGCCGCAACCTGGTCAAGAGTTAGGTGCATGGTGTCTCCTTAGCGGAATATCAAGAAATACATCAACAGTATGTTCGCTCCCAACAGTACCAATGCCGTCGGAATCTGGGTTTTGATCACCAGGTATTTATCCTTTAGCTCCAGCAGCGCCGCCGGCACGATGTTGTAGTTGGCTCCCATCGGCGTCATCAATGTACCGCAATATCCGGCAAGCATGCCGATGGTCACCAACGGCGCCGGATCGGCATGGTGGCCGACGACCAGGAAGGGCAAGGCAATGCCGGCAGTCAATACCGGGAAAGCCGCAAACGCGTTACCCATGATCATGGTGAACAATGCCATGCCGACGCAGTAAATCACTACCAGCATGAAGCGGCTGTCCGGATTGACGAACAGGCTGACTACTTCTTGCACCGATTTCCCGGTTTGCGCGGCAACGAACACGCCACCGAGCATCGCCAGCATTTGCGGCAGGACAGCGGCCCAGCCGATGGCGTCGAGCAACCGGCGCGATTCACGCACGGCGTGCAGCGGTGTACCGCCGGTCAGTTTCCAGCCGGCCAGGATCGCGCAGATACAGCCTACGCAAAGCGCCGCCAGCGTCAGCTGTTTCTGGTCGAGCAGATAGACGCCGCCGATCGCCACGCCCTTCAGTAAAACCGTGCACAGTACGGTCACTACCGGAATCAATATCGCCGGCAGGAAGATCCAGTTACCAATCGTGTTGGCCGATGCCTGGCGTTGTTCAGCGCTGCGTTGCTTGTAAGAGCCGATGGACAGCAAGCCGCAACCGGCGATTAGCGAAATCAACACGACCACTACGCCGATGATGCGGTAAGCCATCGGTTTGCCGAGCGAGGAAACCAGCAAATCGCTGAACAGGAATACCGTGCCGAACAAGAACCAGAACAATGCCGTGGTCACGCGTTTCGGATTGCCCTTATCGCGTAAGGTCATGCCAACCAGCAGCATGAGGATGACGCCGATCAGATAGTAGATTTCATTGATGGTGATCAGGGCGCTCATGCTGTTACCTCGTTTCCTTCAGTTTTTTTCCAGGCGGCGACATCGCGCGCGATGCTGGCGTCAAGCCGCACCAGACGGAACATGTGAATGATCAGTGCCGAGATGGCGGTAGGAATGGCCCATAAGCCGAGATGTAGAGGTTCGATACCGAGAATGCCGTTTTCCTTGAGGAAGGCATCCATCAGCAGCACCGCGCCGAAGGCAATGAAAATATCTTCGCCAAAGAACACGGCGATGTTGTCGCAAGCGGCGGAATGCGCGCGCAGCTTGTCGCGGATGTGTAGCGGCAGTTCGCCGTGGCGCGCGGTAGCGGCACCTTCAACCATCGGCGCCAGCAGCGGTCGCACGGTTTGTGCCTGGCCGCCGATATAGGTCAGGCCGAGCGCGCCGAAACCTTGGCGCAAAACAAAGTACAACATCAGGATACGCGCCGAGGTGGCGGCTGCCATGCCCGAAATCCAGTCTTGCGCGCGTTCTTTCAGCCCGTAACTTTCAAGCAGGCCGATCACCGGCAAGATCAACACATAGACGGCCAGCGAACGGCTGTTGATAAACTTCTCGCCAAAGGTTTCCAGCAAGGTGCCGATATCCATGCCAACCGCCAGGCCGGTCGCCAGGCCTGCCACGGTCACCACCAGCAAGGGGTTGAATTTCAAGGCAAAGCCTGCCACCACAATCGGTATGCCGATCAGCGGCAATAATTCTGTTACGGTCATTGCTATCTCCTAATATTGAGGCGTTCGTTGTTGCGTCGCCGGTTCTGTTGACTTCCTGGTGCTGATTTTTTCTGTTTTGTCTTTTAGCCCAGCAGCGGAAACAAGCTGTCTGCACTGGCTATCCGAGGCGCGCGGATGGCGATGCCTTGCTGCGTCAGTTCGTCATGGATGCGATGCGCAAATGCCAGCGCATGCGCACCGTCGCCGTGCAGGCACACTGTATCCGCCGTGACCGGCGCCCAGCTACCGTCTGTCGCTTGGACTTTGCCGTCACGGATCATATGCATGGTTTGTGCCAATGCCTGATCTTCGTCTTCGATCAAGGCGCCTGGCGTGCCACGCTTGACCAGGCTGCCGTCCGCCATGTAGCCGCGGTCGGCAAACACTTCTTCCACTGCCTGCAAACCGGCACGATGGGCGGCGGCGATCAGCTCGCTGCCTGCCAGGCCGAACAAGGCCAGCGCCGGATCGACGTCGCGGATCGCGGCGACGATGGTGTCGGCCAGTGCCGCATCGCGCGCAGCCATGTTGTACAGCGCGCCGTGCGGCTTGACGTGCGCCAGCTGCGCACCGTGGGCGCCGGCAATAGCCGCCAACGCACCGATCTGATACTGCACGCCGCTGTATATCTCGTTGGCCGGAAGCTGCATTTCGGTGCGGCCGAAATTGTCGCGATCGGGAAAACTCGGATGGGCGCCGATGGCGACTTCTTGCGCTACCGCCCAGGTTACGCATTGCTGCATCATCAAGGCGCTGCCGGCGTGCCAGCCGCAAGCGATGTTGGCCGAGCTGACCAGCGCCAGCAATGCTTCGTCGCTACCGTTGCTTTGTTCGCCGAGGTCGGCGTTAAGGTCGACCTGATGGTGTCGTTTTCCGTGTCGTTGATCTTGTCGTTTCGCTTTCGTGGGCATGGTCTGCTCCTATTTGGCCGGACGCAACCAGTGCATCGCGGTTTCGATTTGCTGTAGGTATGCCGCCTCCTGGCGCAATTCCTCGCGCGCCTGGGTGGCGTCGCATTCGACAAACTGTATGGTGCGATTGAAGCGCAACTGCGCCAGTTTGGCCAAATCGGCGCCGATCACGACGCCAATTTTTGGATAGCCGCCGGTGGTTTGGGCATCCGCCATCAGGACGATAGGCTGGCCGGCAGGCGGCACCTGGATTACGCCCGGCAGTACGCCATGGGACAGCAGGTCGTTACCCTTCTTGATCTTCAGTTCCGGTCCGCTCAGCCGAAAACCCATGCGATTGCTTTGCGGCGTCAAGGTCCAGCTGCTGTTCCAGAAAGTTTTTTGTGCGGCCACTGTGAACATGTCATATTCCGGGCCGGGTATGACGCGGATCGCCAGTGCTTCGGTATCGTCGGCCTGGTACCAGGCGGGTGGGCGTACGCCGAAAGACGCCGCAGCATGCAACGGCGCGGCAGGGTCGGTCAGTTCTCCGGCAGACAGGGCATCGCCTTCAGTCAAGGCACGGCCGCCATGGCCGCCAAAGCCGGCCTGCAGATCCGTGGCGCGCGAACCTAGCTGGGTTGCGGAATTGATGCCGCCGGCGACTGCGAGGTAAGCGCGCATCCCGTGGCGGGCTGCTTCCAGCTTCAGAATTTGTCCGGCGTGTACGCGCACGCTCCACCACGACGGCAATGGGCGGCCATCCAGCGTTGCCGCGAAATCGGCGCCGCCCAAGGCGATGCGGCAGTCGAACGCGAATTCAAGTTGGCACGGGCCAAGCGTGAATTCGATGGCGGCAGCGTCGCGCGGATTGCCTACCAGCAGATTGGCGGTGGCGAGCGCGGTGCGGTCCAGCGCTCCGGATTGACAGATGCCGAGATGGCGCAAGCCGCTGCGGCCCATGTCCTGGACCGAATTGATGCGTCCGGCGCGAAGGATCTTGATCATGCAATCACCTCGCTGGCGACGAAACGTACGCGGTCACCCGGTTGCAGTATGGTAGGAGGATTGGCAGCAGGATCGAACAGCTGCAGCGCACTATGGCCGATCAGTTGCCAGCCGCCGGGCGAGGCCGCCGGATAAATCCCGGTCTGGCTACCGCCAATGCCGACCGATCCGGCCGGCACCACCAGCCGCGGTTCGCTGCGGCGCGGTGTGGCCAATCTCGGATCGAGCCCGCCGAGGTAAGGAAAACCCGGCTGGAAGCCGATGAAATAGACGATATATTCCGCTGCCGTATGGCGTTTGACGATCTCTGCCGGCGACAAGCCGGTGTGCCGCGCGACTTCTTCCAGGTCAGGGCCGCTGGCGCCGCCATAGACCACTGGAATGTCGATTTTTCGTCCGGTCTTCTGGCTGATCGAGGCGGCATCCCATGCATTCTGGAGTTTCTCCGCCAGTTGCCCGGCGTCGGCCGCTAGCGGATCGAACAGGATAGTCAGGTTATTCATGCCCGGGACGACGTCGCGCACGTGCGGCCAATGCGAGGCTTTGGCAGCGATGGCCCACAAGCGCTGTTGGCATTCCAGGGTAGCGCTGGCCCCTGCATTCAATATCAGGGCGCTTTCACCAAGGGCTTGTATGACGGCTTGAGTCATGACTGCGGGCTTCCTTCGGCAGAATAGTCGGCAGTTGCGGTGCAGAGCGGAATGCCGCAGGGCGGCGTATGACTCTGTCCTCGACTGCTTGGACAATACGTTGAATTGCAAAGAAATGGCGAAACAAGTTAGCAGTCGGGTTAGCAACCATTGCAGCGTGCCGAATTAGTCTACCCCCAACAAGCTTACTCTTTATTACCAAGAGCTTAATTAAGGGGCAATATCGTTCATCAAAAATAAAATGTCAATAATTTGTGTGTAAATAGTTTATGTTGTTGCAGAAACGCAGGCATAAATTCGCTCTGGTTTTTAGTGAAACTAGTTGTATGATTAATTTTTCTTGGCGTTTTGTAGGAAATGTATGAACGTTGCTGCCCCTAAAATCCTGTCTTCGGCCCATCTGGCTTCGGAAAGCAGTGTCGAACTATCTGAGCTGGAATACGCATTGATCATTGCCGGCAATGCGTTTAATCGCTGGATGGCGCGTTGCATGTCGGCTGCCGGCGTCAAGGATATGACGCCGGTCGAGGTTTCTTTGTTGCATCATGTTTGTCACCGTGAACGCAAAAAGAGCCTGGCGGACATTTGCTTCGTGCTGAATATCGAAGATACGCATATTGCCAGTTACGCATTGAAGAAACTGGTGAAAGCCGGCTATATAAAAAGCGAAAAAGTAGGCAAGGAGGCGCATTTTTCCGCTACTGAGAGCGGTTACGCGCTGTGCCTCAAATATCGCGAGATGCGCGAAGAGTGTTTGATTACGGTGCTGTCTGATACCGGTTTGTCGAACCAGGCGTTGGGCGATGCGGCCAAACTGTTACGAACCGCCTCCGGCTTGTATGACACGGCTTCGCGTGCTGCCACGTCGAGATAGATTTGATTTCTACAGGCATAAAAAAAGGCGCCTGATGCGCCTTTTTGATTCGTAGGGTGGGCAGGTTTTACTGCCCACGCTGTGCCGATCCGAACTCCGCGTGGGCACAAGTGCGTGCCCACCCTACCAGAACCTTTATGCCGCTGCCAGTGCCTTGTCGAGCAGGGCGTGCAACTCTTCAAACTTGGGTGCGCCAACGTAGCGCTTGATGATATTGCCTTGCTTGTCGATGACAAAGGTGGTCGGTGTCAGCTTGACGTCGCCGAAGGAATTGGCCAGCTTGCTTTGCGTATCCAGCGTCACCTGGAACGGCAAGCTGCGGGTTTGCACAAAATTCAACACGTAGTTTGGCGGGTCGTAGTTCATTGCCACGGCGACGTAGTCGAGACCCTTGTCCTTGTACATGTTGTAGGTTTGTACCATTTGCGGCATCTCGGCGACACAGGTGGTGCAGCTGGTGGCCCAGAAGTTCACCATCACCACTTTGCCGCGCAAGCTCTTCAGCGAAACCTGTTCACCCTTGAGGTTGGTAAACGAGACATCGGGCGCGGCATGCGTGTTTGACATCGACATATAGCCGGCCACGGCTAACGCTACCACCGCTACGGCCGCCGCGGCCTTGATCCAAAGCCGTTTACCGGCGGTACTTTCAACTTGAGCTTGCATGACAGCATCCAATACGGGAAACCCCGAGAATGCTCATTATAACGATCTGCTCGCGGGCTTGCCGAAAGCGGCAAAATTATTATTAATTAATTATCGAATTGCCACGGATAGGCGTGATAAGTGGCAGCGACCGCCGGCGGAATCGGGGCTTCGATGCCGGCGCAAATTGCGCGCAGGATGTCGGCGCTGGCAATCGGCAATTCAGCGCCGTTATCGGCGACGGCAAGCAAAGCTTTGATCAATTGCGGTTTGGCCAGCGGCGCCAGTTGATTGGCGTGGTCCAGGGCTAGCCTCACTTGCGGGAAGCTGAGGCTGGCGCCGTCGCAATAGCCCTGGGCTGCGAGCTTGAGTTCCGGGCAAAGCTGCGCACCGCGCAGGAAAGCAGCCATGCGCGCAGCGACAGCGTCGCCACGACTCGTCGATATCGCCACATGCGCCACCAGCGAAAGCAACACGGCGACCTCGCTGCTCAGTTCGGACAGGCGATTGTATTTGATCGGCACCAGACGTCCGGCGCGCGCTGCCAGGCGGCGCGTCAATATGGTCTGCACCACAAATTCGGCTAGTGTGATGCGGCTGTCGGCGGCGATCAGCTGGTCTGCCAGCGCCAGCATCTTGTCGCGTTCAGGTTGCGCCAGTTGACGCAATGCCGGTGTCGCCAGATCGACCAAAGGCAGCCTGGCGCTCAGCGGCAACTGGCTGATCGACTCAGCCAAAAAAATGGCCAAGGCAGCTTGTTGCGGAGCTTCTTTTTTGAGCAAGGAGAGTTGCACATCGCGCTCCGCGGAGCGCTCCGCGCCGTCACCCAACAATAGCGCATAGACCACTGCACAAGCCGCGACAGGGTCGTGCACCGCGTTTTCGAGCTGCGGCGACAGCGGCGATCTGCCGCTGCTATTGCCGAATTCAAGCGACGGCGTCGATAATCCGCCGGCTATCGGTGAGGACGCCGGCGCAGCCGTGGCGCCCGCGAAACCGGCAGTGACGAATGGCAGATCCGGCATGCGTTCAACGTTCGAGCCATACGGTACCGCCAATTCAGGTGCATCGAGCGGCGTCATGTTACGGCCGTAGATACGCTTCAAGCGCTCTGCCAGCGGCGGGTGCGTGGCAAACCAGCCATCCAGTAAATTGGCGCGGACGCTGCCGAGGAACAGGTGCGAGAGTTGTTCCGCCTTAGGATGATTGATTTGCGAGCCGATTTTTTTGCCGTCGGTGAGGCCGCCGATTTTGCGCAAGGCGCCGCCAATGCCTTCAGGATTGCGGGTGAACTGGACGGCGCTGGCGTCGGCCAGGAATTCACGCTGGCGCGACACCGCGGATTTGATCAGGCGGCCAAAGAAGATGCCGATGTAGCCAACCGCGAACAGCACCAGGCCGGCCACGAACAGCACCAGTTGCCAAGGTGGCCCCTTGTCATCGCGGCCACCCCAGTAGCGGCCGGCATTCATCAGTTGCTGGCCGAAGCCGGCAATCATCTGGATACCGAACAAGACGCCGATCAGATGGATATTCAAGCGCATGTCGCCGTTCAGGATATGGCTGAACTCGTGGCCGACCACGCCCTGCAATTCGTCGCGCGTGAGCCGGTTCAGGGTGCCGCGCGTGACGGCCACTACGGCTTCATTCTGGTTGTAGCCGGCGGCAAAGGCATTGATCGCATCCTCACGTTCCAGCAGGTAGACCTTGGGACACGCAATACCGGAAGCCAGCGCCATTTCTTCCACCACGTTCAACAGCCGCCGCTCTTGCAAATCGCCACTGGATGGCGAAACTATGCGGCCGCCGGCCATCAGCGCGACGGCATCGCCGCCATCGCGCAGGTTGAAGGTCTGGATCAGGGTGCCGCCGCCAATCAGCAGCAGCGTGATCAAGGTATTGATCTCGAAAAAACCTTTGGGATACTGGCGCAGGAAGCCGTGATGGCTGCCGAACTTGAAGGTCCATACCAGCGCCATCGCCAGATTGACGGCGACCACGATCGCGATCACCGCCAACACGAACAGGAGCACCAGTTTCCTGGTTTCCTGCCGCGCCTGATGCTGCTGTTCAAAGAAAGTCATGCGTGCCGGTTCAGTTCAAGACGGATTGGGAGCTGAATCCGAACTTGATCAAAACGTGACCTTGACTGCCTTGCGCTCTTCCGGCGCTTCGGTCGCCTGCAGTAATTCTGCCGGCTTGAAAGCAAACATGTTGGCGAATATCGAACCCGGGAATTGCTCGATAGCGGTGTTGTATTCCATCACGCTGTCGTTATAGGCCTGGCGTGAGAAGCCGATTTTATTTTCCGTGCCGGTCAACTCTTCGGTGAGTTGCATCATGTTTTGATTAGCCTTCAGATCGGGGTAGGCTTCCGACAAGGCAAACAGTTTTCCGAGGCTGGCGCTGAGAGCGCCTTCGCTGGCCGCCATTTGCTGCACAGCCGCGGCATCGGTAGCGTTGCCGCCGACCTTGGCATTGGCGCTGACGGCCTGGTTGCGCGCCGAGATCACCGCTTCCAGCGTTTCGCGCTCATGCTTCATGTAACCCTTGGCGGTTTCCACCAGGTTCGGAATCAGGTCGTAGCGGCGTTTCAGTTGCACGTCGATCTGGGCGAATGCGTTCTTGAAGCGATTGCGGAAACTCACCAGGCGGTTATAAATACCGACCACCCAAAATACGATGCCAAGCACAATTGCCAGAAAAATGATGAAACCGATCATTGTTTTCCCCAAAAAAAAGCCGCCGGACAATTTGTCCAGCGGCAACGTTATATGACAAGTGGCAGAAAAGCAAGCCGGCTCATTCCGGCGTTTCAAGACAAAATCGGCTTACTTGCTTTCTTCTCTCGGTGCCGACGACATTTTCGTCAATTCGTCTTCGGTGATGTATTCAAATACCTTGACCACTTTCTGTACACCGCTGACACCCGCAGCGATTTCACCGGCACGTTTGCCTTCCCGTTCGGTGACGCGTCCCATCAGGTAGACATTGCCGCGTTCGGTCACCACCTTGATCGAGTTGCCGAACACATCCTTGGCATCCACCAGCGAGGCGATGATTTTACTGGTGATGAACGTATCATTGGAGCGTGCGGAGAAAGTCGACGGCGCACCGATTGCCAGTTCATTGACCACGGAATGCACGTTTTCGATGGATTGCGCTTCGCGTTCCGCCGCTGCCTTGGCCGCATCGTCACGTACTTCCCCGGTCAGCAACACCTTACGGTTGTAGCTGGTGATGTTGACATGGCCATCCTGACCGACGACGCCTGGAATCCGCGTCTCGGCTTTGACGATGATGGACTTGTCTTCGGTCTGCGCGCCCAGCGTGCGGCGATCCGTCGCGGCAAAGCCGCCGGCGACAGCAGCGCCGCCCAGCGCTACCGCTACGCAACCTTGCAAGCCAATTACCACCGTGCCGCACAATGCTATTGCAGCCAACGGACGTTGCCAGTTGCTCCAACCTGCCTGCCACCGGTTTTGCCGATCAATCATTCGCATCTCCTCCAAATAAAGCGACATCGATGCCGTCGCATAAGCAGTGAATCGTTAGCAGATGGACTTCCTGGATGCGCGCGGTACGGTCATGCGGCACACAGATATGCACATCTGCTTCAGTCAGTTTCTTGCCGATGGCGCCGCCGCCTTTGCCGGTCATGGCAACGACGCGCATGTCACGCTCCAGCGCGACATCGATGGCGGCCAGCACGTTGGCTGAATTGCCCGACGTCGAGAACGCCAACAGTACATCGCCGGCTTGCCCAAACGCTTGTACCTGTTTGGAAAAGATTTCGTTGTAACTGTAGTCGTTGCCGATCGCCGTGATAATCGAGGTATCGGTAGTCAGCGCCAATGCGGGCAACGGCAGGCGCTCACGTTCAAAGCGTCCCACCAGTTCAGCAGCAAAATGCTGGCAGTCGGCGGCAGAACCGCCGTTGCCGCAAGCAAGAATCTTGTTGCCATTGGACAGCGCAGAGAACATAAGTTCAACTGCGCTGGCAATCGGCCCTGCCAGAACCTCTGCTGCGCGGGCCTTGAGTTCGGCGCTTTCGTTGAAGTGCGCCAGGATGCGTTGATTTATCATGATGTCGGTATGGAGTGTGAAATGCTGCACTTCAGCCTATTGAGCGATATAGGTTTGATTGGCAGAATTGTTTTCTGATTGATAAGTGTGTCGGAATTCTTGCTGTGACTCTTGCTGTGACTCGTACTGTGACCATGGTGACCGGATTATAGCGGCGTTGCCGCCGCGGCCGGTAGATCAATCAAACCTCGAAAGCTTGCCTGATCCATTCGACGGCATCGTCTTCGATGGCAATCACGTCGAAACGACAGGCCGGCAGATCGGCATAACGCTGCAGGAAGACCTGGGCGGCAATGATGAGTTTGGCTTGTTTGCCGCGTGTTACGCTAGCCGCGGCGCCGCCGTAGCGTTGGCTGCTGCGCTGCCTGACTTCGACAAAAACCAGCAGGTTCGACGCCGGTTCGGCCAGGATCAAATCGATTTCGCCGCCTTTGCACCGAAAATTCCTTTCGATCAGCTTCAAGCCGCGTTGCTGTAAATAAGCCAGCGCGCGGTCTTCCGCAATCTGGCCGCTGACCTGGCGCGGCGATTGCACTTTCGGGAATTTGATCACGGCGCCGGGCGGAATCAGGGAGCGCCAAGCGGCATGACTATGCCATTTTGGTAAGCCGCGGCCGGCTCTATGCGTTCAAAGCTCGGCGTGCCTGCACCGAAACTGATATTCAGCTGGCCGGTCACGCCGTCGATCTGGAATACGGTATTGCGCGCGGCGATTTCGTGGGCG
The DNA here is from genome assembly GCF_900111995.1 of Collimonas sp. OK607. GTDB lineage: Bacteria > Pseudomonadota > Gammaproteobacteria > Burkholderiales > Burkholderiaceae_D > Collimonas. Next base: position 31,794 of record NZ_FOKF01000038.1, read on the forward strand.
ATGCGAAAAGCATCGATGCCCAGCGCATACAGGCGCTCCAGATCGGCATTAGGGCGGTGGTCGGCGGCCACCGGCTGGTGCGGATATGCCATGACGGCCGGGTGATCGGGTTCTACCTGCCAGGGAATATCCAGCAGCCGCACGCCGTTCAGTTCAGGGATTTGATGTTCCGGATTATTATCGTTCGAGATCAGCGGATTCATTTGGGAAATGCCGAAAATCGGCGTGTCCTCGCCAATCGCGCTGCGTATCTGCTTGGTCTGGTCGGCGTTCAGCGCGGCAAACAGCAAACGCGGCTTTTCACTTTGTATGCGTTGCTGCAATTGTGTCAGTGCGCCGGCGTTGAAGGTGCCGTCTTCCAGGCTTAACGTCATCAGGTTGGCGTGCAGTCCACTGCCTTGCACTTGCTGTATGAAGGCGTTGGCGACGCGCTTTTGCCAGGCTGCATTGGTGCTCAGGACAAATACCGTGCCAGGCGAGTAGTCGGAGCCGACCCAACTGCCGACTTGCCGCGCCTCGGCTTCAATCGACAAGCCGATGGGCAGCAACTGCGCCGGCAGGGCCATTTCCTTGCTGGCGGCAAAATCCGGCTGGGTCAGGGCAATCGTCGGTTTTTCCACCTTTCCGCTCTGGATGATGGCGGTCAGGCCGGTGCGCGACAGCGGGCCGACCAGGATATCGTACTTCTTGCTGGCAGTGAGATAGGCGGCCAGCATGTCGCCAGGCGTATCGGCGGCTTCGATCACGGTGACGGCGAGGCCGCTCTTGTCGCGTTCGTAAGCGTTTAAAAAGCCCCCGCGCACGGCGTCGGCAGCGGCCCCCAGCGGGCCGGAACGCAAGGGCAGCAACAGGGCGATGCTAGCCAGCGGGATGGTATCGGCGCCGCCATCCAGGCTGGCCGCTCCGGCTGTGGTTGTGTTTGCCAGCGCAGGCGGGCACAATCCGTTCAACAGGATACCCGCCGCTAGCGTTAGCTTGGCCCATTTATATAACATTCATAACTCCCAATGACTCATCAATCTGCCAGCAACCTCATCAACCCAGCGATTTTGGATGAGGTGGCGCAGCAAGCGTATCCCGCTTCCACATTATATGTGTTGGCCACACCGATCGGGAATGTCTGCGATATCAGCTTGCGGGCCTTGCACGTATTGTCTCTGGTCGATGCGGTGGCTTGCGAGGACACCCGGAATACCGCCCATTTGCTGAATCGCTATGGTTTATCCAAGCCTCTGGTGGCGGCGCACGAGCATAACGAACGGGAAGTAGCCGACAAGATCGTCGCGCGTCTGCAGGCTGGCGAACGCATCGCGCTGGTGTCCGATGCGGGTACGCCGGCAGTGTCGGACCCCGGGGCGCGGATTGTCGACGCCGTGCTGCGCGCCGGTCTGCGCGCCTTGCCGTTGCCCGGGCCATCGGCCGCGGTTACCGCGCTGTCGGTCAGCGGGCTGGTGAACGATCAGTTTCAGTTCGTCGGATTCCTGCCGAGCAAAGCCAGGCAGCGCGAGATCGTGCTGGCCGGCCTGGCCGGCGCCACTGCGACATTGGTGTTGTATGAGGCGCCGCATCGGATCGTGGAAACCGTTGATGCCTTGTTGCAGGCCTTCGGGGCCAGTCGCCAAATCGTGCTGGCGCGCGAGTTGACCAAACTGTTCGAGAGCGTGCATCGTTGCCCGTTGGGCGAAGCGCCAGCCTGGTTGGCGGCCGACGGCAATCGGCAGAAGGGCGAGTTCGTGTTGCTGATCGAAGCCGCGCCGGTAGCGCTCGACGACAGCGCTGAAGGAGAGCGGGTGTTGCAGATATTGTTGGCGGAGTTGTCGATTAAGCAAGCTTCGGCCCTGGCGGCGCAAATTACCGGGCAAAAGAAAAATGCCCTGTATGAACGAGCGTTGGCACTAAAAGACACTGAGAGACACTGATGGACGCTGAGAAGGATCTGGAGAGACACTGAAGGCACCGGACTGGGTAGATATGATAATCTTTTGTCATTGGTAAGTATCGTCCTGACCGCCTGAACTTATTCATGAATAGGCACAAATTGCAGCGCGCAGCGATGTATTTTAGCAACGGCAATAACATTCCCAATTAGTTCCGGCCTGGGGTTCAATAGTAAAATCCGCCTCCTTGTGCAATGCGGCAAAAGATTCAGGCAGTTATCAAATTGAAGTAAGTGGGCCATGTATGCCAGACTTGCCCTTACCAATAAGAGAGAGAACATGAGTAATACGCAAACCAGCAACAGCCCCGGATTCAAGTCATCCCGTCTACACATCATTACGCTGGCTGCGTTGGGCATCGTGTTCGGCGATATCGGCACCAGCCCGCTGTATGCGTTGAAGGAATGTTTTAGCGCGGAGCACGGTATCCCGTTTACACCGGCAGCGGTGCTGGGGATTATCTCGATGCTGTTCTGGGCGATCACGATCGTGGTTTCGCTGAAATACGTATTGTTCGTGATGCGTGCCGACAATAACGGCGAAGGCGGGGTACTGGCGTTGATGGCTTTGTCGCTACGTACCGCCAAAGCCGGTTCGAGCCGCGCCAAGCTGTTGATGATGCTGGGTGTATTCGGAGCTTGCATGTTTTACGGCGACGTCGTGATTACTCCGGCCATTTCGGTGCTGTCGGCGGTTGAGGGGCTGGAAATCGCCACGCCGGGACTGTCGCGCTACGTGTTGCCGTTATCACTGGTGATCCTGATTGCCTTGTTCCTGATCCAGAAACACGGCACCACGGTGGTGGGGAAATTATTCGGTCCGGTGATGTTCGTCTGGTTCTTGTCGCTGGGCGTACTAGGTGTCTACAACGTCATCAAAGCTCCGGAGATCCTGGTAGCGATTAATCCTTATTATGCTTTCGCATTCATGCAACAGCATGCTCTGCAGGCTTTCGTCGTGTTGGGTTCGGTAGTGCTGGTGCTGACCGGCGCCGAGGCGCTGTACGCTGACATGGGACATTTTGGCATCCGGCCTATCCGCTTTGCCTGGTTGTTTACTGTCATGCCTTGCCTGATGTTGAATTATTTCGGCCAGGGCGCAAACTTGCTGACCAATCCGAGTGCGATCCAGAATCCGTTTTACCTGATGGTGCCGGACGCCTTGCTGCTGCCGATGGTGCTGCTGGCGACCGCCGCCACCGTGATCGCATCGCAAGCGGTGATTTCGGGTGCGTTCTCGTTGACCAGCCAGGCCATCTTGCTGGGCTTCGTGCCGCGCATGCGGATTCTGCATACTTCCGAAGATGAACGTGGCCAGATCTATGTGCCGGTAATCAATTGGATGTTGCTGATACTGGTGGTGGCAGTGGTGCTGGCCTTTAAGAAATCCGACAACCTGGCTGCTGCATACGGCGTCGCCGTTACCACCACCATGCTGATTACGACCGTGCTGGCAGCGGTGGTCATGCGTACCGTATGGAAGTGGAATCCCTTCCTGGTGGCGTTGGTCATCAGCGCCTTCTTCGTTGTCGACTTCGCCTTCTTCGCCGCCAATCTGCTGAAGATTGTCGACGGCGGCTGGTTCCCGCTGCTGCTCGGCGGCTTTGCATTCTTCCTGTTGATGACCTGGTACGCCGGCCGCATGCTGTTGCGTGAGCGCAGCAAGGACGAAGGCATTCCGCTGGAACCTTTCGTCGAAGGTTTGCTGGCCCATCCGCCGCATCGGGTGGAAGGCACCGCGGTGTTCATGACCGGCAATGTGGCGACCGTGCCGGTAGCGTTGCTGCATAACCTGAAGCACAACCGCATTTTGCACAAGCGCGTGTTCTTCTTGAAAATCAGTATCTGGGACGTGCCTTTCGTCGAAGACAGCAAGCGGTTGACCTTGAAGGAATTGGGCAACGACGTGTATATCCTGCGTGCAGCGTTCGGCTTCAAGGAAGCGCCGGACGTGCAGGCCGTGATGGCGTTGACCACCAGCCAGTTCGGCCTTGAATTCGACGTAATGGATACGTCCTTCTTCCTGGCACGCGATACTGTGATACCGAGCAAGATCCCCGGTATGCGGTTATGGCGTGAAAAGCTCTTTGCCTGGATGTATCAGAATGCAGCCAAGCCTTCTGACTTTTTCCATATCCCGGTGAATCGGGTGGTTGAACTGGGTACCAAGGTCGAAATTTAAGTTATCCGGAATATTCCCGCAGACCGTTCCGGTTTGCGGGATTTCTGGAATTCATGGCTGGCCGAGGTTAACCTGGCAGCGCCACAAATGATGGCCGGAAGCCAGGTATTTACTCTCAAACGGAGTGATCGGCAGTGTTGGCTGATACGCTTCGCAGCCAATCTCCTTGCCACTTAGCTGGCCCAAGGCGCTGGCGCATTCCTCAACATAGATCTGCCAGTTACTGCGGCATTCCAGAATTCCCCCGAGGGCGACGATATCAGGAAACACCGGATGGCCATGCCAGCGGCGGCTCAGCTGGCCAATTTTCGGCCACGGGTTCGGGTACAGCAGATAGTGCCGTGCCGGGAAAATCCGGGCAGCCAGCAGTAGCCGCCAGTAATCCACCAGATCGGCACGAATCCGCAGGAAATTTTCCGGCAGCGGCGTCGCGCCCGGCCATAGGGTATTGCGGCCAACCCGGTCTGCAGACTGATCGACTCCAATCACGAAATGATCAGGATACTGCGCTGCCAGATGCATGGTCGACAAGCCAACGCCGCAACCCGCATCCAAAATCAAAGGCGGGCTGCCGGCGGTGCGCCAGGCGGCAATGCTGTCGTCAAACGCGCGCTGGTTATAAGCGCTGACCGGTTTTTGAAAAGTGTGCGCCGCGTGTTTGGCGACGGTCGCTGCAAGCTGGTCATGAACGCCGCTTTGGGCACTGTGAATCGGGCTGGAATTGGCGTACATGGGGGAAGACGTGGGAAATGCGCCGCAAGCGAAGCTACGGCAACAATGCTTAAGCCGTCCCAGTCTTCCTGACGGCTGTCGACGGCGTCGGCAACAGCAGGTTGACTGAAACGAAGTGGATCGGAAAGGAAGTTACTGCAATGTTACCGGCTGACTCATCATCGAGTCATAATTGCCTAAAAAGGCATCGATATCTTCGATGCTCGGCTCGGTCGCAATCAAATCTTCGACCCCTTTACGGAAAAATTCAGCCAAAGCACCAGCAATGAAAATCTCGCGCTTGAATGATTTATCGACGATTTCGTAGCCGCCGAAACGTAAAGCTTCGCGTTGTTCATCGGCACCAAATTCGACGACGCTGTATTGGTCACTGTTATAAATCAGGTTCATATGCGCTCCCGGTAGTTAAGACAGAAGGTAATGATCGAGTAAGCAGTTTTCAAGCCAGCAAATGAAAATATTATTTTTTAACTCCTTTTCCGAGAGACATGTTTCAAATGAGACATATTTATCTTGTGAAGAATTTAAATATTTCTTTCATTTATATACTACGCCAGCGTTGATATTTGTCACGAACTAAATGTTGATGAAGGTTAAAGGTTTTTCCTGCCAGTCCTTCAGAGCCCATCTATTCCGTAGGCACTGCCTGCTCGAATCGTTGTTACCAATTCTTGCTAATAATGTTGCAGATCCGCTACTCGGACCATTCAAACATGATGTGTTGATGCGATCCCGGTTTGATTGTCACATCATGGGCCTTGGTTTGGCCGTTTTTGATTGCATCGATGTGATAACGCCCGGCTGGCAGTTGCGCCAGAAGGAAAGGGCCCTTTGATACGGTGTCCAGGACGCTGTTCTGCTTGGCGTCGATCACTTTCACTTGTACATCAGAAGTAAATTCATCCTTGGGCGCGGCCTTGATGACAAATTCAAGGGTCAGGGAATAGTCTTTTGCTGCTTGCTGTATGGCAGTTGATTCGTCTTGCCCGATACCGCCGGAAACATAGGTGGCGACACCGCTGGTGGTTGGCTGCAGCCGACTTTGCGTAGCATCGGCAGCAAATGCCAGGTTTGCCGACATCAATATTGATAGGGCAAAAAGAGTGCGCTTGTTCATGATGCCTCCTCCAAAATTGCATCTCCCACAATGGGAGAAGAGCTGAATGGGGAAAAATACGACATTGCACAATGCAAGTTGGCGCGACTGTGAAGAAATTTGGGGCGCCTACGGAATCCATCTTAGCGGCCACAAATTAAAATAAGCTTAAACCGGTTGGGCTAAACGGTATGACGGATTTACTTCTGGCCGAGTTAGCTGTAGTAGTAAGGTTTGGCGGGCACGCTGTCCTCGTCAGCCTTTTTCAATTCGCCCAGGTCGACGTCACGATCCCAGAATATGTGCCAGCCCCGGTTTTGTTCGTCGATTACTTCTGGATGTTCCTCGAGAAACTTGTCCAGGAACTGAGTGATTTCCGAGACGTAGCCATCATGACCGGCTCTATAGCCTTTCTGTTTGGCAAACATATGACCTCCAGTCCTGTTAATTTTTGGACTGCCAAAGGCGCCGCGAGTTTCAATGTGTTTTTAATGGGCAAGATCATGGATTCTGCAGCGCCCGTCGATATTGAATTGCTTCCGCCACATGTACCGCGCCGATAGTATCGGCCGCGCCCAGATCGGCAATCGTGCGCGCCACTTTCAGCACTCGATGATAGGCGCGCGCGGACCAGTGCAGATGCGCCATAGCGCCGCTCAACAGCTTTTCGCCAGCACTGTCAGGTTTGCAGTACTGGTCGATTTCATTGGCGGACAAGCCGTTGTTTTCCTTGCCTTGACGAGCCAGCTGTACCGCGTGGACTTGCGCCACCCTGGCCGCTATGGTGGCTGACGATTCGCCGTCGGCGTGCTTGAGCAATTGATCGTGAGGGACTGCCGCCACCTGGATCTGCATGTCGATACGATCCAGCAGCGGGCCGGAGATTTTGTTTTGATAGCGCAAGATAATCGGGTGTGCAGCGACATTGCTTGGTGGCATGTCCAAGGTAGCCGCAAGGGCAGGGGTTCATCGCTGCGATTAACTGGAATTGGGCTGGAAAATCAGCCTGACGCGCCGCCCGCGAAATCGTGATGTGGCCGGATTCCAGTGGTTCACGCAATGCTTCCAGCACGCGCCGGTCAAATTCCGGAAGTTCGTCCAGGAACAAGACGCCTCGGTGCGCCAGCGAAATCTCGCCGGGGCGCGGCGGGCTGCCGCCACCAACCAGCGCTACGCCAGATGCAGTGTGATGCGGTGACCGATACGACCTGACCTTCCAGCGCGCACTGGAGAAGCCGCTGGTGAGCGACTGCACCGCCGCCGATTTGAGTGCCTCGCGGTCGCTCATGGGCGGCAGGATTCCCGGAAAACGTGCCGCCAGCATGGATTTCCCGGTGCCTGGAGGACCCACCAGCAACACACTATGCGAGCCGGCAGCAGCCACTTCCAGTGCGCGTTTGGCCTGCACTTGTCCCTTGACGTCGTTGAAATCGCGGTAGGGAGGCGGCTGCCGTAATGGTTCCGCAGTGTGGCGCACCAGCCTGGTTTCTTGTTGCCTGGATGAAAAGTGGGCACACACTTGCAATAAGCTGTCTGCGGGAAAAATGCAGGCCTCGCTGACCAATGCAGCTTCGTCGGCATTGCCACGCGGCAGGATGAAAGCATGGCGCTCATCGCAATTTGCGGTCATGGCGAAAGTCATCGCCAGTGCGCCACGTATCGGCCTTAATTCGCCCGACAGAGACAACTCGCCGGCAAATTCGTATTGATCGAGTTCGTTGGCTGGCATTTGTCCAGATGCCGCCAGGATGCCAAGCGCGATCGGCAAATCGAAGCGGCCCGACTCTTTCGGCAAATCGGCCGGCGCCAGATTGACCGTGGACGCGAGGGAAATTCAAAACGGGCATTTTGCAGCGCTGCGCGGACCCGGTCTTTGGATTCCTTGACCTCGGTTTCGGGCAGGCCGACGATAGTAAATGATGGGAGGCCGTTGGCCAGGTGGACTTCAACTGTGACGGCGGGCGCTTGCATACCTGCCAGCGCCCGGCTTTTGAGGACTGCCAGCGTCACCGGCGCGGCATCATGGGCGCTTCAGTTGTGCTTCAAGCTCGGTCACGCGGGCTTCCAGTGCTTCGAGTTTTTCACGTGTGTTGGCCAATACCTGCGCTTGCACGTCAAATTCTTCGCGTGTGACCAGATCCAGCTTGGAGAAACCCTGGCCCAGCATTGCCTTGACGTTTTTTTCGATATCTTTGGCAGGTGAATTTTCGATAGCCTGATTGATTTTGGCTTGGATGTCGTCAAAAAAGTTGGGTTTGTTCATGGTCGGTCGCCCTTTTGCAGTAAATAAAAAAAATGATAACCGATACAAGCAAATCCGGCATTGAAATCGCGATTCGGCGCGGTAAATTAAGCCATTACTGCTTTGCCGGAATTTCCCGCATGCCGAAGACAATTCAACGCGTTCTTAATCGAGTTGTTTGCGGTATTGCACGAAGCCTGAACGCACCGCGATGCGATCGTACAGTTGCATGGCGGTCTCGTTGGTCTCATGCGTCAGCCAGTGCACGCGGGTGCTGCCGGCGGCTTTGGCTTCTTTGTACACGTGTTCGATCAGTTGCCGGCCGGCGCCGGTGCCGCGCTGTTGCGGCGAGACGTACAAGTCTTGCAGGTAGCAGGAGTTTTCCACCGTCCAGCAAGAGCGGTGGAAAATCCAGTGGACCAGGCCGACCGCCTCGCCATCTACCAGCGCCAGTGCGCCGAATATCGGTTCCTTGGGATCCAGCAAGCGCTGCCAGGTTACCAGGCGTGTGGCCTGCGGAATGTCAACTTCATAAAAGTCCTGATAGCCCTGCCATTGCTGTTGCCAAACGGCAAAACCCTGCTCGCTGAGCGGTTTGATATGCGTTTGCGGGTGTGATGTTGATTCTGAAACCAAGATAGCCTCCTGTGAGAGTACGGCGACGATAGGCGGGGGAGAGACGAAAGCAGCGTATATCGTCGCGATCGTAGCGCTATAAGCTGGTATCGCCAAAGATCCAGTATTGATTAAATTTATAGGTCCACTGTGACGCTCGTGCCGCCACTTTCGATAAATCCGGGTCTTGCCGGCATTGCACTCGACTGAGGCAAAGGCCTTGCCTGGAGCTGGTTTGTAGTTGACTACAGGCTGTCATGTAGTTTCTCCTGGCATTTTTTGCACCAAACTAGAGCCGATTTAAATGCTCGCTTTATTGTGGTGCATTCGTTTGCCCGAATTTTCCGTGGGGGAACGTGTTTTCATTATCGACTCGCCAACAATCGGTAAAAAGCACCGGGAAAATGCGCCGGAAAGAGGCTGCTACGGGTGAAAAAGGGCAACCAGACCAGTTGGCATGGGTTCTGCTATGGAAAGTCTGAAGAGTAGTGATTTAGCGGTTTTTCATTTCAACATACCAACAGGGACAACCATGAAAAAGCTGATTTTAGCCGTAGCAATAGCCTCATGTTTTACAGCAAGCCTGGTCTATGCAGAAGATGCCAAGCCCGAAGAAGCCAAGCCGGATAACGAAATCAGTTACAACATCGGCGCCGTTAACGACTATCGCTTCCGCGGTATCTCGCAAACGCGTTTCGACCCCGCAGTGCAAGGTGGCGCGGACTACACCAATAATCCGACCGGCCTGTATGCAGGAACCTGGTTGTCCAACATTAAGTGGATCAAGGATGCGGTCGACAGCGCCAATACCGGCACTGGCGGCAAAGGCCCGGTGGAGTGGGATATCTATGGCGGCAAACGCGGCGATCTGCCTGGCGGTTTCACGTATGACGTGGGCGGTCTGTACTACTACTACCCAACTAATAACTACAGCCAGATCGGTAGAAACGCCAATACCTTCGAGCTGTACGGCCAGATCGGCTACGGCCCGGCCTATTTCAAATATTCGCATGCGATGACGAACCTGTTCGGCACCGTTAACAGCAAGAACAGCGCTTACTACGATGCCGGCGCTAATATCGATGTCGGTGCAGGCGTCACGCTGGGGCTGCATCTCGGCCATCAAACAGTGGAGAACACCAGTTTTGCCAGTTACACCGACTGGAAAATCGGTGCCACCAAGACCTTTGATCAACTCGCAGGTATCACGTTGGGGCTGGCCTATGTCGGCACCGACGCCAAGGATGGTGCGTACGTTAGCCCGAGCGGCAAGAACCTGGGCCGCAACGGCGTAGTGTTTTCTGTAGCGAAGACCTTCTAATCGACACAAAACAGTAGTATCCACGGCGGCGAGCTAGGGCAATCCAGGCAATCTATGCGAGCCGCCACTCAAAATAAATGAGGCCGACATGAAACTGATTACAGCGATCATCAAACCATTTAAGCTCGACGAAGTGCGTGAAGCACTTTCGGCGATTGGCGTACAAGGCATAACCGTGACCGAGGTCAAGGGTTTCGGCCGTCAAAAAGGCCATACTGAGCTGTACCGCGGCGCCGAGTATGTGGTCGACTTTTTGCCGAAAACGAAAATCGAAGCGGCGGTGGATGACAGCATTCTGGAACAGGCCGTAGAGGCGATTGAAACGGCAGCCCGTACCGGCAAGATCGGCGACGGCAAGATCTTTGTGTTTGATCTACAGGAAGTTATTCGTATTCGTACCGGTGAAACCGGCAAAGATGCAATCTAAGGGGATAAAAAAAATGAACAGAATGCTTACTACGATTTTAGCGGCTTGTGCGCTGATCGCGGCAACTTCGATGTTGCCGGCGTCAGCCGCCGACGAGGCGTCTGCCAGCGCCAGCGTAGCAACGTCGGCCAGTGCAGATGCTTCAGCTGCTGCACCGGCTCCGGCCGCACCAGCGGTTGCTGCACCAACTGCAGCTGCAGCTCCTGCAGCGGCCGCCGCTGCCGCCAGCGCTCCAGCCGCAGCAGCACCTGCTGCACTGGTGCCAAACAAAGGCGACACAGCCTGGTTGCTGGTGTGTACCGCGTTTGTGATCTTGATGACTTTGCCTGGCCTGGGTTTGTTCTACGGCGGCCTGGTGCGCAGCAAAAACATGCTGTCGGTGCTGATGCAGTGTTTCACTGTGTTCTCGCTGATCATCGTGCTGTGGATACTCTACGGTTACAGCATTGCGTTCACGGAGGGTAATGCTTTCTTCGGTGGTTTCAGCCGACTGTTCTTACATGGCATGACACCGGATTCGGTTGCGGCCACTTTCAGCAAGGGTGTGGTTGTGCCTGAGTTTGCTTATGTCGTGTTCCAAGGCGCATTTGCTGCGATTACCTGTGCTCTGATCATCGGTGCATTCGCCGAGCGCGCCAAGTTCTCCGCGATCCTGGTATTCACCGTGCTGTGGTTCACTTTCGCCTACCTGCCGATGGCGCACATGGTCTGGTTCTGGCCTGGTCCGGATGGCTTTACCGATGCTGCCGCTGCTGAAAAAGTGACGGCTGCAAGCGGCTGGCTGTTCCAAAAGGGCGCGCTGGATTTCGCCGGCGGCACCGTGGTGCATATCAACGCTGCTATCGCTGGCCTGGTTGGTTCGTATGTCATCGGCAAGCGTGTCGGCTACGGCAAGGAAGCATTCAAGCCGCATAGCCTGACCCTGACCATGGTCGGCGCATCGCTGCTGTGGTTCGGCTGGTTCGGTTTCAACGCCGGTTCCGCCCTGGAAGCCAACGGCAGCGCCGCACTCGCATTCATCAATACATTGTTAGCGACTGCTGCTGCTGTACTGAGCTGGAGCGCCGGTGAATGGATCGGTAAAGGTAAGCCTTCCATGCTGGGTGGTGCTTCCGGCGCTGTCGCCGGCCTGGTGGCGATTACACCTGCCGCCGGTTTTGTCGGCCCGATGGGCGCCTTGATCATGGGCTTGCTGGCTGGCTTCGTCTGCCTGTGGGGTGTTACCGGTCTGAAGAAATTGCTAGGTGCGGACGATGCGCTGGACGTATTCGGCGTGCATGGCGTCGGCGGTATCATGGGTGCGTTGCTGACTGGCGTGTTCGCTGCGCCTAGCCTCGGCGGCACCGGCATCTACGACTACGTCGCCAATGCCGTGGCTCCTGACTACTCGATCCCTGGCCAACTGTGGATTCAGTTCGAAGGCGTGATGACCACCCTGATCTGGTCCGGTGTGGTTTCGCTGATCGCATTCAAGCTGGTCGACATCGTCATGGGCTTGCGTGTCACGGAAGAAGAAGAGCGCGAAGGCCTGGACATCTCCAGCCATGGCGAATCTGCTTATCACGATTAAGTTTTACCGAAAGGCGCCGGATAGCTGCAGCAAGGCTATCCGGTGCGATGTTCCACGTAATCCCGGGTCGTTATCGATGGCCCGGGATTTTCGTTTTCTGCCATATCCGTTTCAGGAGATTTCAGTTTGGACCCGACCATTACTCCGCAACGCCTGACCGCATGCACGGTCGAAGACGTCAGGGCGGATCAGTTCGATCAGGTAGTAGGCCCGCTGGCCGAGATTCTGATGGCTTGCGTAGAGCAGGGCGCCAGTGTCGGTTTTTTGGATAAGCCGGATGCGGAAGATGCATTTTCTTTCTGGTACGGCGTCAGCGGCTCGCTGGTGAGCGGCGGCCGTCGCCTGCTGGTGGCGCGCTTCGCCGGTCAGATCGTCGGCACCGTGCAACTGGTGCTGGCGGCGCCGGCCAATGGCCGTCATCGCGCCGAAATTTCAAAACTGCTGGTACACCCCGACGTCCGACGCAAAGGCGTCGCGCGGATACTGATGCAACGGGCTGAGGCTATCGCGCGCGCCGACGGCCGCTCTTTGCTGGTTCTGGATACGCGTACCGGCGATGCCGCAGAATCCTTGTACGGCTCGCTCGGCTTCGAATTGGCCGGCATCATTCCCGCCTATGCCCGTTCGACGGCCGGTAAGTTGGCCGATACCAGTTTCATGTACAAGCGGATTTGAATATTGCTGGATATAGGTGATTCTTGCCGCTTCTTGCGTTGGATTGGATATCAATATGGCATTATTAAAAAGGCGCGTAATAGCTAATGCCGTTCAGTTAAGACTGGACGGCATTTTTATTTTGGGCTTGTAAACGTTCGGGCCAGCTGTTAACCTGCGTGTCGATGCTCGATGACACTCTCCATTTCCTTGCAAACCACCTCGAAGCGCCTGACTGGCGTCGGCTAGGAGAGCATTTGCCTGTCGAATGGATTGAACAGGCCGTGCAGCGCACCGACGCAACGAGCATCCGCCATCGCCGCCTGCCTGCCGAGCAAGTGGTCTGGCTCATGGTGGCATTGGCGCTATATCGTCACAAGTCCATCAGTGAAGTACTCGATGATCTCGGCTTGGCGTTGCCGGACTCTCAGGTGCCTTTCGT
>NZ_FOKF01000018.1 GCF_900111995.1 Collimonas sp. OK607
GGCCCGATCGAAAATTCGACCGGGCCGTTAAGGCAAAACCACAGCGCTATGCTACTCGCGTTCTACGAAAACCTGCTTAACTGAACGGCATTAGCTCCGAGGAGCGCTTTTTTATTGACTGCGGTTTTAAGCGAAGATCTTATTGAATCTTGGCTTTGGCGCGCAGTTCTTGTTGGTAAGCTTGCAGCTTCTTCTGTTGCAGTGCTTCGGTGATTTGCGGTTTGACTTCAGCCAGGGTAGGGATCTTGGCGGCGCGTACTTCTTCCAGCTTGATCACGTGGTAACCGAATTGGGTCTTGATCGGTGTGTCTGTCAGTTGACCTGGTTTCAGTGCTACCAGCGCATCGGAGAATGGCTTCACGAACGAAGCTGGCGTTGCCCAGCCCAGATCGCCGCCGTTAGCTGCCGAACCTGGATCTTTCGATTGCTTGGCCAGATCTTCAAACTTGCCGCCAGCTTTCAGCTTGGTGATGATAGCTTTGGCATCGGCTTCGTTTTCGACCAGGATATGACGTGCGTGATATTCCTTGTCGCCGGCTGTCGCCTTGAATTTGTCGTATTCAGCCTGGATGTCTGCATCCTTGATCGGGTTCTTCTTGACGAAGTCGGCAACCAGGGCGCGGATCAGGATCGATTGACGGGCGATGTCGGCTTGTGCCTTGACGTCGGCGTTGTTGCCCAGGCCCAGTTTATCGGCTTCCTGAATCAACACTTCACGGTTGATCAGTTCGTCCTTGACCATGCTGCGCAGTTCCGGGGTGTCCGGCTGGCCGCCTTGTGCCGACAATTGCTTGACCATCATGTCGGCGCGCGACGATGGAATTGCCTTACCGTTCACGACTGCAAGGTTTTGGGCCATAACTGGCAATGTAGCAGCTGCAAAAAGTACCACCAGTAAACGTGAAGGTTTAAATGTCATTATCAAATCCTAGATTGGGGAGGTTGTTAATAAATTAATGCGAGGCAAAGGCAGAATAACCGAAGTGTGTTTAACGGACAATTGATTATTCTTTCAGATCGCTATGTCGCTATGTTTTAAGCAGTTTTAGTTTCAGATGGGGCTAGTGCAGTAATAGCCAGTGCATGAATTTCTGCATGCATCATTTCAGCCAGGCAATCATACACCAGCCTATGCCGATTTAAGCGGTTTTGCCCTTCAAAAACTGCGCAAACTATCCGCACTTTGTAGTGTCCGCCGCCTGAAGCGGCACCGGCGTGTCCTACATGCAGCGCCGATTCATCCTCAACTATACATTCCAAAGGTGAAAGCGCAGCTGTCAATTTGTTACGAATCGTATCAAGGCGCTGGTTCATTCCGGATCCTTGATGTATTTCGACAGCAAGATGCTTTGACCGATAATGAAGGCAAACATCAGCCCCATGCCGCCAAACAGCTTGAAATTCACCCAGGTCGCGGTAGGGAAATTAAACGCGATGTACAGGTTCAGGCAACCCATCACGATAAAGAACGCGATCCAGGCAAAGCCTACACGCGGCCAGATCGGGTCGGGCAGGGCGATCTGTTTCTCCATCATGGTGCGAATCAGGTTTTTCTTGAGTAGTAGTTGGCTAACCAGCAATGCCGTCGCAAACGCCCAATACAGGACGGTCGGCTTCCATTTGATGAAGGTTTCATTATGGAAGTAGATGGTGGCGCCGCCGAAAACGCAGATGATGATGAAAGACACCCACAACATCGCATCGACTTTTTTCCGGCGCAGCAGCAGATAGCCGATTTGCGCCACTGTGGCGATGATCGCCACCGCAGTCGCCAATAGCACCGGCGCTTGCGTAGCGGTAACCACGCCGCCAGACACAAAGCCCGATAAATACTGGCTGACCAGCGCTTGCGCCGCATCAGGGCTGCCTTCGCTCCATTTGAAGATGCCGAAGAAAAGGATTACCGGGAACAGGTCGAACAGGAACTTCATTTGTTTGGTGTGCTTTCAGTCAGGATAACTAATTAATGGTTGAATCTGAATCTTCTAATGGCCAATGGCCGAATCGTAAATCAGCGTTTGTGCCGGAGCGCTTCAGCCGGCCGGATCAAAACGCAGCGATGCCGAATTGATGCAGTAGCGCAAACCGGTTGGCGGCGGTCCGTCCGGGAATACATGGCCCAGATGGGCGTCGCACACCTTGCACAGGATTTCAGTGCGCATCATGCCATGAGTACGGTCGACGCGCTCTTCGACATTATCGGGATTGATGGCCTTGAAATAACTAGGCCAGCCGCAGCCGGAATCGAATTTGGCGTCTGATTCGAACAGGGGCGTATTGCAGCATACGCAGGTATAGATGCCATGCTCGTGATGATCCCAGAAGCGGCCGGTGAACGCCCGTTCGGTAGCGGCGTGACGGGTCACCTCATATTCCATCGGCTCCAGTTCGGCGCGCCATTCTGCGTCGGTTTTAATGACTTTGCTGCTGCTCATGGTTTCAATTCCAATCTATGACGAACAACTGACTTCCAGTCCGCGTGCCCAATCCGGCGGCAATTCTGCGTACTGCGCATGTTGCGGTTGTTCATCAAACGGGTTTTCAAGAATTTGCTGCAATTTCCGGACTTCAGAGAAGTCTTTATTCTGAGCGTGTTCGATTGCTGTTTGCGCCAAATAGTTTCGCAATACATATTTGGGGTTAGTTGCATCCATTGCAAGCTTGCGATTGCTATCCTGGCTATTTTCCATTTTCAGGCGAGCCCGGTATTGTAACGCCCATGCGTCGAATGCCGCGCGGTCTATGAACAGATCGCGCAGGGCAGCATCACGACTAGATTCATCGGCGTTGGCATCGTCCACACGCAAATTGCCGAGCCGGCGGAAAAACAGGGTGAAATCGACATGGCTGGCCTGCATCAGGGCAAACATGGCGTCCAGCAACTTGTCGTCGTCCGCCTGGTGCGTTACCAGGCCCAGCTTGGCGTGCAGCAATTCATCCAGTTTTGCGCCGTACAGGGCCTGGTAATTGCTGAGCGCGGCTTCGGTCGCCTCGACGCTGCCGATCAGCGGCAGCAAAGCCTGGCCCAGGGCAAAGCAGTTCCAATGGCCGATCTGCGGCTGCTGGTTGTAGGCATACCGGCCTTGCTGGTCGGTATGGTTGCAGATATGGCGCGGATCGTAAGCCTCCATGAAACCGAACGGGCCGTAATCCAGGGTTAGCCCGAGGATGGACATATTGTCGGTGTTCATCACGCCGTGCATGAAGCCGACTGCCTGCCATTGCGCCATCAGGTGCGCGGTGCGGCGCGTCACTTCGGCCAGCAGCGCCTGATAAGGGTTCTCTGCCGCCAGCAGTTCAGGATAAAAGCCGGAGATCACATGGTCAGCCAAGGCTTTAAGCGCTTCCGGCTGATTGTTGTAATACCAATGCTCGAACGAGCCGAAGCGCACAAAGCTAGGCGCCATGCGGGTCACCACCGCCGTAGTTTCCGGCCGTTCGCGCATCGCCAACTGATCGGAGCCGATCACCGCCAGCGCACGCGAAGTAGGGATGCCGAGTGCCGCCATCGCTTCCGAGCACAGGTATTCACGGATTGACGAGCGCAGCACGGCACGGCCGTCGCCCATGCGCGAATAAGGCGTGGCGCCGGCGCCCTTGAGTTGCAACTCCAGCCGACCGCCATCGGCAGCCGCCACGTCGCCCAGCAGAATGGCGCGGCCATCGCCCAATTGCCCGGCCCAGACGCCGAACTGATGGCCGGAATACACCGCCGCCAGTGGCTGAGAGTCGTTGGCGCCGCGATTGCCGGCAAGCGTCTGGATGAAAACATCGTTGTCGAATGCCGTCGGCGCCAGCCCGATCAGCTGTGCCGCCTGCGCGCTGGCCGCAACCAGGTACGGCGCTGGAATTGGCGTCGGCATCAGCTTGGTGTAAAAGGCTGCGGGCAAACTCGCGAACGCGTTAGAGAAACGCAGATGATCGAGTGCAGGTGCCTCGGGGAAAGCCAAACGGTTGTTCATGAAAGCGTTGATCCTGATTGCAATATGACGGGAAGCCTCAAGTATCGCACGGCTACGCTATCCTTACCTTGAGCGGCGGCGCGGGCTTTCTACTCTGCCGCACCGAACGCCCGGGCTGCGAGGGTCCGTGCATGATCGCGAATGTCGATTTGCCATGGCTCGCTCAACTCCGCAAAGCGCAACTGGTCGCCGGCAAAAAAGGCACGTGTAGCTTCTTCAAAGTCGGCTTGATTGCCAGCCATTGCAGACATGAACCGATACGCCGATTCTTGCGCCAGGCGCATCTGGTCGCGTTCTTCGTTACGGCGCTTAGCTTCTTCAACCAACTTGCGCAGCGCCACGGATGCACCGCCGGGTTGCTGGTTCAGCCAATCCCAGTGACGCGGCAGCAGAGTCACTTCGCGACCGATGACGCCCAGTTTCGGCCGACCGGGGCCACGTGCCGTTTGCAGGTCATCGGCGGCTTTTTCCATTGCCGTGGCGCCGGCTTCGCTAGCGGACAGGCGTTGCAATACTTGTTCAGCGCTGCCGCGGAAGTCGATTTCGACCTGTTCGCTGGTGAGGTCGTCGAAGATCAGTATGGTGGCGGAGTCGTTCCTGTCGATCAGCTCCTTTACTTTGAGCGCTACCAGCGCCAGTTGCCCGGAGGCGATGCGGTTGGCGCCGGCAAAGGCGATGACGGGGTGTGGATTGGCGGCATTCATCTCGGATGGCTTCCATATGCTGTGTAGTTGCGTCAATATTACCCGGGTTTAATTAATTGGTCAATATTACCTTGGTAAAAATACGACATCGCTTCCCGAACGAACCGGTAAAATGCCGGACTAGCTGTCGTCATCGCGCGCAGTAACATCAATAAAATCAAGAACGCCAAGAACACTAAATGGAATTCACCCTCATCACCTTGCTGAACGGTCTCAGTTACGGCCTGCTGCTGTTCCTGCTGTCGTCGGGGCTGACGCTGATTTTCAGCATGCTGGGCGTGTTGAATTTTGCCCATGCGAGTTTTTATATGCTGGGCGCTTATTTCGCCTATGCGATCAGCGCCAAGCTCGGATTCTGGCCGGCGCTGTTGCTGGCGCCGCTGCTGGTCGGCATGCTGGGCGCGCTGGTTGAGTGTTTTGGCCTGCGCCATGTGCGGCGTCACGGACAGGTCGCAGAATTGCTGTTTACTTTCGGCTTGTCCTACGTGGTAGTCGAACTGGTGCAACTGGCGTGGGGCAGATCGGCGCTGCCGTATGCGATCCCTGCACAACTAGATGGGCCGCTGTTCACTTTTTATGCAACTACGTTTCCCATCTACCGTGGCTTCATGATGCTGCTTGCATTGCTGGTTTTGCTGGCGGCCGCCTGGTTGCTGAAGCGTTCGCGTATCGGTTTGCTGATCCAGGCGGCGCTGACGCATCCGCAGATGGTCGAAGCCTTGGGGCATAACGTGCCGCGTATCTTTACCTGGGTATTTGCCGCCGGCTGCGGTTTGGCTGGATTAGCCGGGGTGGTGGGCGGCAATGCCTTTGTCACTGAGCCGGGTATGGCGGCCGGGGTCGGCAGTATTATTTTCGTGGTGGTGGTGGTCGGCGGCCTCGGTTCTTTGCGCGGAGCGTTCATCGCCTCGTTGCTGATCGGGATTTTGCAGACCTTTGCCGTTGCGCTGGATGTGTCCGCAGCGAGCGGTTTGGCGTATTGGGGTGTGCAGGTCAATCCTGACGCAACGGTATCCCCGTTGCTGCAGCTGACGCTGGCCCAGCTTGCACCTGTATTGCCGTATCTTCTGCTGGTGCTGGTCATGCTGCTGCGTCCGCGCGGCTTGTTTGGCGTGCGCGATTGATGGCCGGCCGCATGAATATGAGTATGAGGGTGGAACGCAAATGGATCTGGATGGCGTTTGCGCTGATATTGCTGGTGGCGCCGTGGGTGTTTCCGCAAAGCGCGGCGCTGTCTATCTTGTCGCAATGCGGCAGCATGACGATCCTCGCGCTTTCCTTCAACATGCTGCTGGGGCAAACCGGCATGCTGTCCTTCGGCCATGCCGTGTATTCCGGCCTGGCCGCCTTTGTCGCCGCGCATGTGATGAACCGGCTGGCCGGCGGCAGTCCTGCAATGCTGCTGTTGGTGCCGCTGGTTGGCGGTTGCGCCGGTATGTTATGCGGCGTCGTTTTCGGCTTTATCACTACCCGCAAATCGGGTACGGCGTTGTCGATGATCAGCCTGGCGCTGGTTGAGCTGGCGGCGGCTGCAGCCTTGATGTTTCCGGGATGGTTTGGCGGTGAGAGCGGGATCAGCACCGACCGCGTGCTTGGCGCGCCGGTTTTCGGAATCGACTTCGCATCGCAATTGCAGGTCTATTACCTGATCGCGTTCTGGCTTTTCGTTTGCGCTGCCGCCATGTATGGATTGACTCTTACGCCGCTAGGGCGTATTGCCAATGCCGTGCGCGACAACCCGGAGCGGGCAGCGTTCATCGGTCACGATCCGCGCCGGGTACGTTACGTAATGTTCATTTTGTCGGCATTCTTCGCTGGCGTCGGCGGCGCGTTGAGCGCCATCAATTTTGAAATCGTCAGTGCTGAAAACCTGAGCTTGTTGCGTTCGGCACAGATCCTGTTGTTTGCCTACATCGGCGGCATTGGCTATTTCTTCGGGCCGATGGTAGGGGCGGTGGTCGGCGTACTGTTTTCTGCTTTGCTGTCGACTTATACGCGAGGCTGGCAGTTGTATCTCGGATTGCTGTTTGTAATTGTCGTCTTGTTTGCACCAGGCGGTATCGCCGGTGTCTGGATGGCGGCAGTGACGACCTGGCGGCGCCTGACGGCGGCGTTTCTGTTGCGTGTGGCCGGCCTGTTGCTGCTGGCGGGCGGCGCCGTGCTGTTAATTGAAACACTGTATCAGCGGGCGGCGGGCATATGAGCGAAAACGCAACGCCGAACATTCTGGAGCTACGCGATCTGCACAAGCAATTCGGTGACACGCGGATTATCTGTGGCGCGGATCTGCAATTGAGGCAAGGTGAAAGGCTGGCGTTGATCGGTCCCAATGGCGCTGGAAAATCAACCTTGTTCAATCTGATATCCGGCCGCACCGAGGTTAGCAGCGGCGAGGTTCTTTTGCATGGGCTGCAGATAACCGGCCTGAGCCCGTTCCAGATCAATCGCCTCGGCCTGACGCGCAGCTTTCAGATTACCAATATATTTCCGCAACTGAGCGTCCAGGAAAACCTGCGTGCTGCGGTGTTGTCGTCGCATGGCTATCGCCAGGTCTTCTGGCGTCGTTTGTCGAATCTGCGAGCGGTTAGCCAGCGCACTGAAGAAGTATTGCAGCAATGCGGTTTGGAACCGCAGCGCGATACGCCTGGCCGCGACCTCAGTTATGCCGCCCAGCGCGCCTTGGAAATCGGCATCACGATTGCCGGCGATGCCGGCCTGATCTTGCTCGATGAGCCGACCGCCGGCATGAGCCGGGACGAATCCGCTGCCGCTACCGAGCTGATCCGTCGTGTCAGCACCGGTAAAACCTTGTTGATGATCGAGCACGATATGGAGGTGGTGTTCGGACTGGTGGACAGGATTGCGGTGCTGGTCGAGGGACGGATCATTGCTTGCGATACGCCGGCTGCGATTCGTAATAATCGGGCAGTTCAAGCGGCCTATCTCGGGCAGCTCGACGCGGAGCCGATGCCATGAGCGCCATGCTTGAAGTACGCGGCTTGAATGCCTTCTACGATCAAAGCCATGTCTTGCATGGTGTCGATCTTGATGTCGGGCCGGGTGAAATAGTCAGTCTGCTGGGGCGCAATGGCGCGGGCCGTTCCTCAACACTGAAAGCGCTCATGGGAATGATGCGCAGCAGCGGTTCGGTGCGCTTCAACGGCACTGAACTGATTGGTTTGAAAACCTTCCAGATTGCCAGGCGCGGCCTGGCTTATGTACCGGAAGAGCGGGCCGTATTCCCGACGCTGACCGTGCAACAGAATTTGCTTGTGGGGCAGCAGCGCGAGCGGGTGGCAATCGAGGATATGTGGCAGTTGATGCCGCAGCTGGCGGTACGCAAGCATGTCGCTGCAGGTTTGCTATCCGGCGGCGAGCAGCAAATGCTCAGCCTGTGCCGCAGCCTGATGGGAAAGCCGCAACTGATCATGGTAGATGAGCCGACCGAAGGCTTGACGCCGCACATGGTGCAGTCGGTGGCGCAGCATCTGCTGGCGTTGCGTACGCGGGGGCTGGGCGTGTTGCTGGTCGAGCAAAAACTCGGTATCACGCTGGAGATATCCGACCGGGTGCTGGTGATGGGGCATGGCCGGATTGTGTTTGCCGGTACGCCGGATGAATTGCGCGCGAATCCGGCGGTGCGGCAGAAGTGGTTGGAAGTTTGATTGGGAAATGAGGCAATCGGTTGTTCTTCTGCAGTTCACGTTTTCTGTCGCTTCGCCGACAGAAAACGTGGGCAGATCTCAGTCCAGACTCAGTCCAGAGTGGCTCGAGCGAGGAATGGAGCGAAGAGTTCTCGGGCTATCTCCGGCGTCACGACGTCGGTCGGGAATATTGGGGCAACGCATGTCTGATGCGCGTGGCGCTGATCATCCCGCTAGCACTGCAGTTGGTCGATTTTTTCGTCCCAATACGAGACAGTACAAACCTAATCCGAATGTCGCCAGCGTGCCGCCAGCAAGCTTGATGACACTGTCAAAGAGAAAAGGGGCGACCAGGCCTGAGGCTATGGCAAACACCAATGTCTGGACGACAGATTGCAATGAGGACGCCACGCTGCGGTTGTCAGGGAAGAAATCTAGTTTCATGTTCGTGTTTGCCAGCGTTGCGACGGCTAGCCCAATTGCATAAAAGATCAGTGGCAATAGAGCCCAAAGAGCAATCGCTCCGGTGACGTAATTGAATATGATGCTCAACATTGACGCCAGCACCATAATAAAATAGCCGATTCGAAGCAACCTGGCTGGCGAAATGCGATTTACAGCGCGAGTGGAGAATGTAACGGCGATCATGATCCCTCGAGCCAATGGGATGAACAGCCCGGCAAAAACCACCTCGGGTAAATGCAAACAAGTTGCCACGATATTAGCTGCCAGCCTGGCATATAACGCGAATCCATTGAAAGCAATGCCGAAAGACAGGACAAGCCAAAGGAACTGTGGATGCTTCAGCATCCGTCGATAATCCGTCACCAATGTTTTGAGATGGAAACGTCGGCGAGGTCCGGCCGCAAGAGATTCTGGCAGCAGGCTGTAGCACGCTAAAAACATCAAGGCGCCAAATAAACCCAGCGCCCAAAATATTGAACGCCAGCCCAGTGTTGCATGCAGCCCTTCACCTATGATTGGCCCAATTGCCATGGAAAGACCGAATACCATCATGATGTACACCGGCACGCGCTGCGCGTCGGCGCCGGTGGCTTGTTCCTGAATGATCGTACGACTAATCACAGATCCCGCTCCGGCGGCCAGTCCCTCCAGCCCGCGGAATATCAAAAATGATTCAAGGCCCGGTGCCAACGCAGCCCCAAAGGATGCGGCCGTATAAGCCGCAAGCGACCACAAGATCACAGGGCGGCGGCCAAAGGCGTCCGACAACGCGCCGTAAAACAACATCATGAAAACGAAGCCAAATAGAAAGACGCTTAGGGTCAGTCGCACTGATGTTTGATCAGCGCCAAAATCGTGTCCGATCGCATAAAAGGTTGGTATGTAAGTATCGATTGCTAGCGGCCCAACCATTGTCAATCCGGCTAGAATAAAAATGGTAAGGGTGCGCATGACATTGATTTTGGAAGTTGGACGTTATCTAGGATTCAAGTTTCATCAAGTCGCTACGCTCTAGCTGACTGATCTTGGAAATCATCGTAGATCCAACGGCATCGTCCCGGAAGCCTATATATTTCGATTCAATGCATCGTTAATTTAGATATATAAAAAAGTGAATGGTGATTACCGATTTCTTGACGGGTAATCCGAGTGGAGAAATGCGTTTGTTTCCGATATGGACGAGCAGGTGGCCCGCATCGTTGATACAGCGTTTTGATTGTGGTTTGTACGAGAGCGGCAAAGCCGCTTTTGGAAAAGACATCCATGGCCGAATGGGCGGCCTGGGGGAATGAATTTTTGTCAGTTGTATGCCGCTTGGCCTGCACGGAATTCTGCTCAGGCCAAGGGATAAAACGTCAGCACTAATTGTCAACACTAATTTGCTTCGGACCCTGTATCTGGAGAACCTGTAGCTAAATGGATCTTTGCTTTAACTGACCTACAAACCACCTTCCTGCAGGGCCAGGTGGCATGTCCTTGCGGTATATGGCATGCATGGAAAAGGATGAGCCAATCGTAGGATGGGCCTCCAATTCAATCGTCACGAGCGTCCCGCGTGCAATGTCTTCTTCCACCATGTGTTGCGGCATGATGCCCCAGCCCAGGCCGGCGCGCAAAAAGGCATGCTTGGCGCCCAGGTCGGCAAGTCGCCATACCAGCGGTGACATGACGCCAAAATTACGGCCTTCAGTGAGATTGGAGCGGTCCGTCAACACCAGCTGCACATGACCGGCGGCAGTGGCGCGAGGAATCATGCCGCTCAGGCCTGCCAGTGGATGCGAGGGAGACACCACGGCAATTGCAGGAACATTCAATAGATACTCGGATTCGCAATTGCCAGGCACATCCGGAAAAGAACCGATGATGCCGATGCGGCTGCGACCATCCAGCACTGGCTGGAGTACTGCCCCAAGCGCCTCGACATACAGCCTCAGCGGCGTGAAAGGGAAGGCCTCATGAAAGGCTCGAACAGCTTCAGTGAGCGCTGTAATGGGATACATCACATCCACCGCTACAGATAGTTCCGGTTCCAGACCTTCTGCTAATGTGCGTGCCCTCGCCTTGAATCCATCCATGCTGTCAGCTGCGGCACGGGCATCTGCCAGCAATGCTTTTCCGGCCTCTGTCAATTGTGGGTAGCGGCCGGTTCTTTCAAACAGCGGGAAGCCTACTTGCTGCTCAAGATTCGCCAAGGTCTGGCTGACAACCGATTGCGCGCGCCGCAGCTTGCGTCCTGCCGCCGAGAAGCTTCCTTCGTCGGCCGCGGCAATAAAGGTGCGCAATTGGTCCATGGACATCGCATCTAACATGTATCGCTCCTGGCGATTGGTTATATCGAAATATATAGGCTTCCGCGATATCGGTCTAGTGCCTACCATGCAGTCATTGGTTCAGGACATCTCAAGCATCCACAACCAAAGCATCAACGGCTGCAGGCGGCACAGTTTTGAGAATTAAAACTAATGTCACTGCGGAAATATTTTACTCGTTAAGGAGCGTAATCATGCATGCAATTGTTACCGATACTGCTGTCCTGCCCACACAAGCAACGTCACAAGTACGGCAAATCGTTTATCGCACAAAAGGGAAGCGCCAGGAATGGTTTACCCGCCTTGCCAGCCCATCAGGCATCGGTGAAAAAATCAAACCTTTTGTTTTTTTAGACGACTTCGATATTCGTTCCACCGGCAAGCCTCTTTCGGGCATGCATCCTCATTCCGGCATTGCAACTATCACTGTCGTTCAATCCGGCAATATGGACTACAAGGATACGACCGGAAAAAGCGGCACGCTTTCCGCCGGGAGCGTTGAATGGATGAAAGCCGGAGGCGGAGTCTGGCATGGCGGTGGTGCTGCCGACGGCGACCACGTTCGTGGTTATCAACTGTGGATCGCATTGCCGCCAAAAGATGAAAACGGTCCTGCACAAAGCCAGTACCTGGCGCCGGAGCAAGTGCAAAGCCATGGCCCTGCACGAGTCATTCTCGGCCGCTACGGAAATGCGGTGAGC
This sequence comes from Collimonas sp. OK607, assembly GCF_900111995.1. Taxonomy (GTDB): domain Bacteria; phylum Pseudomonadota; class Gammaproteobacteria; order Burkholderiales; family Burkholderiaceae_D; genus Collimonas. The sequence continues at coordinate 11,786 of NZ_FOKF01000018.1, forward strand.
GCGATTGCCATTCGCGCATCCATTAATTACCTGCATGTCAAATTGCAAGATGGCGAACGCTGGCGCTATCAGACTCCGGAAGGGCACACAGTAGGCTGGGTTGCCACCAACGCCGGAACGCTTCATACGGCCGGTGTCGCGCTAAATGAGGAATTGGCGGTATTCGAAGAGTCAACAGCTACTTTGGATTTTGTGGCGGAAGGCGATACCGAATTCGTTCTCGGTTCGGCAGTCAAGCATCCTCACGATCTCGTGTTGGGATATTACTCGGTGCATACGGATGGTTATGCGTTAGAGCGTGGCGAAGCCGAGATCGAGCGTATCAGAGCGCAACTGGAAGCAAATCGCAGTTTGTAGTTTCAAGGATTTATCCCGCAACCCGGCAGTAAATATCACAGCAATTTTTTAATCACTCAGGTTCTAATTTTTTACTAATTTTCTACTTAATCAGGAGCTAACATGCAAAACGCAACTAACACTTCATCTTCTTTTCCACTCATCGGCCGTCTCATGATGGCGGCGATTTTTCTCATCAGCGGCGCCGGCAAGATTGCCGCTCCCGCCATGACCATCGGCTATATCGGCGCCATGGGATTGCCGTTCCCCACTTTGGGATTTGCACTTGCTGTAGCAGTTGAGATCGGCGGCGGCCTGTTGCTGGCGTTCGGTTTCCAGACACGCATCACAGCCGCGGTACTGGCAGTATTTTCTGTAGTCACCGGCCTGGTTTTCCATCACGCAATCGGTGACCAGAACCAGTTGTTCAATTTGCTCAAGAACATTGCAATGGCTGGCGGCTTGCTTCAAATCATGACTTTCGGCCCGGGCGCATTCAGTCTTGATGCGCGCAAGGCGCCAAAAATCGTGCCAAGCGCAGCCTGAGATCAGTACCCACTACGACAATCAACGAAAGGAATCATCATGTCGAACAATTCGCAAATCAACAAAGAAAACATTCAACATATCGGCATCATTGGCGCCGGCGCTATTGGCCAGGCCATGGCAAAGCAGGTCGTCCGGGCCGGGCTGAAGGTCACACTTAGTAATAGTCGTGGTCCTGAATCGCTGGCCGACATCGTCGCTCTCCTTGGTCCAAATGCCCGCGCCGGCAGCGTTCGAGATGCCGCAGCGGCAGACATCGTAGTGTTGAGCGTGAACTGGGCGCAACTGCCGTCAGCCTTGTCCGGTTTGCCATCATGGGACGGCCGCATTGTCGTCGATGCGACCAACCCCGTGATTCAACCTGGCTTTCAACTGGCCGAACTTGGCGGGCGAAATTCCAGCGAGGTGGTGACCGATATGTTACCCGGAGCCAGACTCGTGAAATCGTTCAATACCTTGCTTTCTGCAGTGCTGGCGAGCGATCCGAAGCAAGCCGGTGGCAAGCGCATTGTATTTTTATCGGGCGATGATGCCGCAGCCAAATCCACAGTCGAACAATTCATAGATCGACTGGGATTTGCCAGCATCGATTTGGGATCCTTAGCTGTAGGCGGAAAGCTGCAACAGTTTCCCGGTGGCCCGTTACCTGCAGTGAACCTGATCAAACTCGCAAATTAGTCAGTTCTATTTCCAAACGGCGTACGCCACTAAGGCAACGCTGCTGACTTCCTTAATTCTACAATGGAGAACACCATGACTTATCACCGCGTCCGAACTTATGAACCCGGCGCTCCCGCCGTAATGCGCTATGAAACGGTGCCTGGCGACATAGGTGCGCCCGGCCCTGGACAAGTCAGGCTGCGGCAAGAAGCTGCCGGACTAAATTTTATCGAGTCAGCTGGGCTACTTTGATAAGCACTGAGTATGACGTCCAGGTAGATCCTGGAAGCGGTTTGACGGAAAGTCTATGCAGACTTCAATGAATCAGGCTTGACCGGCTGGTCAACATATCGCGTTCCGCAGCCTGGGCTAGCTGATGCGCCACCGCAGGACAGAGGTACCTGCCGCCGCGCGCAAGCGTCCTTACGGCCGCCAACAGCTCGTGTACAGGCGAGCTGGTCAGCACAAAGCCTTTGATAGTAGTGTCAGCGATCGCCGCACTCTTTCCATCGCCGGAAGGCATACCTCTTTAAGGGTAGCCGGTGGGCGTATTCACAGATGGCTGCGCGGGTAGAGTTAATTTCGCAAGCAGAGGCCCGCCATGCGCTTTTGGCGGGCAGATTACTCTAGAGGACAGGGCGGTCCTAGCTCAAAGGCATTGTTGGTTGGAGGTTTGCAGCGCTTGCAGTCCAGCTGCTGATGGCTTCGACCAGGCGGTCAACTTGCGCCTCTTCTGTCGCCCAGGAAGTCACCAGCCTGATAACTGACCTGTGTTCGTCCCGCTTTTCCCACACGTAGAATGCGAAGAATTTGTTGAGCGACTCGATCAGCGCATTCGGCAAGATGGGGAAAACCTGGTTGGTCTCGGTATCAGCCGCCAGCTCGTATCCTCCTTTTGCTATTCCTGCCGCTAATTTGTCAGCCATTGCAGTGGAGTGCCTGGCCAAATTGAAAAACAAATTAGTCGGTCCGAATAGCTCGTGAAACTGAAGACCAAGAATCCGTCCCTTGGCCAATAACCCGCCGCGCTGCTTGATATGGAAAGCAAAGTCTTTAGCCAGCGACGGATCAGGTATCACGATTGCCTCTCCAAGAAGCGCGCCTACCTTGGTACCTCCGATCCAGAACGCGTCTGTCAACAGTGCAATGTCAGCCAACGTCAAGTCGTTTTTGTGCCCGGCAAGGGCGGCGCCAAGGCGCGCGCCATCCATGAATAAAATCAGGTCCCGCTCCCTGCACAAGTCTGAGATCGCTTGAAGTTCCGCCTTAGAGTAAATGGTGCCGATCTCCGTTGCATTCGAGATGTATACCAAGCGCGGCTTCGCCATGTGAGGAAAATGCGCATTAGCTTCTAATGCGGTGCGTATGCTATAGGGCGTGAGCTTGCCATCGACTGGAGGGACAGTAATTATCTTATGCCCGATCGCCTCGATAGCGCCGGTTTCGCGCACCACTATATGTCCGGAAGCCGCAGCGATAACCGCCTCATGCGGACGAAGAAAACTTCCGATCGTAACAATGTTTGCCAAGGTCCCGCTGGCAACAAAAAATATTGCGCAGTCTGTGTTGGCAAGGTGACTTCTAATTCTTGCCTTCGCCTCGAGTGAATAGGCATCGTCCCCGTAGGGCGCCTGTTGGACCGAGTTGGTTGCCGTGAGCGCTTGCAAAATCTGTGGATGTGCGCCCTCGCTGTAGTCGTCAAGAAAACTGTAGTTGCTCATAAGTCGGTTACCGGTAGGTTATTCGTATTGCGAAGCGCTCTGCTGCAGCTCCCCCTTCAACGCCGGCGAATCGTCAGCCAAGTGTAGAGACACCGCGCAGTAGCATAGTTTATTCGTCGAGGCGGCGTGACGCTTGTAAAAAATTGATCTTTGTGTGGCTCGACTCACCTTGGGTTACATAGCGTAATACACTCGTCCATGGACGGTTGGGGGTATTGGACACCCGGGGTGTCGAGTGAATGATTCCATAGTCAGTATTGGGAAGGCGCCACTCCAAAAGCTTGCCGAAAGGCTCGGTTAAAGTGGCTCTGATCGTAGAATCCAATCTCCTGAGCCACTTGTGTGAGGCATCTGTCTGGTCGATTTAGCAGGGCGCACGCGCGTTCGAGCCGCATGCGAAGCAGCCAGGCGTGCGGTGTCATGCCCACAGTTCGCTTGAAAAATTTTAGGAACTGAAAGCGGCCGAGACCAATGACCTTTGCCAACTCGTCCAGTGTTATTTTCTGAGCCAATTGTGCCTCGCAATAATCTCGGATACGGCGGAGCTGAGAAACTGACAACGTGCCGCTAGTTGAAGAGGGAGATAGAATTCGGGCGCGTCCGAACAAGTTTTCGAATAGGGTTAGTAAACGGGACTCATGCTGCAGCGGTGAATCGTCTTGCCCGGAAACGAACGACTCATGCATCCTCGCTAAATGCCTGGCCAAGGCGGGATCTTCGATTACCAGAGCTGAAAGCGTTGGAAACCTGTCTTTTCCCGTAACATCAGCGGCCAGTCTGCTCAGCAGGTCGGGTGAAAGGCGGAAAGTCTTGAGTGTGTACGACTGGTTCGTTGCGACTGCGCCGTCATGTACCTCGCCCGGTGGCATCAACTGGATAGTGCCGGGAGTCAAAATCAACGATTCGCCGCGAAACTCTTGACGTTGCACACCTTCTGTCACGAGGGCGATGTGATAGTCGAGGTGGTAGTGAGGAGCGAAACTGAACTCTGAGAAGTGCGCTTCGCTTAGTATGAGGCCGGGTGTTTCAGCGCTTCTGTTGTACTTAACCTGGTCTTTCATCTCACGGTCTGGGTAAGGTGCTGCAGTAAGGCGTTGCGGAGGCCGGTTTCCATCGGAATCATATTTCGTAATATCAGCCTAGTTTAGGCCGCATTAACCCCGCTAACAAGTATCCACCGGCCTGCCTTGACCTTGCCCTTAGTCCTATTGCGCAATATCAGGCGTGTTGCCCCGCCGGCGCCGAGGCTTTCCTGCCCGCCGCGCTGTCGAGACTGACCGGGCCGGCGCCGAAGTAGGCGATGTTGAGCAAGCCACCCATCAACATGATGTTCTTGAGGAAGTGGATCATCTGGTTCTGATCTGCAAAGTTGTGATGGAAGAAAATCGCTGTCGCCAACGTGAACAAGGCCATCGCGGGGGCAACCAGGCGCGTGCGGTATCCCAGCAGGAGCAAGGTGCCGCCGCCGGCCTCCATCAGCACCGCGATGGCAACGCCCAATCCGGCCAGGGGCAAGCCGACGCTGGCGATGTAGCCGGCGGTAGCAGTATAGGAAGTCAGTTTTCCGATGCCGCTCATGATGAAGGGGGCGCCGATGAGGATACGGCCGATCAAAGGCAAGTATTTGTTGGGTGTGGACATGATGTGCTCCTTAATAAGAATAAATAAGAGTAAAAACAAAAAAAATAAAAACGAAAAATTAAAAATAGAAAATCAAGCTGCATCGACAAGAACAACTTCGGCATCGTCGATTGCTGCGACGACGATCTTTGAAACATCTTTGGCCGCGATGCCGTCGCGTGCATCGAGGCGCAATCCGTTGACCGAAACCGCGCCGCGCGCGACCACCAGGTAGCCGTAGCGGGAAGCGCCGATTTCATACCCGATGGACTGGCCGCGCGTGACCGTCGCGCCAAGCACGCGTGCGTCCGCTTCGATAGCAATCGCCTCCGTATCGCCGGGCAGGCCGCTTGCCAGCACTACCCAGCGATTGGCCCGTTCGGCCTTGGGAAACGGCTTTGCCGACCAGCGCGGCGCGATGCCGAGGCGACGCGGACGCAGCCAGATCTGGAAAAGCTTCAACGGCCCGCTGCCGGGATTGGTTTCCGAGTGTCGGATGCCGCTGCCTGCGGAAAATGCCTGGACGTTGCCTGCGGCAATCTGGCCGCGTCCGCCGGTTGTGTCTGTGTGTTCGAGCAAACCTTCCCTGACGTAGGTCACGATTTCCATGTCGCGATGGCCATGCATGGGAAATCCAGTGCCCGGCGCCACTTCGTCGTCGTTCAAGACGACCAGGCTCCCTAACGGCTCGTGGGCAGCATTGTTGTGCCCGTGCAGCGCGAAATGGTGTTTGGCCTTCAGCCAGGTCAAGTCGCTACCGGCGAGTGAATCCAGATTCCGAATTTGCAGCATGTTGCTCTCCATAAATCTTCAAGTACGTGTGCGCTTGATGCGTAGTGTCCGTTGCACCTTGCGAACTGATGAGGCCATCATAGTTCAGCAACAAACCTGGATTAATGGATTGAAATAGAATGGATATTTGTCGAAAATAGAAAAATAAACGGAAATCAACCAATGGAGGAGGGCATGGCCCCGATCAATGACCTGAACAATCTTGTCTTTTTCGCCAAGGTCGTCGATGCCGGTAGCTATACCGCTGCAGCCGAGGCGCTCGGCATGCAGACCTCCAAGCTGAGCCGGCGCATAAGCACGCTGGAAGCGGAGTTGGGGGTGCGCTTGCTTAACCGCACCACGCGCAAGCTTTCCCTGACCGAGATCGGCAAGACCTTTTATGGACATTGCGTGGCCTTGATTGCGGAGGCGCAGTCGGCCAAAGACGCCGTGCATCAAACGCTATCGTCGCCGCAGGGATTAATACGCATGAGCTGCCCGGTCGGCCTTCTTCAGGGTGGCCTGGCCGACATCCTTGCCAGGTTCCTGGCTGCCGAACCGCAGGTACGCATCGCGCTCGATGTGACCAATCGCCGCGTCGACGTCGTCGATGAAGGTGTGGATCTCGCCATCCGCGTCAGGGTGCCGCCTCTTGAAGATTCTGACCTCGCCATGCGTGCCTTCGGCCCGTCGAAATTTATCCTGGTCGCCAGCCCAAGGTTCGTGCTTCGGCATGGCATGCCTGCACAACTGGCGAACGTGGCAAAGATGCCCGTCGTTGCCATGGGTTATGCCGGCGATAAGATCACCTGGCGTTTTCAAGACAAGGATGGCAACGCCGAAGAGCTCGTGCACACGCCGCGCCTGCACACGGACGACCTGCTCACGCTGCGCACCGCCGCATTGCAAAGCATAGGCGTCGCCTATATGCCCGCGCTTGCGGTGGCGGAAGAAATGGTAGCCGGCACGCTGGTCAGGCTGCTGCCGCAGTTAAGCGCGCGCGCGGGCATCATCCATGCCGTATTTCCGTCGCGGCGCGGGATGATTCCCGCTGTCAGGGCCTTGCTCGACTTCCTTGCCGTGGCGCTGGCGGAGAGTTCCTGGCAGTCTTCGGCGCAAGAGGGCGAGGAAAAGTAGGCTAGCGGATCGCGATTGTCCATCCGGAGGAAAGCGGATATGATCGATTTCTCCATCGACTGCGGCGATATTCATTCACCATGCTTGACGGCGTATCGTTTGATCAATTGCGGACTTTTATCACAGCTGTCGACGAGGGCAGCTTCTCCGCTGCCTCGCGCAAACTGTATAGAGCGCAATCGGTCATCAGCCAAACCATCAGCAATCTTGAAGAACAGATTGGCGTAGAGCTGTTTGACAGGTCCGGCCGCTATCCAAAACTTACGCCCGCAGGTGTTGTCCTGCTTGCCGACGCACGAAATATCGTGACCAACGTCGATCTCCTGAAGGCCCGCGCGAAAGGCATAGCGACCGGATTGGAGCCGGAGCTATCCGTCGTCGTGGATGTCATGTATCCGATTGCAGCGGTGACGCAAGTCGCAAAGGAGTTCAGGCAGCAATATCCCGGTGTCGCGTTGCGCGTCTATGTTGAAGCTTTAGGCGGGGCATTGCAGCCCGTCCTGGATGAGCGCTGCAGCGTGGGGATCGTGGGTTCGTTGCCGCATATTCCGTCGGAGATGGCATATGAACACCTTGCCGGCGTGATTTTTCTCATGGTCTGCGCCAGTGACCATCCCTTGGCTTCATACAGGGGGAAGATTCCCAAAGATGTCTTGGCGAGACACACGCAAATTGTTTTGACGGACCGTTCGGATCTGTCAAAAGGCCGTGAGTTTGGCGTGATGTCGCCTTTGACCTGGCGGCTTGCCGATCTCTTCGCCAAGCACCATTTCCTCTTGAACGGCCTGGGGTGGGGCGGTATGCCGCTGCATATCGTGCGCGACGATATAGAAAATGGCCGCCTATCCGTATTGCGGATCGAAGATGTGCCTCCCGAGGGATTGGTTTTGCAAATGTCCGCAATCTGGCAAGCCTCATCACCCCCTGGTCCTGCCGGGCGCTGGTTCATCGAACGCTTGAAGCAAATACCGTCCCCGGCAAGCACAATTCCGACAGGTAAAACGTCAGGTAAAAGCCGTTCCGGGTCTAAGCGGTAGTCATCCGTTTTGCATCCATCGCGGGCGCCGATGGATAACATCGAAAAATTCTGACTGGTGCCTTCCGCCCTCACGAGAGATCATTCCATCATCAATTGGAATGAGAGAATCGAGGAGGGATCATGCTCACCACTTCACACTATTCGCCTGTTGCGTCCGAGGCCCTCGTTGTTGGCGAGGCGCATCTTCCACGCCTCGGGTTTGGCACTTATGGCATGTCAGGCCCACGCCTTGAGGAAATCCTGGTAGCCGCGCTGCGTCACGGTTTCCGGCATATCGATACGGCCCAGATCTACCAGAATGAAGCCGATGTCGGCGCCGCTATCCGCACCTCCGGAGTTTCTCGTCACGACATCTTCGTGACGACCAAGGTATGGGTCGACAGCTACCCCGCAGACCGGTTTTCCGCATCGGTCGATCAAAGTTTGCGCGATCTCAAATCCGACTATATCGATCTCCTGCTGGTGCATTGGCCGCGTGGAAGCGTTTCCATTGCCGAGCAAATCGAAGGTCTGAACCAGGCTGTAGATGCGGGAAAGGTTCGTCATATAGGCGTCAGCAACTTCAATGTCGACATGATGCAATCTGCGATCAAATTTTCGCGGCACCCGATCGTAACAAACCAGGTGGAGTACCACCCGTTCCTGGACCAGAGCCTGCTGCTCAAGGCAGCCCATGTCAACCAGACGAGCCTGATGGCCTATTGCGGCATGGCGGTCGGACGTGTCTTTGAGAGCCCCGTCCTGAAGGAAATAGCCGCGCGCAATAAGCGAACAATTGCACAAATCGTTTTGAGATGGTTGATCCAGCAACCGGACGTCGTCGCACTTACTCGCACGGAGAAATTCGAAAGAATCGTCGACAACGTTCGCGTCTTCGATTTCGAACTTTCCCAAGAGGATATGCAGACGATAACGATGCTTCGTAGTCCGGGAAGCAGGGTTGTCAATCCTGCCCACCTCGCTCCGGCCTGGGATTAACCAGAAATGGCCGCGGCGGCCAAAGCCGAATCTATTTAACATCGAAGATGGGCATCATCGGCTTCATGCGAGGCTTGGCGAACGATGTTGCGCAAGACGGCATCACCGCAAATTCCATGTTGCCCGGTCTGACGAATACGCAGGCTTCCGTATCTCAAGCGGAAGGCCAGAAACGCGCCACTTGGGAGCAGCAGGCAATCAAGCAGCTAGGAGAGCCCAAAGACATTTGCAGGTACGATTCTGTTCTTGGCAAGCGATGACGCTGCGTTTATTACCGGGCAGGCAATTGTCGTGGATGGCGGTTCTTATCGAATCGGCTTGGCCGTGGTGATTTTCTGCCGTGTTGCTTTTTTGCTGGCGTTATCCGACATTCGCCAACAAAGCCACGGTTGATGGCACAATTGCACCCGCCAATTTTGCCAAATCAGGCAGTTGGCTGTGATGACGGCTCAAAATGCCGCTCGCCTGCCAAAATAATTACTCCATAGGTCGAAAATGTTGAAATACGTCGTTCTTTTTTCCTGCGTGCTCGGTTTTAGCGCGGCCCAAGCTGTCGATATCACTGGCGCCGGTTCTACCGCAGCAGCGCCGCTATATGCGAAATGGCAACAAGCCTATACCAAGAAAACCGGCAACAAGCTGGTCTACGAAGCAATCGGTTCATCCGGTGGCATCAAGAAAATCAAGGAAAATGCCAGCGATTTCGGCGCCAGCGACGCACCCATGTCGACTGCCGATCTCAAGAAATTCAATTTGCTGGATTTCCCTACCGTGATTTCCGGGGTGGTGCCGGTTGTGAATTTACCAGGCGTCAAGGATGGCGAGTTGCATCTGAACGCAGATATCATTGTCGGCATTTATTCCGGCAAGATAGAAAAATGGAACGACGCTGCCATCACCAAAGAAAATCCAAAGCTGGCGCTGCCTAATTTACGCATCCAGCCGCTGGCGCGCGCCGACGGATCCGGCACAACCTTTACGCTCACCGACTACCTCAGCCGCGTCAATCCGGAATGGAAAACGCAGTACGGCACCAATTTCACTATTGCCTGGCATGCCAATGTAAAGGCCATCAAAGGCACGAATGATCTGGTGGCGACGTTGAAGAAAACACCGGGTGCGATTGGTTATGCAGAATATGCGTACGTGGTCGAGAGCAACCTGAACTATGCGCAACTCAAGAACCACGACGGACAATACGTCCATCCGAATGCAATGTCATTCAAGTCGGCGTTGTCAAACAGCGGCTGGAAAAATACCGGGAATTTCGAGGAAATGCTGACCGATAAAGCCGGATCTGGAAGCTGGCCGATCACCGGCGCCACATACATCTATGTGCCGCGTGTCACCAGCCAGCCGGAACGCACTGCCGCGGTAATACAATTTTTTACCTGGGCCTTCATGGAAGGCGACGAGTTGGCGAACAGCCTGGACTATATCCGCCTGCCTGATAACGTGCAGGCCCGCGTAGTGCACGAGATGTCCAGCGTCGTCGACACAAAAGGCAATCGCCTGTCGGTGCCGATCTTTGTCAAATAATATCGTTCACCAATAATCTTCTGTCACGAATTGCCCCGGCACCGCCCGCCGGCAAGGGCGCAAGCCGCGCTGATAGAGAATATCCCGGGTTGCGGTAATCATTTCCGGATTACCGCACATCATGATGCGCGAGGTTTCTACCGTGATAGGCAGGCCCGCCGCCGCTTCCAGTTCGCCGCTGGTCAGCAGGGTCGTGATGCGGCCTTGCAGATTACCTGGATCAGGTGATTGCTTATCGCGTGTGGTGGAGCGCAGCAGTTGCAGGCGCGCGCCGCCAGCCGCCAGTTCCGGCCGCAGGTGCAGTTTGGAGAGCAGCTCCTGATAGGCAAGTTCGTCGGCATTTCTTACACAGTGCACCAGAATCAGGTTGCGGAATTTTTTCCATACCGCCGGGTCTTGCAGGATCGAGATAAACGGGCCAAGACCGGTTCCAGTGGCCAGCATCCACAAATCCTCGCCATCCACAAAGCGGTCCGCGGTCATGAAGCCATAGCTGAATTTTTCAACCAGGATCGGATAGCCTGGCTTCAGGTCTTTCAGTTGTTCGGTGAACAGGCCGCCGGGGACTTGCACCAGGAAGTATTCCAGTTCGTCTTCGGTAACCGCCGAGGTGACCGAGTAGGCACGCCATAGTGTTTCATCGCCGGCCACCACGCCCAGCCGGGCAAACTGACCTGGTGTGAACTGGTAGCCGGCCGGGCGCGTACTGCGGAACGAGAGCAGTTTCTCGGTCCAGTAATGCACGCTGGTGACGGTTTCGGTACTGGCCTTGAGTTGGGAGACCGGTGCTTTCGGAGGCGTACTGCTCATGACTGGGGTTCCTGTAATTGCTCGTTGCGGGCGAGGTCGGACACTGCGGGCGCCGCAGGCACGGCCGCAGCAACCGGTGCATTCAAGCGCAACGCTTGCCGCACCGTGAAGAATGCAAGTACCGGCGCCACTGCGAAGCAGATGAATAACCATTGTGCCGCATTTTCTGCCCCCGGCAAGCCGCCCGGATCGGCCAGCCCGGCAAGCGATGTCACCATGCCGGCCAGGGCTGCGCCGATGGCAGTGGCAAACAGTTGCACGGTGGTGAGAGAGTAGGCCGCCAGGCTGCCTTCGTCCGGATGCGTGCTGCTTAATACCTTCGCCATCAGATGCGGCATGCCCATGCCTATGCCGAAGCCGACCAGCACCAGTGCGATGCACAGAGGCAGCAGGCCGTAGTCGTTCATCACCGCGCTTGACGGCAGCATGAACGACAGGGCCAGCAGTGCCGCGATCACTACCAACGGCCCGGCTTTCATGACAAACTTCGCACGGGCGCCGCTGTAACTTGAAAACAGCAGGGCCGCCAGAGTCCAGCCGCAAGACATGATGCCGGTCAGATAGCCGGCCAGCAGCGGTGAATGCGCTTGGATCACTTGCAAGAAATACGGCACGTAGATTTCAGTGGTTAGCCCCAGGATCATCAGGATCATGGTGGCATACAGGGCGCCGATGCGGCTCCGCAAAGAAAATGCGCCGTTCGGCAGCAAACGCGTGCCACCGCGCTGCTCCATCCAGGCAATCAATGCGATCAAGGCAATGCCGAACACGATGCCGCCGACATTCAATATGGCGCTACTGAACAGGCTGGCCGCCGAGACCGACAATACCGCCGCTGCCAGCAGCAATATCTTCACGATAGGAATGCTGTCCGGTTTTTCCTCAGAGCGTGTTTCTGCCGGCATCTTCAGTGTGAATTGCACCAGGAACGCTAGCACGACAGCTGCCGGCAACAGCGCCCAGAACGCACCGCGCCAGCTGCCGGCCTGCGCAAACATGCCGCCGATGGCCGGCCCTGATAGTGTTGAAATCCCCCACATGCCCGACATCAGCGCCATCGCCCGCGACCACAATGGCGGCGCAAACACGACCCGGATCATGGCATACGACAGCGCCACCAGAACCCCGCCGCCAAAGCCTTGCACGGTGCGCGCTGCCAGCAGCCACACCATATGCGGCGCCAGCGCGCAGCCGGCGGAACCCAGCGAAAACACCAGCAATGCCGACAGGCAGGCGGGGCGGTAGCCGATCCATTCGACCAGCCGTGAAGCCACGCCGGCGGCAATTATGGAGGCCACAACAAACAATGAAGTAGCCCAGGCATAGTATTCCAGGCCGCCGATATCCTTGACTACCGATGGCAGGATGGTGGTGACGATATATACATTGGTGGCGTGCATGCCAATGCCGCCGGCCAGCGTGATGGAGCGTATAGCATTGCGTCCTGACAGCAGGTCTGCCCAGCTGGCAGAGGAAGTGTCGGGTGCGGTAGTGGTTACTGACATGAGTGGTTGAATCCTGTTTCGATCTTGCTTGCCATTTGCTTGTTATTTATTGCTTGCTGCTTGAAATTTTACTGCGCCGACTGGTTCGCCGATGTGTGTTGCGGCAGATACTGCAAATCAGAATCCGCCCGTAAACTGATACCTTGATCCGGGATGCCATAACGTGACCGAAGTCGCCACCGCCTGCCGCACCCAGGTCCGGCGCGCAAGCAGCAGACACGGTTCGCCGGCTTCCATCTGCAACTGCTTGCGTACTGCGGCATCCGGCATCTTGGATTCGATGCTGTATTCAGCTTTGTCCAGCGGTGCAATTTGCACCATGTAGTGATTCGGCGTGATCCGATGAAAATCCTGCTGCAGATAGTCGGGAAACAGCTGCGGATTGGTGTAGCGGTCTTCCAGCTGGATCGGGATGTCATCGGCAAAATGCACAATCACGGAATGAAACACCGGGCCGTTCGCCAGGCCTAGCGCTTTCAATGCGGCCGGCGCGGAGCTGGCCTCCAGAGTCAGCACCTGGCTGCGATAACGATGGCCGCGGGCGATCAGCTCGTCGTCGATACTGTGGATCTCCACCAGCGTCGACTGGTATTTCCCCGGTGCGACATATGTGCCGGAACCCTGGATCCGTACCAGCAACTGGTTGTCGGTCAGTTCGCGCAGGGCACGGTTGACTGTCATCCGCGACAGGCTGAATTGCAGCATCAGCTCGCGTTCCGATGGTATCAGGTCGCCCGGTTTCCAGTCGCCATTGCGGATTTGTTGCAAGACATGGTCTTTGACTTGTTGAAATGCCGGTATTGCTTTGTTGGTTGATACGCCATGCATGTGCAGGCTCCTACTAAAGAAAATTCATCACGGATACTACATCAGTTGTTGATAAGCCAAATCAGTTGATGAGAAGCTAAGTATGCATGCTCAAGTGGACTTGAAGTCAATGGCTATTTTTCAATATTTCTATCGACCGTGCCACATGTCCACAAGATTCGCATAAATTCTGTTGACTAAGTTGTATAGGCATTATATCTTACTGGACTATACAACTTGACGTTTATTTGCAGGCACTTTTCCGGAGACTAACCAACATGAGCACATCGACCAATACCGATCCGCGCCGCGACCCCAGCCGCACCATCCGGGCGCCACGCGGTACCACCCTGACAGCCAAGAGCTGGCTGACCGAAGCGCCGCTGCGCATGTTGATGAACAATCTCGACCCGGAAGTGGCCGAGCGGCCGAACGACCTGGTGGTATACGGCGGGATTGGCCGGGCCGCGCGCGACTGGGCCTGTTTCGACAAGATTGTCGAGGCGCTGACCAATCTGAATGAAGATGAAACCTTGCTGATTCAGTCTGGTAAGCCGGTCGGCGTATTCCAGACCCATGCCGATGCGCCGCGGGTGCTGCTGGCCAACTCCAACCTGGTGCCGAAATGGGCCAATTGGGAGCACTTCAACGAACTCGACCGCAAGGGCCTGTTCATGTACGGCCAGATGACTGCCGGCAGCTGGATCTACATCGGCAGCCAAGGCATCGTGCAAGGCACGTTTGAAACCTTTGCCGAAGCAGGGCGCCAGCATTTCGGTGGTGATCTTTCAGGGCGCTGGATTCTGACCGCCGGCCTGGGTGGCATGGGCGGCGCGCAACCGCTGGCAGCAACCCTGGCCGGCGCGGCATCGCTGACCATAGAATGCAAGCAGTCCAGCATCGATTTCCGCCTGCGCACGCGCTACCTCGACAAGCAGGCCAAGGATCTGGACCACGCGCTGGAACTGATCAAATATCATACCGAACGCAAGGAAGCGATTTCCATCGGCCTGCTCGGCAATGCCGCCGAAGTCTTGCCGGAGCTGGTCAAGCGCGCCAAGGCTGGCGGCATCAAGCCAGACCTGGTGACCGACCAGACCTCGGCGCATGACTTGATCAACGGCTACCTGCCGATCGGCTGGAGCGTCGAGCAATGGGTGCAGGCGCAAAACGAGCCGGCACTACAAGCCAAATTGACAGCCGATGCTGCGCAATCCTGCGCTTTGCATGTGCAAGCGATGCTGGATTTCCATGCAATGGGTATCAAGACCGTCGATTACGGCAACAACATCCGTCAGGTGGCGTTTGACCATGGCGTCAAGAACGCTTTCGATTTTCCAGGTTTTGTACCGGCCTATATCCGGCCGTTGTTTTGCGAAGGCAAGGGGCCGTTCCGTTGGGTCGCTTTGTCCGGCGATCCCGAAGATATCTACAAAACCGATGCCAAGATCAAGGAACTGTTCCCGGAAAACAAACATGTGCACCGCTGGCTGGACATGGCGCGCGAACGCATTTCCTTCCAGGGCTTGCCGGCGCGGATTTGCTGGCTGGGCCTGGGCGAACGCCATATCGCCGGCCTTGCATTCAATGAAATGGTGCGCACCGGCGAATTGAAAGCACCGGTGGTGATCGGCCGCGATCACCTGGATACCGGCTCGGTGGCCAGCCCGAATCGTGAAACCGAAAGCATGAAAGACGGTACCGACGCCGTTTCCGACTGGCCCTTGCTGAATGCCTTGCTGAATACTTCCGGTGGCGCCACCTGGGTTTCGTTGCATCATGGCGGTGGCGTCGGCATGGGTTATTCGCAGCACGCCGGCATGGTGATTGTTGCTGACGGCACCGAAGCTGCCGCCAAGCGCCTGGCGCGGGTACTGGTCAACGATTGCGCTTCTGGCGTCATGCGCCATGCCGATGCCGGTTACGAGGCAGCGATCGAATGCGCCAAGCGTCATAATTTGAATTTGCCGATGATCAATCGCTGAGAAAATAGCGAGCCACGGATGATCGTCAGGATTTATCCATAGAATTGAATTCGTTTAGCATTATTGTGAAAGAAATAACCATGAACACACCGTTGACTCTGCAACCAGGAAAAATGTCTCTGGCAGAGATCCGCCGCATCTGGGCCGAAGCCGTACCGCTGCAGTTGCCGCCAGCCGCCTATGACGCGATCAATGCGTCAGCCGCCACCGTCGCCAGGATCGTTGAACGTGGCGATGCCGCCTATGGCATCAACACCGGTTTCGGCAAGCTGGCCAAGACTCGGATTCCGGACGAACAATTGGAGTTATTGCAACGCAACCTGATCCTGTCGCACTCGGTCGGTACCGGCGACCTGATCGACGACGCCGGTGTGCGCCTGATCCTGGCAATGAAAATCGGCAGCCTGGCGCGTGGTTTCTCAGGTATCCGCGCGAAGGTGATCGACACTTTGCTGGCGATCTACAACGCCGGCATCATGCCGTGCATCCCGGTCAAAGGCTCGGTCGGAGCATCCGGCGATCTGGCGCCGCTGTCGCACATGACGCTGGCAATACTGGGCGAAGGCCAGGTACGGGTCGACGGCAAATTGATCGATGCCAAAGAAGCGCTGGCAAAGGCCGGCATCACACCTATCGTGCTGGCGGCCAAGGAAGGGCTGGCGTTAATCAACGGCACCCAGGTTTCCACGGCATTGACGTTGAACGGCCTGTTCCTGGCGGAGCGCGTGCTGGAAGCAGCGACCGTGACCGGTGCACTGGCAGTCGACGCCGCCCGCGGCAGCGATGCACCATTCGATCCACGCGTGCATGAAGTGCGCGGCCAGCCGGGGCAAATCGCCACCGCTAAAATTTATCGCCAGCTGTTGAGCGGCAGCGCGATCCGCCAATCGCACCTGGTCAACGACGAGCGGGTGCAAGATCCCTACAGCTTGCGCTGCCAGCCGCAGGTGATGGGCGCTTGCGTCGACCTGATCGGTAACGCGGCGCGCACTTTGCTGATCGAGGCGAATGCGGTGACCGATAATCCGTTGATTTATGCGGAACGTGATGAAGTCATTTCCGGCGGCAATTTCCATGCTGAACCGGTGGCTTTTGCAGCGGACACGCTGGCGCTGGCGATTGCCGAGATCGGTGCGCTGTCGGAACGTCGGATTGCGTTGCTGATCGATTCTTCCTTGTCTGGTTTGCCGCCGTTCCTGGTGCAGTCGTCCGGCCTCAATTCCGGCTTCATGATCGCCCACGTGACTGCTGCCGCCCTGGCATCCGAAAACAAATCGCTGGCGCATCCTGCCAGCGTTGACAGCCTGCCGACTTCAGCCAATCAGGAAGATCACGTCAGCATGGCGACGTTTGCCGGCCGCCGCCTGCATGAAATGGCGCACAACACCGCTACCATCGTCGCGATTGAATTGCTGGCGGCAGCGCAGGGCGTGGATTGCCATCTGCCGTTGACAACTTCGCCGTTGCTGAATGAAGTCCAGCAACGCTTGCGCAAGCAGGTCGCGTTCTACGATAAGGATCGTTTCTTCGCACCGGATATCGAAGCCGCCAAGCAGCTGGTATTGCAGGGCGCGGTCAGCGCTAGCTGCGAGGCTTTGTTTGACGATTTGTACGGACGCTAGCATGCGGCTGATCAGCTTCGAACAGCTGCAAGCCGTGCCATGGAAAAACGGCGGAGGGATTACACGCGAGCTGCACAGTTATCCGCCGGCGGCCTCATTCGATGATTTTTCATGGCGAGTGAGTATTGCCGACGTTACGCGATCCGGCGCCTTTTCCAGTTTTCCCGGCGTCGATCGGGTAATTACCTTGCTGGAAGGCGACGGCATGCAATTACTTTCTGCCAGCGGCGACCACGCCTCGCTGACGCGATTGCAGCCACATCGTTTTCGCGGCGAGGAGCAGGTCAGCGCGCAGCTCGAAGGCGGCGCCTGCCTGGATTTCAACCTGATGTTACGGCGCGGTGCGGCTGTCGGCGCAGTTGAAATCTGGCAAGCGAATCAGGATCTGCCAAGTGGCTGCGATCTGCTGTTTTGCCTGCAGGGACGCTGGGATGTACTGACAGAGAGCGGTGAACGGATAACTTTGGAGCAACGTCAAACCTTGGTCAACGAGGATAAAGCAGGCGGGGTGTCATTGCGTTCGTTACAGGCTGGCAGTATCGTGATCAGTGTCAGCATCAATCTCTTATAGGGAAGCCGACATGTCGCAGGATCAACATACGGAAATCCGGAAAACCCGGCAAATCCGATCGGCCGATGGCATCTGGCACAACGCCAGGATTGCGCCAGCCGGCAATTCCGCTCAAGTCATCGCGGACGGCGCCATCGTCGTACGTGATGGCGTGATCGCCTGGATCGGCAGCGAAGCAGAATTACCTGCCGGGTTCGGCGATGCGGGACTGGTCAGGCACGATGCCGGCAATCGCTGGATTACCCCTGGCCTGATTGATTGCCACACACATCTGGTGTATGGCGGCAATCGCGCCGACGAATTCGCATTGCGGCTGGCAGGCGCCAGCTATGAAGAAATTGCGCGCAGCGGTGGTGGCATCGTATCAACCGTGCGCGCCACCCGCCTGGCTGACGAGGACAGCCTGTTTCAACAATCGGCACAACGCCTGGAAGCCTTGCTGGCTGAAGGCGTGACCACGATAGAGATCAAATCCGGCTACGGCCTGGATCTGCCAACCGAGCGCAAGATGCTGCAGGTAGCACGGCGTCTGGGAGAGTCCTACCCGGTTACCGTCTACACCACTTTTCTGGGCGCACATGCGTTACCGCCGGAGTACCAGGGCCGTGCTGACGACTACATCAAGCTGGTCTGCGAGGAAATGCTGCCGGCGTTGCATGCCGAAGGATTGATTGATGCGGTCGACGTATTCTGCGAAAACATCGGTTTTTCGGTGGCGCAAAGCGAGCAGGTATTTATCGCCGCCGGCAAGCTTGGCCTGCCGGTGAAAATGCATGCCGACCAACTCTCGAATATCGGCGCCACCCAACTGGCGACGCGTTTCAAGGCGCTCTCGGTCGATCATCTGGAGCACCTGACCGAAGCGGACGTCATGGCGATGCAAAAAAGCGGCACCGTCGCCGTGTTGCTGCCGGGTGCGTATTATTTCATCCGCGAAACAAAACAACCGCCGCTGGAGTTGCTGCGGCGCTACCGGATACCGATCGCGATCTCTACCGATAGCAATCCCGGTACTTCGCCCAGCACTTCTTTGCTGCTGATGCTGAACATGTCTTGCACTTTATTCCGGATGACCACGGCGGAGGCCTTGATGGGAGTCACTGCCAACGCTGCGCTGGCGCTTGGCAAAGCCGACTGCCATGGTTTGCTGGCGATAGGGCGCGCGGCCGATTTTGTGGTCTGGTCGGTGGAATCGTTGGCGGAGCTGGCCTATTGGTCGGGACTCAATCCCTGTAATGCGATAATCCGCGGCGGTCGGTTCAGCCCGGTTTCGCGCAGGGAAATTGCATGAAGGAGATAGCATGAAACAATTAATCGCCGATCGCGCCCTGTTGCCTGACGGCTGGCGCAACAATGTACTGCTGGAATGGGACGACAAGGGCATCCTGACGCGCGTCAGTCCCGATGCCGCGGAAATCGCGCTGGCTCCCAGGGCCGTCGGCCCGGTGTTGCCGGGCATCGCAAATCTGCATTCGCATGCGTTTCAGCGTGCGATGGCCGGACTGACGGAATATCGCTCCGACCTGAATGATAATTTCTGGAGCTGGCGCACCTTGATGTACAAGTTTGCCGGCAAGTTGTCGCCGGTCGATCTGAAGGCGATTGCGGTGCAACTGTATATCGAGATGCTGCAAGCTGGTTATACCTCGGTCTGCGAATTCCACTATTTGCATCACGGCAGCGACGGCAAGCCGTATGCCAATCCGGTGGAAAACATGGTTTGCCTGATTGAGGCGGCGCAGGAAGTCGGCATCGGGCTGACTTTGCTGCCGGTGATGTATCAGTACAGCGGTTTCGGCGCACAAGCGCCGCATGCCGGGCAGGCCTGCTTCATCAATTCGCCGGAATGGATCATGAGCGCCTTGAAAACCTTGCAAGCATCGCATCCGCAACATGCCGGCTTGCGCTACGGTGTCGCACCGCATTCGTTGCGCGCAGTGTCGCCGCAATCGCTGCAGGAACTGCTGACGCAACTCAGACAATGGGATGCGCAAGCACCGGTGCACATCCACATTGCAGAACAAAACAAGGAAGTCGAAGATTGTGTCGCGGCCTTAGGTGCACGGCCGGTGGCCTGGTTGCTGGATAATGTCGAGGTGGATCGCCACTGGTGCCTGGTGCACGCTACCCAGATGACAACGGCTGAAACGGAAAAACTAGCGCGCAGCGGCGCTGTTGCCGGCATTTGTCCGACTACCGAAGCCAATCTGGGCGACGGTATTTTCAATGGCGTTGCCTATGCCGCCGCACAAGGCACGTGGGGCATAGGCTCTGACAGCCATGTCAGTACCAGCGTCAGCGAAGAATTGCGTTTGTACGAGTACAGCCAGCGCCTGCTGCATCGCCAGCGGAATATGCTGGTCGGCAGCGAGAGCACATCGGCGGGCGGGTACATGTATCGGCAAGCCCTGCGCGGCGGCGCTACCGCGAGCGGTCGCCAGGTGGCTGGCCTGGTGGTCGGGCAGCGCGCCGATTTGCTGGCGCTGGATCCGCAGCACGCGGACCTGAGCAGCAAACATGGCGAACAATTGCTCGACAGCTTTGTGTTTTGCAATCACGGGCAAACGCCGGTGCGCGATGTCATGGTCGGCGGCCATTGGGTCATCCGGGACCACAAGCATAGCCGGCAGGAGCAGAGCGCCTTGTCCTATGCGCGTACCATGAAGAGATTGCTGGACTAAAATGTCATATCAGGTGGGTTGAAAGGATTGATGATGGATTTCCCTATGGAAAAATTTCTGTTTCATCGCGGCAGATTGCCGCTGCTGGTGTCGATGCCGCATGCGGGTGAGTACATTCCGCCGGATATTCGCGCCAACATGAGCGCCGCGGCATTGGATATTGCTGACACTGACTGGCACATGCCGCAGTTATATAACTTCCTGGAACAGCTCGGTGCGTCGACTTTGGTGGCGACCCACTCGCGTTACGTGATCGATCTGAATCGCCCCGAAGATAACGTCAATCTCTACCCGGGGCAGGATACGACCGGACTCTGTCCGGTGGATACCTTCCACAAGGAACCGCTGTATCAAGCCGGTAAAAATCCCAATGAGGCCGAAATCCAACGCCGCGTCACCGAATACTGGCGGCCCTATCACCAGCAACTGGAGCAAGAATTACAGCGGCTGCGCGCCGAGCATGGCGTAGCGATGCTGTGGGATGCGCACTCCATCGCATCCGTAGTGCCGCGGTTCTTCGAAGGCCGTTTGCCTGACTTGAATCTGGGCACCGGCGCCGGCAGTTCATGTGCGCCGGAACTGACGCAGCAATTGCAGGCAGTTGCTGCCGAGGCCGCCGAGGCGGGTTACAGCCATGCGGTGAATGGCCGTTTCAAGGGTGGCCATATCACGCGGCACTATGGCAAGCCGGAACAGAATATCCACGCGGTACAGCTGGAGCAGACGCAAATCAGTTATATGGAAGAACAACTGCCATTTGCTTTCGACGAGCAACGGGCGGCGCGGGTGCGGCCGACTTTGCAGCGTTTCATGGACGTGATGCTGGCGTGGGCGCATACCCACGCCGACGCCGTGAAGTGAACATTCATAGCCAATAACCGAGCGAGCGCGCAGCCCATTCCTTGATGCGGTCCGAAAATGGCCGCTGCTGCCATTGCTCTAGCGTGATTTGCCTGGAGCCGCGGATGTCTTCGCGGAAGGCTCTTTCCATGTGGCGCCCAAACTGCTCGTCGATGACAACCACGTTTGCTTCATAGTTGTGGAGGAAACTGCGGATGTCCATGTTGGCGGAGCCGACCGTAGACCAGCTGCCGTCGATGACCGCGGTTTTGGCGTGCAGCACCGCTATCTGCAGCTGATAAATGCGGACGCCGGCGTTCAGCAGTTGCGTATAAAACGATTGGCCGGCATGGAACATCAGCCCGATATCGGATACCCCCGGCATGATAAGAGTGACATCCACTCCGCGCCGGGCGGCGGCGACCAATGCGCCCACCAGCTGGCGGTCGGGGGTGAAGTAAGGCGTGGTGATGTGGATGCTTTTGCGGGCTTGCTGGATCGCCAGGATATAGGCTTTGTAGAGGCTGTAATCGCTGTCCGGCTGGCTGCTCAGCACGTGCACCGTTTTGTTGCCGGCTTCGGTCAGTTTCGGGAAATAATCCAGGTCCGGTAAATCTTCAGCGTATTGCGTGGCCCAGGTTTGCAAGAACAGCAATTGCAGCGAGGCGACAGCAGGGCCTTCTATCTGCACATGGGTATCGCGCCAGCCAATAGCGCCGGCGCCGCTATTGGCGCGGCGGCCGGCGCGAAACAGCGAGCTGTTGGCGTAGGCAGCGCTGATGTTGACGCCGCCGGTGAAACCGATCTTGCCGTCTACCACCAGGATCTTGCGATGGTCGCGATGATTCAGCTGCCAGCGACCAAAGCGTTTAAGCGGATTGACCGGATTGAATTCGATCAGCCTGATGCCGGCCGCGCGCATGCGATCGAAAAAATAGGTGGGCGTGTCGATGCTGCCGACACTGTCGTAGATGACGTTGACTTGCACCCCTTCGCGTTGCTTTTCTATCAGCAGATCCGCAAACTGCTGGCCGAGCCGGTCCTGGTCGAAAATATACGTTTCAAAATTGATCGTGCTTTTGGCCTGCCTGATGGCAGCAATCATCGCAGTCAAGGTTTCCGGTCCGTCGAATAGCAAGGTTACCTTGTTGCCTTTGACTAGCGGGCTACCGGTAGCCGCTGCCTCCATTGCCGCCAGGTTGTCGAGCCTGGATGCGGCACCGTCCTTCCCATTAGCCTGGTCATTAGCCTGGCCAGTGCCGGTTGCGGTTGCCTGCAGCACAGACGCGCTCAAGTTGCTGACGTCGGGCAAAGTCGAGCAAGCTGCTGTCAAGATACACAGTAGCGCCACGGCGTACCTGAGAAAAAATTCACGTAACTGAGCGTTCAACATGTTTTCCATCGTGCGCCGGCTGGCTTTAGTATTTTGCTCGAATTTTGCTTGTAATATTCTATTCGTTACACGTTCTTTCCAGCACTTAAGCGGCCGGCTTGTCCTGTTCCAGCGGAGCGACTCTCCTGGGTGGAATGAAAAAATCCTTGGGGCCGCTCCTGAAACGTGTGAAGACCGCTCTGGCCAATGTCACTCCCTGACGGAACCGGATCTGGCGCGCGCGCATGGCCACGAACAAGGCCAATGAAAAGCTGACCCAGAGGTTAACCGTACCGATCCCGAGTACGCCAATGACGGAGACCGCCGCTGTCCGCCAGCCCATCTGGTTATCCAGGCCGACCAGTGCGGTGGCAAAGTTGGTGGCCGAAAACGTAATGTGGCGGATATCGATAGGCAAGCCGAGCATGAAGCCGATGGTGCCTATCGTGCCGAGCAGTATGCCGAAGTAGAAATTACCCATCAGACCGCCCAGGTTGCGTTCAAGGTATTCGCCGAACCGGTCCAGCCGTTGCTGGCCGAGCAACTTGCGCAACCAGCGAGCGCGCGCCACGCGCTTTCCCATGTGTGTGTGGAGCGCCTTGTTATCGTAGTAACCCGAGATCAGGCCGGCCAGGAACAGGCAGACGCCGGCGATCGCCGCATGGAACAGCGCCAGGCTGGCGAACGGATTGATATCGTGCAGCAGGTGAGCCGCCTTGTCGGGCGATACCAGATGATGACCTGACAGCGAGTGATAGGCGAGGGCGATCAGGTAGGCTACCGGAAAAGCCAGTAGCAAATTGCCCGCCACCGCGATGAATTGCGTACGGATCACTTTGACGATCAGCTCCACCAGGCTGTCGAGATCGATATTGCGGCCGTCGCGGCTTTGCAGGCCGGAAGCGATGCGCGATGCGGTCATCGCCGGTTGCTTGGTGGCGACCGTGAAATGCAGCACATGGATCAGCATGAATCCCACCGAATAATTCATGCTGAATAAAAACGCTTCCACCAGCGGCGCGGCGCGCACATAAGATGCCAGTATCTTGATCAGCGACATGAAGCCGATGATCAGCCCGGCGCCGGAAGCGGAGCGGAACATCGCGCCATATTCCTGACGGTCCTCGGCAATATAGTGTTCGCCGGTGCGGCTGGCGTTTTCGGTGACATTGCGTGCCAGCAGGTTGATATTGTCGGCGAACAGTTCGCGCACCGCATATTTGCGGTTATGCCCTTCGATGAGTTCCTGGCCCAGCGCCAATGCCTGGTTGCGTTTGGCGACCTGACTGGCGTCTGTCGTGTTTTGATCCTGCGTATCTTCGACAGTTTCGGCCTTGGTTTCGCCGACATCGACCAGACTCAACAGCTTGCGCAGGCGCGTGATGCTTTGCTCCAGCCTGACCAGCAGATAGGTCAGGGATACGCTACTCCCCATGCGCAAGGCGTTTTTACGGATTTTGAGGACGATGGTCTCGCATTGGTCCAGCATCACCGCCAGATGGCGGGCATCTTCCAGCGGCTGCAACTGGCCCGGATCGGCAGCCGATTCGCTCGCTGCCAGATGGTGGCGATAGCTGTTCAGGTACAGGTGCAGTTCGACGTTCTGCATCAGGAACGGCGATTCGAATTCGTCAATGCTGGGGTAGAGCCGAAGCAGCGCGGGCTCCAGTCCCATGGCGCTGATGCGATAGGATAGAGTCTGGATCGCTTCCAGCAATTCGCCCACGGTTTTATGGCGATCGATGGCATCGCTGGCCGCATTGTTTTCAGCGTCGGTATAGGGAGCAGCCTGGCTTAGCAGGTCATACAGGCTCAGCCAGTCTGCAGCCGGTACTGCATTGATCCACAGATAGTCGGTTTCGATCGGCAGCAGGCGATCAAGGCAATCGCGCAAATAATTGTCATCCAGCGCTGGTGGCAGGATGCGAAATGAGAGGCGCTGAAAAAGTTCGGTAAAAAAGCCGGCGTTCGGCAAGATGCCGGTATCGGTATACAAACTGATCTGGCGGCGCGTCGAAAACAACCGCAGCACGTAGTGACGCAGGGCGCTGGCCTGGGCCGGTTCACCATGCAGCAACTGCACCAACACTCGTACATTCTCGGTCGCCTGTCCGCCTTGCTCCGGTTTACTGGGGCGCAAGGTCTTTATCAAGGCCACCAAATGGTCGATATTGTCGGAGTTCGGATCGGCAGTGATGAGTTTTAGTGTTGACAGCATGTAAATTTTTATAAAATGCAAAGTGGATAGTGTACGTTTAGTTTATCGAAACGGGTTGTGAACGCGTGAATGAATGCTATGTTTCGCGTTGCCATAGAAAGAATCCATGAAATTCTCAAAATCCCTGTACTTGGGCAGATTCCTGTCCTGCTGGTTCCTGCTGTTTATCCTGGCGGCTTGCCAAAGCATGCCGTCAACGCCTGGTGTCCAGTGCGGTCCCTCTGCTGCGGACGCCGGGCAGGTCGATCAGCTGCTGACGCTGATAGATCAACGCCTGGCAGTTGCGCTGATGGTGGCCAAAGCGAAATGGAACTCCGGTGGCGCCATCAGCGATCCGCCACGTGAGCAACTTATACTGGACGCTGTCACTGCTCGGGCTGAAGGCTTGGATGCGGCTTTTGTAAGACGTTTCTTCCAGGCCCAGTTCGAGGCAAGTAAAGCCTTGCAGCTAGGTTTGCATGCGCAATGGCGTCAGCAAGGTGTGGGCAGTTTTGCCGACGCTCCTGATCTGGGGCGAGATGTGCGGCCGGTGCTGGACAAGCTGACGCCGCAATTGATCGCCGCGCTAAGCAAGATTCAACCTTTGTTGGCCCAGCCTGGCATGCCTGCCTATATTGTCATGCGCGCACAGGTTCTGGTACGCGGCGACCTGGACGGCTTGCCGCGCCGCGTGGCGCTTCAGGGATGGATGGAGAATTAAGGATCGAGAATTAACTCGGACCTGATCAAGGTTTGTTGTACCTGGTCGCATGACGCATGTGCTGTTTATAATTGGCGTGCGGTTTGCCAAAGGCTTCCAGTCCGCGCTGATAGCCATATTGCCATTGCGCTTCGACGTGCTCCACATAACTTTCATAGCGCGTTGGCATGAGCAGGCGCAAGCGATTTTTCGGCCAGGATAGTTTTTGCTGCATGCCGCTCTTGTGGAATATACTTTCCACATCCGAAGAATCGATCCAGACGTCGGCATGCTGGCGGTGGACATGGCGCAATCGCTGGTTGCCGTCGACGCCCAGTACCGCGCGCCAGGCAGGGATGGCGGTTGCCTGGTTAAACGGCGCTTTCAGTTCCATCACTACGCGTTGCGCCAGTTTATTTGCCAGCTCGATAGGGAACAGATCGACCACGCCGCCGGTGTAATGGCTGGCCTGATGCGAGTGGCAGCGAAAATAGAACATATCTGAAATGGAAATCCGCACAGCATCGCCGATAGGCATATGCACGTCTGTCAGCAATTGCGGCGCGATCGCATTGTCGCCCCACAGCGGCTCGCTCATGGGGGATCGCATGCCGTCAAGTAGTGCCGCTGTGCGCGGATTGCAAAATACGGTCTCGGCAAATAATTTGCGGCCGGCCCGGCGTTGTCCGATCTCCGCTTTCGAAAACAATATTCTTCCGCCGATAATCGCCACCGCGACCGGATCGATTGATTGCGGCTGGAGTGGCGGCAAGGGCAACTCTGCCGGGATATCGAAAAAATAGTCGCTGAACAGATCTGGAATCCTGGTTGCGCGCTTTACCGTAAGACGGCGTTTGACCGCATGGATAAAGGAGCGGCCGATGGCCGCCTTAGGCGTTGATTGCAAGCCGCAGAGGAATTGATACATCGCCGGGGAGCTGATCCACGCTTTGCGCTGCGCATCGTCCGGCAACGCCTGGATCACGGCGGCAGCGATGGAGCCGCCACAACTGGCTAGCAGCAAATCAGGTTTGTTATGAGTCTCGACTGCTGCCGCGTACATGCCTAGATAATAGCCAAAGCGAAAACCACCGCCTGCCATCACCATGCAACATTGATATTTTCCGGTTCGGGTTTCGGTTTGCGTCATGGGCCGGGATTATGCACTAGCAATGCGCCCAGAACCTTCTGGTTTGCAGATCGTCGCGCTCGTGTTGCATGCGGTCGCGGATATGCGGCGGCTGCCGGCGGTGGCCCATGGCGTTAAGCCATTCGACGCGTCGTCCAAGTGCCAGGCAATCGACACCGGCCTCGGTGGTGATGGTGCCTATGGCCGGTTCGATAATGGCAGCTGACGGTGCAGCCTGCGTTAGCTGTGGCGGCGGTTGGCGTAGCGTGCGTTCGATCGTTGCCTGGTCGACGCCGGGGATGATGGCGTTATCTGTAATCTGTACAGGTTTGGCTTTACTGCCTTGAGGACAACCCTTGTCGGTATAGACGATCTTGCCGTCGATGGTGCATTTGGCAATGACGCCGACGTTCTCCAGCAATGGTCGGTTAGAGGTTGTCGAGGTTGTCGATGACGCTGGTGGTGGTGGGGCGCCCGCTGCCAATGTCGCGGCGACAGGCGTAGATGGTGCAGGATTTGTCGCGAACGGTGCCGCGCCAGCGGTTTTTGCCTGGCGCTCAGGATTCTTGCTGCTGCCGGTATTGAGTGAATGGTCGATAGCATACAGAACGCCGCTGGCAAGCGCGATGGCCAGGAAAAACGCGCCAAAAATCCGGATTGCAGGATGCATAGGTTTATTCAAGGGGTAATACCGTCAATCGGCCGCCATGGCTGGCTTGCCAGAGGCAAGGGGAGGGGCGCATGGCGGCTTCGCAAGTGCAGGTCAGGGCAGCAGCTGGCCGCGAATTTCACCGCCAGGATTGGCAGCGCTGTGGACGTTGATATACAGGTTGCCGGCCATGTAGCTGGCATATTGGGCGTCGGTTAACTTGGCGCCGGCCGGTACCGACCAGGTATTGTCGCCAGTCTTGGTCAAAGGTACCAATACCGGACCGTTCTTACCCATTGCGGCTTCATGGATGTGCGCCATTTTTCCTTCTATGCCAGTGGTAGTGACGCTGCCGCTAACCGATTTGTCGGCTGTAATCACGATAGTGCCGCTGCCGGTTGCCGCCGAGCCGGTCGGCGGTACTTCATGGCCTCCGTCGAGGGTAACCTTGCTGGTGTGGCCCGAATTCATCGACATCGTCGAGCATGCTCCAAGCAGCAAAGCCAGTGCAACAGAAGCGAACAACGATGGCCTTATGTTTTTTAGCAGGGTAGTCATTTGTTTTCCTTTGTTCTGGTTATCGGGGGGGCGAAAGCAAACATTAGTGTAGTCCGCTTTCATCCTTGAGGAAATTTTTATGTATTTGCTTGACCTTATAGTAGCTACAGGGTTTTTAATGAGAGCATGCAATCGTAAAAAAGCGGTACATTATCTACACGCCACACTCCAAGGACAAGCATGAGCGCAGGCCATTCGCACGCCTTACCGACCAGCCAGAACGAGAAATATATCTGGATCGCATTAGGACTTACCACGCTCTTCCTGATAGTCGAAGTCATCGGCGGCCTGATCACCGGCAGCCTGGCGCTGATCTCGGATGCGGCGCACATGCTGACCGATACCATGGCCCTGGCAATCGCACTGGTGGCGATCCGCATCGCCAGGAAAGCGCCCGACGCCAAACGCACCTTCGGCTATCATCGTTTTGAAATCCTGGCTGCCGCGTTCAACGCAGTATTGCTGTTCATGGTGGCGATGTATATTTTGTACGAGGCTTACCAGCGCTTCCGCAGTCCCGCTGAAATCCAGTCGACAGGGATGCTTGTCATTGCCGTCTTCGGCCTGATCGTGAACCTGATCAGCATGCGCCTGCTCAGCGGCGGCAAGGATGCCAGCCTGAACGTCAAGGGCGCGTATCTGGAAGTCTGGAGCGACATGCTGGGTTCGGTCGGCGTGATTATCGGTGCGTTGGTGATCCGCTATACCGGCTGGACATGGGTCGATTCGGTGATCGCCGTATTGATCGGATTCTGGGTGTTGCCGCGCACCTGGATATTACTGAAGGAGAGCATCAATATCCTGCTGGAAGGGGTGCCGGAAGGCATGGATATTGAAAAGGTACAAGCCGCGCTGCGCGCAGTGCCGGGAATCCTGAGCGTGCATGACTTCCATTTATGGGCGGTCACCAGCGGTAAGGCCAGCCTTACCGCGCATGTGGTGTACGACCCGGCTTATTCGACAGAGCAATTGCTGCCGGCGCTGAAAGAGATCCTGGCGTCGCAATTCGCGGTGTATCACACCACGCTGCAGTTTGAGATACACCCTTGCGCCCACACGGCGGATGGCTGCAACTACAGCGCGCCGGAAGAGCATCACGTGCATGCCTGAGGCTGCATCGACCTGAAGACCTGTCCGGATGCATGGCTTGCGTGTTCCGGATACCGCTCCGGATACCGCATCTGTTTTCAACCTAGGATACCGCTCGGCTATCCACCTCCCAATCCCTCAGTTTCCCCCTCGTATTGATTCAAATCTTGAATGAGATTGCAATCGCGCGCTCATAAAATTTCAAAATATTTAATTGATAATCGGAATCATTCTCATTATTATTAATGTTTTAGAGAAATACCGCCTGCTTTAAACGCCATTCAAACCATAAAAACAATCAATCAATCGACTCAGGGATAACAGATGACAACTCCTAGCGCTGCGATACGCCCAGCGGCAGATCCGGTTTCACGTACTTCACTTGTTCAACCGTCATTACGGGTGATGAGCATGGCGGTGGCTATGGCGTTATCGGCCGCTGCGCCGCAGTTGGCGGCCGCCAGCAATGAAGCGGCGTTGCCGGAAGTGGTTGTCACCGGGGGCAGCGATCAGCAAACGCCGACCGAAAAAACCGTCAGCTACACCGTGCGCAAGAGCAATGCCGCAACCAAGATGGACATGTCGCTGCGCGAAACGCCGCAGTCGGTATCGGTGATCACGCGCGCCAAAATGGATGATTTCCAGCTCGACAATGTCGATCAGGTACTGGCCGGCACCACTGGCGTCACTGTCGAAAAAGTCGAAACCAATCGCACCTATTACACGGCGCGCGGCTTCGACATTACCAATTTCCAGTTCGATGGCGTCGGCGTTCCGCTTACCTTCGGCCTGCAGAATGGCGATCTGGATACCGCCCTGTACGACCGCGTCGAAGTGGTGCGCGGCGCCAACGGCCTGACTTCCTCCACCGGCAATCCGTCGGCCACCGTGAATTTCGTACGCAAGCGTCCGACTTATGATTTCCAGGCTTCCACCGGCATCAGCTACGGTTCATGGAACACGCGTCGCATCGATGCCGATGTTTCCGGTGCGCTCAACGACGCCAAGACCGTAGCGGCGCGCGTAGTGGTGGCGCACGAAGACGGTGATTCCTACCTGGACCGCTACCAACCCGGCAAGAATATATTCTATGGCGTGATCGAAGCCAACCTGAGCAACGACACGTTGCTGACCGTGGGCTACAGCTATCAAAAAAATGACGGTAAAGGCGCGATATGGGGCGCCTTGCCGCTGTACTACACTGACGGTTCACCGACCCATTATGGCGTCGGCACCAGCACCTCGGCCAACTGGTCGTCCTGGAACTCGGAAGAGCAGCGCGCTTTCGCCGAACTGAATCATCGTTTCAGCAACGACTGGCAATGGAAAACCACCCTGAGTTACAACAAATTGAGTACCGACGGCAAGCTGTTCTATGTCTACGGTACCCCCGACCGGGTCACCGGCGACGGCTTGTTCAGCTATCCGTCGCTCTACAGTTCAGACAACAAGCAAACCGTCATCGACAGCTATGTCAACGGCAAATATTCGCTGGGCGGACGCCAGCATGACGTGACTATCGGCGCCAGCTGGTCGCGTTCGACGCTGGACGACATCTCGCATTACGGACAGGGAATAGGAACTCCGCTGACAGCCACAGGCGCATTCGACGGCGGTTACCCGGAGCCGAGTTTCGATGCCTCGATCGACGGCAGCGCCTATACCGACAAGCGCAAAACCTTGTACGGCGCCACCCGTCTCAACCTGGCCGACAATCTCAAGCTGCTGCTCGGCGCCAACTATACCGACGCCAGCACCACCGGTATCGCCTACGGCGTCAACCACCAGACCCGCGCCAGCTCCACCACGCCGTATGCCGGCCTGGTCTACGATTTAAACCGGAATGTATCGGCCTACGCCAGCTACACCGAGATTTTCAACCCGCAGTAACAGACCGACATTACCGGTGCAACGCTCAAGCCGGTCGAAGGCAAGAGCTATGAGCTGGGCTTGAAGAGCGAGTTTTTCAATCGCAAGCTGAATGCATCGGCAGCCGTGTTCAGGGTAGAGCAAAGCAATTCGGCGGAACAGGCTGGCTACGTTGGCGCCAAGGCGTATTACCGCGGTATTGAGGCACATTCGGAAGGACTGGAGCTGGAGCTGTCCGGCGAACTGGCCAAGGGCTTGCAGGGCAGCCTCGGCTACACCGTGATGACTATCAAGGACCAGGACGGTAATTCGGTCAAGAATTACGTCCCGAAACAAACCTTGCGGGCGGCGGCGAGCTACCAGGTGCCACAGTTGGAAAAGCTGAAAGTCGGCGCCAGCCTCAACTGGCAGGGCAATACCAGCCGCACCGATGCGCTCACAGGGACGCAAACGGTCACCACGGTGCAGCATGGCTATGCGCTGCTCAACCTGATGGCGCGTTACGACATCAGCAAGCAGGTCAGCGTGATTGCCAATCTCAACAACGTCACCAACAAGAAATACATCTCCAGCCTTTACTTCTCGCAAGGCTATTACGGCGCGCCCGTTAACGGCAGCGTTGCGATTAACTGGAAATACTGAAACCGATCATGACGATACGTCCTTTCATGGTGATCCTGCACCGCTGGTTCGGACTTGCGGCAGCGGTGTTCCTGTTTATCGCTGGCGCCACCGGCGCCGTCATTTCCTGGGATCACGAACTCGATGCCTGGCTCAACCCGCAGCTGTTCCATGCCCGCAGCGCCGACCAGCCGGCCGCGGGCAAGACCCTGCCAGGCCTGGAACTGGCAAACCGGGCGGAGGCGCAGGACCCACGCATGCGGGTAACCTATGTGATGACGGCAAGCGAGCCGGGACATACCAGCACCATGATGGTGGAAGGGCGTATCGATCCTGCCACCAAACAACCTTACGATCTTGGCTTCAACCAGATAGCGGTCGATCCGGTCAGCGCTGAAATACAAGGCAAGCGTATGTGGGGCGCCATCTCCCTAAGCCGCGAGAACCTCCTGCCATTCTTGTACAAGCTGCACTACACCATGCATCTGCCCGAGGTCGGCGGGATTGAACTTGGCACCTGGCTGATGGGCATCATTGGCATCGTCTGGGCGCTCGACTGTTTCATCGCCTTATGGCTGTCTTTTCCGAACTGGCGCAGCTGGCGCAAATCGTTCGCGTTCCGGTGGCGCCAGGGTGGTCATAAATTGAATTTCGATTTGCATCGCTCAGGCGGCGTCTGGCTTTGGATACTGCTGCTGATCCTGGCGGTAACCTCGGTTTCCATGAATCTCTACAACCCGGTCATGCGGCCAATTGTGCAAACCTTTTCGACGCTGACGCCGGATCCGTTTGACAGCCGTAAGCCGATCGCGCCGGCGCTCGCCGCCAAGGCCGAACCCGGCGTCAGCCGTGAGCAGGTGGCGCAACTGGCCCGCGAGGACGGTCAGCGCCGCGGCTGGACGGTGCCGGTCGGCGGCGTGTTCTATTCTTCCGCCTTCGGTTTGTACGGCGTCGGGTTTTTCGAAGCCGGCAATGACCATGGCGATGTCGGCCTGGGCAACAGCTGGCTGTATTACGACGCTGGCGACGGCCATGCTGCCGGCGCAAAAATCCCCGGTACCGGCAGCGCTGGCGATATCTTCATGCAGGCGCAGTTTCCCTTGCATTCGGGCCGCATCCTCGGTTTGACCGGGCGCATCCTGATTTCACTGATGGGCGTTGCGGTGGCGTTGCTGAGTGTTACCGGCGTGATCATCTGGGCTCGCAAACGACGCGCGCGCTTGCTGGCGGCGCGCCAGGCACGCAGGGTGGGCATGCAGCGTCCACGTAGCACCGCGATAACCGGAATACGGGACCGCGCAGCATCGAAATAGGCATATACATGGCGTGAATTCACGCGCGGGTACAGGTGTCCACCCTAGGCAATCTCGACCCGATTCTTGCCAGTGCGTTTGGCGCGATACAGCGCCTGATCGGCCAATTCGACCAGTTTTTCCTGGGAACTGCCGCGTTGCGGCACCATGCTGGCACCGCCAACGCTGATGGTGACCCTGGCATCGTTGTTGGAAGATTTATGGGGGACGTTCAGCGCGTGCACCGCCGCGCGCAGGTTGTCGGCCTGAATTTCCATATTTTCACGTGACATGGACGGCAGCACCAATATAAATTCCTCACCGCCTATGCGTGCCGCGAGATCGGTCGGGCGCCGTGCAAAATGGCCGATACCTTCTGCCACTTGCTTGAGCGCGGTATCACCGGCCAGGTGGCCGTAGGTGTCGTTATACAGCTTGAAATCATCGACGTCGATCATAAGCAACGATAATGTACTTTGCTCGCGTTCCGCACGCCGCCATTCGGCGCTGAAGTATTCGTCGAAATAACGCCGGTTGGCGAGACCGGTCAAACCATCCGAATTGGTCAGGCGCTGCAGTTCCAGATTGGTTTCCAGCAGCTGCTGCTGGCTTTGCCGCAGCGCGCGATAGGCCTCATCACGTTGCAACAGGTTCACATAAGAGCGTGAGTGATAGCGAATCCGCGCCACCAGCTCTATCGTGTCGGGCAGCTTGACCAGATAGTCGTTGGCGCCGGCGGTAAACGCGGCGCTTTTGACCGTCGGATCTTCGCGGGTGGACAGCACGATGATAGGGACGTTGCGGGTGGCCGGGTTGGCGCGGTACTTGCTCACCAGGGTCAAACCGTCAATGCCTGGCATCACCAGGTCCTGCAAGATGACTGTGGGGCGGGTTCTCTGGGCGGCTTCGATCGCCTCGTCTGGATGGGCGCAGTAGTGGAAATCGATGTTAACCTGATTCGCCAGTGCGCGCCTGACGGCTTCACCCACCATGGCCTGGTCATCCACCAGCAGCACCATGACCGGATAATCGTCCGGTGACTGATTGATGTCGAGATTTAATTCTTTAGGCATGACTCACTCCGTATCTGTACTGATTATGGCTATCGTTTATTTATAATACTGACCAGCTTGCCGGCAATTTGATTGACTGGCAGGATGGCGTCGGCGGCGTTTAGCGATGCTGCCGCTTTCGGCATACCGTAAACCGCGCTGGATTTCTGATCCTGGGCGATGGTGTAATAGCCTTTGTCGCGCATGGCTTTCAACCCTATGGCGCCGTCTCGTCCCATACCCGTAAGCAGGATGCCCACCGCTTTGCCGGCCCATAATTCGACGACACTCTGGAAGAACACATCGATCGACGGTCGGTAGGGATAGCCGCTGGGCTGCTCGGTATATCCCAGCTGGAACGGCCGGGTCAAGCGCAGATGATCGTCGGTTCCGGCCAGCAGTACGCAACCTGGCGTCGGACTATCGCCCGCCTTTGCCAGCCGTACCGGCATGGCGGACTGGCTGCCGAGCCAGTCCGCCATGCCGGAGGCGAATTGTGCGTCCACGTGTTGCACCACCACCAAAGCCGCCGGAAAATCCGTCGGCAGCTGCGAAAGCAGGACTGCCAGCGCCGCCGGGCCGCCGGCAGATGCGCCGATGGCAATCAGGTATTTTGAATCTGGCGGGGACAAAACCGGATTTTTACTGTAGACGGGGGTGGCGGCAGTGTTCGTAGCCACGGCCGATTCTGCCGCCGGCGCCGGCACGCTATGCTCAGGCGTTGACTGCCGCTGACTGAGCAGCTTTTCGATAGAGTCGATCTTGGACAGCAAAGAGTTGACATCGTTGCGTGGATAACCGCTCAAGGTGCTCGGGGTATCGATCGCATCGATCGCGCCGTGGGCCATTGCGTCATATACCGCTGAAACATTGGCGCCGACATCGCCGGTGACGATCAGGATCGCGCACGGCGTATGCGCCATGATATGGCGAGTGGCGCTGACACCGTCGAGCACCGGCATGATCAAATCCATCAATATCAGGTCTGGCGTCTGCCATGCACACAATTCGATGGCGCGCTTGCCTTCCTCTGCAATCCAGATGATCTCATGGCCAGGGCGCTGCAGCAGAGTGCGGCGTAGCGCTTCTACTGCAATCGGCGCATCGTTGACGATACCTATTTTCATGAATGGGGCTCTCCGATCAGGTCTGCCACCGCTTGCAGCAAGGTCTCGTCGTGGAAACTGGCTTTGGCCAGATAATAATCGGCGCCGGCTTCGAGGCCGCGCTGACGGTCTTCCTGCCTGTCCTTGTAAGATACGATCATCACCGGAATAGCTCTCAGCTGCAGGTTTTTCTTGATCAGAGTGACCAGTTCAATGCCATCCATGCGTGGCATGTCGATATCGGTCACTACCAGGTCGAATGGCTCGCTGCGCAATACGTTCCAGCCGTCCATTCCGTCCACCGCAACCCGCACCGTATAGCCGCGGCTACTTAGCAGCTTGCGTTCCAGCTCGCGCACGGTAAGCGAATCGTCGACCACCAGCACCCGTTTGCTGGCCCTGGCCTGCTGCTGGCTGGCGTTGTTCTGAATTTTGTCGAGCTGGCCATGCGCAATCAGCTTTTCGGCTGAATTCAGCATGTCGGCAACGTCCAGTATCAATACCGGCGCGCCGTCTTCCATCAACGCAGCTGCCGCCACATCCTTGATCTTGCCTAGGCGTGTATCCAGCGGTTGCACCACCAGCATGTGCTCGCCCAGCAAACGGTCGACTTGCAGGCCATAGGTCTGTGTCTGATCGCCGATTACCACCAGCGCAATCCTGTCGTCAATCCTGTCATCGGTCGCGGCATCCCCGCTCTGTAAAATCTGGCTGGCGGCGATCAGGCCGATCTGGCGCTTTTCAAACGTAAAGTGTTGACGGCCTTCCAGCGATTCGATCTGATCCTTCTCCAATATCATGGTGCGGTTGACGTAAGCCAGAGGGAAGGCGTAGGCCTCGCCGCCGATGTTGACCAGCAAGCTGCGCACCAGCGACAACGTCAAAGGCAGTTGCAATTGAAAACGCATGCCTTGGCCTGCATCGCTGAAAATCTGGATCGTGCCGCGCATGCGTTTGAGCATGTTGTGGACCACGTCCAGGCCGACGCCGCGCCCGGAAATTTCCGTGACGGTGTCGCGCATGCTGAAGCCTGGCAATAACAGGAAGTGCAGCAGTTCAGCGTCACTCAGGCGGCTTGCAGTTGCGCTGTCGACCAGGCCGCGCCGCACCAGGGAAGTGCGCAATTGCTCCAGGTTCATGCCGTTACCGTCGTCGCTGATCGTGATTTGCAACAGACCGGCATGGTGGCGCGCAGTCAATGTAATCAGGCCTTCATCGTTCTTGCCCGCGGCGCGTCGCTGCTGTGGCTGTTCGATGCCATGGTCCAGCGCATTGCGCAACAGATGCACCAGCGGTGCGTCCAGTTGCTCCAGGATGTCGCGATCGACCTGCGTGGTTTCGCCGTGGATCTCCAACCTTGCCTGTTTACCTAAAGTGCGTCCGAGATCGCGCACTATGCGATCGTAGCCCACCACCCGATCGGCAAACGGCCGCATGCGGCAAGCCAGCGCCTGATCGTACAAACGCTGGGCGCGACTGCTGTTGCGCCGCTCGAACAGCTCCAGTTCGGTCAGGCGTTCTGCCAGCATTTTCTGGTTGGCCTCGACATTCTGGCGGACATCTTGCAATGCCTTGAGTTGCGCGCCAACAAGATTGTTCTCGCGCAGCGTGTCATGCAAGATTTCCAGCGATTGCGCGGTACTCTGCTGCAATCGTTTAAGGCGCAGCAACGATCCGTTGAATGCCTGCAGCCAGCGCGATTCCACCAACGATTCACCGGACAGGCTGACCAGCTGGTTCAAATGCGCAGCGGTGACACGTAACATGCGGTCTGACTGTTCTTTGTTCTTGCCCTGATTGCCACTTTGCGGGATATCGCCGGCATCGTCCAGATCTACTGCCGCAGCTACAGTTGTTTCCGGTTCACGGGAATGATCGTCAGCCGGCCGCAAACTGTCTTCAAGGCCTCGCAGGAACGTCTCGATTTCCTTGCGGCCGCTACCTGCCTGCCATAATTCGACGTCCTCGGCGCTGATGGCTATCCTTTGCAGCAGATCGACGCCCTGCAATAGCTGGTCGATGCGGCGTGGCCCCAGTTGCACTTTTCCCTGCTGTGCAGAAACGAAGCAGTCTTCCATTACATGGGTGACATCGACGCCCGCCTGGATGCCGATAATCCGCGCCGCGCCCTTGATCGAATGGGCCGCCCGCATGCAGGCTTCCAATTGTTCCGGTGAAGCCGAGCGTTCGATGGCTAACAGGCCGCTGCTCATGACCTGAGCCTGGGTTTCTACCTCCAGGCGAAACAGATCAAGCATGGAAGCGTCGCGTATGTCGTCGACGTTCATGCCAGGCTCCGATCTAGCGTGTTAAACAGCAGTTCCTGCTCCAGCAAACCTACGCTATGCCCATTCCAGTGGATGATTGCATGAGTGAAATGGCCGGCTGCGCGCGTCAGCGTGGTGGGCACCGCTTGCCGGGCGGAATCGGCGACGCGCAGAGTGCCGTGCACTTCATCCGCTGTAAAGGCGGTAGTCTGGCCGTTGTGCCGAACTATCAGCATGCGCCGCAATAGTTCCTGGCGTTCGTTGCGCTCGTTGTGTTCATCGCCGTTGCCGATGCCGAGCATCGCCGCCAGAGAAACGCAAGTCACCAGCGCGCCGCGAATATTGGTAATGCCCAACACGATGGCGTTTTGTCGGTGAGGCAGGCGATGTATGGCGCGCTGTTCGGTGATTTCTTCCAGCAGCGAAGTCGGCAGCGCCAACCATTCTTCGCCGATGCGAAACAGCAGCAAGGAGCGCAGGTTTGCGGCGCTTTGCGGCTGTTTTTCTGCTTGTTCTTCGGCCTTCTCAGAGAGGTTGTCGCCAATCTCATCTATTTGCAAGCGGTCCAGCAGCTCGGCCGCGGCGCGCGCATGCACCGGGCAGTTGCGACAATCGATATGCAGTATCAACTGCTCGCACGAAGCATCGCCGCGTACGCCGATCCGGTTCCAGCAATCGTCGATCTGCGTCATGGCGGTGTCGGCTTGATAATGAAGGGATGTACTCATGATTCTGTCGAACGCCGTACGCGTTGCTGCAATAATCTGGCGCCGGCGAAATCTCCTTGCACTTGCAGCAATGCCGCCAGATGTGTCATGGCTTCAGCATGGGCGGGTTCCAGATACAGGACTTTTCGATAGCAGTCGGTGGCGGCCTGTTTACGGTCGGCCGCATCATGGACCACACCCATCAGATAGTAGAGCGCGGCTGATGCACCATGACGCTGTATCAGTTGTTCGCACAGGTTGGCGGCTTCGCTCAGTTTGCCTTGATCCGCCAGTAGTTGCGCCGTTGCCAGGGTTGTTTGCGGTAATAATGCCGGCGCCGTATCTGCGCTTGCTTTGATTTTTTCCTGTTTTTCCTGAATGGTGCGCTCTGCAGCGGGCCTCGACCTCGGTCGCAATAGTGACATTGGCGGTTGACGAGTGAAGACGGCGGTAGCCGGCAGCGCCGCCGGTTTTGCTAATTCGTGTGCAGGAGCACCTTGCCGGAAAGCGAAGGCCATTGGCGCCTTGATCTGTGTCAGCGCGTGTTGCATCATCAGAGCGCTTTCCGCAGGACCGACAAATAGCAGACCTTCAGGCGCCAACCGCTGGAGCAGGATGGTGACGGCATGATGCTGGGTGGCGCGATCGAAATAGATCAACAGATTGCGGCAAAAGATAATGTCGTAGGGGACTTGCCCGGCCAGCAGATCGGCAGCAAACAGATTGCTTTGCATAAAACGCACTTGTTGCCGGACCGTTTCCGACAGTGCATAGCCTTGGTCACTGAGCGCAAAATATGTATCTCGAAACGTCAAGAAGTCACCGCGAAACGAATTCTTGCCATATACAGCCTGGCGGGCGATATCAAGCGATTGCGGACTGATGTCGATGGCGTCGATACGGAAGTGCTGCGGCGGCAGGCCGGCGTCCAGCAGCGCCATCGCAACCGAATACGGTTCTTCACCGGTGGAGCAGGGCAGGCTCAGGATACGCAAGGGCTGGCCGGCGCTGAGCGGCCGTTGCGGTAGCAGCTGCGTCATTTCGATAAAGGCTTCGCGATGCCGGAAAAACCAGGTTTCCGGTACGATTACCGACTCGATCAATTGCAACTGTTCCCGTTCCGAGACCTGTAGCAACAGCCAGTAGGCATCCAGATCATCGATACCGCAACTGCCGCATCTTTCCTGTAACGCGCGCTCCAGCATGGGCCGGCCTATGGATTGGATATCCAGGCCCATGGTGCGTTTCAGCAGGATTTCAAATTTTTCCAGCGGCATCATGGCGCCTCGGCCGGAAACAGTTGTGCACGCACGTCGGGCGGCAGCAAGTCTTGTATCCGGACCGCTTGAATCAGGCCGCGCGCATCGTCGGTAACCGGGCCCAGATAAGGCGCATTACCGTGATCGAGGCCGCTATCGCGAAATTCGGAGGGTTCACGGCGCATGATTTCGCTGGCTTTTTCCAATACCAGTCCGAGCAGGCGGTTACCCCCGCCAGGCACAGGGTAATGCACCAGTACCATGCGAGTGCTGAGGCGGCGCAGAGCCGGGCGCCCCAGCGCCAGCAGGCTGAGATCGATCACCGGCACTGACTGGCCGCGATAGGTGAATACGCCGGCGACCCAAGGCGCTGTCGCCGGCATTTGTTTCAGGTTGACCAACGACAGCACTACTGCCACCTGACGGGTATCAAGTGCGTAATAATCTTTGTCGATCTGGAACAATAAAAAAAGCATGGTTTATTTTATCTGCACATTTCCGCATCAGCCTCAGCCGAGCTTCAACTTGAAGCGCGAGACGCCGTTGCGCAAGCCGTTTGCAGTGAGCGTCAACTCGTCAATCGCCTGGCTTGACTGGCGCAGCGATTCTACGCTTTGATGTGCGGCTTCGCTTAATTGCCCCAACGCCTGGCTAATCTGTTCGGCGCCAATGGCTTGTGCCTGCACCCCTTCGTTGACAGATTGAAAACGCGGCGTCAACGCCTGCACCTGCTGGATGATCTGCGATAGCTGGACGCCGACATTCTGCACATCGGCGATGCCGCGCCGTACTTCTTCGGAAAATTTATCCATTCCCATCACACCGGCCGATACGGCAGACTGAATCTCTTTCACCATCTGTTCGATGTCGTAAGTGGCAACTGCGGTCTGGTCGGCCAGGCGGCGAATTTCGGTCGCCACCACGGAAAATCCGCGACCGTATTCGCCAGCTTTTTCGGCCTCGATGGCGGCGTTCAGCGAGAGCAGGTTGGTTTGCCCGGCGACCTTGGTGATGGTCGTCACGACTTGATTGATATTGCTGGCTTTTTCGTTGAGGATGGCCAGCTTGGCGTTGACCGAACCGGCCGCATTCATCACGTGATGCATGGTGTCTTCCATTTGCGTCAGGCCAGTCTGGCCGGTGCCGACCAGTCTGGCAGCTTCCTCGGCGCCAGATGAAACTTCATTCATGGTGTTCACCAGTTCGCGCGATGTGGAATAGATTTCACGGGAAGTGGCGCCGATTTCGGTGGTAGTGGCGGCGGTTTCGTTGGCTGTGGCTTGCTGCTGCTTGGCGGTAGCGGCAATCTCCACTACCGAGGTGGTGACCTGAATTGCCGATTTCTGCGCTTGCCCGACCAGGCCGGTCAGTTCGTCGGACATGCGGTTCAGACCAGTTTCCAATGCTTGAAATTCATCATGGCGATTGAGGTTGAGACGTTGCGACAGGTCGCCGGAACGAATCACTTCCAGGGCAGCAATCAGGTTTGCCATCGGGCGCGTGATAGCACGCAGCAGGAAGACGCCGCAAATCAGCGCTGCCGCCAGGGCAATCACCAGCGCTGCCAGCAAAGTGCTCTTGGCGACCAGCACCGCAGCCTCGATTTTATCTACCGAGCGGACTTCGGATTGCTGGTTAAAGTCGCGCAATTGCGTGGCGACTCTGCGTCCTTGCTGCCAGGCCGGTTCCAGTTGTTCCATCAGCAGGCTGCGAGCTTGCGCATTCTTTTGCAACTCATCCAGTTTCAACACCTCGGACATAATCCGGTCGTATTGCACCCGCGTAGCTTTGAAGGCGATGAAATTGGCTCTGTCCTCATTCTCGAAAATGGTCTTTTCGTAGTCCGCTACCAGCTTATCCATTGTTTCCGAGTAGGCGTGCATTGCCGTCAGATCTTTTTTTCGTTGCTCCGGGTTATCCAAGGCTATCACCTGCAACGCCAGCAGATAACTCTGAGACCAGTTCGAGCGGATGCCGGTGCTCAACTCTAGACCGGGTATGGAGTCGGTCTGGAAACTGACGGTTTCATGTTCGATCGCTGCCAGCTTCAGGTAGGTGATGCCAGCCATGAATCCCATCAGCGCCAGAATGACACCAAAACTCACCAGCATTCTTTGCCGAATAGTCCATTGCTTCACGTGTTATTTCTCCTGTCGGAAATCGATGATCGCTGCGTTCTTTTTGGTCCGCGGCTTGAAATGCGATTCAATTGGTGAATTGATAACTGCGCCGTCATCGGCTAATCATCAACTAATTTCTAAGTGGACACAATAAACCAGTCAGATCTAATGCGCACGAATTTTTGGCTAAGCTGAGTCGGCTTCGGCGCGATTGCGCAAAATTTTTGTTCCTCCCCCTTCAGCTAAACAACAACGCCGCCGTTAATGCAAAGGAAAGCTTGGAAGACGATCGCTTTCCGTGCCGACGCATGATCGCTGCACGCTACTAATAATTGCTTAGGCAAATCGGGGACCCATTAATGAATAAATTGTCTTTTACGCAAAAACTCTGGCTACCGCTGCTGGTCAGCCTGGTCGCACTATTTTCGATCTCCGTATTCAACGCTTATCAAGCGCGGCAGATCCGGCTGGAGGAGCGTAAAAATGATTTGATGAATGTCTCTGACATCGCCATGAGCATAATCAAGGAATACGGCGCCATGGCCGCCAGCGGCGCGCTCAGCAAGAGCGAGGCACAACAGCAGGCGCTGGCGCGGTTGAAGGTAATGCGCTTCGGCAAAGATGGCTATGTTTCGATTATTTCATCGAATGAAGTAATGATCATGCATCCGATGAAGCCCGAGATGGAGGGGCGCAAGATGAGCGATTTCAAGGATCTCGAGGGCAATCTGGTATTTGCCTTGATCTCCAAGGCCGGCAGCCAGCCTGGCGGCGGTTTCATCGAGTATGTCTGGCCGAAAGTCGGCGCTGCCGAGGCAGTGCCGAAGATATCGTTCGCACTCGGCTACCAGCCATGGGACTGGATCACCACTACCGGCATTTATGTGGATGATCTGAATCTGGCCTTCATGCACTCACTTTACCAGGGCGGCGCCATATTGCTGGTAGTGGCGCTGGCGCTAGGTGCACTGATCGGCTATTCGAACCGCAGCATGCTGAATGCGATAGGCGGCGATCCTGGCAATGCGGCCGACATCGCCAACCGTATTGCCGACGGCGACCTCAGCCTGGATATAGCGACCCGTCCGGGCGATACACGCAGCCTGGTGTATGCAATGAAATGCATGCGCACATCGCTGCTGCATACGATTTCCAATATCAAAAATTCCGCTGACACGATTGCCACCGCCTCCAGCCAGATCGCCGGCGGCAACCTGGATTTGTCCAGCCGCACGGAACAACAAGCCGGATCGCTGGAAGAAACCGCTTCGGCAATGGAGCAGCTCACCTCGACCGTCAAGCAAAATGCCGACAACGCGCGACAAGCCAATCAGTTGGCGGTCAGCGCTTCGCAAGTGGCAAGCGACAGCAGCGCGGTGGTGTCGCAGGTGGTCGATACCATGGGCAATATCCGCAGTTCATCGAAGAAAATCGTCGACATCATCGGCGTGATTGACGGTATCGCCTTCCAGACCAATATTCTCGCTTTGAATGCTGCGGTAGAAGCGGCGCGTGCCGGCGAGCAGGGCCGCGGCTTTGCCGTGGTGGCCTCGGAGGTGCGCAGTCTGGCGCAACGTTCGGCCGCGGCAGCCAAGGAAATCAAAGTGCTGATCGATGAATCCGTCAGCCAGGTCGGCAGTGGCAGCAAACTGGTGGAGCAAGCTGGCGTGACCATGGGTGAAGTGGTGACCAGCGTTAAACGCGTAACCGACATCATCGGCGAAATCGCCACCGCCAGCCAGGAGCAAAGCGCGGGTATCGAACAGGTCAATCACGCGATCACGCAAATGGATGAAGTGACCCAGCAAAATGCCGCCCTGGTGGAACAAGCTGCCGCCGCCGCGGCGTCATTGCAAGAGCAGGCCATCCATCTGGCGCAGATGGTCGGCGTGTTCAAAACCGATAGCAGCCCGGCTAGCCATGGCGAGCCGGCCCGGCGCGCAATGGATGTCACGCCGCGGCCTGTGCAATTGTCCGCAAGGGCGACAGCGCGGCGTATGGCTGCCTAGATTAATTTTTACAAGAAAGTGTGCAGGCATGAAAAATCTGAGTCTGAAATTGAAGTTGTGGCTG
Organism: Collimonas sp. OK607; assembly: GCF_900111995.1. Classification (GTDB taxonomy): domain Bacteria; phylum Pseudomonadota; class Gammaproteobacteria; order Burkholderiales; family Burkholderiaceae_D; genus Collimonas. The sequence continues at coordinate 55,014 of NZ_FOKF01000018.1, forward strand.
GTGCTGGCGGTCATGTGGCTGGGTTTGTTGTTGCTGGCCGGCTGGTCCGCTTTAAATACCAGCGACACGATGATGCGCGAGCGCGAGGCAGGGCTGAAGAGCGTGGTGGAAACGGCGGCCGGCATTGTCAAAGGCTATGCCGATGACGTTGCCGCCAACAAGCTCAGCCTGGCGGATGCGCAAAGCCAGGCTTTGCGGCGCGTCAGCAGCATGCGCTATGCGGACGGTAACTACGTGTTCATCTTCGATTCGCAGCCGGTGGTATTGATGCACCCGACCAGCAAGGACATCGTCAACAAGAACGTCAGCGACCGCAAGGATACCGACGGCAAGTTGTATTACGTGGAGATGGTCAAGCTGGGCAAGCAGCAACAGCAAGGCATCGTGCATTACATGGGGCGCCTGCCCGGCACCGCCGATACCCGCGCCGAGAAAATCAGCCAGGTAAATTATTTTGCGCCTTGGGACTGGTACCTGGTATCGGGCGTGTTTGTGAACGATGTGCAAGCGGCGTTTTATGACAATCTGCTCAAGCTGCTGTTGATCATGGTCATCATCGGCGTGACAGTATCGGCGACCATGTTGCTGATCATCCGCAGTGTGACACGCAGCCTCGGAGGAGAGCCCGGCTACGCAGCGGCTATCGCCACCAGAATCGCCGCCGGCGAGCTGGATTTGACGGTGCTGGTCGATGCCCGGGATAAAACCAGCTTGCTGCATGCGATGCGGCAGATGCAGCAGCAACTGGCGGCAGCCATCACCGAGATTCGCGAAGGTTCGCACAATATCGGCGATTCGATCAAAGAGATTTCCGCCGGTAACAGCGATTTGTCGGCACGTACCGAGCAGCAGGCGGCTTCGCTGCAGGAAACCGCCGCCAGCATGGAGCAACTGACTGCCACGGTGCGGCAAAATGCCGATAACGCCAGGCAGGCCGGCCAACTGGCGCAGAGCGCTTCCAGCATCGCGGCCAAGGGCGGCGAGGTGGTCGGACAGGTGGTACACACCATGCAGGGCATTACCGATAGCTCTAAACGCATTGCCGACATTATCGGCGTCATCGACGGCATCGCCTTCCAGACTAATATCCTGGCGTTGAATGCGGCAGTGGAGGCGGCCCGGGCCGGCGAGCAAGGCCGTGGTTTCGCGGTGGTGGCAGCTGAAGTGCGTAATCTGGCGCAGCGCAGCGCCCAGGCAGCCAAGGAAATCAAGGAATTGATAGGGGATTCGGTCGACAAGGTTGATGGCGGCTCCGAACTGGTGGCCCGTGCCGGCCAGACCATGGATGAAATCGTGCAGGCGGTCAAGCGTGTGACCGACATCATGGCGGAAGTAACCGTCGCCTCGGAAGAGCAAAGCAGCGGCATCGAGCAGGTCAATCAAGCCGTCATGCAGATGGACAAGGTCACGCAACAGAATGCTGCGCTGGTGGAGCAGGTGGCGGCTGCCGCCAATTCGCTGGAAGGGCAGGCGCAACGTTTGCACGACGCGGTATCGGTGTTCCAGGTGGCGGAGTCGCAGCATAGCGGTAGCAGCAGTAGTAGCAGTAGTAACAACAATGCGCCGGCAGCGGCCCGGCGCACCGAGCCATCGTTCGCCGCCAGGCGAGCGCCTGCGTCGCCTGCAAAGCGCGCCTCACCCCCGGTTCTGAAAACGGTCGGCACAAACAAGGTGCGCGCCGCCGCTAACGTCGGTAAGGCAGCCGCCGCCAAGGGGCCGCAGGCGCCGTGGAAAGCGCCTGCGGCCAAATTGGCAGCGTCTAACGCCGATGACTGGGAAACGTTTTAACGCAGGACGGCCTGAGTTGTCCTGCTGGCAAGAAACAAAGAAACGGCTCACTGCGGTGGTCAAGAGGTATACTTCGGATCTATCGAAGACGCCCGTTTGCTGCGATGGCAAACGGGCAGCGCAGATGATGCATTGGTAATGCGTCATGACCTGCTTCCTACCTACCCACACTGATCGAGACCCTTCCATGCGTTTGATGCGTTTGAATTCCCCCACTGTCGGATTGCCTTCGGCCGAACGTCCTGCGGGCGCCCTATGACTACGACGGCAGGCGAACAGCCGATGATCCATTGGATCGAAGAAGATCAGCCGCGCTCGGCGCGCTGGCGCTCGGAAAACGGCAATGCCGCGCCCAAGCGGGTGGTGATTGCCGACGACCGGATGACTGCCGATACGGCCTATCGCCTGGCCTGTGAAGGTACCGGCATGCTGTGGCGCGGAGATTTCCAGAATGCGCGCCAGTTGTTGCAGGCGCTCGCGCGCCGCGCCGAACCGAAGGCGGAAAAGCGCGGCAAGCCACGCAAGCAACCAACTTCACCGACCGACGCCTTCAATCTGCATCGTCAGGCGCAATCGCAACGCGCCCGCACTCTGGGCATGCTGCTGCTGCCGTTTAACGCCGACTACAGCATCCCCCTGCGGCGCGCGCCCGATGTGCATGTGGCTTGCAACGAAGCCTACGGCGCGCCGACCGAACCGTTCGTGGCGTCGCTGCGCGAATTGCTGGGGCTGATCGGTGCGCACGAATGGCGCAAGAAGGGCGTTGAGATTGCTGCGTTAGGTGAAGGCGGGCGCATTCATCCTCACTATGGCGTGTACTCGCCGGTTCGTGGCGAATACATCGAATTGGTGGCGGCGGCGCCGTTGCCGTCGATTAAGCTGGCTTTTGACATCGGCACTGGTACCGGGGTGCTGGCGGCCTTGCTGGCTAAGCGTGGCGTGCAGCGTGTAGTGGCCACCGACATGGACCCGCGCGCGCTGACTTGCGCGCGTGAAAACCTGACGCGGCTCGATCTGAATGGCCAGGTAACCCTGGTGCAGGCCGACCTGTTTCCCGAGGGCCGTGCGCCGTTGGTGATTTGCAATCCGCCCTGGGTTCCAGCGCGCCCAAGTTCACCCATTGAGCATGCTGTCTACGATCCTGAGAGCCGCATGTTGCGCGGATTCCTGAGCGGCTTGGCGCAGCATCTGGAGCCTGCCGGCGAGGGTTGGCTGATCCTGTCCGATCTGGCTGAGCACTTGGGATTGCGTTCGCGCGCCGAGCTGCTGGCGGCGATTGATGCTGCAGGCCTGCAAGTGTTAGGGAAAACCGATATCAGGCCGCACCATCCGAAAGTCTCCGATCAGGCCGATCCGCTCCATGTGGCGCGTGCCGCTGAACTGACTTCCTTATGGCGACTGGCAGTCCGTTGAGCTAGGCGGATTGCATAAAACTGTAATTTTATTTCCTTGCGGAAAGTATCTGTTGTAAATTCACCGGTTTCGCTTGATGAGACCGGTATTTTTTGCGACGCAATGTTAAGGATTGTGAAATATACAAGTTTGCTATTGCGGCAATTAATCTCCAAACCTAGGCTATCTCTCTTCATCTGGCGATAAAAGATGAATACAAGGGTGCTTGCTTCGTTCTGGGCTGTTTGCAGACGGTCAAGATGACATCAAGGGATAAATACTAGAGTGGACGAAATGAACAAAAGCAAGCCTAGCAAACCTAGCCGGCCGGAGCCAGATTCGCTATTGCCCTTGAGCGAATCCGAGCTTGGACTTGACGATCTGTTCCTGGCCAGCGCAAGGCAAGATCTGCTCAGCATCGAGCAGGCGCTAGCTCGCCGCGACTACTGCGCCATACAGCAAACGGTCCATAGCCTGAAAGGTGCGGCAATGATTTTCCGCGTACCGGCGACGGTTAACGCCGCGCTCCACATTGAAGCTGTCCTGAACACCGGTTTGGCGGTCGATCATGACCAACTCACGGCGGCGTGTGCCGCGTTGCGACTGCAGATAGAACTGCTTTGAGCGTCCATGCAGGCTCATGCAGCGCGTGTTTGCGCTAGTGTTGCCATGGCCGGTATTTACCTGACGCTTGCCCGGCAGCGTATTAGCAATATCCACTTCTTCTAAAACAGCTATAGTCTCTATATCAGATCCGCGCATGCCAAGCCGGCATTCGTGGATTGGCAATTCCACTTTGATATGGAGAGCGCATGGCGTCTGTACACTTACAAAGCACGAGCGGCTTTGCCCAGCAAATCCAAGCCAGGTCGCACCAGTTGCGTGCCGACGAACCACTCAGCAACGGCGGTACCGATAGCGGCCCCGCGCCCTACGAATTGCTGCTGGCCGGATTGGCCGCCTGCACCTCCCTGACGTTACGCATGTATGCCGACCGCAAGCAATGGGATCTCGGCCTGATCGATGTGCGGTTGCGTTTTTCGCGCGATGAGCAGGGACGGGAAAAGATAGACCGCACAGTCGCTTTCGGCGCGCAACTTAGCCCGGAACAGATAACCAGGCTGGCCGAGATTTGTGAAAAGACGCCAGTCACCAAAACCATCAGGCAGGGTACGGAAATTGTGACTACGTTGAGCCAGGTCAGGCTTGAAGGACAAGCTTGACCTGGTAGCTGAGTATATTTACTTGATATACGTACTTGATATACGCACTTGAGCAACTCGGTCCGGTAACTCAAAGGAGAAGCGCATGAGCAAGATAATTGGTGTGGCAGGCAGCCTGCGCAGCGGTTCGCTGAATGCTGCATTGTTGCGGGCGGCGGCCGAGTTGATGCCGGCGGGGTCGACACTGGAAATTGGCACGATCAAAGGGATCCCCTTATATGACGGCGACCTTGAGCAGGCAGAAGGGATTCCGGCGGCCGTGACCTTGCTGAAGGAGCAGATAGCGGTCGCGGATGCGCTGTTGCTGGTGACGCCGGAATATAATAATTCCATGCCGGGCGTGTTCAAGAATGCGCTCGACTGGTTGTCGCGGCCGCCGGCCGATATCGCCCGCATCTTTCGCGGTCGACGGGTTGCCGTAATCGGTGCGTCGCCGGGTGGCTTCGGTACGATCCTGTCGCAAAATGCCTGGTTGCCGGTGTTGCGTACGCTAGGCATGCAACCCTGGTTCGGCGGGCGCTTGATGGTGTCGCGCGCGGGGAAGGTATTTAATGAAAATGGGGAGTTGGTTGACGAGCAGGTACGCGAGCAACTCAGGGAGTTCAACCGGAATTTTGTGGAGTTTTTAAAAACCTGAAATGAAATTCAAAGACTATTACAGCGCCCTGGGCGTCGAGCGCAACGCCAGTGCCGCCGAGATCAAGCAAGCCTACCGCAAACTGGCGCATAAATACCATCCGGACGTCTCCAAAGACCCGGCCGGCGAAGAGAAATTCAAAGACATTGCGGAAGCGTATTCGACGTTGAAAGACAGCGAAAAGCGCGCTGCCTACGATCAGCTGGGCCGCCATCATGAAGGTGAAAACGTTGAGCCGCCGCAATCCTGGCAACAAGGATTCGCAGCTGGCGGCGCGACGTTCGGCGATGTCGACATGGCCGATATCCTGGCCGCTTTTGCCGCTTCGCGCCATGGTGGCGGAGCAGGAGCCAGAATGCGACCGGTCAGAGGTGAAGACTATGAAGTCAACGCGCCCATTACCCTGGAGCAGATTTATGAAGGCGGTGAAACCGATGTCCGCCTGAGCATGCCCGAGTACGATGAACATGGCACCTTGCGCCGGACGCCGCGCACTTATCGGGTGAAGATACCGAAGGGCGCGGAAGACGGGCAAAGACTGCGCTTGTCGGGTAAGGGCGGGCAAGGGCAGGATGGCGGAAAACATGGCGATTTGTATGTCGTGATGAAGGTGATCCCGCATCCGCTGTATCGGGTAAGCGGGAAAGATCTGTATATCGACCTGCCTTTGGCGCCGTGGGAAGCCGTACTGGGAGCCGCTGTGCTGGTGCCGACTTTGGGCGGCAAGGTCGAACTGAGCATTCCCTCGGGTACCGCGGCGAATCGTCAATTCCGTTTTGCCAAACGCGGTTTGCCGTCCGCCAATGGCGAGCAGGGTAATTTATACGCGGTGATAAGGATAGAAGTGCCGCCGGCGGCAACTGCCCGCGAGCGCGAGCTATTTGAACAACTGGGGGCTGAATCGAAATTCAATCCGCGTCAGCATCTTATTTAGGAGGGCGACAATGACTGCTCTGTTAGTAGAAGCCGTTTGGTTAAACGACATTGCGTTGTGTTCGCTGGATGAGCTGGCGGAATTTTCCGGACTTAGCCAGGACGAGCTGGCGGACCTGATGGCGATTGGCGCCATCGAGCCGGATCGTAGCGCCGCGCCGACCCGTGTGTTTCCCGCGCAAACCATCGTGCTCGCCAGGACCGCGCGTCGTTTGCGCGACGATTTCGAGCTTGATATACACGGCGTGGCGATGGCGCTCAATCTGTTGGAAAAAATACATGCACTGGAAACCCGGCTGGCCGCCTTGGATGCCAAATTGCCGCATCTGCCTTGATGGCTTAGCTGGTAACTAAGTTAGTAATTAAGTTAGTAATTAAATTAATAACTAAGTCGGCAGCGGAGTCAGCACTTCAGGATTAACGACATTGCGCGTAGCGTTGCCACTCAAGGCATCCAGCAGATTTTGCGCTGCGCAGACCGCCATCCCGTGCCTGGTCTCGCGAGTGGCGGAGCCGATATGAGGCAACGCCACAACATTCGGCATCTTCAGCAAGCGCGAATCCGGCGCCACAGGCTCGCGCTCGAACACATCCAGCCCGGCGCCACGCAGGCGGCCGTTTTCCAATGCTGAAATCAGCGCAGTTTCATCGATGATGCTGCCGCGGGAAATATTGATCAGGATAGCGCCGGGGCGCATCTGCGCCAATTCTTGCGCGCCTATCATGCCATGGGTTTCCGGCGTCAGCGGCACCGTGATGCAGACGAAATCGGCGCTCTGCAATAGGGTGTCGAGCGAGCAGAAGCGCGCGCCATAGGCCTTTTCAGCAGTCGGATCGGGGCGGCGATTATTGTACAAAACCGGCATGCCGAACCCTAACGATGCGCGTCGCGCTACGGCGCCGCCGATCCGTCCCATGCCGACGATGCCCAAGGTCTTTCCTTGCACGTCGGTGCCGAAACAGTCTTCGCCGATGCTATGCGTCCAACGGCCCTGGCGGACGTAATCTGCCATTTCGACCACTCGCCGCGCGGTGGCCAGGATCAGCGCGAAACCTGTGTCGGCCGTGGTTTCCGTCAGCACGTCCGGTGTGTTTAGCAGCACAATCCCGCGCTTGCTCAGGTCGGCCGGGTCGAATTGATCGATACCGACGGAAATAGTGGAAATCGCCCTAAGCCTGGGGGCATGATCAAGAACCGAGGCATCGATTTTGACGCTGGCGCCGATCAGGCCTGCGGCGTCTTGCAGTTCTGTCACGAAGGCTGCACGGTTGTCGGCGTTGATGTCGTCAAATTGCACAACCCGGTGCGCCTGCTGCAGCATCGCCAGGACATCGTCAGCGACTTTTTTATAAAGTACTATTTTTTCTTGCATAAGAATTCCTTCGGGATGGATGTCAACTTACCGGTGAGCCAGGGCGACCTCGGGAACTGCTGCTTCCGGCTTGACTGAAATCGTCAATGCCACAGCGGCCAATAAACCACCCGCCATGAACAGATAGGATGCAAACGGACTACCGGTTGCTCCATTCAGATAGCCAACCACATAGGAACCAAGGAAAGAACCGAGCGCTCCCATGCTATTGATCAAGGCCATCGCGCCACCCGCGACATTCTTTGGCAGCAACTCTGGAATGATGGCAAAGAAAGGTCCGTAGGGTGCGTACATCGCAGCGCCCGCAATCACCAGCAGGGCGTAGGACAACCAAAAACTGCTGCTGCCGAGTAAATAGGAACCGAGGAAAGCCAGGGCGCCAATCAACAGTGCCGGCCAGACGAATAATTTGCGATTTTGCATTTTGTCGGAAGCCCATGAAGTCAGCAACATGGCAATCACGGCGACAAGATAGGGCAAAGCCGACAGCCATCCGGTTTCCACCATGCTGATATGGCCGGCGTTTTTCAAGATGGAAGGTAACCACAGCACGAAACCGTACACGCCAATGCTCCAGCAAAAATACTGGGCGCATAGTTTGACTACTGCCGGCGACTTGAATGCTTCGGCATAGTTACGCATCGGCTTCATGCCGACCTGCTCCAGATCGAGCACTGCTTTGAGATCGGCCTTTTCTTGCGGTTTCAGCCAGGTCGATTCTGCCGGTTTGTCCTGGACCACAAACCACCAGATACACGCCCACACAATCGCCGGCAATCCTTCGGCAATCATCATGTGACGCCAGCCGAAACTGTTTACCAGATAGCCGGACAGCACGGACATCCACAACACGGTGACGGGATTGCCTAAAATCAAAAACGTGTTGGCGCGGGAGCGCTCGGTTTTGGTGAACCAGTTGCTGATGTAGATCAGCATTGCCGGCATCACCGCGGCTTCCACCACCCCGAGTGAAAAGCGAATCACCATCAGCATCGGGATATTGCTGACCATGCCGGTCAGCGCGGCGCAAGCACCCCACAGCACAAGGCTCCAGAAAATCAATTTTTTGACGCTACGGCGTTCGGCGTAGATGGCGCCGGGAATCTGAAAGAAGAAATAGCCGAGAAAGAAGAGGGCGCCGATCAATGATGACGTGCCTTGGGTAATACCCAGGTCATGATTGATGCCGGCCGCACTGGCAAAGCCGAAATTGGCGCGGTCGAGATAGGCCAGGCTGTAGGTGATAAAAACGATCGGCATGATGAACCACCAGCGCCGGACTGCTAATTTTTTTGTTTCCATGTTGTGTCTCCTTAGATTTTTTCGGATTTTCAGGTTTGTACCTGTATTGTTTTTAGCGACTTTGCTTGTCTGACTGCTATCTGCTTAATTGCAACTCAACTGCAACTCAACTGCAACTCAATTGCAACCTAACTGCGCTCTGGTCGGCAATCCTTCACTATCGCCGATTACCTGAATTGCCATCGCACCGATTTGATTGCCGCGCTCGACTGCAAGGCGGGGCTCATGTCCATCTAATAATGCGCTGATCACGCCGACCGCGAAACCGTCGCCGGCGCCAACGGTGTCGACCACATTTGTTACCAGCGGCGCCGGAACGGTGGCTTCGTGTTCTGCGGTGCGCAAGTAGGCCCCTGAACTACCCAGTTTGATGATGACGCCAAGCGCGCCGCGCGCCAGGTAGAAATCAGCGATCTCGCGCGGTGTCGTCAAGCCGGTCAGGATCCGGCCTTCTTCGAGGCCTGGCAGCACCCAGTCGGCGTACGAAGCCAAGGCGTTGAGCCGGTCCACCATGAGCTCGCGTGAGCGCCACAATGTCGGCCGCAAGTTGGGATCGAATGTAATGCTCTTGCCGGCTGCGCGCATTTCGGTAGCGATATGGAAAGCCAGTTCCAGCGACGATTCAGAAATCGCCGGTGCGACACCGGATAAATGCAGATGGCGTGCAGCCTTGAAATATTCTGGCCGATAGTCGGCGATCGAGAGGTGGCTGGCGGCAGAGCCTTTGCGGAAATATTCGATTTCCGGATCGCTGCCATCGTCGTTGCGCGATTTCAGCTGGAAGGCGGTGGGGTAACGCGCGTCGATTGTCACGGCGTCGCTATTGATGCCTTCATTCGCCAGAGTCTCCAGTACGAAGCGGCCAAACGAGTCTTTGCCGACGCGACTCATCCAGCCAACTTGAAAGCCGAGGCGCGCCAGACCGGTAGCGACGTTGAGTTCGGCGCCGGCGGCGCGTTTGATGAAATTTTTGGCTTTGGCAAGGTCGCCTGTTTCGGCGGCGACAAACATTGTCATGGCCTCGCCGTAAGTCACCACGTCCAGTTTCTTCATTGCGGCCGGTTCGTTTGCGGACAGCGCTGTTATTGACATGCATTTACTCCTTCAAGTGCCGCAAATGTCGGCTTGCCAGCCGAACGCAAGCGTTCAACATGCGCTGCCTGTGCCTCTTCGCCGGCAGGCAGCGGATATTCAATTGCCCGCGACACATGACCAGGTAACTTTGACAGGCAGGCACGCCAGTCGACGCTGCCATCGTCGGGCGCCACGGCAAAACGGCGCATGCCTTCGCCTCGCACCCCTTTGCAATGAATGTAACGTACGTGTGAAGCAAGCGTGGCGGCGGCTTCGATGGCGTTCTGGTCAGCCCAGCTCCAATTACCGATATCAAAAGTCATGGCTACAGGGATGGCGGGCGCATACGCTTCGCATGCGGCAAAAAAGCTGGCGAACTCCGTGATCCGGCTGCCGCTATCTTGCTGGCCATTTTCAAGCAGTAACGTAACCGGCGTGTCGCTCAGCGCCTGTTGCAGAAGTTTTACGTCAACGCGGCCGGCGTAGCGATGCATTTGTAATTTGAGGGTCGCCGCTCCCAGCGTTTCTGCTTCAGCCAGACGTGCAATCAGATCCGGCAGATTGAGATTGCCGTCCGGCAGGAACAAGGATTCCGGTGCGGAATACACTGCTTGCAATCCGTATGCAGCCAGTAGCGGGTTTAAGGTGGCGAGCTCCAGCGCGATTTCCTCATCCGCGTGCAGGAATAACTCGCGGCGAATTTCGAGGCCATTGGCGTTGGCGCCGGCCGCAAGCGGAACTAGCGCGGCATGGCCGTTCTTCTGTACAAAATCGACGCCGTAGGCTGAGGCCACGATGAAGATATCCATGGTAGATGGCAAATCTGTCTCCTAAGTATTTCTAGTTGCTTTAATATTTTTATTATTGGAACCGGTTCCATGTAAAATTAAAAAAATTGCCAATAATTTATTAAATGAATATATAGATCAAGGCAGTGGGAACAAGAATCTATGGAACCGGTTCCAAGTTAATCCAAAAAAAATCGACAGTCAAGCCTAAGTTACACTTTTCAGGGCTGCCGTGGAGCCGCGTATCTCCAATTCTCCGGGGAACGCCAGAAAACGCGGCGGGGAATTTGCGCCATCGATGCGTTGCACCAAAAATTCCAGCGCCGCATGACCAATATCGAAGGTCGGCTGACGAATGCCGGTAATGCCGCTGCCGGCCAACACAGCCCAGTTAGGATCGTCAAAACCCAATAAGCCGACATCATCCGGCCAGTGTGCGCCCAAGCCCTGCAAACCGAGCGCGGCATTCAGCAACATGCGGCCATTGCCGGCAAGAATTGCGCTGCGCTGTTTACTATGCAACGCAGCCTGTAGCGCTAACTGCAATGCAGCGGCATCCGTTATTTCAACTTCTGCAGTAATCGCGGCGTATTGTTTTCCGGCTTTCTTCACCGCTTGGTGGACGGCCTGTTCGCGTTCGCTGCGACTGCTGACCTGGCCAATCGGCTCCGTAAGAAAGTGAATTGCGTGAAATCCCCTGGCAATCAGATGTTGGGTCGCCAGGGTTGCAGCCTGGGTATTGTCAAGTCCGACCATGTCGCATTGCAAACGATCGGCGCGGCGATCGATAATGACCATCGGCAGTCCGGTGTTGCTGATGGCCGCCAAATCTTCCTCAGGCAAACCGATTGGATTGACTACCAGGCCTTCTACGCGGTAATTGACTAGCAAATTCAGATAACGTTTTTCCAATTCAAGCTGGTTATCGGAATTGCAGACCATCAGCATGAAGCCTTGTTTTTGACAGGCGGCCTCGACGCCGCGCATGACTTCAACCGAATACGGATTGCCGATATCGGCGACTACCATGCCAACCATGCGCGTGCGGCCGCGCTTGAGTCCGCGCGCCATTTGATTGGGGCGGAAGCCCAGCTTGCGGATGGCGTGCTGTATGCGTAGCCGGAGTACATCGGAAAGGCTGTCAAATTCGCCGTTCAGATAGCGGGATACGCTGGTTTTCCCTGCCTTGGCTTCGCGCGCAACATCGTTGATTGTCGGCGTGCGGGTGGTATCGGTGTCGCGCATGGAGAGAGCCAGGAAAATGTTGAGAGTAGGGTGATTCGGATAATGTTGCTCACGCATTATTCCATGCTTGTGTTTGTCGTGACCAGAACCTTTTATTTCATTGTGCCTGACGCGTAACGCGAACCAACAGGCATGTCGGCAGCTATGTCGTGCAATTTTACTTCGGTCTTTTAGAGTGATAAATGCATCGCCATGCGTTGTCACGCTTTGCCACGCATGGCCAATTAATTTCGCGTGATGCTCAGATGATGTCGCATCAGCGCAGATGCCCATTCCCTGTTATCGCTTTCCAGTGCCTGGATGATTTGCAAGTGCTCCTTGCATGAATCGATCTGGCGTGGAGCGTGGTAAACCGCAATATGTTCGCTAAGGCGCCGAAGTTGGTTCTGTTGTTGTACCGCCTGCAGCACGAAGCGATTGTTGGAGAAGCGCGCCAGCATTTCGTGAAAAGCGGCATTGAGCGAGAAAAACGCCTGGGTGGAATGTTCGGCCGGAGTCTGAGATAGCATTTTTTCATGCGCAAGCCGGCAGTTATGCAGCTGGGCGGCATCGATCTTGAAAGAATTTTCCAGCAGTCCGCCGCACTCCACCATGGTGCGAAACTTATAGCTCTCGGCCATCAGGCCGGGTGAGCCTATGGCGGGCGAAAAATTCCAGCCCTGGCCGCGGCGTTTCTCTATCAGACCGTCTGCCGCCATGCGTACCAGTGTTCCCCGCAATAAGCTGCGCGACACCGAGTAGCGCTCCAGAAAATCTGTTTCCGTCATCATGTCGGGTAACAGGCTATTGGTACGATCGTCAATCAGGCGCAGATACAAGGTATCGCCGCTGACGCCGTCAACCAACATGTCCGCCGCTTTGCCGAGCGTGGCTTTAGCGCTGACGAAATAGCCGCTGTTCACGTGGTATTCCAGCAACTCTTGTGCCGCCATCAGGCGCAATGCCGCTTTGACCGGAGTCCGTGAGACATCAAACTGATTTGCCAGGCCTTCTTCGGTCAAATGTGTTCCGGCAGGCAATTCACCGGTCGTTATCTGCTGGATCAGCCGATTCGCCAGGTCGAGTTGCAAGGGGCTCGGGCGGCTGGATTTTTCTGGTTTTGTCATTCTCTTGCCACTGTCAGGTTTACATTTGATTGATGTTAAATGATTAATATCATTTGAGTAAACTATCGGGCAAATTCGGTTGGGATACTTAGCAGATAAGACAATTCTTAAAAAGCAGCATTCGTTTGGTTTTATCAAAAAAATAATGCAGACTATTTTATATTTATCTTTTAGGGGGGGCGTTCACATGAGGCAGGTAGCGCTGCTGTAAAGGAGTGCGGCGCTCATGTCCGGTTTGCGATTGGCAGCACTCGGTGCGACGGCAAATGTCGGCATTGTCATTGGCATCCGGTGCACTGTTCAGTATTTCGACGCCGGTATCAGCCGGTATCTATCACGCCGAAAATGGTGACGCCGGACTGGGCAACCTGGCTCAGTCCGGCGCGGGCTTGCTATATTCCTTTATCGCTTCAACGCTGATGTGCAAGGTCACCGCGTCACTGATAAAGGGTACGTAGCGCGCAAGCTTGTAATCGCTGCGTAGAATCTTGGCCGAGCCGTTGGCGCCGCAGGCCTGTTTGCCGTAAGCGAGCATGAAGCGGCAATTGAAATTGCTGATTTCCAGCGTTACCGGATGCGTGACGCCCTTGATCGTCAGGTCGCCGTCGACTTGCGTCAGCCGGGTTTCTTCAAAATGCAGGCTGGAGGATTTGAAACTGATCTTCGGGTAGTTGGCGGCGTCGAAAAAATCGCCAGAGCGCATGAGCTGGTTGAAGCGGTCGCTGCCGGTACTGACCGATGCCGCATCGATTTCGATGTCGATACTGCCGCTATGTGTGTCCTGGTCAATTTCAATCGATCCGGTGGTGGTGTCGAAGCGGCTGCGCTGCTTCGACAGACCCCAATGGTTGTACTCGAAATACGAAAAAGTGTGTTCCGGATCAATCAGGTAACGGTCTGCGGCGAAACAGGCGCTGCTGCCAAGCATCAGCAGCAATAGTAAAGAGCGCAGCAAAGCGTTTTTCTTTGGCGACTGCTTTTGCAGAACTGCTATCTGACTGTCGCTGGTTTGCATGGTGAGGCATCGCCTTCGATTTTTGGTTCTCTACTAAGCTTAACGATACAGATAGTACATATATTCCAATCCGGAAGCATATAAAATAGTTCTTTCGCAGCAACGCCAAAAATCCGTTGTCTGTAATCTTTGTCTGTACCCGGGATTAATCGTAGCAACTCTAAGCGGAGCGCCTTCCATCATGTATGAGCTGTATATCGCCAACAAAAATTATTCATCATGGTCGTTGCGGCCATGGGTACTGATGCGTCAACTCGGGTTGACGTTTAACGAACACATTGTGCCGTTTACCGACGGAGCGGCAGGCTCCAACTGGGATACGTTCCGTAGCTTTTCGCCATCCGGCAAGGTGCCGGCGCTGATACACGACGGCACTTCGCTGTGGGATTCGCTCGGGATTGTCGAGTATCTGGCCGAGCGCCATGGCGGCGTCTGGCCGAACGACCCGCAAGCCAGGGCCTGGGCGCGTTGCGCTGCAGCCGAGATGCATTCCGGCTTTGGCGCCTTGCGGCAGCATTGCACCATGAATTGCGGCATCCGGGTGCGGCTTGAACAGGTGTCTGAAGTGCTGCAAGGCGAAATCACCCGCCTCGACGAATTGTGGAATGAAGGCCTGGCACGTTTTGGCGGACCTTTCCTGGCCGGTGCAAACTTCAGCGCCGTCGATGCATTTTTTGCGCCGGTGGCTTTCCGGGTGCAAACCTACGGCCTCAAGCTGAGCCCGGCGGCACAAGCCTATGTGACGCGGTTGCTCGATTTGCCGGCCATGCGTGAGTGGCAGGCCGATGCGCTGGCGGAAACCTGGCGTGAGCCCGGCCATGAAGCTGAAGCCAGCGCGGCAGGCACGTTGCTGGAAGATCTGCGTGGTGCGCCGTCGAAGTGAAGCAGAGGCGCGCGGTGGCGTGCCATAATATCGCGCATGTTTCCATCTAACGACGACAAGCTGCTGCGCATCACCGACTCACTCGCCATTGCGCTGAGTGAGATTGAGATAAGCGCCGTCCGCGCCCAAGGGCCGGGCGGCCAGAACGTCAACAAGGTCTCATCGGCGATACATCTGCGGTTTGACATCGGCGCATCGTCGCTGTCCGACTTCTACAAGGAAAAGCTGCTGGCGTTGAACGACCAGCGCATTACCAAGGATGGGGTTCTGATTCTCAAGGCGCAACAGTCGCGTAGCCAGGAAAAGAACAAGAGCGAAGCCTTGCAACGCTTGCAGGAATTATTGCTGAGCGTGACCGTGATTCCCAAGAAGCGGCGGCCAACGGCGCCCAGCCGGACTGCAAAATTAAAGCGGGTCGATAGCAAGACCCGGCGCGGCAAAGACAAAGCCATGCGCGGCAAGGTCGTTCTCTGAATAAGCCGGCGGTCCCGATTGGCGCATTCTGCGCCAGGGTCAGGCAGGCACCAGCCGCAAGCGCGTGATTTCCGACGGCGCGAACAAGCGTTTTGGCGGTCCCCAGTAACCGGTGCCGCGGCTGGTGTACACCCATAAATTGCGCAAGCGGCGCAGGCCGGCTGTATATGGCTGTTGCAACGGTACGAAAAAATTCCAGGGAAAGAACTGACCGCCGTGCGTATGGCCGGATAGCTGCAAGTCGAAACCGGCGTCGGCTGCTGCCGCGGCCGAGCGCGGTTGATGCGCAAGCAGCAGTTTCAGCGCTACGTGTCGCGGACCTCCGGCCAGTGCTGCATGCGGATCGCTGCGCTGGGCTTCATCAAAATGATGGGCGCTATAATCGGTGACGCCGGCCACCAGCAGTGAGGCGCCCTGATGGTCGATCACCACGTGCTGGTTCATGAGCACCGTCAATCCAAGCCGGCGCACTTCCGCTACCCATTCTGGTGCGTTCGAATAATATTCGTGATTGCCGGTAACGAAATAAGCGCCGTGACGGGAGCGTAGCTTGGCCAGCGGCGCAGTGTGTGCCGCCAGCTGCTGCACGCTGCCGTCGACCAGATCGCCGGTGACTGCAATCAAGTCTGGCTTGAGGGTGTTGACCTTGTTGACGATAGCGTCCAGGTAATTATGCTTGATGGTCGGGCCGACATGAATGTCGCTGATCTGCACGATGCTGTAGCCGTGCAGGGCTGCGGGCAAGCCGCTGATCGGGACATCGACGTCGACCACCGCAGCCAGGCGGCGCGCATTGAAAAAGCCGATGATGCTGGTCAAGACGGTCACGAGCAGCACCGCCACCGCGCTCCAGAACGCGAATTGATCTTGATTCAGGGGGGACCAAGGCGACAGCCACAGGCATAGCTCACGTAACAGAGTCGTCAGTAACAG
Source organism: Collimonas sp. OK607 (assembly GCF_900111995.1). GTDB lineage: Bacteria > Pseudomonadota > Gammaproteobacteria > Burkholderiales > Burkholderiaceae_D > Collimonas. The sequence continues at coordinate 71,180 of NZ_FOKF01000018.1, forward strand.
CGATGAAAATACACCCATGGCCAGCATGCCGGCCCATGCCAGGCGATCGGACAGGGGCTGGCGCTGGAAGGCGCGGGCCAGCAGGCCGGCTGGAATCAGCAGGAACGACAGCAGTAGCCAGCTACTTAGCAAAACTGGCAAGAATGGGATAGCCGACAGCGCCGGTATCAGGAGCCAGCCGATAAGCGCATGCAATAGGCCCAGCAAAGACAGAACAACCACGATGGCAAAGCGCGAGGGCATGAGGATACCTGTGAGAAGAATGTATGGAAATGAATGGAACGCTGTCGACCATTAACGATCTAGTGGCGAGTGGCGCACTTTTTACGTATATCGGGGCGCAGATGCCGGCTTCAATAGCAGCCGGCCTGCATAAAGCGTGCGATGTATTGAGGAAACTGTCGGTTTATTCAAATATAATCCGGAAGTTAATTCTCTAATAATTACTTCCACAATCACAATATCAGATGTTTTTCCGCTAGTTATGCCTCTTTCGAAGCGAAATCAAGCCATTTCCCGTCTGTTCCGCAGCTTGTGCCTTTTCCTGGGTTGCCTGCTCTTCGGTCTGGCCCATGCGAACCCGGCGCCTGCCTCGCCGGTAGCGGCTACCGACGCCAAAAACGCAAATTCCGCCCGGCCTCGCATCGGCCTGGTGCTGTCTGGCGGCGGTGCGCGCGGCTACGCGCATCTGGGCGTGTTGCAAGCACTGGAAAAAATGCACATCCCTATCGATTATGTCGCAGCAACCAGTATGGGAGCGGTGGTCGGCGGCTTGTACGCGAGCGGGCTGTCGGTGGAAGAGCTGGATCGCATCCTGACCGAGACCAACCTTAGCGATATCGCCTTCGACCGTAACGATCGGGCAGAACTGCCGCAAACTCAGCGCGAGGACGATTTCCAATATCCCATCGGCTTGTCGGCCGGCTACGGCGACGGCAAACTGAAACTCCCGTCTGGTCTGGTACAGGGTAATAACCTGCTGCTGCTATTGCAGAACTGGACCCCGCAGCTGCCGGCGAATATTTCTTTTGATAAATTGCCGACGCCTTTCCGCGCCGTGGCAACCGATCTGGGCAGCGGCGAGGAAGTCGTGCTGAGCCAGGGTTCGCTGCCGCGTGCGATTCGCGCCAGCATGGCGGTGCCCGGACTGTTCGCGCCGCTCAAGCTGGATGGCAGGACTTTGGTGGACGGCGGACTGGTACGCAACCTGCCGGTATCGTTGGCGCGCAGCATGGGCGCCGACATCATCATTGCGGTAAATATCGCAACCGATTTAGCAGATCCGTCTACGCTCGATTCGCCGACCGCAGTGGCACAGCAGATGGTGACCATCCTGATTCACCAAAACGTCAAGCAACAGATCGATTCGCTCAAGAAAGACGATGTATTGATAGAGCCGGAACTGGGCGATTTGTCTTTTGCCGATTTTTCGCGCGGCAAGGACGGCGTCAAGGCCGGCTACGATGCAGCCGAGCGCCAGCGCGCCAAACTTGCAGCACTGGCGTTACCGCCGCAGCAATGGAAAGAATATCTTGCTTCGCGTAGCGGTGGCCCGGTGCTGGCGCAGGAAGCCCACATTGACGCAATTGAAATCAAGAGCAACGGCCGGGTGCCGGCAGCGGTAGTGCGGCGCGCGCTGGACGTCAAGGAAGGCGATTTCTACAACCCGGTCGCACTCAATAAAGACGTAGCGCGACTGGCGACCAACGGCGATTTCAAAAGCGTGACGCAAGAACTGGTGACCGAGAACGGCCGCAATGTGCTGAAGGTCGATGCCGACGATAAATCCTGGGGGCCGCACTTCTTGTTGTTCGGCCTTGGCGTGTCGAATAATTTTGACGGGCGCGGCGACTTCAATCTGCAAATCGGCCATCGTTTGCCGTGGATTACCGAAAGCGGCCTGGAATGGCGCAATGATGTGGTATTGGGCAGCAATCAAGCGAGCTTGCATACCGAATTGCGGCAGCCGATCTGGGGCCAGGTCGGATTATATGTTGCGCCATACGCAGAATTCGGGCGTCGGCACCTTGATCTGTACTCCGACAATGACGCCACTTCATCTACAGTTCCGGTTACCGCTTATCGGGTCGATACCACCAAGATCGGTGTCGATCTGGGCATACCGATTGGCCGGCTCGGCGAATTCCGTACAGGTATCAACTATCAATGGCTGGTAGCCAAGCCTTCGTACAATATTCCGCTTGGTGATGAGCTGCCGGATGGGATTTTTCAGTCATTCCGCATCAAGCAGCCAGTATTCCGTGCCCAACTTACGATCGATCAGCTTGACGACCCATTATTCCCGCGCAAAGGTTACTACTTGTCTGTCGTCAGCAATGTTGGCTTCGGTGGCGCAGACAACAGTTACAGCGATTCGCAAGGCAAGGCACTGTGGGCGATCAGCCGTGGCGGTAACACACTTAACGTGGCGCTGGAAGCGGCGGGCACGTACGGCAATGAAGCGAATGACGCCAGCGGCAATGGCGGCCTTGGTTTTTCCTTGGGAGGATTTCAGCATCTGTCGGCGTATGCCCCAGACCAGTTTAACGGCAATTACCTGCTATATGGACGCTTGACTTACCTGCGCGACATGCCGGGGCTGGACTTGCCGGGATTACGCAATACGGTGCTGGGCACCAGCCTGGAAGTGGGCGACGTCTGGCAAACGCGTACAGCCTTTGGTACCGGTCCTTACAAGAAAAGCGCCAGCATGTTTTTGGGTGGAAGCAGCTTCCTGGGGCCGTTGTATTTCGGCCTGGCGCTTGCGCCGCGCGGGGTCTGGAACGTGTATTTGCAGTTAGGCCGGGTATTTTAAAGGTTCTTAACGGATTACCGATAAACGGCGGTAAAAATAGGAAGGACGTAGGGTGGCGACTCTTGGTATCAGCTCTTGTCGCTGCCGCGCACCCGCCGCGGCGGCGCCGGCGGATAGCCGAAAAATTCCAGCACGCTGTTGACCACTTGTTCCCGGTCATTGTCGACGCAAATCATGTGGTAACTGTTTTCCAGCACCACCACGCGTGCATCCGGCAACGTCGCTTGCAGGAATTCGGCCGATTTCAGGCTGGTCAGTTCATCTTCGCGCGCATGGACAACCAAGGTCGGGCAGGCAATCCTGTGGGCTCCCGTCAGTACTTTCTTGCGTAAGCGATCGACCTGGCGGATACAAGCCAGCGGCACCCAGCGATAGTGGAAATTGTCGCCGCGTGCGAATTTGGCCTTGACGATGGCGCGCACCATGGCATTCTTGATGCCGAACGGCTCGTCTTCTTCGACTTTCATCCGGTTCGCCATCCCGGGTATCCAGTACACCAGATGCCGCAACTGGCGATACCAGGGAGTAGACCAGCCATCGATGAAGACCGGCGGCGCCAGGGTCACCAGCTTGCCATTGGCATTGCCTGCGCCTGTCCCATGCTGCACGCGCTCGCACAATGCCAGCGCCAGCAACGAGCCCAGGCACATGCCCAACACATGGAAAGTGTCATACTGCGGCGCCAGTTCACGGTAGCTGGCGGTGACGCTGTCCAGCCAGTCCTCATAGCTTACCGTCACCAGATCCTCAGGCTGGCCGCCGTGGCCGGGTAGGGTAACCGCGTGAGTTTCCACGCCGGCGCGCTGCAGCACTTTGTGCATCGAGCCGAGATCGAATTGGGTGCCGCCCAGGCCGTGAATCAGCAAGGCGCCGGTACGAACACTCATATCCGGCCCCGTTGCCGCGCATCCTCCTTGAGATTGAGGCGCCAGGCGCCAGCCACCATGGCGACCGATTCGTCGGCGTCGAGCAGTACGGCGCTCATGTCGGTCACCTGGCTTTGTTCCCCGGCCGGCAGCAGCAGGCGGAAACTCAGGTCGGGGCGGGTATCGTCGTCGGTGTCGTCGAGCCAACGGCTGCGCAATGGCTGGCGATCGTCTGGATGGACGTGTGCCAGAACCTGGTCCAGGTCGCTGAAGGCGGTGTTCGTTACGCCAAGCAATCCCTGCAGATCCCCGTGCCAACACAGCTTTTTGCTATGCGGGTCTATGTTGTAGACCAGTTGCCGGCTGGCGGTCAGGGCTAGCTCGGTGTCGTTTTTCCACTGCGCGGCATCTTCATGCAGTTGTTCGCGGGTAGTCTTGAGGGCGCTGATCAGCAGGCTGAGCAGGGCGGCGACAGCAAGATAGAGCTGGGCTTCCAGCAATGAATGTTTGGAATAGGTATCCGCAAAAGCGGCAAACGGCCCTTCGCCCTGGACCGTGTTCAACAAGGCGAAAAAGGCCAGCATGGCGACTGCCAGCGAGCCGCCGCGGCCGCCCCACAGCAGGGTTACCACGGCAACGAAGAAAAGCGGTACATAAGTCAGCGCAAAATTGACGCCGGCAGAAAAATTGCTGATGCCGTGACCGTCGAAGATGATAAAAGCAGTCGCTCCCAGGGCGACGAACGCCGCCAGGCCGAGCAGGAAGTCGCTGCGATCCATGCCGCCGGAACGCATCGCGTGGAAGCGCGACCAGCCCGCCAGCACAGGTGTGACAATCAGGATGCCGACCAGGTCGGAGGCTGCCCAGATGCGCGCCGTCGGCCAGAACGGCACCTGCTGCACCAGCAAGTACCAGGCAGCGCCAATGGCTGCGCTGATGGCGCTGCAGGCGACACCCGCGATCAACAGGCCGCGCACGAAATGCAAACCTTCCATCGGTAATTGCAGCATGCGCACCAGCGCCACCACGATTGCCGCGACGCCGATCTCGTCGAGGGCAAACAGTGCAACCCGCAGCAGATTGCGGTCTTCGATCCAGCCCAGAAGCAGTTGCGCCAGCACGAAGCCGATCGCCACGGGCAGCCAGCGTCCGGTCTTGGTCAACATGAACGCCGCCACGGTGACGCCGGCCGGCAGCCAGATATAACCGGTCGCCGCAATCGGACCATTGAGCTGATGCGACACGTAGCCGGTGGCCAGGTAGAGCAAACCCCACAGCAATGCAATGACAGATTGATTGGTCAGTTTCACACTAGATATCCTTATGGCGTTGGTGCCCGCGTCATCCTGGAAACGATGATCATGGCGCCGCCCATTATATGGTGAATCTGGAAAGAATTTGGTTGTCGGCAAGATTGATGGCGCGTCTGCCGACAATGCGGCAGACGGGCTTGGCGAGCTGAAGGCAAGCCGGGACTAGCTGCGTCCGGATTATTGCAATTTGCTGATATGATGCGTCGTGTTCGCGCCGAATTTAAGCTGAATGCGCCAGAAGTGACGAATCGTGATGGCTGGCTGATGCACAGTTAATACTGAATACTGATATCCACTGGGCATCCCGATTAATTCGGCAATGCAGGGAATTTTGCGGAGAGCTAGACCCCCGGAGGGGTCTAGTCTATGGTATATGGTGCCCACGGAGGGACTCGAACCCCCACACCTTGCGGCACATGGACCTGAACCATGCGCGTCTACCAATTCCGCCACGTGGGCTTGAGAGAGCAAGATTATAAGCTAACCTGAAAATAAGTCAACTCAGTCATAACGATATGCAGATATAAATTGCTTGGTTAGGAGAATGTCACAATCCTCCGTTACACTAAGCCTTGATGAATAACAACCTGTTGAAAATAGCCTTTTGAGCCAATATTCCTACACAATCCCCAGCCGGGAGGAAATTCTCGGCCTTCTGCGAACCTCTTCCGAGGCGCAAAACGCCGCCGCTCTAGCCGCCGCGCTTAATGTCAAACCCGATGAAATGGATGGTTTGACGCGCCGCCTGAATGCCATGGAACGCGACGGGCAAATCAAGCCCGACCGCAGCGGCATCTACAAACTGACCAACTCACCCGGCTTTATCGAGGGGCGTGTTAGCAGCCATCGTGATGGTTTCGGTTTCCTGATTCCGGACGAGGGTGGCGACGATGTTTTCCTGCCTGAAAAGGAAATGCAGAAAGTGCTGCATGGCGACCGGGTGCAGGCGCGCATCATCGGCACCGACCGTCGCGGCCGTCCCGAGGGAACGATTGTCGAGGTGGTATCGCGCGCGAATACCCATGTGATCGGCCGTTTGCTCAATGAAAACGGGGTCTGGGTGATCGCTCCCGAAGATAAGCGCATCGGACAGGACATCATCCTGGCAGGTTCGCCAGGCAAGGCCAAGGCTGGTCAAGTGGTGAGCGTCCAACTGACCGAACAACCTTCGCGTTTTACCCAGCCGGTCGGCAAGATTGTCGAAATCCTGGGTGATATTGACGATCCGGGCATGGAAATCGAAATTGCGGTGCGCAAATACGGCGTGCCGCATGAATTCTCCGAAGCCGCCAAGAAGCTGGCTGCCAAGCTGCCGGGCGAAGTACGTGCCGCCGACCTGGCTGATCGCGTCGATTTGCGCGACGTGCCGATGGTAACGATCGACGGCGAAGACGCCCGCGATTTCGACGATGCTGTTTATTGCGAGCCGGTCAAGATCGGCCGCGCCAACGGTTACCGGCTGATTGTGGCGATTGCCGACGTCAGTCATTACGTCAAACCTAACGATGCGCTGGATGTCGATGCGTTGGAGCGCAGCACTTCGGTCTATTTCCCGCGCCGCGTGATTCCAATGCTGCCGGAGAAATTATCCAACGGCCTGTGTTCGCTCAATCCCGACGTCGATCGCCTGACGCTGGTGTGCGATGCCGTGATCAGCGCCAAGGGCGAGATCAAGGCTTACCAGTTCTATCCCGCGGTGATTCATTCCGCGGCACGCCTGACGTACACCGAAGTGGCGGCCATCCTGGGTAATACCAAGGGTCCGGAAGCAGCCAAGCGTCCCGGCCTGGTGCCGCACTTGCTGCATTTGTATGAAGTCTTTCACGCATTGCTGCAAGCGCGTCAGGCGCGCGGCGCGATCGATTTCGAAACCACCGAGACCTATATCGTCTGCAATGCAGCCGGCAAGATCGAAAAAATCCTGCCGCGCACCCGCAACGATGCGCACAAGGTGATCGAAGAATGCATGTTGGCGGCCAACGTCTGCGCCGCCGACCTGATGGAGCGTCACAAGCATCCGGGTCTGTTCCGGATCCATGCGCATCCGACCAAGGAAAAGCTGGCGATACTACGCACCTTCCTGAAGCAGGTAGGCCTGACGCTAGCTGGCGGCGATACGCCGGCGGCCTCCGACTATGCCGAACTGATGCCGAAGATCAAGGCACGGCCGGATGCCTTGCTGCTGCAAACCATGATGCTGCGCTCCATGCAGCAAGCGGTCTACAGCCCGGAAAATATCGGTCACTTCGGTTTGTCGTATGAATCGTATGCGCATTTCACCAGCCCGATCCGCCGTTATCCCGATTTGCTGACACATCGCACGATCAAGGCGATCCTGCAAGGCAAGCGCTATGATCCTAAGGGCCTGGACACCAGCGCCCTGAATACCATGCTGTCACCTGCAGGCCGCAAGAAGCAGGCGGAGGACAAGGCCGCGGGCAAGAAGAAAAACGAAGGCAGCCTGGCTATATGGGAAGCGCTCGGCGTGCACTGTTCCGCCAATGAGCGGCGCGCCGACGAGGCTTCGCGCGATGTCGAAGCGTGGCTCAAGTGCTATTTCATTCGCGACAAGCTGGGCGAAGAATTCACCGGCGTTATTTCCGGCGTCGCTACGTTCGGCATTTTTGTGCAGCTCGATGCGTTGTACATCGAAGGCCTGGTGCATGTCACCGAACTTGGCGCCGACTATTTCCAATACGACGAAGCGCGTCACGAATTGCGCGGCGAACGTACCGGCATCCGTTATCAGTTGACGGACCGGGTAACGGTGCAAGTGAGCCGGGTCGACCTGGATGCACGCAAGATCGATCTGCGCCTAGTCAACGAGCCAGGTATTAAAACCGTACTCAAAAATGAAGCACGGCGTGCGGACAATGCGCAAGCACGCAGCGCTAAACCAAAGGGTGGCGCCAAGGCGGCGCCACCGAAAAAAACCGGTGGGGTCACCACTGCGGCCAAGACCACCAGCCCAGGTAAGGCGACCAAAGCCAAGAATGCCAAGACGGCAATCGTTTCTGAAAAGACGCGTGCACCGAAGGCATTCACAAAGTCCAGTAAGCGTAAACGATAGACCCGGTAAAAGATAAACCCGGTAAAAGATAGTCTTGCAAAAGATAGACCCTGTAATAGATTGACCCTGATAGATAGAATATGAAAAGTAAAATGATTTTCGGCTTTCACGCCGTCACCGCGCGTTTGCGTCACGAAGCATCGTCGGTGGAAGAGATTTATGTGGATGCCAGCCGCGTCGATCGCCGCATGCAAGATCTGCTGAATGCCGCCAAAGCGGTTGGCGTACGCGTGATTCCGGTGGATGACGCGCGTTTGTCGAATATCGTCGGCACGCGCCGCCACCAAGGCGTGGTAGCAAAAGCCGGCGAGTTGTCGCTGGCACGTAACCTGGATGAGTTGCTGGATGCGATTGTCGGGCCACCGCTGTTGCTGGTTCTCGATGGCATCACCGATCCGCACAACCTGGGCGCCTGCCTGCGGGTGGCGGATGGCGCCGGCGCGCATGCCGTAATCGCACCGAAAGACCGTGCGGTAGGCTTGAACGCCACTGCCGCCAAGGTCGCCAGTGGCGCCGCTGAAACCGTTCCCTACATCACCGTGACCAATCTGGCGCGTACCTTGCGCGAATTGAAGGAACGTGAAATCTGGCTGATCGGCACTGACGAAGACGGCGAAAAAGGCTTGTATGAAGCCGATTTTTCCGGCCCGGCAGCGCTGGTGATGGGTTCCGAAGGCGAAGGCATGCGTCGCCTCACGCGCGAAACGTGCGATGTGCTGGTCAACGTGCCGATGTTCGGTTCTGTCGAAAGCCTGAATGTGTCGGTCGCGTCCGGCGTCTGCCTGTATGAAGCCCGTCGCCAGCGTATGGTAAAGGGTTGTTGATTCCATTCCGCCTTACCCATTCTGAATCAGGCCGCCGGTTTTTCATGCATGGCGGCAATTCAGGGTTTCCCAGTCCAGCCTGAAACCGGCCTGCCGGTTTTTCCGGACTTTCGCAGTAAAAGACGGCAGGCGTAATTTGGAATAACATTACGCCTCCGCATTGATTCGACATCCTTATGTTCAGCCGCATTCGTGAAGACATTGCCAACATCATGGCACGTGATCCCGCCGCTCGCACCCAGTGGGAAGTTCTGACTTGCTACCCCGGCTTGCATGCCATCATCCTGCATCGCTGGGCGCATCATTGCTGGCATAACGGCTTCAAATGGCCGGGACGTTTTATTTCGCAGATCGCCCGCACGTTGACCGGAATTGAAATCCATCCCGGCGCAACCATCGGCCGGCGCGTATTCATCGACCATGGTTTTGGCGTGGTGATCGGCGAAACTGCTGAAGTCGGCGACGATTGCACCATTTACCAAGGCGTGACCTTGGGCGGAACCTCATTGAACAAGGGTGCCAAGCGCCATCCAACACTGGCGCGCGGAGCGATCATTGGCGCCGGCGCCAAGGTGCTGGGCGGTTTCACCGTGGGCGAGGGCGCCAAGATCGGTTCCAATGCGGTAGTGGTCAAGGAAGTGCCGCCGGGAGCGACTGCAGTGGGCAACCCTGCGCGCATCGTGCAGAAAGAAAGCAACAACGGCAAGGATGAAGCTGCGGCCCGCATGTTTGCAGCTTACGGCGTCACGCCCAACGGCGACGATCCTTTGTCCAAGGCTTTGCACGGTTTGATCGACAACGCCGCGGCGCAGGAGCATCAGATTGACCGCATCATTGCCTTGTTGAAGAAGTCGGGCATCGCTTGCGAAAGCTTGCCTGAGCTCGAGAAATTTGATCCGGACCAGCTCAATAAATTGGTGGAATAAGCTGGTTGAGCAAGACGGTCGCAGTGAGCCAGGAGAGAGTGTGATGAATCAAGAAGTAGACGGTATTCCGGCAGGCGATAATGATGGTGAGCGGGCGGCGGATTCTGGCCGCTCCGATGAATTTCTCGATCAGTTTGAAATTCGCGTGCTGGCGGTTCTTGCAGAAAAAGAAGCGCTGACGCCGGACAACTATCCCTTGTCCCTGAATACGCTGACCAATGGCTGCAACCAGTTGTCCAGTCGCGATCCGGTGATGGCTATCGCCGAGTCGACGGTGCTGGATGTGTTGCAGCGCCTGATGCTGCGCAAACTGGTGGTGGAAGTGAATCAGGCCGGCGCCCGGGTGGCCAAATACGAACACCGGATGCGCGTCAAATGGCTGCTGGAGCAAGACAAGCTGGCGGTACTGACTACCTTGATGCTGCGCGGGATTCAGACGGCGGGCGAGTTGCGTAGCCGTAGTGGCAGGCTGCATGATTTCGCCTCTGTCGGCGAGGTTGAAACGGCCTTGCAATTCCTGGTCGATAAGTATCCGCCATTGGTGGCGCGCCTGGCGAAGGCGCCCGGCACCAAGGAATCGCGCTATGCCCATTTGTTGGCGGGTGAGGAAATCCTGGAGCAGCAGGCAATGGCAGATGCCATGGCCGGCAGCGCCTCAGTGGTGAGAAGTGGAAGCCAGGACCGGATCGCCCAGCTTGAAGAAGAAGTTGTCAGCCTGCGGCGCCAGATGGATGATTTGTCGGCGCAGTTTGCCGAGTTCAAGCGACAGTTCGACTAATCGCTCAGCGGGCGGTTCAATCGGCTAATCAATCGGCTAATTCGTGGCCATCGTGGCCAAAGCGCCGAATCACGCCACTCGCATCAATCGCAATCCAGCCGCCTCTCTGCGCCTTGACGTCATACTCCCAATCCGGCAGCACATAGCGCGTACGGGCGGCCTCGCCGTCGCCGCCGGAATGGTGGCGTGCCGGCCTGTGGGTATGGCCGTGAATCAGGGTGGTGGTAGCGGTAGTGTCAAACAAGGTGGCCACAGCCGCCGGATTGACGTCCATGATTTCCATGGATTTGTGGCGCTGTTCTTCCTGGCTCTCCTTGCGAACGCCGGCAATGATTGCCTTGCGTTGTGCCAGCGGCAGCGCCAGGAATTGCGCTTGCCATTGCGGTTGGCGCACCTGCGCGCGAAACTCCATGTAGGCGAGATCGTCGGTGCATTGCGCATCGCCATGGGCGATTGCCAGGCGGCGGCCACCGACGGTAATTACCGATGGATCAGGCAACAGAGTCAGGCCGGCCGCTTGCGCGAAGCTTTCGCCAACCAGGAAATCCCGGTTGCCGGCGACCCAGAAAACCTGCACGCCGTTATCGCTGACTTGCCGGATCGCTTCGGCAATTTCGCGGTTATACGGCGTTTCCAGATCGTCGTCGCCAGCCCAGTACTCGAACAAATCGCCTAACAGGTACAGTTGCTGCACCCGCGTTGCCTGCTCCCGCAGAAAATCCAGGAAGGCTTGGGTAGTACGCGGGTGTGCCGCCTGCAAATGCAGGTCGGATATAAACAACGCAACTGCGGCGCCGGATTGGTTCGAGACTGAAGCTGTCATAGGATGCGCTAAAAGAAGAAGCTAAGCTTGGATTAAGCGACTACTTCGGCTTTTTCGATGATGACGTCATCCACCGGTACGTCGGCAAACATGCCGGTACGCGTGGTCTTTACGTTTTCGATCTTGTCGACGATATCGGTGCCTTCAACTACTTTACCGAATACGCAGTAGCCCCAGCCGTCTTGACCTGGATAGTCGAGGAAGCTGTTGTTCTTGACGTTGATGAAAAATTGCGCAGAAGCAGAGTGCGGCGCCGAGGTACGTGCCATCGCCAGGGTGTACGGCTCGTTCTTGAGGCCGTTCTTGGCTTCGTTTTCGACCGGATCGTTGGTAGGCTTTTGTTTCATGCCAGGTTCGAAGCCGCCGCCCTGGACCATGAAGCCAGGGATTACGCGGTGGAAAATCGTACCGTTATAGTGACCGGCATTGACATAGGCCAGGAAATTTTCAACGCTCTTTGGCGCTTTTTCTGCCTCGAGTTCGATTTTGATCGTGCCGTGGTTGGTGGTGAGAAGGACAGCCATGGTATTTCCTATTAAATAGATTGATGGAGGTTGAAGAAGTTGAAAAAAGGCAGTAAAAAGCCGGTTTTATTTGGTTACTGTAGCCGATTCGATGATAACCGGGGTAGTCGGCACGTCTTGATAGGCGGTTTTCACCTTCTTGATCTTGTCGACAACGTCAGTGCCCTTGATAACCTGGCCGAATACCGCGTAACCCCAGCCGTCGCGGCCCGGGTAGTTGAGGAATTCATTGTTGTTCACATTGATGAAAAATTGCGCGCCAGCCGATTGCGGATCCGCAGTGCGAGCCATGGCAACACTGTATGGCACGTTCTTGAGGCCGTTCTTGGCTTCGTTTTCGACTTTGTTCGGCGCTGGTTTCTCACGCATGTCCGTGGTCATGCCGCCGCCCTGGATCATGAAATTGTCGATGACGCGATGGAAAATGGTGCCGTTATAGTGGCCGCTGTTCACATAGCTTAAAAAATTCTTGACTGTCTTCGGCGCTTTTTCCGGATTCAGCTCGATGACGATGTCGCCCATATTGGTTTTCAACAAAACATGCGGCTTGTCGGCAGCGCTGGCAAACGACGGATTACCTAGCAGGCAAACAGCAGTTAATGTAGAGGCAAGCGCCAGTGTAAAGCTGCGGCGTGGCAAGCGAAAAGTCAAGCGTAGGGGTGTTGGCATCAAAGTTCCTTCTTGTAAGTGGACCCGTTTTCGTGTCTCATGTGCTGCATTTTCGGATTTCAGTAATGATATACTGCGGCGAAAAGCAACATTTTATCAAACTAAGCACTGCAAAAGAGTTTTGGCTATTCAGTTGTCCTGACGTCTCGCACGGTAAGCGTGCAGGCGGATGGAACGGCGTGCAATATTTCCGTGCTTTATTTCTGTGCCCTAAGCCGTAACTTCCCATGAGCGACCTGAAAATATATAACACGCTGGCGCGTGAGAAGCAGCTGTTTTCTCCAATCGAACCGGGCAAGGTCCGCATGTACGTCTGCGGCATGACGGTCTACGACTATTGCCATCTTGGTCATGGACGGGTGATGGTGGTGTTCGATATGGTGCAACGCTGGCTGCGCCAGTCGGGGCTGGACGTTACTTATGTGCGCAATATCACCGACATCGATGACAAGATCATCAAGCGCGCCGTCGAGAATGGCGAGACGATCTCGCAACTGACCGGCCGCTTCATTCAAGCCATGGACGATGATGCTGCCGCGCTGGGTGTGCAAAAGCCGGATCACGAGCCGCGCGCGACGGCGTTCGTGCCGCAGATGCTGGCCCTGATCGAAAAGCTGGAGCATAAAGGCCTCGCGTACCAGGGCAGCGACGGCGACGTCAACTATTCAGTACGCGATTTTGCCGGCTACGGTAAGTTGTCGGGCAAGTCGCTCGACGATTTGCGCGCCGGCGAACGCGTCGATGTCAATCTCGGCAAGCGCGATCCGCTCGACTTCGTCTTGTGGAAAGCCGCCAAAGAGAGTGAGCCGGAAGAAGTTAAATGGAACTCGCGCTGGGGTCATGGCCGGCCGGGCTGGCATATCGAGTGCTCTGCCATGGCGGAGCAATTGCTGGGCGAGCAGTTTGATATTCACGGCGGCGGCCAGGATTTGCAGTTCCCGCATCATGAAAATGAAATCGCGCAGTCGGAAGGCGCGCATGGCCACCAGTTCGTCAATTACTGGATGCACAACGGCTTTGTGCGGATCGACAATGAAAAGATGTCCAAGTCCTTGGGAAATTTTTTCACGATTCGCGACGTCCTGAAAAAATATGATGCGGAAGTAGTGCGCTTCTTTATTCTACGAGCGCATTACCGTAGTCCATTGAATTATGCCGACACCAATCTGGATGACGCCAAGCATGCCTTGACCCGCTTGTACACCGCGCTGAAGGAAGTGGCGGCGGATGCCTTGCCGCTGGACTGGAGCGAGGCCCACGCCGAGCGTGTCGCGCAAGCCATGAATGACGATTTCAATACGCCTATGGCCATTTCAACTTTGTTCGATCTGGCCAATGAGGTTAACAAAAATCGTTCGCCGGCAGCCGCACGCCAGCTCAAGGCATTGGCCGGCGTACTGGGTCTGTTGCAGCGTGCTCCTGAAGATTATTTGAAAGGCCGTGTACTCGCCGGTAATGAAGTTGTCGGAAATGGCATTGCACAAGCTGCTTTGTCAGAGCAAGATATCCTACTCAAAATTCAAGCTCGTCAAGCAGCAAAAATAGCCAAGGATTTTTCTGCAGCAGACCGGATCCGTAAGGAACTGCAAGCCGATGGCATCTTGCTGGAAGATAAGCCCGGTGGTCAAACCGAATGGCGAAGGGCGTAAGCGTATGCAAAAAGCGATAGCTGTCGACAACAATTTCTTTGTGCCTTCATATTGGGAAGATGCCAAAGTTGAGTTGATGAAGCGTGACCGCATCATGCGTAAGCTCATTCCGCAATTCGGCGACCTGCATCTGGTTGGCCGCGGCGAGGCGTTTACCACGCTGGCACGCTCGGTGGTCGGCCAGCAGATTTCGGTCAAGGCAGCGGAATCCGTATGGCAAAAATTTCTGTTAGTCTGTCCTAAGACCACTCCCGCCCAGGTATTAAAAGCCGGCCCCGAGCAACTTGCAGCTTGCGGATTGTCTAAGCGTAAAGCAGACTATATTCTTGATCTGGCCGATCATTTCAAGGCGAAAAGGGTCAATGCCGAGCAGTGGCAGGAGATGGACGATGAGGATGTCATCGCGGATTTGACGCAAATTCGTGGCATCGGACGCTGGACAGCGGAGATGTTTTTGATATTTAATTTGCTCCGGCCCAATATTTTGCCTTTGGATGACCTGGGGTTGCTCAAGGGCATTAGTGTCAATTATTTTTCAGGAGAGCCGGTTTCGCGTAGCGATGCACGCGAAGTATCGGCCAACTGGGAGCCGTGGCGCACCGTAGCGACCTGGTATCTATGGCGTAGCCTGGATGCGGTATCTGCAGAATATTAAGTCATTGCCGATGTTAATTTTAAGTAACCTTATTTAGGTAACCTTATTTCGGTAACATTATCGGCAGTGGCAGTTTAATCAAGGGAATAATATGAGTAAAACAACATTTCTCGGCTTCGAACAACCGATTGCCGAGTTAGACGCCAAGATTGAAGAGCTGCGTTTTGTCCAGGACGACTCCGCGGTAGATATTTCGGAAGAAATCGACCGTTTGTCGAAAAAAAGTCAGCAATTGACCAAGGATATCTACGCAAAACTGACTCCTTGGCAAGTCTCTCAGATCTCACGTCATCCGCAACGGCCGTACACCATGGATTATGTGAATGAAATATTCACCGATTTCCATGAGTTGCACGGCGATCGTACCTACGCCGACGACCAGTCGATAGTTGGCGGCCTGGCGCGCTTCAATGGCCAGGCTTGCATGGTGATCGGCCATCAAAAAGGGCGCGACACGAAAGAGCGCGCATTGCGTAATTTCGGCATGCCGAAGCCGGAAGGTTATCGCAAGGCCTTGCGCCTGATGAAAGTGGCAGAGAAATTCGGCCTGCCGATTTTCACTTTTGTCGATACTCCCGGCGCGTTCCCTGGCATCGATGCTGAAGAGCGCGGACAGTCGGAAGCTATCGGCCACAATTTGTACGCAATGGCGGAATTGAAAGTGCCGCTGATCGCCACCATCATCGGCGAAGGCGGCTCCGGCGGCGCCTTGGCGATTGCGGTCGGCGATGCAGTCCTGATGCTGCAGTACGCGACTTATTCGGTGATTTCGCCTGAAGGTTGCGCCTCGATCCTGTGGAAAACCGCTGAGCGGGCTTCCGATGCCGCCGATGCCCTGGGCCTGACCGCGCATCGCTTGAAAGCAGTCGGCCTGATTGACAAGATCGTCAGCGAACCATTGGGCGGCGCCCATCGCGATCCGAAGCAGATGGCTTCCCTGTTGAAGCGCGCACTGGCAGATACCTTGCGCCAGTTCCAAGGTGTCAAGACCAAGGATCTGTTGAACGCGCGTCATGAAAAGCTGATGAGCTACGGTAAGTTCAAGGAAGTACTGGCTGCAGAATAGGCGTGTCGAATTCATCTACTGCAAGTATAAGTATCTACGCGTACCTGGAAGCTACCCTGGCGGAGATCGCGCAAGCGTTTCCTGCCACGGTTCAAGAGCAGCCGGCGCGGCTGGCAATTGCCTATAGCGGCGGGCTGGATTCCAGCGTCCTGCTGCATGCGGCCGCACAGTACGCCAGCGCGCATGGCATCAAGCTATTCGCCTTTCACATCCACCACGGCATCAGCCCGAATGCAGATCAATGGCAAATCCATTGTGCAGAAATGTGCGCAAAGCTGAATGTCGAATTCGATACCCGTGGTATCGAATTGCGCAACCGCGACAAGAGCGGCGTAGAAGAAGCGGCCCGCATCAGCCGCTACGCCGCGCTGGGCGATTTGTGCCGCCAACATCAGGTTCCTTTGCTGTTGACCGCGCATCACCTGGATGACCAGGCCGAGACTGTGCTGCTGCAATTATTGCGCGGCTCCGGCGCTGCCGGCTTGTCGGGCATGGATCGCTGGAACACGGCGCCGACTTTGCTGGGCGATGCCACATTGCTGATGGCGCGGCCGTTGCTGAAAGTGTCGCGTGCAGCGCTGGAAGAATATGTAGCAAAATATGCCGCAACTCAACAGCTGACGTATATCGAAGACGAATCGAATCACGATCCACGCTATGCCCGCAACGCCTTGCGCCAGCAAGTCATGCCGGTGCTAAGCCAATACTTCCCGGGATTCCAGGAGCGTTTCTCGCGCAGTTCCGGGCATATGCAGACTACCCAACGCTTGTTGATCGATCTGGCGGCGCAAGACATGGCCATCTGTGCCGACGGCACATGCCTCGATCTGGAACACGTGCGGAAGTTGAGGGGCGAGCGGATCGATAATCTTCTGCGTTACTGGTTCGGCTTGCATCATTTGCGTATGCCGTCCAGCGCCTGGCTGAGTGAAATGCGCCAGCAATTGCTGGAAGCTAAAGCCGATGCGCAGTTGTGCGTGACGCATCCGGATTGCCATATCCGCCGTCACAGGAACCGCGTGTTCCTGACGCCGCGCGACGATATCGATCGTTCTGAGATCGGACCGCAAGCGTTTCGCTGGAACGGCGAAGCTGAGATGCATTTCCCTGAGTTCGGCGGCGTGCTGCATTTTGACCAGGCGGAGCAGGGTATTGCTGCCGACTGGCTGCGCGCGCATCCGTTGCAAATTCAATATCGCTCCGGTGGCGAGCGGCTCAAGCTGGCATTGAATCGTCCCACAAAAAGCATCAAATATCATTACCAGGCTTTCGACGTGCCGCCTTGGGAGCGTGAACGCCTGCCCTTGGTAAGCAGCGGCAAGCAGATTCTGTTTGCGGCAGGCATTGGCATGGATTGCCTGCAATTGGCAAGCGAGCCGGGGCCGCATGTCAGCCTGCGCTGGCAAGCTGATGATGTTGTATTTAAGCAAGGCGTCTTAAGCTGAACGACACCGCCGGCCGCATTTTCTCTCTGGTAAGCCTCTTGTCATAATCGGCCGTTGCGGGTACATTAAAGGGTTGATTTTATTTTTTGCACCACACCCGCTTCTAGCACCCACCTACATTCCCTATGGCTTTAATTGTCCACAAATACGGCGGCACTTCGATGGGCTCACCCGAGCGCATCAAGAATGTCGCACTGCGCGTTGCCAAATGGCATGACGCCGGCCACCAAATCGTCGTGGTGCCCTCCGCGATGTCCGGTGAAACCAACCGTCTTCTGGGCTTGGCAAAAGAAATTACCGCCCAGCCCGATCCACGCGAACTCGATATGCTGGCCGCTACCGGCGAGCAGGCATCGGTCGCCTTGCTGGCCATGGCCCTGCATGCGATAGGCAAGGACGCAGTCTCCTACGCAGGCTGGCAAGTCGCCATTGAAACCGACTCGGCCCACACCAAAGCCCGGATTCGCTCGATTGACGACGTCAAGGTGCGGCAAGACCTGGACGCCGGCAAAGTGGTGATCATCACCGGTTTCCAGGGTGTCGATGAGTTGGGCAATATCACGACCCTGGGCCGTGGCGGTTCCGATACGTCGGCAGTCGCCGTAGCCGCTGCGCTGAATGCCGCAGAGTGCATGATCTATACCGATGTCGATGGTGTCTACACTACCGACCCGCGCGTAGTATCGGATGCGCGTCGCCTGAAGACTGTAACCTTTGAAGAAATGCTGGAGATGGCATCGCTGGGCTCTAAAGTGCTGCAGATTCGCTCGGTCGAATTTGCCGGCAACTACAAGATGCCAACCCGCGTGCTGTCTTCGCTGACTGACCCATTAATGCCGTTGGAAGAAGAAGCAATTTCCGGCACCCTGATTTCGTTTGAGGAAGACACCAAGATGGAACAAGCCACCATTACCGGCATCGCGTTCAACCGCGACGAGACCAAGATCACCGTACTCGGCGTGCCAGATCGCCCGGGCATCGCCTACCAGATTCTTGGTGCAGTTGCTGACGCCAACATCGAAGTCGACATGATTATCCAGAATCAGTCGGTCGACGGCAAAACAGACTTTACCTTTACCGTGCCGCGCGGCGAGTACGCCAAGGCGCTGGATGTCTTGAACGAGAAGGTCAAAGCGCACATCGGTGCTGCCAGCATCACTGGCGACGCCAAGGTGTCGAAAGTGTCGGTAGTCGGCGTAGGCATGCGCAGCCATGTCGGCATCGCTTCCCAAATGTTCCGTACCCTGGCCGAAGAGGGTATCAATATCCAGATGATTTCGACCTCCGAAATCAAGATCTCGGTACTGATCGACGAGAAGTACATGGAACTGGCAGTGCGTGCTTTGCACAAGGCTTTTGGGCTGGAAAGCGCGTAATTGCACTTAATCGCGCTTAATCGAAAAAATTTTCGAAAAAAGCTGATAATCTTGCATGGCGTTATTGACCAAAACCGCATGAAAAGTTATTATTCGTGTCCTTAACGCGGCGTTGTAAAAAAGCCGTTTAAGTTTGGAGGCGTGGCCGAGTGGTCGAAGGCACTTCCCTGCTAAGGAAGCATATGGGCTTAAACCTGTATCGTGGGTTCGACTCCCACCGCCTCCTCCAAGAACATGTTCTGCAATTTCGGGAACGTACAAAAAACCGCTTCTAGCCTTGTGCTGATGCGGTTTTTTTGTTTTTGCAGGACTTTTCTTTGTCAATTTATTACTTGCTGTAGCGAACCTTGCTTTGTAAACTGGCTCTTATCAGTTATTACAGCAGTCAACGGCTGAACTGATCGAGGTTCAGCCGGATAGATAAAGGTTTCATGGCACATCACTCATCCCCATCCCAAACTGACAATCCGACACCTGAAGTTGATGCTGGCGTCACTCCTGTTGTCCAGAAGACGGGCGTAAGCTGGCGCTTCTGGCTGACGGTGCTGGTGGTGCTGATTCTGGGCGCCATGGTATTCAAGTCCCTGCATACCTTGCTCGCCGATGTGCACTATCGCAGCATCGTGCATGCGGTCAGGCATACGCCGCTGAGCAATCTTATACTGGCGGTGCTGGCGACCGCGGTCAGTTATCTGTCGCTGGCCGGCTACGATGTGTCGAGCTTGCGATACGTGGGCGCCAAGGTCAAAGGGACCACCATCGGTTTGACCTCATTCATTGCCTACGCACTCGGCAATACCGTTGGGCTCGGGGTGCTGACCGGTGGCACGATACGCATGCGTTTGTACACCGCGAGCGGCGTCGAAGCGTCTCAGGTGGCGCAGGCCATCGCCTTCAATGCCGGCGCGTTCGGCCTCGGCATGACTACTTTCGGCGCCATCGGCTTGCTGTGGGGCGCACCGCAGGTCCAGGCGCTGGCGCATATTCCGAGCTGGCTGTTACGGGCGGTCGCCGGCCTGGTGTTGCTGGGCGTCGCCGCTTTTATCCTCCTGTGCCGCGTGCGCCGTGATGTGCTGCTGTTCGGGCGCTGGAATTTGCGTTTGCCGGAGGCCGGCCTGGCCCTGCGCCAATTGCTGATCTCTGCGGTGGATCTGAGCGCGGCAGCGGCGACCCTGTGGTTCTTGCTGCCGAGCGGCATGATCGATTTGTCGACCTTCGTCGCGTTCTATGCGATAGCCATGGCGCTAGGCGTGATCAGCCATGTGCCGGGCGGCGTCGGCGTATTCGAAGCAGTGATCTTGCTGGCTTGCGCCAATCACGCGCCAACCAGCGATATCGCCGCCGCCTTGCTGTTGTACCGGGGTGTCTACTTCCTGCTGCCGCTGTTGCTGGCAACGGTCTTGCTCGCAGCATTTGAAATGCGCGCCGGCGTCGGCGCACCGGTGGCGCGCGCGGCGGTGAAATTGTCGCCATGGCTGCTCACTGCATTGACACTGGTGACCGGCACCATGTTGCTGATATCCGGCGTGACGCCTGCCACCCGTCATGCAGAAGAACTGCTGAGACTGCATGTGCCGCTGTTTGTAGTGGAAGCATCGCACCTGATCGGCAGCGTAGCCGGTTTGGCGATGCTGTTCCTGGCGCGTGGTTTGCTGCATCGGCTCGATGCGGCCTGGTGGGCGTCGCTGGTGCTGACAGTGATCGCCGGGATCCTGGCGCTACCTAAGGGTATCGCGATTTCCGAATTCATCGTGCTGTTCCTGCTGGCCTCGCTGCTGGTGATTTCGCGCAAACAATTCGACCGCCGCTCGTCTTTGTTTTCACAAACCTTCGAACCGGGCTGGCTGATTGCGGTTGCCTGCGTGCTCGCGGCTTGCGGCTGGATATTGTTGTTCGCCTATCGCGATATTGATTTTGCCGACCGCATGTGGTGGCAATTTGCGTTTGACGATTATGCACCGCGCTCGATGCGGACGCTGATGGTGGTGGCTGTGATGGCCCTCGGCCTGGGCTTGTGGCAATTGTTCCGGCGCTCCACGGGTATCGCCGAGCGTCCGGGCGAAGCAGAATTGCAGCGTGCCGCCGAGATTGTTCGCAAGCAGCCGGCGGCTGATGCCTGCCTGGCCTTGATGGGCGATAAAAGCCTGCTGTTTTCTGCGTCAGGCAACAGTTTCATCATGTTTGCCAAGCACAAGCGTTCGTGGGTTGCGTTGTCCGATCCGGTCGGCGAACAGAAAGAATGGTCGGAGCTGATCTGGCGCTTTATCGAACTGGCCGATGGCCATGGCGGCCGTGCGGCATTTTACAAAGTGCGGCCGCAAACTTTACCGCTATATCTGGATGCCGGTTTGCGGGTGTATAAGCTGGGTGAAGAGGCTTACGTGCCGCTGGATCAATTCAACCTGCAAGGCCCGCGCCGCGCCAATCTCAGGCATGGCGTCAATCGGGCCGAGCGCGAAGGCTTGAGTTTCGAGATGTTGGCGGTTGAACAGTTGCCGCCATTGCTGGATCAACTCAAAGTGGTTTCCGATGCCTGGCTGGCCGATCAAGACACGCGCGAAAAGAGTTTTTCGCTGGGTGGTTTCGATGAAGCCTATATCCTGCGTCAGCCGGTTGCCGTGATTCGCCGCGAGAGTAAAATCATCGCCTTCGCCAGTTTGATGTGTCCCGAAGTATTGCGGATCGAAGCCGCCATCGATTTGATGCGGCAATTGCCGGATGCGCCGCCGGGCACCATGGATTTCCTGTTCTCTCAATTGATGCTGTATTTCAAGGAGCGGGGTTTTCAGCATTTTGGACTGGGCATGGCGCCGATGTCGGGCATGAAAGATCATCAGCTGGCGCCGCGTTGGCAGCGCTTTGGCCGCATGTTGTTCATGCACGGCGGGCGTTTCTATAATTTCCGTGGCCTGCGCAATTTCAAAGACAAGTTCGATCCGGTGTGGGAGGCGCGTTACCTGGTAACCAAGGGCGGCCTGGGACCGTTGTTTGCTTTCACCGACACCGCCGCGCTGATCAGCGGCGGCCTCAAGGGAACCATCAGTAAATGAGTCCAAATCTGAATCGGAAACAGAAATTCATATGCCTGGCGCTGTGCGCAATGGCGCTCATCGGCAATGCGGCAAATGCAGTAAATACAGCAAGCGCAGCGAGCGCCAACGACGCGCACCACAGCTTAAGCCACGGCCGCTTCAAGAATATTGAAGTCTACCGGCCAGCGGCAGCAATCAATGGCGTCGTCTTGCTGCTTTCCGGCGACGCCGGCTGGGACAAGAGCGCCGCCGATAAGGCGCGAGCCCTGGCGCAGCAAGGCGCTTTGGTGGCAGGCATCAGCACGCCGCAGCTATTTGCCAGCCTCAATGCCGACGGCGGCGACTGCGCATTTCCAGACGGCGATCTGGAAAACCTGAGCCGCTTCGTGCAGGCCTATGAAAAAGTGCCGGGATATTATCCGCCGCTTCTGGTGGGCGAAGGTTCCGGCGCCAGCTTTGCTTACGCCATGTTGGCACAGGCGCCTGCGAACACTTTCAGCGGCGCCGTATCGCTGGGATTCTGTCCCGCCTTGAGTTTGCGCAAACCGCTTTGCAAGGGCGAGAACGTGCATTTCAAACCGCACGCAAAAGGCAAGGGCGTGGATCTGTTGCCGGTGTCCAGGTTGCCCGCAGCCTGGCGCATCTTGCTCGATGAAAAAGCCGCCGGGGCAGGGCATTGCGAAGCTGGCGTTACGCGCACCTTTGCCAGCAGTGTCGCTGGCGCAGAGGTGATCACGGTGCCCGGCACGGATCAAGGTGGATTGGCACAGTTGAAAACGGTGTATACCAACCTGAATGCGAAGCAAGCGGTGGCGGTACAAACGCCACCTGCGGCGGTGTCCGATTTGCCGGTAGTGGAGGTTGCCGCGCCAGATCAACCTCAGGCAGAACGTGGCCGTGATGCCGACACCATGGTTATCCTGATCAGCGGCGATGGCGGCTGGGCCGGGATCGACCGTGATGTCGCGACCGCACTCTCGAAGCGCGGTGTGCCGGTAGTCGGCATTGATTCGCTACGCTATTTCTGGAGCACACGTACGCCGGCATCGACCGCAAAAGATGTAGAGCGCCTGATGCAGTTTTATATGGCGCGCTGGAAGAAAAGCAAAGTGATATTGATCGGTTATTCGCAAGGAGCCGATGTCTTGCCGTTTGTGGCTAGCCGCTTGTCGGGCAAGGCGCTGGCGTCCGTGCCGTTGGTAGCCATGATGGGTTTGGGTAAAAAAGCCGATTTCCAGTTCCATCTGACCAACTGGGTCAGCTCCGTCAATGATGGCCTGCCGATTCCGCCCGAAGTCGCAAAACTGCCTGCCGGCCTGGCAATGTGCATCTACGGTAGCGAAGAAACCGATTCCGCCTGCCCGAGCCTGGATGCAAGCCGCGTCAAATTGCTGAAACTGACCGGCGGCCATCATTTCGACGGCAACTACGAGCGCCTGGCCGGCCTGATACTGGACGCGGCGCGTAAGTAACCCGGTAACTCGTGATCCCGCACCACGTCACACTACTTCACACTATTTAATTATCACGCTATCTGGCTGGTGAATATCTGGTATCACGACAATCAAGCAGACTGATATGCTGCGGTGCGATATAGTGTCTCTGTCTCCTCCAACACCTCTCAAGGTTTGGATTCAGCCCGCAACGAAAGTTAGCGGGCTTTTTTTTGTCCAAAATGCGCCTGATCTATCTGTGTCAGCCGACAAGCGAATGCCCCGGCATTGCCGCACAGATACTCAAACATGTATCTGAAACCTCAAAAAATTCATTGGAAAATGGCCGGTTTAGCTCCTAGTATGGGTGCGCCCTTCAAAGATTTTATCTATCCAAAAACATAATAACGGAGACTAGCAATGAAAATGACACGCCGAACTATATTGAGCGCAGCCCTTTACCTGGGCCTCGGATTGGGAATTGCCGGCAGCGCATTTGCTGAAAAACCGCTGGTGCTTGGCTTTTCCCAGGTTGGCGCCGAAAGCGAATGGCGCACCGCAAATACCGCATCGATCAAGGATGCGGCTAAACAGGCCGGCGTCACGCTCAAGTTCGCCGATGCGCAGCAAAAGCAGGAAAACCAGGTGAAGGCGATTCGTTCCTTCATCGCGCAAAAGGTGGACGTCATTGCATTTTCTCCGGTAGTTGAATCGGGCTGGGACACTGTCCTGCGTGAAGCAAAAGCCGCCAAGATCCCTGTGATCCTTACCGATCGTGCGGTCGACGCCAGCGACAAGTCTCTGTATGTAACTTTCATCGGTTCCGATTTCGTTGAAGAAGGCCGCCGCGCGGGACGCTGGTTGCTGGAACGGGCCAAGACCATGCCCGCGGGCGATATCAATATCGTTGAACTGCAAGGGACCGTCGGCTCCGCCCCTGCGATCGACCGCAAGGCAGGTTTTGCTGAAACCATCGCCGCTAATCCCCATCTGAAAATCATCCGCTCGCAAACCGGTGATTTCACCCGCGCCAAAGGCAAGGAAGTGATGGAAGCCTTCCTCAAGACCGATGGTAAAAAAATCAATGTTTTATACGCACACAATGACGACATGGCGATCGGTGCTATCCAGGCCATTGAAGAGGCGGGTCTGAAGCCTGGCAAGGATATCCTGGTGATCTCGGTCGACGGTGTCAAAGGCGCGTTTGAGGCAATGATGGCTGGCAAGCTTAACGTCACCGTCGAATGCAGCCCGTTGTTGGGCCCGCAACTCATGAAGGTGGCCAGACAAGTGCTTGCCGGCGAGACCGTTCCTAAGCGCATTACGACGGAAGAAAGCGTATTCCCGGCAGAAGTGGCAGCTAAGGAATTCCCGAACCGCAAGTACTAATTTTGTTGCTCAAGTTTGCTGTAGTTTGATACGCACGGCGGCGGGCGGCTAGCCCGTCCGCCGTATTAGCGTGGCGTTTTGCAGGCATGCGCAGGTCTCCAGGACTGCGCGTGAGAAATTCGGGATCGCAAGCGGATGAATAAAACGGTAACAGGCGCTTCTGCTCAAGCAGTGAACGGCGGGGTTTCACCGACGCTGGAATTAAACGGTATCTATAAAGCATTCGGCGGCGTCAAAGCGCTTAGCGATGTCGCTTTACGTCTGTACCCCGGGGAAGTGCATACCCTGATGGGGCAAAACGGCGCCGGAAAATCCACTCTCATTAAAGTACTGACCGGTGTCTATGCACCCGACAGCGGCGAAATTCGCCTGGACGGCCATGCCATACAGCCGTCTTCCACCCATGAGGCGCAGAACCTTGGCATCAGCACGGTGTATCAGGAAGTCAACCTGTGTCCGAACTTGTCGGTGGCTGAGAATATTTTTATCGGCCGTTATCCCAGAAAATACACTGGCATAGACTGGAAAACCATGCAGCAGCAGGCACAGCGTCTGCTAGGCGACCTGCAAATCCATATCGATGTGACGGCTTCCCTGGACCGCTATCCATTGGCGATCCAGCAGATGGTGGCGATTTCACGTGCGCTGAGCGTCTCTGCCAAAGTCCTGATTCTTGATGAGCCTACCTCCAGCCTGGATGAGGCCGAAGTTCGTTTGTTGTTTGACGTTTTGCGCAAGCTGCGAGGGCAGGGCATGGCGATCCTGTTCGTGACGCATTTCCTGGAACAGACCTACGAAATTTCAGACCGTATCACGGTATTGCGGAACGGCGTTCTCGAAGGCGAATACATGGCCAGCGCGTTGAGTCGTTTCGATCTGGTGAATAAAATGGTTGGCTTGCAGGCGCAGCCAGCGGCGGAGGTAGCTGGCGCAGATAAAGAGCCACGCGCAACAGGCGCCGGCGAAGCTGTGTTGCAGGCGTGCGGACTGGGCCGCAAAGGAATACTTGCGCCGCTGGATCTGGATTTTCGGGCTGGAGAGGTATTCGGGTTTTGCGGTTTGCTCGGTTCCGGTAGAACCGAGGCCGCGCGGTTGCTGTTCGGCGCCGATAAAGCCGATAGCGGCAGCATATCGGTGAAAGGCAAAGCCGTCAGATTCAACTCGCCGCGTGACGCCATCGCAGCTGGCATCGGTTTTTGTTCGGAAGACAGAAAAGCGGAAGGTGCGATACTTGCGCTGTCGGTACGAGAAAACATCATCCTGGCGCTGCAAGCGCGCGCCGGTTTGCTGCGCGTCATTCCGCGCAAGCGCCAGCAAGCGATCGCCAACGATTACGTCAAATGGCTAGGCATCAAGACGCCGGATATCGAGACGCCGATCAGCTCCCTGTCCGGCGGCAACCAGCAGAAAGCCTTGCTGGCGCGCTGGCTTGCCACCGATCCCGCCATGCTGATACTAGATGAGCCGACACGCGGCATCGACGTCCGCGCCAAGCAAGAGATCATGGATCACGTCATCGCCTTGTGTCGCAAGGGTATGGCGATCCTGTTCATCTCATCCGAAATTCCCGAGGTGCTACGCTGCAGCGACCGCATGCTGGTATTGCGCGATCGCCAGGCCTGCGGCGAGTACTCGCGTGGCGAGCTCGACGACGAATCGGTGTTGCAGGTGATTGCAGGAGAGTGCGAATGAGCATTCCATTGAATTCCAATCCGATGAATCACGATCCGATGAATCACGATCCGCTATCCGGCGCCACGTTGCAGAACCAGGCCGCCTCAGATTCATTAACATCTTTGCGGTTGCTGCTGCGTCACCCGCTGTTACGGCCGCTGGCAGCATTGGCGCTGCTGCTGGCAGTCGATTTTTTCATGATCCCGGGATTCTTCCGGCTTGAATGGAAAGACGGTCATCTGTACGGCAGCCTGATCGATATCGTCAACCGTGCCGCACCTTTGATACTGACCGCGCTCGGCATGACCCTGGTAATCGCGACGCGCGGCATCGATATATCCGTGGGTGCGGTGGTGGCCATCTCCGGCACCGTAGCCGCACTACTGATAGGCGGCACGATGGAAATGCACAACGGCGTACCGGAATATGCCAGCCGGATACCCATGATATGGGCGCTTGCCGCCGCCATGGGGGGGGCCATCCTGTGCGGTGTATGGAACGGCTTCCTGGTGGCCACACTCGGTTTGCAGCCGATCATAGCGACCTTGATCCTGATGGTGGGCGGGCGCGGACTGGCGCAATTACTGACCGATGGCCAGATCATCACGGTGTACTACAAACCGTTTTTCTATATTGGCAGCGGCTATCTGTTCGGTTTGCCGTTTTCTCTGTTTATCGCAATAGGCGTATTTATTGTGGTCGCGCTGCTGATGCGTAAAACCGCGCTGGGCTTATTCATCCAGACGGTTGGCATCAACCCGGTGGCGGCGCGGCTAGCCGGCATCAGGACCGCCGCCTTGATTTTTTTCGTCTACATGTTTTGCAGCGCCTGCGCTGGTGTCGCGGGATTGATGATCAGTTCCAATATCAAGAGCGCAGACGCCAACAACGCCGGCCTGCTGTTGGAACTGGATGCGATCCTGGCGGTAACGCTGGGGGGCACTTCTCTGGCCGGTGGAAAATTCAGCCTGGTCGGCAGCGTCATCGGCGCGTTGATCATCCAGGCGCTGACCTATACGATTTATTCGATGGGCGTGCCGCCGGAGGTGAACATGGTGGTGAAGTCGGTGGTGGTGTTCGCGGTGTGCCTTTCGCAATCGCCGGAGTTTCGCGGATTGGGGACGGAACTGTTTGGCGGCGCTGGCCGGTCGCGCTCTTCTAACGGTAAAAAGAAATGAAATCTACGATGAGATTCTTTCGCAAGTCACTGTCGTCTCCTTACTTCACTTCGCTGGCGACAGTAGCCTTGCTGGTCGTGATGTTTGCCTTGGGATCGTTCACCTATAACGGATTTTTCTCTTTGCAGGTGGTGTTGAATCTCCTGATCGACAACGCCTTCCTGCTGGTGATTGCCATCGGCATGACCTTTGTCATCTTATCCGGCGGCATCGATCTGTCGGTCGGTTCGGTGCTGGCCTTGACCACCATGATCTCTGCCTACCTGCTGCAGTCGTGGCATTGGCCGCCGTTGCTGGTGATCGGCTGCGTGCTCCTGATCGGCAGCGCATTCGGGGCGCTGATGGGAGCATTGATACATTTTTTCAAACTGCAGTCATTCATCGTAACGCTGGCCGGCATGTTTCTGGCGCGCGGCTTGTGCTACCTGATCAGCATCAATTCGATTACGATCGACCAGCCCTTGTATGTGACCCTGTCGCAAGCCCGCATCGAATTTCTTGGCGCCTTCGTCTCGCCTAGCGTGGTGATCGCGATGCTGATGCTTGCGGTGGCAATCTACATCGCTCACTACACGCGCTTCGGGCGCGCAGTGTATGCCATCGGCGGCAACGAGCAGTCGGCGCTGCTGATGGGGTTGGCGGTGGGGCGCACTAAAGTACTGGTGTACGCCTTCAGCGGATTTTGCGCGGCGCTGGCCGGCGTCCTGTTTTCGTTCTACATGTTGTCCGGTTACGGCTTGCATGCGCAGGGTACGGAGCTGGATGCTATCGCCGCCGTGGTGATCGGCGGCACCTTGCTCACCGGCGGCTACGGCTACGTCGCCGGCACGCTGACCGGCGTGCTCATCCTCGGTCTGATCCAGACCTTGATTGCCTTCGACGGCACATTGAGTTCATGGTGGACCAAGATTGTGATCGGCGTGCTGCTGTTTGTTTTTTGCATGGCGCAGCGTTTGCTGTCTTTGGGGGCGGCTAGTGGGACATCGGCACCGCCGGCAGCGGCAGCTGCATAATTTCTATTCAGATTTAATAATTATTCGAATAACACTTTAATGTTATTTAAATACTATTTCTTTGTGGCATTTATCTGACATATTTGTTAATTATTGCCAATTTTCAACAAGCAAAGAACTTTCCAGTTGTCCACTTGTCATGTTGCCACGTAGTATCTCCCCCATTCGATGAATATCAAGAAAGTAATGCATGGGGAAGTGGGGGCAGTGCGCAGCATCTGCAGTTAGCAGCCGTGCCGGATTTACAAAAATTGCATGCAGGAAGCCATTAGCGCTGCTGATCAGTTTGTGCCTTGGCACATCCGGATTTTCCTGGGCTGCAGGCATCGTCAGCGACGGCGGAACTGCTACCACGGTCAATACCGCCGGTAGCGGCAGGCAGACGGTTAACATCGCACCGGCAGTGGCGGGCGCAGCCACATCCCCAATATGAAAACAAGAAGGCGATAAAAATATATGGCTGCGACCCAAGTACCTCTATTGACCGAAGGCGCTGATAAAAATTGGCTAACGGCGACCCGCAAAAAGAAGCGAGACTGACAGCAGCGGCTTGTGCAATGGCGCATTGTGCAGATGGCGTGCCTACTGACGATCCTAGCTATCCGTATTTAAAAGCCTTGCAGGATGCCGGAGCGAGCATGACAAATGAAAAGTTATTGTTAGCAAGTCAAAAGGGCTGGGAGGGGCGGAGCTATGACACTTTGTTTAAATACACCGGTTTTGATCAGTACGTTGGTGATCCCGCGACCCAAAGTCGCCTAGGCATTCGACTTGAAGGTGCCGTTCAAGCAGGGGCTTCCATAGCTGGATTAGTTGGCGATGGACTCGCCTGTACGACAGGACTTGGATGTGCGGCGGCGGCATTGACGGGAACAGTCTTAGCCGACAATCTGGTGGCCGGTAGCGGGAAGCTGGCAGGGCAACCCACGGTAACATATGGAGAACAGGCACTTCAATCACTGGGACTAAGTCCGCAGGCGGCTGCATATACGTATGCCGCAATCGGACTCGCCCCGGCCGGAATTATGAGCTTTATCTCGACTCGAGCGGTTAATGCTGAGGCTGCGGCCTATGCTTGGGCGAGAGGTACATATGATGGCTCGAGCAGTATTGACTACACAGGTAAAGTTTATAGATATGCTTCCCCCGAATTTGCTGAAGGAACTTTTCAAATATATCCGGGCAACGTGAAAGCTAATTTCCGTTATTCTCCGGAAGGAGTTGGGGCGATTTACTCAGGAACAACATCGCAAACTGCCGCCGCAGAAGTTGCTAGTTATTCGCCCGGCTCTGTAAATCCTTTAGCGGGTAAAGTGTTAGTGACCAATGAGATTTCCATTAATAATATTTTGGATTTAACTGATCCAGCAGCGCGTCAAGCGTTGGGAGTGACTCTTGAAGATATTACGCAGGCTGGTCATGGAACGGGTAATGCTTACAGTACTACTCAACGACTAAGTTCATGGGCTAGCGCATATGAGGCCAGGGTCAGGGCTCTGGCCAACGCCAATATGGATGGCTTGCAAATACGTCACGAACACTGCCCACTTTTTAAAGGCGTCGCCAACGCCGACGAAAGCGAAACATAACGCTCTTCCAACCGCTGATACAACTGAAGCTGGAAATCCGAAGCGGATGAATCAAGGGTGGAGGCAAGTTCAAGCAGATGGATATTATCTTCCTTGCCGCACCAGATCTTGGCGTAGCGGCCTTCCTTGTATCCGTTATTCTGTCGAAAAATGCACAGTACATGCTTGACCGTGTATAGATTCACGACCTTGTTCCAATCCAATCCAGACGCGTGAAAAGTCACCTCAAGCAAGGGCAAGTTATTGCGTCGACTGACAGCAAATGCGGCGATCAATTCTAATAGTTGAGGAATGTCGCATTTACTTATTACATACTCGCGGCCATCGAAATGGCAGCTGGATAACTCCGGGTCGGAGCGCTTTACAAGCGTAATGGCAGCGGCATCCAGGTTGCCGTCGTTTTCGCTCAAGATGTGGGACAGGGTGAAGTGCAGAATGTCAACGAGTTTCAACTGTATCTGGGTAAAATCGCGAGGCTGCTTGCTCCACCATTTCCAGCCATAGTGATCGAGTGCTTCAACGGCCTCTACCAGCACTCCGCGCATATGCGGATAGCTCGATATCATCCAGTCCGCTTTCGCTGTCCTGTTGCGTACGACCAGCAGGTTCATTATGGCGGACGCTTGTTCGTAGCTGATTTTTTTCATTATGGTGACCCTGGTACGTGCATCAGAATGTCATGGGCTCGTGTCGGTCCGGTTTTGTGCTGCAGCGCGCAAGCCATCCAACGCGCCGGAGAGGTTGGCATTGCTTTGAATTGAGGTGCATCGTTACCGTGGGAAATAGACTTGCGGCTGAAGGGCGTTGCCGGCCAAAAAAGGCATTAGGTAACGGGGCAACGTAATTGAGTCAAGAATAGGTAAATAATCTCCTTTTGATAACCTATCAAAAGTGACAGGTCGGGTTCGCATGTGGTGAACGTGCAGGCATGTCGGCCTCGCTCAGCTTGATGTCAGTGTGTACTGGGTGTTGTTTTCCGAAATTGGGATGACCTTGAAATTTGTTTTGAATGTGCTATATACTTTGGCTATATACATGAATCGAGGAGATAGCTATGTCTCAAAGCACTGTTTTTGTTAATAACCGTACCCAGGCTGTACGTCTGCCGGCAGAATTGCGCTTTCCTGAAAACGTAAAGAAAGTCACTGTGCGTGCTGTAGGCAAGGAGCGAGTGATTGCGCCTCTGATGAATACTTGGGATAGCTTTTTCATAGATTATGAAAATGTCACTGATGACTTCATGAGCGTACGTGCTGAACAGGTACAGCAAGAGAGAGAGACGTTTTAATGCTGAAATTCATGCTTGATACCAATATTGTTATTTACGTCATCAAGCGTCGTCCAATTGAAGTGATGGAGGTTTTCAATACGCATTCCGGACAAATGTCGCTGTCGGTGGTTACCGCTGCCGAGTTAATCCATGGCGCAGAGAAAAGTGCCAAACCAGAGCATAATTTACGTATCGTCGAAGATTTTTGCTCTCGACTGGAGGTTTTAGATTACACGATCAAGGCCGCCGCCCATTACGGTGATATACGCGCCAATCTCGAGCGCAGCGGAACGTCAATAGGGGTAAATGATTTACATATCGCAGCACACGCACGTAGCGAGGGGCTGACACTGGTAACGAATAACATGCGTGAGTTTGAAAGAGTTGCTGCTTTGCGGCTGGAAAACTGGTTATGACATGATGGCTGGGAAAATGCCCGACTTCAGGATGGTCTTGGCAATAAGAACCTGTTAGAATGCGGCCCTGTCCCGTATCGCAGGTAGTCTCTGCAGATATATGTTTTGCGCGTTTCTTGGGAACCGCAGAATTGCCCGAGTGGTGAAATCGGTAGACACAAGAGACTTAAAATCTCTCGCTCGTAAGGGTGTGCCGGTTCAAGTCCGGCCTCGGGCACCACTATACATTGCAGTAAATGCAAACAAAACGCCGCAAACCAGATAAATACAAGGTTTGCGGCGTTTTTTCATTTACGGTTCCCTGCCTGTGCGCCTAATTTGTGAAATGCAATTCAGAGGTGGCAACCGCCTTGATTTCCGGGCCGAAACTCTCGATGTTGGGCAGCGTCGCGTTTTCATGCGTGCGTATCTGCAGCCCGGTCGCATGCGCCTTGTCGTGGGTGGTGTGGGCGTCGGATACCAGCGTCACAGGATAACCGAGTGCGGCGGCGCGGCGGGTGGTGGTGTCGACGCAGAATTCCGAAGCGTAACCGCAGATCACGACGTGTTCAGTGTGCCATGACGCCAGCAATGCTTCGAGTTCAGTGCGGAGGAAGGAGTCCGGCGTGGTCTTGCGCACTTTTACGTCGCCTTCCTTTACCTGCAATCCGGGCTGGAGTTGCCAGTGTGCGGAGTTGTATTCGATATCGCCGGCTTCGTGCTGGATAAACACCACAGGCACCCCTGCAGCGCGGGCTCTGGCCGTCAAGATGTTGATGCGCTCTACAACTGCATCGGCTTCGAACGGGCGCGGTGTTTCATCAAATAAACCATACTGGACATCGATAACTAGGAGAACGGATTTCATGGGTTCCTGCGGGGAAGATGGGGACGGGAATTTCGACGAAATTCCCGTCGTTACCGCACTGCCTCGACGCTTGGAGGAGGCGGTTGCCGGCGTCGTTTCAGGTTTCCGGAAGGTTTGGAACCATCGGTGCCGCACCGAAATTGTTCGGCTCTTTTGCTTCCTGAATCAGGAAATATATGATGACAATCCAGCCGATGATCGGGAGAAATGCGATCAGCTGCCACCAGCCGCTGCGATTCGTGTCATGCAGGCGTCGCGCTGCAACCGCTATGGATGGCAGCAACGTGGCAACTGAAACAAGCAGGCTGAACTTGTCGCTGATCGCACTGGCGGCGAACGACAGCAACACCGTAAAAAGCACGAACCACCAATATTCGGAGCGGGAAGCCCTGCCATTGAAGTCGGCGTACTTGGAAAAGCAGACTTTAATTGACTCTGTAAACGTCATGTTTATCCCCTGAGATTTTTCGATCACATGCTGCCCTCTTGAGGCGGCATATGTGTCTTTGGATTTAGGTAAGGTTACCGGAAAGTAATAATAACAAAAGCAGTCGCAATTACGGTATTAAAGTTGGCGAACCATAAATTTTCTGAGTCATTGGCGGCCAGGACGCTGTTGGAAATCATGTCAGCCGAAAAGTCCCCTCACGATCCCCTCTCAGGTACGCTTTCTACGACAACAACTTGCCGGATTAAATATGTATCTATAAAGAAACAATTTCTATAAATGAACAAAAACAGGGGAATGTTGCAATAAACTCGAGCATAATAAATTGCACAAAGGAAATTAAAAGAAATTCTTACTAGTAATGCGCGACTGAATGTGTGAATGCAGCAAGCCGATATGCCGGTCTTGGCCGGATTGAAGTTAGTGCACATATGGGGGAGTCGTTATGGACAAAGAATTGTCTCGTCGGAGATCCTTGTCGATTATCTCTGTTGCTGGATTAGTATTGATTTCCGGTTGTGGCGGCGGTGGGGGGGGCAGCAGCAATCCGAATCCCCCGGCAGCGTCGGCCCCAAGCACTCCGCCAGCGGCAGCTACGCCACCTGCCGACGGCAGCGGCAATGCCGCAGCAACAGCGCCAGCGATCGCAACGCCGCCACCGCCAGTCATGCTGAACGTGCTGGATCCCAGCAATATCAAGGCTGCCCGTAGCCAAGGCCTGACTGGCGCCGGCATCACGGTCGGCATAGTCGATACCGATTTCGATACCAGCGATCCGCAACTGGCCGGACGCATCAGCAAGACGGTCTACAGCGTCGGCGGCGCCAACGGCAATAGCCATGGCACGGAAGTGGCGGAGGTTCTGGCGGGGAGTATTTCAGGTGTGGCTCCCGGCGCGTTCTTGCAGGTAGCGGCCGCCGGCACTACCGACAACAGTCTACTGCTCAATAACCAGATGTATCAGGATCTGTTTAGCAAGGGCGTGCGGATTTTCAACCAGTCCAACGGCGTCAGTCCCGTCGGCGCGTCGGTCGGTATGGCACTTGCCCTGCATACTCTGTACCAGCCGTATGTGGCCCAGCAGGGGTTGTTCATCTGGTC
>NZ_FOKF01000040.1 GCF_900111995.1 Collimonas sp. OK607
TCGGTGCGCTGCACGGCCTGTTCAATCCATTCGACAGGCAAATGCTCTCCTAGCCGACGCCAGTCAGGCGCTTCGAGGTGGTTTGCAAGGAAATGGAGAGTGTCATCGAGCATCGACACGCAGGTTAACAGCTGGCCCGAACGTTTACAAGCCCAAAATAAAAATGCCGTCCAGTCTTAACTGAACGGCATTACCGCCTACGCAGCCTTTTTCATATCTGAAGCGTAGGGTGGGCATGTCGTTGTGCCCACGCGTCACGGTGATATCCGGAGTACAGGCTTCCAGAGATCAGGGCTCGCCATTCAGTTGCGAATCGACGACGTAGTGATCTGGGTTCAGAGTGAAGTTTCGGCGGTAAAACATACCGAAAGTTCACTCTGAACCCGGTTAGTTCGTGCTGCTCGTCGCTTTGCCTTTACACACCCTACGGTAGCTTCCAGTTACCTGCCACGATTTTTTCAAGCCAGAAGGTGCCGATTACCGTTTTGACGTCGGTAACCTTGCCTTCCCTCACCCAGCTCAGCATATCCTCAAGCGGCGCCTTGAACACGTCCAGGAATTCGCCGTCATCAAGCTTGCGTTCGCCCGCGACCAGGCCGCGCGCCAGGAACAATTCCAGATGCTCGTCGGCATAGGCAATCGCATTGTGGATCGTGCAGACATGTTGCCATTCTGTAGCGGTATAGCCGGTTTCTTCCAGCAGCTCGCGCTTGGCGCAACTCAGGTGGTCTTCGCCCGGGTCGATTTTCCCGGCCGGATATTCAATGAACACGCGCTCCAGCGGATAGCGGTACTGCCGCTCAAGCAAGACCGTGCCATCTTCAAACAAAGGTAGGATAACCACTGCACCGGGATGCTTGATGTATTCGCGCGTGGTCAGCTTGCCGTCAGGCAGTTGCACCGTATCGCGCTGCACTTTGAGGAAGTGGCCGTCATAGGCTTCAGCGCTGGTGATCCGGGTTTCTTTCAGATGACGATCCATGCGGGTACTCCGAAGGAAAGAGATGAGGCAGACTAGAGAGGGAGATTGTAATGCCTGGAAGCGAAAACGGTGCCGAAGCACCGTTCCACGCTGGTGCCGCTAGTTGCAGCGGTGTTTTTTTAGCGATGTTTCTTCAAATAGCGCAATACATAGCCGGGATAGGCCAGCACCAGGAACATGCAGCCGGTCACCGCATAAAACTCCCAGCGTTGCGTGAACGTGTTACCGATATTCGCTTCCAGCACGTAGGCCACGGCGCCAACCAGTGCATACAAAGCGAACAGCTCCAGCAAGCGAACCCAGACCGGTTTGACTGTAGCCTGGCCACCGGATTTGAGCGGGATCAGTGCGAACAGCCGTTCGTTAAAAAACGGCAGGTTGGCAGCCAGCAGCGCCAACAGAATCACGAACCAACTGGAGAGAGAAACGTTCACGGAATCAGGACACCACTTTGCCGAGGAACGAGGTCAATGTCTTGACGATCGCCGTGGTGGTCGCATCCATTAGCACACCCGGCCACAAACCTAACGCCAGCACTGCCAGTCCGTTCAGGCTGAGCAATACCCGCACATCGAGGTGCGCAACAATCGGCGAGGCATCTTGCGGCTCATCAAAATACATCAGCTTGATCACGCGCAGATAGTAATAGGCGCCGATCAGGGAGAACACCACGGCGACCACTGCCAGCCACACCTGGCCAGTGCCCAGCACAGCCTGCAACACGGACAGCTTGGCGTAGAAGCCCATCAGCGGCGGGATACCTGCCAGAGACAGCATCAGAACCAGCATCACTGCCGCGAACCAAGGGCTGCGTTGATTCAAGCCTTTGAAGTCGTCCATGTTTTCCGCTTCGAAACCGGAGCGCGCCAGCAACATGATGACACCGAAGGTACCGAGCGTTGTCATCACGTAAGTGATCGAATAGAACAAGGCCGAGCTATATGCATTGGCAGCCGAGAACAGATTGCCGTCGACCACGCCGGCCAGCAAACCGAGCAGCATGAAACCCATGTGGGAAATGGTCGAATACGCCAGCATGCGTTTGATATTGGTCTGGGCAATCGCAGTGATGTTACCGATCGCCATCGACAGCACAGCCAGCACGGTCAGCATTTGCTGCCAGTCGAAAGCCAGTGGCAACAGCGCTTCAATCAGCAGGCGGAAGCAAATCGCAAAAGCCGCCAGCTTAGGTGCGCCACCCAGCAACAGGGTGACTGCAGTCGGTGAACCTTGATAGACGTCAGGCACCCACATGTGGAACGGCACTACACCCAGTTTGAACGCCAGGCCGGCCACCACGAACACCACGCCGAATACCAGCACGGTCGGATTGATGCCACCGGAGGATGCAGCGCGGGTGACTTCGACCAGGTCGAGCGAACCGGTAGCACCGTACAGCATCGACATCCCGTACAGCAGGAAACCGGAAGCCATTGCGCCCAGCACGAAATATTTCATCGCCGCTTCAGTCGCGACAGCGCTATCGCGGCGCAATGCCACCAGTGCGTACAGCGACAACGACATCAATTCCAGGCCCAGGTAAATACTGAGGAAATTGCTGCCGGAGATCATCACCATCTGACCCAACAAGGCAAACAGCGCCAACGGATAGAACTCGCCGCCGAGGTTGCCGCTGACCATGCCGCGTTCGCTCACATAACGGCGCGAATACACCAGCGTCATGGCGACTGCCACGTAAGAAACCAGTTTCAACAGGCTGCTCAGGGGATCCGAGACAAACATGTTGTGGAAGGTATAGACCGTCTCCCCGCTTTGGAACGCACCCAGCGTCAATACGAAACACACGGCCAGCACGGCCAGTGTCAGGTAATAGGTGAGATGGCGCTTGGCATCCGAAACAAACATATCGATCAGCAGCACGACCGAAGTCGCAATCAGCAGAAAGATTTCCGGATAAACAGGGATCAGATTCATGTTATTCATTTATTTGCCGCTTATTTTTGTGCACTGCACTTCAATCTAGTCAGTTGAGGAAAGAGTAATTCGTCGCAAGGTTGACCTAGGCGCCTTCTAAACTCCCTCCCCCAATTCATCAATTCAGCTTGGTGATCGCGACATGCTTCAGCAGATCGGCTACCGACACTTGCATCGCATCGGTGAACGGCGCCGGATACACGCCCATCGCGATGACTGCAATCGCCAACACACCCAGCATGAAGAACTCACGCTTGTTCAGGTCCAGCATTTCTTTCACATGCGAATTGGTAACGGCGCCGAACACTACGCGCTTGACCAGCCACAACGAATACGCAGCGCCCAGGATCAATGCGGTTGCAGCCAGCAGGCCGATCCAGAAATTGAACTTGACCGCGCCCAGGATCACCATGAATTCGCCGACGAAACCGGAGGTGCCTGGCAGACCGGAATTAGCCAGCGAGAACAGCACGAACAAGGCAGCGAAACGCGGCATGACGTTGACCACACCACCGTACGCAGCGATCTCACGTGTATGCATGCGGTCATACAGCACGCCGATACACAGGAACATTGCGCCGGACACAAAGCCGTGCGAGATCATTTGCACGATACCGCCCTGCAAGCCGATGTCGTTGAAAATGAAGAAACCGAGGGTGACAAAACCCATGTGCGCAATCGACGAATAGGCGATCAGCTTTTTCATGTCGTTCTGCACCATCGCCACCAGGCCGATATAGATCACGGCGATCAGCGACAAGGTAATGATGAAACCGGCCAGGTAGTGGCTGGCGTCAGGCGTGATCGGCAGCGAGAACCGCAGGAAACCGTAACCGCCCAGCTTCAGCATGATTGCCGCCAGTACGACCGAACCACCAGTTGGCGCTTCGACGTGGGCGTCCGGCAACCAGGTATGTACCGGCCACATCGGCACCTTGACGGCAAACGCCATCAGGAACGCCAGGAAGATCAGGATCTGCGCCGTCATCGGCAGCGGCAGCTGATGCCAGGTCAGGATTTCGAAACTGCCGCCCGACTGAAAATACAGGTACAGCAACGCAACCAGCATCAACAGCGAACCCATCAGGGTGTACAGGAAGAACTTGATCGCTGCGTAGACACGATTGGAGCCGCCCCAGACGCCGACGATGATGAACATCGGGATCAGCGTCGCTTCGAAGAAAACATAGAACAACATGCCGTCCAACGCGCAAAAGACGCCGATCATCAAGCCCGACAGGATCAGGAAGGCGCCCATGTATTGCGCGACTTTCTTCTCGATCACTTGCCAGGCGGAGATCACCACCATCACGGTAATGAAAGCCGTCAACGGGATGAACCACAGCGAAATGCCGTCGATACCCAGGTAGTAATTGATGTTGAAGCGGTCGATCCAGGCGGCCTTTTCAACAAATTGCATGCCGTGGAAACCGTTATCGAACTGGCTCACGAGTGGCAAGGTCACCACGAAGCTGACCAATGCGCCTAGCAGCGAAAGCCAGCGCACCAGGGTTGGATTATCGTCGCGGCCCACGGCCAGGACGAGGATACCGAACGCGACCGGACACCAGATCGCGAGGCTGAGAAGAGGGAAAGTTGACTGCATCATATTTATTATTTATCTACCTTGCTGAGTTTGCCGAGTTTGCTGAATTTGCTTTAGCTGCTTATTTGGCAAACGGGAACGGCATGAACCAAACCAGGAAACCCAGCACGCCGATAATCATCACGAATGCATAGTGATAGATGTATCCGGACTGCCAGAGACGGGTAATTTTCGAAAACCAGCTGACTGCCTTGGCGCTGCCATTGACGATCAGGCCATCGATCAGGCCACGGTCGCCGGCATTCCACAAGCCGCGGCCCAACATGCGGGCGCCACCGGCGAACACCACATCGTTGAACTTGTCCATATAGTACTTATTGTCGAGCAACGTGAAGATCGGCAGGAATTTCTGCTTGATCGCTGCCGGCAGACGCGGATTGACCATGTAGCAGTAATACGCCGACGCCACGCCGGCGATCGCCAGCCACAACGGTGCCGAACTGAATGCGTGCGCAACCATGCCGACCGGGCCGTGGAAGTCATTGCGCAGCTCTTCCATTGCGTGGTGTGCCTCGTTGACGAAAATCACGTCCTTGAAGAAACTGCCAAACAACATTGGCTCGATTGCGAAGAAGCCGATGATGGCGGATGGAATCGCCAGCAAGATCAGCGGCAAGGTCACCACCCAA
This sequence comes from Collimonas sp. OK607, assembly GCF_900111995.1. Taxonomy (GTDB): domain Bacteria; phylum Pseudomonadota; class Gammaproteobacteria; order Burkholderiales; family Burkholderiaceae_D; genus Collimonas. Next base: position 5,153 of record NZ_FOKF01000040.1, read on the forward strand.
GGCGACTCATGCGGCTTTTGGCCTGGCGCCAGGCCGTGATGTTCGTGGCCGTCTTCTGAATCTTCGTGATGATCGTCGTTGGCATGGTGTGCGTCGTGAGCATCATGCGCCTTGCCAAAGCGTTCTTCGCCATGGAACACCATGAAATACATGCGGAACGAATAGAAAGCCGTGACAAACACGCTTGCCAGCACTGCAAAGTAAGCAAAGCCGGAACCGAACAGCGTCGATGCGTGGGCCGCTTCGATAATGCTGTCCTTCGAATAGAAACCGGAGAAGAACGGTGTGCCGATCAATGCCAGCGAACCGACCAGCGAAGTGATCCAGGTAATCGGCATGTATTTACGCAGGCCGCCCATGTTGCGCATGTCTTGATCGTGATGCAGGCCGATGATGACCGAACCGGCGCCAAGGAACAGCAAGGCCTTGAAGAACGCATGCGTCATCAGATGGAACACCGCCACCGAGTATGCCGAAGCACCCAGCGCCACAGTCATGTAGCCGAGCTGCGACAAGGTCGAGTAAGCCACCACGCGTTTGATGTCAGTCTGGATAACGCCGAGGAAACCCATGAACAAGGCAGTAATCGAACCGATGATCAGGATGAACGACAACGCGGTGTCGGACAGTTCGAACAGCGGCGACATGCGGGTCACCATGAAAATACCTGCGGTCACCATGGTCGCGGCGTGGATCAGTGCGGAAATCGGGGTCGGGCCTTCCATCGAATCCGGCAGCCAGACGTGCAACGGAAACTGGGCCGACTTACCCATCGCGCCGATGAACAGGCAGATACAGGCTACGGTCAGCAACATCCAGTCGCTGCCCGGCAGGGTCAGTTGCGCCAGCGCGCCACTTTGCGCGAATACTTCGGTGTAGTTCATCGAGCCGGAATACGCCAGCAGCAAACCGATACCGAGGATGAAACCGAAGTCGCCGACGCGGTTGACCAGGAACGCTTTCATGTTGGCGAAAATCGCTGTCGGACGGGTGTACCAGAAACCGATCAGCAGATACGACACCAGGCCCACCGCTTCCCAGCCGAAGAACAGCTGCAGGAAGTTGTTGCTCATGACCAGCATCAGCATCGAGAACGTGAACAGGGATATATAAGCGAAGAAACGGTTATAACCCTCGTCGTCTTTCATGTAGCCGATGGTATAGATATGCACCATCAGCGAGACAAAGGTCACCACGCACATCATCATCGCGGTCAGGCTGTCGACCAGGAAGCCGATCTCCAGCTTGACGCCGCCTACCGTCATCCAGGTGTACAAGGTACCGTTGAATGAGGTGCCGTCGATCACCTGCAGCAAGGTCTGCACGGAAATGATCAGGGCGATCAGCACGCCCAGGATCGTCACCGTGTGCGAGGTCTTGCGACCGACCAGGTTGCCGAAGAATTTGGTACCGAATAAGCCCGCGATCGCAGCGCCAGCCAGAGGCGCCAACGGTACGGCAAGAAGTAATTGTGGGTTAAGTTGCCCCGCCATGATGAACCTTATCTTTATTCGTTATGTGTCTGTGTATTCTTTATCTACCTATCCCGGCAAGCCTGAGCTTGCCGGAACAAACCGCTTAGCCCTTAAGGCTGTCCAGATCTTCCACGTTGATGGTGTCCAGGTTACGGAACAACGCCACCAGGATTGCCAGCCCAATCGCCGCTTCGGCAGCTGCAACGGTGAGGATAAAGAAAACGAAAATCTGTCCGGCCGCATCACCCAGGTAATACGAAAACGCGATGAAGTTGATGTTCACCGCCAACAGCATCAATTCGATTGCCATCATCAATACGATGAGGTTTTTACGGTTCAGGAAAATGCCGACGATACCGATCGAGAACAGGATCGCGCCAAGGATCAGATAGTGAGCGAGCGAAAGTGCCATATTGCGTCCTTGTTATTTTTGTGGTGCCGCAGGTGCCGGCGGGTTGGCTGGATTTGCAGGCGCAACCGGGTCGACCTTGGCTTCCGATTTCATCTTCACGATGCGAACCCGGTCGGTGCTCTTGACCTTGACTGCAGCGGAAGGCGAGAAATACTTGGTGTCTTTGCGGCGGCGCAACGTCAGGGCGACGGCGGCGACAATCGCCACCAGCAGCACGACGGCGGCAATTTCAAAGGCATACACGTATTCGGTATAGATCAGCATACCCAGCGCCTTGGTGGTGCCGATATTGGCCGAGGCCGCAGGAACGTCGGCATCGGAGCCTTGGAAACCGTGGAATATGACGGCAGCCATTTCCAGCACGATGACCGTGCCGACTGTCGCCGCCACCGGGAAATACCCCCAGAATCCTTCTCGCATCTTGTCCAGGTTAATATCCAGCATCATCACCACGAACAAGAACAGCACCATCACCGCGCCGACATACACCAGCACCAGCACGATGGACAGGAACTCCGCTTTCAACAGCATCCAGATACCGGCTGCGGAGAAAAACGACAACACCAGGAACAGCGCGGCATGCACCGGGTTGCGTGCGGTAATTACGCGTAAGGCGGCGATTACCAACACCACCGAAAACGCGTAGAACAAGAAGGTCTTAAATTCCATAATGGCCTATAAACAAATTGTGGGACAGACTTCAGGACTCGCCGATGTCAAATGCGCGGCGAATTACATAATCCGTACAGCCCTGTCCCCAACTAATCAAACAATTAGCGGTATGCAGCATCCGCTGCACGTGCCGCAGCAATTTCAGGTTCGTAACGATCACCTACCGCCAGCAGCATTTCCTTGGTGTAGTACAGATCGCCACGTTTTTCACCGTGATACTCCAGGATGTGGGTCTCGACGATCGAATCGACCGGGCAAGACTCTTCGCAGAAACCACAGAAAATACACTTGGTCAGATCGATATCGTAGCGCGTGGTGCGGCGCGAACCGTCTTCACGCTGCTCGGACTCGATCGTAATTGCCATTGCCGGGCAAACCGCTTCACACAATTTGCAGGCGATGCAACGCTCTTCACCATTCGGGTAACGACGCAGCGCATGCAAGCCGCGGAAACGTGGCGACTGCGGCGTCTTCTCTTCCGGGAACAGCACCGTAATCTTGCGTGCGAACAGGTAGCGGCCAGTCAGCCGCAGCCCTTTGAGCAACTCCAGCAGCATTAAACTGCCGAAAAAATCCTTGATGGCTTCCATTTACACTAAACCTTCCATTACTTCCAGATATTCCACGGACTTTGAATCCAGGCTGCGACGATCACCAGGTAGGTGAGAACCAACGGGATAAATACTTTCCAGCCCAAACGCATGATCTGGTCATAGCGATAGCGCGGGAACGAAGCACGTACCCAGATGAACACCGACAACAAGAAGAAGGTCTTCATACCGAGCCAGATCCAGCCTGGAATCCAGTCCAGCATTGCCAGCGGCGATGCCCAGCCACCCAGGAACAGCAACGTTGCCAGGACCGAGATCAGGATCATGTTGGCGTATTCGGCCAGGAAGAACATCGCGAACGACATGCCCGAGTATTCGATCATATGACCGGCGACGATTTCCGACTCGCCTTCCACCACGTCGAACGGGTGACGGTTGGTTTCGGCAATTCCCGAGATAAAGTAGATCACGAACACCGGCAGCAACGACAACCAGTTCCACGACAGCACGCCGAAGCCGTGATCGTAGAAGTAGCCCTTGCTTTGCGCCATCACGATATCGGTCAGGTTCAGGCTGCCCGACACCATCAGCACGATGACCAGGGCAAAGCCCATCGAAATTTCGTAGGACACCATCTGCGCCGAAGCACGCATCGCGCCGAGGAACGCATACTTGGAGTTGGAAGCCCAGCCGGCGATGATCACGCCGTAGACTTCCATCGAAGTGATGGCCATCACAAACAGCAGGCCGGCGTTGACGTTAGCCAAAACAGTTTCAGGACCGAACGGCACCACTGCCCATGCAGCCAAAGCCGGCATGATGGTCATGATCGGTGCGATGAAGAACAGTACCTTGTTGGCACGTGCCGGCAAGGTCACTTCCTTCAGCAACAGCTTGAGGGCATCGGCGATCGGTTGCAGCAAACCGGCAGGACCAACCCGGTTAGGGCCGAGGCGGATATGCATCCAGCCGATCAGCTTGCGTTCCCAGTAAGTCATGTAGGCCACGCACAACAACAGCGGCACGACGACGATGATGATCTTGATCAGATTCCAGATCAGCGGCCAGAGGAAACCGAACCAGTCGGCACCAGTGGCATTGATGGCGGCGATGAAATGATCCATCATGCTTTCTCCACTACGATAGAACCAAACATCGCACCCAAGGCTGCGGTCGAGGCATGCGAGGCGGCTACCCGCACCACATTTTCTGGCAGCAAAGGATCAATCGCAGCAGCCAGCGCAGCAACGCCCTGCCCTTGTTTGAGATTAACCCGATCGCCAGCAGCGACACCCAGTTTTGCCGCCAACGCTGCCGACAGCCATGCTTGTGGCGCCTGGCCGTCAACGGTTTCCTGCAACGATGCCGCGCGACGCACTACTGCGTCGGCGAAATAGATAGGCACATCAGCGATACGCTCCAGCCCGCCGTTAACGGACTGAACCGCAGCTTGCGGCGCCAGATCGCTGAAATTGTTCAGGCGAGCCGCCAGATTGGCTTCAGCAACTTCGCCGGTACCCAGAACTTCGTCGCGAATCGCTTCGGAAGTGTCGTAGTCGAAACCGGTCAGGCCCAGCAGGTTGCCCAGTACGCGCAATACCTTCCAGGCCGGACGGGCATCGCCCATTGGACGGACAGTACCGTTAAAGCTTTGGGCACGGCCTTCGCAATTGACGAAAGTGCCGGACGTTTCGGTAAATGGTGCAATCGGCAGCAACACGTCAGCGTATTCAGCGCCGTGCTTGTATGCGGACAAAGTCACGACCATCTCGGCCTGCTTCAGCGCTGCAACAGCGACTTGCGGGTCGAAACTATCCAACTCTGGCTCTGCATTCAGCAACACATAAGCCTTGTGCGGCTGAGCGAAAATTTGTTGCGCATTGCGACCCTTGCCAGCGGCTGGCAAGGCATTCGCCCAATAACCACCGACAGTATTACCTGCCTCGGTCATGTAGCCGAACCTGGCGTCAGTCTGCTGTGCAATCCATTGCGCCACTGCGTGCAGTTGCGAAGCTTGTGGATGCTGTGCCGCTGCGTTGCCGAGCATTACCGCTTTCGCTGCACCGGACAACAGGCTGGCAGCAGTTTGCCTGGCTTCAGCGGAAGCTTCGACATTCTCGAAACCGGCAGGCGCCGCGATGCTCTTGGCTTGTGCCACAGCAACCGCCACCTGACCCAATACCGACAGCCAGGCCGACGGTGCAGCGATCATCTTGTTAGCAACCGGCATCAGCAAATCGTCGTCAGTTGCATGCAGGATGCTCAGCTTGGCGCCGCGCTTGACGCCGAGGCGCAGGCGAGCCGACAACAGCGGATGATCCTTGCGCAGGAACGAGCCGATGATGAAAGCGCGATCCAGCTGTGCGAATTCGTTGATCGACATGCCCAGCCACGGCATGACTTTGCCATCCAGGGCGAAATCGGATTGACGCAGGCGGAAATCGATGTTTTCCGAACCCAGGCCACGCACTACTTTTTGCAGCAGCGACAATTCTTCCAGTGTCGAATACGGCGTACCGACAGCGGCGATCGCATCAGCGCCATGCTCATGGCGAATGTTGCGCAAACCGTGCGCTACATATTCCAGCGCAGTTTGCCATTCGACTTCTTGCCATTTGCCGTCTTGCTTGAGCATCGGCTTGGTCAGGCGTTCAGCGCTGTTCAAGCCTTCGTATGCGAAGCGATCCTTGTCCGACAGCCAGCATTCGTTGACGTCGTTGTTTTCCAGCGGCAGCACGCGCATCACCTTGCCGGATTTGACTTGCACCACCAGGTTGGCACCCAGGCCATCATGCGGGCTGACCGATTTGCGGCGCGACAATTCCCAGGTACGGGCGCTGTAACGGAATGGCTTCGATGTCAATGCCCCGACCGGGCACAGATCGATCATGTTGCCGGACAGTTCGGAGTTGACAGTCTTGCCGACGAAGGTAGTGATCTCGGAGTGTTCGCCGCGGCCAACCATGCCGAACTCCATCACTCCGGCGATTTCCTGGCCGAAGCGGACGCAGCGGGTGCATTGGATGCAACGGCTCATTTCCTGCATCGAGATCAGCGGACCGGCGTCTTTCGGCGCCACGACACGTTTCTCTTCTTCGTAGCGGGAAGACGATTTACCGTAACCGACCGCCAAATCCTGCAGTTGGCATTCGCCGCCCTGATCGCAGATCGGGCAATCCAGCGGATGATTAATCAGCAGGAATTCCATCACGCTCTTTTGCGCCGTCGTCGCCTTGTCGCTGCTGGTGCGCACGATCATGCCGGCAGTCACCGGAGTGGCGCAGGCAGGCAGGGCCTTCGGCGCTTTTTCCACCTCGACCAGGCACATGCGGCAGTTGGCCGCGATGGAGAGTTTTTTGTGATAGCAGAAATGTGGAATGTAAGTACCAATTTTGTTGGCAGCATCCATTACCATGCTGCCCTCTTGGACTTCCACTTTCTTGCCGTCTATTTCGATTTCAACCATGGCTTTTGCTTTTCTTGCCTAAGTATTCTTGCTTAGTGTGTTTGCTGGTTCCACCATTACCTGATCAGTTGGGGACAGAGTAATTCGCCACGCTGCGGTGGCTCTTAAACTCTTTCCCGCAAATAATCAGATGTATGCCGGCACCAAGCAATGCTTATGCTCGATGTGATATTCAAATTCTTCGCGATAATTCTTCAGGAAACCGCGCACCGGCATCGCTGCCGCATCGCCGAGCGCACAAATGGTGCGCCCCATGATGTTGCCCGCTACCGTATCCAGCAGATCCATGTCTTCCGGACGACCGTGCCCGGTTTCGATGCGATGCACCAGGCGATACAGCCAGCCCGTACCTTCACGGCATGGCGTGCACTGGCCGCAGGATTCTTCAAAATAAAAGTACGACAGGCGCAGCAGCGATTTCACCATGCAACGCGTTTCGTCCATCACGATCACGGCGCCGGAACCGAGCATCGAGCCGGCCTTGGCGATCGAATCGTAATCGAGATCGGTATCCATCATGACCTCGCCCCGAATCACCGGTGCGGACGAACCGCCAGGGATCACAGCCTTGATCTTTTTACCGCCGCGCATGCCGCCGGCCAGTTCCATCAGCTTGGCAAACGGCGTGCCCAGCGGCACTTCGTAATTGCCCGGCCGTTCGACGTCGCCCGAGATCGAGAAGATCTTGGTGCCGCCGTTGTTCGGCTTGCCCAGTGCTGCATAGGCTTCGCCGCCCATGTTCAGCAGGAACGGCACGGCTGCGAAGGTCTCGGTATTGTTGATCGTGGTCGGCTTGCCGTACAGGCCGAAGCTTGCAGGGAAAGGCGGCTTGAAGCGCGGCTGCCCCTTCTTGCCTTCGAGCGATTCCAGCAATGCAGTTTCTTCGCCGCAGATATAAGCGCCGTAACCGTGGAATGCGTGCAGCTGGAAGTTGAATTCGCTGCCGAAAATCTTGTCGCCCAACGCACCGGCTGCGCGCGCCTCTTCCAGCGCTTCTTCAAAGCGCTCGTAGCCGGACCAGATTTCGCCGTGGATGTAGTTGTAGCCGACCGAGATGCCCATGGCGTAAGCGCCGATAGCCATGCCTTCAATCAGCGAGTGCGGATTGTAGCGAATGATGTCGCGATCCTTGAACGTGCCAGGCTCGCCTTCGTCGGTATTGCAGACCAGGTATTTTTGTCCCGGGAACTGACGCGGCATGAAGCTCCACTTCAGGCCGGTCGGGAAACCTGCACCGCCACGGCCGCGCAGCGAACCGGCTTTCAGCTCAGCGATGACTTGTTCCGGCGTAATGCCTTCGGAAAGGATGCGCTTGAGGGCGGTATAGCCGCCGCGCTTGACGTAATCGGCGTAGTGCCAGTTGTCGCCGTCCAGGTTAGCCAGGATCAGCGGGTTGATATGACGATTGTGCAAACTGGTCATTTAGGGGTTACCTCACTGAGTTCCGCCAACAAGCCGTCAATCTTTTCGTTCGACATCCAGCTACACATGCGTTTGTTATTGACCAGCAGTACCGGCGCATCGCCGCAAGCGCCCATGCACTCGCCTTCAACCAGCGTGAACTGGCCATCCGCGGTGGTTTCGCGGAAACCGATGCCGAGCTTGTGCTTCAGATGCTCCGCCGCCCGATCGCCGCCGGACAACTGGCATGGCAGATTGGTGCAGATGCTGATCTTGTGCTTGCCGACCGGCTTGGTATTGTACATGTTGTAAAAGGTCGCGACTTCCTGCACCGCGATAGCCGGCATGCCGAGGTAATCCGCGACATCCTGCATGGTTTCCGGCGCCAGCCAGCCCTTTTCATCCTGTGCAATCGCCAGAGCGGCCATCACCGCCGACTGTTTCTGGTCGGCGGGAAATTTCGCTACTTCGCGATCGATCTTTTTGTATGTATCTTGACTTAACAACATGTGTTGGCCATTCGTGCGCGGTGTTTTGCGCGAGTAGTTAATATTGAAATGCACTGACAGGCGTGACAACTGTGATTGCTAACTGCGGGTAACAACAGCAGACTAAAAACAGCAGACTTAACGGTCAATCTCACCGAACACGATGTCTTGCGTACCGATGATGGTAACGGCATCGGCAATCATGTGGCCCTTGGCCATTTCGTTCAACCCCTGCAAATGCGGGAAGCCAGGTGCGCGGATTTTCAAGCGGTACGGCTTGTTGGCGCCATCCGACACGATATACACGCCGAATTCGCCCTTTGGATGCTCCACTGCTGCGTATGCTTCGCCCGGCGGCACGTGGAATCCTTCGGTAAAGAGCTTGAAGTGATGGATCAGCTCTTCCATGTTGGATTTCATGTCGACCCGCGACGATGGCGCAACCTTGTGGTTGGTTGTCATCACAGGACCGCCGTTGTTGCGCAGCCATTCTACGCATTGCTTGATAATCCGGTTGGACTGGCGCATTTCTTCGACCCGCACCAGGTAACGGTCATAGCAATCGCCGTTCTTGCCGACCGGGATATCGAAGTCGAGCAAGTCATACACTTCGTACGGCTGCTTCTTGCGCAAATCCCATTCGACGCCGGAACCGCGCAGCATTGCGCCGGTAAAGCCCATCGCCTTGGCGCGCTCTGGCGACACCACGCCGATGCCGACCAGACGTTGTTTCCAGATACGGTTATCGGTCAGCAAAGTCTCGTACTCGTCCACGTATTTCGGGAAGCGTACGGTGAAGTCTTCGATGAAATCCAGCAACGAACCCTGGCGATTTTCGTTCAGGGCATTGATGGCTTTTGCATTGCGTACCAGCGATGCCTTGTGCTGCGGCATGGTATCCGGCAGATCGCGGTAAACGCCACCCGGACGATAGTAGGCAGCATGCATACGCGCGCCGGAAACGGCTTCGTAGCAATCCATCAAATCTTCACGTTCGCGGAATGCGTACAGCAGTACCGCCATCGCACCGACGTCCAGCGCATGCGCGCCGATCCACATCAGGTGATTCAGCAGACGCGTGATTTCGTCGAACATGACGCGGATATACTGCGCGCGCAACGGGACTTCAAGGCCCAGCAGACGTTCGATTGCCATCACGTAGCCATGCTCGTTACACATCATCGACACGTAGTCGAGACGATCCATGTAAGGCACTGACTGCAGGTAGGTTTTTTGTTCTGCCAACTTCTCGGTGCCGCGATGCAGCAAGCCGATATGCGGGTCGGCACGCTGGATGACTTCACCATCCAACTCCAGCACCAGGCGCAAAACACCATGCGCGGCCGGATGTTGCGGACCGAAGTTCAGCGTGTAGTTCTTAATTTCTGCCATTATTTGATCCCGTAATGTTCTTCACGAATCACCCGCGGCGTAATCTCACGCGGATCAATCGTTACGGGTTGATAAATTACGCGTTTTTGCTCAGCGTCGTAGCGCATCTCGACATAACCCGACACCGGAAAATCCTTGCGGAACGGATGGCCGATAAAGCCGTAGTCGGTGAGGATGCGGCGCAAGTCGTTGTGACCTTCGAACAAGATGCCGAAGAAGTCGAAAGCTTCACGTTCATACCAGTTGGCCGAAGCCCAGATATCGGTCAGCGAGGCCAGCATCGGCATTTCGTCGTCCGGCGCAAACACGCGGACGCGCAGGCGCCAGTTGTGTTCGATCGACAGCAAATGCGAAACCGCCGCAAAACGGGCGCCTTCCCAGATACCGTCGCCATAGGTCGAATAATCGACGCCGCAGAGGTCGATCAATTCTTCAAAACGGGTATCGGCGTGATCGCGCAGGACGCGCATCGCTGACAGGTAATTCGAAGCCTTGACCACGATCGTGATCTCGCCAAAGGCCACGGTCAGACTTTGAAGGTCGTCGCCAAGCGCATTGCGCACGGCGGCTTCCAGGGTTTCCAGTTTGGTCGTCATGGTGCTCTCTTAACGCGCAATCGTATTGGTGCGGCGAATCTTGTTTTGCAACTGGATAATGCCGTACAACAGTGCTTCTGCAGTCGGCGGGCAACCAGGGACGTAAATATCGACCGGCACAATGCGGTCGCAACCGCGCACCACCGAATACGAATAGTGATAATAGCCACCGCCATTGGCGCAGGAGCCCATGGAAATCACCCAGCGCGGCTCCGGCATCTGGTCGTACACCTTACGCAAGGCAGGCGCCATCTTGTTGCACAGCGTGCCTGCCACGATCATCACGTCAGACTGACGCGGCGACGGCCGGAAGATTACCCCAAAACGGTCCATGTCGTAGCGCGAGGCGCCGGCATGCATCATTTCCACGGCACAGCAGGCCAGGCCGAACGTCATCGGCCACAAAGAGCCGGTGCGGGTCCAGTTGATCAGTTTGTCAGCCGTAGTGGTGACAAAGCCTTCGTTCAATACACCTTCAATAGACATGGCTTACTCCCAATCCAGAGCGCCGCGTTTCCAGATATACCAGAAGCCCACCACGAATTCAGCGATAAACACCATCATCGTGATAAAGCCCTGCCAACCGAGGTCGCGCATGGCAACCCCCCACGGGAAGAAAAATGCGGTTTCCAGATCGAATAAAATGAACAAAATGGCGACAAGGTAATAACGCACATCGAATTTCATGCGCGCATCTTCGAATGCTTCAAAACCGCATTCGTATGGAGAAGTTTTTTGGGAGTCGGGCCGATGTGGCCCAAGTACGCGACCGAGTACTTGCGGGGCAATGCCAACCGCGATACCGATCAGAATAAACAGCAGGACGGGAAAATAATTTTCGAGGTTCACGATTTTGCGCCAGTAGTTTGAACAGACGGGACTACAGAGAAGCTATCCAACCACTCTCCCCGCAGGCCCTTTGCAGAATGATTTGCCGGCTTGATTTCTCAAACCTGACGCCCCCAATCCGGCAAACCACACCACAAGTTCCTCGACAAAAAGCCAGCGCAGGGGCAACCGTTGCTGGCCTCATATTCTTTGGTGCCGACGGCGAGACTCGAACTCGCACAGCTTTCGCCACTACCCCCTCAAGATAGCGTGTCTACCAATTTCACCACGTCGGCATAAGCGACTATTTTAACCTGATTTGGTACTTTTGTTCAATGCACAATCGAGTTAAAAGTCAGCAATTTCACTCTTAAGACTACTTATTTAGGAATTTGATTCGACTGCGCGCTGCCGGTCGATGGCGCAGGCACAGAAGCAGCCGCACCAGCCGATCCGGAAGCAGCTACAGAGGCCGCAACCGGCTCTGCCGATGTCGCAGGAATTGCTGCCGCAGGTGCTGGCGCCGAAGCTGCCGGCAGATTTTCCATCACGCCGCCGGTAACCGCCGAACGATGATTCCCCAAATATACCAACGCCAAAGTCGCGATAAAGAAAATCGCTGCCGCCAGGCCAGTCGACTTCGACAGGAAGTTCGAAGAACCGGTAGCGCCAAACAAACTACCTGAAGCGCCCGAACCGAAAGCCGCACCCATATCGGCGCCCTTGCCATGCTGCAGAAGCACAAGGCCGATAATCGTCAACGCCGACAACACCTGAACGATGACAATGATGTTAAATACTGTGTTCATTTAATGATTTCCAATGAGAGTTGATTCTTTGTGATTCTTTATGATTCTTTATTTTTACTAAATTACTAAATCCGGACTATCCGGCTGCAGCGACAATCGCCAGAAAATCAACTGACTTCAATGCTGCACCACCGATCAAACCACCATCTATATCCGGCATGGCCAGCAATTCGGCCGCGTTATCAGGCTTCATGCTACCGCCATACAAAATCTTTACCTCGACTGCAGCCGCAGGATTCTTCCCGGCCAGCTTGGCGCGCAAGGCCAGGTGCACATCTTGCGCCATCTGCGGAGTCGCCGTCTTGCCGGTGCCAATTGCCCACACTGGTTCGTACGCCACCACAATCTTCGCCAGATCAGCTGCATCCAGCACATCCAGCACCGCTGCCAACTGCCGCCCCACTACCGCGTCGGTCTGGCCGGCTTCACGCTCAGCCAAGGTTTCGCCGACGCATACGATAGGTGTAACGCCAGCCTGTAAAGCACGTACTGCCTTCTGCGCCACCAGCGCATCGCTTTCTGCGTGATAAGCGCGCCGCTCGGAATGGCCGACGATAGCGTACTGACATGCAAAATCCTGCAACATGCTAACTGCTACTTCACCGGTATAAGCACCGGCGGCGTGCGCAGAAACGTCTTGAGCACCCCAGGCAATTGCCGATCCGGCAAGTTCAGCCTGGCATTGCGCGAAATAAGGTGCGGGTACGCACAAGGCGATATCGCATGCCGGCGCTGTCAGGCCAGCCTTGATTTCCGCCATCAATGCAGCATTGGCAACCAGACTGCCATTCATTTTCCAGTTACCCGCTACAAGTTTACGACGCATATTTACCAAGGCCTAGGTTTTCAATAACCCGGCATTCTAACGCGTCGGAGGGAAAGCGGTCAAACCGGTAGGAAATATATGGCGGCCGATTTTACTGTCGGACTACGGGCTGACTGCATCGGTTTAGCGCCGGTCAACTCAAGAAAATGCTTTCGCAGCAGCAATACTACTTGCAAAAAGTGCCATATCAACATTGCCGCCACTCACTATTACCCCGACTTTTGCGCCCGAAAACGCCAAAGCCCGATGCATCACTGCGGCAGCAGCGAGGCAACCGGCCGGCTCGACCACGATCTTCATCCGTTCGGCAAAAAACCGCATTTGCGTGCGCAGTTGATCGTCGCTCACGGTAATAATGTCTTTTACATATGCCTGCAGGATCGGCAACACCAGCTTGCCGATGTGTTGCGTTTGAGCGCCGTCGGCAATGGTGTCCGGTACCGGGATATGCACGATATTGCCAGTTCGCAATGATTGTTGCGCATCGTTTCCCGCTTCCGGCTCGACGCCGATCACGATGCAACCGGGAGACAGGTGCGCTGCGGCGATCGCGCAACCGGACAGCAACCCGCCGCCGCCCGTGCACACGAACAAATAATCGAGCGGCCCGACGGCATCGAACAGTTCTTTCGCCGCCGTGCCCTGGCCGGCAATCACGTCGGGATGATCATAGGCAGGAATCACCGCACAGCCGCGCTCATCCGAGAGACGTGCGGCAATCACTTCCCGGTCTTCGCGTTCGCGATCGTACAGAATGATCTCAGCGCCGTATTCACGTGTCGCCGCCAGCTTCATTGCCGGCGCGTTGCCGGGCATGACGATGGTTGCATGCACACCCAGCATGCGCGCCGCCAGCGCCATGCCTTGCGCATGGTTGCCGGATGAAAATGCCACCACGCCGCGCTGCTTTTGTTCCTCGCTGAGGCAATTGATGGCGTTATACGCGCCACGAAACTTGAATGCCCCTACCCGTTGAAAATTTTCACATTTGAAGAAGACACTGGCGTCCGCCTGGCGGTCGGCCTGGCCGGAAGTCAGTACCGGCGTCCGGCGCGCCACACCCTCAAGGCGCCTGGCTGCTGCGACGATATCCTGGTAATTGACGGCAAGTGCAGCAAGGTCGGTGGCAGCCATTTTGATCCTTTGTTCGATTCAACATAGGGCAATGCGTAGAACAACGACTCACAACGATACACAACGACACGAATTCCGGCGTCTATTCCGCCAGGCGGCGGCGAAACATCCACCGGCTGCTATCGGAATCCTGCGGGACATATTGATAACCACCCAGGTCGAAGGCCTTGAGCTTTTCCGCATTGGTGATTTTGTTCAATGCCGCATAGCGCGCCATCATGCCGCGCGCCCGTTTGGCATAGAAGGAAATAATCTTGTATTTGCCGTTTTTCCAATCCTCGAATACCGGAGTGACGATACTGGCGTCAAGCACCTGCGGCCGGACCACCTTGAAATACTCCTCAGACGCCAGGTTCACCAGCGTATCGGCCTTTTGCTGGCTTAACTGCCGGTTCAACGCCTGGGTCACCGTATCGCCCCAGAAGGCGTAGAGATTCTTGCCGCGCGGGTTGGCCAGGCTGGTGCCCATTTCCAGCCGATATGGCTGCATCCGGTCCAGCGGACGCAACACACCGTACAAGCCCGACAGAATCCGGATGCGGCTCTGCGCATAGTTCAGCTGGGTAGTATTCAGGGAGGCCGCATCCAGACCTTCGTAGACATCACCGTTGAAAGCCATGATCGCCTGCTTGGAATTACTGCTGGTGAATTTCTTCGACCACGATGCAAAACGCGCGGTGTTCAGTTGTGCCAGCGGATCGGAGATCTTCATCATGCTGCCGATCTGGGCCGGCGACAGCTGCGTCAAAACGCTGATCAACTCTGCTGAATGCTCGATGAAATCCGGGGTGGTGTGCGTTTCGGTAGTACTAGGGGTGCTGTAATCAAGGGATTTTGCGGGCGACAAGACAATCAGCATGTGACATCCAAATAAACAAAAAAAATAGCAGAATGTCCGCAATGATACCGAAACAAACATTTCGGCGCTGGCGAGCGCTGTTACCGGCAGCCACTATCGTCATTCAGTCAAAAACACCTTGCGCCAGATCGCGTTCGAATTCGGCAACCCAGATCGAACCGTCTCCGGTCGGATACTGTTTTTTGCGACCGGTGGATTTCCTGCTTACCGTGACAAAGCCGGTGAGCGCGAATATCTCGTCGGTTTTGGGATCTGTGGTGTCCACCTCATGCAATTCAAAATCGTCGGCAGCCAGATTCTGTGCCGACAGGATCGCATGGAAAGTATTCTTTTCGTCCGGCTCGATTAGCTTCATGTGCACCTCCCGAAGTGACAACAAATGACATCGCGAGTTCTTACCATAGCACGCTAACGCCCGCGACGCTTCTCACCCGGACCAGCGCGATTAAAATTGACTGCCAAACAATTTCGTCTCCGAACCGTCGTCCTTCAGTTGCAGCATTTTTTCAAACTTCAGGCCGATTTTTTCCAGCACTCTGATCGATTGATGATTGTCCGGGGCGGTAATGGCGACTATCCGCTGCAGGCCGCAAGTACGATTGCCATACTCCAGCACGGCCGCTGCGGCCTCGTAGGCGTAACCTTTACCCCAGAACTCCGGCAGAAAGGCGTAACCGATATCGACGTCCGGCAAAGCCTCTCTTTTGATCAGCCCGCAGATGCCTATCGGTCGCGCTTCATCTTTCAATTCCGTCATGTAGAAACTGAATCCATAAAGCTCTTGCGCCGCCATCGGCCCGCTCAAGATCGCCGCGCGTGCCGCCTCCACCGTTCTTATGCCGCGGTCGCCGATGAACCGCAGCCACGCAGGCTGAGTCACCAACTTCAGATAGAAATCGGCATCGTCTTCATTCAAGGTACGTAAAATCAGACGCTCTGTTTCAAGAACTTTCATGGCCTTTTTTTTCCTTGAGAGTGGGAAATTACCTGTAGCATGGGAGCATAAGCATAAGGACGATAATTGTCTACCCAACCCGAATTCGAGCTGACTCCGAAATGAATGCGACGCCAAAAATTGTCCTGATTCCGATTCCAAACCTGGATTTCGATCCGAGCGAAGTGGCGGTTTCCTGGCGCATCCTGACTTCACGTGGGCACAAGGTGCTGTTCGCCACACCCGACGGCAAAGCGGCCGCGGCCGATCCGCTGATGCTGTCCGGCGAAGGCCTGGATGCCTGGGGCTGGATACCGGTGCTCAGGAAAATCAAATTGCTGGGGCTGATGCTACGCGCCAATGCCTCGGCGCGCGCCGACTATGCGGCGCTTGAAGGCGACCGTGCGTTCCGGGCGCCGCTGGCTTACGCCGAGCTCGAAGTCGCCCACTATGACGGCTTGCTGCTGCCCGGCGGTCATCGCGCGCGCGGCATGCTGGCTTATCTGGAAAGCCAGCCCCTCCAGCAATTCGTCGGGGCTTTCTTCGACAGTGGCAAACCGGTGGCCGCTATCTGCCACGGCGTCGTCCTCGCTGCCCGCAGCCTGTCGCCGCGCAGCGGAAAATCTGTTTTGCATGGCCGCATAACGACGGCACTGACCTGGAAGCTGGAGCGCAGCGCCTGGACCTTGATGAAATTCTGCGGCCGCTTTTGGAATCCCGCGTACTACCGCACCTATGGCGAGCAAGACGGCGAAGCGGCCGGCTATCGCAGTGTCCAGGCAGAAGTGACGCGCGCCCTGGCGCAACCTGGCGATTTCATCGACGCCGAACCCGCTGTGCCGGACTATTTTCGCAAAAGCAGCGGCTTGTTCCGCGATACCGACCACGACGTCCGCCCCGCTTTCGTTGTGCAAAACGGTAATTACGTCTCGGCCCGCTGGCCCGGCGATGTGCATCACTTCGCTGCCACTTTTTCGTTCCTGCTGGAAGATGGCTTGCCGAACTGGCAGCCGAGGTAAAATGCGCGCTACCGATTGATGGAAATCCGCATGAATTCTGACATACCCGCTGAACTACCCGCAGCCCCAGACAGCCGCATTGACAAACCACGTATCGTCATCGATACCAATGTCTGCCTCGATCTGTTTGTTTTCCGCGATCCACGCTGGGCTGGCTTGATGGCGGCATTGCAAAGCGGCGCAGTCGAAGCGGTTACCCGCGCCGACTGCCGCCAGGAATGGCAAATGGTGTTGCATTATTCGCACCTCCCCATCACCGACGACACCCGGCCTGCCTTCAATGCCGAATTCGATGCCTTGATCACCTGCCTGGAAGCCGAAGCGCTGACCCCACGTACCGACATCCGCCTGCCCGTCTGCACGGATCGGGACGACCAGAAATTCCTCGAACTGGCGCTGGGTGCTCACGCCACAACCTTGATCACCAAAGACAAAGCGTTGCTGAAACTGGCGCGTAAGACGGCAAAGATTGGCCTTTTCGCTATCATTCCGCCGCAGGCATGGGGCATGCCGGCCGTGGGCTGCACCTAGCTCACAGGAATTCGCAACGGGCTGTGCAGTCTCGGACAAAACGCTAAAATGCCAGATTCAGACAGACACCGAGATTAATAGCAGATGAACCGTGATTTAAAAATTCCCGGCGGCGACGTTGCCGCAGACCGCGCTGCCGAGCAGCTTCAATCAAAACTCCCGAAGGTCGGCACTACTATTTTTACGGTGATGTCGACGCTCGCCAGCGAAAAATCGGCGGTAAACCTGGGGCAAGGATTCCCCGATTTCGATTGCGATCCGGTCTTGGTCGATGCGGTTAGCGACGCCATGAAGAACGGCTTCAACCAGTACCCGCCAATGGCAGGCGTGCCGGCTTTGCGCCAGGCCATCGCCGCCAAAATCGAAAAGCTGTATGGCTACAGCTACGATCCGGCCACCGATATCACCGTCACCGCCGGCGCCACCCAGGGCTTGCTGACTGCCATCATGTGCACGGTGCATGCGGGCGACGAAGTGATCGTGATTGAACCGGCCTACGACAGCTATGTGCCAGCCATCGAACTGGCCGGCGGCAAGCCGGTGCTGGTGCAAATGACATTGAGCGCCGATGGCTACGCCATCCCGTGGGACCGGATTGCAGCCGCAGTCACCCCGCGCACCCGGATGATCATGATCAACTCGCCGCACAATCCGACCGGTAGCGTCCTGACCCTGGCCGATATCGCAGCACTGAAAGATATCGTGCGCGGAACCGGCATCCTGATCTTGTCAGATGAAGTCTATGAACACATGGTGTTCGACGGTGTGCGCCATGAATCGATTTGCCGCCATCCCGAGCTCGCGGCGCGCGCCTTTGTCGTCTCCAGCTTTGGCAAGACTTACCACGTCACCGGCTGGAAAATCGGCTATGTGGCTGCACCGCCTGCGCTTTCCGCAGAATTCCGTAAAGTCCATCAATACAATGTCTTCACCGTCAACACACCAGTGCAGCACGGGATTACGCAGTACATGCAAAATCCCGCGCCCTACCTGGAACTGCCAGCGTTTTATCAGCACAAGCGCGACCTGTTTCGCGACGGCTTGAAGCAAACGCGCTTTAAACTGTTACCGGCCGACGGCACCTATTTCCTGTGCGTCGATTATTCCGCCATCTCATCGTTGAGCGAGGCTGATTTCGCGATCTGGCTGACTTCTGAAATCGGCGTTGCCGCAATTCCGGTATCGGCGTTCTATCAATCTCCGCGCGAATCGGGCATCGTCCGTTTCTGCTTCGCCAAACAAGACCAGACCTTGCAGCAAGCGCTGCAGCGCCTGGCGAAAATCTGAACACATAAAAAAAGGAAATAGTCATGATCGATGTCTATAGCTGGGCCACACCGAACGGTCACAAGGTACACATCCTGCTGGAAGAACTGGGCCTCCCTTATCGCGCACACGCAGTCGATATCGGCGCCGGCGACCAGTTCAAACCTGACTTCCTGTCGATTTCGCCCAACAACAAGATCCCGGCGATCGTCGATGCCGACGGCCCGGACGGCAAGCCGATCTCCCTGTTTGAATCGGGCGCGATCCTGGTTTACCTGGCCGGCAAGAGCGGCAAATTCCTGGGCCATACCGATCGCGAGAAATTCAATACCCTGCAATGGCTGATGTTCCAGATGGGCGGGGTCGGGCCGATGCTGGGCCAGACTCACCATTTCCGCATCTACGCGCCGGAAAAGATAGAGTACGCCATCAATCGCTACACCAACGAAGCCAGGCGCATCTACGGCGTGATCGACAAGCAATTGTCACAACACCCTTACCTCGCAGGCAACGAATATACGATTGCCGACATCGCCACTTTCCCGTGGCTTCGCTCCTGGAAAAACCAAGGCGTGGAATTGAGCGACTTTCCGCACCTGAAAGCCTGGTTCGATACGATCAGCGAACGCCCCGCAGTCAAGCGCGGCGTCGAAGTGCTAGCCTCGGCCCGCAAGCCGCTGACCGACGACAAGGCGCGGGATATCCTGTTTGGCGCTCAGCAGTATCAGAAACGATAAAAATAGAAACGTCCGCCGTTTGAGTTTTTTTACGATCTATGCAACGAGCAGTCAGAACTAACCGGGGTCAGAGTGAACTTTCGGTATGTTTTATCGCCGAAACTTCACTCTGACCCCGCTTAGTGAACCACGGAGCAGAGGTTGTAAAACGAAAAGAAACAAACCCGCAATAAGTGAACTACCGTTCTCCGAAGCCGTGATGTGGGGTCAGAGTGAAGTTTCGCGATAAAACCTGCGAAAGTTCACTCTGACCCCAGATCACTATGTCGTCGATTCGCAACCGACTACGATTCAGGATAGCTAACCGTTAATATTTCCAACTCATCAAGCCCCGCCGGCGTCATCAAGGTCACGCTCTCGCCTTCATGGGCCTTGGTCAAGGCCCGCGCCACCGGAGAAATCCAGCTGATCTTGCCATGCAAGGGATCGAGTTCATCGATGCCGACTATAGTCACCGTATGCTCTTCCCCGGCGTGATTCTGATAAGTCACCGTGGCGCCAAAAAACACCTGGTCGCGACCATGATGCACGCTCGGATCAACCACTTCGGCCAGATCCAGTCGCTTGGTTAAAAAGCGGATGCGGCGGTCGATTTCACGCAGCCTCCGCTTACCATAAATATAATCGCCGTTTTCGGAACGGTCGCCGTTCGAAGCAGCCCAGGAAACGATCCGCACCACCTCCGGCCGATCCACATCAATCAGACGCAACAACTCGTCTTTCATGCGTTGATAGCCTTCCGGCGTCATGTAATTCTTGGTGCCGGGCGGGATCGGCGGCAATCCGAATTCCAGATCGTCGTCATCGCCTTCAGATTCTTTTACAAATGCCTTGTTCATAGCTGACATTGTAGTTCCAATTGCGCCGCGACTACCGATTTGACTCTGGAACATGGCTTTTCTTGCATGGCGGTATGGTAAAGTCAGGCTGGTGCAATGTTGCCCGTGTTGACTTTAGATTCCGTCATATGCCTGCCAATTCTTCCCGCAATGCCCCTACCGCTCCGTTCCGGATCGGCCTCGCCACCAGCCGTAGCCACCAGCATGGCCCCGATTCGGCTCTGGCGCAGCTGCTCACGGGCAGCCGTCATCTCATCGAGCAGCAACTGAAGCCGCAACTGATCGTCGTCGGGCGCACGCTGGACGCCATGCATCAGCTTGGTTTGCTCACTGACTATCCGCACATCGAACGCTTCCCTTACGGCCGTCACGGCGGCCTGATGAAACTGGTATCGCGGGTGGTCGACGCCGATCCGGCGCGCACCCTGGATGCGGTGATCTACCTGATGGATCCGGTCGATCCGTCGTCGACCTTTCCAGAAGCAGTCGCCTTGAAACGGCAATGCGTGATTCACGGAAAGCCGTTTTTATCGACGCTGGCCGGCGCCCGCGAATGGCTGGAGCTGGAAGGCATGGCGGCCGGGGCTGCACCGAATCCAGCGCTCGACCCGACTTTCGACCTGGCGCAGGAAGGCATCGCGCTGATTGCCCACGACGCCATGAAGGAGCGGATGCTGGACATCGCGGAACGTCATTTCCAGCTGCTCGACCAGTTTGCATTTCGCTGCGCCACCGGCACCACCGGCAGCCTGCTCAACAAGCTGGCGCAAAAAATCAAAGGCGAGGAAGCCGGGCGCAACTGGGTAAAGCCTTTCCTCAGCGGCCCGCTGGGCGGCGATGCCCAGATCGCGGAATTGATCCTGGATCGCCAGCAATGCCGGCGCGTACTGTTTCTGGAAGATCCGCATGTCGCGCGCCAGCACGAAGCGGATATCCAGTTGCTGGAACGCGCTGCCCGCACCGTCACCGACTACGCACTGTGCATCAGCGATGCCGAATGCGGCGAACGCTGGCTGACCTTGCTGCACCAGCGCGCCGCATTGGCAAAACGCTAAGCTAGCCTACGCTATCGCCGCACGGCAGTGCGAACTGCCGTCGCTGTCAACAGCATTCTGGAACTCCATTTTTTATAGTGGTCGTGGCACATTTTCCTGTAGTTCAGGTTATCGGCTCAATTTTTTTAAAAAGCTGCCGTTAACAGTGTTTAGGCAGCATTTATGCCTGATCAGGAAAATCGATTTTGCAGCTTCAACCACCACCATCCACTATAAAAAATCCAAGATGCGTCACGAAAATTTCATAGTTCGAGAACCTTTACTTGATCCGAAACAAGTCGTTGTCGGTTACGACCTCACCTGGCAGGAAGCCGACGACGCCGACGAGCAGACGAATGAATATGATTTGCTTGCTTTGCTGGGTTTCGTCGCCGATCAGTTGAACGACGAAAAAACCGGCTGGTTGCTGGGCAATAAATTGCTGTTCCTCGAGGTGTCCCCGACCCTGCTTAAAAGCGAGGCAATCAAAAGAATGCCGGCTGCAAACATCGTGCTGACTCTCAAGCACAGCGACCTGGCCGATCCCGACACCTTGGCTACGGTAAACGCCTTGCGCGCCGAAGGCTATGGCATATCGCTGCGTGACGCAGAGCTGGCCGGCGCCTCATTCCCCACCGACATCTCACATCTTGAAGTACGATTTTCCGCCGGCGATTTCGCGGCGCAGGCGCGCCGCTACGCTGCGCTGAAAAAATCGTCGTTACGCATGGTCGGCCGGCCGGTTAGCAACTGGCAGGACTATGACGCTTGCGCCATGCTGGGACTGGACGCTTTCATCGGCAAGTTGCACCTGACGCCGCGCCCTGGCAAACGCGCCACGGGCTTGAATCCCGCTCAGAAAACCATTGTGCAAATCATGAACCTGGTTGCCAAGAATGCGAATCTGCAAAAAATTGAAGAAATCTTCAAACGCGATCCGGGCTTGTCTTACGAACTGCTGCGCTTCATCAATTCCGCTGCGTTCGGCTTGAAAACGGAGGTGCAGTCGCTACGCGCCGCCGTCGCCTTGCTGGGCTACGAAGCGTTGTTTCAATGGTTGTCTTTGCTGCTGGCGACTGCCAGCAGCAGCGGTTATTCGCCGGTATTGATGGAAACGGCGATCGTTCGCGGACGCTTCTCCGAGTTGCTCGGGCAAAAATACCTGCCTAAAGGAGAATCGGAAAACCTGTTTGTGGCCGGTATCTTTTCGCTATTGGACCGCCTGCTGGGCGTCAGCATGGAAGATGTTCTCGCCAACATCAAACTATCCGACCAGGTAGCCGCAGCGCTGCTGACACGTTCGGGACCGTATGGCCCTTATGTGGCATTGGCCGAGGTTTGCGAGCTGAACTCGCCGCTGGTCGCGCCATTGGCCAGCTCACTGAATATCAGTCCGACGGAAGTCAACCTGGCGCATCTGTCGGCGCTGGCGTGGGCCCAGAACCTGGGCGTGAAGGCCGCTTAGACGGCGGCATTCACCATCCTGGCAATTGCGATTACGCTGCGGCGGCGGCCGGCTGATTACCAGCCAGTTGCCGCTGCCAGTTGCGCAAGCCGATAACGGCGAGCACGATGAACGCGGCATACAAACCCGCGGTCAGGTTCAGGTCCTTATAGATATATACGCCGACATAGATGATGTCGACCGCGATCCATAGCCACCAGTTGGCGATATATTTACGCGCCATCCAGAACTGGGCAACCAGGCTGAAGCTGGTCAGCGCCGAATCCAGCCAAGGGATGTGCGCATCGGTAAAACTGGCCATGACATACCCCAGCACTACGCTACCTAACGCTCCGGCCAGCAGACCAGCCAGCAAACCGGATTTCGGCAAGCGTTGCGGTTGAATGTGATGGTTGTCCGGTTGGCTATTATCCTGACCCGGCACGGCCCTGCTCCACTGCCACCAGCCATACAACTGCATGACCGCAAAGATCAGTTGCAGCAGCAAATCCGAATACAGCTTCGCGTCCAGGAATATGCGTGCATATAACAGCACCGAGACCAGGCCGATCGGCCAGCACCACAAATGGCGGCGCGCAGTCAGCCAGACTGCCAAGGCGCTGATGATGACTGCAACGATTTCCAAACCTGACATCAGGACTCCTGTGGATTGTTTTTATGGTTGCTGTTGCGGTCGCTACGCCGCTGCAGATGATCCAGCAAATATCGACCCGCATCGCTATTAAACCACTCGGCATGACCGAGGAAATAATTATCGTAGGCCAGCGCCGAGTTCTCAGCGGATTTCTGCACACCATGGAAATAAGCCAGCTCCGACAGCGCAAATTCAGTATGCGCCAAAGGTAGCAATGCTGGCAAAGCAGCCGCTTCCGGTACTGACAATGGGCGTACCGCCTCGTAAGCATCGAGCATGGCGTCCAGCTGATCGATATGTATCAGTCGGCGCTGATTGACTGCCATTGTTGGCAAGGCCAGCCATGCGATCAGATTGCGCTCGATGGCGATGGCAAGATCGTAGATGGCGCAGGTACGATCGGCCAGCCCGAAATCAAGCAACGTTGTTACCGCAGCCGGTCCGTGCGCTTGCCACAGCAAATTGGAAGCATGCCAGTCGTTATGCGTCCATAAGGGTGCCAAGCCACGCAACATGGGACTTAAGCGCGCATGGAACGGCAACAGCACGCGCGTCACTTCCTGTTGCCAGTCACGCTGTGCCAGGTAGTCCGTCAATGCTGGCCGCTCCCGTATGTAATCCCCGATCCGGCTCAGCACTTCTTGCGGGTCTTCAGTATTGAACAGGGTAAAGCCTGACGCCAGCAATTTGATGTTGCGCGCAGGTGCATCGTAACCTCGCGCAGCGAGATGCAGCCGTGCCAACGCGCTGCCTGCTGCGGCCGCATCCTCAGTGTTGACGAACGGAGTCCATGAGGTCGCATCGCGATAGCGGTCAACGCCCTGCCCCGCGCGCTGCACCTCGTACGTCCAGTCGCCGTCGGCATGGGCCGTGCTGCCGTCGCTGGCTTGCAATACCTCGCTTACCGCCATTCCGTGCTGCCGCAGATGCGCCATGAAACGGTGCTCATCCATCAATTCGTCAGCAGTCCGGATCACCCGCAACAAACGCTTTACAAATATCGGGCCCGATTCCGTATCCGCTACACAAGCACTGGAAAACGGCCGCGGGCTATGCCAGTTCAGGCGCGTGACTGCACCAACCTGCGGATAATGGCGCAATAGCCGCGCCACTTCATCCAGGGTCAATGCCGGCCAGCTCGACGCCACCGCATCCAGGCCCATGCCGTGACTCATCACCGCAGGCATGGCTTGGCCGGTCGCGTCATCTTGTCTTGGGTCGCTCATGCGGCGTTCCTGATCCGGATCAAAAGTCGTACTGTACCGACAAGCGGGCCGTTCTCGGTGCGCCCAGATGCAGATAGCCGTCACCGATATATTCGCCGACATCTTTCCAATATCGCTTGTCGAACAGATTATCCACGCTCAGGCGCACCACCGTTGCATGACCCGACAAGCTGGTCTTGTAACGCAGGCCGGCATTGAACAAAGAATAAGCCGGCACGTCGACGTTGCCTTCCCGCGTGGCCGCTTTGCTGCCGCTGTATTGCCAGCCGCCCAGCACACTCAGGCCGGTAACCTGCGGCACTGTGTAGGCTGCATACAAGGCGGCGCGCAGCCGCGGTACATTGATGGCTTGATGGCCGTCGTAAGCCGGTGTCCCAGTGTCCTCGGCGCGTGCCTGGATCATGGCCATGCTGGCAGTCAGCCGCAGCTGCCTGGTCACCTGGCCGGCTGCACTCAGCTCTATCCCGCGATGGGTTTCGGTACCTTGCTGGACATAGGTAAAACCATTCTCGTCCGGCATCGGATATTCGTAAGGCTTGGTCATCTGGAATATCGCTGCGCTCAGGCTGAGCTGGTCGCGCCAGTCGTATTTGACGCCGGCTTCGATCTGGCGCGATACGGTCGGCGGCAAGAAAGCAAAGGCATTCTCGGTCCACCACGGCGCCTGGCCGCCCATCGTCAAACCCTTGCTGTAGCTGGCGTACAGGGACAGGTCGGCTTGCGGTTTGTAGACCAGGGCGATCTGCGGCAACAACAATGTTTTATCGGTGGTGCGCGTCGCCGCGCCGGTAACATCCAGCGCCCGTTCATTCACCCATACCTGGCGGGCGCCGGCGATCAGTTGCCATTGCGGATTGAAACTGAGGCGATCGACCGCAAACAAGGCCTTCTGCCGGCTATCCAGGCGTAGATAGGAAGCGTCTGGCGTCAGCGGCGACGGTTCATAGACTATCGGGTTCGGATTATAGATATTGTCGCTGCCGACATACTCATTGACGCCATCGCTTTGCGCCACGGTGCGGCGGAACATGCTCGCGCCAAAGGTCAGATCGTGACGCAGCTTGCCGGTATCCAGATGCCCTTGCAGCACGGCCTGCAACTGGTCGTTGCGCCGTGTGTCGTCGGGGAAGCGATAATCGTAGATATCGAAATCGCCGCCGGCACTGAAATAGCGCGCGGGCGTTCCGCCATCGCCGCAGGTGGCACCATAACCGCAGCCATACGGAAATGCCGAGTTATCGTCGATCACCACCCGGCTGCGGCTGGCCGCCAGATAGGCATGCCAGTCCGGCGTCAGGTCAAGATCCAGGCGCAGGTTCAGGTTGACCGAGTTGATCGTTACCGGCTTGGCCCACGGTTGCGCGCCCAGCAATTTTTCCGGCGAGACGTTGCCTGGGATGACCGTGCCGCCCAGCAGTTGGTAGCCCGGTGCGGAGCGTTGCTCGCGGTGCTGGTACTCGGCGTCGAATTGCAGCCGCGCCTGCGGCGTGATCACCCAGTCGGCGGCCAGCGAGGCAAAGTTGCGCTCGCCGTCGGCGTCGTTCACATACGAATGCAGGCTTTCGTGGGCGGCGTTGATGCGGATGCCGAACTGTTTTTGCTCGCCAAACAAGGTGCCAATATCGGCCGCCAGGTAACGCGAACCGCGCGAGTCTGTCTCAAGCGTGACGGAGCGCACATCGGCCGGACGCTTGGTCACATAGTTGATCAGGCCGCCGGGAGCAGCCATCCCGCTTTGCAGGCCGGCCAGGCCCTTCAGGATTTCGACGCTCTCTTTGTTTTCAAGCGCCACATTCTGTTCGCCGGCAATGCTCATGCCGTTGATCTGGTAACTCGATGCCAGATCCAGCGCAAAGCCGCGAATGGTAAAGTTTTCGTAGTAGCCGACCGGCGCGTAATTGTCGCCGACGGCGGCATCGTTGCGCACCACTTCGCTCAACAGGCGTGACTGCTGGTCATCCAGCTGACTACGGGTGATAACCGAAATCGACGCGGGCGTATCCAGCAAGGGCGCATCGCCGAATGTCCCGATCGAGGCAGATCTTTTGCGATAACTGTCGGCGCCATTTCCGGCACCGGTTACGGTAATAGTCGGCAACGTCGGAACGCTGTCCGCTTTGGTCTGCGATTGCCCCGTCTGTGCGGGAACACTTGCCGCAGTCTCTTTTTGATCGGAAATGCTTTGCGCATGCGCCATGTGGGCGGTGGCTGCGGCAATCAGTGTAATCAACAGTTTTTTTCTGGCTGGCAATGGCAACGTGCGTGTGCGGTTAGCGACAGAGTGAAATTCTTTTATATTTATCATTATTTTGTTGTCATACATACACAAAAACACATATCAATTAATTAATGTGCATATATAAAGTCTAAAAATCCGAAGGCGGTTAAAACAGGACTCGCATTATCCGTCTTTTTGATTAGATTGGAATTAGAGCGTGCGCAATATCGACCTTTGCATCCACAACCCCTATTTTTTCGTATACCGATGTGACGCAATTTGAAAACCAAAGGAGGTGCGCTCATGGTTAGCCGACGCAATATGATCTTGAGAGCTGGCGCCGCATTATTGGCGGGTGGCTGGCTGGCCAGCCGGGGACAGCGGGCGTTTGCCACTGAAACGTTCGAAATCAACCATACCGATGCCGAATGGAAACAACGCCTGACAGCGGTCCAGTATGCAATTTTGCGGCAGGAAGGCACGGAGCGACCGTTTTCCAGTCCGCTCGACCATGAGAAACGCGCCGGCACCTATTTTTGTTCGGGTTGCAATTTAGCGGCTTTTTCGTCCAGGAACAAATTCGACAGCGGCACCGGCTGGCCCAGCTTCTGGCAACCGCTGCCAAATGCAGTGGCCACCAGAACCGACACCACGTTCGGCATGAAGCGCACCGAAGTGCATTGCCGCCGTTGCGGCGGCCATTTGGGCCATGTATTTGACGATGGGCCGAAACCTACCGGCCTGCGTTATTGCATGAACGGCGCCGTGCTGACGTTCAAACCTGAAATCTGAAGTCTGAAGTCTGAAGTCTTGGCGCCCAGCCTTATACGCGGCGAGTGCCGGTATCGACAGCCTTGGTCTGCCCCGATTCCAGCGTAAAGCCGGCGCCGGAATCGGTGCCCAGTACCTTGACCAGGTAAGGCATCAATTCTTTCAGCATCGGTTCCAGCGTCCATGGCGGATTGATCACGAACATGCCGCTGCTGTGCAGGCCGAAGCCGTCCGGCGATGGCGTCTTCACGGTCAGCGTGACGTTCAGCCAGCCGTTGGCTTTCATACGCTTCAGCTTGTCCGGCATCTGGCGCGATTCCATGCGGTTCAACAGCGGATACCAGACGGCGTAGGTGCCGGTGGAAAAACGGATCAACGCATCTTCGATAGTGTTCTTGACGTGGCGGTAATCGTCTTTGACTTCATACGGCGGATCGATCAGCACCAGGCCGCGGCGCGATGGCGGCGGCAGCAATGCCTTCAGGCCGAGGAAGCCATCGCCCAGATGGATCATGACGCGTTTGCCGCGGCCATTGCCGCGCGGGTTGCGCTCGGCTTCCAGGCGGCGGAAATTATCGGTCAGGATCTTGCCATCGCTCGGATGCAGCTCAAACAGGCGCAGGCGATCCTGCTCACGCATGATCGCATCGGCGCAATACGGCGAACCCGGGTAGTAGCGCAGCTTGCCGTCGGGATTCAACTGGCGCACTACGTCCACATACTCCGCCACCGCCGGCGGCAAATCCTTGCGGTCCCAAAGACGGCTGATACCGGTCTCGAACTCGGCGTTTTTCGACGCATAACCGCCATCCAGCGCATATACGCCGGCGCCGGCATGGGTGTCGATGACCATGTAGGAGGTATCTTTCTGGCCCAGGTAGCGCAATAACTGGATGGTGACCAAGTGCTTCAGCACATCGGCATGATTGCCCGCATGGAAGGCATGGCGGTAACTCAACATAGGAAACTCTATCGTGGTGAAGTGTGTTGCCACACTCTACATCAAAGAACCGGTCGGCTACTGTGTAGAAGTGCGGCGAGGTGGCTTGGGAACTGCGTACAACTAAGCGCCCCGTGCGCAAACGACCCGCATTCTAACATTCCAGCAATCGATAAGAAAAAGCTATTCGATTATTCGATTTCGGCTTGCATTTTCAACATCTCTTCCGCCACCTTGACGCAAGCTTCGATATGCCGGTTTCCGATCGCCCGGAATGCAGAAAAGCCGATCGCCGCCGACACCATCTGGCCGGCGATGGGCACCAGCCGGGCAGCGTTCTTCGATACCAGCTTGACGCCGCTGCGCGTGAGGATTTTAAGCATCAGCTCACGCGTCACCATCCGCCCTACCAGCGTGCTGCCAAGGCCGACGATAGTGCTATAGGTAGCTACCTTGAGTTTAGGCTGGAGTTTTTCGATCTGCTGCGGCGTCATGCCGAATTCGGCATTGATGTCTTCGATCAGGCGCGACAGCAAATGAATATCGATTGCGATATCGACGCCCATGATCGGCAGCGCCGAAGCGCCGGCAGACAACAGCGCGCGCTTGGCCACCATCTGCCGGCAGCGCTGGCGCGCCGTATGCAGCGCATGTTCGGAAGCGGGAATCAGGATCCCCGCTTCCGTCCTGGCTGGCTTACGCCCACGCAGCCGGTCGAACATCAGCTCGCTGCCTTGCCTTTAACGAAGCCGTAAATCAACAACAGGATGAAAGCGCCGATGATGGAGCCGATAAAGCCCGCGCCCTGGCCAGCGTGATACCAGCCGAGAGCCTGGCCGATATAACCAGCCAAAAACGAACCGGCGATGCCCAGCAAGGTAGTCACGATAAAACCCATGTTCTCCCTCCCTGGATGAAGAAATTTAGCAATCACGCCGACCACGAAACCTACGACGATTGTCCACAGGATTTCCATTGATGCTCCTCAGAGTTGTTGTTGGCTGCGGGCCGTTTGTTCTTGAAAAACCGACGGCCCGGCGTCCAATATAGAGCAAAGCTTGCTCCTGCGCAGTGGCTGGGAAGTAAATTTATGTGGGATATTGCCCTAAAGATATTAATATAAATACCAAATAAACAATGTAGTCTGCGAGTTTTCTGTTTTAGCCGCGCTCTTAGATCATGCTATGCATGCAGCTCTTGCGCTCGGTCCAGCCGGAAATACGCATCCAGCAAGGACGTCTTGTAGACCGCCCCCAACAATTCCGGATCCTCGTGGCTACGCACCACCGGCAGCCGCTCGCCCTGATGATCCAGGAAAGACTGCAACGCATCCCCCAGCGACATCTCCGGCGTCACCACATGCAGGAATTCGCGCCGCACAAAATCTTCCGCCACCCGCGTTTGCGTATCGGTCTTTTCCAGCAGGCAGGAAGTAATGTCTTGCAAGGCCACCACGCCGCAATAGCGATTACGCTGATCGACGATGTAAATGTATTTCACCGGATATTTCAGGAACAGCCCGCTGATCTCGGCAAACGATGCTGTCAGCGGCAACACGGTATCCGCCGGCCGGATCAGTTCGCTCATGTGAATGCCACGCAGGCGCACCCGCTCCTGGGCGTCGCGATTACGCTTGATCGTGATGTCGTACATGGAAGCGCCGTTGATGCTGCGCGCAATGAAATAAGCCACGACGCATGACAACATCAGCGGTAACACCACCTGATAGCTCAAGGTCATCTCGAAAATCATCAGGATCGCCATCAGCGGCGCGCTGGTCGCCGCCGCCAGGAACGCGCCCATACCTACCATCGCATAGGCAAACGGCGCTGAGGTGGTGCCTGGCAGCACGACGTGCAGCACTTGTCCGAACAGATAACCGATGGCGGCGCCGACAAACAATGTCGGCGTGAAGATACCGCCGACCGCGCCCGAGCCGGTAGTGATGGCGGTGGCCACCACCTTCAGCAGCAGCAGCAGCAATACGCTCCACCACACCCAGGGCGTATGCAGCAGCGAATTGACCACGCTATAGCCGTTACCCCACACCTCGGGCATCCAGATCGAAATCAGGCCCACCAGCAAGCCACCCAGGCCGAGCCGCAGCGGCAATGGCAATGCGGTCCTGGTAAACAGTTTTTTGGAGAATCCCAGCAAACGCAGGAATTGCGGTGCAGCGACGCCGGCCATGATGCCGAGCAATACGAACCACAAAATTTCGATGCCGGCGATAGGCGGAAACGGCGGCATTTCGTAGGCCGGATGGTAGCCGGGCAATTCGCGCATGGTGATGTTGGCGACCACCGAGGCCACCACCACCGGGCCGAAACTCTCCATGACAATCGCACCCAGCACGATTTCTGTCACGAAAAAAGCGCCAGCAATCGGCGCGTTGTAGGCCGAGGTAATACCGGCCGCCGCGCCGCACGCCACCAGCAAACGCAAGCGGGCCGGGTTGAAGTGAGTGACACGCCCTACCAGCGATGCCGCCAGCGCTGCCAGCTGCACCATCGGGCCTTCGCGCCCGATCGAACCGCCGGAGACAACCGTCGCCAGCGAAGACAAACTACGTAGCAGGCTCTGCCGCACCGGGATATTCCCGTCGCCAATCGCTACCGCTTCCATGTAGTCCGAGGTGGCGCTGGATGGCATGCGCTTTGCCAGCACCAGGATGGCGCCGGCTATCAGGCCGCCGGCGGCCGGCAACAACAACCGCATCGACCACGGCAAGCTTTTGGCCATGGCGACAAAACTGCCGCTCTGACCGGTCAGCAGCGACTGCAAGCCGTAGATGCATTCACGGAACAGCACCGTCGCCACCGCACCCAGGAAACCGACCACCGCCGCCCACAAGAGCATCGAGTGGCTTTCCGAAAAATGAAACTGCCGCTGCAGCCGAATCCGATATCTTAAAAGCGTGCTACGTGGGAGCATGGTGTGTGTGAAGGCAAGGAGAATATGGTTGGAATGCTGCCGCGTTACCTGGCCATCAGCGCGTCGAAATACGCCATATCGGCAGCCACCGCCGCTTCCGCCTTGATTTGCATGGCTTGATAACGGGCGATGATCTCATGCCCGATTGGCGTGACCTGTGCACCGCCGCCTTTGGCGCCGCCAGTCGCGGTCGCCACCAGCGGCGACTTGAAGCATTGGTTCATTGCCTCTACCAGCAACCACGCGCGGCGATAAGACATGCCGATAGCGCGCGCTGCCGCAGAAATCGAACCGCTTTGATGGATAGCTAGCAACAGCGCCGCCTTGCCTGGACCGAAGGCGATTGCATCGCCCTGCATCACTCTGAGTCGAATCGATTTGGAATTTGCCATATGCGGGATTGTAGCAAGGAGGTAGGCAGCGATTCAGGTATTTTATTGACAAGCACGTTGCGTTAGCAGGATTTTATGGTGTTTCGGCATGGTTCCTACTCAGTTTCAATTCAGTTTCAATTCAGTGCCGATATGATTAAAGTTGACCTACGCTGTATCCTGCCATATATTTCGTTTCTGCCATTTGTCATTTGCCGCCCTGGAGATATTGTGATCTTGCTTCGTTTTAAACGCCTCGTTCTTGCTAGCGCCCTTCCTCTGTTGCTGTTGGCGCCGGCAGTGCATGCAGCCGACCTGATAGTTTCGGCCGCCGCCAGCCTGACCAATGCTTTCAAGGACCTGGGCCAGTCGTTTGAGGCCCAAAATCCGGATACCAAGGTGATACTCAACTTTGCAGCATCCGACGTCTTGCTGCAGCAAATCATCAAAGGCGCGCCGGCGGACGTATTTGCTTCCGCCGACCAGGAAGCCATGAACAAGGCCGAAGCTGAAAAAGCGGTGGTCGCCAGCAGCCGCAAGAATTTTGCGAATAACCAGATCGTGCTGATCGTGCCGGCCGACAGCCAGCTGCACATCCAGCAATTGCAGGATCTGACCCAGCCAGCGGTCAAGCGCATCGCTTACGGTAATCCGGCGTCGGTGCCGGTTGGCCGTTACACCAAGGCTGCGCTGGAACACGCGAACCTGTGGGATGTCGTTGCCGCCAAAGGCGTGCCAGCGCAAAACGTACGGCAGAGCCTGGATTACGTGGCGCGCGGCGAAGTCGAAGCCGGTTTCGTTTTCTCTACCGACGCAGCGATCATGCCGGACAAGGTCAAGGTTGCAATGCGCGTACCCGCCCAAACTGCGGTCAGTTATCCGATCGCCGTCACTGCCAACACCAAGCAAGCTGACATGGCAGCCAAATTCGTCGCGTACGTTCTGTCGCCGACCGGCCAGGCCACACTGGCGCGCTATGGCTTCTTGAAACCCTGATGACAGAGTGTTATCGTCAAGTTTTTCAGCACAGCATCAAGGGTAGGCAGTGAATAGAACGCAGAAGCCATGAACAGCGGAGTGTGGGTTGCCCTGACGCTGTCGTTGAAAGTTGCAGGCTGGGCGACCTTGATCAACATGGTGCTCGGGGTCGCTGCCGCCTACGGCTTGTCGCGCTGGCGCTCGCCAGCGCGCGACCTGGTCGACGCCATCCTCACTCTGCCGCTGGTGCTACCGCCGACCGTGCTCGGCTACTATCTGCTGGTGTTGCTGGGCCGCCGCGGCGTGTTCGGCGCCTGGCTGGACAAATTGGGCATCGAGCTGGTATTCACCTGGCAAGGCGCGGTGATCGCGGCTACCATCGTCGCCTTCCCACTGGTACTCAAATCGGCCCGCGCCGCTTTTGAAAATGTTGATGTGCAATTGGAAAATGCTGCCCGCGTGCTGGGCGTGTCGGAGGCCGGAGTCTTCTTCCGTGTAACCTTGCCGCTGGCCTCCAAGGGCATCGTGGCAGGCGTGCTGCTGGCCTTCGCCCGCGCACTGGGTGAATTCGGAGCCACCCTGATGATCGCCGGCAATCTGCCGGGCCGCACCCAGACCTTATCGGTCGCCATTTATGAAGCGGTGCAAGCCGGCGACGACCAGACTGCCAACCTGCTGGTGCTGATTACCTCGGCCACCTGCATTGTGGTGCTGCTGATCGCCGGCCGCCTGTTACCGAAAAGCCAGCAACGCCGGCAATCATGATGGATTTCCCATGACCATTGAAATCCGCATCAGCAAACATTTGCAAGCCAACGACCGTGGCTTCAATCTCGACATCGCCTTGCTTACCGAAAGCAATCGTGTGGTGCTGTACGGCCCCTCGGGCGCCGGCAAGAGCCTGACCCTGCAGGCCATTGCCGGTTTGCTAACACCAGACAAAGGCCTGATACGCCTCAAGCAAAACATCTTATTCGATAGCGCGGCCGGCACTTGCCTGCCGCCGCAACAGCGTAAGGTCGCCTATCTGTTCCAGGACTATGCGCTGTTTCCGCACCTCACCGTAGCTCAGAACGTGGCTTTCGGATTGCGCTCGGGCAGCTTTAATCTGCGCCATCCGCACGACCATCCGGCAGTAAAGAAATGGCTGGCCTCATTCGAATTGAGCGCCGCCGCCAACAGCTATCCGCATCAGTTGTCGGGCGGCCAGCGGCAGCGCGTGGCGCTGGCCAGGGCATTGGTGCTGGAACCGGATATCCTGCTGCTGGACGAACCGTTTTCCGCGCTCGATTTGAGTTTGCGCGACAGGATGCGGCGTGAATTGTCCGAACTGCAAAAGCAGTTGAACGTGCCAATGATGGTGATCACCCACGACCCTGCCGACCTGGCCATGCTGGGTGACGAAATATTCGAGATCCGCGATGGCATGATTACGCCCGCGCCGCCCGCCAGAACATAAAGTAAAGCAAAGCAAAGCCAGGATATAAAAAAACGCAGCCGAAGCTGTAATGCCGTTCAGTTAAGACTGGACGGCATTTTTATTTTGGGCTTGTAAACGTTCGGGCCAGCTGTTAACCTGCGTGTCGATGCTCGATG
>NZ_FOKF01000089.1 GCF_900111995.1 Collimonas sp. OK607
ACAGCTTCTGGACCACGGCGCCAGGCACTCCCTTGAAATGCGCAGCCCCAATTTTATACGGCAGTTTGCTCTGTTGTTGGTGGCGTTATGATGCCCCCTTGCGGGGTGCCGGCCTCTGTGGGGAAGAGTTCGTTTTGATACACGAATCCCGCTTTGAGCCATTTCTTTAGGGTCGCCTTGTCCGTAGGAACGTTGGCCACCATCCAGTCATGACTGATTTGGTCGAAACAGCCTTGGATATCGGCCTCCAGCACCCATTCCGCACTAACCTTTTTTGCGAGAGAGTTGAAGCATTGTTCCCCTGCGTCGGCAGTTGAGCGTTCCAGCCTGAACCCGTACGAGTTCAGGTCAGCAGTGGTTTCCGCAATGGGTTCCAGTGCCAGCAAATGTAACGCTTGCATGGCCCTGCATTTCATTACAGGTATGCCGAGCGGCCTTGTCTTGCCATTCTTCTTCGGAATCAACACCCTCCGAAGCGGAAGCGGCGAGTAACCCCGCCGCTTCATCGACGCAATCGCGTTGGTCTTTGCCGCCGGTGTTTTCCACGTTACCTTGTCCACACCGGGGGTGTTCTTGCCTTTATTTCCAGTCACTCGCTTGATGGCTAGTGCTTTGCCGCTGAACGAGTGGGTCAGCAACCACTGCAAGGCTCTCGCCTTGTTGTGCCTACCGTCCTGTGTCGCCTTCACAATACGCGTTTGCAGCCGTCTTACATGACGCTGGACATCGGCCCAATTGATGCCGTCCCATGCCATGCCGGAAGGTGCACACGCCAGTGTTGCAGCATTCATTTGCTTTCCTCCCGTGAAGATGGTTCTATAAACTCTCTTGTGAGGAGAGACCAAGAGGAAGTCTGCCCGCTTTCGCGTGGGGTGATGTTGCAACCCCTATCCGTCCCATTACAGGGCGGCGTTCGCTTTGTCCTCGATCCTGTTCCCGCACCGCCATTGGCAAACCTTACGGTCTGCTGTCCCCGAGAGGAGCGATACGGGGTTTCCACGTTCCACTTGCAAAAGTCTGTCGGGTTAGGTGCCTGCTATTGACCGGGAAGCATATTGCTGTGGTCTAATTTTGCCGGACACCTCAATGGGTGGATAATCCATCAACTGA
This sequence comes from Collimonas sp. OK607, assembly GCF_900111995.1. GTDB lineage: Bacteria > Pseudomonadota > Gammaproteobacteria > Burkholderiales > Burkholderiaceae_D > Collimonas. The sequence continues at coordinate 1,111 of NZ_FOKF01000089.1, forward strand.
GGAAAAGTACATGGCAAAGCAACGCAAGAAGTTCGACACGA
>NZ_FOKF01000049.1 GCF_900111995.1 Collimonas sp. OK607
GCGAAGTACGCCGCTGCTTTTTTTATGATTTCGTTCTCCCGTTTCAGGCGAGCGACCTCAGCTCGCAGACGGGACAACTCCATCGCTTCCGGCGTGACCACCTTGCTACCGGCACCTTTGAGCTCACCTACCGCGGCGGCCTTGATCCAGTTGCGCAACGTCTGGTCACTCAAGCCTAGCTCCTTGACCACCAGCGAAATTGCCTGCCCGTCAGCCACCCGTTTGACGGCAAGCTCTTTGAACTCGGTCGTGTATGCCTGTTTTGGTATTTTCTTCATTTCCGCTTCTTCCAAAGTAACGTTATTTTACGTCACCCGTGGAAGACTAAATTTCAGGGGAAGCTCATAGCGACGCTCAAGTGCCATCTTTTCCAATCAAGTGCATCGAACATAAATTTCGTTCAGTCCGCACAATCTCGTTGAATAATGAGTGGGGCTTGCCAGAAGGGGGAGATGATATAAAACTATCTCGCCGCTGGAAAGTCGGTAGGGAGAACAAATGCATCTACTTCTCGTGCCATAATGAAAAGATAACTATGACAAAAATCGCGAAGGAGGTATTTGGTGGCAGCTGTTCCTGGGGATGCATCGAAGCGGGCTGAGAATCAACAAAAGCTTCTTCTCGAAATTATTAAACGGTACGACACCTACATTGGGGCGACAAACACCAAGATAGCGGTCATTCTTTCGTATTCCATGGCTTATATCGGTGGCGTCGCTTTTAAGATTATCGATTTATCGGCCAAGCGAAGTCACGAATGGACATGGTGGCTAGCCCTCATTCTCGCCAGCGTGTCGGTCGCAGCTACGCTTTACGGCGCATATCGCGCATATGAGGCTCTCAATCCGCAGACTCCACCTGGTCGGGCTCAACACGAAAAGCCATCAATAATCTTCTTCGGTGATGTAGCCAACTTGGTTGGTGGGCGTGATGGCTATGTCAATCGCATTAACGAAATTACCGATTCCGAGATAGTCGAAGACTTGGCGCGTCAGGCACATGTCTTGGCCAGCATCGTTTCAAATAAGATGGGTACACTGAACCGGTCGATTCGCACCCTCGCAAAGGTACAATTACCGCTGAGCTTACTGACCATCATTGCGCTGTGCCTCACTTCCTATTGAGTCAGAAAAATGAGTAAAAAAAATCAAGAATTGTTCCGTTCTAGCTTTGAATCAATGTATCGCACCGGCCCCCGGTCGGCTACCACCGCCAAATCGCTCCAACCGACGATGGAGAGCGTGCATAGGGCTGACTCGTCGGTGTTTGATGGCGCGGACCATCAGGGATTCGGCTTGGCTAACGCAGACGCAGATGAATATGCGATTCAACGCCCAATTCGTGAGTGGTTTGGTAAAGACGGCATCAATACAGGCACGATAGGAGCGCATCCAGATTTCGAGTATCTGGACGGCACTGATGACATCAGGAGCCACCACATTACAACCGTATTCATCGACATCAAGAACTCGACGCGGCTTTCGTTACGCTATGACTTGAGGCAGGTGCGGAAGATTAAAAACACGATTTTGCGTGCGGCGTCGGAAACAGTGCGGGCATTGGACGGGCATGTTCACCGATTCATGGGGGATGCACTTATGGCCTACTTTGGGGGGGTAAATCAGGACCGAGAGAGTGCGTGTATGGCCGCGATTAACTGCGCTGCGATGCTGCGTCTTTTGATGGATGAATCCATCGGCCCAGGTCTGCAAAAACAAGGAATTGACCCAAGTGACATCGGTTTTAGAGTAGGCATTGACTACGGTGGTGACGACGAGGTTCTATGGTCATCATATGGTTACACTGACGTGTCCGAAGTCACGGCCACGTCTTTCTTCGTTGACGCGGCGGCAAAACTACAATCGATGGCATCCAAAGACAGTGCGATGCTTGGAGGCAATTTAGTGCGGCATCTCGATTTTCCAGATAGCCTCACCGGTCAAAAGACCGAAATGCGCGAGGGCAAGCCAGTGCCAGTGCCATATTTGCGCCCCAACTATGCGCTGGCGAACGGGGACAGTCACAATTACGAGATTCATGAACTGAAGTTCAAGGAATTCGCGCGACTCCTGCCGATTCCACTGGATATGCGTCAAGGATTGGTAAACGGCGCGAAAGCTCACTCGGGGATTCAATTTCAAGCCTATTCCCAAGACACGCATCTCTACAACGAGTACAAGTCCCTTTCAAGATGCGTGAGCAAAGGAACAGCAGTCATGTTCCAGATTTTTATTGAAGCGCATGCGCTTGACGGTCTTCGGTTACCACTACGTGGAGAATGGGTCAGAAAGAACCATGGGCAGCAGGCTGCGGATGCGAACATGAGTAAGGACGAACGGGGTAGCTTTGAAATTCGACCGAACGCCACAAATCGCGGACGTGAACCGACCAAGTACAAATGGACCCGAAATGCAGAGTTCCGTGGCATCCATACCATGGAAGTCGAGATTTACGACACGCAAGACACGCTTCTTTTTTCCGACATCATCGGCGTGCACATCCGATGATTCGCTGTCTCACGAACGTGGTGTGACTCAAAAAATGAGCCCATCTGGGCTAATGCCGTTCAGTTAAGACTGGACGGCATTTTCATTTCAGGGGTTGTTAACGACGAAGTGTGCCGTTAACCTGCGCCATCGTGATTGATGGCGCCATCCATTTTATTGTTGAAGCGCAAGAGGCCCCCAACTGGGAGCGCTTGGGGCAGCATTTACCCTATGAGTGGATAGAACAAGTAGTCGCCTATCCCAGCGGCCGGGTATCGAGCTATCCCCCTGGTGCGCGGGGTGACGCTAAACGAACTGATTTCCTACATCCGTATCTCGATCACCGCTGCGTATTGCTGATTCTTTGGCGCGAGACGACGCAATACGCAACAGACCGTTGCAAAAAAATATTGAAAAGGCGGTACAACAAAGTCCACTAGCAAACATCAAGCCGGCGCCGCCTGATCGACTGATGGACTGCGCAAAAAATCTCGGGGAGCTGGCTACGCTCGACATGGTCATCAACGTGTGCGAAATGCAAATGCTGTGGGAGATGTATAGCCAGCGTCATGCGTCAGACGGACTCAAGCCGGTCAATGGAAATGCCGGGGCCGGTAGCGGTGCTGAAGATTGTCAGGCAACGGGAAATACTACCAACTGAAGTTGGATCACGTTCAGGTACGACGCAGAAAATCGGGGCCGGCTCGGATGTCAACAATTGAGTCTTCGGTATGAAGCTATGCAAGCTGAATTGCAGAAGCACACTACTTAGTGGCAGCGGACGGAAGCTTTATTTCTTTTTCTACAAGGGCAAGCATTTGCGATGGGGACGTGCGCAACGCCGATGCCAGCTTAAAAATAACTCTAATTGTCGGTTGGTTGACGCCTCGCTCAATCAAGCTCACAAAATTGCGCTCAATGTCAGCTTCAAATGACAATTGCTCCTGTGATAGCCCCGCTTCCTTTCTCAGGCGTCGTAACACGTGTCCAAAAGCTATTGCTGGATCCAAATAATTCTCCCAATATATTGGGATAATCGTGATCGTGTGATATGGTTGTGTCTTCACAATATATTGGTAATATCATATTTCGGGATACCAATGTTGATGCAGGGCGCTGCGATTGACCTTGTGGCATTGCAGCGGAGTGTGGCCAATAGGCTAAATAAAATTTAGGCACATATGATCCATTTAGTTGACAGAACGAAAATGAAGTTATCATTAGTCGTCGCAACGCTGCTATTACTGGCTGCATGCGGCGCAAAGACCGTTGAACAGGCGAAATCACTGGCATATTATGCGGAGTACCTCGCAGAGGCCGACGTTGTATATGCAAAATGCGAGGCAATGGTTCAACATGAACTGAGTACCATGTCTCCGAGTCAGCGGCTTGCATGGTTTGAAACCGCTACAGGAATTAACTGTAAAAATGCCTCGCAGGCGCGCAGCGACGAAAACTACAAGGCGTATCAAAAGAAAATGCAGGATGCTGCGGGTAAATATTGAGGGCAAAAATGAGTCAGATAGAGAATCGTAGATTGACTTGGTGGCTTGACCATATCAAACAAGTTGCGCGAGATGACGTACGACTGTATTTTGCGCCCTTTGTTTGGATAGCTAAAAAAATCAACGCAGGTGCCAATCGACTCAAGTGGTAGTAATGCCATCACCACGAACGAGGCGATCATTTCGATCATGAAATCATGATCTTCCAGCGGCATAAGGGCTCTGGCCCGGGCCGACCGCCCCGGTGGAGGAGATTATTTTTTCTGAAATGACTACCGTGTTGTATTGGGGCCGGCGTACCTAGACAACATTGACGACGAGCTGGACAGCATTGCGGCGGAAAACCGGCATCCGCAGCCTTCAACGCTTTTGATTTTCTTCGATTTATCCCGGAAACTCGACACGTTAGCAGCGGCATACGTTTGACTGACATGAAAAATGCCATAGATGTCCAAGAAAGCCGGTAAATTTTTTGATGGCGCGATGGCTTACCATTTCGGAAATGCGATTTTCTTTTGATGTAGATCACGTTGCGCTTTCCGCTTGCAGCAATAGGTCGTTGATGGCCTTGATTTCATGCACGTACCGCATGGCCGGCAGTAAAACCGAGAGTACCCGTCCGCTGCCATTGCCAACTTCCTCGATGGCGATCACGATCAAATCTGTCAAGATAGCGATTGGCTGTTCGAAGTCCGAGGAAAAATCCGTCTTCGTGCCAACCGCTTTCATTTCCATCGCCTCCGCCCGCACAGACCGCTTGTTTCGCTTATTGATAGACATCGTGACTCCCTGATTACTTGGATTACCGACTAGAGGCCGTACCTGGTACGGTCCCGGCGTTCGTGTTATTGGTTCAACTCTCATCGAATCGACGCAGCATTGACGATCTCGGTCATCTCCGCCCGAACTCTGGCTGCGGCAGCCCGTTCGATATGCCTCTTCATCGCGGCCGGATCGTCATTCAATATGCGGCAAAAGCAAGGCGGTCACCGAAGCCCCCTGTGCCAGACTACTTGTCGGGTGAATTTTTTGAACAAGTGATGTCCTGATCTGGTTCTTGTAGTGGGGCTTGGCTCGGTTTTTTGCTTCAATTTCTAACATTCTTTCCGGGAGCGGGGGTCGGGTGTTACGGGTGGAGCGCAGCGGAACCCGTTCCCTCAAGACGTCAGGTTTGGCTTTTCGGTTCGAACAGGAAGGACGTCGAAGCCGCGGTCATGGCCCAGCGACGAAACTAGTTGTCGCCTCTAAATTTCAATTCATAGAGGCAGCAATGACAGAAAAGCATTCTGAAGCATTTATTGAGCAAGCCCTGGCCAAGGCGTATTCGCGCGGCGACCGGACGATCATGTCGGTCGCGGAAGATCTGAAGGTCAATCACCATACGTTAAGATATTGGATGAAAAATAAAGCTGTTACCAAGAGCGGCGCGTCGGCGGCGCGCGAGAAACGTCCCCAGGACTGGACAGCTGAAGAGCAGTTACTGGCCTTGCAGGAAACCCATGGTTTGTCCGGCGAGGCCTTGCAGGCATGGTGCCGCGAACGGGGCATATTTGCTCATCATCTGACCAGCTGGAGAGCCGCGTTTTGCAAAGGCGGGAAGGAGACCGCATCGGGTCCCCGCGAAGTGCGAACCTTGAAGGACGAGAACGTGAAGCTCAAGCGCGAACTGGTGCGCAAAGACAAGGCACTAGCGGAGGCCGCCGCGTTGCTGATCCTGCAAAAAAAATTCCGCGCGCTGTGGGAGGACGAGGAGTGATGACCGCCCTCCCGGAACGCGACCAGGTAATGGCCATGGTGACCGAGGCGATCTTTGCCGGGGCACGGCAGGAGCGCGCCTGCGAGGTGATTTCGCTAAGCGAGCGAACCCTGCAACGCTGGCAGAACGATCAGGATGAAGGCGCTTGCGACCTCAGGCTGGCGCGGGTACAGACGCCCAAGAACAAACTGGACGAGCTTGAACGCCGACGCCTGCTGGCAATCGCCAACTCGCCCGAATTCGGCCACCTCTCGCCAAGCCAGATCGTGCCGCGGCTGGTCGATCAGGGAGAGAATGTCGCCTCGGAATCGACCTTCTATCGCGTGCTGAAAGCGGAGAAGCAGCTCAAGCATCGTGGCGCCGAAAGACCGGCGAAACCGCGCTACAAGCCGCGTGCGCTGGCAGCAATGGCACCCGGCCAGCTGTTCAGTTGGGACATCACGTATTTGCCGACGCAGGTCATGGGAATCTATTTTTATCTGTACCTGTTTATGGATATCTACAGCCGCAAGATCGTCGGCTGGCAGGTCTATGAAACGGAAATCAGCGAGCTGGCAAGCGAGGTGGTGCTGGATATTTGCGTGCGGGAAAGCATCGCGCAACAGCAGGTGGTGCTGCACTCCGATAATGGCAGTCCGATGAAGGGCGCCACCATGCTGACCACGCTGCAAAAGCTCGGAGTCATACCATCGTTCAACCGCCCCGCGTGTAGCAATGAGAATCCCTTCAGCGAAAGCCTCTTCAAAACGCTCAAGCACCGTCCAGCCTATCCGCGTCGTCCATTCGAAAGCCTCATGGCCACAAGGCAGTGGGTTGGCACGTTCGTCCATTGGTACAACGAGGAACACCGGCACAGTGCTATCAATTTCGTGACACCGGCACAGCGTCACGCCGGCCTGAACGGCGCGCTGCTATGCAAACGCGTCGAGGTCTATGAAGCAGCCAAGGCCAGGCACCCGGAGCGCTGGAGCGGCGCCACGCGAAGCTGGGAACCGGTCACGATTGTGCACCTGAATCCAGAAAAAAGTATCACGGAATCAGATTGTTGGTTGGCGATAAGGACGCAGGTTGCGATCACGATCCATATCTGCATTTTGACGACATTCTCGCTGTTAGCCAGGAAGGCTTTGATACGCAGATGTTACTTGATCCACTTTTAAAATTTTTTCGACCTGCGAGCGTTGCTTGTAAAGTGCTACGATGATCTCGGGAAAGAGGGAGAAATTTTTTAGTCAAAAAGACGATACGTTTTCCAGTTTCGCTCTTGACTACGACGCGCCGCAGTGTCGCCGTATAGTCCTTGCTCGAATAGATAGCTTAATCAAGAACGATCAAAAAATCAGTTTGATTAGTTACTTCATATCATCTCCACACTGTTTTGAAGTATCGTTGAATTTTCTCAATTAATCAACGCTCTTAGCCAAGACCGATTTCATTTCGCTAGCAGTGGCTTCAAAGACTCAGATAAGATTTGCTTTTCTCGATTATTCGAAACCTAGCGGTGCAGTGTTGCATACGTCGTTAAGAAATTCTTCGCGTTGAGCACATCCTGGCGGATTGCCGCCGTAAGAATTTCTAGACTATCGAAGCGAACTTCATCTCTAAGTTTGTGTAACAGGTCTACCTCAATCTGCTTTCCGTAAGCCCCCTCAGTTCCCAAATGAGTTGGCCATTCGAAGCAATGCGCTTCCAGTAACATACGGTCGCTGTCGTCGACCGTAGGGCGTGTACCTAAGCTAGCGACCCCGTTCAAAGGCGGTTCGTCTAGACCATGTACCTGCACAACGAATATACCCTTCATGTAGGCTTTGGATAGAGGGATGCGTACGTTCAATGTACGAAAACCCAGCTGTCGTCCAAGCTTCGCGCCATGCATCACGCGACCGCTTATGCTGTAGGGGCGGCCGAGCAATTCCGTGACCGTCTTCATGTCGCCAAGGATAAGGGCATTGCGCACTGCATGACTGGAAATTAGTACGTCATTTGCGTCGGAGTTTTTCATGTAGGTAGTTTCGAAATTTCGAGTTGCGCCGGCAGCTTCGAGCGTGAGATAGTTGACGTAGCCACAAAGGAAGTTTGGCAAGGAGTGAAGAAAACTTTCGCGAGGATATTGATTATTTTTCATTCTTGTCCAGTCATCAAGCGCAGGCTTGTACTTGAGTCAGACCCATGATGACTAGAGAAATGGATATCTGATTTCCTTTGATAAGGGGCGGCATGTTAAATTGGCTCTCGAGAGTGGGTTAAATTGAATGGGTCAAATTTTCACGCAAGCGCCCAATAGGGCATCAAATTTTTCCTTCGAGGGCAGACGCTACAGTTGGGATCATTAAAAATCGTTGTGTGACTTTGGTATGCTTAGGCCGAGTCCTGCACGAAAAGTCCGTGTTTCTTCGAGGTTCATTCATCCAGCTTGGCGCGGGCCCTCGTTGCTTCCGTGTCCATGTAGTCCTTATCCGAGTTCGTCTATCAGTTGCGGCACGATCTCGAACAAGTCGCCAACAATGCCGTAATCCGCGACCGAGAAAATCGGCGCTTCTTCATCCTTGTTGATGGCGACGATGACCTTGGAATCTTTCATCCCGGCCAGATGCTGGATCGCGCCGGAAATACCGACGGCGATATACAGTTGCGGTGCAACGATCTTGCTGGTTTGCCCGACCTGCCAGTCGTTGGGCACGAAGCCCGCATCGACTGCGGCGCGCGAGGCACCCATGGCGGCGCCCAGCTTATCAGCCAGCGGCTCCAGGATCTTGAAGTTTTCAGCGGAACCCAAACCACGGCCGCCGGATACGATGATCTTGGCTGCTGTCAGTTCAGGACGATCCGATTTGGCCAGCTCACGCGAGACGAATGCGGACTTGCCGAAATCGGCTGCGGCCGCGATATTTTCCACGGCAGCAGAACCGCCGCCGGCAGCAGCGTCAAAACCCGTAGTGCGAACCGTGATGACTTTGGTGGCGTCGCTCGATTGCACGGTGGCGATGGCGTTACCGGCATAGATAGGACGCTCGAATGTATCCGGGCTGTCGACCTTGGTGATTTCGGAAATCTGGCCGACGTCCAGTCTGGCGGCAACGCGCGGCAAGATGTTTTTGCCGTAAGCGGTTGCCGGCGCCAGGATGTGGCTGTAGGCAGCGGCCAGGGCCAGTACTTGCTCGGCGACGTTTTCGGCCAGGCCATCGGCAAAATAGGCTGCATCGGCGACCAGTACCTTGGTCACTCCGGCAGCTTGCGCAGCGGCTTGGGCGGCCGCACCGCAGTTGCTGCCGGCGACCAGTACGTGGACTTCGCCGCCGCATTGGCTGGCGGCAGTAATGGTATTGAGGGTGCTGCCTTTTAACGAGGCATTATCGTGTTCAGCAATGACGAGGGCTGTCATGTCGGCTCCAGAGTTATGTACGCTCGCCTGCATCATTATCAGGATGCGGCGCTACGCTTGATTCTTGAATAGGTTATGGTTGGTTCGGCAGGCTAAGTCGGCTTCGCTTACAGGACCTTGGCTTCGTTCTTCAGCTTGGCGACCAGGGTAGCGACGTCAGGCACCTTGATGCCGGCGCTGCGCTTGGCTGGTTCCACCACTTTCAGCGTCTTCAGGCGCGGTGCGACGTCCACACCCAGATCGGCCGGCTTGAACACATCCAGCGTTTTCTTCTTGGCTTTCATGATGTTCGGCAGCGTCACATAGCGCGGCTCGTTCAGGCGCAAATCGGTGGTAATGATCGCCGGCAGCGTCAGGGCGATGGTTTCCAGGCCGCCGTCGACTTCACGCGTGACGCTAACCTTGCCCTCTTCCAGCACGACCTTGGACGCAAAAGTCGCTTGCGGCCAGCCCAGCAGCGCAGCCAGCATCTGGCCGGTCTGGTTGCAATCGTCGTCGATCGCTTGCTTGCCGAGGATGATCAGCTGCGGTTGCTCTTTGTCGGCCACGGCCTTCAATAACTTGGCCACCGCTAGCGGTTGCAGATCGGTGTCGCCGGTATCGACCAGAACGCCACGGTCGGCGCCAATCGCCATCGCCGTGCGCAGAGTTTCCTGGCATTGCGTAACGCCGCAGGAAATCGCGATCACTTCCGTCACCTTGCCGCCTTCTTTCAGACGCGTGGCTTCTTCCACCGCGATTTCGTCAAACGGATTCATCGACATCTTGATGTTCGCAATATCTACACCGCTGTCGTCCGATTTGACCTGCACCTTGACGTTGTAATCCACCACGCGTTTAACCGGGACCAGAATTTTCATAGTGTTTCCTTATGTCTCTCTTCTTTCGCCATTTTGTCCGACAATGCTATTGTTAATTCTGCATCGACTTGGCGGTCCGATCGTGCATTGATAAGATGCCACGGATGGTGTTTATGTTCGTTGAACGCCATGTTGATTCGCAGACATTTTCTCTAAGTATCTCCTGCTCGAAGCTTCTATTCCGATTTTCGCAACATTTGTACGATGCTGGAAAAATCCAGCGCACCAGCCCCCGATTTGCTGTGCATGGCATACAGATTCCGTGCCAGTTCTCCTAATGGGATCAATGCCTGTGCACTCAATGCCGTTTCGGTCGCCAGCCCGAGATCCTTGAGCATCAGGTCGACGACGAAGCCGCCGCTATATCCACGTGCAGCTGGCACATTGTCCATGACGCCCGGAATCGGGTTGTACAGCTCCAGCGCCCAGTTGCGGCCGGAGCTCTTGCTCATGATGTCGGACAGCACATGCGGATCCAGGCCGTTGGCCATGCCCAACGCCAACGCTTCCGCAGTGCCAGCCATCAGGATGCCGAGCAGCATGTTATTGCAGATCTTGGCGGTCTGCCCGGCACCATGTGACCCAGCATGGAAAATATTTTTGCCCATCGCCGCCAGAACGGGACGGGCACGCTCTAGCACGACAACGTCGCCGCCGACGATGAAGGTCAGCGTGCCGGCAATGGCGCCACCGGTGCCGCCGGACACCGGGGCATCCAGCATCGCCAAACCACGTGCGGTTGCGGCTTTGGCGACAGTGATCGCCGATTGGGCAGCAATCGTGCTGCACTCGATAATCAGCGTGCCCGGTTTGATGTGCGCCAGGATGCCGGCTTCGCCTAGATATAGTGCTTCGACGTGGCGGCTGGCCGGCAGCATCGATACGACAATGTCGGCATCGCCGACGGCGTCCTTGGCGGAGGCGGCGACGCCAGCGCCTGCATCGGCCAGCGTTTTGATCGCGGCTGGCGAGAGATCGAACACGTTCAGGGTGTGCCCCGCTTTGAGCAGGTTCTGTGCCATCGGCCCACCCATATTGCCCAAACCTATAAATGCGATACGGCTCATGCTCTCTCCATTATTTAGTGAATTAATTGCCAAGGTTGGCCAGCGGATGTGCATCTGCCGACCAAGGGCTGACGATAAATTCGGCCATCCAATCTGACCTTACTTCGCCGAGGCTGGCGGGCTGCCAGTGTGGCCGCTGGTCTTTGTCTATCAGCAGCGCGCGGATGCCCTCTGCAAAATCCGGATGCGCTGCGCAGTGCAGCGCCGCGACATATTCCATGCGAAGCACATCCGCCAGCGACAGATGCGGCGCCCGTTGTAGCAACAGGTAAGCCAGGTGGACAGATCCGGGTGAGCCTGCCGCCAGCGAGGCAGCGGCTTTATTCAGCCACGCGTCATCGGTTTCCAGTGCTGTGATTGCCGCAACGATCTGCGCTAGGCTTTCCTTGCTGCACAAGGTATTGATCACATCGAAATGATTGCGCAAAGGACCGCTTGGTAGTTCAAGCGACCTTTCCGTCATGCGCAACACGGCGCCAAGCAATTCGTTGTTTTCACTTTGAGATGCGTTCCATGGCTGGCGCAACAGCGCATCCAACACTGTCTGTTTATCCGCCTGGGCGATTGCATAGTCGGCCAGCTTGGTAAATTTCGCATCGGACGCGTTGATCATGGCGCCGGTGAGTGCCAGGAACAGGCCGAGCTTACCCGGCATCCGGTTCAGGAACCAGGTGCCGCCGACATCGGGAAACAGGCCGATGCCGATTTCCGGCATCGCCAGCCGTGACTTTTCCGTCACCACGCGGTGGCTGGCACCGGCCATCAGTCCTATTCCACCGCCCATCACGATGCCGTGGCCCCAGCACAGAATCGGTTTGGGATAGGTATGGATCAGGTAATCGAGCCGATACTCGCGCGCAAAAAAATCGCCGGCATAGCGGTTGGCGCGTATGTCATCCTTCTCGTCCGACGCATGGTGCGCCAGCATCGATTGATACAGATTCTGCAAGTCGCCACCGGCGCAAAAGGCTTTTTCGCCGGCCGCCTGCAGCACGACCACAGCGATACCGACGTCCGACGACCATGCCGTCAGTTGCGCGGCGAGCAAGTCGATCATCTCCAGCGACAACGCATTCAGCGTCTTTTCGGCATTCAGCGTGACGATACCGATGCGGCTGCCGTTATCGGCCGTTAGCGTATCGAACAGGACGGGTTGGCTGTTGGCGTCATTCATTACGCATTCTTCCATTCGGCAGCACGTTTTTCCAGGAATGCATTTACACCTTCCTTCTGATCTTGCGTGTCGAACAAGTCGACGAACAGTTCCCGCTCCACCGGCAGCAATTGCGTCAGCGGATTCTGGCGCGCACCTTGAATCAATTTTTTGCACGCGGAGACGCTGGACGGGCTTTGTTTCTCGATCTTCTGCGCCAGCAGCAGTGCATGTTGTTTGGCCGTTCCTTTCGGCACAACTTCTTCGACCAGACCGATGCGCAACGCGGTTTCTGCATTGACCCGTTCACCGCACAGTATCATGCGCTTGGCCCAGCCTTCGCCCACCAGCCAGGGCAGGTTTTGCGTGCCGCCCGCGCACGGCAAGAGTCCGATGGACGCTTCCGGCAAGGCCATCTGCGCCTGTTCTTCAGCGATGCGGATATCGCAGGCCAGCGCACATTCCAGCCCGCCGCCCATCGCGTAGCCGTTGATCGCCGCAATCGACACGCCGCAGAATTGCGACAGCGCCTCGAACGCCTCGCCGAAGCGACGCGCCATTTCACGCGCCATGGCTTTATCGCCATCGGCAAAGGCATTCACATCGGCACCTGCGGAAAAGAATTTCTGTCCTTCGCCCGTGACGATCAGGCTGTAGATATTCCGGTTCGCATTCAAGTCGCCGACCAGCCGGGTCAGATCGGCCAGGCCGGCGCGAGTCCAGGTGTTGGCGGGGGGATTGGCGATGGTGACGACGGCGCTGTGGCCGACGATGTCGAGTTGCAAATTGGTATAAGTGTTGGTCATCGGATTTCCTCGGGAGATGCGTTATTGAGCAAATGACGCGCGACGATCACGCGCATGATTTCATTGGTGCCTTCCAGGATTTGATGCACGCGCACGTCGCGCAGATAGCGTTCCAGCGGGTATTCGCGGAGGTAGCCGTTGCCGCCATGGATTTGCAGCGCCTCATTGCAGACCTTGAAGCCGACGTCCGTGGCAAACCGTTTGGCCATCGCGCAGTACACGGAAGCGTTCGATGCGCGCTGGTCGAGTTTGCTTGCCGCCAAGCGCACCATCTGCCGCGCAGCGACCAACTCGGTCGCCATGTCGGCCAGCTTGAATTGCAATGCCTGAAAGTCCGCCAGCTTGCGGCCGAACTGACGCCGCTCTCCCATATAGAACCGTGCCGCATCGAGCGCAGCTTGTGCCGCGCCGATGGAACAGGTTGCGATGTTGATGCGACCGCCATCGAGCCCGCGCATCGCGATCTTGAAGCCTTCGCCTTCTTCGCCCAGGCGGTGGTAAGCCGGGATCCGCACGCTATCAAAGCTGACAGTGCGCGTGGGCTGACTGTTCCAGCCCATTTTGACTTCCTTGCGCCCATAGCTGATGCCGGGGGCATCGGCGGGTACCGCGAACGCGGAAATGCCATTCGCACCGTCACCGCCGGTGCGCGCCATCACGATCAGCAGGTCAGTCGAGCCTGCACCGGAGATAAAGGCTTTCGCGCCGTTCAGGCGGTATTGGCCGTCGACCAGTTCGGCACGGGTCTTGAGCGAGGCGGCGTCCGAACCGGCACCGGGTTCTGTGAGGCAATACGAACCCAGCTTGTCACCACTGGCCAGCAGCGGTCCCCATTGCGACCGCACGCTGGAGCTGGCCCAGGTCGCCACCATCCAGCACACCATATTGTGAATGGTGATGTAGGCCGTGGTCGAAGGACAGGCACTGGCCAGCTCTTCGAACACGATGGCCGCATCCAGCCGCGACAAGCCCATGCCGCCAACATCTTCCGGTGTGTACATGCTGCAAAACCCAAGCGCACCGGCTTTCTTGATGACGTCCAGCGGGAAAATGCATTCTTCATCCCAGTGCGCCGCATGCGACGCCATTTCACCGGCCGCAAAGTCGCGCGCGGTTTGCTGAAATGCCCGTTGGTCTTCCGATAGGTCAAAGTCCATGGCGTGATCCGTTTCCCGGGATTATTTCAAGGAGATGGTGGTGTTCACGCCACCCGTCACTGCACCATCTTCGAACCAGCGAGCCGTAATCGTCTTGGTCTGGGTATAGAACAGAATGACTTGCTTGCCGTAAGGCCCGAGATCGCCCAGCTTGGAAGCGCGCGAACCGCTGAATGAGAACAACGGTACTGGCACAGGAATCGGCACGTTGATGCCGATCTGGCCGACATCGATCTCTTCCTGGAACCTGCGCGCTGCCGCACCTGATTGGGTAAAGATCGCTGTACCGTTGCCGTTTGGATTGTCGTTGATGAACTCGATCGCCTCGTCCAGTGTGGCGACAGATACGATGCACAACACCGGTCCGAAAATTTCCAGATCGTAAATCTTCATGCCCGGCTTGACGCCGGAAAAAATGGTTGGACCGACAAAATTACCGTCTTTATAACCCGGCACGTCGGGATTTCTACCATCCAGTTCCAGTTTGGCGCCACTCTCAATGCCACTTACGATGAAGCTTTCGACACGTTCGCGCGCAGCACAGGAGATGACCGGTCCGACATCGGTGCCGGCTTCCGCGCCGCCATTGATCTTGAGCGTCTTGGCTTTGGCGATGAAATCGGGAATCCAGTCATTTGCAGCGCCTACCAGCACCGTGACAGGAAGCGCCATGCAGCGCTGCCCGGCTGCACCAAACGCCGCACCGGCAATGTTATTCAAGGTCTGTTCTTTGTTGGCGTCAGGCAGCACGATGGCATGGTTTTTTGCACCCATCATGCATTGGACGCGTTTGCCGGTGAGCGTAGCGCGCTGATACACGTGGGTGCCGACCTTGGTCGAGCCGACGAAAGAAATTGCCTTGATATCGGGATGATCGCAAATCGCGTTGACGATGGCTTCACCGCCATGAACCACGTTCAGCACGCCGGGTGGGATGCCCGCTTCCAGCGCAAGTTCGACCAGGCGCATGGTAACCATCGGGTCTTGCTCGGATGGCTTCAGCACGAAGGTATTGCCGCAGGCAATCGCCATCGGGAACATCCAGAGCGGGATCATGGCCGGGAAATTGAATGGCGTAATGCCGGCGCACACCCCCAGCCCCTGCTGCAGCGTATAGGTATCGACACCATTGGCGACGTTGTTGGCGATCTCACCCATCTGCAGATTGCCTATGTTGGCGGCGTGCTCGACCACTTCCAGCCCACGGAAGATATCGCCTTCCGCATCGGCCAGCGTCTTGCCTTGCTCGGCGGTCAACAGGGCCGCCAGTTCCTGCATATTCTCGCGGATCAACTGCTGATACTTGAGGAAAATACGGGCGCGGACGCCGATCGGGGTTTTACGCCAGGTCTTGAAGGCTGTCTTAGCCGATGCGACGATGGCGTTGATTTCGTCGCTGGTGGCGAATGGCACCCGCGCCAATACTTCCTGAGTGGCCGGATTGACGACATCGCGCCATTCCTTGCTGACGGATTCGACGAACTGGCCATCGATGAGCAGTTTCACGGTAGGAATAGTCGAAGGTGCTGCCTGCTGCATTGCGTTGTTCATGCTGGGTATATCCTCAATAAAATGGACGCTTGTTTCGTCACGGATGTTGGGCAGTCCATCGTGTTTCGGACTGCATTCCAATAATTTCTAGTGATAAGGTTTGGTGTCTGTCATGTCACTGCGATATAGCAGATCAGGGTGGAGTGTTTAACGGTCGGTTCAATAATAGTAAAACCGGGATGCGCCGGCTATGCCGTTATTACTCAATTTACGTGGAAAAATCTGCCACATGCGACTAGAATTTGCCGAGTGATAACTAGAAAAGTTTTTTCATAAAATTATTGCGTCGCATGGAAAAGGCAAGCATATCCATTCACTTCGTACAGTCTGCGTTGCGACCTGTTCAAGAGCGCGGACTAGACACCCTCAAGCTATTGGACGAAGCTGGCATAGCTTCAGTCTTGTTGCGTTCTCCGCAAGCACGGGTTTCAGCGATAAATTACAGCGCGTTATGGTTGGCTGTTGGGCGGATTCTTGACGATGAAATATTCGGGCAGGACTCGCGCCGTATGAAGGTGGGAAGTTTTGCAATGATGTGTCGAGCGCTCATTCATTGCAAGACGTTACGGAGCGCGCTGTTATGTATGTTGCAGTTTTTTAATTTGCTTCTGGACGATTATCACAGCAGCCTGGTCAGCGAGGGACGATTCAGCCGCATAGTTATTCAAGAACGCACTGAGGACAAACCGCCGCGAATGTTCGGACACGAAACCCTACTGATGATGCAACATGGCGTTGCCTGCTGGTTGGTCGGACGACGCATACCGATCTTGGCTGCTGGCTTTGCTTATCCGGAACCCATCTATAGTGCGGAATACCGGTCAATGTATTCGACACAGTTGCGTTTTAACGATTTAGTTACTTCGCTCACATTTGATCAAACTTACCTTGATCTTCCTGTCATTCAAAATGAGCGCACAGTCAAGGAATTTCTCCGGGTCGCGCCGGCCAATATCGTTCTCAAATACAAAAATAGTTCCAGTTTCTCTGCCAAAATAAGGCGAAGGCTTCGCACGACGGCGCGCACAGAATGGACGGATTTCGATACATTTGCCACAGGCTTGAACATGACGCGATCGACTCTTCGCCGCCGCCTGGAGGAAGAAGGGCAATCATTTCAAGCGATTAAGGACCAATTACGCTGTGATATGGCGATCGAATACCTTTGTCACTCTTCAAAAAGCGTGATGGAAATAGCTGCGGAATTAGGCTTCGCAGAACCCAGTGCCTTTCACCGCGCATTTAAAAAATGGACCGGCGCGTCCCCTGGCGAATATCGTCAACGAATGCATACGACCAACGAGTCATGACATGTCGATGGCTCGTCGGATTTCATGAAATGCGGGCCTTGCGACAGCCCGTAAACCTATATATTGCAAGATTTTATTCGTCAAAGCAGTTTGCACGTTTCATCGAAATACCAAAGAAATCGCACCGAAAATCAAGCCACCTTCGTGATTCATGTTTCAGCTGATTAATGATGGGGCCAGTTCCTCTCGACAGAGTCGGTCCTGAAATGGCGCAAGGGTATGAGGAATCAAACCTGAATATCTCTATGGTCTTACGTAGTTTCTCAGACCCAATCTTATGGCACAGTCAAAATCACCTTGCCGGTAACACGACGGCCAAGAAGATCGTTGAGTGCGAATGCAGCCTGTTCAAGTGGATAGGTCTGACAGACAACGGGGTTAAGCTTGCCCTCTGCGTGCATTTCAAACATGTGTTGAAAGTTCTCATAATTGCACACAGGTTCATGCGTGACGAACGAACCCCAGTACACGCCAACCAATTGGTATCCCTTTAGAAGAACCAGATTGATTGGCAACTGTGGAATTCGGCCGCTGGCGAACCCCACAACAAGCAAGCGCCCATTCCAATTCATGCTCCGAGACATGACATCAAAGGCATCGCCACCAACGGGATCCAGGCAAACATCAACACCCGCCCCATTGGTCAGTTCCTTTATGCGCGTTTTGAGATTCTCCCGCGCGTAGTTAATCACTGCGTCAGCACCATGGTCTTTGGCAATCTGCAATTTTTCATCTGTACTGGCTACCGCGATCACTTTTCCACCAAGTGCTTTGCCAATTTCCACAGCCGCCAAGCCAACCCCACCCGACGCCCCGACAACCAATAACGTTTCACCTTCCTTCAGCTTTCCACGCTGGACCAGAGCATGGTAGGCAGTGCCGTACGCCGTATAAATCGCGGCGGATGTGACGTAATCCATGCCATGCGGAATCGGCACGGCGCGCTCGGAATCAATAACTGCCTCTTCGGCAAAGCCTCCGTAACCGGAGCTTGTAAGCGCCATCAACCGGTCGCCAATCTTGAAGCGGACGACCTTCTGGCCGATCTCGATAACCTTTCCCGCCACTTCGAAACCAGGCACGAAGGGCATTGGTGGCGTGAGCTGATATTTACCCTGAATAATAAGCGTGTCAGGAAAATTGACGCCAGCAGCATGCACCCGAAGGCGGATTTCATTCGGTCCCAAGGGCGCACATGGGAATTCGCCGAAAACAAGCCTATCCGGCGACCCGTATTCTTTACAAATGATTGCACGCATAGCGGGACTGCACTCCTATCTTGCTTGATCGTAGCGGTAACACTGACTATTTGTTGTCTGTGGCAAGCGGGACAGCACCCACATCATCTTCGCTACCAGAAACACTTTGTGATTGAGATTTTCAGGTTCAGATGTCAGGGCCTAACAGACCGTAAACAGGATCGTCGGGAAATCTCGCACCGCGAGAAAAACCTTCAACCGGGACAGGGGCATTCGCATCAGACCAGATTTCGGTCCGATGCCAATCGAGAACGACGGTCCTTTTGCTTATCCGCCATACTCCCGATCGTCTCGACATCTCGTCCAGATAGCGAGCACCCATGACGTCAGCATTAAGCGGTCCATACCCTTTGCGCACCAGGGTGGCCACCACTTGCGATTCCGACCACGCCATGTCGCCTTTGATTTTAATCATCGCATTTGTAATGGAGTGCGTTGTAGCGGAATTGGCATTCTTTAGGCGATTTGTCACAAAAGTAGCAAATTCAACGCCATTCCCACGCCAGTAGCCGTGATCGTCATAGGAATCATCGTGATAAACAGAGCGGAGGAGATCTTCGTCACATCGGTCAACCCCTCTACAATAGGTGATCAGAACCTCGTAGATGCTTTGTTTGTCGAGCAATTCCTGAATCTTGTCATCCATAAACTTATATCCTCATCTTAAATGGCAAGCGATTTAACCGATTTCCTGTACGCAATTCGTTAGCAATTGCCCCCGGCGGCGTCTGTCCCTTTTGCCGGGAGTCGTTATGTCCGGCTCCCGACAAATATTGCACCAGTCAAGGTTGCCTAGCGAATCCCCGCGTGGTCAGGCGCTTCGGCAGCGATATCAAGCGCTTGCATGATGGCCACACATCCAACGCCGAGTTTCACCGCATTCGACAGATGCAAGCGCATACCCGGGAGGTAGCGATGCGTGGTGGTTGCGTCGACAGCAATCGAGATCAACTCCTTGGAAACTGGAGGTAGGGCGCCTGTTTTCCATGGCACGGCACAGTAGTCGAAAAAAGCCTTGAATGCTTCGGGTGACTGACGTAGCAGAGCATCAAGGAATCCGGGTGCCTCTCGCTCCACAACACTCCAGTATGGATCTTCCCCTACGTATCTCGCCCAGAGCATTTTCCGGGTGGGGTCGAGTGGTGTGCTCCCATCGATCAACCCTTGCTCCTGAGCGATAAGTGCAACGCGTCGGGATCCCACCATCAGAGTGTGCACACCAAGTCCTGAAATTAAGACCAAGGTCTCGTGCACTTGCGCGGGAGTGGCGCCTGCCTTAAACGCCCGCTCAATGTATGCATCTATGCCCTCGATATCGAGGGTGGACACGGATGCTCTTACGGCCAATCCAATCAAGGCCGCGGTCTGCTCATCAAGCTCATCCCCTTCTTCGCATGACTTCAGAAAGGAGAGTGCTTCTGAACGCATCTCTTCAAGAGTAATCATATTTTTTCTCAAGCATGGCATATCCTTTTGCAATATCGGTCAAATTGCAGTGCGTTCCAACCGAAGCAAATTAACACCAGACCCATCAATCAGTCAACTCATTCGTTGATAATCGATTGGAGAATGCTGTCGCCTGAAGATCTCTCCTCCTCTCAATTGAGTCAATCGCCCCTAGTGCGTTTGAGATGGGTATTTACATGTACTTGTTTAGAAAATAGTAGCTGCAAACGGTAGTTGACATCAGGATTGGCGACAGCTATTATCAACACAGATGTTGACAACCATTGAGGGAGATTCTAGTGAACACCAAATCCAGTGATCAAAATATTGAACAGCTTTTTTCCGAAGCAGAGATTCGCAGGTTGATCTATAACTATGCCTTTCATCTCGACATGAATCACACGAAAGAGCTAGCCGATTTGTTCGTTGAAAATTGCGTCGTCATTTATGCCCCCAATTTTGGCGCTGAAGGACGTGAGGCTTATGCAAAGACGCTTGAAGGCGTTGGCTCTTATTTCGTCGCGACTAGCCACCATGTCTCAAACATCGTGATTGACTTCGCGAACCCGGACGAAGCCAAGGTTCGCACGATCCTGTACGCTTGGCATCGTTACAGCCGTGAGCGGCCAGATTCTCACGTCTGGGGCCAGTATCACGATGAGGTGGTTCGTATTGAGGGACAGTGGTTTTTCAAACGGCGGGAACTCCGTGCGACCGGGGCAAAGGATTTTCACGTCAAGGAAACGCTGCCTATTGGGCGTCGAGTCTAATGGGGAGCGAGCTCGTGTTCAACTACCGCACAATCCGTATCGAACATAGTGGACCTTTGACGTGGTTGATTCTTAATCGCCCCGACAAAGCAAATGCGCTTTCGAATGAACTGCTCGACGAGTTTTCGGACGCGCTGCGCAGACTTGCAACCGAAGGCGGCTCAGTCATCGGGATTCGCGGCGAAGGAAAGGGCTTTTCTTCCGGCTATGATCTTGATCAAGTTGGAAAATTGACCACCGTTGCCGATCCGGTAGCCGATCGCGAACGTTTACAGCGCAACGTGAATCGCTACATAGCAATGTGGGATCATCCTAAGCCGATCATTGCGGCGGTTCATGGCTACTGCGTGGCCGGTGCTACCCAGATGTGCGTCTATGCAGACATCACAGTTGTCGCGAACGACGCCCGCATAGGTGAACCCACGTTGCCCATTGGTGGCGGTTACATAGCCCCCTTGTGGGTGCCTCTTGTAGGACCCAAGCGCGCGAAGGAAATGGCTTTTGTACCAGGAAACAGCATTGACGGCCCGACTGCTGTCGAGTGGGGGTGGGCCAATCATAGCGTACCGTCCGATCAACTCATCGCCGTTGTGGAGGATCTGGCAGTTCGTATCGCCAAGACTCCACCCGCGGTCCTGCGTATAAAAAAACTGTCAATTAACCGTGCTGCGGAGGCAATGGGCTTCAGAGATGCCAGTTCGGCTGTCGCAGAAATGGACGCCCTGTTGCATCTCACACCAGCGGTTCTGGAGCTGAAGGAATTTATCAGACGAGTCGGACTCAAGGAGGCGATGGCCGCCTACCGGGTAGCGTCTACTAGCCCTCTAACCGTATCACCTCCGTCCAAAAAAAAGGAGTAACACCAAATGTCTGATGTTGAATTTTTCCTCCAGGGACACGTTGCCCACGTAAAACTCAATCGGCCAAAATCGCTTAATGCCATCGATCCTGGCATGGATAAAGCTCTGCTCGATGCCTGGAACGAGATCAATCGCGACGCCAACATCTGGGTAGCGGTCCTCTCCGCAGAAGGTGAGCGCGCCTTTTGCGTTGGCGCGGATGTCAGTAAGGGTACCGACCGCGCGTCGCGTATGGCTCTCGGTGGCGGGCTCACTGGGATCGGCGGACCATTGGTCACGCTTAAAAAACCTCTGGTTGCAGCAGTCCAGGGTTACGCGCTCGGAGGTGGTTTTGAATTGGCCATGTGCGCTGACATTATTGTCGCCGCCAGTACCACGCAGTTCGGTCTGCCGGAAACGAAGGCTGGTATCATGGGCGAATGTGGCGTCATGCACAGGGCGATACGACAGCTACCATACCATATTGCGATGGCCATGATTCTTACCGGCGATCGTTTGAATGCTGCGGACGCTCTTTCCCATGGATTGGTAAACGAAGTCGTCGATCATGCAAATTTAATGGAATCGGCAACACGTTGGGCTGAAAAAATTACGGCCGCCTCGCCGCTTGCCGTTCAGGCGGCGAAGATGGCTGTGTTACAAAGATTGGATTGGCCTCTAGAGGTTGCTCTGGCAACCCGCTTCGAGCCGATCGAGGAATATGCGTTCACCGAAGACAGGCAGGAAGGTGCGCGCGCATTCGCCGAAAAGCGTAAGCCTGAATGGCGAGGCCGCTAGGAACCACTCACAAAGCCTGGTGTGCGCCGCAAATTCACGTCCGCGATGCTCACTGTACTATCTGTACGGTTGCGCAAATCAATACGAGATTGCGCCGTTCACTTCGGCTTTTACAAGGGATTCTGAAAAGCGAGACTGTAAAACAATCGAACAGAAGGGTATGAAATGACTACTTCCAGCCAGGAATCGCGTGAAGCAACGAATCCGAATTGGTTCAGACAAGTGCTTGGCCAATTCCCTACCGGGGTATGCGTCGTCGCTGCATCTCCGCCAAACGGTCCGATGGCTGGAATGGTGGTTGGATCGTTCACGTCGGTATCACTCGACCCGCCTCTGGTTGCGTTTCTGCCGGATCGTAGTTCAACAAGTTGGCCAAAGATCGAAGCTGCCGGTAAATTCTGCGTTAACATCCTGGGCGCAGATCAAGAATCACTGTGCCGGCGCTTCGCCTCAAAAGCGCCAGACAAATTTGAAGGGATTTCCTATCGGTTGGCACAATCCGGATCGCCAATTCTCGACGATTCCGTGGCGTGGATTGATTGCGAAATACACTCCGTCCAGGAGGCAGGCGACCATTACATCGTTATCGGCAAGGTCAATGAGCTCCAAATAAATACGGGTGGCTTGCCTATGCTGTTTTTCCAGGGAGGATATGGAAAATTTTCGCCGCTGTCACTTGTGGCCCCAGATCCATTGGGAACAATTACAGAGCAGCTTCGTCTCGTCGACATGGTGCGTTCGGAGATGGAAGAACTTGCCGCTGAATTCTCTGCGCGCTGCATCGCCACGGCTCGGGTCGACAACGAAATCGTAATCATTGCCGGCGCGGGAAGCTCGAAGCGCCATACCGTTTCAACGCTCGTCGGTCAGCGATTGCCGAACATTCCTCCGACCGCGTCCGTGTTCGGTGCCTGGAGTGGCGATGCAAAAATCGACCTCTGGCTTCGCGCATCCACAGCGCCATCTGCGCAAGCCGAGGTGAAAGCATCGCTGCGGATTATTCGCGAGCGTGGTTATTCCGTGGGGCTTGTCAGCGACGCGCAACGCGCGTTCATTACGACGCTGGCGAAGCTGGCAGATGGCGGAGTTGCGGCACAGGACGTGGATTTGCGTGAACTGATTCAGCAGCTTTCCTTTGATCCGGAGCAGTTACTTCCATCGGTGCAGAATGAAGTTCGACTGATTTCAGTGCCGGTCTTCGGACCGAATGGAGATGTTGCGCTGGCATTGACGCTATACGACTTTCCGAAGCCGCCTGACGGCGTTGGTATCCAGCCTTATTTGGACCGTATGCTGCAGTCTGCCTCCCGGGCTACCCGAAAAATCGGTGGCTTCGTGCAGGAATAATTAGTAGATCAATATAAAAAGGCAACATCAAGTCCGTAGATAAAATTTCAAATGATATTTCTACATGAGCGGCGACTCTGCCAGAGTCTCTAATTGGAGGGACACCGAATCAATTGGAAATTCCGTGCCTGAACATCGGGGCATTGCGTCATCTCAAATGTTTGGCATTGGCTGGCACGCCTGGATATGGTGAAATGTCAAAATTGACAATCTGTATTGAGGCAAGGGATTGAATATGGCCAGGAACGATCCCAAGATTGGTCGGCAGCTTAGCAATACCAATAGACTGATTTTTAAAGGGTTATTGAATAAAATTTGCGGCTGAGAGCGTGCCCTTGCGGCGTGCGCTTGGATTGTAGGTAAGAAAAGACGGCCAGTTGGAGCGGTTCCTATTGGTTTCAATATTTCGAGTGAATTCTAATGATTGATCTTGACTATTACTGCGAGGCGTCAACCATCGCTGATCTTCTTGTGCGCGGCACGAAAATTCATCCTGATCGCGATGCTATTGTATTTCCCGACAGCCGAAAAACTTATTCCGAACTTTTGCAAGGCGCCATACAAGTAGCACGGGGCCTGATTGCACTCGACGTTCGTCCGGGAGACCACGTTGGGTTGTTATCTGCAAACTGTACTGAGTTTGCCGAGGCCTTCTTTGGAATCAGCTTGCTCGGTTGTGTGGTGGTTCCCCTGAATGCCCGACACAAGGCTTTAGAACTGGGCTACGTCATCGACAATGCGCAATTGACTGCTCTTCTCACAACTGCTGACGAAAGCGAATATGTCGATTTCAGAAAAGTGCTGTGCACTGCACTGCCATCGCTAGGAGGGGCTACGGATCCCATTCATCTAGATTTGCCGGAAGCGCCTTGTTTGCGTAGAGTCGTGCTGCTCCGTGGTGAGGGCAGCGACGGCTGCCTCGGGCGAACCGAATTCGACCGCGGGGCATCCCAAGTTGATGTGAAGGAAGTCGATCTGGCACGACATAGAATCTGTGTGCGGAACACAGCAGTGATCATCTACACTTCAGGCACAACCGCAAATCCGAAAGGCTGCCTGCTGTCACATGAAGCGATGACGCGTGGTCCGACGGAGCGGGGTCGTAGACGATTATCTTCAGGGGAGCATGACATTCACTGGGGAGCGGGACCGTTATTTCATATCGGATCACTGGCGCCGTTCATTGGAACCATTGCTGCCGTAGGCACCTACGTGACCGATACACATTTTGAACCGGGGCGTGCGCTGGAACTGATGAGTCGAGAGCGCGTTACAAGGGCATGGCCTTGGTTTCCGGCAATCGTCCAAGGCTTACTCGACCATCCGACCTTTGATCCTGGAAAACTTGAGGAACTTCGGTCCCTCATCGTGATCGGCCCTCCTGCGCTTGTTGCTCGAATGCAATCATTTTTCCCAGCCGCAGAAATCCTTCAAGGTTGCGGAATGACTGAGACGGCTGGAATTTTTGCAATCAGTGATCGCACCGAGTCAGCCTCCCTAAGGGCTACGACACAAGGAAGAGCGGTTCCTGGGATCGAGGTTCGTATCGTCAACCCTGATACTGGCAAAGACGCAGATCCGGGCGAAGTTGGAGAGATTCTGGTACGTGGTTACTGCGTGATGAGTGGCTATTATCGTGACCCAGCCAAGACCGCCGAAGCCCTGGATGTTGATGGCTGGCTTCACACCGGCGATTTATACAGCCGGTCCGCAGAGGGTAGTCTCATCTTCAACGGCCGTCTAAAGGACATGTTAAAGGTCGGTGGTGAAAACGTTGCGGCCATCGAAGTCGAGGCATTTTTATGTGAGCATCCAGCCGTCAAATTGGCAGAAGTCGTTGGCAGGCCGGATGAGCGACTGGATGAGGTACCGGTGGCCTTCATCGAGTTGCGGCCTGGCTGCAGTGCGCAGGAAAGCGAGTTGATTGATTTTTGCAAGGGACGGATAGCCAACTACAAGATTCCGAGGGCAGTCTATTTCCTCGAGGCTGACGAATGGCCGATGTCAGCAACCAAGGTCAACAAGCGAGCTTTGCGTGCTAGGGTTCTCGCAGGTATGATTAAGTGAGTCGCTTGCTTGCAGGCGCTGGGTAAACACTGCGAACCGCGCCATTGTCGCGGCGCGTACTGAATGACGAAAAGCTAACGGCCCTTGAATGTAGGAGGGCGCTTTTCCAAAAAAGCAACTACTGCTTCCTTGAAGTCCGAAGTTGTGGCGCAAGCGCTGAAGCTGGCACGTTCAGCATTCAATTGTGTCCCCAAGCTATTGCCGAGAGATTCACGCATCAGTCGCTTGAGCATTCCGTAAGCAACAGTAGGGCCCGAGGCCAGTCTTTGTGCCAACGCATCAGTCGCGTCGACAAGGTTGTCCGCAGGTACGATCTGATTTATGAGCCCGATCTGTAGCGCACTCACCGTGTTGATGGCTTCCGGAAGCAAAGCGATTTCCAAGGCTCGCCTCAGACCCACCAGGCGCGGCAGGCTCCATGACGCGCCAAGATCACAGCTGGTTGCGAGGTTCGAGTAGGCGAAGTTGAACTTCGTACCTTCAGCGGCAATGGCGAGATCACAGGCAAGCGCAATGCTCAGGCCGGCACCCGCAACGGCTCCTTGGAGACTCGCAACGACAGGGACTTTCAGACTCGTCAGGACCATCAACCCCTCATGCATCGGATCGATCAATGTTGTCGGTATCGACTGGGGATCGTCGCGGAACTGTGCAATATCTCCTCCCGCCATGAAGGCCCGGCCGGCGCCGCTAAGAACGACCACTCGGATCATGGGGTCTGCTGAAATGCATAGGCAGGCATCATGAAATGCCGAAGCCATGGTTGTATCAATGGCGTTCAGCGCTTCCGGACGATTGAATACGATGCGCGCTATGGCGCCATCGTTGAAGTATTGCAATGGTGATTTTGGTTCATTCATTGGTTTCTCCGTGGAGAGCCCTTGTTGCAACAAGAGCTAATATGATTTCCCTTTATTTTTCAAGGTGCGTGCAGGATGCGACGTTGCTTCAGATTAGGGACAAACAAAAGAATAGTCAACATATTCGATGATAGTCAACAATAGTGTTGACTGATGTTTGAAAATGCCTCAGAATGAGATATCAGCACTTCCGTCCCCACCCCAATCTGAGGAATATATGAAATTCAATCTTATGCAAACCGGCGTTATCGGTCGGCGTTACGAGTTAGAGCAGGGCATGGCTGGTCAGCGCCCGGAGTTGTATCAACGGTTCCTTGCTGAAGTCCGCGATTATGTTCGTCTAGCCGACGACCTTGGTTATGCCGGTTACTCGCAGCCTGAACACCACCTTCAGATAGAAGGCTTTGAGATCAACAACCATCCAGGTATGTTTAGTCTCTATGTGGGCATGCATTCCAAACGGCTAAAGGCCGGAATCATGGGATATACGTTGCCGACTCATAACCCAGTTCGTATTGCTGAAGAAATCGCCACACTCGACCATATGCTTCAGGGAAGGCTGTTTGTCGGTTTTACCCGCGGCTATCATCCGCGTTGGGTCGACTCATTCGCGGCCATCAGAGGCGTCCAGGCCACTGGGCCGCATAATGCCAAGGCCAAGGACAACCAGGACGAACTCAACCGTGAGGTTTTTGAGGAATCCTTCGCAGTGATCAAGAAGGCATGGGCCAATGACGTCTTCAGCCACAAGGGCAAGCACTGGGAATTTCCGCCGAATGGCGGCTCGGTCGGGCATCCCGCCTATGCCGCATTCGGCAAGGGAATGGATGCTGACGGCATCGTGCGTCAGATTGGCATCGCGCCGCGCTGCTTCCAGAATCCTCACCCGAAGGTCTATGGTGGTTTTGCGGCGAGCATGAAAACGGTTGATTTCTGGGCGCGAGAGGGCGGCAAGCTAATTGTTCTGGCCGAGGATCTTGACTTCTGCGAGGCTCTCTGGAACCGCTATGCGGACAGTGCCCAGAAAGCTGGCCATGAGGTGCCGCGTGAAGATATCGCTGCCTGGGGCGGGTTCTTGATGCTGACGAGTGACAAGGACAAGGCACAGCAATTGATGGCCGAGCACAAATGGTTCTGGGATAAATGGTTCATCCCCTTTGGTCAGAAGATGCCGAACGTTCTGATTGGGTCGGCCGAAGAGATCGCCGACAAGATCGGTAAGGCGCATGACAGGCTGGGATTCAACGAACTGTTCCTGATGTTTGGGCAAGGTCACCTCGACCCCGAGCAGAACAACGATGAACTCGAAAAGTTTGCACGTCTCGTCGCACCACGCTTCGGCAATAAGGACAAGGACGGTAC
>NZ_FOKF01000036.1 GCF_900111995.1 Collimonas sp. OK607
TTCTTCACGGCCCTTTATGACATTGAGCGAGAGGTCATAGCACTCGCTCCCGAAGAGCGACGTCAAATTCGCGAGACCCGGGCAAAGCCGATCACTGACAGGTTGTACGCGTGGATGCAGAATCAACGCCGGCTGGTGCCGGAAGGATCTGCCATCGCTAAAGCATTGGACTACAGCCTCAAGCGCTGGGATGCGCTGGTGCGCTTCCTGGATAATGGCAATGTTCCCATAGACAATAATTGGATTGAGAATCAAATCAGACCGGTGGCAATCGGTCGCGGCAATTGGCTATTTGTCGGATCGCTACGAGCTGGGAAACGGGCCGCTGCCATCATGAGCTTGATTCAGTCGGCCAAACTCAACGGGCACGATCCATATGCCTACCTGAAAGACGTGCTCACGCGCTTGCCGACGCATAAAGCCAGCGAGATCGCAGATCTGCTACCCCACCGCTGGAAGCACAACCCGCCAGTCAACGCGTAGTAGAACGCATTTGCTATTGGCGGTATCCGTCAACATGACTTTACCAGCCGCTTACAAAAGTAATAAGATTACCGATGTTTTTTCGGAGGCCAATGGGCGGCGCATCGTCGGCCCAAGCCGCCGACGCCATCAGTAGTGTGGTCAGAGTAAATCCGACGACACCTGTTTTTTTTTCAAAGTTAGCATCGCAAAATTCTCCATGGATGAGGTTGTGCTGCAGGCGCAATGATGTCCGCGCCAGCTACCACTGCTGATATCAATTAATGGCTGCAGGCGTGGTCACATCTTTATAATCTGCACAACGACCTTCCCCTTGGCTCGACCCGTTTCGAGATACGCCAGTCCCTCCTTCGCTTGAACGAACGGAAATACTTTATCAATCACCGGGCGGATATGCGATTCCTCGAGAAGTTCACCGATTTTTGCGAGTTGGAGGCCGTCAGGGCGCATAAACAGGAATGAATAGCTGGCATCATGCTTTTTCGCGAGGCGAATGATCTTACTGCTCAGCAGAGCGAACACGAACTTCATTAAAAAATTCATTCCGCGCGCGCGAGCGAAGGTTGCATCCGGCGGACCGATTAGCGAGACGACATTGCTCCCTGGCTTCACAATCTGCAGCGCCTTTTCGAGCCCGTCTCCCCTGATCGTACCCAGTACGGCGTCATAACCCCGCAGCACTTTCTCAAATTCCTGCTTCTTGTAGTCAACCACTTCATCAGCGCCAAGGCTACGTACCAGATCCACGTTACCTGTGCTGGTGGTAGTTCCTACCGTGGCGCCGAGGTGTTTCGCCAACTGGATAGCGAAGGTGCCAATGCCGCCCGCCCCCGCAGGGACAAATACCTTCTGTCCAGGCTTGATCTTTGCACGCTCATTGAACGCCTGCCATGATGCGAGTCCGACCATCGGGATCGAGGCGGCTTGCACAAAATCCAGTTTTACCGGTTTAAGTGCAGCTGCATGTTCAGGTACAACAGCAAATTCAGCGAGGCTGCCAGTACCAAGATCAAAGATACTGGCGAATACGGCATCGCCCACCCTAAAACGGCTAACGCCGCTCCCGACTTCCACCACGACACCGGCGAGGTCACTCCCCATCGTGGCCGGCAGCTGAAACTTGAGGATGGGCTTAAACGTTCCTTTTGGAATCATGTAATCAATCGGATTGAGACCGACGGCGTGAACCTGGACCAGAATTTCGTCCGGCTTGATCGTCGGCCGGGGAATGTCGGCGAACACGAGCTGGCCGGCGCCACCGTATTTTTTCAAAATAAGTGCTTTCATTATTGCCTTCCTTGTTTCGTTAAATAAGCCTGCTGTTCAAGTACTGGCGAAGACGTTATCCAAATCGCAAAGCAGGCGGTCATTGCTGACTTAAGCTTTCCTGCGCCGATGGCTGGTGTCCGACTGTGCGGGATGGCCGCACCCCACATACAGGAGCGCTAGCATGAACGCGAGTTCGATGAAAACGGCTATCAGGATTCTGGGAGTGGCGTTCCCCGCCTTAAACTCCAAAACCCCCAGTGCCGCGAGCATAAAACAGGCAACCACAACTCCTTTGATCAGCGCTGATCTGCCCACTGATGGCTCAGCATTTCTGGCTGAGAACAACATGACGGCGATTCCTGCATACAGCGCTGCTGCACGCCGACTGACCAATCCGGCTGAAGATGTGAATTCAACACCCCAGTCTGACAACAGGAGATCGGGCGCTAACATCCAGGTGAGCGCTAAAACCAAGAAAACGAGCGCAGACAAGATCGCGAGGCCTTGGAAGTTCAGCTTCATGGACTTAGCCTGCGAGCGCCGGATAGTCCGTATAGCCCTGCGGTCCAGGCGTATAGAACGTGCTTGGATCTGGGCTGTTCAACGCTTCGTTTTGGCGCATGCGGTCGATCAGGTCGGGGTTGGCCAAAAAAGCCCGGCCCATCGCTATCAGATCCGAGTGGCCCTCAATCAGCGCTTGCTCCGCGCTATCTTTGTCGAATCCGCCGGCAAGGATGAAGGCGCCGCTGAACGCGACTCGCAGATCGGCCTTCAGCTTGGCTGGAACAGGCGGAGCGCCTATCGCCGAGTGATCCAGGATGTGAACGTACATGAGGCCGAATGCGGAGAGCTCCTTCACCAGCGTCACATACTGCTCATCCACATCCGCGGAGGGTCCGGTGGCGTTAAAAACCCCATATGGCGATAAGCGGATGCCGACTCGTTCGGCGCCGATCTCCTTTGCTGTGGCGCGGACGACCTCAAGCACGAGTCGGTTACGCTCTTCGGGTGTGCCTCCGTAACCATCGGTTCGATGGTTGATATTGGCATTCAGGAATTGTTCGAGCAAATATCCGTTGGCGGCGTGCAGCTCGATGCCGTCGAAGCCGGCATCGATGGCCAGGCGTGCGGCGGTTGCAAATTCGTGAATCGCAGCCGCGATGTCGGCCTCGGTCATCTCGCGTGGCGGCGTGTGCAGCTGGCTCCCCTGGCTATCGGTCCACATCTCGCCGGGGCATGTATCGGATGATGGGCCCAGTACCTCGGCCCCGGTCGGCAGGTTTGCCAGGTGGCTCACTCGCCCGGTATGCATCAACTGCACGACAATCTTGCCACCCTTGGCGTGGACTGCATCCGTTACGAGTTTCCAGCCTTGTACGTGGGCATCATTGAATAATCCCGGTATGCGCGCGTAGCCCAAACCGTTCGGCGATGGCGAGGTGCCCTCAGTAATGATGAGGCCGGCGGAGGCACGCTGGGAGTAATAAGTGGCCATCAGACCGTTCGGCGTGTTGTTCTCGACGGCGCGACTGCGCGTGAGCGGAGACATCACAGCCCGATTGCTGAGATTGATGGCACGTAGAGAGAAGGTGTCAAATAGCATTTTCGGTGATCCTTTAAATAGAATTTCGTTTGCAAAATCAGATAGGTAGAAGGCGTTGTGCGACCTTGCCGGTTTGTGAGGTAGCGAAAAGTGCAAGGCGGGCTGATTCAAATCGCTCGATTACTTCCGTGTCAGCCACCGACGGCCAGGTGATGTTTTCGCCTTTATCAAGCGCGGACAAGGCCGCGTCCACCAGATCCTCCGTCGACAT
The DNA here is from genome assembly GCF_900111995.1 of Collimonas sp. OK607. Classification (GTDB taxonomy): domain Bacteria; phylum Pseudomonadota; class Gammaproteobacteria; order Burkholderiales; family Burkholderiaceae_D; genus Collimonas. The sequence goes on from NZ_FOKF01000036.1 coordinate 3,567, forward strand.
GACGGACTCAGGGGCAAGCGCTGCCAGGGGCACGCCGGAGTGGTCCCAGACCTCTGTGGCCGTGGCTGCGGGGAGCACAACCTGCACCTTCACACCGGTATCGGCTAGTTCTTGCTGAAGTCCGCGACTGAACGCAAGAACGAACGCTTTGGTTCCGCTATATACGGAACTGATAGGCAGAGAGTTTTGCGCCATGACGGAGGAAATGTTGATGATCACGCCTTCATTACGTGACTTCAGCCCAGGCAGGACTGCATGTGTCAAACGCGTCAATGCCGTAATGTTCAACGTGATCTGGGACAAAGAGTCCTGTAAAGGACTGTCTGAGATCGAGGCGAGTCGAGCGATGCCAGCATTGTTTACCAAGACGCTGACCGCCGGATTGCTGGAGAGAAATTGCTCGACACTGGTCTGACCAGCCTCCGTTTCAAGGTCGGCGATCATTGGCGCGATCCTCACGCCGTGTGCTTTTGCAATCTTGACAGCTAGCGACTGCAAGCGCTCCGCGCGACGCGCAACAAGCACCAGGTCATAGCCCCGTTTGGCCAAGCGGTCGGCATAGACCGCGCCGATGCCCGACGACGCACCGGTTACAACTGCAATTTTTCGAGAAGAAGTAGACATTATTAACCCTTAATGTGAAATATATATGATGATCGTCATATTTAAATGTAAAAAACTACCGATAAACTCAAACAGCAGCCGGTGTAAATTGCTTCAGTGCAGCTGCGCACAGCGCCGCGGATAACTTAGGGTCGTCAACGGCACGCGCAATCATGGTAGTGCCAATCAAGGCACAGACCAGCGCCATCGCCTGCTCGTGCGCCTGCGGCTGCCCCCAATCGGGCAACTGGCGTGCGAACAAATCGATCATTTCCTTGATGTGAATGGTTGCGGCACGTCGCACCTCCGGCGCTTGGCGCGGCATTTCCGAACCCAGCGCCGAGACTGGGCAACCCGTCTCGATAGCCCCTATATGCTCCGACGACAAATAAGCCTGCATCATGGCCTGCAGCGCTTGCCCCGGTGGTGCGGTCGCCGCCACGCGCGCCGCCAATGCCACTGATTCGGCACCGGCACGGTCCCCTGCCTCGGCCAGCAAAGCGTCGCGCGATTCGAAGTGAGCGTAAAAACCGCCGTGCGTCAGCCCCGCTTCTTTCATGATGTCGGCTACGCCAGTACCGCTGTAGCCGCTGCGGCGGATGGCGCGTGCGGCCACCTCCAGGATACGTTCGTGTGTGGCTTCTTTGCGGCCGACGGCGGTTTGTTTTGTAGATTTCGTTCTCATGATGATCATCATATACCATTTCAAATTAATCTGCACACGCACCGATTCGGAAAGGACAATTGCGGCGCCTGACAGGGCTGCTAGCGATTGTTTTGCCCGATAGCGTTAGATTACTAATATCTACCCGCACTTCCCCTTGGGGGTTACGTAAAGTCGGTTATTCCCCGCTAGATTTTCGTAAACAATTTTTAATCTAAAACTATCGAGCGAAAAATATGGCTCCCATATAAATCAATGAGTTAGATGGAATTTTGCGCCGACACAATTACATTAGAGCGCTAAAGAATAAAGTCTGTCGAGTTTTAATAAAGTCTGCATGGATTACCGCGGTTTCCCTTTCAGTCCAACCAACCCAATTGTCCGTGCAATATGTAGTGCTTCGCGGAATCAACTATACATCGCTGCTTCCTGAACATTAAAAAATCTGACGAATCTTGCTTGACAAATGAGATGACTGGTCATATTGTATTTGCATGCCAAAGCCAAACGTACACGATCATATATTCGAAGCAGCATTAAAACTCCTCCCCGAGAAGGGTTTCAATGGTTGCAGCGTGCAAGACATTACTGTTGCAGCCGGTGTGCCGAAGGGGTCGTTTTACAACCACTTCGAGAGCAAGGAAGTGCTCGGAGCGGAGATCGTGGCCTATTATGGAACACGCGGCAACTTGCGGGATGTATTGAAAGATCAGTCAATCGCGCCAGTGGAACGATTGAGACAGTATTTTGTTGGACTCAATGAAATGATCGTTAGCCTCGACTTTGAACAAGGTTGCTTACTCGGCAATTTTAGCGCTGAACTGTCGGATCAAAGCCCGATCATCAGAAGCGAGTTGGCTCGAGTGTATGAAGCTTGGACCAACACTATTGGGGCGACCGTTGCTGCCGGCCAAGCCGATCACTCGATAGGGAATGAACTGAGCGCGCGGACACTCGCGGGATTTTTGCTCAATGCGTGGGAGGGGGCGACCTTAAGGGCGAAAGTTGAACGGAGTCGCGATGCATTTGATACGTTCATGGATGTGACGTTTCGTAAAATTCTGGTCTGACCCCCTGTCGCAAACAGTTTTTGGTTTTTTTTCTGACTTTTTTAAGATGACCGGTCATATTAAAGGAGATTTACATGACTGCTGAAAATTCCGCCACATCGACGAATGCCCCACTCTACTTGCTGGCGCTGGGTACTTTCGCTGTTGGCGCCGAGGGGTTCATGATTGCAGGGATACTACCTTCGATCGCCACAGACTTGTCTATAAGTGTCTCGGTCGCAGGACAGCTTGTGGCAGCCTTCGCTTTCGCATATGCAATTAGTTCGCCAATCTTAACGGCGCTTTCGAGCGGCGTTAATCGCCGCAGGCTGCTTATCTTTTCTATGTGCGCGTTCACGCTGGCTAATCTCTTAGCCTGGAGCGCAACCGGTTATTGGTCTTTGATGGGCGCGCGCATTCTACTTGCGTTTGCGGCAGGTTTGTACGTTCCAAGTGCGAATGCTCTCGCGGGAGCCCTGGTTACTCCGCAGCGACGAGGAAGCGCTCTGGCCATCGTCAATGGTGGACTTACGGTTGCAATTGCTCTCGGCGTCCCATTGGGAACCTTCATCGCCAACAAATTCGGATGGCGCATGACTTTCGTTGGCCTTGCCATGGTCGCAGCTATCGCAACCGCAGGGCTGAGTCTGGGATTGCCAGGGAGTATTGGAGCGGGACTACCCGTCGCCAGCCTGCGCGAGCGAATTAACGTCGCACGGCAACCGGCGGTATTGCTGGCGTTGTTGGGCACGACGCTCTGGGCGTTGGGTGGATACACTGTCTATACCTACCTCGCTCTGTTTGTTCAAACAGTGACCACTATTCAAGGCGAGCATGTTGGCTACGTGTTGTTTATGTGGGGCGTGGCTGCGGCGATAGGCGTGGCGCTTGGCGGGACGGCAAATGACAAGTTCGGCTTCCGTTCCGTCATTCTGCCCGCACTCTTCTTTATGGTTGTTTCCTTCTTGACGCTCTCAGCAACAGCTCATCTTCTTCCGCAAACCATGGCGATTGCACCTGTGTTCGTTGCCGTAGCCGTTTGGGGAATAGCTGCGTGGGCCTTTTACCCCGCCCAACAAGCTCGCTTGATGGCCATAGCAGGGATCAAGGTCGCACCGATTGCCCTTTCGCTGAATGCCTCGTTCATGTATCTCGGCTTTTCACTTGGCGCCGGGGTTGGCTCCCTCACCCTAGCTTACAGCCGCGTGTCGAACCTGGGCTTGGTTGCGGCGACATTCGTCGCTTCTTCTTTATTACTGACATTGGGTACGACCCGCCGGAATGTACTCAAGGTCGAGTTGGCTTGAGTGGCGCTTAAACACAACTGATGACTCCAACAGATCACAGGGGGGAACGACATGACGAATTCATGAGACGGTAGGAAGATCGACTGGGAACGCCCCGGTTGACGAACGGGCCAGAGCGCGCCCTGCTGCAAATTGTACTTAAACAAACCAAACAAGAGGAACAGAAAATGAAACTGAGTGGAAATACTATCTTTATTACCGGTGGTGGTTCAGGAATTGGGCGCGGCTTGGCAGAGGCTTTGCACAAACTGGGAAACCAGGTAATCATCTCCGGCCGGCGTAAGGGCCATCTGGCTGAGGTAACCAAGGCGAATCCCGGCATGCAGTCGGTGGAACTCAATGTTGAGGATCCTGCCAGCATCGCAGCGGTCGCAACAAAACTGATTGCAGAGCACCCAAAGCTTAATGTGCTGATCAACAATGCGGGCATCATGCAGATCGACGATGCCGCGAGCACAATCGATGAAGGTCTCCTGGTGTCGACCATCACCACCAATCTGATGGGGCCGATCCGGATGACGTCGGCGCTGATCGAGCATTTGAAGAAACAGGATGCGGCTATTGTCATCAATGTATCGTCGGTACTCGGGTTTGTACCACTGGCGATGACGGCGGTGTATTCCTCCACCAAGGCAGCCATACACTCGTATACCCAATCGCTGCGCTACAAGTTGAAAGACAGTTCGGTGAAGGTGCTGGAGTTAGCTCCGCCCTGGGTGCAGACGGACCTGCTGAATAGTAATGACGAACCTCGGGCGATGCCTCTGGCGCAGTTCATCGACGAAACCATCAAGATCCTTGGGACAGACACGGAGGAGGTATTGGTGGAAGGCACAAAGACGCTGCGCAATAACCCGGGACCGGGCGAGGCTGCGCTTGTAATTCAGTTCAACGACACGATGGAGCAACCGCCACATTGAGCGGAGATCGCTGTGGCGAGCGACGATGATGCGTTGTTGCGATCACCTTTCGAGTTGAGTCCTCTGTGCACATCGTCGCCGTCCCAATGTGGCTTGAGATCAAACTGCGGCGTGGTCTGCGAAGGTTCTTTTTGATAAACAGTGCAGGTATCTTTGCGGCTGAGAGCATAACCGTGAATTTGGAGAACAAAATGAATGAAACGATTGAAACGAAAAATAAAGCACTTGTCCTTGAGGCATTCGACACCTTGTTTAACAAGCGTGATTACGTGACATGCGAACGCTATTGGTCGCCCAATTACATCCAGCACAGCGCTCATATTGAACCCGGCCGCGACGGCCTGTTCAATCTCATCAAAAGCGTTCCAGCTACGCTGAAGTACGAACCTGGCGTGATTGTCGCCGATGGCGATTTCGTGATAGTCCACGGGCGATTTTCTGGTCATGGCCGGCCGAAGAACTGGATCGCGGCAGACATTCTACGCATCGTCGATGGCATTCTGGTCGAGCATTGGGACGTCATTCAAGACGAGGCTTCGCATGAGGAATCAAAGAGCGGCCTTCCCATGTTCGGCAACAAATTTCCTGAAGAACTTTGAATTATCAGAGATGAAATTTCGACAGATTTTATTCTTTCTTTTCAAGTCGTGTAACATGGCAGATCACAAATCAATCATATCTTGCCGATGTGCGCCGTCACCGATCTCGACACATTACTGGCCTCCATGAGCCCGCTTGCGAGCCCAGGTTTGTTTGTTTTCTGTTCCATTCCACATGCAAGTTACGGTATGTATGCGACATTGGCGCCGATTGCATCGTTTCAAGAAAAAGAAGGATTGACGCTGATTCTGGACAAGCAAGCTGCCGACCACGCTCAACTGGCTTACGAAGGTGCGTTCGCCATGATTACGCTTAATGTCCATTCCAGCCTCGCTGCTGTCGGGCTAACTGCCTCCGTGGCGACAGAACTGAGCAAGTCTGGCATCAGCGCCAATGTGGTTGCCGCCTATTTTCACGATCATGTATTTGTGCCAGCGTCGCGTGTCGACGAGGCCTTAACAGTGTTGACTAGACTGGCGCAATGCCATGCCAGCAAAGTCGTTTCGTAAAAAATCAAACCGAATACGGAAGGAAATCAATCCTCCCTTCCTTGTATCGTCATTACGTTGTCGTGTGCCGAGGCTAATATATCCCGGATATCTATTTCCTCTTGTCTATGAAAGACTACTCATGTACATCCGCCTGGGTCCCCTCTTCACCACTAAATTCCTGGCCCGCTCCATCGTTATTGGATCTGGCCTGCTCGTAACTGCTTGCAGCAGTACAAGTGGTGATTTATCTACCACAGGTGCAACAGCATCCGGCTCTTTCAAAACACTTGACGGTACACGTCCTCTAGTCATCGGCCACCGCGGTTTACCCGGTTTGTATCCTGAAGAGACTCGGGCTTCCTACGAGAACGCGGCAGACGCAGGCGCAGATTCGCTTGAATTGGATCTGCACATGACTAAAGACTGCTTGTTGGTGGCGCGACACAACCCATGGCTGAGCGATAACACAAACGTCGCTGAAGTGGCGAAAACGAACGCCATTGTTGCAGCCCGCAAGCGCACCGTCCCAGGCGTATTGGTTAATGTGAAATACCCAGCGATGCCGGGTAATGGCCCAACTCAGTATCTGAGCGACTTGACCAATCCCAACGATCCAAAATCAGTATTGAAATCATTAGTCGTTGATGGCGAAGACCATACCAACGACTGGTCAATCAGCGATTTCACGATGGCTGAACTCAGGCAATGGTTCGGCGGCACCACTTATGATGCCCGCGACCAGCGCCCAACCGATCTGAACGGCAAGTTGCCGATTTTAAGTTTCCAGGAAGTGATCAATATCGCAAAAGCGAAAAGCGCAGCTACAGGTCGCCTCATTACAACTTATCCAGAAAGTAAAAATCCGATCTGGAACAATGCCCAAGCCATTGCCAATGGTTGCGGCGCACCGGGCAGCCATCCGTTTGAGGAGGCTTTTCTCAAAGCGCTCAAAGATAACGATCTCAATCGCAAAGACGCCCCCGTCTTCGTACAAAGCTTTGATCCAGCCAGCTTGAAATACCTGCGCTCTATCGGCCTGAAATCCAAAGCCGTTCAGTTAGTCGATGGAAACGGCATGAACTTCAAGACCGGCGAAACCATTTTCATCACTGATAAACCCAACACTTTCGTTAGCGGCCGCCCATATAGCTGGACCGTAGCGGGCGACCCTCGCTCCTTCGGTGCGATGCTTACACCGGCAGGATTGGCCGAAGTCAAAACCTACGCCGACGGCATCGGTCCGTGGAAGCCGCAGGCAATGTCGCTCACCGCTGCTTCGGCGCGAGATTCGTCGTCCAGAGCTAGCTTAGCTGAGGTCGACACCATCAAACCAACCAGCTTGATTAGCGATGCGCATAAGGCTGGTTTGTTCGTTCATATTTTCACCTTCCGCAACGAAGCTAAATACCTGGCAGGAGTCTACAAGGGGGATCCAACGGCAGAGTACCTGGCTTTTTACCGAGCTGGTGTTGATGGCGTATTTACGGATTTCACGCCAACCGCATTTTCTGCGCGCGCCGCCTACCTTAAAGAAATAACACGGTAATTGATAGTATTGATGTCTTTGGCGCCTCATGCTAAACAGCTTGAGGCGGCCTTTTAATAAACGCTCAGTATTCTTTGCTTGCCGAGCTACCCCGCTCAGTTTGATCCGCCCGCCATACCCTCGTGAACGCCGCAACCCTGTCTTAACATCCCTCAAAACCTGATTCCTTCAGGTCTTCATGACAACAATTTAGTCACTTTTTCCAGACTTGTTATCCCATTGCGTGCGATTTTCCATCCATTTCAATGAGCTAAGTCGCCTTGTGGCGCCACAAAAAGCTATATTTTTCATGCGCTTATCATTTTATGCAATCCTGGCATAGCATGTGCATGTTGATAAATAGCAAGGACGCACGAAAGCCTTGCCCAATAAATTAAAAAAGGAGACAAATGGATATCCAACGACGTCATTTCCTGCAGAAAACTGGCAAGTACGCAGCCCTTGCGGGAGTCGGCACAATCGCACCAGGGGCTTTTGCGCGAACAACTGCCAGTACTGCCATGGGGCACATTTCAATGACGGAAATGTCCCGTCGACTCGCTGCCGGCTCCTTGAGCAGCCGCCAATTAGTTGAAGAAGCACTAGCCGCCATCAACGATCCAAATGGAGAAGGTTCACGCGCCTTCATGACTGTCTACGCCGAGCAGGCGCGTACAGTTGCGACCGAGATCGATGCGCAGCGTCGTCGTGGAATTGTCGCCTCCCCGATTGCCGGCATTCCTATTTCAATCAAAGATCTGCTCGACGAGGCCGGACATACCACCCTGGGAGGCTCCACAGTTCTGGTAGGCCAGCCTCCAGCGCTGGTCGATTCGGCCGTAGTGGCTCGATTGCGTAAGGCCGGTGCTGTCATCATCGGGCGCACCAATACGGTTGAATTCGCCTACACAGGGTTGGGTATCAATCCACACTACGGCACTCCGAAGAATGTTTATGATCGTGCTACCGGCCGCATTCCCGGCGGTTCGACATCAGGCGGCGGCATATCGGTCGCTGACGGCATGGCTGCCGGCGCTATCGGAACCGATACCGGCGGCTCGCTGCGCATTCCTGCCGCGCTTAACGGCTTGGTCGGATTCAAGCCGACGCAACGTCGCGTGCCGCGCGAAGGCGTGATGCCACTATCGACCACCTTGGACTCGGTAGGCCCGATCGCCTGGAGTGTTGCCGACTGTGCGTTGCTGGATGCTGTACTCACAGGCGAGACCGTGCGAGTACCTCACACGCCCGCGTTGCGCGGACTGCGATTCGCAGTGCCGAAGACATTCTTCCAGAATGATTTATCCGATCCTGTAGCGCGTGCATTCACGACCGCGTTGGCACGTCTATCGGCAGCGGGAGCAATCATCGTTGAATTGCCGATGACTGAGTTCGCACAGGCGCCGAACATCAATCCACGAGGCATGATCACTGCTTCGGAGGCCTATGCGTGGCATCGCAAATATATTAAAGACGGGGCAGATAAATACGATCCGAGAGTACTCGCGCGAATCAAAACCGGCGAGACCATCAGCGCGCCAGACTATATTGAACTTCTAACCCTCCGGCGCGAATTCATCCTGTCGATTAACTGGGCCGCGGCTGGTTATGATGCGATGCTGATGCCGACAACACCTGATATTGCCCCTCCCATCGCCGATGTGATCAAGGACGACGAAAGTTACTATCGCATTAACGGACGCATGCTGCGTAACCCATCGGTGGTCAACTTGTTCGACGGCTGTGCGCTCTCGGTGCCATGCCATCAAGCTGGCGACGCACCGGTCGGAATTATGATTGCGGGTATTCAAAATACCGATCACCACATCCTCTCGGTAGGACGCGCCGTGGAAGCCGTTGTTTCTCCGTCTCGAAGCTGACGTTGGCTTCCCGGCAAGACCGTTTGGTCGAGCCGGGAAGGATGTAAACGGTTATCTGGTCCGAGCCTCGATCAATCGCTCCAGCGCCCGCCGAACCGCGTCCGCATGCGAAAGACCACGCATTTTTTCTTTTTCGTCCTGGATCAAACGCTCAGCCTGCTTGCGATCCCCATCGCAGGCACGAATCAGTGCACTGGTGCGATCTGCGCCAGCTTTGCTAGTAACAAGACTTCGAGTAAGTGCGGTTACTTCATGAGGAATATCTGACTCTTGCCGGTTTTTTTGTTTTTTACCGTAATACCAACCGATTAGCCCCATGAGCACCCCGGTTAGCACAGCAACGATCGCAGTTGATGAAATTTCCATAATGCCCCCTTGGCTGACAGGCATTTTATCGTTAACAAGAAGTAATGTTAATCATCGTGATTACAACTGCGAAACGTACAGCCCCTCCCCCTCCTTGTCAGTCGATCACAGCCAATCCCATCCTCGAAATATCAAGACGAATCACTTCTTCCTGGCCACAGACAGCTGTTCCTTTGGCAACGGTGCGTAGTCGGCTGGATTGGATGAGTTGGTCACCTTCGCGATGGCCGCCTGAGTTTCAGGGCTCATCGGCCAGTTCAGATTCTGGCCATGCGGTAGCGCCGGCGATTGAAACCATTTTGCATAGAGTTTGTTGATGTCCCCGGATTTGAAGATGTTCGTGATGCTGCTATCGACCACCTGTTTCAAAGCCGGATCGTTCTTGCGATAGATTAGTCCGAACGGCTCGACGGAAAGCGCATCTTTGCCAACGACCAGTTCATCCTTCATTTTGCTACCACCGGCCAGCGAAGCGAGCACAATATCGTCATTTACGAAAGCCGCAACCCGCCCGGTCTCGACTAGCAGAACTCCCTCTGCAGTATCGCGTGCCGAGACAATATCGATGCCAAGCTTCTGCTCATTATTGAGTATGGTGATCATCTTGATATGGGTAGCGCCGCTGTTGATTGCCAGCTTCTTGCCGCGAAGATCGGCCAGCGTCTGCACGTTGCTGCTGCGCTTGCTCAGGAGGCGGGAACCGCTAACGTAGAACGTAGGCGAGAATTCCACGATATTCTGACGTTCTGCCGTGTTGGTCGTATTGCCGCATTCAATATCGACCGTGCCGTTTTGAATAAGGGGAAGGCGGCTTGACGATGTTACCGGCAACAATGAGATATTCAGTTGCGACATGCCGAGCTGGCGCTGTATGGTCTTGGCGATGGAAAGACACAAGTCGATCGCATAGCCTTCATAGCCCTGTTTATCGTTCAGATAGGAAAATGGCTTGGTCGAATCGCGAACCCCGAGCACAATCTCGCCCTTCTCCTTGATTTTCTTCAGCGTCCCGCTCAGTTCTTCGGCGTGACTCGATTGCACCGTTTGGCCGCCGATGAGGCACAGCGCCAGCATGAGTTTTTTCATTTCTTATTCCCTGATGATTTCAATTATTATTTTGCGAAGATGTAATCCATGTTGGCAAACGATTTGAATTCCAATGCATTACCGGACGGATCCAGGAAAAACATCGTGGCCTGCTCGCCGACCTCTCCCTTGAAACGAATATACGGCTCGATGATGAATTTAATGTTGGCGGCTTTCAGCTTCTCAGCCAGAGCCTCCCAATCGGGCAAGGACAAGATCGCTCCGAAATGCCGTGATGGCACATCATGGCCATCCACCGAATTGCTCACGCTATGCCCGCTTTCGTCTGGAGCCAGGTGCGCCACCAGTTGATGTCCATAAAAATTGAAATCCACCCATTTCTCGGAACTGCGGCCTTCAGGGCAACCCAACAGATCGCCATAAAAGGCACGCGCCTCGGCTATGTCGTTCACGGGGAATGCCAAATGGAATAGTGATGTCGATGTCATATTGAATTCTCTTTCCTAAATGTTGACTGGTTGTTGAATGCTGCAAGGATGTAACACAGTCTATATATACAAATTAATGATGTAAAATCATCATTTTTAATCCGCCTAATTCAAATTTTTCATAAGCATGATTCGCTATCTGAAGACCTTTATCGCTGCAGCACAACTGGGGTCGTTCTCGACTGCCGGCGCCAGGCTTGGCTTGACGCAGTCTGCCGTGAGCATGCAGATCAGGCGCCTCGAAGATGAATTGAATTGCGAACTTTTCACGCGTGTGGGCAAGTCGGTCACCGTCAGCGATCATGGCAAGCAGTTGCTGCGTACTTCGGAGGAAATCATCAGGCTTTTTGAATCCATGAAAGGACAGACCGAAGTCGCCGCTACCCGAGGAAAAATAGATATCGGCGCGATCTCTACCGTTCAACTGAGCTTGCTGCCGGCAGCGCTGGCCGATTTCCGGAAATATTTTCCGTTAGTTGAAGTCAATGTAGTGCCGGGAACATCAGTCCAGCTGATGTCGCAAATCGACAGTAATGATTTGTCGCTCGCGATCATGATTCGCCCCAATCTGAAAATGACCAAGGGCTTAAAATGGGCCACCATGCTGCGAGAAACCTACGTCGCAATTGCGCCGCTGGCGGCGCGCGAGACTTCTGTCAGGGACCTGCTCGCGGCACATCCGTTTCTGCGGTATAGCCGGCGCTCTTACGGCGGCCAGCTGGTCGACCGTTATCTCAAACGCACTCGGCTGCATGTAAACGACACCATGGAACTGGATGAACCGATGGTGATCATGGAGATGGTCAGAAAAGGGCTCGGAGTGGCCATCATCCCTTCCGACCTCGCCGCAGGCGCGTCGAGCAAGAAGCTGCGCGTTTTACCGCTAGGAGACGCAGGATTCTTCCGAGAGATCGGCGTGCTGCGGCGGGTCACTGCTGTGTCGAATGACGCAGTCGATAAGCTGCTCGATTGCATTTCCAAGGCAGCAAGCGCCAAGGGAAGCAGCAGCCTGGAGAATTTGAAATCCGATATTGCAAAAGGGCTGCGCTGAATAACGGCTAAAGAGACAAAAACCGCTCAACCAGCCGACTCCAGTAAGCCGCGCCGACGGTGACATTTTCATCGTTGAAATCGTAACCGGCGTTATGCAGCATGGGCTTGCCCACCCCGTTCCCCAGCCGGACGAAGCAGCCGGGACGTTGTTGCAGAAAGTACGCGAAATCCTCGCTGCCAGCGATCGCTGGAAACGGTGATATCACATTTTCCGAGCCAACCAGCTCTTCAGCGACTTGCATCGCGAATGCTGTTTCAGAGTCGGAATTGACCAGCACCGGATAGCCGTGAATATACTCGATCTCGGCTTGCGCGCCATAGCCTTCGGCGTGCGTCTCGATCAATGCGCGGATTCTCTGTTCCAACAGGCTGCGGACCTCGGGGGTGAATGAACGCACACTCATTTCCAGCGTGGCCTGTTCCGGAATCACATTGGCGGCATGACCTGCGTGCAGTGCACCCACAGTGACCACTGCCATCTCCGCCGGATCGATATTGCGTGCAACGATAGTCTGCAAAGCCATCACCAGGCTGCTGGCGACCACTACAGGATCAATCGACAGATGCGGCCGGGCTGCGTGCCCTCCCCGGCCCGTGATGCAAACCTTCACCGTGTCGCAGGCGGCCATGAAGGGGCCGGAGCGAAACATGAAGGTACCGGTCGGAAAGCCGGGATGATTGTGCATGCCGAAAATGGCGTCGCAGGGAAATCGTTCGAACAAGCCGTCGCGCAGCATTTGTTCGGCACCGCTGTTCGATCCGGCTTCTTCGGCCGGCTGGAAGATCAAGTTGACGGTGCCATGGAAATTGCGGGTGCGAGCCAGATGCCGGGCTGCTCCCAATAGCATCGTGGTGTGCCCGTCGTGTCCGCATGCATGCATTTTCCCATCGTGGCAACTGGCGTAGGACAATCCGGTATTTTCATGGATGGGCAAGGCATCCATGTCTGCGCGGACGCCTATGCTGCGCTTGCTGTCACCCGCGCTCAAGGTACCCACCAGGCCGGTGCCGCCTATGTTGCGCGTGACCGCATAGCCCCAGTCTTGCAGCTTGGCCGCGACCAGGTCAGAGGTATTGAATTCCTCATACGACAGTTCCGGATGTCGATGGATATGGCGCCTGATCCCGATCAATTCATCCTTTGCGTCGTTCAAGTCCGCCAACTGACAATATTGTATTTCCTGTTTCATCGCTTGCCCCGATATCCTGTGAAAGACGCAAAACCGTAAGAGTGAATTGTAGCCTCCCAGGCTACACGTCCTTATGCTCTTTGCGCATGGACTTGCTCGCCCTCTTCGGCCAGATCCCAGAACATGCCAGCCATGATCTGTAGCGATTCGCGCGATACGCTGGCCAGGATATGTTCGTTGGGCGCATGTTGCGAGCATGCCGGATAGGAGTGTGGCACCCATAGCGTCGGCAAGCCCAGCACATCGGCAAAGACATCGTTCGGCAGCGATCCACCCAGATTGGGCAACAAGGTCGGCGCCGTGCCGGTGGTGCGTTGCATCGAGGCCAGGCCCCAGCGCACCCAGGCATCGTCCGGATCGAGACGGGTGGCCTCGAACTGGATACCGGATGGCAAGACCTCGACATCGTCATAACCAAGCGCAACGAGATGGCTGCGGATGTGCGCCAGGAAATTCTTGCTGTCGCTGCCGACCACATAGCGTATCTGGCAATGCGCGAAAGCATGGCCGGGAATCGCATTCACCGGCGCTTCCGGGTTGCCGGTCTTCATCGCCAGCACCTCCAGCGTATTCCAGCCGAATACGCGTTCCGCCGGCGACAGGCCCGGCTCTCCCCAGTCGCTGTCGACTTCCGGATCGCCAACAGAGCCGCCGACCTCGACGCCGTCGAGCGCGTCACGCACGCTCTGCGGCAAACCTTCCGGCAACAGCTGAGCGACTCGGATGCATCCTCTCTCATCGATGAGGCTGGCGATCGCATTGGCCAGCCTCACGCCGGGATTGCGTAGCAGGCCGCCCCAGTTGCCGGAGTGATGCCCGCCATCGCGCAGCTTTACCCGCAGATCGAAATTGACGCCGCCACGCGAGCCCAGGAACATTGTCGGCTTGGCGGCGGAAACGCGCGGACCGTCGGATGCGATGAATACATCGGCCGCCAGACGCTCGGCGTGCAGTACGCAAATTTCCTTCAGGCCGGGGGAGCCGATTTCTTCCCCCATCTCCAGGATCACCTTGACGTTATAGCCGAGCTTGCCGTGGCGTACCGCCAGCACTTGCGCCAGCGCGGCGAAGTTGATCGTATGCTGCGCTTTGTTGTCGGCGGCGCCGCGGCCGTACCAGCGATCGCCCTCGACTATGATTTCCCAAGGATTCAGGCCGCTGCGCCATTGGCTGTCGTAACCGCGCACGACGTCGCCGTGACCGTAGGTGAGAACGGTGAATGCGGCGCCCTGCTCGATCCGCTCGGCCAGCAGAAAGGGACTGCCACCAGCCTGCGGATTGGCGACGACCTGGCAGCTAAAGCCCAGCGCGGTCAGTTCAGGCACGATCTGTTCATCCAGATAGGCTAGCAGGATTGGCGCGCTGCCGGCTTCCTGGCTCTCGGTACGCACCGCAACACGGCGCGCCAGGGTTTCCCGGAATCGCCCGTCGTCGAAATACGCACTGGCCTTGGCGATAGCTTCTGTTCTGCTCATACATTTTCCTCGGTTGACGGCGGCATCGGCGTTGAACCGATGCCAAGGTTAGATATTTTTTGCGTTCATGCTGCAGGTATCCATCGATCTACTGCATGACGATGTCCGGGATGCCGAGACCAGGCTCCGGTGATAATGCCGAGGCCAGCAGCATCCGCGTATAGGGATGCTGCGCCTGCGAAAATATCTTTTCGCGGGTTTCCAGCTCGACGATGCTGCCCTGATGCATCACCGCGACGCGATCCACCAGATGCTCGACCACGCCGAGATCGTGACTGATGAACAGGTAGGTCAAGCCGAATTCCCTTTTCAGATCGAGCAGCAGGTTAAGTATCTGCGCTTGCACCGACACGTCCAGCGCCGACGTCGGCTCATCGCAAATAAGGATGCCGGGCCGCAGAATCAGCGCACGGGCTATCGCCACGCGCTGACGTTGACCGCCAGACAACTGGTTCGGGTATTGATGGTGCGTACGTTCCGGCATGCCGACCAGATCCAGTATCTCGCGCAGCTTGCCGTGTTGCTCGGCGGCGTTGCCGATACGATGCAGCTTGAGCGGAAGGCCGACGATTTGCGATACGGTCTTGCGTGGGTTGAGCGACGAATACGGATCCTGGAATATCGGCTGGATATGGCGCGCCAAGGCCATCCGTTGCGTCGGATCGATCTCCGTGCCATTGATCAGCACATTCCCTGAGCTCGGCGCAAGCAGGCCCAGCAGCATTTTGGCCAGCGTACTCTTGCCGCAACCGGATTCGCCCACCAGCCCCAGCGTCTCGCCGCGATACAGACGCAGGGAGACATCGTTGACAGCCTTGATTTCACCATCGGCCTGAAAAAAGCCGCGATTGAGTTTGAAAGTCCGGCTTAGTGCATATAATTCCAGAGCAATGTCGCTGCTGCCATTGTTGCCGCCTTGTTCTTCAGCAAGCCTATTCATGCCGCCACCTCTGTATCATGCGGATGAACGCTGTTGCAGCGGGCATAGTGCGCGTCATCGATTGCGACATTCGGCGGCAACTGCTCGCAAGCATCATGCGCCTGCGGACAACGGTTGCGAAAGGCGCAACCCTGCACTTGTCCAACCAGGCTCGGCACCACGCCGGGTATAGCCGCCAGGCGGCTACCAGGCAGCG
Source organism: Collimonas sp. OK607 (assembly GCF_900111995.1). Lineage (GTDB taxonomy): Bacteria > Pseudomonadota > Gammaproteobacteria > Burkholderiales > Burkholderiaceae_D > Collimonas. The sequence goes on from NZ_FOKF01000036.1 coordinate 19,361, forward strand.
TCTTGCCGCGCACCGGGATGCAGTTGAGCAAGCCGCGCGTGTACGGATGGCTGGGACGGGCGAACAATTGCGCCACCGGCGCCGTTTCGACTATCTCGCCGGCGTACATGACTGCAACCCGATCCGCGATGCGCGCGACCACACCCAGATCATGCGTGATGAATACCACTGCGCTGCCGAACTCCTGTTGCAACTCCCTTATCATCCGCAAAATCTGCGCCTGTATCGTGACATCCAGCGCGGTAGTCGGCTCGTCGGCGATGATCAGATCCGGTTCGCACATCAGGGCCATTGCGATCATCACGCGCTGGCGTAAGCCGCCGGACAACTGATGCGGGTACTGCCGCATGCGGTCCTCGGCATTCTTGATCCCGGTCCGATGCAACAGGTAAATCGCCCGGTCTCGGGCTTCCGCATAAGAGACCCGGCGATGCTGGAGCAAGGCTTCGCACAATTGATTGCCCAGCGTATAGGATGGATTGAGCGAGGTCATCGGATCCTGGAAAATCATGGCCATGCGCTGGCCGCGCAGCTCCGCCATCTTGCGTTCCGGCAGTTGCTGCAGATCGATGCCGTCGAAACGGATGTGAGTGGCGCTGCGTTGTGCCTTGCGTGGCAACAAACCCATCAACGCCAGCGATGTCATCGATTTCCCGCATCCCGACTCGCCGACCAGGCATAGCATCTCGCCGCGCCGAACCTGGAAATCGATGCCGCGCACCGCATGCAGCATGCCATGCTCAGTCGGCAAGTCTACCCGCAGGCCTTTTACGTCTAGCAATGTGTTCATACCGGGCTCCTGGTTGCGCTCATGTCTAACGTTAATCAAGGTCACCGGTTCAATTGCGGCCATCGGGCGCATTCATGTCGCGCAGGTCGTCGCCGACCAGGTTGATCGCCAATACCAGCAATATCAGTGCAATGCCGGGAATCAGGATTACCCATGGCTGGAAAAACATATAGGCTTTGCCTTCGGCCACCATCAGCCCCCATGAAGGCGTCGGCGGCTGTACTCCCAGGCCGAGAAACGACAACGTAGCTTCGAGCAGGATGGCGTGCGCCATTTCCAGTGTCGCCACCACGATCAGCGCGCTCATGATATTCGGCAGGATTTCGCGCAGCAGGATGTAGGGCGTGGACGCCCCCAGCACCTGGGCCGAGGCGATGAATTCTGCATTGCGTAATTGCTGGGTGGCGGAACGCGTGACCACCGCGAAGCGGTCCCACAGTAGCAGACCCAGCAGTACGATGACTACCTTGAGCGAGCCGCCGACCAGCGACGCCATCGCTAGCGCCACCAGCACCACCGGCATGGCCAGCCGGGTCGTGATGATGTAGCTGATCACGGCATCGACGCGGCCGCCGAAATATCCGGCCAGCACGCCCAGCGTGGTTCCTATCAAGCCTGAAATCAATGCTGCCGAAAAGCCGATCAATAGCGACACGCGGGCGCCGAATATCAGACGGCTCAGATAATCGCGTCCCAGCTTATCCGTGCCAAGCGCATGCAACCAGCTGCCATTGGCATGCCACACCGGTGGAATCAGGCGTTGCGTAACATCCTGGCTGTAGGGATCGTGCGGCGCCAGCCAGGGTGCAAACAGCGCTGTCAGGATGATTAGGACCAGTACCACCACCCCCAACGTCAGGCCGTGATGACCAAGAAATCTACGTAATTTGCGGCGCCACATAGGGGCTGGCAAAGCGGCGGCGGATGGCATTGCAGCCGTATTCAACGAAGATGGCAACTGTGACGACAACGAGGATAATAACGGAGGCGACATAAGATTTCCTTAGCGAGTGCGGATGCGTGGATCAAGCACGGCGTTGATCACGTCAGCCAGGAAAGTCAGTGCGATATAAAACACCGCGATGATCAGCACCACCGCTTGCACCACCGGATAATCGTTGCGGGAGATCGCATCCCACGCCAATTGCCCCAGGCCTTGCATCGAGTACACCGATTCGATTACTACCGAACCTCCCAGCATGAAGCCCATTTCCACTGCCGCCAGGGCCACTACCGGAATCACAGCATTGCGCAGCGCATGTTTGAGAATCACCCGGCTTTTGCTCAGGCCTTTAGCTCTGGCGGTCCGTATGTAATCCGAATCCAGCACATCGAGCATGCCGGCGCGCGTCAGCCGCATCATCGCCGGCGTCGCGTAATAACCCAGCGCGATGGCGGGTAGCACGAAATGCTGCCAGGTGGTATTGCCCGCCACAGGTAGCCAGTGCAAGCCGACCGCAAAGATGACGATCAAGGTCAGACCGAACCAGAAACTGGGCATAGCCTGGCCGATCACTGCAATCAGCAAGGCCAGCCGATCCAGCCAGGTGTCACGGAAAATCGCCGCCAGCACGCCCAGCGGGATCGCCACGAATACCGCAAGCAGCAGCGCGATGCCGCCCAGCTTGAGGGTGATCGGCAAACGCTCCGCGACCAGGTCCATCACGGAGCTCTGGAAATAATAGGAACGTCCGAAATCCAGCCGCACCGCATTCCACAGCCAGTCGGCAAATTGTGCCGTGAGCGGGCGGTCCAGTCCGTACTGCACGCGTATCACCTCTACCTGCGCCGCGCTGGCTTCCGGCCCGGCGATGGCAGTGGCCAGATCGCCGGACAGATGCAACAGCATGAAGCTGACCACGGATACCGTGATGGCGACGCTCAACGCGATCATTAAACGACGAAGGATGTAGATCAACATGGCGATGGCTTCCCCTGGCTGGCTTGAAATGGCTTGCGTCGATCCTGAATAAATGGCCTGGGCCGGACGCCGGGTTATTTCCAGCTAGCCTCGTAGAAGCGCGGCAATTCATCTGGATAGCCTTGGAATTTCAACGCCGAGGTGTAGGCATAATTGGTGGAATAGGAAAACAGCGGAGCCGCCAGCGCCTGCTGTGAAATGCGCTGCAATGCCTTGCTGTAGTTTTCCTTGCGCACCGCGGCATCGAGCGAGGAATCGGCTGTGTCGAGCCAGGTTTTTACCTGCGCATCCTTGCTTACATCGTCAGCACCGCCCTTGAACCAGACGCCGGTGAATGCGGAAGTGTCGTTCACTGAAAACGAACCCCAAGCCTGAAAGGTCATCGGCGTCTTGCCGGCGCGGTATTCGGTTTGCAAGGCGGCAAATTTCATGTAATGCAGGCGGGCATTGATGCCGATCTTGTGCAAATCGCCGATCAGCGCTTCCGCGTATTCCCGTTCGCGATACGCATAAATCTCGGTATCGAAACCTTTCGGATATCCGGCTTCAGCCAGCAGGGCCTTGGCTTTCGCCGGATTGTATTCATATTTGACGACCGCCTTGGTTTCGCATCCGAATTGGGCGCGGAAACAAGTTGCATACACTGGCTGGCTACCGCCGCGCACCAGGCTGCCGGCCAGGCCGTTGCGGTTGACCGCATAATTTACGGCTTGCCGTACGCGTACGTCCTTGAACGGCGAATTCGCCGCCGAACTGCCGGTGCTATCCATGGTCAGGAAGCCGATGCGCATGGTCTCGCCGCTCTGCACCGTGATATTAGGCATGCTGCGCATCGCGTCGGCCTGGTCGGCGGCGACCCGCCAGATCCAGTCGATCGCACCGGTCATCAATTGCGCAACCCGGGTTTCCGGATCGGGTATCACAACGAATTTCAGATTACCTATCTTCGGCTGGCCTAGCGGACTGTCCTTGAAGTAGGCGCTGTTCTTCACCATGCTCACGCCCTGCCCCGGGGTAACACTGGTGATACGGTAAGGACCGGTGCCGATTGGCGCCTTGCTGAACCCTTCTACGCCAACCTTCTTGAAATAAGCCGCCGGATAGATTGGCGTAGGACCGGACAGGTATTCGAGCGCCGCCGGGAACGGCTGCTTCAGGTTGATCCGTACCTTATATTCGCCGAGTTTGTCGGCGCTTTTGATCCAATCGGTATTCTGCCGCGTAACCACCTTGGATTCCGGGGAAGCCACGTAGTTGAAGGTAAACACTACGTCGTCAGCGGTGAATTTGTCGCCATTGTGAAATGTGACGCCCTGGCGCAAATCCAGCACCAGCGCCGTCGGCGATTCCCATTTCCAGGAAGTCGCCAGTTGCGGCTTGTATTCGTTGGTTTTGGGATCGCGATATACCAGCGTATCCCACGCCAGGTGCGCAATGATGACTCCTTCGCGCAAATTGTTGTGATAAGGGCCGATATTCTCAACCTCGCTGTCGGACGCATAGACCAGCGTATCGTTGGCTTTGCCGGCCAGTGCCGATGTAGAAAAGGTAGTAACGGCGGCGCCGGCGGCGAACAAGATACAGTGCATCCAGGCAGTGGAAATTTTCATCACAAACATCCTTTTCGAGAATTTTTCTGGGAAAACCGTGGCGTGGAATTGATACTAGGTCACAATACAACTTGCAACAACTATCAAATTTCTAACTCTGCGTTGCTGAAAACAGAACGCAGAAGATGTCGGAAAAAATTAAAGATGAGGCCATTTCCATGAAATCGCATCAATTGCAAGAAACCTCGCTGCGCTATTTTCTCGAAGTCGTTCGTAGCGGTTCGATCAGCGAAGCGTCGCAACGCCTGAACGTAGCGAGCTCAGCAATCAGCCGGCAGATCAGCGGCCTGGAACAGATTCTGGATACCGTGCTGTTCGAGCGCCGCCCACGTGGCATGGTGCTCAGCGCCGGTGGTGAAGTGCTGGCCGCGCACGCGCTCAAGGCGGCGCTGGAAGCCGATCGCGTTGTGGCCGATCTGTTGTCGCTCAAGGGATTGAAAAGTGGCAGGATCAGGATCGCCAGCACCGAAGGTTTCGCCATCGATTTCCTGCCGCGCCTGATCGCGGATTTCCAGAAAAAATATCCGGCGATCGTGTTCCAGCTGTACGTGGGGCCGCCAGCCAGTGTTTCGCGCCAGGTACGCGAGGGTAATGCGGATATCGGCCTCACCTTCAGCCGCATCCCTGAACCGAATATCAAAGTCGTGCACCAGCAACCTGCTCCGGTCATGGCTGTCATGCGCAAAGACCATCCGCTGAACCAGTTCAAGCAAGTATCGTTATCGCAATTGGCCGCCTATCCGATCGCCCTGCCGGAACCGAACACCACCTTGCGCCAGTTGTTCGATATTGCCTGTACCCGCCAGCAATTGCTGTTCGAACCGGTGCTGACCAGTAACTACGTCGAGGCTTTGTATAATTTTGTGATGTACAGCGGCGGCATCTCCATCTCCGGCGAAGTATCGGTTCGGGACCGGGTCGCAGAGGGGAAAATGACCATGCTGCCGGTCCGTGATCGCGGTTTGGATGGCCGCCGGGTCGAAGTGCAAACCTTGATCGGGCGCACCTTGCCTCGCGTGGTCGATACATTCCTGGACTATCTGTTAAATCATCTGAGATCACAGTAAGCCGCTGCAAGTCGATCTGGCACGCGCAATCGGGCCCTAGATCGGTAGTTGGGTAGTAGAGAGAACTTGCTTGAGCACCATGAATGTGCGGATTTGCCGCACCCCCGGCAAATACAGCAACTGCTCGGCATGGAGGCGGTTGTAGCTATCGTTGTCCTTGGTCCGCAACAGCATGAAGTAGTCGAACTCTCCCGTCACCACATGGCATTCGAGGCACCCCGACACTTTTTGCGCCGCCCGCTCGAAATCGGCGAACGACTCCGGCGTCGACCGGTCCAGCACCACGCCGATCATAACCAGGGTGCCGGCATCCAGGGCACGCGGATCGAGCAGCGCCACGATCCCTTTGATCAGTCCCAGTTCCTTGAGCCGCTCGACTCTTCGCAGACATGCCGGAGCGCTCAGATTCACCTTGGCCGCCAACGCAACATTCGACACCGAGGCGTCGCGCTGCAGCGCCCTTAGGATCGCCCGGTCGGTGCGATCCATGGTTTCGGCGGCGGCCTCGACCGGCGACGTTTTCGTACGCAATTTTATTGCTTTCATATGTATTTATACAAAATAAATAATGATTACATTTCTTATATTGACATTTTAAATCTGAATAATTGAAGAAACTTGCAACCATGTTTCTTGCGATTGATTCTAATATGGATTTGATCTCAACATCAATGAAAGCTGGATTTGAGCATGCCTGTTTTCTTTGCCAGCTTTGATGCGTGGATACCCACTCCCACCCCAACCTCAGGAGCCGTTCCCATGAACTTGAAAAAATTCCCACGTCACCAGCTCACTTTCGGCCCGACGCCTATCCAGCCGTTGAAACGTCTCAGCGACCACCTTGGTGGCAAGGTCGAGCTATACGCCAAACGCGAAGACTGCAACAGCGGTCTGGCCTTCGGCGGCAACAAGACCCGCAAGCTTGAATACCTGATCCCTGAAGCACTGGAAGGCGGCTACGACACGCTGGTCTCCATCGGCGGCATCCAGTCGAATCAAACGCGTCAGGTTGCAGCAGTGGCCGCGCATCTGGGCCTCAAATGCGTGCTGGTGCAAGAGAACTGGGTGAATTATTCGGATGCCGTGTATGACCGGGTCGGCAATATCGAGATGTCGCGCATCATGGGCGCTGACGTGCGGCTGGACGCTGCCGGCTTCGATATCGGCATCCGTCAAAGCTGGGAACAGGCCATGGAAGATGTGCGCAAGGCCGGCGGCAAGCCCTTTCCTATCCCGGCCGGCTGCTCGGAACATCCACGCGGCGGCCTGGGATTCGTCGGCTTTGCCGAAGAGGTAAGGCAGCAGGAAGCCGAGCTGGGCTTCAAGTTCGATTACATCGTTACGTGCTCGGTAACCGGCAGCACGCAAGCAGGCATGCTGGTGGGTTTTGCCGCCGACGACCGCGCCGACCGCGTGATAGGTATCGACGCTTCGGCCAAGCCACAGCAGACCTTCGAGCAGATTTTGCGTATCGCGAAAAACACCGCCGGACTGGTCGAACTGGGCCGTGATATCACCGCCAAGGATGTGGTGCTGGATACGCGTTTCGGCGGTCCCGAATACGGCTTGCCGAACGACGGCACGCTGGAAGCCATCCGTCTGTGCGCGCGCATGGAAGGCATGTTGACCGACCCGGTCTACGAAGGCAAGTCGATGCACGGCATGATCGAAAAAGTGCGGCTGGGCGAGTTTCCCGCAGGTTCCAAGGTACTGTATGCCCATCTGGGCGGGGTGCCTGCGCTTAACGCGTATAGCTTCCTGTTCCGCAACGGCTGAGCCCGTTGAAAGCTTGAAAGGTTGTTGCGCGGTGCGCCGCGCGGGCATCCGCAAGGCGCACCGTAAGAAATTATCTTAAACGCAGTTCAACCGTGCGGGACTCAGCGCGGCAGCATCGACCCCATGCGCGAGTATGTGATCCGGGATCGGCAAGCCGCGCAGCATTGCGGCATACGCTTCTCCGGCTGCCGGCGCCGATTGAATACCATAGCCGCCTTGCCCGGCAACCCAGAAAAATCCCGCTATCTTCCGGTCGAAACCGCCAACCAGGCTACCGTCCGCAACGAACGAGCGCAAACCGGCCCAGACATGGCCAGGCCGGCGTACATTGAGTGTCGTCATGTTTTGTATGTGATCGATCGCAATCGCGATATCCAGCTCTTCAGCCTGGACGTCGTGCGGCGCCACCGGATCTGCGTTGGCGGGTGAACCCAGTAGCACGCCAGCATCCGGCTTGACATAGAAGGACTCATCGATCCGCATGAATAGCGGCCAGGACGATGCATCCATACCGGACGGCGGCTGGAAAGTGAATGCCGAGCGCCGCTTTGGCACCAGTCCGACATGGGCGGCGCCGGCCATCTGTCCGATGACGTCAGCCCAGGCGCCTGCAGCATTGATTACTACCGGCGCACTGAACATGCCCTGCGTGGTTGTAACTTCCCAGGTTTGCGTCCGATACATCAACGCCAGCACTTCCGCATCGCAGACCAGTTTGGTACCGGTCGTGCCAGCCCCAACCTTGGCCCCGCGCAGGAAACCCTGGTGCAAGGCATGCACATCGATTTCAGCAGCATCCGCCTCATAGACCGCAGCTGCAACCAGTTCGCGGCGCAATACCGGTACGCGCTGGCAAGCCTGCTCTGCATCGAGGCGTTCGACTTTATCCGATACTGAACGTACGATCGCTTCGTGCTTATCCAGTTCCGCCAGTTGATCCTGCGTCGCAAAAAACAAGGCGCCGCGCGGTGTGAGTAATGAATGGCCGGTAAATCCCGGTGGCGGCTGATCGAAGAAAGCACGGCTGGCGCAAGTCATGGCGCGCACCTGCGGCGGCCCGTAGCTTTCCATATACAACGCCGCCGAACGGCCGGTACTGTGATAACCGGGCTGTGACTCACGCTCAAGGATGATTACGCGTGCGTGTGGCGCGAGCCAATAGGCGATCGACGCGCCTGCAATGCCGGCGCCGATGATGATGTAATCTGCTTGCGTCTCATTATCCATGCAACATCCTTCTCAATTTCATGCGTGGCCCGCCCCTAAACTGCGGGCCTGGTCTCTACTGAAGCCGCGTTTGCATTTGCCTGCGCCATGCTCTGCGGTGGATGGATAACGATAGACGTCAATCCGGCATCGGTCTTTGTCAGCGCTTCCAGGTCGGGCCGCGGCCGTCGCAATTCCGGATGACTGTCGAATAACCGCTCGAACGCACTGGCGCAAGCCAGCAAGTAGCTGTCTGCCCGGAAAGCGCCGATCAACTGCAGGCCGAACGGCATATTCTTGTGATCGCTGCCACATGGTATAGACAACGCCGGATTGGTTGCCAGTGTAACCACATAGGTGAGCGACAGCCAGCGATAATAGTTTTCAAGAACGACGCCGTTGACCTGTTTCAAAAACAGATCGGACCAAGGGAAAGGCGATACCGGAGTGGTCGGCGAAAGTATCAGGTCATAGTCGGCGAACATCGCTTGAAAACGGCGGAACAGACGTGTTTGTTCGGCCTGCGCCCAGGCGCAGTCAGCCAGCGTCATGGCCGCGCCCAGTTCATAGTTGGCGCGCGTATTCGGTCCGAGCGAAGCGGGATCGCGTTTATAGGCGGCCTCGAAACCGGCGACAAAACTCTCGGCCCGGATCACGTCAAAGCAGCGATGCGCGTCGCCCAGGTCAAAGGCCAGCGGCGTGCATTCTTTGACGAACGGGCGCAGTGCAGCGATCTTGCTGCGAAATACCTTGCGTATGTCGTCATCTACTTCGCAAACTCCGAAATCTTCGGTATAGCCGATGCGCAGTTCCGACAAATCAATATCCCGGAGCGTGCTGAACGCATCTGCGGCGATCGGATAGCTAAGCGGATCCGCCGTATGCATGCCGGCGCTGGCCTGCAACTGAAGCAATACATCGGCCATGCTCCTGCCCATCGGGCCGACCACCGAAATCGGGGTCCAGCCCAGCAATTTCCGCTCGCTCGGAATCAAGCCGGGTGAGGGACGGAATCCGACTACGCCGCATTTGGCTGCCGGGATGCGCAGCGAACCGCCGGTATCGGATCCGCTGCACAAAGGTAGCATGTCTACCGCCAGCGCCGCCGCCGAACCACCGGAAGAGCCGCCCGCATTTAAAATTGGATTGAAAGGATTGCCGGTGGCGCCCCATACGGTATTCCTGGTATTGGCCCCTGCTCCCATTTCGGGCACATTGGTTTTACCGGCTACAATCGCACCCGCGGCACGTAAACGCGCCACCAGCGCATTGTCTTTGGCGGGAATGTTATCGCGATAGATCGGCGAGCCGTAGGTCGTCAGCAAGCCTTCGGTTTCCTCTAGATCCTTGATGCCGATCGGCAATCCATGCAATAGCCCCAGGCGCCGCCCTTGCAGCACCGCCGCCTCGGCAGCGACAGCTTCGCTGCGCGCACGCTCGAAACAGGTTGCGGTAACGGCATTGATATACGGATTGATCGCCTCTATCCTGCCGATGCAGGCTTCCAGCAATTCCACCGGCGATATTTCTTTCGATCCGATCAGGCGGCGCAATTCGACTGCGCTTTTCTCGACGATATTTTTTTCAAGCATGGGATTCCTTGGAAGGGTTCACGACTTCAAGCTGCCGCTCGCATTTTTCGATGTCTGCCTGAGTGTTTGTTTCTGTATCAGTTGCGCTTTTCCCGGTCTGGATAAACAAGCTGACGATGACCGAAAAGCATGCCGCGGCAATCAAGAAACCGAACGCGTAGTTGTAATTATTGAAAGCGCTAACCAGGAAACCTATCGCCAGCGGCGAAATGAAACCCGCGGATTGCCCGCCGAGATTGACCATGCCGATACTGCTTCCCACCAGGCGTGCCGGGAATATCTTGGTCGGCAGGGCGATACAAGTCGCCAGAACGAAGGATTTGAAAAAATAGACGATGCATTGGTATGTAATGACGCCGGCGACGCTATCGGCCGTGTACATGAAATACAGGAAAACGGCAGTCAATACCGAACTGGTGATCAGCAGGTAGCGCTCCCTGCCATCGAAAAACCGCGCCATCACCCAACCGCCGATCGCCGTTGAGATGCCCGCAAGCACATAGGGCAGAGGCAGAAGCAAACCGATCGATTTCAAATCCAGCCCGCGTTGCGTCATCAGATAGGCTGGCATCCATGAATCCAGCCCCTTGTTGACGATGCTAAGTCCGAACCACACTGCGACGATCTTCCACATCAAAGATGTCTTAAGCAGATTCCGGAACGCTTCCTTGTCTATTCGTTTCTTCTCGGTGGCCGCCGCGCTGCCCTTACCCTGTTCCATGGCCTTGGCGGGCTTGATGAAGAACCAGTAGGCCGCGCTGAACAACAATCCGGCAATGCCCATGTAGTGAAATACGTTGCGCCAGCCGAAATGGATAATCAACGGCGCGATGATCAGCGGCGCCAGCATGCTGCCGACGTAATTAGAGGACATCAGCAGCGACGACATCTTCGGCCGTTCTTCCTTTGAAAAGACTTCGGCCACGCCCTTGACGCTGGCCGCCGGAAATGCGCCCTCACCCAAGCCGAAAACGAACCTGATCAGCACCATGCTGGTCAAGGACCAGGCAATGCCGGTAACGCCGGTGAAAATCGACCATAACAGTATTGAAACGACAATCACCGGTTTCGAACCGAAGCGATCTGCCAGCCAGCCTCCGGGCAGCTGCATCAGCGAATATCCGAGAAAGAAACTGCTCAGCAATATGCCCAGCTCCGCCGGCCGCAGCTGGAAATCGCTGGCGATATGCATGACGGCGAAAGTAATCGCGGCCCGGTCGATATAGGAAACGCACCATCCCAGATAGAGCAGCGCCAGAACCACATACTTGTGACTGTTTTTTCCTAATGCCGCATTCATGCTCGAATCCTCCGGATCTCGACATACAACAGGTGGCGAGTACAACTGATGAATACAATTGATACAGCCAGTCAGGCCAGCCGCAAAACACAAAACTCATGCTAAGGCGAGCCGAGGTTTGCAACAAGTACAATGTTTCGAATAATCGTTTGCCGTTTCGGCAAACCATAAATAAAATGACAGTATGATAAACACCAGGGTTTTGCAGGAAACAGGGGTGCGCTACTTTCTTGAAGTAGTAAGGAGAGGATCGATCACCGAGGCCGCGGCTACGCTCAACGTCGCCTCTTCCGCCATCAGCAGGCAGATTGCGAGGCTGGAGAGTGAGCTCGATACTGTGCTGTTCGATCGGGTCGCACGCGGCATGAAGCCGAATGCGGCCGGTGAACTCCTGGCCGCCTATGCCTTGCGCATGCAGCTTGAAACCGAGCGCATCGGTAATGAGATCCTGGCCTTGAAAGGGCTCCAGCGGGGCGAGGTAAAGCTGGTCAGCACCGCCGGTTTTGCGGTGGACTTCCTGCCCGCGGCAATAGAAAATTTCAGAAGAAGTCATATCGGCATCCACTTTCATTTATCGGTGGGTTCGGCCGCACATGTCACCCGCCTGTTGCGTGAAGGCGAGGCAGACATAGGACTGACCTTTGCACTCGCGCCGGAGCAAGACATCAAGGTCGAATATAGCCAAAGCGCGCCGATACTGGCCGTGATGGGCACCGGGCATCCGCTGGCGGCAAGAAAGCACGTGGCGTTGTCGGAACTGATCGCCTATCCGATCGCGCTGCCGCAAAAGAAAATCACGATGCGACGGCTCATCGACGCCTGCTGCAGCAAAAAGAACCTGTTGATCGAACCGGTACTCAGCAGCGATTCGATCGATGCGATATTGAGTTTTGTGAACGCTGGCGGCGGCATAGCGTTTTCTGCCGAATTACCGATTCGAAAACTGCTGGCGACGGGACAACTGGCGGCAGTCCCGATTAAAGATCGAGATATGCATGCCCTGCAGATGGAAATTCAGTCGCTGTCCGGACGCACGCTGTCGCAAGCCGCAAAAGCATTTTTAAGCACCTTGATAGTCAAAGCGCCAACACCGGGATAATTGCCATTGCACGTTTGACTGTCGCCACTGCCTTAGGCATTGATCGGCAGCGCCGTCTTGTATTTCACCTGCTTCAAGGCGAAGCTCGAACGGATATTCTTGATACCCGGAATCTTTGTCAGGTGATCCAGGATAAAGCGCTCCAGCGCCTGGATATCAGGTACCACGATGCGCAGCAGATAGTCCTCGTCGCCGGTCATCAAATAGACCTCCATCACCTGCTCGAAATGGCTGACAGCTTTTTCGAAGCGCGCCAGTGCGGCCGACTCCTGCTTTTCCAGGCTGACCTGGATGAAGACGTTCATTTTCAAGCCAAGCGCCGGCGGATCGACCAGCGCGACATATCGCGAAATCACCTGCTCCGCTTCCAGGTTCTTGACGCGCGCCAGCGTTGGCGACGCCGACAGATTGATTTTCTTCGCCAAGTCGATATTGCTGATATTGGAGTTGTGCTGCAACTCCATCAAAATACGCAAATCCGTTGAATCAAGATCCATATGCAGTATAAAAATCTGATTGATTAATAATTAAAGTATTTTATGCTTAATTAATGCAAATACACAGCCAATTTAAGTTACCCATGCCGCTTCTTTGCCGCTACCTTATGTTGAAGGTGAAACTCAGGCTAAAACTCAACGGCAAGGAACGAGGACCATGGAAATGTCATCCGTCAACAATCTGAACAATCCATTCGACAGTGATGCGCAGGAGACCGAAGAATGGCTGGCGGCGCTGCAGGCCACCATGCAAGCCTCCGGTCCGGAACGCGCCCGTTACCTGCTGTCGCGCCTGAGTGCGGCGGCCCAGACGTGGGGAGTCAAATGGCGCGATGCGCGCAATACGCCCTATGCCAACACCATTCGCGTTGAAGATGAACCGCCGTTTCCGGGCGGCGCGGATGCGCTATCGATCGAACAACGCATGGCAAGCCTGATGCGCTGGAATGCGCTGGCGATGGTGGTGCGCGCCAACCGCGCCTACGGCGAACTGGGTGGCCATATCGCCAGCTACGCTTCTGCGGCCGATCTGTTCGAAGTCGGCTTCAACCACTTCTTCCGCGCGCGCACCGACTCTTTTGGCGGCGACCTGGTCTATTTCCAGGCGCATTCGGCGCCCGGCATTTATGCGCGCGCCTTCCTGGAAGGTACATTGACGGAAAAAGAACTGTCGTTCTACCGCCAGGAAATCGAAGCGAAAAAACATGGCGCGCAAGGCCTGTCTTCGTATCCGCACCCGTGGCTGATGGAAAATTTCTGGCAGTTTCCCACCGGCTCGATGGGACTCGGGCCGATCAGCGCCATCTACCAGGCGCGCTTCATGCGCTACATGGAACACCGCGGTTTGCTGGCTCCGCAAGAGCGTAAGGTATGGGGCGTATTCGGCGACGGCGAGATGGACGAGCCGGAATCGCTGGCGGCGCTCAGCCTCGCATCACGCGAAACGCTGGACAACCTGGTATTCGTGGTCAACTGCAATTTGCAACGGCTCGACGGCCCGGTGCGCGGCAACGGCCATATTGTCGATGAGCTGGAAACGATATTTGCCGGCTGCGGCTGGAATGTCATCAAGCTGCTATGGGGTTCGGACTGGGATCCGCTGTTCGCGCGCGACCAGGCGGGTGACCTGCTGAATGCGCTTAACCAGACGGTAGATGGCCAGTTGCAGACCTTCGCCGCCAACGATGGCGCCTTCAATCGGGCCCGCTTCTTTGGACAAAATCCGGCGTTACAGGCAATCGGCGCGACGCTGACCGATGACGAGATCGATCGCCTGCATCGTGGCGGGCACGATATGAAAAAAATCCACGCGGCGTACCTCGCCGCAGCCAATCATCGGGGCCAGCCGACGGTGATACTCGCCCAAACCAAGAAAGGCTTTGGCATGGGCACTGCCGGACAAGGCAAAATGACCACCCATCAGCAGAAAAAACTCGACGCTGGCACCTTGCTCGAATTCCGCGACCGTTTCCACCTGCCGATTTCCGATGCGGACTGCGAAGCGCTGGCGTTCTACAAGCCGGCAGATGGCAGCCTGGAAATGCGCCATCTGCTGCAACGGCGAGCGGCATTGGGCGGTTTCATGCCTCGTCGCAGCGTATCGCAGACAAAGCTTGCGGCGCCGGACATAGCGTCTTATGCAAAGTTTGCACTGGATGCCGATGGCAAGGAAATGTCGACCACGATGGCCTTGGTGCGCATGCTGGGTATCCTGCTGAAGGACGGCAGTATCGGCAAGCACATCGTGCCCATAGTGGCAGACGAAGCGCGCACTTTCGGCATGGCCAACCTGTTCAAGCAGGTCGGCATCTATTCGTCGCAGGGCCAGCTGTATGAGCCTGAGGACATTGGCTCCATCCTGTCTTACAGGGAAGCCAAGGACGGCCAGATCCTGGAAGAAGGCATCTCGGAGGCCGGCGCAATTTCTTCATGGACTGCCGCCGCGACCAGCTATTCGGTACATGGCTTGCCGATGCTGCCGTTCTACATTTACTACTCGATGTTCGGTTTCCAGCGTATCGGCGATCTGATCTGGGCGGCGGCGGACCAGCGGGCGCGCGGTTTCCTCATCGGCGCCACCTCCGGACGCACCACCCTGGCTGGCGAAGGCTTGCAGCATCAGGATGGCTCTAGTCAAGTGATTGCCGCTACGGTGCCGAACTGCGTTTCCTATGATCCGGCCTATGCCTATGAATTGGCGGTGATCGTACAGGATGGCATGCGCCGCATGCTCGGCAACAATGAAGATATCTTCTATTACATCACCGTGACCAACGAAAACGAGGCGCAGCCAAGCATGCCGGAAGGTGTAGAAGAAGGCATCAGGCGCGGCATGTACTGCCTGCTGCCGCAAGAGAATGCCGATGTGCGTTTGCTGGCAGCCGGCCCGATCCTCAAGGAGGCGATCGGCGCAGCTGCACTATTGAAGGAAAAACTGGGTATCAACGCCGAGGTCTGGAGTGTCACCAGTTATACCGAGCTGGCGCGCGATGGCATCGCCGCCGAACGACTGCAGCGCCTGTCCGATTCTTCGGCGCACGCCTCCTACGTCACGCAGCAACTCGGACGCAGCAATGCACCGGTCGTCGCCGCCAGCGACTATGTACGCAGCATTCCCGAAAGCATCCGCGCTTATGTGCCGGCGCGCTATGTCACGCTGGGTACGGACGGTTTTGGACGCAGCGATACGCGCGCCAACCTGCGCGACTTTTTCGAGGTCGATGCGAAATGGATTGCCTTCACTGCGTTACGTGAACTGCCCGCCGGAAAAGATGCTGTGCAGTTGACGAAATTTGCCGAGATACTCGGTTTGGATTTGACGAAACCGTTGTCGATCAAGGAGTAATCCTCAAGTCGGCTTGACCTCTTCAAAGCGGCGCGCCAGTTCCTGGCGCAACTGCTTGCGCAGGATCGCACCTTCAAACCGCCGTTTTTCCTCGGCACTGAACGGACGCAACGGCGGCACCGCAACCGGGCGGCGTTCGCCGTCCACGGCTACCATTGTGAAAAAGCAACTATTGACGTGGCGCACTACTTGGGTCCGGATGTCCTCGGCCACCACCTTGATGCCGACTTCCATCGATGAGGTGCCGGTATGATTGACGCTGGCAAGGAAACTGACCAGTTCGCCTACATGGATCGGCTGGCGAAAGGTTACCTGGTCCACGCTCAGGGTCACCACGTATTGCGCTGCGTAGCGGCTGGCGCAGGCGTACGCCACCTGGTCGAGTAACTTGAGAATCGCGCCGCCATGCACATTACCGGAAAAATTAGCCATGTCTGGCGACATCAGCACGGTCATGGTGAGTTGATGAGATGGCATATCCATAATTGACGGGGTTTCTCTTTGCTTTAAGAAGGGTGCGAAAGCGGCAAGCCTATCCTAAAATGACCGAAACTAGCAAGAAGCAGATGTTGCGAAGCGCCCCTGTGTGCTTCACTATTTCCAGTTTCAGTCCTGCCGCCAGGCACCCTGCTTCTTAACTGCCCTGTCGCCCGCGCACTGATGGAACAAACATGTCCGACCATTTTGCCGGCCGTGTTTTAATCGTACCGGCCTTATCCATGAACATCACGTATTGCATCAGGCCGTTAGGCGTGGTGTGGAACTGGACATCAGGATCCGCCAGCATTTTTTCAACTTCGTCGACTGTCAGCTTGATTTTGGAGACGCGGATAAATGTTTCGGCCGCGCCGTGCCGGTCCTTTTCGATGTAGGTATTAGCCTCTTCCTGCGCAGCCATGAAAGCCTGGACCAGTTTTGGATTGTTCTCTGTGAACTGTTTCAACGCGAACACAACATCCAGCGTGATGTTGCCCAGCACGTCAGAGGAATTCAGAACCCGTGTGATTTTCGGGTTCTTCAGCTCTTGATAAGAGAACGGCGGCGAAGTGAAATGCGCCGTGATCTCGGTTTTGCCGGACATCAGCGAACCCACGGCTTCAGGGTGCCCGAGACTGACTGTCAAAGGGTCCAGCTTGGCATAGTTCTCGGCGCCGAAAGTCTTGGCAACCGCCATCTGCAACACCACCGCTGACAGCGAAGTTTTAATGCCAGGAATAGCAATTTTGTCTTTGGGGGTAAAGTCTTTCAGTGATTTGATATTTGGATTATTGGTATTCAGCCAAAGCGATGATGTGCTCAGCGCCCCCAGCCCGATCACTTCCGAGCGCGGGATTCCTTGTGCTTTGGACCACAGGGTAATGAAACCCGGCGCACCGGTACCGGCAATGTCCAGGTTTCCGGCCAGCATCGCATCGTTAATCACATTGCCGCCGTCCAGCGTCAGCCAGTTGATCTTGATATCGCCCAGGCCCATTTTCTTGGCCTGTTTTTCCAGTAATTGCTGGTCGCGCATCACCATCAACGGCAGATAGAGGATGCCGTAGCCGTGCGAAATACGTACAGTGGATGCCTCGGCGTGCGCCACGTTCATGAAGGTGGACAGTGCCAACGTCCCTGCTACCACCAATTTGCTGAAAGCTCTGCGTTTCATTCATATCTCCTTGTATTTTTATATTCTATGATTTTGCGCGGTATTTTATACGGTCTACCGCGCGTTTCGGACAACTGCTCAGTGCTGCATTCCCCAACGACGGATAGTCCGTTTCTCAATCGTGGCAAAGATAAAGTTTTCAACAAAAAGCCCGATAATGATCACGAAAAACAGGCCGGCAAACACATTCGCCGTTTCGAGCTGGTTGCGATTTTCAAAAATGTACCATCCGAGGCCGCCGCTACCCGACGACACACCAAACACCAGCTCAGCCGCAATCAATGTGCGCCATGCAAATGCCCAGCCGACTTTAAGCCCGGTAAGAATGCTCGGAAAAGCCGCCGGGATCAGGATTGCACCAACCAGCGAGAATCGTTTCAAGCCATAGTTCTGACCGACCATGCGCAAGGTATTGGACACTCCGCGAAATCCGCTGTGGGTATTCAGCGCCACCGCCCACAAAACCGAATGCACGATGACAAAGATAATGCTGCCGGTGCCCAGGCCGAACCAGATCAGCGCCAAAGGCAACAGCGCAATCGCCGGCAGCGGATTGAACATGGAAGTCAGCGTCTCGAGAAAATCGGTACCGATGCGTGAACTGATGGCAATCGTGGTCAACAAGGTCGCCAGTGCAATGCCGAGGCCGTAGCCGATCAGCAACGTCTTCATGGATACAGCTGCTCTTTCAAGCAGAACGCCACTGCTGATACCTGCCCAGAATGCCTTCACCGTTTCCAGGAAGCTCGGGAATAGTAGTGAGTTGTTCAGCCAGCGGCCATATATCTCCCACACCACGGCCAGCAGCAGCAGGATAAATATTTTACGCAGCCATCCGTGGCGATAAAGCGATTCGGCAAGCGACAGTGGGCGCTGGATCTCAGCGGTCTCGGCACGCTGCGGATCGAGCACGAATTCCGGGCGCACAAACAGTTCGGGCAAAGCAGTATTGGTTGAATTCATGGCTAACCTCAATGTTCAATGTGCAAACAGCATGTCGTTAATCCGGGTTTCCAGCTGCGCCTGGCTGGCGCTGCCGAGTTCTTCCGGCGGGATGCTGTTGAGTTCGGCCTTGACCTGGCCCGGATGGGGCGACAGCAGCAAAATGCGATTGCCGATGCGGATCGCTTCTTCGATCGAATGGGTGACGAATAAAACGGTGAAGCGCGTGTCTTCCCACAGCCGCAGCAATTCGTCCTGCATTTTGCGGCGGGTCAGCGCATCGAGTGCTGCGAATGGTTCGTCCATCAACAAGACGTCGGGCTCCATTGCCATGCCGCGGGCGATCGAGACGCGTTGCTTCATGCCGCCCGATAGCGTATGCGGAAAGCTGTCGATAAACTTGATCAGGCCGACTTTTTCGATATAGTAAGCCGCGCGTTCAGCCGCTTCGGCTCCGCGCAGGCGGCCGCTGGCGTGCAGGGCGAACTCGACATTCTGGCGCACGGTTTTCCATGGCAGCAGCTGGTCGAACTCCTGGAACACCATCATCCGGTCTGGACCCGGCTGGGTCACTTCCTTGCCTTTCAGGCGGATCGTCCCATGTACCGGCTCGAGATAGCCGCCAATTGCTTTCAGCAACGAGGATTTGCCGCAACCGGACGGGCCGAGCAAAATATAACGATCGGATGGGTAGACCTTGAAGCTGACTTGCTTGGCAGCAGTCACCAGGTGATCGCTGGTCTTGTATTGCAGGGTAACGTTATCGATTTCCAGCAGCGGCGTGGCAACCGCAGGGGTCGCGGCTGCGCCTTGGTGGACGAGGGAATCGCCTTTTTCCATGTTTGTCTCCATATTTTTTATATTTCCTACGCACCGATGCTAATCTGCGAAACTGTAACGAACCTGACGGTTTTAAATTCATGACAATCACATTGTCAGAATATAAATATACAAGTAAGAATAGAACTACAAATAGAGACACAAGATGCGCATTCTTTTGGTGGAAGACACGACAGACGTAGCCGACGCGATTGTCGCGCACCTGTTACGCCTGGGTCATACGGTGGATTGGGAGGCCAATGGCCGTAAGGCCGCAAACATGGTGACAGACGAGCATTACGACCTGATCATCCTGGACGTCATGCTGCCGGAGCTTGACGGCTATGCCTTGTTGAAACGCATACGCGGCGTGCCGCTTGACACCCAGGTATTGATGCTGACAGCATGCGCCGAAATTGAAGAACGGGTGAACGCACTGGATGCCGGCGCCGACGATTACCTGACCAAGCCTTTTGATTTTCGTGAGCTGGAGGCCCGTATCCGGGTACTGCTGCGGCGTGGTGGCGGCGATTCGACCAACCTGCTGAAGTGCGCCAATCTGACCTTGGACCGCAAGAGCCGCACCGCCAGGGTTAACGACCTGCCGCTGGACCTGACCCGACGCGAAATCACCCTGCTCGAAATCATCATCTCCCATCCGGGCCGGATTTTCGGCAAGGACGAACTGATCGATAAACTATTCACCATCGACGACAATCCCAGCGCCAATTCGGTCGAACAATATATAGCGCGCCTGCGCAAGAAGCTCTCGCACGCGCAGTTTGAAATCCGTACCTTGCGCGGCCTCGGCTATCAGGTTGTGTTGTCATGATTGTCGTCGGCCGTTCGCTCTATCTGCGCCTGGTCACCCGGGTCGGGCTGGTGCTGGTGGTCAGCGCCATTGCGCTATTGATTGCCATCTGGTTTTCGACACGCCTGGCGGCGAATGAAGCCTATGACCGAATCCTGACAGGCAGCGCCCTTTCGATTGCCGAGAACACCTGGTACAACAACGGCACGGTGAACGTCGATGCGCCAATTTCCGCATTCTCCATGCTGACTGCCGGCGATCAGGTGTTCTATGCCGTGCTTGATCCTGCGGGACGGACAGTTGCCGGCGATCCCGAATTCAAACCTGTCATTCCGTGGGATAAGCTGGCCGACGGACCGCTGGTAATCCGCGGCGTGTATCTGGATCTGCCGGTCAGCATCGCCATCGTCGGCAGACGTTTGCCGGCCGCGGGGCCGCAATCCTGGGCGGTGATCATGGTGGCCCAGACCAACAACGGGCGCGAATCGTTTACAAAAAACCTCGGCACCAATGCGTCGCTGGTGATCATCGTGATGGGCCTGTTGACGGTGATTGCAGCCATGTTCACCTTGTACCAGACCTTGTCGCCGCTGAAGAATATCGGTCTCGCGATTCAGCGCCGCGACCTGCATGACCTGTCGCCGCTAAGCATAGAGGTACCGGCTGAAATCCATCCGCTGGTGAGTTCGATCAACCAGTTCATGCACCGCCTTACCGTGCACCGCGAACTGATGCGCCGTGTCATCGGCGACGCCGCCCATCAACTGCGGACGCCGGTGACGGCGTTGATATCGCAGATGGAACTGCTCTCGATGCAGCGCGACGAAAGCGGCCGGCTGCGGCATATTGCCAGGCTGAGCGAGCTGACGCATCATCTTGGCAACCTGATTAATCAACTGATCAACCACGCCATGGTGCAGCATCGGGCAGACTCGGTGCAGCTTGAAACGATTGACCTGACGCTACTGGCCAGGCGCGAAATGACCGACATGCTGTCCGGCCACGCTCAGCGCAACCTCGACATCGCCATGCTGGCGCCGGATGAGCCATGCCTGATCCTGGGTGACAAAATCAGCATCCGCGAAGCGATAAAGAATATTCTCGGGAATGCCTTGCAATATGGCGCGCCGTCCAGGCTGCATATTGAAATCAGCCGGCAAAACTCCGATTGGGAATTGCAAATCCGCGATGATGGCCACGGCATCCCCGAAGCCGACCAGGAACGCATCAGGAAACCGTTTTCGGCGCGTAGCGGTGATCGCCTTGGCGCCAGCCTGGGCCTGTCGATCGTTGAGGAAGTCATGCGCGCGCATCACGGCCACATGCGCTTCGGCTATGCGGCCAACAAAGACTTCATCGTCACGCTCAGTTTCAAGGCGGTCTAATTACACCGCCTTCGCCTGTGGTCACACCTTAACCGGTTCAGTTTCGAACGGCTCGATGTCGCCAGGACGTCGCAGCATCTTGTTGACCTCATCCAGATGGAGCTCCTCCAGAACGATCATTTCCCGCGCATATTCCTCAAGCAGGATCGAGCGGCCTTCGGTCATCTTGAACAAATTGTAATACGCCGCGAGCGCCGTCCTTTCAAGCTCCAGGCTTTCACGCAGGATATCGCCGATATCGTGCTGCGCCGTTTCCAGCAGCGGCCCGATCTTCAGCGACGGATGCCCACCCAGCAGCGTCACCATTTCTCCGGCTTTGTGGGCGTGCCCAAGCCCTTCCAGCGCATTGTCCTTGAGCCATGAAACGATCGGTATGCGGCCATATCCGTAGACCATCAATGAATAATGCGTGTAGCGCACCACGCCAGCCAATTCAAGCTCCATGATGCTATTCAGCGCCTCGATTGTTTGTCGCTTCTCAGTATCGTTCATGTTTGTCCTCGTGTTTATTGAAGCCGCTCAGCCACAGAAAAACGATTACCCGGCAATGATTATTCAATTCAGGGATAGCAAAGATTAAGATGAATAGCAAGGCATTCTTTGAACCAATTGGGCGAGAGGTGTAGGATTGAAGCGCTAAGCGATTTTTTGTGCTGCAACATGCACCGTTGCCAGCCAGCACTGAGCCCCATCCAGGGAGGCGAACCATGATCATGGTGCTAAATTCTCCGGCGTTTTCACATGACGGCTTGATTCCCAGGCGCTACACCTGCGAAGGCGAAGATATTTCTCCCGAGCTCGTATGGAGTGGGTTGCCGCCGGCGACCCGCAGTCTGGTCCTGATCGTCGACGACCCTGATGCGCCCGATCCGGCGGCGCCGCAAACTACCTGGGTGCATTGGGTGCTCTACAACATTCCGCCTGAGGCGGACGGACTCGAGGCGGCGGTTCCTGACGCGAAACTGCCGGCCGGAACCAAAGATGGCTTGAACGACTGGAATCGCACTGGTTACGGCGGCCCCTGCCCGCCGATCGGGCGCCATCGCTATTTTCATAAGCTCTACGCCTTGGATATCGTGCTTCCGGATCTCGGAAAGCCGACCAAAGCGATACTGGAAAAGGCCATGGCGGCCCATATCATCGCCAGTGCCACGCTAATCGGCAGCTACAAGAAGGGAAGCTAGGAAATGGGGTGATCATGATCGCCACGAAAAGACGGCTCCAGGTATGGAGCCGTCATTAGTGCGAACTATCGAGCCAGGCTTCAGGGCTCGATCCGGCTGATGCGCGTTGCCCAGTTAGTCAAGGCGACGCGACTCCCGCTGCAACTGAACAGCGCTGCAGGATCGGTGTATTGCGCCAGCGTGCACGCATGCGCAATGTATTCATTGGCCAGCCAGATATCGTTGCCGTCAACCGCCGCCGCGCCATAATCGCCCCAGCGGCTACGCGGTGTCCCAAAGGCGTTATAAGAACCGAATTCGTCGTCAGGCCCGAGTCCGTTTGCAATTACCTTGACCGTTTCACCTCGATGACCATTGTCGCGGTTGAAATGAATATAACCTGCACTCGGATAGTGATCTGCTCCGACCACGGTAAAGCCGATCACTCCTTTGCCGTTAGGTAATGCAGCGATGGCTGGCCGCGTAACGCTGTTACCGGCAATCGCCAACTGGCCCTGCTTGATTACCGATGCACTGGCGAGGTTGGCTGAAACGGAAGGATTCAGCACATAGTAGGCAATCCCGGTCTGATCCTGGCCGGCGACATTGACGACGGTATCGAGTGCGCCGTATAAACGGCCACCAGTAAAAAACACCTGTTGCATGCGCGAGTCGTTCGGATCGATCGCCGCCAGAGTTTCCGGAACTGTCGGCTGGACTGCAGTTAGATAATTCCAACATCCAATGCCCGCAGGTGTCACCAGGCTGCGGTCGTTCAGGCAGTCCCTCAGGGGCGCGCTTCCCGGTTTCTGCGGGATCGCAGGCGGTACGCCATAGGAATCAACATTGACTACATTATGCGAAAGCGTCAGTGCTGGCGTTGCGTCGTCCAGCGATTTCGTGTTACCAACTGCCCACACCCGCAGGCGACTGTCGTTGCCGGAATTGGAAAACACTGCGACCGAACTCAGGAGATATTCGGTGCCCCGGTTACTGCGCTCAAAATCACTGGCCGGAGATACTGCAGGCCACACAGTGAATCCCGGATTGCCGTCGAGCAGATAATCTGCGGTATCAAGCTGCGTCACTTGAATCGAAGTAGTACCACTGGTCAGCGCCTTTTTCGATATTGCATATATCTGCGCACTGTTGAATCCTCCCGAAAACGGGAATTCGTTGGTTGTCAGGTAGATGCCATTGGCGTCGGCGCCGATGTGCGGATAATCGCCCAGACATGGGCAGTTTGGATGCTGCGGCGTGCCTTGTGTGCCATCATCCTGCACTGCAATCTTGTACACGGTCCAGCTCCCGAGCGGATCGGCTGACGAGCTGACAGCAAGGTCAAGATGATTGGTGCCGGTCTGCGCGCCCGTGGCAGGATCGGTGTCCAGCGTCAACACCAGGTGGAACCAGCGTTTTACGTCTGGATCGAAATAACAGGCCGGGTCGGTGATCGATGGACCGAAAACTCGTGGATTGACCTGGCGGTTAATTGCTGGCGCATATCCATAAAATGCGTTGAGCGCAATATCTCCGCTTAACGCAACGCCTTTACGGTTATAGATCTTCATTACGTCATTCAACGATTCCATGACGTAGCCGTTTCCGGCACAGAGTCCCTGATCCGGTGGCTCAATCGAAAACTGGTTGCCGTTGCTTGCAAGTCGCTGGTTGCGGGAATTTTCGCCGTCGAAACTGAGTTGCACACGCCGGTCTGGCACATCTTTGCCCAACGCTTCGGTCCACTCGCCTTTCCCCTGTGCCTTAGCGATACTGCGGTTTATCTTGAACTTCGCTACGCGCGCGAGCACGCCGGTGGTGCTTTGCGTTCCTTTTGTTCCAGTTGCACCTGTAGTGCCTGCCGCAGTGGGACCGTCGGCGAGATTAGGAACGTTCGAAAATGTCGGCGATGTTTCGGGTGATGACAAACCATCGACACCGACAGAAGTGGTTGGAATTTTGACTGTGCCGCTGCTGGTTATTTGTCTTGTGATGGTGGAGCCGAAAGCCGAGCCTACGGTAAAACAAGCGAAACTGAGAATTAATCCTAATCTACTAAAATTCCGATTCATTTTCTTCTCCAAAAATTGTCATTTTTGAGCCTCTTCAGGGTAAAGAAAAACCTTACTTTGCAGACCGCAGTTCCTCAGCCACAAGATATTTTTTCTAAAAAAATCTTGTAACCGCCTTTTTGCTGCGTTAAATCAAGATCAACCCTGTTCGAGAAATATTTTTATAAATACTTGTTTTTCCCCGAGATCAGCGATGAATTGTGACTGGCAATAATTGCCGTGCGGAAATTATATATACATTTCATCGCGATCCAGCATCTATTTTTTCAGTATTAAAAAAATAATAGTTTCGACTAATCGAAGCAGCGTGCGAGCCTCTCGCGCACAAAGAATGGCTCTGATATAAGAGCCATTCTTTATAGCTTGCCCAACTTTGGAGATGTGATTCGCGTGTCGATCAACATGCTTCGGCCACTCTGAGACAGCCGATCGATTTGAACCTCAAGGGGATCGGCTATCACGGGTATCCGCGTCTATATTTGCGGCGCCATGATGTCCACGAGCGCTTGGTAGAGCCGTATCGGCTCTTCCGCGATCCGGTTCAAAACGTACAGAAAATATTCTTCACCATAAACGGCGTATTCACGCGTTGGAAAACCGCGCTTCTGCAATCCATCCAATTGCTCCGTGCCGAGACCGATCAGCGATTCGAATTCGTAGTGGCGCTGGTCAAACAGATCTTGCTGCAGGATTAAATTCGTGAGGTCTTCCTGAATCGTGCGATCGTGCGTCGCAATCGAACATTTGTGTCCGCTAGTTAGTAGTGCTGTTGCGAATTGCCTGTAGCAAGCGGCCAATTCAGGGCTGTTCCGATCATAGGCAACTTGCACAGGCTCAAGAAAAGCGCCCTTCACCAAACGAATGCGGCCTGGATAGGCCATCAGTTTTGGCAGATCCTGTGCACTGCGATGCAACTTGGCGGGCACTGTGATGCCGACATTCGCCAGTGCAGGATCTGCATGCAGGCGGGCATAGGTGAGATAGATATTATCGGCGCGGTCGGATCCTTCCATCGAAATCATGACTTCGCAGCCGCTTGCGGCAGCAGCGCGGGCAATTTTTCTGCCGTTGAGGAAACCGAGCTCGGGATCGATCACAGAACCAATGTGGGACAGATCGAGTGAAACCGAACAATTCAGGGCTCTGTCCGCACTTCTGTCGCCAATGGCGCAAATCAACGCCAGAAAGACTTCCGTTTCCGCATTAGCCTTGCTCTCGTCGCGGCAACTTTCGCCCATATACTCCGCAGAAGCAGCATGGCCACGGGCATTGATCTGGCTTACGCGCTCCACCACATCTTGCGTTGTCTGCCCAGCTACGTAACGCCGGGCGACACGATGCATGAATGGCCGCAGCGCCGGATCGTTACAAAACCTGGCCTTGGCATCTTCATTCAGTGCCAACTCGCGCAGCACATCGGCAGCCTGGCCGACCAAGGCTCGCCATTGCACAGGAAATATCGGTTGATTATTGTTTGCCATAGTAGATAGTTGAAGCGATAGTTGAAACACTCGTCATGAAATTCCGCCTGAAACGGCGGGCCCTTGTTTCCAGGAATTCATTTTAGAGATTCGACGAGAGGCGGCAAAACCAGTAATTTTCCGTGCTTCTGCCAATTTTTCTCACATCACCAAGGATGCAGGTAGCGCGTGACGCTCAGGTGCGCAATGGGAACCGGTGGAGATCGGTAGTTATAATCATTCGGTAAAAATGCCATTTATGCCATTTGAATGA
This sequence comes from Collimonas sp. OK607, assembly GCF_900111995.1. Taxonomy (GTDB): domain Bacteria; phylum Pseudomonadota; class Gammaproteobacteria; order Burkholderiales; family Burkholderiaceae_D; genus Collimonas. The sequence continues at coordinate 45,641 of NZ_FOKF01000036.1, forward strand.
TATATTTCCGCATTGCAACTTATTGTCTGGATGAGGAATAGCGTAATTTGCGCATATCTGCGCATATTTATCCTCGGCCAGACTTGAAGCGACGCCATAAGTTATACAGTAAACAACTTTCATCTATTACTTCACGTGGATACTTACCCTTAAATATTGCCAATGTACTCAATATTGCCCGCCTTAGTCGCATCCGTTTTTCTGGGTTACGGCTTGTACGTACTTTGTACACAAGGCTTCACCCGTATCGGCATCAGCTTTTCTGCGCTGTGCATGATTTCTGCGTTTTGGCAGGGCACTTGGGCTGTTCTTTTCCAGGTTCACACGCCAGGCCTGGCGATGTTCCTGATCAAGTTTGGCTACCTCCTGATCCTGTTCTTGCCGACCAGCCTGTATCATTTCCTGACAGAAGTCTCCGATCGTCCGAATGAACGCCATCTGGTTTATCTGTCGTATGGAATAGCCTCGATCCTGGCACTCTTTCTGATCGGTGGCGATCTCTTCGTTGCCGGCTACTATGAATATTTTTGGGGATACTATCCAAAGGCTGGGCCGCTCCATCCGGTGCATGTGCTGCAAACCGTGGTGGTGGTATGCCGTGGTCTCTATATCACCCTTCTCCAGCAAAAAACCGCACCGCCGAATAAACGCATCAGGTTGCGATTGTGCATCGCCGGCATCCTTACTTATTTTTTTGCGGCCGTCGATTATCTGTGTAATTACGGATTCGAGTTTTACCCGCCTGGCGTGTTGTTCATCGCTGTCAGCCTTGGCATCATCACGGTCGCGATTGTCAAATACGGCTTGTTCAATCCGATGGCAATTGCCGCCAGCGTCGCCCACGAGATGCGTACTCCGCTGCTCTCGATCCGCAATCAGGCGCAAGGAATCAACAAATATATCCCGACACTTCTCCATAGCTACCAACTGGCGGTTGCCAACAATCTTTGCCCCCCCTCTTTGCCGCCGTTTGCCTTGAACTATCTTGCCACCATAGGTAAAACGCTTACCCATGAAGTAGATCGGACCAGTGCGGTACTGGACATGATGCTGGCCTCTATCAAAATGGATCAGATCGACAAAAGTTCATTTGCGCAGCACGACATGGGACATTGCCTGAACGAGGCGATTGAACGCTACACCTACGACCGCCAGGACCGGGAGCGCATCGTTGTCAGTGCTGCTGAAGATCAGGATTTCAGATTTTATGGGTCGGATACGCTGCTGATACTGGTGCTGTTCAACTTGCTGAAAAATGCACTGTATGCGATCAAGGTAGCCGGCAAGGGTGAAATCCAGATATGGACGGTGGGTGGACCGTCCATCAATCGTTTGTATTTCAGGGATACGGGAACCGGGATTGCCGGCGACGCGCTGCCTAATATCTTTGACGGTTTTTTCACGACCAAACAAAGCGGCGGCACCGGTGTCGGGCTCACGTTTTGCCATCGGGTGATGGCATCTTTCGGCGGTCGCATACGCTGCGATTCCGTTGCTGGTCAATATACGACATTTACCCTCGAATTTCCGGTGGTGGAAAACGCTCCGGATACCGCTCCGGATAAAATGGTTTCTCCAATTGTTGCAACATCGCTGCGACAAACGGAGGAAAGCACGGCGCACTCTCCTCCGCATGTTCTCTAGTTCAAATCAAACATTTTCAAAACCAGACTTTGCCTCTTTCTTTTGCGCCCTTCATTGAACTTCATATTCCCGGATTTTTTCAAGAATGTGATCAGGCAAGCGCGTGATTCTCTTTTCCTTGTTGGCGAAAACTATTTGCTGATGGCCCTTCGCAACCAGCTTGCCATCTACAAGAAATCGGAACAACAATGAAAACGAACATTGCTTGATAGCGAAAGTATTGACCTCGCACGCGATCTTTTGAAATGCGAACGTCTCGCACACATACTCCTGTTGCGCTTCCTTGGTAATGAAAACCCCAAGCGATTGCAACATGTCGGCAGAAATGCACTCGAAAAACCAACGTTCGCGGCAGATCCCTTGCCATTCGAAATGCCGGGCAAAATAGATATTGCCGGTAGCATTCGAGTCTTTCAGGTAAACATCGATCGAATGGTGGAAGGTTTTTGGCAACTCGGGGCGCAAAATGATAAACGGCAGCGGGGTAACTTCTGCTTTGTTTTCTTTGGTGACCGGATGCTTGGACAGGATAGCTGACATGATGGAACTCCATAAGCAAATAGAAAAAAGGCTGAATGAACAGCCGCTATTGCCGCCTCGTCTCTTTCAAGTCCGAGGAAGCAGCTTATAGTGTTGATCAAGTTCTATTACTTGCAAGTAATCAACTGCAAATAACGTAGGAAAGTTCGTAGCAAGTGGTATCAACACGGAAGCGGTCGATATGTCGTAATTGAGCTTCCCCTGAAATTTAGTCTTCCACGGGTGACGTAAAATAACGTTACTTTGGAAGAAGCGGAAATGAAGAAAATACCAAAACAGGCATACACGACCGAGTTCAAAGAGCTTGCCGTCAAACGGGTGGCTGACGGGCAGGCAATTTCGCTGGTGGTCAAGGAGCTAGGCTTGAGTGACCAGACGTTGCGCAACTGGATCAAGGCCGCCGCGGTAGGTGAGCTCAAAGGTGCCGGTAGCAAGGTGGTCACGCCGGAAGCGATGGAGTTGTCCCGTCTGCGAGCTGAGGTCGCTCGCCTGAAACGGGAGAACGAAATCATAAAAAAAGCAG
>NZ_FOKF01000004.1 GCF_900111995.1 Collimonas sp. OK607
TCCGGTTTCATCGCCTGAGCCATAAACATCGACAGCGTCTCCGTTGGCGCGAAGAGCCGTTCACGGTGAACCGGCAACGACGCCTCCAGTGTGTCAAATAGTTCCGGCGAAGTAAGTAGATCGAAAAAACGAAATGCGTCGTTGGTGGCAGCGTGATGTCGAACCCGACGTTGCCGAGATAACACAGAACGATTACTATGCATGAGGGCTGGCTCTTGGATGGTGGCGATGGTTTGGCGACTTAAGCTTATCATCTTGCCAGCCTGTTTTTCCTCACTAATTCAGGCACTTAGCGCTTAAGTAAGTGCCATTCGACTCTGACCCCAATTGTTTTTGGGGCTGGCTACGCGGATGCCGTAGCCAGGCCGTTCTTCAGTTCGACGGGTGCGCAAGCGCTCACCAAAATCGTTAGTCTTGTCGGACGATGATTTCATCCCTTCCCGGAAAACATAATCAGTCACGGTTCAACGGCCTGCTTAGTGCGGCTGCTTGAAGTCGCGGTGATTTTTTTTCGCGTCCGATTTTAATCAACGTATCAAAAAACAGTAGCTGATCGTGACTTCGGATCAGTGGGATGAGGTCGCGTGCGTCGTGATCGGATGTGGCGTAGTGAAAGTCGGCGCAGGGCCGAATTTTGCCAATTTGTGAGGCTGGGGGTTTTACCATGGACACGAGCACAAAGATAACGGCGAATGCATCGCGGTCTGGGCTATCGGGCGTGGCATCGCTACGAAAAAGCGAAATGACGCGCATGGCAATCGTTGAGCGGGCGCTCGACATGGCTGTGCGCGATGGCCTGGAAGCGTTGACGCTGGGCGGCGTCGCCGAGCAAATGAAAATGAGCAAGACCGGGGTGTTCGCGCGCTTTGGATCGATACAGGCGCTGCAACTGGACGTGCTGAAACAATATCGTGTCCGCTTCCTGGAAAACGTCTGGCTGCCGGGCATGGAAGCGCCGGAAGGTCTGCCGCGCATGCGCGCCTTGTTTGGGCATTGGGGCTGGCATGTCGCCGCCGAACAGGGCAGCGGCTGCTTCTACATCAGCTGTGCCTCTGAGTACGACGACCGTCCCGGGCCGATAAGAGATGCCTTGCTTAACGACGTCCTGGCCTGGCGTGCGCATCTGGAGCTGTGCGTGCAACAGGCGATTGATGCCGGACATCTGGAGCACAGCCAGGACGTGCAGCAGGTGGTGTACGAAATGGTGGGGTTGATATTGGTGCTGCATCACGATACCCGCCTGATGCGCAACCCGCGCAGCATCGAGCGTACCGAAACGGCATTCGCACGCCTGCTTGCGGCCTGGCAGAAGGTGTCGGCGCCGGCCGCCAACGTCGACCCGGAGCCGATTGGTGCGGCGCGCCATTTCGACCGAAGAATTATCCGTCGCGAGTGATGCCGAAACGATCTCCGTACGCCGGAAAGCCGCATGGGGACGCGATTCCAGCCCATTTTTACAGTTAGTCTCAACGGACGATGATTCTGCCGGGTATCAGCCCAATAATCGTAGCTATGTTCTCAGTAATGGAAGGAGCACCCGAATCATGATTGATATCCGTGGCCTGTCGTACATCGTGGCCGAATCGACCGATCTCCCCAAGTGGAAAAATTATGCCGAGAATGTACTTGGCATGATGACATCCGCTGCGCCCGATGGCGGCCTGTACGTCAAGATGGATGAGCGTTGCTTCCGCATTGCGGTACAGCCTGGAACGCGCGATGCCTATGTCGCCACGGGCTGGGAAGTGCAGGGGGAGGCAGAGTTCAACGACGCGGTCGCCACATTACGGAAATCCGAGATTGAAATCCAGGTGGGCGATGCCGCGCAATGCAAGCAGCGTTGCGTGCAGCAGCTCATCGGCTTCAACGATCCGTCCGGTAATCGTCACGAAATCGTATGGGGATTCAAATCGGACTTCGCGCGCTTTGCGTCTCCGGTGGGCGTTTCCCGATTTATTACGGGCAATATCGGTATGGGCCACGCTGTGCTGCCGGCGGTCAAGTTCGAAGAAACATTGCGTTTTTTCCGCGATGTGCTCGGCTTCGGCCTGTCCGACATGTTCAATTTCCAGCCAGGCGGAGATGGGCCGAGCTTGCCGATTTACTTCCTCCACTGCAACAACGACCGCCATCACAGCCTGGCGCTGGCCGCATTCCCGGTAGAAAGCGGCTGTGTGCATGTGATGGTGGAAGTTGAGTCGATGCCTGAGGTCGGGCGGGCCATGGACCGGATGAAAGCGCACGACGTGTTGCAAACCTCGACCCTCGGCCAGCACACCAATGACCGGATGATTTCGTTTTACATGAAATCGCCGTCCGGTTTCGATATCGAATTCGGCTACGGCGGCGCGGTAGTCGACTGGAAAGAACATATCGCACACGAATTCACCCACGTCAGTCTGTGGGGACATGATTTTTCGGTAGGGAATACAAAGTGATGACAAACAAGAACATGACGGCGGCGGATGCAGTCGCACAATTGCGCGATGGGATGACTATCGGCATCGGCGGCTGGGGACCGCGCCGCAAGCCGATGGCGCTGGTGCGCGAAATCTTGCGCTCGCCGCTGAAGGACCTGACCGTGGTCGCCTACGGCGGCGCTGATGTCGGCATGCTGTGCGCGGCAGGCAAAGTGAAAAAACTCATTTTTGCATTCGTATCGCTGGATTTCATTCCGCTCGAGCCATACTTCCGCAAGGCCCGCCAGGCTGCGGCAATCGACGTCATGGAGATCGACGAAGGCATGTTCATGCTGGGTCTGAAAGCCGCGGCGATGGGCGTTCCCTATATCCCCACCCGCATCGGTCTCGGCACTGACGTGATCCGGCACAATCCCGACATCAAGGTCATAGCTTCGCCTTACGACGACAAGGACTGGGTAGCCATGCCGGCCCTGCATCTGGATGCGGCACTGCTGCACGTGGATCGCGCCAGCGCACGCGGGGTTTGCCAGGTCAAGGGACCCGACATCTACATGGATGACCTGTTTGCGCGGGCTGCCAAAGCTACTTACGTGTCCTGCGATGAATTGGTCGACGACGCATTCTTCGCCGACGGCGACGAAGCGCGCTACGTCTTTTGGGAACGCTCGATGACGACCGGTGTGGTGCATCTGCCGGGCGGCGCGCATCCCACTTCGTGCGCCCCGCTGCATGGTTTCGATGCCCGCCATTTCAAGGAATATGCAGCTAGCGCCAAGGAAGACGGCGGTTGGGAACAATACGTCGAGCGCTACGTCGCATGCGGCGAAGATGAGTACATCAAACGCGTAGGTGGAATCGATGCGATTCGCAAACTCGCGCTACCGGTATATTGAGAGGACTAGCCTGTGACTGAATTTTCCATGATCGACCGCATCGTCTGCGCCGCCGCACGCGCCTGGAACGATGACGGTGAAGTGCTGGCCACCGGCATCGGCGTCGTGCCGCGCCTGGCTGCATCCCTATGCATGTCGTCAGAGAATGCCGATCTGATGATGACCGATTCCGAAGCCTGGCTGGTGCGTGAACCGGTGCCGCTGGGTCCGCGCGGCGACTATGTCTTGCAGCGCGAAACCTGGATGGGCTTTGCGCGCATATTCGACAACGTCTGGAGCGGTAGGCGCCACGCCATGGTCGGCCCGACCCAGATCGACCGCTTCGGGCAAGCCAATATTTCCATGGTGGGCGGCGATTATCGCCGGCCTAAATCGCAAATGCTGGGAGTGCGCGGATTTCCCGGCAATTCGATCAGCCACGCCAATTCCTTCTTTGTTCCCAATCACAGCACCAAGGTGTTCGTGGCGGGCGAAGTCGATATGGTGGCGTCGATCGGCTACAACCCGGAACGTCTGCCGCGCGGTTACAGTTTTGACGATATCGCCATCCGCCTGATCGTCACCAATCTTTGCGTGATGGATTTCGGCGGACCAAACCGGCAGGTGCGGATCGTATCGTTGCATCCGGGTGTCCAGGCCGCGCAGGTGCAGGAAGCGACCGGCTTCCCCTTGCACATTCCGGACGCAATTCCGGAAACACCTGCACCGACCGCTGCCCAGCTTGCTTTGCTGGACAAGCTGGATCCGCATAATTTGCGTGGCTCCGTACTCGGCGCTTGAAAAGCAGACTCTTAAAACAGATACCAGACCAGTCCTCACCCAGTTTACGAGAACACCATGACACCCGAACAGCCCGGCAGCGAATTTATGAAACGGGAGGATGCGTCCTCCTACGAAACCGAAACTCCGGTGCTGTATGAGGCAAGGGATGGCATTGCCAGCATCACCATGAACCGGCCGCAGTTCAACAACGCCCAGAATTCGCAAATGACGTACGCGCTGGATGACGCATTCCGGCACGCGGTGGATGACGATGCGGTGCGCGTCATCGTATTGCGCGGCAACGGCAAGCATTTCAGCGCCGGCCATGACATCGGCACGCCGGGACGCGACGTCAACAAATCGTTTGATCGCGCACACCTGTGGTGGGACCATGCCAACAAGCCGGGTGCTGAATTCAACTACGCTCGCGAACAGGAAGTCTATGTCGGCATGTGCCGCCGCTGGCATGATATTCCAAAACCGACCATTGCCATGGTTCAGGGTGCATGCGTTGCCGGCGGCTTGATGCTGGCCTGGATCTGCGACCTGATCATCGCTTCCGAGGACGCATTTTTCCAGGATCCGGTAGTACGCATGGGCATTCCCGGCGTCGAGTATTTCGCTCACGCGCAAGAACTCAATCCCCGCATCGCCAAAGAATTCCTGTTCCTGGGAGAACGCATGAAAGCCGATCGCGCCTACATGATGGGGATGCTCAACCGTGTAGTTCCTGCCGGCGAACTGGAGCAGCAGACCTATGAAATCGCGGCGCGCATCGCCCAGCAACCGCGCTTGGGGCTGGCGCTCACCAAGCAGGTACTCAACCGGGCCGAGGATTTGCAGGGGTTGCGCGCCACCATCGACATGGCCTACGGCTACCATCAGCTTGCACACGCACACGGACAAGTGCTGGGCAACGGACATCTGGGCGGCCACGATGCGCGCTCCATGGTCTCTGCCAACAAACAAGCGGCAACTCCGGGAGTAAAGCAATGAGCGCAGCGATGACGCCAGCACCTGCAGTCGGGGCAACGCAAAAATCAACGCTGCATACGCCGCTCTGCGATTTGCTCGGGTGCCGCTATCCCATCGTGCAAACCGCGATGGGCTGGGTTGCCGGCGCCGAACTTGTGGCGGCGACTTGTAACGCCGGCGCCTTCGGTTTCCTGGCCGGCGCGACGATTGCAGCCGACAAGATCGAGGCAGAAATACTGCGCGTGAAGCAATTGACCGGCGACAAGCCGTTCGGCATCAACTTCCACATGTTCCAGCCGAATGCACAGCAATTGCTGGATCTTGCCGTCAAATACCGGGTGCGGGCAGTCAGTTACGGCCGCGGTCCTGACAAGAAAACCATCGCACGCCTGCGGCAAGCCGATATTGTGTGCATGCCCACGGTCGGTGCGTTGAAGCATGCGCAAAAGGCCATCGAAATGGGCGCCAATGCGATCACGATCCAGGGCGGCGAAGGTGGTGGCCACACTGGATCGGTGCCAACCACGGTCTTGCTGCCGCAAGTGGTCGATGCGGTCGATGTTCCAGTAATTGCCGCCGGCGGATTCTATGACGGCCGCGGCTTGCTGGCCGCACTGGCCTTCGGTGCGCAGGGCGTCGCCATGGGAACCCGTTTTCTCATGACGACAGACAGCGGCGTTCCGGAAAATACCTTGCAGCGTTATCTGAAGGTCAAGGACGCGGACAAAATACGCATCTCGCATCTGGTCGACGGCATGCCGCAACGGATGATCGCCAACGAATACCTGGACGCGCTGGAAAAATCCTCGCCATTGCGGCGCGTCTGGATCGCGCTGCAATGCGCGCGCCAATGGAAAAGCCAGACCGGCATGACGACCGGCCATGCCTTGAAAATATTGATGCAGGCGTTGCGGGAGGATGCTTCATCCGTGGCACAGACGGTGATGGCCGCCAATGCGCCGATGCTGTTGCAAAAATCGATGGTGGACGGCAAACCGGAACAAGGCGTGATGTCGTCGGGACAGGTGGCGGCGCTGATCGACCAGCTGCAATCTTGCCAGCAAGTGGTGGAGGGCATCGTTGCAGAAGCTAACTATCGTCGCGCTGTGATCAATGGTTATGGCGATATCCATATTTAAGGGAATGAAAATGATAAAGCAATACGCATCGACGATTCATGATAACGGCGTGGCCGAACTGGTGCTCGACCGGCCACCGGTGAATGCGCTCAACGATGCCGGCTGGCGCGGCCTGGCAGTGGAAATCAAGACACTGGGAGAAAATCCGGAGGTGCGCGTGATCGTCATCCGCGCCGAGGGCCGTGGTTTCTGCGCCGGCGTCGATATCAAGGAATTGAATACCGATCCGGGCCTGATCGTTTCTGTCAATGCCGGCAACTACGCGACATTCGAAGCTGTGCATAGAAATCGCGTGCCGGTCATCGCCGCGGTGCATGGTTTTGTGCTGGGCGGCGGTATCGGCATTTGCGGCGCGGCGGATATTGTCATCGCAGCCGACGATGCATCGTTCGGCTTGCCGGAAGTTGATCGCGGCGCAATGGGCGGAGCAGCGCATCTGCAACGCCTGTTTGGCGTGCAAAAGACCCGTCATGCGTTCTTTACCGGCGAAATGATTCCGGCGGAAGAGGCTTACAGGCTGGGGGCAGTGGAACGGGTTGTGCCACGCGCGGAGTTGCGTGCGGCTGCGCTCGATATTGCAGCAAAGATCGCGGCCAAGAGTCCCGCCATGATCCGTATCGCGAAGGAAGCATTGAATGGCATCGAAGATGGCAATCTGGAAGACAAGTATCGCTGGGAGCAGGGTTTTACCCTGCAAGCCTACATGAGTCCGGATTCCGCGGAGACCCGGAAGGCATTCGTCGACAAGCGTGACGCTAAGTTTTAATTGCGAGGACTGACATGAATCTGAACTACACACCCGCACAGCAAGCCTTCCGCAAAGAAGTGCGGCAATGGCTGCAGGAGAACCAGCCAGCCACGCCGTTCGCGAGCTACGAAACCCAGGAAGGGTTCGAACAGCACCGCAAGTGGGAAGCGATCATGGCCGACGGCGGATGGAGCAGCGTGACCTGGCCGAAAGAATTGGGCGGACGCGGCTGTGATCTGATCGAATGGCTGATTTTCGAAGAAGAGTATTGGGCTGCCGATGCGCCGATGCGGGTGAATCAAAATGGCATTCTGCTGCTTGGGCCGACGCTGATGGAATTCGGCACGCCGGAGCAAAAGAAACGCTTCCTGCCGCGCATGGCGCGTTGTGACGACATGTGGGCGCAGGGCTGGTCCGAGCCGAATGCCGGGTCGGACATGGCGGCGATCAGCAGCCGCGCGGTGCGCGACGGCGACCACTATGTGCTGAACGGACAAAAGACCTGGTCGACCCGTGCGCTGTTTGCAAACTGGCTGTTTGGACTGTTTCGCAGCGACCCGCAGTCGCAACGCCATCACGGCCTGAGCTATCTGCTGGTGCCGCTGGATTCCCCCGGCATCACGGTGCGTCCGATCAAGGCGCTGAATGGCAAGCAGGCATTCGCCGAGGTTTTCTTCGATGACGTGCGGGTGCCGGTAGAGAACCGCCTCGGCGATGAAGGTTTGGGTTGGCAGGTGGCGATGGCGACCGCTGGGTTTGAGCGTGGTTTGTTATTGCGCTCACCGGCGCGCTTCCAGCGTACCGCCCAGAAGCTGATGCAACTGTACCTGGCCAACCGCGCGTCGGCCGACCGCGATCCGTCGATACGCGAAGCCGTGGTGCGTGCCTGGATGGGCGCTGAGGCCTACAGCCTGTCGTCCTACCACACGGTCAGCCGCCTGCAGCGTGGCGCCGTGATTGGCGCTGAATCCAGCACCAACAAGATTTTCTGGTCGGAACTGGATCTGGATATGCATGAAACGGCGATGCGGATTCTTGCCGCCGGTGCAGAACTGAGCGGCGACGGTGCTCCCGACGGCGGTGAATGGCTGGAAGGCTTCCTGTTTGCGCAAGCCGGGCCGATCTACGCCGGCACCAATGAAATTCAACGCAACATCATCGCCGAACGCATGCTCGGCCTTCCTAAGAGTTAATAAGAGATAAGCGGGAGAAAACAGAATGGACTTCACTTTCACTGAAGAGCAGATCGCATTTCGCGATTCCATCAGCCGTTTTCTCATGAGAGAAGCGGCGCCGGAATTATTGCGCGAGGTATGGGAAACCGATCAAGGGCGCTCGCCTGATCTGCGCGCAAAAATTGTCGAACAAGGTTTGTTCAGCTTGTCTGTCCCGGAAGCCGAAGGCGGCATGGGACTGGGCGACATCGATTGGGCGTTGCTGACCCAGGAACTCGGATACTACGCGATTCCCGATTCCACCGCCGATACCGGCTACCTGGCTGCCGCCATGCTGGCGGCGCTGCCAGAAGGGCATCCAATGCGGGCGGAGTGGTTGCCGCGCGTTGCAGATGGCAGTTGCCGCATCGCCATCGGCCATCCGGTCAATCCCTGGGTCGCCGACGCCAAGCTTGCCGATCTGCTGTTGCTGCCAAACGTGGTTGAGGGCGGCATTGAATTGCACGCCGTACCGCGCAAGGATGTCGACATCACCTCCGTGGAAAGCATCGACGCTTCGCGCCGCCTGGCAAGTGTGTCATGGAAGCCGGCGGCAGCAACACTCGCCGCGGATGCCGCCGCCGGTGCGCTGATTTGGGCCGAAACGCTGGACCGCGGCGCATTGAATGTTAGCGGTCAATTGATCGGACTGGCGCAACGAATGCTCGACCTGGCCGTCGATTATGCCGCGCAGCGCAAGCAGTTCGGCAAGCCGATCGGTGCCTTCCAGGCGGTCAAGCACCATCTGGCGGACGTCGTGACCAAGATCGAATTCGCCAAGCCGGTGCTGTACCGCGCAGTAGTTGCCCTGGCCAACAATGAGCCGCATCGCGGCCTGCTGACATCCCACGCCAAGCTGGTCTGCGCCGATGCTGCCTGGACCGCCGCTCGCAAGTCGATCCAGGTGCACGGAGCGATGGGTTATACCTGGGAAGTAGATCTGCAAATGTTCATGAAACGGGCGTGGGTAATGGATGCCGCCTGGGGCGATCGTGGCTATCACAAGGCGCGTATGGCGGATGCATTGTTGTCGGGGCAGGTACCGACCGGCCCCGCCGCCAGTTTTTTTAATTGAAACGGATGACAGAAAATGGCTGAAGCCTATATTGTTGATGCCCTGCGCTCGCCCACCGGCAAACGCAACGGCGCATTGGCCGAAGTGCATGGCGCCGATCTGGGCGCGCACGCGATACGAGCGATTGTGGAGCGCAATCCGATCCCTGCGGAGGATTACGACGATGTGATTTTCGGCTGCGTCGATACTATCGGCGCGCTGGCAGGCAACATTGCGCGTACCTCTTGGCTGGCAGCCGGGCTACCGTTCGGTGTGCCAGGCACGACGGTTGACCGTCAATGCGGCTCGTCGCAGCAGGCGGTGCATTTCGCCGCACAAGCGGTCATGAGCGGTACGCAAGACGTGATTCTTGCCGGCGGCGTCCAGACCATGTCGCGGATCCCTATTTCATCGGCGATGCTAGCCGGCCGTCCACTGGGATACTCCACCCCGTTTGCCGAAAGCAAGGGATGGCGCGAGCGCTTCGGCGATGCGCCTGTCAACCAGTTCTATGCTGCGCAGCGGATTGCCGACCATTGGAATATTTCGCGCGAAGACATGGAAGTCTTTGCACAGGAAAGCCACCTGCGTGCGCTGCGTGCCATGAAGGAAGGTTATTTCGATCGCGAAGTGGTGGCGTTTCCCGGGCTGCTGGCGATGGACGAAACCGCCCGCCAGCCTTCGCTGGAAAAGATGGCGACGCTGCTACCGGTAGATCCTGAGTTCCCGAAAATCACCGCTGCCGTATCCAGCTCCACCTGCGACGCCTCCGGCGCGGTGCTGGTGGTCTCCGAGGCTGCCCTCAAACGCTACGGCTTGACGCCGCGTGCGCGCATCCATCATTTGAGCGTGCTGGGCGACGATCCTATCTGGCATCTGACGGCGCCGATCGCGGCTACCCGCCACGCGCTGAAGCGGGCCGGCATGAAGCTGGAAGATATTGACCTGGTAGAAATCAATGAAGCTTTTGCTTCAGTCGTGATGGCATGGCTCAAGGAAACCGGTTATCCGCATGAAAAAACCAATGTGAACGGCGGCGCCATAGCGCTTGGCCATCCGCTTGGTGCTTCCGGCGTGAAGCTGATGACGACGCTGCTGCACGAGCTGGAACGCCGCGACGGCAAGTATGGTTTGCAGACGATGTGCGAAGGCGGCGGTCTTGCCAACGTCACCATCATCGAACGTCTGTAAAGCTGGCGCCGTATTCGAATATTCCAAAAATCATTACATAGAATCGAGACAAACATGGGCATTTGCGATCAGAGAGTCGTCATTATCACGGGAGCGGGCGGTGGCCTTGGCCGCGCCTACGCGTTGAGTTTTGCGGCAGAGGGCGCCAGCGTGGTCGTCAATGACGTGCGTCGCGAGGCCGCGCAAGCGGTGGTGGACGAAATCCTTGCGGCAGGCGGCAGCGCGATCGCCGACGGCGGCGACATCACCAGCATGCAAGGTGCGCAAGGGATTGTCGATGCCGCACTGGCTGCCTTTGGCGAGGTGCATGTGCTGGTCAACAACGCCGGCGTGCTGCGCGACCGCATGTTCATTTCCCTGACCGAAGAAGATTGGGATCAAGTCATGCAAGTGCATCTGAAAGGACACTTTTGCCTGGCCAATATACTCGGCCGGCGCTGGCGCGATGCTGCGAAGAGCGGGCGCAAGCCGCAGGCCGCGATCATCAACACCAGTTCGGGTGCGGGCCTGCAAGGCTCGATCGGGCAATCCAATTACGCCGCGGCCAAGGCCGGTATCGCGACGCTGACGCTGGTGCAGGCGGCCGAACTGGGGCGCTACGACATCACCGTCAATTGCCTGGCGCCGGCAGCCCGCACCTCGATGACAGAAAGTGCGATGCCCGACATGGTTAAAAAGCCGGAATCCGGTTTCGACGCCTGGGATCCGATGAATGTGGCGCCGCTGGTAGTCTGGCTTGGCAGTTCGCTGGCGCGAGGCGTCACCGGCCGCTGCTTTGAAATCAAGGGCGGCGAGATTTCGCTGGCCGACGGCTGGCGCACTGGACAAATCCGCGACAAGGGCGCCCGTTGGGACGCTGCGGAACTTGGCGAAGTCATCGAGGGCCTGATCGCCGCAGTCAGCCCGCCTCAAAAGGTCTACGGCACCTGATGGCTAGCGACCATCGTCCATCAAGACGATGTCGCGCCGCCGCTGCCTGACCATAATCGAATCTCCAATATTCCCGGTTGAAACTTCTATGAAACCCGCTCCGTCTTATGTTCCTCCGCATGGCCTGTTGAAGGGTAAATCCGTTCTGGTTACTGCAGCTGCCGGCGCTGGTATCGGCTTTGCCGCAGCCCGCCGTTGTGCCGAAGAAGGGTGCCGTGCACTGTATCTTTCAGATGTGCACGAGCGCCGGCTGCAGGAAGCTGTCGAAACCATTAAAAAAGAGACCGGCCTGGAGCAGGTCTACGGCAAGCTTTGCGACGTCAGCAAGGAAGAACAAGTGCAGGCGTTGCTGAACGACGCCGACGCCAGGCTGGACGGTATCGATGTCCTGGTCAACAATGCCGGCCTGGGCACCAGTAGCCGGGTGGCCGACATGAGCGACGAAGACTGGCACAAGGTCATCGATATCACGTTGACCGGCACCTTCCGCATGACGCGTGGCGCGCTACGGCTGATGCAGCCGCGCGGCAAGGGCGTCATCATCAATAATGCATCGGTGCTGGGCTGGCGCGCCCAGGTCGAGCAGGCGCATTATGCAGCTGCCAAGGCTGGCGTGATGGCGTTGACCCGGTGCAGTGCGCTGGAAGCCGCCAAATACGGCATCCGCATCAATGCGGTAGCGCCATCGATCGCGATTCACGCCTTCCTGAAGAAATCGGCATCGGAAGAACTGCTGGACCAATTGGCCAGCCGTGAAGCCTTTGGCCGCGGCGCAGAGCCATGGGAGATCGCTAACGTCATGGTATTCCTGGCCAGCGACTATTCCTCTTACATGACCGGCGAAGTGGTTTCGGTCAGTTCCCAGCACGCATGAGGCCGTCATGAATGAGGCTGTCATGAGCAAGCGCTTCGATTCGGTCGATTCGGTACTGGCTGCAGCGGGGCTGGATCTCGGCGCAACCGGCTGGATGACGCTGACGCAAGAGCGTATCAATCAGTTTGCCGATGCTACCGGCGATCATCAATGGATCCATGTCGATCCGGCGCGTGCCAAAGACGGGCCGTTTGGCGTATGTATTGCGCATGGCTACCTGACGCTCTCGCTTGCCAATTGTTTTTTGCCGCAGCTGGTGCAGTACGACCGGCTGAAAATGGGCGTCAACTACGGTTGCGACAAAGTGCGCTTTCCGGCGCCGGCCAAGGTCGGCGCAAATTTGCGCGGGCACGGAGAAATCTTGCAGGCTGAACCGGCCGGCGCCGGTGTGCAGGTCACCATCCGCGTGACGGTCGAGATCGAAGGCTCGGACCGTCCTGCCTGTGTGGTGGATACCGTCAGCCGCCTGTTTTTCGAATAGCACCAATTTTTCACAAAGGATTTCGCCATGAATGAAGCCGTCATCGTTTCCACCGCCCGCACCCCGATAGGCAAAGCATTTCGCGGGGCGTTCAACGATACCGAAGCGCCTGTGCTGGGTGGGCATGTGATCCGCGCTGCGCTGGATAAGGCCGGCGTTGCCAATGAAGAAGTCGATGATCTCATCCTCGGGATTGCTGCGCAGCAAGGAACGCAAGGCTATAACCTGGGCCGCTTGTGCAGCTACACCGCCGGCTTGCCGGAATCGGTGGGGGGGATGGCGATCGACCGGATGTGCGCATCCGGCCTGGTCAGCATCGCTACCGGCGCCAAGGGCATCATGACCGGAGAATACGGGATCGTGGTCGGTGGCGGCCTGGAATCCATTTCCCTGGTTCAAAACAAGTACAAGAACACGTATCGCGCCCAGTCCAAGGCAGTGCTGGAAGCCGCCCCGACGGCTTATATCCAGATGATAGAAACGGCAGAAATCGTCTCCGAGCGTTATGGCATTTCCCGTGCGGAGCAGGATGAGTATTCCTTGCAAAGCCAGCAGCGGACTGCAGCCGCGCAGCAAGCCGGATTGTTCGCCGATGAAATCGTGCCACTGAGCACAGTTCGTAATCTATTTGACAAGGAAGGCAACGTCACCGGCACGGAAAATGTGACGCTGCAGCAGGATGAAGGAAACCGCGCCGATACGTCGATCGAGAGCCTGTCCAAGCTTAAGCCGGTCTGGAAGGATGGGAAGTGGGTAGCCGAAGGGCGTTTTGTCACGGCAGGGAATTCATCCCAGCTTTCCGATGGCGCGTCTGCGGCGGTGCTGATGAGCAGAACCGAGGCTCAGCGCCGTGGTTTGCAGCCGTTGGGGGCGTATCGCGGCCTTGCCGTTGCCGGCTGCCGCGCCGACGAGATGGGGATCGGTCCGGTTGTAGCGATTCCGAAACTGTTGAAGCGCCACGGCCTGACCGTCGACGATATTGGCCTGTGGGAAATCAATGAAGCGTTCGCCTGTCAGGTGGTATATAGTAAAAATGTGCTTTCCATCCCGAACGAACGCCTCAATGTCAACGGCGGCGCGATTTCTATCGGACATCCGTTTGGTATGACAGGCGCGCGCCTGGTGGGACATGCGCTGCTGGAAGGGCGCCGTCGCGGGGTGCGCTACGTGGTGGTCAGCATGTGCATCGGCGGTGGCATGGGAGCGGCTGCATTATTCGAAGTTTGCTGATCGAAGTTGGCCGCGATTTTTTCAGATTTCCGGCGTGTTTTCGGACTGCTCCAACCGTGGATCCGATGCTATACTCGGCAGCAATATGATAACAAATGACGAGACAATGTCTGCATCATCCGAACCGCCAGGAAGCGACCGGCCCGCGCCGCTAGCGCCGATTACGATTGACCGTTTCAGTCAATTGATGGGCGCCATTTACGATACCGCAAAGGATACCGAAAACTGGTCTGCCTGCCTGGACCAGATCCGCTGTGAATTCGCTGCAAATTACACCTCCCTGATTGTGCGTCGCGCTTCGGCGCATGATCTCGGCTATATCATTTCGGCATCGGGCATCCGGCGCGAAGTGAGGGTCGACAATCCCTACATCACGATGAGCCCGTTTTCCTGCCTGCGGCCGGAAAAGATCGTCACCACCAACGACATCCTGTCGCCCGAGGAATGGCGGGCGTCGCAGTACTATCAGGACTGGTGCAAGCCGCACAACGTGTTTCATGTAATGGCAGTCGACATCGATATCCCTGATGTCGGCAGTTACGGCCTGCGCATGACGCGTCCGCCGGAAGATCCACCGTTTTCAGCCGCCGACCGGCTACTGTGCGAAAAGCTGGTGCCGCATCTCAAGCGCGCGCTCGGACTGCATGCATCGGTCAATCATGATCGCCAGGTTTTCTCGCTGTACCGGCATGCCATGGGGCAACTTATGGTGGGCGTGTTCGTGCTCGACGAGCATGGGCTGATCCTGGAAAGCAATGCAATGGCGACCGCCATCGCCCAGCTCGGCGACGGTATTTCGATATCGTCGAAAAAATTGGGTGCGACTTATCCTGCTGACAACCGCAAGCTGCAGCAATTGGTGCAAAAGGTATTGGACCAGCGCGAACCGGCAAACGTGGTCATGGCGGAGGCAATGTCGGTCAGCCGTCCTTCCGGCCGGGCCGCATGGGGACTCGTGGCGCAGGCGATCAATTCCACCGAGTGGACCGAAGGCCGGCATCGTCCTTGCGTGGCTGTGTTCGTACGCGATGCCGAAGGAAAATCGGAACCGCCGATGCGCCTGGCGCAGCAATTGTTCCAGCTGACGCCGGCAGAAACTTCACTGGCAATTCAACTCGCCAACGGCTTGTCCCTGGATGAGGCTTCGGAATTGCTGAATATCCGCCGCAATACCGCCCGTGCGCATCTGCGCTCGATTTTTTCCAAAACCGGCGTACGGCGCCAGACCGAGCTGGTCCGGATTTTCCTGAACAGCGTGGCGTTGTTAGGTAACAAGGAATAGCAAGGAATAGACGAGTACGCAGGAAAACCTGCGGATCAACCGAAAGCCGTCCCGGATCGATCCGGGACGGCTTTTGTCATATGTTCTGTCAGAACTGTGTCGGCCGCATCATGGCGTCGATGCCGCCATCGACATAAAATTGCGCGCCGTGGATAAAGCCGGCTTGCGGACCCATCAGGTAAGCAATCATCGAAGCAATTTCTTCCGGACGGGCGTGGCGCGCGATTGGCGCCACAAAATCCTTGATGGCCTTGGCATAGCGCGCATCGTTCAGTCCGGCGTCGAGCAGCGGTGTGGATACGGCGCCTGGTGCTACCGTGTTGAGACGGACATCGACCCCGCCCCATTCAACCACCCGGCGGCGCACCGCGACCGTAACGGCATTCTTGGAACCGGCATAAGCCAGGCTGCCGCCTTTTTCTCCTGCATTGTCGACGATGATGCCGGCGCCGGTTTCGTCCCCTTTTTCCAGCGTTGCCGCAAGTGGATTTTTATCCCATGACAGTTGCGACGACGCGACCGACGATACCACCACCGCTGCCGGATTTTGTCCTTTTTGCAAGGCCGGGAGCAAGCCATCAAGGAGATCGACCACGCCGAAGTAATTAACCGATACCGCTAGTGAGGGCGGGCTGACATGCGATCCCAGTCCGGCGCAAAGAATCAGGCCGTCAAGCGTCCCACCGCATTTTTCCAGTACGCCCCGGACCGCCGCAGCGCGACCGGCTGCCGTAGACAAGTCCGCTTCAACCTCGGCATTGCGCAAGTCGACGCCGATAACGCGGTGGCCGGCAGCCAGCATTGCTTCGCGCGTGGCTGCGCCGATACCAGAGGCTGAGCCGCTGATGACAGTAGTGGGCATGTAGTTTCCTTTTCGTTGTTGGGCAAACATGATTCGGCTTATTATCGTTGCTTATCGATTACTTATGGCTTGCACATTGTTCCCCAACTATCCTAGGTTTACAACTTGCCTGCGTCATGCAAACGGACGATGTTGTGTGGAAGTATCGTCAATACGATTGGGAATGATTTTTCAGCGCCGGGAAATGCGTCTGAACGGACGATTTGCCCGCGCCGGCTATAAAGAATAATAGACTGACATCCATAAGTTGCCGCTACCGGCGATTTATGTAGCAGATACTGAAATCGCAGGCACTCAGGTGGAGTAGCAAAGGCATGGTCAATCCATATCAGGCATTACTGGAACCGGGCCGCATCGGCTCGATGGTGTTACGCAATCGCATCGTCATGGCGCCGATGGGCTCCAATTTTGCGGAAGCCGACGGCAGCTGCGGCGAGCGCATACAAGCCTATTACGAAGAGCGCGCCAAAGGCGGCGCCGGTTTGCTGATTATGGGCGTGTGTTCGGTGGCGTTTCCGCACGGGACGGCAGAACCGTTCCAGGTCGGCGTGTCGCGCGATGACTTCATTCCAGGGCTCGCGGGTATCGCGGAGCGCGTACATAAACACGGCGCGAAAATTGCGATGCAATTGCAGCATGCCGGCAAGACAGCCACGCGCGATCTCGCTGCCGGCCGGGAAATGTGGGTGCCGTCGCTGCCGCCGGCCACAAAAACCAGCATGATGCAAGCGTTGACCCAGGAAGAACTGGCCAATTTCGTCGGCGGCCTGGGAAACCAGAAGCCGCGCATACGCGTCATGGACAAGGCTGACATAGCGCAGATGGTGGAGTATTTCGCCGCCGCTGCCGCTCGCGCCAAACAAGCGGGATTCGATGGCGTCGAATTGCATGCCGCGCATACCTACATACTGGCTGGCTTTCTCTCACCTTATTACAACCGGCGCGAAGATGAATACGGTGGCCCGCTGGAAAATCGCGCACGCCTGCTGATCGAGGTACTGCAAGCCGTAAAGGCCCGCACCGGAGGCGATTTTCCGGTGTGGCTGCGGCTCGATGGCGAGGAGTTGCGCACGCAGGGAGGCATCACGCTGGAAGATGCCGTGGCGACAGCGCGCATGGCGGTCGATGCCGGCGCCGATGCTGTCAGCATGTCGGCCTATGCAACGATTACCACCGGCACCGCGTTCACCGAAGCGCCTCTGCCACAGGCGGAAAATGCCTTTGTCGAATATGCCAAAACGGTGCGCAAGGCAGTCAAGGTTCCGGTAATAGCGGTGGGGCGGATCGAACCGGAATACGCAGCCAGGCAGATTGCCGCCGGTGACTTCGATTTTGTGGCGATGGCGCGCAAGATGCTTGCCGATCCGGAAATCCCGATCAAGCTTGCGCAAAACCGGCCGCAGGATATTCGTCCGTGCATTTATTGCTATGCCTGCGTCAGCCAGATTTTCATCAATGAGCGCGTGAAGTGCGCTGTCAACGCCCTGACCGGCCACGAGTACGAAGCGGCTGTCACGGCGGCGCCGGTACAGCGCCACGTGATGGTGATCGGCGGCGGCCCCGGCGGCATGGAAGCGGCACGTGTGGCGGCCCAGCGAGGCCATCGGGTGACGTTGATCGAACGCGGCGGCAGACTGGGCGGAACGCTGTTCTTTGCCGGCCTTGCTTACCCGGAAAACGGCCGCCTGCTCGATTACCTGGTAGCGCAGATGAAACATGCCGCCATCGAGGTGCGGCTTTCTACCGCGGCGACACCGGCATTGGTTGCGCAGTTGCGGCCGGATGTGGTGGTGGTCGCCACCGGTGCGCGCCGCGCGATGCCGCCGATATCGGGGGCGCTGCAAAAGCACGTCTGGAGCGGCGACGAACTGCGTCGCTTGATGACTAACGATGATGCGGACGAAATCGCCAAGGCGAAACTCAGCCTCGCCGAGCGCGCGATGTTCAAGGCGGGCGGCATGATGGGTGTGACCGATAGCGCCCGCGCCTTGCAAGGCTTGTCGAAACTGTGGATGCCGCTCGGTAAAAAGGTGGTCGTCATAGGTGGCGGGCTGGTCGGCCTGGAACTGGCGGAATTCCTGCTGGCGCGCGGGCGGCAAGTGACTGTGCTGGAAGAAAGCGACAAGGCCGGGCGCGAGTTGTCTATCGTCCGTCGTTGGCGCGTGATTGAAGCGGTGGAACAGCATGGCGTTTTGCAGCGCAAGGCGAAAGTGCAGGAAATTACTGCGCGCGACGTCGTATGGCTGGATGGCGACGGCGTGGTACAGCGTACCGCGGCCGACTCCGTCGTGCTGGCGACCGGAGCCGAGGCAGATGACAGCGTGATGAATTTGCTGCGCGATTGCGGCGTGCCCCTGCATGCCGTCGGCGATTGCAATGGCATCGGCTACATCGAGCAGGCGATGCATGAGGGAAACCGGATCGGACGCCTGGTGTAGCAGGCAAGAACATGTACTTTCACGGGTCGCTGAAAAAATAAAAAAAGGAGACGTTTTATGCAGCACGTACCATCGATGTTTTCAATGGAAGGGCAGGTTGCCATCGTCACCGGCGCAGGCAAGGGCATTGGCCGTGCTTGCGCCCTGGGGCTGGCGCAGGCTGGCGCCGATGTGGCGCTGGCGGCGCGTACCCAGGCGGATCTGGAAAGCGTGGCGGCGGAAATTCACGCGCTGGGCCGGAAGGCGATCGTCGTACCCTGCGATGTCAATAACGAGCAGGCACTGGAATTGCTGGTGCAACGAACGCTGGCGGAGTTGGGCAAGATCACGGTACTGGTGAATAACGCGGGCGGCGCCGGTCCCAACGATCCACGCAAGATGAGTGCGGATGATTTTTCCAAAGTGTTGACCTGGAACGTGGCACCGGCTTACTTGCTGATTCAAAAAGTGGTCGGTCCGATGCGCGATGCCGGCGGCGGTGCGGTGATCAATATTTCATCCATGGCGGCGCGGCTGGCGCAGAAACATTTCAGTGCTTATGGTGCGGCAAAGGCAGCTCTCAATCAAATGACTCGCAATCTGGCACAGGATTTCGCGCCGCATGTCCGCATCAACGCGATCGAGCCGGGCGCCATCAAGACCGATGCGCTGGCACGTTATCTGACACCGGAACGCGAGGAGGTCATGCTGCGCGTGACACCGATGGGTTCGCTCGGCCAGCCTGAGGATATTGCCGCCGCGGTTGTATTCCTGGCATCGCCGGCATCACGCTGGATTACCGGGAAAGTCCTCGGCGTGGATGGCGGTTCCGAAGTGCCTGCCACCTTCTGAGACGTCAGGCCGCTGACATCAAGCCGACGTCACGCCGAATTGCTGCACGATATCTTTCAAATCCAGCATGTTCGGCGAGCGCGCCAATTCTTTGGCGCGTGCATCGGTACACATGAACAGCAGCGCCGCAGCGATGGTTTCCGGCGTCAATGCACCCAGCCGCTTTTGCAGAGCGCCATTGTTGCCGAGCGTTGCGGTGACGGCCTCTGTGGTGACCACCCCTGGATTGACGCTGTACGCGGTGATGCCTTGCGCGCCGTGTTCCAGGTTGATGCAGCCGGACATGCGCGCCATGGCAGCCTTGGAGGCGCCGTAAGCGAAGCCCCAACCGCCTTTGTCGGCCGGGAACGGCGGATCGTTCTTGCCGGCGCCCGAACAGACATTGACGATTTGACCGCTGCCTTGTTCGACCATGCGCGGCAGCAGGCGGCGCATCAAATGAAACGGCGCCACCACATTGCCGAACAGCGTGCGTTCCAGCGCGGCGTCGTCTAACGCCAGCAGGGTGGAATTCATTTCACGGTCTTGATAAACGGCGTTGTTGATCAAGACGTCGACCCGGCCATAGGCGTCCAGCACGGCGTCGGCTGCCGCATCCAGCGATTGCCGGTCGAGCAGGTCCATGGGATGGGCGAATACCTCGGCGCCGATTTCCTTGAGTGCTGCGGTTGTGGTGGCTAGGCTGCCGGCCAGCATCGCACCGTCGGGGCGACGCAATTGATGCGCCAGTTGCTGGCCTTCAGATTGAGTGCGGGCAGTGATGGCGACCCGCCAGCCGGCACGGCCGAAGGCCAGCGCAGTTGCAGCGCCGATACCCCGGCTGGCGCCGGTGACCAGAACCACCGGCTTCGCTTGAGCCGGTGAAGAAGTCATACTCATGTTGATTCCTTTTTCTTGTAATCAGGCCGCGGCTTTTGCAGCATCGTCAATGGCAGCCAGGCGTGACCGATAAGGCTTGAGCGCGAGGGCATACAAGACGACCGCAAATGCGGACAGCGACATCATGATCATCAAAGAGTGACGCAAGGCTTCCGCACCGTAGAGCGGTGTCAACAGGTCGCTGACAAAGCCGGTTGCCAGCGGGCCGAGGCCGACGCCGAACAGCGTGATGAACAGATTCAGCGTTGCCGCAGCCATGCTGCGTTCATTGGCCTTCACCATATGGCTGCTGGCAGCATAAGACAGCGCCGGCCACCAGCTGGCGAAGAAGCTGAACAAGACAGCGAACGCGATAGGATAGGGAATACTGATACTGCCGAGCGTCCAATGGCCGCCGGCCGGCCACATCAGCAAGATCAATGCCATCGGGATGCTGATCAGCACGCCCAGCATCGGCAATCGCAATTGCCAGCGGGTATCGCGCTGTACCAGGCGGTCGCACAAGAAACCGCTGAACATTGCGCCGCCGACAGCGCTGACGCCGCTGGCGACACCGAAGATGATGCCGGCGTGTGCCAGCGACATATGGTGCGTCCGTACCAGGAAGGTCGGGATCCAGATACCGTAGCTATATCCCGTCAATCCGCATATGCCGCAGGCCAGTGCCAGGTTGCGGAATGCGGGTGTCGCCAGCAGATTGAGCAGGCGCGGCTTCTCAGCTGCATCCACGGTTGCTGCGGAAATATCGGAGACAACAGGCTGCTCGCGGCGCGGTTCCCGCACCAGCAGAAAAACCAGCAAGCCCAGCAGGATGCCGGGTGCGCCGAACCAGATGAACATGGTCCGCCAGCCATAGGTTTGCGCAACCCAGCCGCCCAGTGCCAGGCCGACCAGAACGCCGATGTTCGGCCCCATCATGAAAAGGCTGATCACCAGCGAGCGGCGTTCTTTTGGATAAAGATCCGACACCAGGGAAATCGACGGCGCCATGCCGCCTGCCTCTCCCACCGCGACCCCCATACGCGCCAGAAGCAGCAGTCCGAATTGACTGGCCATGCCGCAGCCCATGGTGGCGAAGCTCCACAAGGTGCAGCACACGGCGATGATATTGCGGCGATTGCCGCGATCCGCCATCTTGCCGATCGGTACACCCAGGCCGGCATAAAACAGGCCGAACGCCAGTCCGGTAAGCAGCCCCATCACCGTGTCGGAAACACCGAATTCCAGCTTGATCGGTTCGATCACGATGGCGATCGCCTGGCGGTCGATATAGGAGAAAATATAGACCAGCGCCAGGATGATGAGGCTAAGATGGCTGCGCCAGCTGGTGGAACTGTTGGTAGTGGTGGGCATGATGATTGGCGGAGTGGCAGTAGGAATGCTTATCGTGGCCGCACTGATCGGTGACGGCATCGTCTCTTTGGACGACGAGCGCAGGGTCGCGTCGCATTAGTCTTGGTAGCATCATAAAACAAATAAATCTGGAGACCTGAAATGTTGTCAAATGAGCATAGCGTCACTGCGGCAAACGTAACGATTCGCGCACTACTGGATGCCCAGCGCCAGGCTTTCGTCGCCGCCGGCGCCGTCAGTGCCGACGAGCGCAAGGCGCGTTTGCAAAGCGCCATCGATATGCTGGTGAAGTACAACGATTTGCTGTGCGCTGCGATGGACAAGGATTTTGGCGGGCGTTCCGCCGTCTTTTCAATGATGAACGACATCCTGGGCGCGTTGGCGTCGCTCAAGCATGCGCGCGAGCACTTGGCGGATTGGATGCCGCAGCAAGCGCGTCCCAGCGTCGCCCCATTCGATAATTTCGGCGCCACCGCCTGGGTCCGCTATCAGCCGAAGGGCGTCGTCGGCATCATCGGTACCTGGAATGCGCCGGTATTCACCTTGCTGTCGCCGCTGGCCAGCGTATTTGCGGCGGGTAACCGGGCAATTTTAAAACCGTCCGAAATCGCCCCGGCGACGGCCGAAGTCATGGCGACGGCGGTAGCAGAGTTTTTTGCGCCGGAGGTGCTGACGGTGGTCAACGGCGATAGCCAGATTGCCGCCGCCTTTAGCGAACAAGCCTGGAATCACCTGGTATTTACCGGATCAACCGGCGTCGGCAAGGCGGTCATGCAAGCGGCGTCGGCCAATCTGGTGCCGGTGACGCTGGAGCTGGGCGGCAAATCTCCGGTATTGATCGGACGTAGTGCCGACATCCGCAATGCCGCCGAGCGGATTACCGTAGGCAAGGGTGCAAATTCCGGGCAGCTTTGCGTTTCCCCCGATGTGGTGTGGGTGGCGCAGGATCAGCTGGAACCGTTTATCGCTGCCGTGCGCGAGTTTTATGAAGGTTTGTTCCCCCGGATCGGCGCCAACCCCGATGTCGTGGCCATTGTCAACGAGCGCCATTTCAAGCGGGTCGCCGGCTATATCGACGATGCCCGTTCACGGGGTGCCCGGGTAGAGACTGCCGGCAGCGGGGAGCCGCATTCGACAGAGCGCCGCATGCCTCTGCAGCTGGTCGTCAATCCGCCCGCCGACAGCCTGATTGCCACCCATGAGATATTCGGTCCGGCGCTGGTGATCAATACCTACGCGAAAATCGACGATGCGATCGCTGCCGTCAATGCGGGTGAGCGCCCGCTGGCCCTGTATTACTTCGGCGATGATGCGGCCGAGGAGCAGCGTGTTCTGGATCAAACATTGTCGGGCGGCGTCTCCATCAACGACGTCACGATGCACCCGGCGTTGCACGATGCACCGTTTGGCGGCGTCGGCGCTTCGGGCATCGGTCATTATCACGGTCATGAAGGTTTTCTGGAGTTCAGCCATGCGCGTAGCGTGTACAAAGCAGGCCAGCAAGATCCGCGCCGCGAATGGGGCATGTTGCCGCCGTATAGCGAGCAATTCGAACAAATGCTGCGTGCCGGCGTGAACCCGTAAAGCGATTGCGTCCATGCCCGATCTTCAGAGTGCCGTGCCGCAGGATATTGCCTACGTTCAGGAAAGCAACGGAACCAATCCCCATTACATCCTGTGGATGCTGACTGTGATGTCAGCGGTTTCCTTCATGGACCGGCAAGTCTTTGCGGTGCTTAGTCCGCAAGTCAAGCTGGAATTCAATTTGTCGGATTTGCAAGTCGGGATCGTCACCGGCCTGGGCTTTGCACTCACTTTCAGCATCCTTGGCATTCCACTTGGGCGTGTGGCAGACAGCCATAGCCGCCGCAACCTGATTGCGGTGTGCCGCACACTCGGCGCGGCGATCACGATGCTCGGCGCCGGCGCCGCCGGCTTCTGGCAGCTGGCTTTCACCCGCACCGGCGGCGCTTTGAGCGAGGCCGGCGGCGCGCCTGCATCGATGTCATTGATTACCGATCTCTACGCGCCGCGCCACCGTTCGCGCGCTATCAGCGTATTCGGACTCGGGGCTAATGTCGGTGCTTTGCTGGCATTGGTGGGCGGTGGCTGGCTGGCGCAGAAATTCGGGTGGCGCGTGACGCTGGCCGGCATCTGTTGCGCTTCGATGGCATTGGCGCTGTTGTTCCGGATTTCCGTGCGTGAGCCCGGGCGCGGCATGGTTGCCATGGCGCCGGCCAGGGAGGCGGTCGGACAAGATGCCGTACGGCAGATCTGGCGTATCCCGGTCGCTCGCGCCTTGATTGTAGCCGCGGCTTTCGTCTTGATTTCCGCGTACGCCTTTGGCGCCTGGAATTTCACGTATCTGGTGCGCTATCACCACTTGTCGCTATCACAGGCGGGGCTGGTCTCGGGCGTGGCAGCGATCGGTTCGGTATTGGGCGGCCTGACGGCAGGAGCGTTGGCCGATCATTTGGCGCGCCGCGATGCGCGCTGGCAGATCGGGGTTCCGCTGGCAGGTATCTCGTGCGCACTGCCGCTGGGTTTGCTGTATTTTCTGGTGCCATCAGGCGGGATCGCCTGGGTAACGGCGCTGGTCGCAGCGTTTGCCTTTTTTGTGTCGTGGTGGGTAGCGCCTACCTATGCCGCGCTCAGCTTTGTCGTTGCCTCGAACCGTCGCGCTACCGCGAATGCGATGCTGCTGCTTGCCGGGTCGGTGCTGGGCAGCGGCGTCAGCCCTGCATTGACGGGATGGGTGAGCGATTTGCTGGCGCCGATGGCCGGAGCCGATTCGTTGCGGTACGCGATGGCAATGGCGATGAGTTTGCTGAGTGCTGCTTTGCTGGCGTTTTATTTCGCGCTGAAAGCTTATCCTGCGGCCAAGGCAAGCGCCGAACGGTATAAATAAAAAGGACGTAGGGTGGGCATGATGTGCGCACCCTACAACTGCCTTACGCCGCTTGCGTATAAGGCTGCGCGCCGCGGGGAATGTAGACGCCTTCGCATTGCTCCAGATACTCCTGTTTCTTCGCGCGCGGATTGAAGAACTGCTTGTACCAGATGCGTGCTTTCATGAACGGGCCGTCGGATGGCAGGAACAAGCCGTTCAGGCAAGGTCCCTTGTTGGTCCACACTTCAAAATCCTGCATGAACGCCAGCCGGCTGGATTCCTGGAATTGCCGTGCTGCAATCGTATCCGCCGTTGTCACTTGTGCATTGCCGCTCGCCGGCTTCACCATCAATGCATGCCAGACCTTGACCGAACCGTCGTCGACCGGGGTATGGGTGATCAGCAGGATCGATTCGAACATGCCGGTGAGATAAGAGATCAGGACGCCAGGGCCGTGGTAAGTGGTATCCGTATGCAAGATCGGGCTGGCGCCGTCAGCCGCAACCAGCGTCCGATGCGGGCCGCATTGCCGCTGCGTGGCGGTATGCGCGCGGAATTCGTTTTCATAGCGTTCCACGGTGGAGCCGTGAATCGGCGTCAGATGGCCATAGTCGCAAATGTTGTCGATGATTTCCTGGGGATGCTGCTGCAGCATGCCGAGATGGTCGAATTTCCAGCGTACCCAGGAGGTATCATTCCACTGCGGCAACGAAGGATGTTCCCATTCCGGATCGCCGCCTTCCGGATCGTGCCAGACCCAGACCGCACCCATGCTTTCAGTCACTTGCCATGATTTGACGCAGGCAGTGGCCGGGATCGGTCCCTGGTGGTAAGGAATGTCATCGCATTTGCCGTCCGGACCGAAGCGCCACGCGTGGTAAGGGCAGCGGATGCCGTCGCCTTCGACATTGCTGCCGCCACCGTCGAGCACCACATAGGAAGTCGTGTTGGGCGCCGCCAGGTGGGTCTTCATGTGTGGGCAGTAAGCATCGAGCAGCACGACCTTGCCGGTAGCGCGCCCGCGATACAGGGCAAAGTCTTTGCCGAAGAAACGGACCGCGAGCGGTTTGTGGGTATTCAACTCTTCGCTGTCGGCGATCATGAACCAGCCACGAGGGAAAGTGAAATCCCCCAGCCGGTAGTCTTTCGATGTAGCCATGGATTCTCCTGGGTATTCTTGGTTCTGGGACCTGGATTCAGTAATCTGGAATCAGACAGGTTTTATGCCATTGTTGTCCACATGCGGCCCTGCCGCATACTCTGTTTGAACGATGTCGTCGGTGGCGCTTGTCTCCCGCTTATCGCCCTTCGTATCTGGGTTTGCGCTTTTCGATGAAGGCTTGCATGCCTTCCTTCTGATCCCGGCTGGCAAACAACAGCTGGTTGGCTTTGCGTTCCAGCATCAGTGCGACATCCAGTGGCGCATCCATGCCGGCGAGAACCACTTCCTTGATCTGCATTGCCGCCAGCGGTGGCATGGCGGCAATCGTGCGCGCCATTGCTAATGCTTCGGGTAAAACCTGGTCGTCGGCAACGACATTGCTGACCAGGCCCATGACTTGTGCTTCCCGCGCGGTGACCGGCTTGCCGGTCAATAAGATGCGCATGGCGTTGAATTTGCCGACTGCGCGCACCAGGCGCTGCGTGCCACCGATGCCGGGCATGATGCCGATGCGGATTTCCGGCTGGGCGAAGCTGGCGCTTTCGCCGGCGATGACAATGTCACAATGCATCGCCAATTCGTTGCCGCCGCCAAATGCATACCCGCATACCGCCGCGATGACCGGTTTGGGGCAACGCTCGATGGGCGCCCACACCCGTTCCGTATGGCGCTGCAAGATATCTATGGCGCCGGCATCCGCCATGCTCTTGATATCGCCGCCTGCGGCGAACACTTTCTCACCCCCGGTGAGGACGATAACCCGCACCGACGCATCGGCCGACAGTTCGGTAAAGGCTTCCGAGAGCCGCGCCTGCAAACTCAGGCTGAGGGCGTTCGTGGCATCGGGCCGGTTCAGCAAGACCACCGCCACACCTGCTTCGGGGCGTTCGACAATCAATTCAGATGCGCCTGGATCGGACACGTATTTCTCCCATAACGATATTCAATTGCAGCTTTGTGCACTACAGGCAAATCATCGTATTCAGGGAGTTCCGGAACATCGTCCTTTCGGACGTATTAAGGGTTGCTTCGTTCTCCTATAGTAGCCATACACGATACAACCCACGATACAACCGCGAAACGAATATGGCTGACACCGATAAATACAAACAGCGCCTGGTACTGATCACCGGCGGCACAAAAGGCATTGGCCGCGGCATCGCAGAAGCGTTCCTGGCCATGCATGACAACGTGATCGTTTGTGCACGCACTAGTCCCGATACTTTGCCGGCCGCAGGTGGCCGCACAGCCAGCTTCATCGCCTGCGACGTCAAAGATCCCGAAGCGGTCAAAGCCTTGATTACTACTATAGGTGAACGCTACGGCCGACTCGACGTGCTAATCAATAACGCCGGCGGCAGTCCATCGGCCGACGCCGCCACGGCATCGCCGCGCTTTCATGAAAGCGTGATCAAGCTGAACCTGCTGGCGCCGCTGAACCTGGCCCAAGCGGCGAATGCGCTGATGCAGCAACAGCCGGACGGCGGCGTGATCGTCTTCGTCGGCAGCATCAGCGGCTTAAGGCCATCGCCTGGCACGGCAGCCTATGGCGCCGCCAAGGCCGGCGTACTCAGCCTGGTGACCTCGTTGGCGGTTGAATGGGCGCCCAAGGTGCGCGTGGTGGCGGTCAGCCCGGGGCTGGTCCAGACCGAACAATCGCATCTGCACTACGGCAACGAAGCCGGAATTGCCGCCGTCGGCGCCACCATCCCGGCCGGCCGCATGGCGGTGCCGGCCGATATTGCCAATGCCTGTCTGTTTGTCGCCTCACCGCAGGCGGCTTATATGAGCGGTGCCAATCTGTTGTTGCACGGCGGCGGCGAAAAGCCTGCCTTCCTTGTTGCGGCAAACGCCGGCGCCTGATAACCCCGTCATCTAAAGGAGCAAAGCTGTGGCTGAACATGAGTGGATGAAAGAGATCCGCAACCTGGTGGGCAAGGAATACGGCCGCGTGTACGGCTGGGATCCGGTCAATGCGCCGATGGCGCGCCAGTGGTGCGAAGTAATGGGAATTAGCAATCCTGTGTATGCCGATGCAACTCTGGCAACTACTATCCACGGCAAGACCGTGGTGCCGCCGGCCATGCTGCAGGTATGGTGCATGGAGGGCTTGCACATGAATAACTACCCTCCCGGTTCAACGACTGAAAATCCGTATGAAGCGTTGAAACTGATCGAAGCGCATGGCTATCCGGCCGTGGTCGCGGTGAACTCCGAACTTGAGTTCGACCGCTATCTGACGGCCGGTGAAAAAGTGTATTACACCACCCGGCTCGATGCGATCGGTGAGGAAAAGGCAACGGGACTCGGAACCGGCTATTTCGTCACGCTGATCATGACCTTCTTTGCCGAAGGCACCAAGTCGCGGGCGGAGGCCGATGAAAAGGTCGGGCAGCTTTTATTCCGTGTCTTTAAATTCCGTCCGGCCGCTGCCGTTGCTGCTCCAGCTCCAGCTGAAGTCCCGCAAAAAGCCAAGCCGAAGCGTCCGGTGCCAGGTGTCAGCGACGATACCCGCTTTTTCTGGGAAGGCACCAGGCAGGGCAAGTTGCTGATACAGCGTTGCACTGCCTGCAAGACCTTGCGTCATCCGCCCGGTCCGGTATGCCCGAGCTGCCATTCCTTCGAATGGGATGCGCAACAGGCATCCGGCCGCGGCAAGCTGTATTCCTTTGTTGTCATGCATTACCCCGAAGTGGCGCCATTCGATCATCCCAATCCGATTGGATTGATCGAGCTGGAAGAGGGCACCCGGCTGGTGGCGCAACTGGTTGGCGTCAAGTCAGAAGAGCTGGAAATCGGCCAGTCTTTGCAGGTCGAGTTCCACAATTTCGACGATGACATGACGCTGCCGCTGTTCCGGCCGGTGCCACGGTAAGGGGCCGTCATGGATTTTCAATTAACAGAAGATCAACGTGCCTACGCGGCAACGGCACACGATGTATTTGCCGATTATTGCAGCGACGAGCAAATGCAGCGTTTCGATAAATCGGGATTGCCGTTCCAGCAGGATTTATGGCAACAGTGCATCGCCACCGGCTTGCACACCATGATCGTGCCGGAAGTCGAAGACGGTCTTGGCCTGGGCATGGCGGAACTGATCAACGTGCTGGAAGAGCAAGGCCAGGCATTGGCGCTGGTGCCGCTGTGGGAGCATCAGCTTGCTGCCGCTGCCCTGGCGGATTTCGGCACACCCGGCTTGCGTCGGGATGTATTGGCAGCGGCGGTCGCCGGCACCGCGCTACTGACGGTGGCATTGGCATCCGTCGCTTCGCCTCAAGGTCACACGTTGCGGGCTGAAACAAACGACAGCGGCTGGGTCTTGAACGGGCACGCTACAGCCGTGCCGTTTGGCGGTTCTGCCACACATGCGCTGGTGGTAGCTGAAGTAGAAGGCGCCGCGCGTATTTTCCTGGCGGACTTAAGTGTCGCCGGGGTGCGTCGGATTACCGGCGTCAGCCAGCGTCATGAACAGATTGCCGACGTGTTTTTCGACAATGCACTGATCGGCACTGATGTGCTGCTGGCTGAGTCGGCCTTGCGCTGGCTGGAAAGCCGGGCGATTGCCTGCCTGGCCGCTTTGCAAGTGGGTGTCTCGGTGCAGCAATTGACGCGCACCGTGCAATACGTGAGCGAGCGCAAGCAGTTCGGCCGCCCGATCGGCACGTTCCAGCTGGTAGCCGGACAAATGGCGGACGGCCATATCGCCCTGGAAGCGTTGCGCACGTCGCTTTGGCAATTGACTTACCGGCTCGATGCCGGTGTCGGCGCCATGCCGCAAGCCTATGCCACGCGCTACCTGGCGTGCGAGGCGGCGCATCGCATCGGACACATGGCGCAGCACGTGCACGGCGGTATCGGAGTCGATACCAGTTTTCCTATTCATCGCTTCCTGTTCTGGAGTCGCGCCTTGGGCGTCGCACTCGGCGGCACGGAGTGCAATCTTGCCAAGCTGGGCGACTGGCTTGCCGATCACGATTTATTGGGGTGGAAATATGACCTTGCAGAAGACAAAACATTTTGAAGAAATCGCGGTCGGCGACGAATTGCCGTCACTGTCGATCCCGATTACGGTACCGCTGATTGCCGGTGGCGCGATTGCCACGCGCGATTATTTTCCCGGACATCACGACCTGGAAGCCGCACGTGCACTGGGTTCGCCGCATATTTTCATGAATATCCTGACTACCAACGGCCTGGTGCAGCGTTTCGTCGAGGATTGGGCAGGCAGCGCGGGCGTGCTGAAGTCGCTCAAGATAAAGCTGGGGGCACCCAATTATCCGGGTGACACCATGACCTTCAGCGGACAAATCAGCAGCAAGGAAAGTGAAAGCCGCACCGTCGAAGTCAGCCTGAAGGGCAAAAATTCCATGGGAAATCACGTTACCGGCACGGTCACCGTGCAGTTCCCTCACGTCTGACCAGGAAGGATTACCACCCCATGTCTAATCAATCACATACTCAGTCCAATTCGATATCGGGGCGCGCTGCCATTGTCGGCCTGGGCGCTACCGAGTTTTCCAAGAATTCCGGACGCACCGAACTGAAACTGGCGATGGAAGCCACGCTGCAAGCCTTGCGCGATGCCGGCATCGATCCTAGCGAAGTGGACGGTTTTTGTTCCTATTCGGTCGACAAGGTGCCGGAATATGAAATCGCGCGTTTGCTGGGTGCGCCGGATATCAAGTTCTTTTCGCAGATTCCGCATGGCGGCGGCGCTGCCTGCGCGCCGGTCATGCATGCCGCGATGGCGGTTGCCACCGGGATTGCCAAGACGGTGGTGGTGTATCGGGCAATGAACGAGCGTTCCTGGTATCGCTTCGGCAGCGGCAGCTACGGTTTCGGCGCCACACCGTTTTTCGAAAACGTCAATTACGGCTGGTATATGCCGCACGGCTTGCATACGCCGGCCGCCTGGGTCGGCATGTTTGCCCGCCGTTACATGCATGAGTATGGCGCCACCAGTGAAGACTTCGGCCGCGTCTCGGTTGCCGTGCGCGATTTTGCCGCCACCAATCCGAATGCGTTTTTCTATGGCAAACCGATCACGCTGGAAGAGCATCAAGCCTCGCGCTGGATTTGCGAACCGTTGCGCTTGCTCGATTGCTGCCAGGAATCCGACGGTGCGGTTGCCATGATCATCACCTCGGTCGAACGGGCCCGCGATCTCAAACAAAAGCCGGTAATCATCAAGGCCGCGGCCCAAGGCCTCGCCGACGGCCAGCAGATCATGACCTCCTTTTATCGCAACGATATCGCCGGCCTGCCTGAGATGGGGCTGGTAGCCCGTCAGTTATGGGAGCAAAGCAGATTGACGCCGAGCGATATCCAGACCGCTGTCATCTATGACCATTTCACGCCTTTCGTCTTGCCGCAACTGGAAGAGTTCGGCTTTGTGAAACGCGGAGAAGCGAAGGATTTCGTGCGCGCCGGCCATCACGCGCGTGGCGGCCTGTTGCCGATCAATACTCACGGCGGACAGTTGGGCGAAGCCTACATCCACGGCATGAACGGCATCGCAGAAGGCGTACGCCAGGTGCGCGGCAGCGCCGTCAACCAGGTGCCGGATGTGCATAACGTGCTGGTGACTGCAGGCACGGGCGTGCCCACCAGCGGTTTGATTCTTGGCAACGCGTGAGCAGGGGAGACTTCACATGTTTGTAGACCTCACGCCGGAACAGCACAAGTTGCGCATCAAGGTGCGCGACTATTTCAACACCATGATGACGCCCGAACTGCGGATGCAGTTGCGCGGCGCCGAAAGCGGCGATCTGTTTCGCGACCTGATCCGGCAGATGGGCCGCGACGGCTGGCTGGCGGTCGGCTGGCCCAAGGAACACGGCGGCCAGGGTTATGCGGCCACCGAGCAAATGATTTTTTTCCAGGAAGCCAATATTGCCGGCGCGCCGTTACCTTTCGTGACGATCAGCACGGTAGGACCGGCCCTGATGCAGCACGGATCGGCGCAGCAGCAAAAGAAATTCTTGCCGGGCATGGCCGCCGGCGAGATCATTTTCGCGATCGGCTATTCCGAGCCGAATGCCGGATCCGACCTGGCAACGTTGAGCACCCAGGCACGCCTTGACGGCGAGCGTTTCATCGTCAACGGCAACAAGTTGTGGACTTCCGGCGTGGAAGCGGCCGACTACGTGTGGCTGGCCGCTCGCACCAGTACTGAACTGGCGCGGCACAAGGGCGTATCGCTGCTGATAGTCGATACCAAGGCAGCTGGTTTTTCGCATACGCCAATCGATACGGTGGGCAACTCTACTGCTGCCACTTATTACGACAATGTCGAGGTGCCGCTGGATATGCTGGTCGGCGAACTGAACGGCGGCTGGCGTTTGATCACGGCGCAGCTCAATCATGAACGACTCGGGCTTGGCTCCTGGTCGGACAAGGTGGTGGCGCAGTTCCGGCGCGTGCTGATCTGGGCGCGGGTCCGCGACGAGCACGGCCAGCGCGCAGCGGATCAGCCATGGGTCAGGCGTGCGCTTGCCGAGTGTTATGCGCGGCTGGAAGCGATGCGTCTGATCAATTTCCGCATTGCCGCGGATCTGGAAGCCGGATCGATGGATGTCGCTCTGGCGTCAACCACCAAAGTCTACGGCTCCGAAAGCGCCATAGAAATCTTGCGCAAGCTGACCGAAGTGGTGGGTGGCGGCGGGCTGGTGCGCTCGGGTTCCGCAGCGGCCCTGCTGATGGGTGAACTGGAATACGAAACGCGGGCGGCAACGCTGTTGACATTCGGCGGCGGCACCAATGAACTCCAGCGCGAACTGATAGCGCAGTTCGGGTTGAACATGCCGCGTCCGGTACGTTGAGGTTAATTATAAAAATGAAACCGGGAGAGCACTTCATGACAACCATGGCGTCGCGTGTACGCGTGACCCGCGAAGAGACGCAGGCGAAACTCGATTTGCGCAACGCGCAGTCGGCGCGCCACAAGGGTTCGCAAATCTACTGCACTGCAGAGCGGGTGGAAGAGAGCGCGCAGCGCTTTGCGTTGCGACCGTGCCTGTATTACGGCGACCAGACTTATACCTACGCGCAAATGAACGAAGAAGCCAATCGCATCGCGCATGCCGCGCATGCCAATGGCGTGCGGCGCGGCGACGTGGTCGGTCTTTGCCTGGAAAACCGGCCTGGCTTTATTTTTGTCTGGCTCGGCCTGGCGAAGGTGGGCGCGACGGTTGCTTTCCTCAATACCAATGTGACCGGTAAAACCCTGGCGCACGCGCTGGCGGCGGCCAACGCGGACAAGGTGGTGGTCGGTGAGGAATGCCTGCAGAATTTCGATTGCGCGGAACTGCGCGGCAAGGCGTCGTACTGGCTGTGGGCCGATACAGAGCGTCCGGCCGACAAGAAATTGAAATCGATCTGCGACTTTGATCTCAGCGAACGGGCGCGCGAATGCCCGGTTTCGAATCCACCCGCACACTGGCGTGACGGTTTGGTGGCTGAGAATCCTGCGGTCTACATTTTTACATCCGGCACAACGGGTTTGCCGAAGGCA
Source organism: Collimonas sp. OK607 (assembly GCF_900111995.1). Classification (GTDB taxonomy): domain Bacteria; phylum Pseudomonadota; class Gammaproteobacteria; order Burkholderiales; family Burkholderiaceae_D; genus Collimonas. Next base: position 33,125 of record NZ_FOKF01000004.1, read on the forward strand.
GCGATTGTCAGCCACGCGCGCTGGCTGATTACCGCCGACGTCATGCAAGTCACGATGGGCGCGACGCCGGCCGATTGTTTCTATTGTTTCCTGCCGCTTTATCATGGCGCGGCGTCGTTGTCGGCGGTGGCCACGGCGTTTGCTGCCGGCGCTAGCCTGGCATTGCGGCGAAAGTTCAGCCGGCGGGAATTCTGGAACGACGTACGTCGCTATCAGGTCAGCATTTGCCAGTATGTCGGAGAAATCTGCCGCTTTCTGCTGATCGAACCGGAGCGCGTCGATGACCGCTCGCACAGCTTGCGGAAAATGGTGGGCGCGGGGCTGTCGGCGGAAGTATGGCAAAAATTCGTGCAGCGTTTCGGCGACCTTGACATCTACGAAGGCTGGGGCGCGACGGAAGCCAACACCAATACCATCAACGTCGACAATGAACTGGGTTCATGCGGCCGGGTGCCGTTCTGGGAAAAGACGAATTTGCGGATTGTCCGCTACGACGTCGAAAACGAAACTTATCCACGCGATGCCAACGGTTTTTATCTGCCTTGCGATGCGGATGAAGTCGGCGAAGCGATCGGCATGGTGGTCGATATGCCGGATATCGTGGCCGGGCGTTTCGAAGGCTATACCTCTGCCGAAGCGACCGACAAGAAAATCTTGCGCAATGTGTTTGCGCCAGGCGACGCCTGGTGGGCATCCGGCGATCTGTTGCGCTGCGACCCTGAAGGCTACTGTTATTTTATCGACCGTATCGGCGACACTTACCGTTGGAACAGCGAAAATGTATCAACGGTTGAAGTCACGGACAACCTCAGTGATTTCCCCGGCATGGATACGCTCACCATTTACGGTGTGCAGGTACCCGGCCACGAAGGACGCGCTGGCATGGCCGCCATCGTCATGGGCGCCGGCCAGAGTTTCGATCCGCAGGCATTTTATGCGCTCAGCGCGGAGCGCCTGCCTCGCTATGCCGCGCCGCTGTTCGTACGGGTGAACGCCAGCGCCGACATGACCACGACGTTCAAGCTGCGCAAGGTGGATTTGCAGCGCGAAGGGTATGACGCAACCGTGATCGGCGATCCGCTGTATGTGCGGGATGACCACGCGAAAACCTATGTCCCGCTGACGCCGGATGCGGTGGCGCGCGCACTTGGCTCTGGAGTCCAGGCCAAGGCCGCGAACGATGAACAGGGTGCAGCAGCCATACCGGCCACCGGCCGGATCCGGGCAAAGCTTGAATTTCCGTTTTCGCCGCCACTGGCGGATGGCTCGGTGGTCGCGGTTGCGCCTGGAATCTTGTGGGCGCGCATGCCGATGCCGATGCGGCTCGACCACATCAATGTCTATCTGTTACGCGATGTCGATGGCTGGGTGCTGGTGGATACCGGCCTCAACAGCGATGCCGTGCGTGAGTTGTGGGAAGTGATTTTCAGCCGGCACCTGGATGGCCTGCCGGTGAAGATGGTGTTGTGTACACATTTCCACCTGGACCATGCGGGCGTGGCGCATTGGTTGACCGAGCGCTGCAATGTGCCGTTGTGCATGAGCCTGGGCGAATTCATGATGCTGCAGTTTGCGGCATCGCCGATGCCGGATCCGTTGCCGCCGGTGCAACAAGAGTTCTATACTCGCTCCGGCATGCCAGCCGATGCGCAAGAGCAGATGCTCAAGGGAATTCGCAGCCACCCCATGCTGGCGCCGCCGGTCAAGGCATTCCGCCGGATCCGGGATGGCGACCAGCTTCGTATCGGCGCGCGCCGCTGGCGGGTTGTAGTGGGAGAAGGACATTCACCCGAACATGCCTGCTTGTATAGTGCGGAAGACAAGATTCTGATTTCAGGCGATCAATTGCTGCCAGGAATCAGTTCCAATGTGTCGGTATCTTGCATCGAACCTGAAGCGAATCCATTGAAACTGTGGCTGGCATCGCTCGACCGCCTGGCTGCACTGGCACCGGACACGCTGGTATTGCCATCTCATCAACAGGTGTTTCGCGGCTTGCATCCGCGGGTGCGGGAGTTGCACGCGCATCACGAGCAGCAATTCGATATGTTGCGTGAGATGTTTGTAGGCGACAATACCTATACGGCGTTCGATGCCATGCAAAAGATGTTTCCAAAGTTGCGTCATGCCACGGATTATATTCTGGCGTTGGGCGAGGCTATTGCGCATTTGTCATGGCTGTGCGAGAACGGAGAACTGCGCAGAGAGTTGGGTAAGGATGGCCTGTACCGGTTTCATAAAGCGACATAGGCAACATTAGCAACGTACGCGACATAAGCAACATAGAACAAGAGCAGCAGGAGACAAGATAAATGAATGAAATAGAGTCCTGGCGCGAGGAAGTGCGCGCGTGGCTGGAACAGAATTGTCCGGCGTCGATGCGGTTGCCGATCGTGCCAGATGACATGGTCTGGGGCGGCAGCCAGGTGGAGTTCGGCAGCGCCGACCAGCGCGTCTGGTTCGAGCGCATGCGCGACCGCGGCTGGTTTGCCCCGGACTGGCCGACAGCCTACGGCGGCGGCGGTTTGTCGCCCAGGCATGCACGCGTGCTGGAGCAGGAAATGCTGCGTCTCGGCTGTCGTCAGCCGCAATACAATCTCGGCATCTGGATGCTGGGGCCGGTGCTCCTGGAATATGGCAGCGAAGAACAAAAACAAACGCATCTGAAGCCGATGATGCGCGGTACGGCACGCTGGTGCCAGGGTTTCAGCGAGCCGAACGCCGGCTCCGACTTGGCCAGCCTGAGAACCTCGGCGCGCCGCGAAGGCGATGAACTGATCATCAACGGTTCCAAGATATGGACATCCTACGGTGAAAAATCCGACTGGATGTATGCCTTGGTACGCACCGATCCCGCTGCCGCAATCAAGCAACAGGGCATCAGTTTCGTGCTGATCGACATGCACGCGCCCGGCGTCACCGTCAAGCCGATTGAATTGATCAGCGGGAAATCCAGTTTTTGCGAAGTTTTTTTCGACGATGTCCGGGTGCCGGCAGGGAATGTCGTGGGGCCATGGAACGGCGGCTGGAGTGTTGCGAAAAAATTGCTGCAGCACGAACGCGCCGCGATGTCGAAATTCAGCGAGGGCAGCGCGCCTTCGCATGACATCCTGCAAGTCGCAAGCGGCTATCTGTTCGACGATCAGGGACGTTGCACCGAGCCGGTGCTGCGTGATCGTATGGCCGGCGTGTTGATGGATAGCCATGCGTTTGCCCTGACCCATCAGCGGGTCAAGGAAGAGGCGCTGGCGCGCATGGATGTCAGCGGACCGGTATCGATCATGAAGCTGGTGATGACGGAACAGGAAGCTGCCAAATATGAATTGCTGATGCAGATCATGGGGCACCGCGCGTTAGGTTGGGAAGAGCAAGGATTCACTGCGCTGGAACATGATATCTGCCGTACCTGGCTGCTCTCGAAAACTTACGCGATCGCGGGCGGTTCCAGCGAGGTCCAGCTCAATATCATCGCCAAGCGCGTCCTGGGTCTACCTGCATAAGGAAAAAAATGAGCATGTTATTAAACGATGAGCAGCGTCAGCTGCGCGACAGCGCGCGCGACTTTCTGTCGGAACAGGCGCCTGTGGGTGCCTTGCGTCATGTGCGCGATGCCGGTCCGGCCGGATTCCCTCGTGGTTATGACCCGGCGTTGTGGCTGCAGGTGGTGGAGATGGGCTGGCCGGCAATGATTTTCCCTGAGCAGTACGATGGACTGGACTTCGGTTACAAAGGCTTGGGGGCTGTATTTGAACAAGCGGGCCGCACCTTGGCAGCGTTGCCTTTGCTGCCGTCGGTAGTGTTATGCGGCGAAATTCTGATGCGTGCGGGTAATGAAGCGCAACGCCAGTCGTGGTTGCCGCGGATTGCGGCGGGCGAGGCTTTCATGGCGCTGGCGCTGGAGGAGGGCGGTCGTCACGATCCTGCTTCGGTGACCACCACGGCACGCCGCAATGACAGTGGCGACGGCTGGGTCATCGACGGCGCCAAGAGCTTTGTGCTGGACGGCCATATTGCCGACGCGCTGATCGTGGTGGCGCGTATAGCGGACCAACAGAACCAGCCAGAGCGGATGGGGCTGTTCCTGGTCGATCCGGAACTTCCCGGTGTGGAAGTGTTGCGCACCTATATGGTGGATAGCCGTAATGCGGCGCAGCTGCGCTTGAACCAGGTCAAGCTGGATTCACAAGCGCTGCTGGGTAGCGTGGATAACGCTTTCCCGGTGCTGGATGCAGCATTGGACCGCGCCCGAATCTGCCTGGCGGCGGAAGCGCTGGGCATCATCGATGAAAGTTTTGAGCGCACGCTAGCGTACCTGAAAGAACGGGTTCAGTTCGATGTGGCGATCGGTTCATTCCAGGCGCTGCAACATCGGGCCGCGCGTCTGTATTCTGAAATAGAAATGCTGCGCAGCTGTGTTGCTGCGGCGCTGGACGCTATTGATAGCAATAGCGAAAGCAGCGATGTGGCTGTTCTGGCGAGCCTGGCTAAGGCGAAGTCAGCCGATCTGGGCGAGAAAATGCTGAATGAAGCGGTGCAGTTGCATGGCGGCATAGGCGTCACCGATGAACTTGATATAGGACTGTTTCTTAAGCGTGTCCGCACCATCCAGCAAACGCTGGGCGACGGTATATTTCACCGTGAGCGCTACGCGCGGCTCAAGGGTTTTTAGGCGAAAATCGTAGAGAGCAGGCATAACTTATGGCAAACGATGTGGCAACCATGATCAGCATTTCCGAAAGAGTAGCATTGAACCAGGCGCAGCTGACCGCGCCCGGTGCGCCATTCGAACTGGCACAGGATGCCGGTGTTTCTTATTATCGCCATGCCCCCGATATTCTGGCGGACATGATCGCCGGCGCACGCAGCCACGGCAACAAGGAATTCATGGTGTATCGCGGCGATCGCTGGACGTTCGATCGTTTCTTCGCCGCCGCCGATGCACTCGCGACGCAAATGCAGCGGCGTCTGGGCGTCCGCGCCGGCGACACCGTGGCGATCGCCATGCGCAATCGTCCTGAATGGGGTGTAGCCTTCGTCGCCGCAACCATGCTCGGTGCTGTTCCTGCACCCCTGAACAGCCTCGGTTTGCGCGACGAACTGCTGCAGGCGCTGACTTTGGTAACGCCGAAGGTTTTATTGTGCGACGCCGAGCGTTTCGCCCACGTGGGCCAGGATCTCGCGGCGTTGGGTTGCACTGCCGTGGTGGTGGCGGCGGATCCGGCCGTGCTCAATAGCGCGGTGCTGGCGTTCGACGACATGCTGGCCGCTGGCGGTGCGCCGCTTGCGTCACCCGGTGTGACGGCTGGCGATCCGGCCCTGATCCTGTTTACTTCTGGCGCCACCAGCCACGCCAAGGCGGTACTGTCGACGCAGCGTGCAGTGTGCCAGGCATTGCAAAACATTAATTACATCGGCATGCTGGCGGCGATGAGCTCGCCTGATACGGTGGCAAAGATCATGCAGCGCGGACATCCGCCGACTACGCTCACCGCAGTGCCTTTGTTCCACGTGAGCGGCTTGCATGCACAGTTCCTGAGTTCGCTGATCAATGGCCGGCGGCTGGTGTTTACGCATCGCTGGAATGTGTCGGAAGCGCTGGAAATGATCCGCGCGGAACGCATTACCCAGTTTAACGGTGCGCCGTCGATGGTGATGCAGCTGATGGCGGGGGTGATGGCCGGCGATGCGGACGCCTCCAGTAGCCTGGGCGGGATCGGCTTCGGCGGTGCCGGATTGCCGCAACGCCTGATCGACGATTTGCTGAAATACCGTACCAACGTCATGGCAGGAATCGGTTTTGGCCTGACTGAAACCAACGGCGTCGGCGCCGCCTCTTCCGGCGAACTGTTTCATTACAAGCCACGCAGCGCCGGGCTGTTGTCGCCGATCGTCGAAGCCATGATCCTCGACGAAACAGACAATCCTGCGCCGGCCGGACAAACCGGCGAGATCTGCCTGCGCGGCGTGACCCTGATGCAAGGCTATTTGCACAATCCGCAAGCCACTGAAGACGCGATGCAAGACGGCTGGTTCCGTACCGGCGACGTCGGCTATCTGGATCAGGAAGGCTTTTTGTGCGTGGTCGACCGCATCAAGGATGTGATCAACCGCAACGGCGAAAAAATATCTTCCGCTGAAATTGAATCCTGCCTGCTATCGCATGCGCATGTCATGGAAGCGGCGGTGTTCGCAGCGCCCGACGACATGACAGGGGAAAAGGTGGTGGCGGTAGTGGTGGCGAAGCCCGGGGCGATGCTCACGACGGAGGATGTCCAGGCGCACGTGGCAGCGCGTTTGGCGGCTTACAAGGTGCCGGCACAGATCTACGTCAGAAGCGAAGTGTTGCCGCGTAATCCGGTGGGGAAATTATTGAAGCCGGTATTGAGGACGATGTACACGGGGAAGTAAGTTGAACAAATGACTAGAACAAGAAATGCCGTTCAGTATTGCACTGAACGGCATTTTTTTTGCTACACGGGTTTGTTATCCCCTGGCGCGAGCCATGGTGATGGCGGTATCTTCGATCATGTCTTCCTGGCCGCCAACCATGCCGCGTCTGCCGAGCTCAAGCAAGATGTCGCGTGCAGGAACGCCGTACTTCTTTTCTGCGCGTTTGGCAAACAGCAGGAAGCTGGAATACACGCCGGCGTAGCCCAGCGTGAGCGAATCGCGGTCGATCCGGATCGGATGATCCATCAGCGGCACCACGATATCTTCGGCGACGTCGGAAATGCGGAACACGTCGACGCCGGTCTCAATCCCCATCCGGTTGCATACCGCAATAAACACTTCCATCGGCGTATTGCCTGCGCCAGCGCCGAGGCCGGCAGCTGCGGCGTCGATGCGGGTCGCGCCGGCTTCCACCGCAACGATGGAATTGGCGATGCCCATGGCCAGGTTGTGATGGCCGTGGAAGCCCAGTTCGGTTGCCGGATCCAGCACTTCGCGCACCGCGCTCAAGCGCTCACGCACGTCGTCAGGCAGCATGTAGCCGGCCGAATCGGTGACATAAATGCAATTGGCGCCGTAGCTTTCCATCAGCTTGGCCTGTTTCGCCAGGCCTTGCGGCGATTGCATGTGCGCCATCATCAGGAAACCGACCGTATCCAGGCCGAGCTTGCGCGCCAGGCCGATATGCTGTTCGGAGACGTCCGCTTCGGTGCAGTGCGTGGCGACCCGTATCGTCGACACCCCCAGGTCCATCGCCATGCGCAGGTGATCTACCGTGCCGATGCCCGGAATCAGCAGCGCCGAGACCTTGGCCTGCTTCATCAGAGGCACCACTGCCGACAGATACTCTTCGTCGCTATGCGCCGGGAAGCCGTAATTTACCGAAGAACCGCCTAAACCGTCGCCGTGGGTCACTTCGATCAGCGGCACGCCTGCATTGTCCAGCCCGCACGCTACCGCCTTCATTTGCTCCAATGTCATTTGATGGCGTTTGGGATGCATGCCATCACGCAGCGTCATGTCGTGGACGGTGATTTTTTTACCAGTCAGATTCATATTTTTCCTTGCTTAGTAGGCGAGCATGCGTTCGGCGAACAGTTCCGCCGTGCGGGCCGCGGAGGCGGTCATGATGTCCAGGTTGCCGGCGTAGGTCGGCAGGTAATCGCCGAGGCCCGCGACTTCGAGATAAATCGACACACGTTTGCCATCGAATACCGGACCATTGACCAGGCGATAGCCGGGAACATATTTTTGTACTTCAGCAATCATGGCGTGCACCGAGGCAGTGATCGCTGCTTCATCCGGCGTATCTTCGGTGAGGCAGTGGATTGTGTCGCGCATGATGAGCGGTGGCTCGGCCGGATTGATGACGATGATGGCCTTGCCCTTTTTGGCGCCGCCGACCCGTTCGACTGCGCCGGCAGTGGTGCGGGTGAATTCATCGATATTCTTGCGGGTGCCGGGGCCGACCGAACGGCTGGATACGGTGGCGACGATTTCTCCATACGCCACTGGCTGAACCCGCGAGACCGCGGCCACCATAGGAATCGTAGCCTGACCGCCACAGGTGACCATGTTGACGTTCAGCGCCTTGGTGTCGAGCAGCGATTGCAGGTTGACCGGGGGTACGCAGAACGGGCCGATGGCAGCGGGAGTGAGGTCGATCATCAAGACTCCCAGTGCATTCAGCTTGGCCGAATTTTCCGCATGCACGTAGGCGCTAGTGGCGTCGAACGCAATCCGGATACCGTCGGCGGCGACATGCGGCAGCAAGCCGTCGACGCCATCCGAGGTGGTTTTCAATCCCATTTGCGCGGCACGCTGCAAGCCTTCCGAGGTGGCGTCGATACCGACCATCCACACCGGTTCCAGCAACGGGCTACGCTTCAGTTTGTAAAGGAGATCGGTGCCGATATTGCCGGGGCCGATCAAGGCACATTTAATTTTATCCATGGATTTTCCTGGGTTTCTGTTTTTGACAAATTTAGTCGGCAAACTTGATGGCGCATCCGCCCAAGCCGCCAATTTGCATCGTGAAATGATCGCCGGCCTTGACCGGAATCAGTGCCGCAAGCGAGCCGGAAAGTATCAGTTCGCCCTTGCGGAATGGAATGCCGAAACGGCCCAGCGTATTGGCCAGCCACGCCACTGCCTCGGCAGGATGGCCCTGTACGGCAGCGCCTTTTCCGCTGCATGCCAGTTTCTCGTTGCAATACAGGTCCATGTGCAATGCCGCCAGGTCCAGGCCGCGCGGGTCGGTGCGTTGCGCGCCAATCACGAATACGCCGCACGAAGCGTTGTCGGCCACGGTGTCCTGGATGCGGATTTCCCAGTTGCGAATCCGCGAATCGACGATTTCAAAGCACGGGGCAAGCCAGTCGGTGGCATCAAGCACATCTTCACGGGTCAGATTGGTGCCGTGCAAATCCTGTTTCAGCATGAAGGCGATTTCGCCTTCAGCGCGAGGCTGGATCAGGCCAACCTGCTGCATGCTGATGGTGGCGCCGTCAGGGAAATGCATGGCATCGGTAAGGAAGCCGAAATCCGGCTGATGCACATTGAGCATTTCTTGCACCGGCTTGGAGGTAACCCCGATTTTCTTGCCGACCACGGTTTCTCCGGCTGCCTGGCGCAGTTGCAGCGTGTGCAGCGAAATCTGGTAGGCATCGTCGATCGTCATGTCGGCATAACGCGCCGTCAGCGGATCGCGCGTGCTGCGTTCGCGCATTGCCTGGAACAATTCGTCGCCCAGCGCTTCGATAAGTTCGCGGTTCATCGCTATCATCCGTTCTTCAGGAAATCCAGGCACATGCGGTTGAACATGTTTTGATGTTCGACCTGCACCCAGTGCCCACAGCGATTGACCAGGATGCTTCTGACGTCGGGGCAGTTATCCATCAGCTTGGCGTTGCCGCTGACCGGATTGAATTGATCGTTCATGCCCCAGAATCCCAATACCGGGCAACGCAGTTCATGCAGGCGTTCGGTCATGTTGGGAACCTTCATTACCGAACGCGCTGCCGCTGTCTGGGTGGCGGCGATCGGTGCCCGTTCATTGAGGATGTCTTCTGTCAGCAGGGCCGGGTCGAACAGCTGCATGCGCATGACAGCGCGCATGGCGTCGATGCCGGTCTGGCCCGACTTGTAGATATCGAACATGTTGACGATGCCCGGCATGGCGAGATAGGTATCCAGGTCTTCCACGCCGCCCGGCGCCATGAGAATCAGGCGGCTTACGTCTTCAGGATAGGCCAGCGCATAACCCAGGGCCACCGCGCCGCCGAGCGAATTGCCCAGCAGCGTTACGCGGCCAAGCTTCAGCTTGTCGACCAGGCCCTTGATGCCGGCGATGAAAAAATCGAGATCGTACTGAGGGACATCGGGCTTGCTGGACAAGCCGAAACCGAGCATGTCCGGAACGATGGCGCGGAAACCAGCTTCGCCGAATGCCGGAAAATTACCTTTGAAATTGCTGTAGCCGCTGGCGCCGCCTCCCGCGCCATGCAGAAAAATCACGGTGTCGCCGCTGCTGTCGCTGCCGCACTCGTGATAATGAATTTTCAGATCGTTGCCGATGTCGGCAAAATGACCGACTGGAATAGGAGACTTGGTTTCCATGTTTTCTTTCTGTAGAGTGAAATTGCGGTGCAGTCGCGTCTAGTGTTGGTGGCCTGTTTTGATGAGGCTTACGGTGCCGGCGCCGTCCATAGCTTCGGTAATCCGGGATCGCTCGCGGTCAACATGGTCTTGAGCAGATTACGCAAAGCGATCGACTGCAGCTGCCCCATGTTGCCGATCAGGTCGGCTTCTACCGCTTTGGCGGCAGCGAGGATGTGGAGAATGGTTTCGGTGCCGGCTGGACTGAGCGAAAACATATCCTGACTTTCCCCGTGGGACACCAGCAAATCCCTGGCGCACGCTGCCTGCAATGCAGGCAGGTCGAACTCGCAACCGGTGTAAGCCATATGGCTGGCGACGTCCGCGGCCGACAACGGCTGGCGCACGCTCAATAACGACAGCAGGAAAAACTCGGCGTCGGAGATGTGCAGTCGCTTCAGCGCGGGACGGAAGCGTGCCATGAATTGGTAATGCGCTCTGCCGAGAAGGTAGCCGAGCATGTCTTCCGAATAGGGATCCGGTCCCGATGCGGCTTCCGGCCTGACGCCAGTTTCGGCTGGCGCAGTCGCTATCAACCCCGATTTGTGCGCCGCTACCGCATATTGGCCGGTGACGTACAACAGCGGCGGTGTGTCGGTACGGTCGTAACCGATGACTTCGCCGACAAAAATGATGTGATCGCCGCCTTCGTACTGAAATGCCGTCCGGCATTGGAAGCGTGCGCTGCAACCTCGGATCAGCGGCATGTTGCTGGGGCATTCGTCTAGTTCAAGACCGGCAAACTTGTCTTCGCCCGCCCGGGCAAAGCGGTTGGACAATGCATCTTGATCGTTTGACAGGATATGCACATTCCAGAACGGCGCATTGGCGAATACCGGCAAGCTGCGGGCATTTTTGGCAAGGCTCCACAGCACCATGGGTGGTTGCAATGATACCGAATTGAAACTGTTAGCCGTCATGCCTACGGCAGCGCCATCCTCGGCACGGGTGGTGACGATCGTTACGCCGGTCGCAAACATGCTCAAGGCATTGCGAAAATCCTTGGGATCGAACTCGCTGGGATTGGCCACGATGACTCCTTGTCTGTTGATAACCGTAGCGTGCACGGCTTGGGTGGCGACGGAATCCTCCACTCGGACTATTCCGGGAAATTGATCCCGGAATGGCGTGGCGAGCCCATTTTCAGGCGTTAGTCCATATAGACGATGAATGCGAAACGGGCCGGTGGGAGCATCTGTAGCGTCGCCCGGGCAATACGGCGCGGTATGAAAAATACGGATGCAAGACCAAAGCCACGGATAAAAAAGAGGAGTGCAGGATGAGCAAGCAGAATGAAGACTATATGACACCTGATGCGATCAGGTTGATCGAAAGCGCACGTGCGCTCGTGCCTGTACTCGCGGCGCGGGCGGCAGATGCAGAGCGGGCCGGCATGGTGCCGGTCGAGACGATTGAGGATATTCACGCCGCCGGGCTGTTCCGCGTGCTGCAGCCGCGGCGCTGGGGTGGATTCGAGCAAGATCCACGCGTTTTCTACACCATCCAGATGACCTTGGCCGAGGGCTGCATGTCGACCGCCTGGATCTACGGCGTGATCGGGGTGCATAACTGGCAATTGCCGTTGTTCCCGGAGCAGGCGCAGCGGGATGTCTGGGCGGAACAGTCGTCCACCTTGATTGCTTCGACCTATATGCCGACCGGCAAGGCTGAGAAAGTGGATGGCGGCTACCGGTTTTCCGGACGCTGGTCGTTTTCCAGCGGCGTAGAGCATTGCAAATGGATTTTCCTGGGCGGACTGCTGCCGAAAAGAGATGGCTCCGGTGGGCTGGAGCACACCACATTCCTGCTGCCGAAATCAGATTATCAAATTGTCCATAACTGGGATGTGCTGGGTTTGCGCGGTACCGGAAGCCACGACATCGTGGTTGAAAACGTTTTTGTTCCCGAGCATCGCACGCAACGCACCAATGATCACAGCGACGCCGGTTGCCCGGGCCGCGCACAGAATGCGAGCTCGCTGTACCGGATCCCGTTTACACAGGTTTTCCAGCGCGCCGTATCCAGCGCTTGCATCGGCGCCTTGCAAGGTGCGATCGACGATTTCCGTAAGCGCGCCGCCGCACACGTAGGCAAGCACGGCGGCAAGACCGCAGAAGACGTCAATGCGCAGCAGGCGGTGTCGGAAGCGATGATGACCGTCGATACCCTCAAGTTGGTGCTTTACCGCAACTACGCTCGGGTGGTCGAGTGCGCCGTGAGCGGAGAAAGAATGCCGGTCGAAGAGCGCCTGTTGCAGCGCGCGCAGTCGGCGCAGGTTCCGAAGCAATGCGCGGATCGCGTCAACGACCTGATGCGGGCCAGTGCGGCATCGGGCACTTACAAGACCAATCCGGTGGAGCGGGTATTGCGCGACATCTATCAGGCGCGTGGACATATTGCCAACAATACCGACGCCTACGCGCGTTCGCACGGCGGGGTCATGCTGGGCTTGCCCAACACCGATCCGTTCGTGTAAGCACGCTTGCGCTTGCTGTTGCAATTGCCGCTGTATTGAAACGCCAATAACAAGAGGAAAAAATGGAGACCAGGTTTGATGTCGTGGTAGTCGGCTCGGGCGCAGGCGCTCTGCTGAGCGCGGTAAAGGCCGCGGACGAGGGAATGACGGTGCTGGTGGTCGAAAAAGCGGATCTGGTCGGCGGTACATCTGCCACTTCCGGCGGAGGCATCTGGATTCCAGACAATCACGATATGCGACGACGCGGCATTCGCGACAGCGTCGGCGCCGCATTTACCTATGTGAAAGCCTGTGCCAAGGGGCAGGCCAGCGATGAGCGGATTCTGGCATATGTAGAAACCGCGCGCGAAATGGCCATGTACCTTGAGCAGATCGGCGTTTCTTATCGCTGCATGGATAAATACGCCGACTATTATCCGGCCATGGAAGGCGCCATGCCGGGCGGCCGCACCATGGATCCGGTCAAGTTCAATGCGGCACGCCTCGGCATCGAAGGCCTGAACCTGATGCGCAACACCAATCCGGGCCAGCTCATGTTCGGCCGCATGACCATCGATGCGTTCGAGGCGCGTTCGATTCTGGCGCGCGAACGCAAAGGCAAATGGATCATTGCCCGGATCATGCTGCGCTACATGCTCGATTACCCTTGGCGTAACAAGACCCGGCGCGATCGCCGCATGACTGGCGGGCAGGCGCTGGTCGGCGGTTTGTTCGCCGCCTTGCGCAAGCGCGGAGGGCAGGTCTGGCTCAATACGCCGTTGCAGGAATTGCAAATGGAATATGGCCGCGTGACGGGCATCGTGGTGCAGCGCGACGGCGTACCGGTCACGGTACTGGCGCGTAAAGGCGTGGTGCTGGCAGCCGGCGGCTTCGAACGGAACCAAGCCATGCGCGAGCAATACCTGCCACAACCTACCGACCAGGCATGGACCGCCACCCCTCCTGTTTGCAACAGCGGCGACGCGATCCGCGCCGGTGAACAGGTTGGTGCAGCGCTGCATCTGATGGCGCACACCTGGGGCGCGCCGACCTTGTCGGTGCCGAAGGAAGAAAAATTCCGCGCCTTATTCGTCGAACGTTCGCTGCCGGGTTGCCTGGTGGTTAACGCGCAGGGACGGCGCTTCGTCAACGAATCCGGTCCTTATCCGGAATTCCAGCAGGCGATGTATGCGGATCATGCGCGTACCGGAGGTGCGATTCCGGCCTGGATCATTTTCGATGCGGATTTCCGTCACAAGTATCCAATGGGCCCGCTCATGCCAGGTTCGGCCATGCCGGATCATCGCATGCGCAAAAGCTGGCTGGAGACAGTCTACTGGAAGGACGATACGCTGGAAGGCCTGGCTGCACGCATCGGCGTCGATGGCGCCGGACTGCAGGAAAGCGTGGCGCGCATGAATGCCTATGCGGCATCGGGTAAAGACCTCGAATTCGATCGCGGCGGCAATGTATTCGATCGCTATTACGGTGACGTCAGCGTCAAGCCGAACCCGAATCTTGCGCCGATCGCCAAGGGACCGTTCTACGCCATGAAGCTCTTTCCGGGCGATATAGGAACAAAAGGCGGATTGCTGACGGACCAGCATGCGCGCGTATTGACCGCTGCCGGCAAGCCGATCGAAGGTTTGTATTGCATCGGTAATTCTTCCGCCTCGGTGATGGGGCCGGCATATCCCGGCGCCGGATCGACGCTGGGACCGGCCATGACATTCGGCTTCAAGGCCGTGGCTCACATTGCCGGCAAGCCGATTGCGCTGCAACGTGTCGATTTGCTGCAGCGCCGTGAGGCCAGGGAAACGGTAGCATGACGCAAGCCGCCGCCAACTCTGCCCAAGGTGTTCAGGCTCGCCCGGGCACGACTACCGAAATCGCGCCACCGCTGCTGCTGGACGATGCGGCGCAACTCGACTGGAGCGACAGCGCTGACGTCGTGGTAGTGGGTTGGGGTGCGGCCGGCGCCTGTGCCGCCATCGAGGCCCGCGACGGTGGTGCTTCAGTGATTGTGATCGATCGCTTCGAAGGCGGCGGCGCCAGCGCACTGTCCGGCGGTGTCGTTTATGCCGGAGGCGGCACGCGACAGCAGCGGGAAGCTGGATTTGACGACACGCCGCAGGCCATGTTCGACTATTTGCGGCATGAAGTGGGCGATGCAGTGCGGGAAGACACCTTGATGCGGTTTTGCCGCAACAGCGTAAGCAATCTGGAATGGCTGGAAAGCCTGGGTCTGCGTTATGACGCGACCATGCCGGAAAAGAAGACTTCCTATCCGCCGCAACATGCATTTTTATATTACTCCGGCAATGAAACCGTGCCAGCCATGCGCGGTACGCATGCGCCGGCGCCGCGCGGGCACCGCACGGTTGCGCGTGGCCAGGCCGGCGCAACGCTGTACGCAGGGCTGCGCAAAGCGACATTGGAATATGGCGCGCGCGCCGTGACACAGGCAACGGTGCGGCGGCTGGTGCAAGACCGGATTACCGGTCGCGTGCTGGGGGTCGAGGTATGGGAATTGCCGGCCGGTGATGCGCGTCAGGAGCGTCACGCGGCCTTGAACCGGCAAGCCAACAAGTGGCGTAATTACCGCAGCGCCAAGGCAGAGGCATGGCGCCGGGAAGCGGCGGCAATCGAGCGCGAATGCGCCCGCCCGCGATTTATACGGGCGCATGGCGGTGTGGTTTTGAGCGCCGGCGGTTTTGTCTTCAACCGCGAGATGATCAAGACGCACGCGCCACGCTACGCACGCGGCTGGAAAAACGGCCATGCAGGATGCGATGGCAGCGGCATACGCCTCGGCGCCAGCGTCGGCGGCGAGACTGATCGCCTGTCCTCGGTATCTGCGTGGCGATTTATAACGCCGCCGTATTCGTGGCCGGGGTCGATCGTCGTGAATAGCGACGGCGCGCGGTTTTGCAATGAGGAAGTGTATGGCGCCACGCTGGGCCACGCCATGGTGGAAGGGCAGGGTGGTAAAGCCTGGATGATCCTTGACAGCCGTCTGCGTCGGCAGTCCCTCAAGGAGTGCCTGTTCGGCAAGCTATGGGCGTTCCAGGCGTTGCCGGCAATCGGCGCGATGTTGTTTGGCGCGCACAAGGCAAGCACGGTGGCGGAGCTGGCAAAACGCATCAGCGCCGATGCCGATACGCTCCAGCACAACCTGGATGCCTACAATGCGGCCGCCCATGGCCGGGCGCCGGATCTGTTCGGGAAGTCTGCCGAGACCTGCCGTCCATTGGAAACCGCACCGTACTACGCGATCGATATCTCGATCGGCGCCGCCTTGTTTCCGCTGGCGACTATCACGCTGGGCGGACTCAAGGTCAATGAAGACAATGGTCATGTACTTGCCTCAGATGGCGCCGATATCCCGGGCTTGTTTGCCGCCGGTCGTACCGCAATAGGGATTCCATCGTCAGCATACATAAGCGGCAGTTCGCTGGCCGATTGCGTCTTTTCGGGACGACGGGCGGGGGCGGCTGCAGCAGCGGAATCCACAGGCGCTGCAGTTGCGCGCACAGTACCAGATGAAAGCAGGGAGACGATATGAAAGAGCGCGTGAATCGAGTCGAGGGCAAGCGAGTCGAGGGCAAGCTGGCAATGGTTACCGGCGGCGCCAGCGGACTCGGGCGCGAAACGGCCTTGCTGCTGGCGCGGGAAGGCGCGCGTGTAGTAGTGACTGATATTAACGAAGACGCAGGCCAGGCAGTGGCGAACGAGATTGGCGAAGGCGCCTTGTTTGTCAGGCACGATGTTGCGGACGAGTCCAGCTGGGCGACCGTGCTGGAGGCCACGCATCGCCATTTTGGCAGCCTGGATATCCTGGTCAACAACGCCGGAATCCTGATACCGGGTTCGATTGAAGATGCCTCGCTGGAGCAGTGGCGCAAGATCATGCAGATCAATGCAGATTCGTGCTTCCTCGGCTGTAAATACGGCGTTGGGGCGATGAAGGAAAGCGGCGGCGCGATCGTCAATGTCGCGTCGGTCAGTTCCTGGCTACCGATCAATAACTATCCCGCCTACAGCGCATCGAAGGCGGCTGTGGCGGCGCTGACGCGGTCGACCGCGCTGCATTGCCGCAAGAGCGGCTACCGCATCCGGGTCAACTCGGTGCATCCCGATGGCGTCTACACGCCGATGATGCAGGCGTCCGCGCCCGGCGTCGATCCGAAGTATCTGCTGTTCAATAGCGACAGCAATCGGGGCGGCAGGGCTTGCAAGCCGGAGCAGGTGGCCAATGTGGTGCTGTTTTTGGCGTCGGATGACGCCAGTTATGTCAGCGGCGCCGAAATCAAGGTCGACAATGCTATTTTGGGAATGGGGCTTTAATCATGTCTGCCGACGCATATCATGCTCTCGCCGTACGTGCGGTAATCGATGAAACCCATGATGCAAAATCACTGGTTTTCGACGTTCCCGAACAACTTGCGGCACAGTTTCACTACCGGCCAGGACAGTTCCTGACGCTGCGTATTCGTGGCGACGGCCGGCGTGCGCGCCGTTGCTATTCTATGTCCAGCACTCCCGGTTGCGACGATGCCTTGCGCGTGACCATCAAACGGGTTGCCGGCGGCCTCGGTTCGAACTGGCTATGCGACAGCATCCGCGCCGGCGATACGGTGGAAGTGTTGCCGCCGTCAGGCGTTTTTACGCCGCATAGCCTGGATCAGGATTTCCTGCTGTTGGCGGGCGGTAGCGGGATCACACCGGTATTTTCGATTTTGCGTGCGGCACTGGCCCGCGGCAATGCCCGGGTGTGCCTGGTATATGCCAACCGCGATGAGCGCTCGATCATCTTCCGGGAGACGCTGAATGACCTGGCGCGCGCGCATCCGGAACGTTTGCAGATCATCCACTGGCTTGATTCGGTGCAAGGTGTGCCAACTCACGCCCAGTTGGCGCAGCTGGCCATGCCATGGCGCCATGCGCAAGCCTTCATTTGCGGCCCGGGCCCGTTCATGGATGCCGCGGTAGCGGCACTGGAGCAAGGCGGGCTGGAGCGCGAGCAGATTCATGTGGAGCGCTTCATGTCGTTACCGGATGAGGTCGATGGCACGCTCCCGGCAGAGCCCGGCTCAGCCAGCCCTGCGGACAGTGCTGCAGACCACACCGGCACGGTGGAACTCGAAGTGCTGCTGGACGGCGCCATGCACACGATTTCCTGCGGTAGTAATGAAACCATGCTCGACGCTGTCCTGCGCGCAGGCATCCAGGCGCCGCATTCCTGCCGTGCCGGGATGTGCGCGTCCTGCATGTGCCAGGTGGTGGAAGGTGCGGTCGATTTACGTCATAACGATGTGCTGGATGAAAGGGACCTGGCCAAGGCCTGGACTCTTTCCTGCCAGGCGGTTCCGCTGGGTAAGCGCGTACGTATCAAATTTCCGGAGTGAGAGAGTGAATATGAAGCAGAAGTATCTTGTCGAGCCTGACGCGTCCGTGTCGCCGAATTCACCAAACGCCTTGCCGATGACCTTGCCGCAACTGTTGCGAGACGCTGCTGGCAGGTATTCGACGCAGCCGGCGATTGTAGACGGCGCTGTCACCCTGAGCTACGGCGGCCTGATGCAGGCTGCGGAAGAGGCCGCACGGGCGCTGCTTGCACTGGGTGTAGGCGAAGGCGACCGAGTGGCGATCTGGGCGCCGAACATGCTCGAATGGATCGTGGCGGCCTGCGCCACGCATTGCGCCGGCGCGGTCATGGTGCCGATCAACACCCGGATGAAAGGCGATGAAGCTGCCGATATCCTGGAGCGCAGCGAGGCTAAGGTGCTGTTTTGCATCGGCGATTTTCTGGGGCAATATTATCCATCCCTGCTTGATGCTGTACGCCCGGCGACATTGCAGCATATCGTCGTCATAGGCACCGGCCAGGTTCGCGCAGAACGGAACGAAATAAGTTTGCGGGATTTTCAGGCGCTGGCGTCCCGGGTGCCAGTGGCACGCGTGCAGGAGCGTGAAGCCGCGTTGCATGAAAACAGTGTCGCCGACCTGATGTTTACCTCTGGCACGACCGGTCGTCCCAAAGGTGTGGTGGCAGCGCACGGCGCCATGATCCGCGCTTTCAGCGAATGGTCGAAAGTGACTGGACTGACCGCTGGCGACCGTTATCTGATCATTAATCCATTTTTCCATACATTCGGCTACAAAGCCGGCTGGGTTGCAGCATTTATTCAGGGTGCAACTGTTTACCCGCATCAGGTGTTCGATGCCGATGTCGTCCTGCAACGCATCGCCACGGATCGCATCAGCTTTTTACCCGGACCGCCGGCTTTGTTCCTCAGCATGCTGGCGCATCCCGAACTGAAGCAATTTGATCTCGCTTCGCTCAGAGTGGCTTGCACCGGTGCCGCCACGGTGCCGCCGATACTGATTACGCGCATGCGCGAAGAACTGGGTTTCGATGTCGTTACCACTGCGTACGGCCTGACCGAATGCGGTGGCTGCGCAACCTTGTGCGATCCGACGGATAGCGTGGAGACCATCGCCGGCACCTGCGGCAAGGCCTTGCCCGGGACCGAGGTGCGTTGCGCCGACGAGCAAGGCAAGACCGTGCCGACAGGCCAACCGGGCGAGGTTTTGTTGCGGGGATATCACGTGATGCAGGGCTATTTCAACGATGAAGAAGCCACCAGGGAAACCATAGACAGCGATGGCTGGCTGCACACCGGCGATATCGGCGTGATGGACGAGCGCGGGTATTTGCGCATTACCGACCGCCTGAAAGACATGTTTATCGTCGGCGGCTTCAATTGCTACCCGGCTGAAGTGGAACGCATCCTTGCTGCCCACCCGGCGATTGCCCAGGTTGCCGTAGTGGGGGTGCCGGACGAGCGTATGGGCGAGGTTGGTTGCGCCTGCGTGATTCCAAGGTCGGGAATGACGGTTTCGGCCGACGACCTGCGCGCATGGTCACGCGAACGCATGGCGAATTACAAGGTGCCGCGCTACGTACTGAGCGTTGACGTATTTCCTGTCAATGCTTCAAATAAAGTGTTGAAACGACAATTGGCGGAGACCGCTGCGCTGCGCGTTTCTGAAGCGCAGCAACCATCCGGCGCGCCTGGCTGAGGCCGGTTGGCGATATCCGTACCGTCGTTAGTCTTATCGGACGATGGTAAGCGCGCGGCACCTCGCTACTCTATGTCATCACCCTGGCGTTGCCATTGCGACGCCAGAAGATCAACATGAAATCGCACCATGACATCGGGAAAGCCAATTATGAAACTTGTCGGAAAAGTAGCTGTGGTCACTGGCGCAGGCCAGGGCATGGGGCGCGCCATCGCCCGCCTGTTTGCCCAGGAGGGCGCCATCGTGATCGGTGTCGACCTGAAGCGGGAAAGCGTGGAAGAGACGTTTTCGGGAATCGATGAAAAATGCCTGGCGCGCAGCCTAGATGTAACGAATAGCGAAGACGTGAAGTGCCTGTTCGACGAGGCGGTCCTGAAATACGGACGTGTCGATGTTGTCGTCAACAGCGCCGGTATCGGCTCGGTAGACGCACTGGTGGACACGTCGGATGAGAGCTGGGCACGCGTGACCGGCGTCAACCTGACCGGCACGTTTTATTGTCTGCGGGAAGCGGTGCGCAGCATGAAGGCGACTACGACTCCCGGTTCTGTCATCAATATCTCCAGCACCGCGGCGCTGACCGGCGAAGGGCCGGCGCACTATTGTGCTTCCAAGGCGGCAGTGATGGGACTGACACGCAGCGCGGCGCGCGAGGTGGCTGCGCTCGGCATCCGTATCAACACGATTGTTCCAGGCCCGACAAATACTCCGATGATGAAAGGTATTCCCGATGAATGGACCGAAGCCATCATCAAGGGTGTGCCGATGGGGCGCATGGCGATGCCGGAAGAAATCGCCAGCGTCGCGCTGTTCCTGGCATGCGGCGACAGTTCGTTCGTGACCGGCCAGAACATCGCCGTCAACGGCGGCATGGCATTCATTTAAGGAGGCGGCGATGACTACGCGATTGAAGGGCAAGGTTGCATTCATTTCCGGCGGCGGCACCGGTATCGGCGCGGCTACCGCACTGCGGTTTGCGGAAGAAGGCGCGATCGTGGTGTTGTGCGGACGCCGCAGCGAGCCGCTCGAACAAGTGGTGGCGCAGATTATCGGCAACGGCGGCCGCGCGGAGGCAGTCCAGGCGGATGTCAGCAACGAGGCGCAGTACAGCGGCGCGATTGAAGCTGCAGCGCAGCGCCATGGCAAGCTGGACATCCTGGTCAACAATGCGATGGCTTACACCTGGGGCGGCATCACCGAGACATCGACGGAACAATGGCATGCCAATTTCGCGACATCGGTGGACGGCACTTTTTGGGGAACCCGCGCAGCGATGAAGTTGATGCAGAAAAATGGCGGTTCCATCATCAACCTGTCGTCGATTTGCGGCACGCTCGGCACGCCGGGAATGGCTGGCTATTCGGCAGCGAAGGCGGCGATCATCAATTTTTCACGCGCCGCCGCGGCAGAAGGCGCCGCGCACGGTATTCGCGTCAATTCGGTGATTCCAGCCGTGGTTGAAACACCGGCAACGGCGGGCATGCTGTCCGACGATGCTACGCGTAAAGGTACCGAAAAATTAATCCCGATGGGACGCGTGGGTCAGCCGGAAGAACTGGCCAACGCCATCCTGTTCCTGGCCAGCGATGAAGCGTCGTATATCACCGGTGCGGCGCTGCCTGTGGACGGCGGCCGTTCCGCTGTGCTGGTCACTGCGCTGTAGCGGTAATGGAATGCAATGTAAATGGACGTAAACATGAATCTTGAAACACTGGCAGCGCGCCTGGATCGCCTGGAATCCATTGATGAAATCCGGCAGCTGGCAGCGAAATATTCCCTGTCGCTGGACATGCGCGACATGGATGCACACGTCAACCTGTTCGCGGCGGACGTACGCGTCGGCAAGGACAAGGTAGGGCGTGCGCATTTCAAGGCATGGCAGACCGATACGCTGCGCGAGCAATTCACCGGCACATCACATCACCTCGGGCAGCACATCATTGAGTTCAAGGATGCCGATCACGCCACCGGCGTCGTATATTCGAAGAACGAGCATGAGTGCGGCGGCGAGTGGGTAATCATGCAAATGCTGTACTGGGACGATTACGAACGGATCGACGGTCGCTGGAATTTTCGCCGCCGCCTGCCTTGCTACTGGTACGCAACCGATCTTAACAAGCCGCCGATCGGCGACTTGAAAATGCGTTGGCCGGGGCGTGCGCCTTACCCCGGCACGTTCCAGGATTTATTTCCTTCCTGGAAGGAATTCTGGGCTGAGCGCCCGGACAAGGACAGTTTGCCGGAAGTCGCAGCGCCGGCCCCATTGGAAAAGTTTCTGGATACCATGCGGCGCGGCACGTCAGCGCCGAAGATCCGGGTGAGGTAAGCATGTCTGCATTGAAATCTCTGTTTGTACCGGCGCGCTTCGGCGAACTGAAACTGGCTAACCGTATCGTGATGGCGCCGATGACGCGCAACCGCGCGCTGCCTGACGGCACGCCGAGCGACATCATGGCACAGTACTATTCGGATCGCAGCGATGCCGGCCTGATCGTCGCCGAGGGTACCTGGACCAGTGCGGTCGGCCAGGCATATTGCCGTCAGCCGGGAATTGCCACGGTGGCGCATATCGCAGGCTGGCGCAAGGTGACGGATGCCGTGCATGCGCGCGGCGGCTTGATCGTATTGCAAATCATGCATGGCGGCCGCATCGGCAGCCGGCATATCAAGCCGGAAGGCGTCGATACCGTGGCGCCGTCGGCGATCCGCGCGGCGGGGGAGGTATTTACCGACAACGCCGGCATGCAATGCTACGACGAGCCACGCGCATTGACCACCGAAGAAGTGCGTGCCGTAGTGCAGGAGCATGCGAAGGCAGCGCTCAATGCCCGCGCCGCCGGCTTCGATGGCGTCGAACTGCACTGCACCAGCGGCTACCTGCCGATGCAGTTCCTCAGTTCCGGCAGCAATCAGCGTACCGATGAGTATGGCGGCGATGCCAGTTCCCGCGCGCGCTTTCCCCGTGAATGCCTGCAGGCGATGGCTGAGGTGATCGGGGTTGGCCGGGTCGGTTTGCGTGTCAATCCGGGCAATACCTATAACGATACCAGTGATGAAGATTCGGCCGCCACGCATGCTGAACTGATGCGCCAGGTATCGTCTCTGGGGTTAGCCTATCTGCACGTGATGCGGGCGCCGCTTGCCGAGATTGATGCATTCAAGCTGGCGCGTGAGAATTTCGACGGCAACCTGATTATCAACGACGGCTTCGGCGACGTCAGCGCGGCGCAGGCCTTGCATGACCGTACCGGTGATGCGGTATCGTTCGCGCGCCATTTCATTGGCAATCCTGATCTGGTGCATAGAATGCGACGCGGCATTCCGCTCGCGCGCTTTGACCGCAAGACACTGTATACCGCCGGTGCAGCGGGCTACAGCGACTATCCTTTGAGTGCGCTGGCAAAATGAGATAGGCGAGACAGGCGCGTCGGCTACCCTGACGGGTAGCCGACGCTATTTGCTATTTCCGCCGTCTGCATCCGCCACAAGACGGAAGCCCAGGTGGGACATGCTCGTATAAGGATCGGTGCCGCGCCTGGCGCTTGGGCGATAGCTCAGGCAATAGTCTTCGTTGCACAAGAATGATCCGCCACGCGTTACGTGCTTGGGAGCGTTGGCCGGAGTACCCGGATCGGATGAGTCGAAACTGTCGGCCGGGCCGGGCGGGTCGGTCGGCTCTCCCGCTTTTGCTTCCATCGCAAAAGCATCCTCGCGATACCAGTCAGCCACCCATTGCCAGGCGTTGCCGGTCATATCGGAAAGGCCGTAGCCGTTGGGCGGGAACGTGCCGACGGGGCTGGTGCCGAGTGCGCCACCCGCTTTCGGATTGACCACGGGAAAAGCTTGCTGTTGTTGGCCTTGCCATACATTGGCCATCTGCTTGCCATCCGGCGCAAAATCGTTGCCCCAGGCGTAAGTCGCTTGCTCAAGTCCGCCACGTGCTGCGAACTCCCATTCGGCTTCGGTCGGCAGCCGCTTGCCGGCCCATTTGGCATAAGCCTGCGCGTCTTCATAAGACACTTGCACCACCGGGTGATCATCCTTGCCGTCGATACTGCTGCCCGGCCCGTTCGGATGGCGCCAGTCGGCGCCGGGCGTAAAGCGCCACCACCGGGCGTAGTCATCCAGGGATACCGGGCGGTCTGTGCCGGCGAACACCATGCCGCCGGCTACCAGCATGTCGGCGGACGGCCGTGGTGTGCCGGGCGGTAACTGCACTTTCAGGGTTTCCCAGTCAGGCTTCTTCTCGGCCGTCGTGACGTAGCCGGTGGCCTCCGCAAATTTGCGGAATTGCGCATTGGTGACGTGATGCTGATCCATCCAGAAGCCGTGGACCCGTATTTTGTGTGCGGGCCGTTCGTTGGGTTGCGCGAGCTTGCTGTCGCTGCCCATCAGGAATTCGCCGGCCGGCACCCACATCGTGCCCTTGGGGCCGATGACCCCATCACCGGCGACGATGCGAGGCGCCTCCGGCGCATACGTCTTTCCGGACTCGCGGGACGAACCAATACCGACACCGATAACCAAGGCGGTTGTGACGATTGCGGCTGCAATCGCGAATTTTCTCCTGCCAGAGAATCGGTCGACCGTACTTTTCATGTTGTCCATACCTGTCTGGAGGATTGTGATCTCATGATTTTGGTATGTCCAGGATACCGTCGCATCGTCTTGGCGGACGATAGAGCAGGATCGGGATCACCCGTTTGGACGATGTCCTGTGTGCCTTGAAATGCAATGCTGAATAAAAAATCAGGTGGAAAACAGTGTGGTTTTTCGCCAATAAAGGAGACTGCGGATGAAACGACGTTTGATGCTGACCACTTTGGCAGCGGGAATTCTGGAACTGGCCATACTTGCAGCGCCCGCGCACGCAGAGGGGCAGCAGAATCAGGGATTGCCGGAAACCGGTCTTGTCCTGCCCATGCCAGCACCAAAATCGACTGCAGTAATTGGCCGTACCTTTAAAGATTCGGTACCGCCCAAGATTCAAATCACGCGGCCCCCGGCAGGTGCTCCCAATGTGGTGGTGGTACTGCTTGATGACGTCGGTTTCGGCGCAGCGGGCACCTTTGGCGGATTGATTCCTACGCCGACACTCGACCAGCTGGCGCACCAGGGTCTTCGCTACAATCGTTTCCATACCACCGCGATGTGCTCTCCTTCGCGGGCGTCACTGCTCACCGGGCGTAATCCGCATGCGGTCGGCTCGGGTGTGGTGGGTGAGCTCAGTACCAGCTACGACGGCTATGTCGGGATGATACCGAAGAGTGCCGCCACGCTCGCCGAGGTCTTGCGTCAACATGGATACAGCACCTCGGCATGGGGCAAGTGGCATAACACGCCGATATGGGAAACCTCGGCGACCGGGCCTTTCGACCATTGGCCGACCGGAGAGGGCTTCGAGAAATTCTACGGCTTTCTCGGTGGTGCGATGGATCAGTACGAACCCGATCTATACGACAACACTACACCGGTACGGCGTCCAGCCAAACCTGGCTACCATCTCACCGAAGATCTAGCGGACCATGCCATCGCCTGGATGCAGTTGCAAAAATCGGTATCTCCGGACAAGCCTTTCCTTGTGTATTTTGCGCCGGGAGGAACCCACTCGCCATTGCAGGTGCCCAAGCCCTGGATCGAACGTTTCAAAGGACAGTTCGATCAAGGCTGGGATGAAGTCCGCAAGCAAATCTTTGCACGCCAGAAGCAACTGGGCGTGATTCCTGCCGATGCAGTCCTGACGCCGCGTCCCAAGGAATTGCCGGCGTGGGATAGCCAGACTGCGGATCAAAAGAAAATCTCGGCGCGGCTGATGGAAACCTATGCCGGATTCCTTGCGCATACCGATGCCCAGGTCGGACGCCTGGTCGAGACATTGCAGCAGATGAGGCAATTCGATAACACCTTGTTCATTTATGTGGTGGGCGATAACGGCGCAAGCGGCGAGGGCGGCTTGCACGGGCACTTCAACGAAACTGACGGCTTCAACGGCGTGCCGGAAGATCCTGCAGCGATCGTCAAGCGATTGGATGAAATCGGCGGCCCCGGCTCGTACTCTCACTATCCTGCAGGCTGGGCCTGGGCCATGGATACGCCGTTCCAGTGGATGAAGCAGGTGGCGTCGCATTTTGGCGGTACCCGCAACCCGATGGTCGTCACCTGGCCGAAGTACATACGCGAGCCAGGTGGATTGCGGTCGCAGTTTTCGAATATCAGCGACCTGATGCCGACGATTCTAGAGGCCGCCCATATACCGGCGCCAGCGATGGTGAACGGCGTCGTCCAGCAGCCGGTCGACGGCCACAGCTTGCTGTACAGCCTGAATGACAGCAAGGCCGCCAGCCGGGACCGGGTCCAGTATTTCGAGATGCTCGGCAATCGCGGCATGTATCGCGATGGCTGGATGGCTTCGACCACGCCAAGCCGGATGCCATGGAACATCCTGGGATGGGGCCCTAGCGCACTGGGCAAGGAGAAATGGGAGCTCTATCACGTAGATAAGGATTTCACCCAGGCGCATGATCTGGCAACGCAGAATCCCGAAAAACTGCAGGAACTGCAGAATCTGTTTTGGACCGAGGCTGAAAAAAATAAAGTCTTGCCGCTGGATGACCGTTTTATCGAACGCCTGTCGCTGACCAATGACGCCGGCCAGTCCGTGCGTCCGAGTCTGACTGCCGGCCGCAGCAGCTTTGCTTATTACCAGGGGGCGGTTTCGATTAATGAAGTTAATGCGCCGAACATAAAGAATCGTTCGTATGCCATTACCGTGAATGTCGACATTCCCAAGGCGGGCGCGGAAGGTGTGCTGGTAGCTGAAGGCAGTGCAACCACCGGGTGGTCGTTGTATGTGAATAAGGATGGCGCGCCGGCATACACCTACGTGTTCGACAATAAGCGCACCACCATTACCGGGCCTCAACGCCTGCAGGCGGGCAAAGGGGCGATTCGTTTCGAATTCAGTTACGACGGCGGAGGGCGCGGCAAGGGCGGCGCCGGCAAGCTTTTGGTTGACGGCCAGGCGGTTGGCGAGGCGCGGATCGACAGGACCGTTCCCAATACTTTTTCCTTTAATGAGACGTTCGACGTGGGTACCGATACCAAGTCACCCGTTGGCGACTATCCGCGGGACTATACGTTCAACGGGAAGATCGACAAAGTTGCTATCGACTTGAAATGAAAGCACGCTCTGGTGCGCTGTTACAGCGTTCTTTCCAAACCATTATCGAGGAATAGAAATGGGTTCTTGTATTTTGTTTCGATGGAGGCAGTTGAACCATGTCGTGATGATGGCGTTGGCGCGGTTGAAGACGATATCTTGCCACCGCGCCGCACCGGCCTTGCTCATGACTTGGTCCAGCCTGGCGGGTGCGCAGGCGGTGCCGGCCAGCAATGACGGCCTGGATGCAGAGATTCGTGCCGCATTTTTGTATTCCTATCCGTATCACGAGTTCATGAGGTTGCGATACATCGCAATGCATGACAGTACTGCGCCGACCTACACGACGTTGAATGCTTTCCGGCATGCACGTCAGCTTGCAACTCCGGATGACCACTGGGCCAACGGTCCGATCACCGACACCCTGTATTCCACCGCGTGGCTCGATGTGCGCAGGTCGCCGGTGGTCCTGTCGTTACCCGATACGGCGGATCGCTATTACGTCATTGCGCTGATTGGCGCCGACCTGAATACTTTCGAGTATCTTGGCCGACGCAAGACCGGTACCAAGGCGCGCACGGTTGCCGTCGTCGCCCCCGACTGGCATGCTCAGATTCCGCCGGCAGACCAGGTGATTCGGGCGAACAGCCCCGACGTTTATCTGAATATGCGGGTGCTGGTCGATGGTCCTGACGACCTTGCGCATGCGCATGCCGTACAAGATGGATTTCACATTCGTCCGGTGAACTCGGCGGTAGCAGTCGGTGAAACGAAAATGGTCCCCACGGACGGCGACGCCGCAAGCTTTGTTGATGTCGTCAACGAGGCCTTGCAGCGCGACCCGCCGTCATCCGGGGATGCCAGGTTGATCGAACGCTTCAAAGCGGTCGGCGTGTGCGGCGCGGACTGTTCCTGGGAGAAGCTGACGCCGCAGGTGCAGGCGCGCTGGCGTGAGTTGATGCCGGGCCTGGTCGCGCAGCTTAAGTCGGCGCTGAATGCCGATAAGCATACGATACCGCGCAGGAATGGTTGGATGAGCTTTCGCTTGCCCCACAGTTTCGGTGACGACTACCGCATTCGTGCCTCATCTGCAGCGATGTCTGGAGGAGTCCTCGGTGTTGAAGCCGCCGAAGCAACTTATTTTGCCGCGAATGTCGATGGCGCCGGGAAGGCGCTGGGGAACGGGCAGCACTACCGGCTTCGCCTGCCGCAGGGCGGGCTGCCGGCAAAAGCTTTCTGGTCGATCAGCCTGTACGAATTTGTGCCAGGTGGTCAATATCTGGTGCGTAACCCGATTAATCGCTATTCGATCGGCGATCGCACTGGTGACCTCCGGCACAATAGCGACGGCAGCCTTGATATCTGGATACAGCCGAACGATCCCGGCCCGGAAAAGCGTGCGAATTGGCTGCCGAGTCCGGAGAACAATAATTTTTACCTGATGGCGCGGGTCTACCAGCCGAAACCTGAAGTACTTGACCCAGGCTGGATACCTGAACCGGTCGAAGAAACCGGGCCTTGAAGCAGATGTTGCTTTACCACGACAGGAATCCGTTGTCCCGGCGTTCTTGCGTGCGTGCAATCTTGTATTGACGCAGCGTTAGGTACGGGGAAAATAAGATTAATATTTTTAAGCATTGTGTGTCGGATAGTTCAATCAGACGATGAGAGAAGATCGATGTCAACCAAAAATAGAAGCGTCGATATTGGTTTTCGCTTACACGGTTTGTATGCGCTACGACGTTTGAACGGCTTCATGTTTTTACCGACCCATTTTGTAGGTTAAGAAGGAGACAATGATGAAAAAGATAATATCCTGGACCCCAGTAGCTGTCGCGGCTGTGACTTTGTTGTTTGCGGCAGAAGCATCGGCCAAGGTAGCTACGGCCGACGCGGACAAGCTTGGCAAGGAACTGACTTGTATCGGCGCAGAGAAAGCCGGCAACAAGGACGGCACGATTCCAGAGTACACGGGAAAATGGCTGGGCACGCCGCCGGGCGTCAGCTACAAACCGAACGTCGGCGAGCACCCTGTCGATCCGTATGCTAATGAAAAGCCCTTGTTCACCATCACTGCCGAAAACATGGCGAAGTACGCCGCCAATTTGTCAGACGGTCAGAAGGCAATGTTTGCCAAGTATCCGAAAACCTATCGCATGCCTGTGTATCCGGGACACCGTGATTTCCGTTACGACGACCAGGTGTGCCAGATCGCAGAAAAGAATGCACGCGACGCCGAATTGACTGATAACGGCATGGGCATAAAGGCGCTGGCAGGCGCGATTCCATTCCCGATTCCAAAGAATGGCGATGAAGCATTGATGAATCTGACCTACCCGCATCGCGCATGGACCGAGGAAATCACCCGTGAAATCGGCAACGTAAAACCGGACGGCAGCATTTCATGGGGCCGCGCCAATAACCTCAGCCTGAACATGACCGGCGATCCCTCTCTGATGGGGAAACCGTACGGACCCGTACAGGCCTACAACCGCAGTCTGACATTGTTCCCGGAACGCGACAAAGGATCGGTTAGCGTGACTGCAGAACCGGTCGATTTCGCCAAAGGAAAACGCCTGGCATGGAGTTACGATCCGGGCACACGGCGCGTGCGTCAATTGCCGGAATTCGGTTTCGATCAGCCGTTAGGCGGCACTAGCGGCAAAATGACCATCGACCAGGATCGCCTGTTCAACGGCTCGCCGGAACGCTATACCTTCAAATTGCTGGGCAAGCGCGAACTCTATATTCCTGCCGACACATATCGTCTCAACGGCGGCCAGGTGAAGTATGCCGACCTGCTCAAGCCAGGTCATATCAATCCTGACTACGCCCGTTACGAGTTGCGTCGCGTGTGGATACTGGAAGCGACCTTGAAAGACGGTTATCGCCATGTCTACGGCAAACGCGTGCTGGCGCTTGACGAGGACAACTGGCAGGCAGTCATGTCCGATTACTACGACACCCGTGGAAAATTGTGGCAGTACGCAGAGATCCACCAATATTACGCGTTCGACATGAAAGCCTGGGAAGCCGGCTCAAGTTTCTATTACGACTTGAATTCAGGCGGTTACATTGCCTACAACATGACCCAGCAAATGAAGGACGGACCGATCCTGAACCGCGCAGGGATCACGCCGGCGATGTTTACTCCGGACGCCGCGCGCGCCATTGGCAACTAATTACAACTAAAATCGGGGAGAACACTCTGTGAAAATGAATAAGAAACTTAGCCGGATGGCCATCGCTTTACTGGCCGTATCGGAAGCCGGAGCAGCGCATGCGGGGACAGCGATTCCGTTTGACAACGGGATGACACTGGATTGGGGCCTGGATACTTTCTACACGCTGGCTTCGCGTGTGCACAATCCTAATTCATTGCTGGCCGGCCCTACCAACGCCGGCGGCAATGACGGTGACAATAATTTCAAAAAAGGTACGTTTACCGCCAATCGCATCGGGGCACTGTTTACCTCCAAGCTATCCAAGGGAGATTCGGGACTGGTCATGTCGGGCAGTACTTTTTACGACGCGGCGTATCACGGCCACAACGATAATCCCGGCCCGATCAATAACCCGGGGCCGGTCAATCAGTTTCCAGATCAGACCCAGCGGTATCAAGGCGGTTATACGCGCTTGCTGGATGCCTACGGCTACACGTCATTTAATTTCGGTGACAGCAGCCGCGCCACGGTGCGCCTTGGACGCCACGTAGTGTCCTGGGGCGAAGGGTTGTTCTTCCCAAGCATATCGCTCGCGCAAGGTCCGGCGGATGGCACGAAAATAGGTATTCCAGGCACCGTAACCAGGGATGTCCTGTTGCCGGAAGATCAGCTTTCCAGTGTGATCCAGGTCACGCCGAAATGGTCGTTGCTGACCCAGCTGCAATACAATTTCCACGAAACGCTGGCTCCTTCCTCCGGTTCGTATCTGAATACCTCTGACGGCGTCGGTCCTGGCGGCACTTGCCTGGGGCCTGACGTTACCATTCCAGCGGTTCCGGGTCTCTTCAAGGGTTTCAGCGGGTGTTCGTTCGGTGTGCGCGGCAACGACATCAAGCCGGGTAGATTCGGTCAATGGGGCATCGGTACCCGTTACCGGGTCACCAGCGAGACTGAAATCGGCCTGTATTTCCTGAATTACAATGACCGTACGCCGCTGCCGGTGATCAATTCATTTACGCCCGGTACGAAGACACCTGCATTCTTCAACATTGCGGGTAATCAGATCGGTAACGGCTCTTATCAGGTACGTTATTTTAACGACGTGAAATTGCTCGGCTCGACCTTCAGCACCACTTTTGGTGCGGTGACCCTTGCCGGCGAGTTGTCGTACAAGATGGGAGCGCCGGTACTGGTCAACACGGTGGTCAATCCAGCTACCAATGCAACTGTGCCTAACCCGACGCGCGCTGACATCACGCAGGTGAATCTGAATGCGTTCGCCAATCTCGGCCGCAGCCCGATAGCGGACTCTGTCCTGTTGCTAGGTGAAATTTCAGCTATCGGCGTCAATCATGTACAGGCGATCCAGGCCCCGGGCGTTGATGCATTGGGCGCCGCCGCAGCGGCGTTTCCGAGCAGCGATAAATTGACGTTCACGAATCGCGGCATAGCTGCGCAGGGACAGATCGTTCTCGGATATCCAGGCATTACGCCAAATTGGGATCTGACGGTGCCGATCAGCTATGCGCAGCAGTTGAAGGGGCGTACGCTGACCGGCGGTGTCGGCGGCCAGGGGGACAAGCGCGCCAGCTTCGGTGCTTCGTTTATCCGCAACAACAATCTGGCGATTACCTTTACTTACCTGGCCTACTTGGGTTCGCCTAGCCTGGATCTGGTCCACTATCGTGCGCTGACTGACCGCAATCAAGTATCGGTGGACATGAAGTACTCGTTCTGATGGCGTAGCGTTATTCTTCTGTCGTAGCTGAAATGGCCCGCACGATATCTGTCGTGCGGGCCATTTTTTGTTCTTCACGGATTACCGATGGTGAAATTTTTTTGTGCGCAGACGTAAAAATGCCCTCCATATCTTGCGACATGGAGGGCATTGCAGCTTTGCAGGGTTACCCTGCTGCGGATGGGTCAGACGATCTTTGCACGGCGTTGCGCCCATGGACGCTCACGCTCCAATTGCGCGGCCACGCGGAACAGCAGCGCTTCGTTGTGGATGCGGGCGGTGAACATCATGCCGATCGGCATACCGGTCTCGGACACGCCCAGCGGCACCGACATTGCCGGCTGGCCGGATACGTTGGCGACCACGGTAAAGGCGGCGCTGCCCATCGCGGCGCGGCCGTAGTCGGCGAAGTCTTGTTCCATGCTCAGCTTGCCCAGCAGCGGTGTGACTGTCGCCGTTACCGGAGACAGGATGATGTCGTACTTGTCGAACATGTTGTCCATCGACATGCCAATCGTTTCGAACGTCTGGCGCGCGCGGTAGAGCGCCTCGCCGCTGGTGGCGGCGGCAGTGCTCATGACGTGGCGGGTCACTGGTGCGAGTTCGTCGTCCGTGGCCTTGCGGCCAAGGAATTTTTCGCGGTCATGCACTGCTGTCAATATCGCGTTGCCGACGATTGCGCCGTGTGCGCCGAACAATTGACCGGCATCGACAGGCAAGCGGGTAGCCTCGACTTCATGGCCGAGCGACAGCAACAGGCGCACGGTATCATCCAGCGTTTTCCGAACTGCAGGATCAAGCGGGACGCCGGTCAGCGAGTCGGCAACCAGCGCCACGCGCAGCTTGCCCGGTGAGATACCCAATTCGGCGACGAAGGGGCGTTCCATCGGGCCGCACCAGTATGGGCTGCCCTTTTCATGGCCCTGGCCGACATCAAGCAGCAATGCCGAATCCCGGACACTGCGCGAAACCACATGGGCGACGCTGGCGCCGAACCATCCCTCGAAATGATCCGGACCGCTGGGCGTCCGATAGCGGCTTGGCTTGAGTCCGAACACGCCGCAGTAGGAGGCGGGAATGCGGATCGAGCCGCCGCCGTCGGTGGCATGGGCTGCAGGTATGATGCCGGCGGCTACCGCCGCGGCTGCACCGCCAGAAGAACCGCCAGCGCTCATTGCCAGATTCCATGGGTTGCGGGTGATGCCCCATTGGCGCGATTCGGTGGTGGTGGTCAGGCCGAATTCGGGTGCGGCGGTTTTGCCGAATGTCATTGCGCCGGCGTTTTCGTATCGCTCGATCAATGTGCTGGTGCGAGTGGCGGCGGGGCCGTCTTTGAAGAGGCGGCAGCTGTTGGTGGTGATAGTGCCGGCAATGTAAGTATTCAAATCCTTGACCAGCATCGGCACGCCGGCCAGTGCGCCGCCTTTTGCCTGGGCACGTCCTTTAAGCTCGGCCAGCAACGCACGGGCATGGTCGTCGTGACGCATGACCACGGCGTTGACTTTGCCGTTGACGGCATCGCATCTGGCGATTGCGCCGGCTAGCAAGGCGTCGGCACTGATGCTGCCGCGCCGCACGGCATCGGCCATGGCGGTAGCATCCAGCGCCGCATACTCATCGGCGCTGATACTGCCGGCCGGCGCGGCATGGGCGAATTGTGCGATTGGACCGAGCAAGCTGGCGCCGGCAACTGCCGCGCCGGCTTTCAGGAAACGGCGGCGCGGCATGTGCGATGGCATGCCGCTTTCATATGATTCGGCTGAATCCGATGAGTCGGATGACGATGCAGCTATCGGGAATGTAGAGTCATTGATCATGATTTTCTAATTTGGGTGTAAGTCCTGCATGGGAAAAATGCCTTCGCGACGACAATCCACAGCACGCTTGCAATGGAAGCCAACGGCGATTGACGGGAATGTGATTGATCATAATGCTGTTGATTAATAATATCTCAGGCGCCCTAGGTCGCGCGTGCTTCTTTGATTACTGGTTTCCACACGGTGTAGACGATAAGCGGCACCAGGGAAGAGCAAAGCGCCAGGCCCAGCAACGCGCCCGGTCCGGCCTGGGCGAACAACTGCCCTCCGAGGCCGGGACCGATCATGGAAGCCAATGCAAACACCGCCGGGACCAGCACCACGGCGCGTCCGCTAGGATCGCTGCGCGCGATGGCGGCGGTCTGGAATACGCAGCCGCAGGTAAAAAAGAATTCCCAGATCCACGCACCGCTGGCGAATGGAATGAACGTCTTGCCGCCGGCCAGCAGAAACAACCCGAGGCAAATGCCGCCGATGATCAAAAGGTAGGGCGGCCGCTGATCGAAACGTTCGCC
The DNA here is from genome assembly GCF_900111995.1 of Collimonas sp. OK607. Lineage (GTDB taxonomy): Bacteria > Pseudomonadota > Gammaproteobacteria > Burkholderiales > Burkholderiaceae_D > Collimonas. The sequence continues at coordinate 67,166 of NZ_FOKF01000004.1, forward strand.
CGAAGCGGCGACCGAGAACGCAGCCACGCCGCCCAGCAGCTTCAGCACCGCGAACACCAGCCCCATTTGGGTCGATGCAATTTCAAGCGCCGAACCGATGCGTTCCAGAAAGGCCCACAGCGCGATATTACCGGTCAGGAAAATCAAAAATGTGGAGAGGGTAAGCCAGGCTGCCGGTGGCAGCGCCGTCCTGGTTGCCAAAAGCGCGGCGCTGCCGGCGCTCGGGCCGCGCGGAACGCCAAATGCCGACAGCCCGAGTACCGCCACCAGCACGGCAAGCCCGACTGCGGCGCCCGGATACTTCCAGGTCGCAATCAGCAGCGGTGGCAGCGCGAACAGTACGGCGGCGGTAATCGAAAGCTCGACACCTTGCCGCACGCCGAACGCGCGTACCTTGTTAGGCAAATCGGACAGGATACGCATGCCGAGGCACGTCATGGTCGAAGAAAAGAAACCGATCACGGCCCAGATGGCATACAGGAATTCGATGCGTGTGACGAAGGCGCTGGCGCACAGCGAGGCTGCGGCGCCGGCGGCGCCGATCACGGTGAGCATGCGCCAGTCAAGACGGTTCATCCAGAATGGCGCACTGAGCGTGCCGGCCAGGTAGCCGGCAAAGCAGGTCGAACCAAGCAGGCCGACAGCCTTGGGACCTAGCGCAAAGGAATCGGCCATGCTGCCAAGCAGGACCGGCAGTGCATTGAAGGGTAAGCCGCCGATGGTAGATGCGATGCTGGCCGCCAGCATCAGGTGAAGCAAGGCCTTATGTCGTTCAGTTGGTTGCATGAAGCGTGTCCGTTCGGTGTGTTGAGTGGCGTAGTAACGTGGCGGCGTCCACGCCGCACCGGCGCGACGACATCATGGAAATGCAATTACATGTACAAGATCACCAGGTCGTTGATGACAGAAGGGCGGTCGTGGCCGACCACATGAATATTGATTTCCATCGTCAGCTGCACCCCGCTCTTGACTTTATCCACAGATTTAACGCGGCAGCGGGCGTGGATTTTGCAGCCGACCGGCACCGGTGCGGCAAAGCGCAGGCGGTCCGAACCGTAATTGACCATGTTGTTGAAGCCTACGACTTCATAGTCGAGCGGCAGTTGCAGCCGGCTGATCAATACCTGTACCAGCGCTCCGTGGGCGATGGTGGTGCCGAACGGGCTTTCCGCACGCGCCTTTTCCGGATCGGTATGGATCCAGTAGTCGTCGCCTGACAGCGCAGCGAATTGATTGACGATTTCCTGGGTAACGTGGAATGCGTTGGACCAGCCGGAAAATGTTTCCGAGACGAGCGCCTGCAATGCGGGCATGTCGGTTACCGCGATCTGGCGGCGTACTGGCGTGGCGGCATCGTTCTTGGGAGGCGCCGCCGGTGGCGATTCTCGCTGGACGGTCTCCGCCGGAATCACTGCAGCTTGCGTAGAGTCGACGGCAGTGTAGCGCAGCAGCGTGGTATCGCCGGGGCGCTGGTCAAATACCGGGCGCACTCGCATGCCGACCTTGATGTCGTTTTCATTGATGCCGACCAACGTGGTGTTGAGATGCGGCCCCTGATCAAGTTCGACTACGGCCAGCAGTTGCGGCATTTCATCAGAAAACTCAGGCAGAGTCGGCACCCGGGCTATCGTATAGGTGTACAGCGTTCCTTCGCCGGACACATCGCGCCAGCTCAGTGCCGCGGACGCGCATTGCGGACAGTGCGCGCGCGGAAAGAAAATCCAGTGCTGGCAGGAGTCGCACTGCTGTATTTTTACCTGTTGTGCCTTGAGTGCTTCCCAGAACGGCGCTGAAATCGTGGTCGGTTGCGGCAGTGGTTTATTCCAGATCATATTCATACTCCCTGCAGTATCAGTGCGCCTTGTTCGCTCATCACGCCGCCGGTGCCTGAGACGTAGGCAAGGTCGTGGCGTTGCAATTGCCGTTGGCCGGCGCGTCCTTGAATCTGCTGTACCGCTTCAATCACTTGCGTCATGCCGCCGGCGCTGCCGGTTTGCCCGAAACTCAGTTGGCCGCCGTGCGTATTCATTGGGAAATTGCCTTTGTAGGTGAAATCGTGTTCGCGCAGGAAACGCATGCCTTGGCCTTTTTCGCAAAAGCCGGCATCTTCCAGGGTCAGCATCACGGTGATGGTGTAGCAATCGTAGATTTGCGCCATATGCATGTCGGATGGCTGCAAGCCAGCCATTGCAAACGCCTTGCGTGAGGCCGGGCCGATCGGCGTGCTCAGCATGTCGCGCGCGTAGGTCGGCGATTTCGACTGTACGTGTTCGCCGCAACCGATGATACGCACGCCGCGGTGCTTGCAGTCGCGTGCTATATCGTCGCGGGTTACGATCACGGCACTTCCGCCGGCTACCGGCATGACAATTTCCAGCATGCGCAGCGGCTCCGCCACCATGCGCGAATTGAGTACGTCGTCGATGCTGATCGGCTGCTGGTAAAACATCGCTTGCGGATTGCTGCACGCATTGAAACGCTGGTCGACTGCGATGCGCGCGAGTGCTGCGGCGTCGTAGCCGTGTACGGCGGCGTAGCGCTGGGCAATCATGGCGTAACCGGTGTTTTGCGCCATGTGGCCGTAAGGCAGATCCATTTCTGCTTCGGGCGCGCCAAAGCGGGTGCTGTGTCCGCCAAAGCGGGATGCCTTCATGACTTCTGCGGCGTGGTCGTCATTGCTGCCGAGCGGTGCCATGCGCGCCGGAATGACGCACAGCACGGTATTGCACAGTCCGAGTTCGATGGCGGCGGCAGCGCGCCACACCATGCCGACCGAGCAGGCGCCGCCGAGGTCGATGACTTCGGCGAAGTTGAGCGGTATGCCGAGATATTCGCCGACCATCGCCGGCACGAACATGCCGGCTTCATGAAATTGCGGACCCGTTACCACCAGGCCGTCGACGTCTTGCAGGTGCATGCCGGCGTCATCCAATGCCTGCCGCGCGAGATCGGCGACTTGCTCCAGGTGGAACATGCGCGGTGCGGTGGCATATTTTTCCGGTTTGTACTGCGCGGCACCGACAACAACTGCCTGTCCTTTCAATCCCATAGTCTCCTCGCTTGCTTTGTCTTTATGTTGGTACTTCCGAGCTGGAAATCCACGATGCAGATTACCAAGTATGGACGTATTTTGCATAAAATTGGCAGGGGCACCATCGTCTGATGAGACTACTTTCCGGGTGTGCCGAACGGGGAGGTGGCGGAGTACCGTTTTTGACTGGTTCGATGGCGCCGGGCGCCGCTATCGGGAGCCGGATATCAGGAACCGTTACCGGGAGACGCCGTCACATGACGGCGGCGGCACCCAGGCCGGTGGTAAGTTACTTGCCCTGCGACGCCATCATGGTCCAGAAATTCAAATTGGACGCGTAAGCCACCTGCGTCGGCTGATGCGTTTGCAAAGAGCCGAGGTAGTCGGTTCCGTTCAACGCGCCGTAGGCCACCGAACCCAGCACCGCGAGAACGATCATGGCCGATAGCATTTTGCCGGCTTTTGCCGGTGACAGCCTGGTGTGCGGCGGCGTCGCGCCGGAATTGCTGCCGGTATTCGGGGTTGTGCCACTGTTGCTGTTTTGCAATGTCGTTGTCTTCATGTCAGTCTCCATCATCCGTCACATTGATAACCGGGGTGGCCGCTGTACATTGCAGTGGCCTTATGGCGATCTGATCAGTGTTGGCCTTTGCAGTCATCGTCCGAACAGACGATGTTGAGATTGCGTGTGCGACAATCTTAAAATATTTCAATTTGGCAACTTATTGCGATCACGGCCGACTCCGCACCTGAAGGGGTTTTTCCAGGGTTTTTCCATTTCTACCCCTTTTGGACGATGTAATCCCGATGCGGAAAAGTGACAGTTGCATAAATAGATAACAATCAATGCACAAATCGGACGGAGACAAATTCTTATGCGAACCTCTATTGGCATCGCTTTCGCGGCAATCGTCATGCTTGCGACAGCGTATTCCTATTCCCCACGGGAGACTGCCGCCAGCCAGGTAACCGTCAATGATGCCAGCCGCATGCAGGTCAATGCCATCGTCCGCACCAAGGCCGGCCTGATAGCGGGCGGCGAGCTGGGAAAAATTTTCCTGTCGCACGACGACGGTCGCAGCTGGCTACCGGCGCACATGGCGACGCAGCGCCAGGCCTTGATTACGCAAATGGTCTTTGCCGGTAACGGGACCGGCATCGCGGTGGGACACGAAGGGTGGATTTTGCGCAGCACCGACGACGGGCAATCCTGGCAGGAACAACATTTCGACGATAAAGACGGCGAGCCGCTGATGAGCGCCGCGCGCCTTCCTTCCGGTCGCTGGATCGCGGTTGGCGCGTTCGGCCGCATGTTGCAATCCGATGACGACGGTAAAACCTGGCGTTCGGAGACATTGCCGGGCGTCGATGACAAGCATTTGAACAATATCGTCGGCTCTGCCGACGGCAGCGACTGGCTGATTCTGGGGGAGCGCGGCCTGTTGCTGGAATCGCACGACGGCGGCCAGCAATGGAACCTGATTCCGGCTTTTTACAATGGTTCGTTTTATGGCGCTGCCCGTGTCAGCGGAGTCGGCGGTGTCGACGGTAAGCGCTGGGTGATTTATGGCATGCGTGGCCATGTGTACTTCCGCAACGACGGCGACAGTAACTGGACAGCATCCAGGCTGCCGGTCATGGTTTCGGTGTTTGGCGCTGCGCATCTGCCTGACGGCCGCTTGCTGTTGTCTGGCGAAGGCGGCCTGGTGATGGTCAGCAATGATGGCGAGTCGTTCCAGACTCTGCAGATTGGCGGGCGTGCTGCGGTAATTACCATGGAGCCGATGCCTGATGGCAGCTTGCTGCTGGGTAGTACTTTTGGATTGAAGCGCTTGCCAGCGCCTGTAGCGAACATCGCCGGCATCACTGCCAGCGCGGCGACCACGCCCAACAACGGAGTAAAGAAATGAAAGCTAATCCATCCCGCATCACCGTGGTTGTAGCGCAGCTCGCCAAAAAACTGATCAGTAACAGGCGCTGGCTGTCGGTGGTCTTTTTCATGCTGACCGTGGGCCTTGGCGCATCTGCTTTACGCACGCATCTCGATCCCGGATTCAACAAGCTCATACCGCAAAAAAATGAATACATGGCGGCGTTTCTGAAGTACGGGTCGATTTTTTCAGGCAGCAACCGGATTTTGGTCAACGTGCACTGGAAAGGCAAGGGGGATATCTACAATGCAGAGTTCCTGAAGACCTTGCACGCAGTGACCGATGAAGTATTTTTCACGCCAGGCGTCAACCGCGGGCAAGTGATGTCCATCTTCACGCCTAACGTCAGGTATATCGAGGTCACGGAAGACGGTTTTGTCGGTGAGGAGGTGGTACCGTCCCGCTTTGTCGCAGATGCGGCCGGGCTGGCTGAAGTGCGGTCGAATGTGGCCAGGTCGGGCCAGGTCGGGCATCTCGTCTCGAACAACCTGAAGTCGGCGCTGGTGCAGGCGGATCTGCTCGAAACCGATCCGCAGACAGGTAAAAAGCTCGACTACGGGCAGGTAGCGCAGAAGCTGGAACAGATTCGCGCCCGCTTTAACAGTGACGACGTGGAAATCAATATCGTCGGCTTTGCCAAGGTGATCGGCGATGTGGTGGACGGATTACTGACCGTCGTCACGTTTTTTGGTATCGCCTTTGTCATCACCGCTTTCCTGTTATGGCTGTACTCGCGTTCCGCCAGCCTGACGCTGCTGGCGCTGCTGGTGGCGCTGCTCCCTGTAGTCTGGTTGCTTGGCATCTTGCCGCTGCTGGGGCTTGGCATCGATCCGATGTCGATCCTGGTGCCTTTCCTGGTATTTTCCATTGGTGTGTCGCATGCCGTGCAAATGACTAACGCGTGGAAGCACGAAGTGCTGGTCGGGGCCGATGCCTCGCAAGCAGCGGAACGCGCCTTCTGCAAACTGGCCGTGCCTGGCACCGTTGCGCTGCTCACCAATGCACTTGGTTTCATGGTCATCATGCTGATCGACATACCGATGGTGCACGAGCTCGGAATCACTGCCTGCCTCGGCGTATTGTTGATGATCGCGACCAACAAGATGCTGTTGCCAATCGTACTGTCGCACCTGCATACCGACCGTATGAAATTGCATGAGGCGGCAGATAGCAATAAGCGAGAAGGGCGCTGGTGGGCGATTTCCGCTTTCACTCAACCTGGCTACGCGCTGGCTGCGTTGGCGGTCGCCCTGGTGCTGCTGGGAGTGGGGGCGACGTATTCGCGTCATCTGCAAACTGGCGATATCGGCGCTGGCGTGCCGGAGTTGAGGGCGGACTCGCGCTATAACACCGACAATCGCAAGATTGTGGCTGACTATTCGATCGGCATGGATATTCTGTCTGTTTACGTTGAAACCAAGAATATGAGTGAAGCGTGCCTGAACTGGCCAATGATGAATGCGCTCGAACGCTTCGATTCGGCGATGCGTGGCGTCGACGGCGTGCGTTCGATCAGTACCGTCGCCTCCCTGGCAAAACTGGCTGCTGCCAGCCGCAACGAAGGCAATCCCCGCTGGGCAGCGTTGCAGCGTAGCGAGTCCGGCCTGCGCTCCGGCGCCCGCGCCGCCGACCCTGCACTCGGCATGAATACCGACGGCTGCCAGATCGTCAATTTGACGATTTATCTCAGGGATCATCAAGGGGCGACGTTAAAACACGTGGTCGGCGAAGTGCGTAAATTCATCGATGCCGAAAAGACGCCGGACGTTCAATTCCGTCTCGCCGGCGGCAATGCCGGCGTGGCGGCGGCCACCAACGATGCCGTCGAACATGCGGAAGTCCAGATGCTGGCCGCTATTTTTGGCGCCATCACACTGTTGTGCTGGCTGGCCTTCCGTTCGTGGAAAGCCATTTTATGCATCGTCATCCCATTGATGCTGGTGTCCATCCTGTGCAATGCACTCATGGCGATACTGCATGTGGGATTGAAAGTGTCGACATTGCCGGTGATTGCGCTCGGTGTGGGAGTAGGCGTGGATTACGGTATTTACCTGTACGAGCGGCTGCAGCACGAATTGGCCGAAGGCGCCAGCCTGCGCGAGGCGTTTTACCAGGCGATGCGGCAGCGCGGTACGGCGGCTGTTTTCACCGCGGTCACAATGTCGATCGGGGTCGGAACCTGGGCCTTCTCTTCGTTGAAATTCCAGGCCGACATGGGGATGTTGCTGGCCTTCATGTTTCTGGTTAATCTGCTCGGGGCCGTGTTCTTGTTGCCTGCGCTGGCATGCTGCCTGAATGTCGGCGTGCACCGCAAGCAGAAGAAGTCGGCGTCGGCAGCCGCGGTCAAGGACGAGCAATCGTTGACGATCGGCTAAAGTCCAATTGGCAGTAAAGGAGGGGGGCGTCCTATCTCAAACCGGCCCCCGCGAGTATGTCAAATCCAGTGCGTTATTACCGCAACACTGGCTGCAAAGATTCTCCTGCATCAACCCTGACTCTTAGAAGATTTTTGTAACAGCCTTGTCGAGACTTCGTCTCCGAACATTGGTTGAATGTAAATATACTCTAGAGTGTATTTTTATATTAAAGTATACAAATATATCTGAATCGACTACAGTGCTAATAGCCGTCATGGCGGGCAGCAGGGCGCCCGCGTTGCGACTGCATTTGACGCCGAGGGTTGGTCCGTCGGCGTGCCCAGCCCACGAGGCGTCACGTAGTCAACAGGGGTAACGATGGAAAACAGAGCGACCGCGCAGCAGCAAGACGTGCTGCCAAGACCCGAGCAAACATCCGGCGGCACCTTTGGCCGCACTCCCGCAGAATCCGATCTGCCGCAATGGCCGGATGCGCCGCAGCCACCTGCTGGCGCACCGAATGTCCTGGTGATCCTGACCGACGATATCGGCTATGGCGCCAGTAGTACCTTCGGCGGCCCGATTCCGACGCCGACGCTGGATGCGCTCGCCAGGATCGGGCTGCGTTATACCGAATTCCATACTACCGCGATGTGTTCGCCGACCCGCGCCGCATTGCTGACCGGGCGTAATCACCATGAAGTCGGCGCCGGTCGTGTGACCGAGTCGGCGACCGCCTACGACGGTTACACCAGCATCATCCCCAAAAGCGCTGCGACGATTGCGGAGTTGCTACGCCTGCATGGCTATTCCACCGCGCTGATCGGCAAGTACCATAATGTGCCGGACTGGGAGAGCGGGCCGGCGGGGCCGTTCGACCATTGGCCGACCTCGATGGGTTTTCAGCATTTCTATGGTTTCCTGGGCGGCGGCACGAATCAGTGGGCGCCCGGCCTGTTTCAGGGCACGCAACCGATCGAACCGCCGCACGACGATCCGACCTACATTCTCGAACGCGATCTGGCCGACCAGGCCATCACCTGGATTCAGCGGCAAAAGTCCGCGGCGCCGGACAAACCATTCTTCATGCATTACGCTACCGCTTCGGGGCATTCGCCGCACCACGCGCCTAAAGACTGGATTGCAAAATTCAAAGGGCAATTTGACCAGGGATGGGACGGCATCCGCGAGGCAACGCTTGCGCGCCAGAAGGCTTGTGGCGTGGTACCCGAGAATACGTTGTTGACCGAGCGTCCAGACGAAATCGCACCCTGGGATTCGTTGTCCGACGACGAAAAAAAAATCTACGCCCGGATGATCGAAGTCTATGCGGCTACGGTGGCGTACTCCGATCATCAGGTGGGGCGGGTGATCGACGCTCTGCGCGATATGGGCCAGCTCGACAATACCCTGGTAGTTTTTATCCAGGGCGATAACGGTGCCAGTGCCGAAGGTGGTCCGCACGGTGAGCTGAATGAAACCCTGTTCATGAACGGCATGTCGGAAGATATCTCGGTACTGCTCGAACATCTCGACGAATTCGGCGGGCCGATGGCGTACAACCATTATCCGGTGGGCTGGGCGCACGCGATGGACACGCCATTTCAGTGGTTCAAGCAAGTAGCCTCGCATTTTGGCGGCACCCGTAACGGTATGGTGATGGCGTGGCCGGAGCGGATCCGGAACCAGGGTGAAGTCCGCTCACAGTTTCATCACGTGATCGACATTGCGCCTACGATCCTGGATATTCTCGGCCTGGGCGCGCCTGCGATCGTCAACGGCGTTCCGCAAAAACCGATGGCCGGGGTCAGCATGGCTTACACGTTCGATGACCCCAAAGCGCCCTCGGCGCGCAAAACGCAGTATTTCGAACTGGTAGGCAATCGCGCCATCTATCACGATGGCTGGGTTGCGGCTGCCGGCCCGGTCGAAATGCCGTGGGCCTTTTCGATGGACATCAAATCGATCGACGACATCAAGTGGGAGCTGTATCACGTCGCCAACGATTACAGCGAAGCTATCGACCTGGCAGATCGGGAGCCGGAAAAATTGCGTCAGATGCAGGATCTGTTCTGGATCGAAGCGGCGCGCAACCATGTGCTGCCGATCATGCGCGGCACCGCCAACATGCCGGGGCCGGCCAAGCCGAGCACCGTGCGCGGCCGCACCGGGTTTGTCTACTATCCCGGCACGCGCAGGGTGCCGCCGGGCAGCTCGCCCAATTTGACCAACCGATCGTTTCTCGTCGCGGCTGACGTCGACTTGCCTTCCAGCGCCGTCAACGGCATGCTTTTTAGCCAAGGCGGGCGCTTTGGCGGACATGCTTTGTATCTGCTCGATGGCGTTCTTGTCTACCATTACAACCTGCTCGGCAAGGCGCGCTTTTCGATTGTCTCCGCCGACAAGATGCCTGCCGGGCGGCACGTCCTCGGGATTGATTTCAAGGCGGATGGCGGTGGTTTCGGCAAGGGTGGCAACGTCACGCTACTGATCGATGGCAGGCCTGGCGGAGAAGGACGCATCGAAAAGACGGTGCCTTGGGTCATGTCTTACGTGGAAGGACTCAATGTCGGGTTGGATACCGGTACTCCGGTCAGCGAAGATTATCGTGTGCCTTTCGCCTTTACAGGGACGCTGCACACCGTCACGGTAACGCTGAAATAGATATAGCATCAACCAGTCTATATGGAAGAAAATAGCATGCTACAGTCGCGCAGAGAGCGCAACAAATCGAATACGCTGGCGCGTCTGCTGGACGCCGCGCGGCAACTCTTTGCCGAAAAAGGCGTCACCGGAACTACCATCGACGACATCACGGATCGCGCCGATGTCGGGCGGGCTACCTTCTTCAATTATTTTCAGAGCAAGGACGCTGTCCTGCAGGCGCTCTGGATCGAGCAAGTGTCGAATTTCAGCGTGACGGTCGACGAGCAGCTCGCCTTGCGCTTATCGACTGGTAAGCGCATCGAAAATCTGTTTCGTGCGTTCGAAGCGGGGACGGCGAAGTGGCCTGATTATCTGAAAGCCGTGACCGGCGAACTCGAACGCGAATGGAATACGCAAGCCACCGGCCGCTATCGCCTGGAACGTTTTCATGCTGCGCTGGCCCCGCTTATCGAAGCCGGGATTGTCCAGGGCGACATGCGCACCGACTATGCGGCGGATTTTCTGATCCAGATGATCGGTTCCGCGTATTTGTCGGTGGTGCGCTATTGGCGGCTGTATCCGGATGACGATTTGCCAGCCCGTATCACCGAGACGACGCGCTTCTTGTCCGAGGTGATTCGACCCGTGGCCAAGGCGGGCACGCCAACCTGAAAAAACAGGCGCTGCGCCAATTCTTCTTAACGGTGGAAATGTACTGCGCAGGCTAACTCCGCGCGATCGGTACGGCAGGTGTTGGCATCGATCGTGGTGTCTTCGTAACCGAACGAAATACCGAACAACAGTCGGAACGAAGGAGCGACATCCAGCACTTCACGCACCACCTGCGGGTGAAAACTAAGCGATGTTTGCGGACAGGAGGCGATGCCGTGCGCAGCCATCGCCAGCATCAGGGTTTGTGTGTACATGCCGCAATCGGCCGCTTCGCGCATACCGAAGGGCTCAGGCAGAAATACGAACGCCACGTGCGGCGCGCCGAAAAATTCAAAGTTGCGTTGAAAACTGCGCGCGCGTCCAGCCTTGTCGTCGCGCGCAATTCCCATCGCGCCATAGAGTCGAATTGCGGCATCGTACTGACGCTCACGGTAGATGCCATCGTATTTACCGTCATACGGGAAGTCCGGCGCATATCTGGCCGGGTCGAGCGTTGCCTGGCTTAGATGTTGCTGCAGCCTGTCGCGGGATGCGGCGGAGGCAACATGGGTTATCCATGGCTGGGTGTTGCAGTTCGACGGCGCATATTGCGCCAGCGAGAATATTTCGGATAAGGTTGCCGCGGGTACTTCTGCAGGCAGGAAACCTCGAATCGAGCGGCGGGAACGGATTGTATCTGCTGTGGTAAGCATGGGATGATTTCTCACGGTGAGGAATGGTTGCAGGTAAATATCATAAATTAAGGGCGAGCCGGACGCCTTGGCTAATCGCGCGCTTGGCGTCCAGTTCGTTGGCGACGTCGGCGCCGCCGATGAGCGTGACAGGCTTTCCGTGCGCCACCAGGGATGCGTGCAATCCGCGTTCCGGTTCCTGACCGGCACATACGACGACGTTGTCCACCGGCAGGCATTGCGTGTGTCCGTTGAATCGCACATGCAGGCCCTGGTCGTCGATGCGTAGATATTCGACGCCGCCGAACATGTGGACGCCGCGCCGTTTCAATAATGTGCGACGGATCCAACCGGTGGATCGGGCCAGATTTTGGCCCGGATTACCAGGCTTGCGTTGCAATAGCCATATCTCGCGCGAACCAGTTCGGGCCCGGGGCGGTTTCAACCCGCCGGATGCCTGGCCGGTCGGGTCGATACCCCACTCGTTGCGGAAACTGTCGATGGCATCCAGCTCAGGGCTTTCATCATGGCTGAGCAATTCGGCAACGTCGAAACCGATGCCGCCGGCGCCGATGATGGCGACGCGTTGGCCCACCGTTCTGCGGCCCATGATGGCGTCTGCATAATCCATCACCTTAGGGTGTCCGGTACCGGGGATGGCCGGCAGTCTTGCTGCGATGCCAGTCGCCAACACAACATGGTCGAAGTTCGTCAGGGCGGCGCTATCGGCACGCTGTTCGAGCCGGACCTGTACACCATGCAATGTCAATTGGCGTTTGAAATAGCGCAGTGTCTCACCAAATTCCTCCTTGCCAGGGATGCGTCGGGCCAGATTGAACTGGCCGCCAATCCGGTCGGCAGCCTCGAACAAAGTGACGTTGTGGCCGCGCTGGGCTGCTGTTACTGCGCAAGCCAGGCCGGCCGGGCCTGCGCCCACCACCGCAATCTGTCGCGGCATGGCGGTCGCCGCCAGCGATAGCTCGGTTTCGTAGCAAGCGTAAGGGTTGACCAGGCAGCTTACCCGGCGCTGTTCGAAAACATGGTCGAGACACGCTTGATTACAGGCGATACAGGTGTTGATTTCGTCGCTGCGGTTTTGCGCCGCTTTCAGCACGAAATCGGCATCAGCCAGGAACGGGCGCGCCATCGATACCATGTCGGCATCGCCGCGTTGCAGCACCGCCTCGGCCAGTTCAGGCGTATTGATGCGGTTACTGGTCACCAATGGCAATGTGACCAGGCCTTTGAGGCGTCGCGTCACCCAGGAGAACGTGCCGCGCGGCACCAGGGTCGCCACGGTCGGAATGCGCGCCTCGTGCCAGCCGATTCCGGTGTTCAGGATGGTCGCGCCCGCGGCTTCCAGCGCTTGTGCGAGTGCCACGACTTCATCCCAGGTGCTGCCGCCGTCCACCAGGTCGAGCATGGACAGCCGGAACATGATGATGAAACGGGGGCCGGCCCTGGCACGCACGCGGCGCACTACTTCAAGCGCAAACCGGATGCGCCTGCTGAATGAGCCGCCCCAGTCATCCTGGCGCTGGTTGGTGCGTGAAGCGATGAACTGGTTAATCAGATAGCCTTCTGAACCCATGATCTCGACGCCGTCATATCCCGCCGATTGCGCCAGTCCGACGCAATTTTCATAGTCGTCGATCAGGCCCCTTATCTCAGCATCCGTCAGTTCGCGTGGCGCTTTCGTGCCGATAGGCGAACGTAGCGGTGATGGCGCCACACCGCCATCCGCATGGTCATAGCGACCGATGTGCAGCGCCTGTAGCAGGATGGCGCCGCCGGCAGCGTGCACCGCATCGGTGATGATGCGATGACGCAGTGCCTGTTGCGGTGTTTGCAGCGTGGATGCCGCAGCTGTATGACCGGCGCCGAGCGCGCTGTCGTTAATGCCGATACCACCGGTTACGATCAAGCCGACTCCGCCCCGGGCACGTGCTGCATAAAAGACAGCCATGCGTTCGAAACTATCCGGCAGTTCTTCCAGGCCGGTGTGCATCGAGCCCATCAGCACCCGGTTTTTCAGCACGATGAATCCGAGGTCGAGCGGCGCCAGCAGGTGAGGGTATGGGGACGGTGCTTGCACTGAGGGCATGGTGGTGTACCGGATCTGATTTCACTTACAAGCTTGCATATTGCATATTGCGAAGGCGCACGATGTGCTCTGCGTCGTAACCCAGTTCGGCCAGTATGGCATCGGTGTCTTCGCCAGCGTGGGTTCCGGCGCCGGGTGGCCTGGCCGGCGTGCGTGAGAAGCGTGGCGCCGGAGCCGGCTGTTGTTTGCCATTGACTTCGACGAATACGCCGCGTTCTGCATTGTGCGGGTGTCGCGGCGCTTGTTCCAGGCTGAGTACCGGCGCGAAACATACATCGCTACCCTCTAGCAGGGCACACCATTCGTCCCGGCTGCGGGTCTTGATCAGGGCCGCCACGCGCGCTTTGAGCAGCGGCCATTGGCGACTGTCGTATTGATGAATGGGATCAACGTCGCTTAAACCAAGGCGCTGCAACAGTTCGGCATAAAATTGCGGCTCGATCGCGCCCAGCGTGATCGCCAGGCCGTCCGCGCATTCAAATACTTCATAAAACGGCGAGGTATTCAAAAAGAAATTGTGTTCGGGATCATCCCGCCAGAATTCTACGCCACGCAGTGTATGCACCAAGGCGCTCAAAGCGGCCACGCCGTCGACAATCGAAGCATCAATCACCTGACCTTTGCCCGATTGCCGCGTTTCCAGCAGTGCGCAGACAATGCCGAAGGCGAGAAACATCGCGCCGCCACCCATGTCGCCGACGATGGAAGGCGGTATAACCGGTAACTGTCCCGGGCGCGCCGAGATATCGAGAACGCCAGTCAACGCAACATAATTGATGTCATGACCAGCCGCTTGCGCCAGCGGCCCGGTCTGCCCCCAGCCTGTCATACGCCCGTAGATAAGCTTGGCATTGCGCGCATGAACAGCGTCGGGGCCAAATCCGAGGCGTTCCATGACGCCGGGGCGAAAGCCTTCTATCAGCACGTCAGCTGTTGCAAGCAGACGCCAGGCCGCATCACGGCCACTATCCGTCTTCAGATCGAGTGCGATCGAGCGTTTGCCGCGATTCATCGCCACCCGGGGACTGTTGGGGCGAATGTCGCTGCAGCGCTCGATCACGATCACCTCCGCGCCCATGTCGGCCAGCATCATGCCGGCAAACGGTCCCGGGCCGATGCCGGCAAATTCGATCACGCGAATGCCCGTCAAAGGGCCGTGGCTGGAGGGCGAAGCGGATGTAGTGTTCATTTGTAGTAAGAGAGTGATTGAAAATCAGATTGATCTTAGTGTCGCTTGCCGTAGCGCCCAAACGACCGCCATTGCCGACTGCATGTAAAACCGCTTAAAGCCACTCAAAGCAATTTCACGCCATTTAACGCAATTTAATTTTATGTGTTGCAACACCTAAATGTATACCAAAATATAAAAATAACCTTTAGTATATAAATATGTGATGTTGAGTCGCATTGACCGGCGAGCTGAAGCCGTGAGAAGAGTCGTGACAAAAGCCGATTTTTACTGGCATGACGCGAGGCAGCGTTCTGCTACAACATAAGAAATCCCGGAGAGAAAATGACCGCCCCCGACAATCCCAATCGCCGCAGTCACTACACCTTGCTTATCCTGTTGTTCGTGTATGCCATGAGCATGGTCGACCGGCAAATCATGGCGGTGTTGATCGAGCCGATAAAAAAGGAATTCGGGGTTTCAGATACCGAAATGGGTTTGCTGACCGGTCTCACATTCGCATTGTTTTTTAGCGTAGTAGCGGTGCCGTTCGGCCGTTATGCGGATCGCACGAACCGGCGCAATTTTATTGCTTTGTGTTGTGGCGCATGGAGCTTGATGACGGCATTGTGCGGCATGGGAACCAGCTATATGCAGTTGGCGTTGGCGCGCGGGGGCGTGGCGGTGGGCGAGGCTGGCGCCTCGGCGCCGTCGATATCGATGATCGCAGACCATTATCCACCACAGCACCGGGCGCGCGCCATGAGCGTGTTCATGCTGGGGCCGAGTCTGGGCACATTGCTGGGCCTTAGCCTGGGGGGCTGGATTGCCTACCACCACGGCTGGCGCAGCGCATTTCTATGGATGTCCGTGCCAGGCGTCATTGCGGCTTTGCTGCTGCGCTTTACCGCTGTGGAACCGATACGCGGTAGCTGGGATGTGCCAGCCAGACGGCCGACAGGAAGAACCGAGTCGTTCGGGAAAGTGATGCGTGACTTATGGCAGTCCAAGGAATTCAAGCGCATTTCGCTGGCAGGGTTTCTGCTGGGATTTTCCGGCTACGGCATTGGCATATGGAGCACCACGTTCCTGGTTCGTTCGCACGGATTGAACCTGAAAGATGCGGGTATTATCGTCGGCGTCATCGGCGGCGTTACCGCTGTCGCCGGCGGACTGTTCAGCGGCTGGCTTTGCGACCGGCTCTCTGCGCGCGATCCACGCTGGCAGCTTGGGGTGCCGATTCTGGGCACGACGATTGCGTTGCCATTGGGAGTTGTTTATTTCTTGTACCCGGCTGGAAACCCCTGGCTGATCGGTTCCATCATGGTGCCCAAGGCGATGATTGTCAGTGCGATGTTTTCTTTCTTTTCGGTATGGTGGGCCGCGCCCAGTTACGCGGCGTTGACGGCGATTACCCGTTCGGACCGTCGCGCTACCGTATTGGCTGTCTACGCTCTTGTCGTTTCTATATTCGGGGGCGGATCGGGTCCGTTCGCGGTGGGGGTGCTCAGCGATGCCTTGACCGGCGTTGCAGGTGTTGAAGCGTTGCGTTGGTCGCTGGTCGGAGCGGTGGGTATCTATTTTTTTGCCGTACTTGCGTTTGTCTCGGCAATGCGTCCCTACAAGCGGGCGCTGGCGGCGCAGCACGCGGAATCCCCGCCGCTTGCAATGGCCGCGTAATTTCTAATGAATTGCTAGTAATTGATAAAAGTAAAAAATCAAATGGAGATGAATCAATGGCAAGAACATTTAACCTGGCCGACCTGTTCGAAGTGGTGGCCGGCGTCGTCCCGGAACGCATAGCCTTTATCTGCGGCGCGCACCGCCTTAGCTTTCGCCAGCTGGATGAACGGGCCACGCGCCTGGCGTGCGGACTGCGCGCACGCGGCATCGGGCGCCTCGATAACGTCGGGATTCAACTGTATAACTCGGCCGAATACCTTGAAACCTTTCTGGCCTGCTGCAAGATCGGGGCGGCGCCAGTCAATGTCAATTACCGTTATGTAGCCGATGAATTAACGTATCTGTTCACTTCTCTTGATTTGAAGCTGCTGGTTTATGGCGCCCAGTTTGACGTCGAGGTGGGTAAGGTGCTGCCGCGTGTGGCTACATTGAAGAATGCCATACGCGTAGGAGCGGAAGTGGAAGTGGGAGCGGGTGTCGCTGGTGTCGAGAATTACGAGTCGGTACTGACTACCGGTGAAGCGACGCTCGACGACCCGGAGCGTTCCGATAACGATCTTTACATGCTATGCACCGGCGGCACGACCGGCATGCCGAAAGGCGTCGTATGGCCGCACAAGTCCTTGTTCATGGGAGCACTGGGAGGCGGTGGCTTTTACCTGCGCTGCCCGCCAATCGGCCGGCCCGAAGATCTGGAGCGCCTGGTGCCGCAAGCGTCGCCACTGGTTTTTTTTGCGAGTGCGCCGATGATGCATGGAGCGGCCATGTGGGCATCGTTGATCAGCTTGTACTCCGGCCACACCGTGGTGGTCAACGATCAAACCAATTTCGATGCTGAACACGCCTGGGATGTCGTGGTGCGCGACGGCGTCAACAGCATGTCGGTTGTCGGTGATGCAATGGCGACGCCGCTGATACAGGCACTCGAAGCCCACCCGCAGCGTTGGGATCTGAACGCTCTGATGTTGTTCGGCAATGGCGGCGCGGTGTTGTCAGGTCACCTGCAGGAACGCATGAAGGCGGCGGTGCCGCACATCATGTTTAACAACAACATGGGCTCGTCCGAGATGGGCGTGGTCGGCGGCGGCAACAGGCCGGCACATGGTGAGGGTTACATGGTGCTGCAGCCAAGCGAGGTACTGGCGGTGATCGATGAGCAGATGTGCATCGTCACCGCGCCTGGGTCGCAAGGCGTTCTGGCCCGCACCGGTTATACGCCGATCAGCTACTACCGCGATCCTGAGAAAAGTGCCGAGGTGTTCGTAACGGTCAATGAGCGCCTGTGGGTACTCAGTGGTGACCGGGCCCGCATCGACGAAGAGGGCAGGATCGTCATGCTCGGGCGTGGTTCGCAGTGCATCAACTCCGGTGGCGAGAAAATATTCACGGAAGAGGTCGAGGAAGCGGCACGGCGGTGTCCGACGGTACAGGATGTGCTGGTGATCGGCATTGCCGATGAGCGCTGGGGACAGAAAGTGGCCGCCATCGTGGAGGTGATGCCTGGTGCCGAATTTTCAGCCACCGACTTCCAGTATGTCTGTCGCCAATATCTGTCGGGCTATAAAGTGCCGCGCGCAGTGTTCCTGACGGATAAGGTGATGCGCAGCCCGGCAGGCAAGGCCGATTATCGGTGGGCCAAAGAGTATGTGACACAGCACGGCAGCGTGATTTAAAACCCACCGTGGTGGCCAATGTAGGAGGACAGCCGTCAATGTCGGTTTCTTTAGGCTGGAGTGACACGGGGCTGCCGATCGGCATGATGTTTACTGCCCGTGTCGGGGTGACGGTTTGTTGTTCCAGCTTGCAGGACAATTAGAGCGCGAGCGTTCTTGGGCTTTCCGCTCCCCGTAGCTGGTCTGGTTTTAAGGTCCTGATACTGTCGCATCGTATCCCTGCGCCGTTGGCATGCCTGAACCTGACGTCAGGCAGGTCCCGCTTTATGCGATGCACGGATACTAAAAGCGTGTGATGAGCCTATTAAGGATAAGCCGGAACAATACGTGCTGATGTTGTGGTGACTGTGAGCGGTGCCGGTCTTGGTGTCTAAATAGTCAATTTTGAAGCTACTCAACAAACGACGTCATAAGGGCAATCATGAATAAATTACCATTATCGAATTTCATGGTTATCGACTTGACAATTGCTCGGGCCGGACCGACCGCGGTTCGTCTCCTTGCCGATTGGGGCGCGAATATCATTCGCATCGAGGCGCCGTCTGCACGCGCTGATGGCGCTTCCGTTACCGGCGTGCGTCGAAACGCAGATGAGCAAAATCTCCATCGAAATAAGCGGAGTTTATGCATTGATTTAAAGCATCCGAAAGGCGCAGCACTCATGCGTGAGCTGGTGGCAAAGGCCGACGTTGTCGTCGAGAACTTCCGATCGAGCGTGAAACGGCGACTAGGAATGGAATATGAGCAGTTGCGGGATGTCAATCCCCGAATTATCCTGGCCAGCATTTCCGGCTTCGGACAAGACGGGCCATATCGGGATCGCCCGGGTGTAGACCAAATCGTCCAAGGCATGAGCGGCCTCATGTCGATCACCGGTGAGCCAGGTCAAGGGCCAATGCGTACCGGAATAGCGATATCGGACACGACTGCTGGAATGTTTCTTGGGCAGGGCATATTGCTTGCGCTTTTGCACCGAGAGCGCACCGGGGAGGGGCAGTGGGTGCATACCTCTTTGATTGAGTCGATGTTAAGCAAGCTCGATTTTCAAGGAGCACGCTATACGATGAACAACGAGATCGCGACGCAGCATGGTAACTCCCATCCGACTTTGATACCGATCGGAACGTATGAGTCCAGCGATGCACTGGTCAACATATGTGCGACCACAGACAAAATGTGGGCCAATCTTTGCGATGCGCTCGGCGCGAATGCTTTGTTCCAAAATCAGGCATATAAGGACCGGTCCGGACGTGCGGCCAGCAGAACCCAGCTTGACGCAGATATCAATGCTGTCACAAGACAATTCACTGCATCTCAACTAATTGAGCGACTCAATGCGGTAGGTGTACCGTGTGGGCCGATCTACAACATTGGCCAGGCATTCGAGGATATCCAGACCCGCCACCTTCGCATGACACGACCTGCACCACACCCGACGCTCGGCGATATTGAACTTGTGCGCTCGCCAATCAATTTGTCAGGCTTTCCGCATCCCGAGCGTTTTGAGCGTGCAGGTCCCAACGTCGGCGAACACACGGATGCGCTGCTGCGGGAATTCGGCTATGACGAGAACGCAATTCAAGATCTGAAAAACGAAGGAGCTGTCGCATGATCCCTGAACTCACCATATGTGGACGTGTCGCGACAATTACTTTGCGACGGCCGGAAACGGCAAACCGGCTCGATTCGGAGGATTTATCTGCATTAATTGAGCACATTGACGTCGCTAACAAGGCGGAGGACGTCCTGGTGCTGCGCCTGCAGGCGAATGGCAAGTATTTTTGTAGCGGCTATGACATATTGCGTATCGGAACCTCGCAGGCCGTAGCGTTCGATCAAGTCGTGAACGCACTCGAAGATGCGCGGCCCATAACAATTGCGCTTATTCAGGGCGGCGTCTATGGGGGAGCCACTGATCTTGCGCTTGCATGCGACTTCCGTCTCGGCGTGCCACATGCCAACATGTTTATGCCGGCTGCACGGCTGGGACTGCATTTCTATCAGCGTGGGCTGGAGCGGTATGTAAGCCGTTTGGGGCTGAATACTGCCAAGCGGTTGTTCCTCATGGCTGAAACGATAGATGCCGCGGAGATGAAAACATGCGGGTTCTTGACGCATCTGGTCGAATCGGACGTGTTCAGAACGACTGCCGAGAGTCTGACGCAGACGCTTTCCGGCATGGCGCCGATTGCGTTGTGCGGCATGAAAAAGCATTTGAACCGGATCGCGAACGGCACACTCGATATCGCGGAGCTGCGTGTCGATATTGAGCGCTCCCTATTCTCAGAGGATTTGCGCGAGGGCACCGCGGCATGGGCGGCGAAACGGCCAGCGCGATTCAATGGGCGTTAGGTTTTTGCTGGAACCGACGCTTGTGCTTGCGGAAGACTTTCTCAGGTTTCCGACTATATTTTTTAAGTGTTACGTTCACTTTATGGGGCGTTCCAGTGAAGGCGAGGGGTACATGATGATCCTCATTAACGGGTGTGCCGGAGGGTATTGGATAGTCGGACAATTCCATGACCCGTTTCGAGGTATTGATATGTAGTGAGCGGTAGCAACCGCCAACGTCATTATCGTTTTCAAAGCACCTTAGCCCGCCCAAGCCACTTCCTTTTTCAAAGCACTCCATCTCAATCCCTTGTTGTCGGAATACCTTGGTACAGATTACGCCGCTGTTGTCGGCACCGATGATCGCGAAGCGCTCAGATCCTACATGCACGGCATCGGGAACACTAAACGCCTACCCGGATAGAAAGTCGAAAAGGTAGCTCAAGGGTGGCCGGATTCTTGACTACATCGTATGCATGCTGCATATCATGAATAACGTTTCGCGTCGGGCGACTTCGGGTGACGTGTGTCGGTGGCACGCGATCGGCCTTGGTACTCGATGCTTGATACAGAAAAAATATATACTTTGGTCTATATTAATATTAGACTTAAGTATAAAATTAATTTAAGCTGCTTCATCAAGATCCAACGGTACAGAAATCTCCGTTCATCTCAATCTATAACAGCATGGCAACTCTCGCTTGCGCAAGAGCTGTCCCAACTTGCTCGATTTGCTTTAAGGGATCATTCAGACACATGGAAGCCTATATTTACGATCATGTCCGCACTCCGCGCGGCAAAGGTAAACCCGATGGCAGCCTGCACGAAATAACGCCCGTATGGCTTGCCAGCCGGCCGCTGGTGGCGCTGCGTGAGCGCAATCAGCTGGAAACCAGCTTAGTCGACGATGTGATCATGGGATGTGTCGTTCCGGTGGGTGAACAGGGCGGAAATATTGCGCGCATGGCGGTACTCAACGCCGATTACGATCAGAGCGTCCCCGCGGTCCAGATCAACCGTTACTGCGGTTCCGGACTGGAAGCGATTGCAATGGCCGCAGCCAAGGTGTCGGCCGGTCAGGCGGATCTGGCCATCGGTGGCGGCGTCGAGTCGATGTCGCGCGTCGCCATGGGGGCCGATGGCGGGGCCTGGGCACAAGACCCGCAAATGGCGTTCAAGACGTACTTTGTCATGCAAGGCATCTCTGCCGATCTGCTGGCCAGCTTGCATGGCCATAGCCGCAACGACCTCGATAGCTACGCCGCTGAAAGTCATCGCCGTGCGGCCCTGGCCTGGGCCGAAGGACGTTTTGCGAATTCGGTGGTGCCGGTCAAGGACTTTCTCGGGCTGACCTTGCTTGCCCGTGACGAAACGATTCGTCCCGAAACATCTGCCGAATCGCTCTCTGCGCTCAAACCGGCGTTTACCGAGATGGGGGAAAAATACGGCTACGATAGCGTTGCGATGCAACGCTATCCGCAAGTCGAGCGGATTCATCACATCCATCATGCCGGCAATAGCTCCGGCATCGTCGACGGCGCCGCGGCGGTGCTGGTCGGGAACGCCGAGATGGGTGTTCGCCTGGGCAGGAAGCCGAGGGCGCGCATACGCGCGTTTGCCGCCGTCGGATCCGAACCGACGATCATGCTCGACGGTCCTAGCCATGCCGCGCGCAAGGCGCTGGCACGCGCCGGCATGACGCCTTCGGATATCGATTTATGGGAACTCAATGAAGCATTCTCATCCGTGGTGTTGTGCTTCATGGAAGCATTGTCGATTCCGCATGACCGCATCAATGTCAACGGCGGTGCGATCGCCATGGGCCATCCGCTCGGCGCCACCGGCGCCATGATCGTCGGCACCGTGCTGGATGAACTCGAGCGAAACGGCCGCAGCACGGCGTTGATTTCCGTGTGCGTTGCAGCCGGGATGGCATCGGCCATGATCATCGAGCGCATCTGATCCTGCCCTCCTAATCCTATCCTCCGTCAGATATTTTTCTCAGGAATTCGAAATGCAAGATGTCATTCACTACACCGTCGACAGCGATGGCATTGCCACGCTGACTATCGACTATCCGAACAAAACCATGAACGTGATCGATCAGGTGTTCATGGATAGCCTGTCGTACTGTATCGACCGGGTGGTTGCGGATGCCAACGTCAAGGGCGCGATTGTTATCTCCGGCAAAGAGGCCTTCGTGGCTGGCGCCGACCTGATAGAGATGGAGAAAACGATCGACAGCATGGCCGGCTACGCAATCGAATTGCTGTTCGAGAAATGCGCGTCGCTGTCCAGGCTGTTACGCCGCATGGAAACCTGCGGCAAGCCGTTCGCGGCGGCGATCAATGGCGTGGCGCTGGGCGGAGGATTTGAAATTGGCCTGGCTTGCCACTACCGGGTGGCGGCAGACGTCGCCAGCCTGGTTGTCGGCTTGCCGGAAGTGCAGGTCGGATTGCTGCCCGGCGCCGGTGGTACGCAGCGCATGATGCGGCTGCTGGGTATTCTGGGTGCGATGCCTTATCTGATGGAAGGCCGGCAAGCGAATGCCGCCAAAGCCCTGGAAACCGGCATGATTCACGCTGTCGTACCAAAAATCGAACTGCTGGCGGCGGCCAAGCGCTGGTTGCTGGATACCCCGAACGCGGTGCAGCCTTGGGATGTCAAAGGCTATAAGATTCCGGGTGGCGGACCGCTCGACCCACGCGTGGCGCCGAGTTTTGTCGTCGGCAACACCATGTTGCAGGCGAATACTTATCATAATCTGCCGGCTCCGCTCGCGATTCAGAGTTGCCTGTTTGAGGGTGGCCAGTTGCCGATGGACAAAGCGTTGGCCGTTGAAAGTAAATACCTGGCACAGCTGACGTTAAGTCCGGTATCGCGCGGCATGATACGCACCTTGTTCGTGAATAAATCCAAAGCGGAAAAGCTGATGCATCGGCCGGCGGGATTCGCGCCGTTCAAATGCAGCAAGCTCGGCGTGATAGGGGCGGGTATGATGGGCGCCGGGATTGCGCTGAATGCAGCGCAGCGTGGCATCAGCGTGGTGCTAATCGATCGCGACGAAGCCGGCGCCGAACGCGGCAAAGCCTATGCGGTCAAATCGCTGGGGCGGCTGATTGCCAAAGGCCGCATGACGCAGGATAAGGCTGATGCGATCCTGGCGCGGATTACCCCATCGACCGATTACGAACTCTTGCACGATGCCGACATGGTGGTCGAAGCCGTGTTCGAAGACCGTGCGCTGAAAGCCGAGGTAACCAAAAAACTCGACGCCGTGCTGCCTGATCACTGTGTGCTGGCCAGTAACACGTCGGCACTGCCGATCACCGTGCTGGCAGCGGCCAGCCGCCGTCCGGAACGGTTTATCGGCCTGCACTTCTTTTCCCCGGCGGAACGCATGCCGCTGGTTGAAGTGATACGCGGCAAGCAAACTTCCGACGCCACACTGGCGCAGGCACTGGACTTCGTCGCGCAATTGAAGAAGACGCCGATCCTGGTCAACGACAGTCGCGGTTTTTTCACCAGCCGCTTCATCGGCGCCTTCATCGACGATGCGATCGGCATGGTGGCGGAAGGGATCAGCCCGGCGCTGATAGAAAACTGCGCAAAGCACGCTGGCATGGCCGTCGGGCCGTTGGCCATCACCGATGAATTGTCGATTGAATTATCGGTGCATGCCGGTCAGGCGCAAGCGCGGGAATTTCCGGACGAATACAAAGCTGGCCGTTCCGTGGCGATTTTGACCAAGCTGTATGAACTCGGCCGGCTTGGAAAAAAAGTCGGCAAGGGCTTCTACGACTACAACGAGAGCGGCAAACAAATCTGGCCTGGCTTGACCGAACTCTACCCGCGCTTGGCGCGACAGCCCGATCCGCATGACATCAAACAACGCATCCTGTATGTGCAGGCGCTGGAAGCGGCGCGCTGCATGGCCGAAGGCGTACTGATTGCCCCCGCCGACGGCGATGTCGGCGCCATCCTCGGGGTCGGCTACCCGGCCTATACCGGCGGTCCGTTCTGTTTCATCGACGGTATCGGCTTGAGCGCATTCGTGGCCGAGTCGGATCGCCTGGCGGGGCTGTTCGGCCAGCATCTGCGGCCGCCGCAGCTGTTGCGCGACATGGCGGAAAAAGGGCAGACCTTCTACGGCCGTAACGCCAGGGTATAGCGTGACCGGCGCGGATTTGAAATGGTCTGCGCGTGTTTGAGACATGTCACTTTGAAAGAAGATAACGATGAATTTCGATTTTTCCGACGACCAGAATATGTTGCGCGACGAGGTGCGCAAGTTCCTGATCAATGAATCGCCGCTGATTGAAGCGCGGCAAGTGATGGAACAAGAGCAATTGTATAGTCAGCCGGTCTGGCGTGGCCTCACCGGTCTCGGTGTGACTTCGCTGATGTTGCCGGTATCGTGCGGTGGCCACGGTCTGGGCGCGCTCGAATTGTGCGTCGTCGCAGAAGAAATCGGCAGACAGTTGGCGCCGGTGCCGCTGGCTTCCACGTTGTATCTGGCTTTGCAAGCCTTGCTTCTGGGCGCAAGCGAAGCGCAACAGCAACGCTGGCTGCCACGGATTGCGGACGGCGCCATCGCGACGCTTGCCGCGCCACTGGACGCGGCGCAAGGCATGGTGCTGCCGCGCTTCGATGGCCGTGCATTGCACGGTTTGGCGCCGCTGGTATCGGATGGCGAAGCCGCTGCCTTTGCGGTGGTGTTAGCGCAAGATGAAGCGCATCGGCCGCTGCTGGTTGTGGCTGATCTCGACGCCAGCGTTGCGCGCCGACGCCTGGCAACGCTGGACAAATCCCGTCCGTTTGCGGAGTTACGTTTCGAAGCCACCCCGGCCGAAGCGCTAGACGCCTGCACCGACGCCATCGCGGTATTGGCACAGGTACGCAATCGCGCCGCCATCCTTTTGGCGTTCGAACAACTCGGCGGTGCGGATGCCGCGCTCGAGATGGCTTGCGGTTATGCCCGTGAACGCAAAGCCTTCGGCCGTGCCATCGGCTCCTATCAGGGCATCAAGCACAAACTTGCCGATATCTATACCGGCAATCAGATGGCGCGCAGCCATTGTTATTACGGCGCCTGGGCCTTACTCAGCGATGCGCCCGAGCTGCCGCTCGCTGCCGCTGGCGCACGCACATCTGCCAGCGCAGCCTTTTCATACGCGGCGCAGGAAAACATCCAGACCCACGGCGGCATGGGTTACACATGGGAACTTGACTGCCACATGTTTTATCGGCGTGCGCGACAGCTCGCGGTGATGCTCGGCAGTTCGCATGTTTGGCGCGAACAACTGGTGCAAAACCTTGAACGTCAACTTGTCGCCTGAGTCGGCCTGACTGATACGGCCAGCCGAGGAAATTTACCCAACAACCGCCAACGCCCGGCGTTAGCGGAAAATCGAGGAACAGAACGTAATGGACTTCCAGGACTCCCCCGAAGAAATCAGCTTCCGCCAGGAATGCCGCCAATGGTTACAGGATAATGCACCGCAAAAGCAACGTTCTGACGAAATATCCGGCCAAGGGCTGACATCCGCACAATTGTTGCAGGCGTCCCGCGAATGGCAGGGACGGCGGGCCGCCGCCGGCTTCGGCGCGATTACCTGGCCGGTTGCCTTCGGCGGGCGCGGCGGCACGCCGATGCAGGAAGTCATTTACCGTCAGGAAGAGGGGCGCTTCAATGTGCCGCCGAACTATTTCGCCGTGAGCCTCGGCATGGTGCTTCCCTCGCTATTCGCTCATGCCAGTGAAGAAGTGCGCGCCCGCTACCTGGGGCCGGCACTGCACGGCAAGGAACTGTGGTGCCAATTGCTATCCGAACCGGGCGCCGGCTCCGATCTCGGCATGGTGCGCACGCGCGCCGAGTGCTGCAGCGACGGCCGCGACGGCTGGATCTTGAATGGACAAAAAGTCTGGACCACGCTGGCGCAATTTGCTGAATTCGGCATGGTGCTGGCGCGCACCGATCCGACTGTGCCCAAGTTCGAGGGCTTGACCAGTTTCTTCATCGACATGAAAGCGCCTGGTGTGGAAGTGCGCCCGATACGGCAAGCCAATGGCGAATCCGAGTTCAACGAAGTGTTTTTCAATGACGTCTTCATTCCGGATAGCCAGCGCGTGGGAGCGGCCGGCGCCGGCTGGAAGGTTACGCTGACCGCGCTGATGAATGAAAGACTGTCGATCGGCGGCGTGATGCCTCCCGATTTGTGGCGCACGGCGGCGCAAATAATGCGTTCGGCAGAATTCAACGGCGGCAGCGCCATGGCCGACGGCCGCATGCGCGAACGGTTAGCCGATCTGTACCTGAACGCCCATGGCCTTTGGCTGTTGCAGTGTCGCGGCTTGACCGCACTCGGCAAGGGCAAGGAGCCCGGCCCCGAATTGTCGATCGCCAAGATCGTCGGCGCCCGTACCTTGCAGGACTTCGCTTATTTTGCGATGGATCTGCAGGGGGAGCGCGGCGTACTCGCGGCCGAAGAAGTCGGTGACACGTGGCAGTTGGTGGAGAAGTTGTGGTTCGGTGCGGCGGGCATGCGGATTGCCGGCGGCACCGATGAAATCGTCAAGAATAACGTTGGCGAACGCGTGCTGGGTCTGCCGTCGGAACCGCGCATGGATAAAGGTGTGCCGTTCAATCAGTTGCCGCGCTGACGTAGGAAAGATTGAAAGCAGCAACCGGGCGACGTAATGTTGCGCGCCATAGCGATTACCCCGTGCCTGAGGAGGGCTCATGACAACAAGTATCCGATATTGGGAAGACATGGAACTCGGCAAGATGGAAGAATCTGCCGAAACATTCACGTTGACGGCGCAGGCGATCAAGGAATTCGCGGGTCAATGGGATCCTTTTCCGCCGCATATCGACGAAGCCGTTGCCGCCCGCACTCCCATCGGGCAGTTGTTTGCCGCCGGCGTCCACCTGCTGTCGATCATCATCCGGCTTAGCCATACCATCCCGCACGAAGAAACTTCATCGATTGCCGCGCGTGGCTGGGATCAAGTCCGTTTTCATCGTCCTGCCGTGGTCGGCGACATTCTGCGTGCGCAAGTCACGCATCTGGAGCGTAAGGAAGACCACCGTCCCGAACGAGGTGTAATAGTTACGCGCTTCGAATTGCGCAACCAGCATGACCAGGTTGTGCTGAGCTTTTTCAATAACGTAGTGATGCTGCGGCGGCCGGTCGTTCCGGCGTAGGGACTGAGCTTATTTCACCGCTTTTCGATTTCCAGGGACCACCGAGGAGGAAAACAACATGCCTGAACAGGACTTGTCATCATGAAAAATTCGATTCGATCTGAGGGCGTCGCGATCATCGGCGCCGGCACCAGCGGCGTTGTCTGCACCAAAGTATTCCGGCAGCAAGGGATTGCGGTGGACTGCTTTGAAAAAGGCAGCGGCCTGGGTGGGCTATGGCGTTTTGAAAACGATAATGAGGTTGGCGGTTGCTATCGCTCACTTCATATCAATACCTCGAAACGGGTCATGGAATTGTCCGACTATCCGATGCCGGAGCACATGGCCGAATTTCCTAGCCACAGCGAGATTGTCCGGTATTTCGACGATTACGCAGATCACTTCGATGTGCGGCCGCATATCCGGTTCAATACCGAGGTATTGCAGGTCGAGCGTTGCGCAGATGGCAGTTGGGATATACATCTGCGTGGTCCTGCGGGAGAGGAGAAGCGCAACTATCGTTGGCTGGTGGTGGCGAACGGGCACCACTGGGATGTGCGCATGGCCAAGTTCCCGGGTCAGTTCGATGGTGCGCAGTTGCATGCGCATCACTATGTAGATTCCACATCGCCCTATGATTTCCGAGGGAAACGGGTGGTCGTCGTTGGTTCCGGTAACTCGGCCATGGATATCGCCTGTGAACTGGGCCAGGCAGCCCGCGCCAGTAGTGGACCGGTCAAGGTATTCCTGTCGCAGCGCTCGGGGGTGTGGATTACCCCGAAAGTGCTCGGCAATATGCCCCAGGATAAATTCATCCGTCATCCGATGAAGCGCCCCGGCGGCTGGGAGCGTTTCCGGAGGCGCTGGATTCCACGTGCCTGGCGCCTTTCGCTCTCTAACGTCTTGTCCGAATATATAGTGCGTTCGGTGGCCGGAGATCCGCGGCGCGTTGGGCTGAAGCCGCCGAAGGATCGTTTCGTTGCGCGTCATGGCACGGTGTCGCAAGACATTCACGCGCGCCTGATTCATGGCGATATCACGCCGAAGGGCAACATCGTCGAGATGATGGGTGATCGGGTCCGGTTTGAAGACGGCAGCATCGAAGCTGTCGATGCGATCGTGCATTGTTCGGGCTACCGCATCAGCTTCCCGTTCCTGGATACAAAGCTGATCAGCGCGCCGGGCAACAACATTGCGCTATGGCGGCGGATCTTCGACCCGCGCTACAGGAATCTGATGTTCCTTGCTTTGGTTCAACCAAAGTGCTCGATGATGCCGATTGCCGAATTACAGTCGCACTATCTGGCGCAGTACATCACCGGGCGCTACCAACTGCCATCGGTTGCGCGGATGGAAGCCGAACTGAAGGCCGACCAGGAAACGCTCAAGGCACAGTTCATAGCTTCGGAGAGCCATACCATTCAGATCGACTGTGATGAATACAGTTACCACCTTTATGAAGAACTGGATCGCGGTATGGTGCGTGCCAAGGCGGCAGCGTGAAGGGCCGACTCCGGTAGGTTCAAGTCGAATATCAATAGAAGCGCGACGGCGGCCTTTTCATGTTCAGCCCGCTCCAGACGAATGACATAAAAATGAAAGAGATATTCTTTTGAACCAGGAATTTGATTACATCGTCATTGGCTCCGGATCGGCAGGTGGAACCTTGGCGGCGCGCCTCAGCGCGAGCGGCGAGCACACGGTACTGTTAATAGAGGCTGGTGGCTCTCATCGTCAATTGTTAGTCGACATGCCTGCCGGCTGGGGACGGATGGCCTTCGATAAGCGCTATTCCTGGGGGCATGAAACAGAACCTGAACGCTGGGCTGGCGGCCGTCGCATGAAGATCCCACGCGGAAAAATGCTGGGTGGCTCGTCCTCAATCAACGGTTTGCTGTATGTGCGCGGCCACCGCCAGGATTACGCCGACTGGGTCAGTGCCGGCGCCGCCGGCTGGAGTTGGCCGGAATTGCTGCCGCACTTTATTCGCACCGAGGGCCAGCAACATCTCGATAACAACTTGCATGGCCGCGGCGGCCCGTTGATTGCGGCCAATCAGAAAAACACCGATCCGATTACGGATGCCATGATAGAAGCTGCCGTGCAGGCAGGGCTGGAGCGGGTGGATGACTTCAACGACGGCAATGCCGGAGGTGCCGGAATCTACCAGGTTAACGTGCTCGACGGACGGCGCTCATCCATCGCCCGCAATGCCATCGACCCTGCGATGTCACGGACAAACCTGACGGTCCTGACCCAGGCCACGGTGCAGTGCATTACTTTATCCGGACGCACGGCAACCGGTGTCAAATACCGCCTGCCGGATGGCAGCGAACAACTGGCAAAAGCGCGACGTGAAGTATTGCTGTGTGCCGGCGCCATCCATTCTCCGCAATTATTGATGTTGTCTGGTATCGGACCGGCGGCACATCTGCAAGAGCACGGTATTGCGGTGGCGGCGGATCTGCCCGGGGTCGGGCAAAACCTGCAAGACCATGTCATTGCTCCCATGACCTGGCGCCTGCGGCCGGAAGTGCCCGGCATGAACGCGGCGTTCCGCGGGATTGGCCTGGCCGGCTCGATGCTGCGTTACCTGTTCACACGTGGCGGGGCGATGACGAGTGCAGCATCGGAGTTCGGTTGTTACTTTCGTAGCGACCCGGCATTGAATTACAACGATATTCAGGTCTTCGGTCTGCCAGTGACTGGCGCCACCGAACAAACCGTGAACCTGGGGCAATCTCCAAAACCGGAGTCGATCCCAGGCTTTACCCTGGCGCCAAATCAAATACGTCCCTGGTCACGCGGTTCGATTCAGCTTAAAGCTTCTGATGCAAGAGTGCATCCTGCGCTGCGCATGAACTATCTGGACGACGAACGCGACCGCAAGGCACTTTTATATAGCCTGCGTTTCCTGCGTCGCATGGTGGAGCAACCGGCGCTGGCAAAGTTGGTGGCGGCAGAGACGCGGCCCGGACCGGCGCTTCACACTGACGCAGAATTGCTGGAATGGCTAGCGCCCACGATCACCACCGGACATCACGCCGTGGGCACCTGCCGCATGGGACGCTTGGACGATCCGTTCGCCGTGGTCACACCTGATTTGCGTGTGCGCGGAGTCGAACGTCTACGCGTGATTGATGCATCGGTGATGCCGAATATTATTTCCGGTAATACCAATGCAACCACCGTTGTGATTGGCGATAAAGGCGCGGATTTGGTCCTTGGCCGTGCTGCTCTGGCACCCATGGATAGCTAGGGTTTTATGTCGAGTAAATGAAGCTCGGGAAATACTGAAAGGCAAGTCGATGGATCTGATCGTTGCATGGATAAGCCTGCTTTTTGGCCTGTTGGGGATGTGCTTTGCTTGCTGTTCCATCTTCGCGCGGCGCGGTAGCCTGGATCGGCGGTCTGCGTGGTATACCGGCTTTTCTGCGATGGGAAGCGAGTTGGCGCCATGGCTTTTTCTCGGTGCACTGGCATTGGCATCTGGCGCGGCGCTACTTGGCGCGAACCGCCATATGATTGGGCGGTTTGGTTTGGGCTTGCATTTGCTTGCTTCAATGGGACTGCTGCTGGCGCTGTGGCGCGCCCGCGGAACCGGTGAGCTACTTGAAAAAGTATTAATGCAAGGTTTGGGATCAGACTACGCATCGCACATCGCGGCCGAACGCAAAGCGCTGTTGCGGGCAATACCTGCCACCTCGGGCTGGCTGCGGCCATTTCACTACGCCTTGCCTGAGGTGCAGTGGTTACGCAACCTGGCCTACGTCAAAGATGGTCACGCATTGCAGAAATTAGACGTACTTAAACCAGTTGCCATGCCGGCCAAACCGATGCCGATACTCATCAATTTTCACGGCGGGGCCTGGATATTCGGTGATAAAGGCACGCAAGGCATGCCGCTGCTAATGCACCTTGCACAAAATGGCTGGCTGGTGATCGATGCGAATTATCGTCTCAGTCCTGATGTGCGGATGCCCGAACATTTGATTGATACCAAGCGCGTTATCGCCTGGGCCCGCGAGCATGCTGCGGAATACGGTGGAGAACCTGGATTCATCGCCATCACAGGAGGATCGGCTGGCGGCCATCTCTGCGCCTTGGCGGCACTCACACCGAACAATCCAGACTGGCAGCCTGGCTTTGAGTCGGCGGATACGCAGGTGCAAGTCGCTGTGCCGTTTTATGGCAAGTACGACCTGATGGGACAGACTGCAACCGATTTGACTTTCGCCCGCTTTCTTGCGGACAAAGTCATGCAAGCCACAAGAGAATCCGCGCCTGATCAGTGGCAAACGATGGACCCGGCCAGTCAGATAAACGCCGATGCTCCGCCATTCATGGTGCTGCATGGGTCACACGATAGTTTGATTCCGGTTGAGGAAGTGCGCTGGTTTGTCCAAAAGCTGCGCAAAGTGAGTGCACAAGAGGTTCTATATGCGGAGGTGCCGGGCGCGCAGCATGCGTGGGATGTACCCCGATCCTTGCGCTGCAACCTGACAGTCGGACCGGTGCAGCGATTCCTTGAATATCGGTATGCGCAATGGTTGCGCACCGCTACTTGCAAATGAGGACGATGATGTCTCCAAAATATGATCTGGTTATTCGCGGTGGAACAGTGGTTGATGGTACTGGACAAGCCATGCGCGAGGCCGACGTGGCGATTGAAGGGACGCGCATTGTCGCGGTAGAAAAAAATCTGGGCCGCGGTAAGGAAGAAATCGATGCGCGCGGCCTGCTCGTCACGCCCGGATTTGTTGATGTTCATACCCATTTCGATGGCCAGGCTACATGGGATGAGCGCATGTGGCCGACTTCCCAGCAAGGGGTTACGACGGCGGTGATAGGCAATTGCGGCGTCGGTTTCGCGCCCTGCCGTCCATCCGATCGCGATACGCTCATCAGCTTGATGGAAGGAGTGGAAGATATTCCGGGCGCCGCGCTGCACGAAGGCCTGCGTTGGGATTGGGAGAGTTTTCCTCAATATCTTGATGCGCTGGAACGACGTCGGCGCGACATCGATATTGCCGCATTGCTGCCGCACGGGCCGCTACGGGTGTATGTCATGGGCCAGCGCGCCGTGCGGCGCGAGGCTGCCAATGCGAGCGATCTGGCGCAAATGCAGATTCTCGTGCGCAATGGCCTGAGAGCAGGAGCGGTCGGCTTGTCGACATCGCGCACCCTGGCGCATCGCGACACAAGCGGTGAATATACCCCGATGTTCGAGGCTGCCGCAGCAGAGTTGACCGGACTCGGCCACACCTTGAAAGGGGCGACAGGGGCCGTGTTTCAGATGATTTCCGATTTTGACGATGCGCGTGCCGAGTTTGACATTCTTCGCAAAGTTTGCCGGGATTCGGGGCAGGCGGGGACGGTGACGGTCCTTCAGCACGATCACAAGCCACGTTTCCATGAGGAATTGCTGGAGATGATTGCCGAGGCCAATGCCGCCGGTGAGCGCATTACCGGCCAGGTGATTTGCCGGCCGGTCGGCGTGCTGCTGGGTTTTGATACCTCCATGAATCCATTTTCCAGCCGTTCGGCGTATGCGGCCGTGGCCGCGCTGCCGCTGGCGCAGCGTATCGCCGAACTGGCGCGACCCGAGGTGCGTGCCGCGATTCTGGGGCAAGCCGACTATAGGCCGAACCTGTTCATGCAGTACTACGGCAATGCGTTCAATCGCATGTTCCCGGTGGCGGATCAACCGAATTATTTGCCGGATGCGTCGTCATCTGTCGCCGCAATGGCAATGACAGCGGGATGCGATCCACTCACATGGCTATATGACTTCTTCCTGGAGAATCGTGGTTCGTCCCTCGTCTATCTGCCGCTGGCCAACTATAGCGATGGCAACGCCGAAGCGATTGAATCCATGTTGAAAAACAGCTGGACAGTACCCGCTCTGGGTGATGGCGGCGCGCATGTCAGCACCATTTGCGATGGCAGCGCCACCACCTTTTTACTGACGGAATGGGTGCGTCGACGCAAAGTATTTACCGTGGAGCAGGGGATACAGATGCTGACTCAGCGACCTGCTGCGCTTTACGCTTTTTCCGATCGCGGGACGGTGGCGCCGGGCATGAAGGCGGATCTGAATTTGATCGATTTCGATGCGCTGGCGATCGACCGTCCCTATATGGCGTACGACTTGCCGGCGGGAGGGCGGCGCTTCCTGCAGGGCGCACAGGGCTATCGTGCGACGCTGGTGTCCGGGCAACTGACCTATCGCGATGGCGTTCCTACCGAGGCGCTTCCTGGCAAGCTGGTGCGTGGCTGTTACGGTCAACTTTGAGTACAAAGGACGCCGAGACCCGCAACGCCAGACTGTAGCGCCTGATCGACAACCTGTTTAGGAGAAAAGAATGACGCGCATAGTAATGCCGGGCCATATCGACGTCACAAGCCACAAGGCATGGCGCAACGAAGCGCAAGTCCACGACGACTTGAGGTATTTGCGAGTCAACGCACCTGTATCGTGGGTCGATCGCGAGCCCTATCGCCCATTTTGGGCGGTGACGCGGATAGCGGACATTAAAGAGGTGATGCAGCAGAACGAACTCTTCATCAACGAGCCGCGTTTGACGATGGTGCCAAAAAATATCGAAGCCCTGACCGAAAAGCAGTATGGCGGTCGGCGCTACGCGGTGCGTATCTTGCTCGATATGGATGGCCCGGAGCACAAGACTTACCGGAGTATTACGCAGCGCTGGTTCATGGGGCCGGGCGTGATCCAGTTGCAAAAGCGCATAGATGTGCTGGCAGATCGCTATATCCAGGAAATGATCGATGCCGGTGGCGAGATCGATTTTTCGACCAGAATCGCCTCGCAATTGCCGTTGACGGTGATTCTATCGATTCTGGGAATGCCTGACGAGGATGCTCCGTTCATTCTGAAAATGACACAGGAACTTTTGTCGACGGGCGATCCGGAATTGGCGCGTTCGGACCAGGGCGGTGTGGATGTGATGGCTGATGTTGCGGCCTACTTTGGCAGAATTCTGGCGGAGCGTCGTGCAGCACCCCGTGAGGATCTCACCAGTGTGATTGCCAACGCCATGGTGCATGACGAGGCGATCGGTGCGCTTGAGGCGATCTCTTACTACTTGCTGATCTCGACGGCCGGGCACGAAACTACGGCGGCTTCGATTGCTGGTGGCTTACTGGCATTCATTCAAAATCCGGCGGAGCTGGAGAAAGTGAAACGCAGCCCGGGAGTGCTGCGGACCGGTGCCGACGAGATCGTGCGCTGGGTGTCGCCGATCCGGCATTTCATGCGTACGGCAACGCAGGACTGTGTGCTGGGCGGTGTTGAGATCAAGGCGGGCGACTCGCTGGCCATGCTCTTTCCATCCGCCAATCGCGACGACGTGGCGTTCGCCGACGCCTACCGGTTTGACATCGAGCGCGCAGCCCAGGCGCATGTCGGCTTCGGTTGGGGAGGGCACGCGTGCCTTGGCCGCCAGATCGCACTTGCGGAGATCCGCACTTTTTTTGCCAAGCTGTTGCCACGGTTGGAATCCATTGAACTGGCTGGCGAGGCGAGACCGATCGAATCGAATTTCACCGGCGGGTACAAATCGTTACCGATCCGCTATCGTATCGGAGATGCGGGATAGCCGACACGCGTATGCATTACTCGCACAGCGTGCTTTGGTAAATGTTGTAATTAAAATGGAAAGGATTCATATGCAAGGCGGAAGCATCGGACCCCTCGTTGGCGCAGACGAGCATTTCAACCACCAGATTGTCGAAACACACGCATCGGTTTTGCATACCGATCCGTCATGGGCGGAAAAAGTATGCGGAATGGTAGGCGCGCGCGACGGTTCCCTGCAAATCGGATTCGGCTTCGGTAAATATGTGAACCGCAATGTGGTTGACGCCTACGCCGGCGTATCGCGTGGTTGCGAGCAATGGAATGTACGGGCCAGTCGTGCACTCGACATCGACCTGGAAGGTGTCAGCACCGGGCCGATTCGCTACGAGATCATTGCGCCGCTGAAAAAGGTCCGCGTAAGGCTGGAGAAAAATGCGGTGCAACCGATTGCATTTGATCTTCTGCTAGAGGGTGTCGTGCCATGTTTTACGGAAGCGCGCGAAGACCGCCGCAGCAACAATGGCTTCCGTCGCACCGCCGATCAGATCCGCTATCACCAGATCGGCGTCGCCAGCGGCTGGATAGAGGTCAACGGAGAGCGCCGGGAGGTTAATCACCAGGACTGGGTGATGACGCGGGATCATTCGTGGGGAGTGCGTCCCGGAGTCGGTGCGCCGTTATCGGACATGGCGCCGGAATTGATGGACAGCGAGGGTATGAGGGTGCTCGCAGTATGGAATCCACTTTTGTTCCAGGCGAAGGATGGCAGCAGTTATGCGTTCCACCAGTATCTGCTGCGCTATGCCGGGCCGGGGTTCAGCCATGAACTGATGCAGGGCCATTTCGAATATCAGGACGGACGCCGGGAGGCGGTGCGATCCAACTCGCCGCGACTGGTCTTTGATCCCGGCAACCGGCGCATGCTGCATGGCGAATTTCATCTGACGCTGGAAGATGGCAGCAGCCGGATTCTCACGGCGCGCGCCATTTCGGATACAGGCTTTCACCTCGGAGGCGGCCTCTATCACGGCTTTGACGGCCAATACGTTGGGCAATGGTGCGGCAGGCAGCATCTGGACGGTGAATATTTCGCCGATTGCCGCACTCCTGAAAGTACGACACGCCTGAATCAGTTCCGCGATTGCATGATCGTAGTGCAGGATAGTGCGACGGAGGCCACCGGTTGGGGCAATTGCCAAACCTGGGTGCATGGCGAGTGGCCGGAGCTGGCCGTGGTAAATACGCGTAATGGTAAAACGTGAGTTACCCCTGCTACCTGCTTTCTATGGTGTTCCACTATTTTCCTACTGTTTTTTTACCGGCTTTTTTGCTGGCGACGCTGGCGTCGCCTTTGCGGCAGCAGGCGCGCGAGTCGGTTTTTGCGGTGCGATGGCAGCGGCCAGGAATCGCGTCGCCTCGTCGCAGCTCGTTGCCAGATCGTAGGTTAGATCCAGGCGCCAGTTACGCTGGACGGAAAGGTAGGCGGCAGAAATCATCTGGGCAAGAAAGTCTGATGAATAGTCCGTGCGGACATCGCCTTGGGCGACGCCCGCCTCAATCAGCCGGGCCAGCGCCGCGTGAAGCGCATCCAGCCGGCCTTTGCTGATCTCAGGTGTGCCCCAGTCCTGTTCCAGCTCTCCAATCACGTTCCGGAGATAGTTCGGCTGCCGTATGGTTCCAAGCACGAAAGCGTGGAATATATTCCGGAGTCGTTCGATTGTCGGTGTGTCCTGGCTCAGTTGCTGATCGATCACGAGGTTGAAGCGCGCCATCTGGTCTGCCCAGAGGGCCTGAAGAACCGCACTTTTGTTTTGAAAATAATTAAAGAACGTGGCGCGTGCGACGTCGGCAGTTTCCGCGATGTCCTCTATCGTGGTGCCGGCAACGCCTTTTTCTGCAAAGAGTGTACGCGCGGCATCGAGCAACCGCGTAGTGGTATTGATCTTGTTACGCTCTCGGCGGGAAATTACCGGAGGATCTTCATGCATGTAGCACCATTGACATAACGTATTACCTTGAAATTTTGAAACATTCCAGTAAAGGCGAACGGTACACGATAATCGCCGCCAAGGGGTGTTTCGGTGTCCTTGCCGATGTCTATGCCGTCCATATACGACATTATCCGGGGAGCCGGTTGTAATGGTAAACCAGTTTTCCGTCGATCTGGTAGAGGCCTTGCCTGCCACGGCACATCATCGGAGGAAAAGGACGCTATTTGCGCTGTTTTGTGCCATTTTCTGCGAAACCTCGCTATGGCCTGCAAATAGTCCGCTTGGACGATTGAGATCTTGCCAGGGCTGCGTACAGTCTGGCATATAACAAGGAGGAATCCGCATGGAACAAACTGTAAGCCCGGGACTAGGTAAAGCGCTGTTGATTAACGTGGGATTGCTCGCGGTGGTGTGTCTGTTTCTGTTATTCCTGGCGCTATTCGGTATCAGCGACAGCTGGATCTGTTTTCTGTTTCTCTGGTACTACGCATCCGTCAAACAAGCCCGTCCGGAAAGCTGGCTACCCACTGTGTGCGGAACGCTGTTCGGCTTTGCGCTGAGCGGGCTGCTGATCTGGTTGCCGGCGATGCTGGGCAACATGGTCGGTTTTTCCGTATTTCTGGCATTGATCTTCGTGGTTGTGCTGTTGCAGGTGATGGGACGCTTCGGCACGTTCATCAATGAAGTGGCCTTCCTGTTCCTGACCATCGGCTGTATTCCGGCGGTGCAGTCGGAGCAACGCTTCGGTGCGCACCTGTTGGCGTTGATCGTTGGCATAGTATTCTGGTCGGCGCTGATCGAGTTGTTTCGCCGTTTGACGCCACGCGGCAGTCCGCAGCAATAGCGACCATGAAAAGTGAGACGGGTGCCGGCATCGGATGGTCGCCGGCATGTGTCAACATGCAGCGTTACAGGTGATGTCTTGTTCGTTCATTAATAATGCAAGTATCGCTGCGCCGCCGTTGTTGATATCCATTTCTGCATCTGCCGTAACCCGGCCGCGTTCGGTAAACAGTTTGCCCACCCGTGCCATGATAATCGCCAGGCGTAAGGCCGCCATCAGCTCAAAATAGGGTAAATCGGTAACAGGCATGCCGCTGACGGCTTGCCAGCGGGCGATGCTGGCCTCGCGTGACGGCAGATTCGCCAGGCGTGCTACGTTGTAGCCATCGCACAACGAGCGGTCGAGCACGATCCACCATGCCAGATCTTCCAGTGGATGACCGATGTGGGCGCATTCCCAGTCGAGTACTGCAACGATGTCGCCTGCAGCATACAAGCAGTTTCCGAGTTTCGCATCACCCCACACCAGCACTTCAGCGTACACCGGGGGGCGATGGGTTTGCAGATATTCAAGCGCCCTGTGCAGCAGTGGATAGGGGCGGGCCAGCGACTCGGTCCATGCAAGAAAATCGGCCAGCTCTGCAAGGTTTGCGTCCAATGCCGTGCCTACCGGCGGCGCAAGGAAATCCAGTTCAGACGCACGCCAGTCAAGTTTTGCGATGGTTGCCGTCATCTCCACTCCGCGCAACCAGTGTGCCGCTTGCTCCTCTCCATGCAGGTCGTGCAGCCAGCCGCTCATATGGTAAAGCGGGTCCTCGTCAGGGACCCGGCCGTCAATGCGGAGCATCAGAAAAAAAGGCCTGCCGATCACTGAGATGTCGTCCTCGTAACCGAATAATGCCGGCACCGGCACGTCCGAATTCGCTAATGCGTCCATCACGCGGTATTGCAACGACAGGTCGTAGTGCTGGAAAATGGCGCTGTTTTCCGGCGCGATGC
Organism: Collimonas sp. OK607; assembly: GCF_900111995.1. Lineage (GTDB taxonomy): Bacteria > Pseudomonadota > Gammaproteobacteria > Burkholderiales > Burkholderiaceae_D > Collimonas. Next base: position 105,992 of record NZ_FOKF01000004.1, read on the forward strand.
GCAGCACCAGCGGAACGGTTTCCGCGCGCCCCTGCTTGATCCACTGCAGATCGAGCAGCCAGGTTTCGTTGGAATAACCTTGTGACGGTGGCTTTACGTTGATGAGTTTCGGGTCACTCCCTGGATAGCGGTGCTCGATCCAGGCTGCGAGACGAGAGGAAATATTTTGTGCGTCCACGATAGCTTTTTCCTCTATTAAGATGTTTGGTAAGCGTTACTGTTCGCAAGACTGACTGACGGCATGCCGGATTTTCTTGCTTTGCGGATGAAATCCACGGCGCGCTCGCCGATCATGACGGCGGCGGCGTTCGTATTGGCAGAGATTAAAGATGGCATCACTGATGCATCGATGACGCGCAAACCTTCCACGCCGCGTACCCGGAGTTCGCAATCCACAACCGATCGCGCATCTGATCCCATGCGACAGGTGGATACCGGATGGTGCCCGGTGGTGCCGACCTGGCGCGCAAAGGAGATGAGTTCATCGCGCTGGTTAACGCCGGGGCCGGGATAGAGCTCGCGTTCGGTAATCGCAGCCAGCGCTGGCGCGGCGGCAATGCGCCGTGCCCATGCGATGCCGCTCAGCGTGGTGTCGATGTCGTAATCGCTGGTAAGGTAATTGAAAGATATCTTTATCTTGTCTCGTGGATCACCGGAGGCGAGCATGAGCCTGCCGCGCGAAGTCGGGCGGCAGACGTTGGGCGCCAGCGTAAAGCCGGGAAATCGATGCAGTGCTTTTTTCTTGCTGTCCAGCTCGCCGGACAAGGGCAAGACGTGGAACTGCAAGTCCGGGCGCGCAAGCGCAGGGTTGCTTTTGCAGAAAATGCCGACTTCGGCCGCCGGCATGGTCATCGCGCCGCGTTTGTTGACGAGGTAGGAAAACACTTCCTTGATTGCCCGCAAGCCGCTTAAACGCTGGTTCATCGAACTTTGCCCGGCTTTTAGTTGCCACATCAGCGGTATCACCAGATGGTCTTGCAGGTTGCGTCCCACTTCGTGCGCATCACAGAGAGGCGCGATGCCATGCGCCGCCAGTTCGTCTGCCGGACCTATGCCGGACAGCATCAGCAGATGCGGGCTGCCGATCGCGCCAGCCGTCAAAAGCACTTCGGTGCCGGCCCGTACGGTCTTGGGCTGTCCTGCGACGAAGTATTCAACGCCGACGGCGCGCCTGCCCTCGAACAGGATGCGGGAGACGCTGGAATCGGTCCGGATACAAAGGTTGGGGCGCGACAGTGCCGGTTTCAGATAGGCGTGCGCGGACGAGCAGCGTTTGGCGCCTGACAGCGTGGCCTGATACAAACCGACGCCTTCTTGCCGGGTACCGTTGAAGTCTGGATTGCGGGGGATGCCCGCCTGTTCCGCAGCGGTAATCAATATTTTGCTGAGCGGCGTCGGGTCGACCAGGTTGGATACCGCGAGCGGACCGTCGCTGCCATGCAAGTCATTCCTGATATTCGCGTTGTTTTCGGCGCGCAGGAAATAAGGTTCGACTTCATCCCAACCCCAGCCATTTGCGCCGCCAGCTGCCCAGTCGTCGTAATCCTCGCGCTGGCCACGCAGGTACAGCAAGCCGTTGATCGCCGAGCTGCCACCCAATACTCTGCCACGCGGCAGCGCAATGTGCCTGCCGCCCAGGCCGGGTTCTGCCTGCGTGTTGTATGACCAGTTGAACGGATGTTCGGGTTCCTGGGTTTTGCCCCAGCCGGCGGGCATGTCGATCAGTATGTTGTTGTCGCGAGCGCCAGCTTCCAGGAGCAAGACGTTGATCTTGCTGTTTTCTGATAACCGGCCTGCCAACACACAGCCAGCCGAGCCGGCGCCGATCACGATGTAATCGAAATTGTCCATTGCGCGCTTTTCATTGTGATAAAGCCTCGACCGTAGTGCTCATGCAGATAGAGACTTATTGGTTTGATAATGCTTGTTGTTTCATGCCGGATACAAGTAGACCAAGAAATGTGCCGTAGCAGGACGGGCAGCGCGGATGACGCGTGCAGGGTTTTAAAATTATAGACTTGAGTCTAGATTAATTTAATATTGAACTAAAGTCTATAATTAATTCGCACGGGCATTGGCGTGTGCTGACAGACGTTGGAAATCGCATCATCCTGGCCCTGTATGGTGTCGGATTCATGGGAAACAGAGCGGTAAGTCGTTGTTTTTACGGTGGTCCACAGTGCACAATTGCGGATACTGTATAATGCCGCCTCATTGTCTAACCCTATGATTCAATTAAGAAAAGAACCAGTTTAAGATGCTTTCCACCGCAAATATCACGATGCAGTTCGGCCCTAAGCCGCTGTTTGAAAACATTTCCGTCAAATTCGGCGACGGCAACCGTTACGGCCTGATCGGCGCGAACGGCTGCGGCAAGTCGACGTTCATGAAGATCCTGGGCGGCGATCTGGAGTCTTCGGCCGGCAACGTGATGCTGGATCAGCACGAGCGCCTGGGTAAATTGCGTCAGGATCAGTTTGCGTTTGAAGAAATGCGGGTACTCGACGTGGTGATGATGGGCCACACTGAAATGTGGGCAGCGATGGCCGAGCGCGATGCGATCTATGCCAATCCGGAAGCCACCGACGATGACTACATGAAGGCCGCCGACCTGGAAGCCAGGTTCGCCGAATACGATGGCTACACCGCCGAAGCGCGCGCTGGCGAACTGCTGTTGGGCGTGGGCGTCTCGATCGATCAGCATCAAGGCCCGATGAGCAACGTCGCGCCAGGCTGGAAGCTGCGCGTCTTGCTGGCGCAGGCACTGTTTTCGAATCCGGATATCCTGTTGCTCGACGAGCCGACCAATAACCTCGATATCAACACCATCCGCTGGCTGGAAGATGTGCTGAACCAGCGCAATTCAACCATGATCATCATTTCCCATGATCGCCATTTCCTGAACCAGGTATGTACCCACATGGCCGATATGGACTACGGCACATTGAAGGTTTATCCAGGCAATTACGACGACTACATGCTGGCATCGTCGCAGGCACGAGCGCAGCAGTTGTCGGTGAATGCGAAGGCCAAGGACAAGGTCGCCGAGTTGCAGGATTTCGTGCGCCGCTTTGCCGCCAACAAATCGAAGGCACGCCAGGCTACCTCGCGCGCCAAGCAAATTGAAAAAATCAAGGTCGAGGATGTCAAGCCATCCAGCCGCGCCAATCCGTTCGTGCGTTTCGACGGCGAGAAGAAGCTGCATCGGCTGGCAGTCGAAGTGCAGGGCATCAGCAAGACTTACGACCGGCCGATCTTCAAGAATTTCAGCATTATGGTTGAAGCTGGCGAGAAAATCGCCATCATCGGCGCCAACGGCGCGGGTAAAACCACGCTGTTACGCAGCATTGGCGGCACCGAGATCGCCGGCCTGGCAGCAGACAGCGGCCTGGTGAAATGGGCGGAAAATGCTAATGTCGGCTACATGCCGCAAGATCCGACCGAAGATTTCGCGACCGACCTGACACTCACCGACTGGATGGGACGATGGACCCAGGAAGGCGACGACGACCAGGCCGTGCGTTCCAGCCTTGGCCGTTTGCTGTTCAGCGGCGACGACGTCAAGAAATCGGTCAAGGTGTTGTCCGGTGGCGAGAAGGGCCGCATGATGTACGGCAAGCTGATGCTGGGCCGCCATAACGTGCTGCTGCTGGACGAGCCGACCAACCATATGGACATGGAGTCGATCGAATCGCTTAATATCGCGCTGGAGAAATACGCCGGCACCCTGATTTTCGTGTCGCATGACCGGGAGTTCGTGTCATCGCTGGCGACCCGGATTTTGGAAGTCAAGGAAAACGAAATAGTCGACTTCCAGGGCTCTTACGAGGATTACCTGACTAGTCAGGGTATCGAGTAAATCGCTGGAGTTGCGCGCAGAAACTGCTGCGCCGTGAATCCGTGAAGAACCAAAAAAAGCGTGGCAGAATTTATCTGGCACGCTTTTTTTATATCCAATCATTACGTTGTCTATGGTTACTGCCGTTCGCCCAGATACAGCAACTGATCCAGCCGGCCACGCAGGCTACGGGCAATTTCCTCGCCCTTGGCTTTCAGCACTGCTTCCAGGTAGACCTGCCGCAATTCGCGGAAATCCTGGACGCTGCCGGCGCGTTCGACTTTCAGCTGCAAGCCGTAACCGCGCAGACCGATCATGCTCTTGATGGTGTCGTTGTAAAAATGATAAATCGCTTCAAACTGGGTTTGTCCTGGCGGCAGTACTTGCTCAGCGGACATGGGTGCGATAGCGGGCGGCGGGATGTTATTCGACGCCGGCGCTTCGGCTGCAGCGATGTTATTGACGACGGGACTGCTGGCAGTGGCGGTGTTGGTGCTGGCGGTATCAGCGCTAGCCTGGATCAGACCGGCTTGCAGCAGCTCGTCCAGATGTTCCTGGCCCAGCCCCAGACCCGCTACTTTCCTTAATAATTCATCATTGCCGGTCTTGCCGTCGACCAGTAATAACAGCGTACGCAGACGTGGCGCCACGGTTTGGCCGCGTGTTGCTATTTCTGTACGGCCGCGCTCGGTTTTGTCGAAAATAATCATGATCTCCCTGTATTCTTTTATTGCATCCAAAAAAATGCGTGAGGATTTGATCCGGCAGATTTTCAGTCACAGTTTTTTGTGATAATTGTGAAATCATAGTACGGGAGTTCATTCCAGCTTGCAATACGGTAATGTTAAGGCGCGGCCTGACAGATAGCGGTAGAATTCCTGTCCGCGGATACTGTGGCGAAATATGCTGTTGCGCCTTCTGTCGTATGATTGCGCTATTGCCGCACTGACTCACGCATTCACCCACGTATTCACCCACGCATTTACCTATCATCGCCATGCAAACCCACGCCATCAAAACCGTTGAATTCGAGCGGCCGCAAATGGACCCAGGCAGCAGCTTAGGTTCCAGTTCAGGTACCAGCTGTACTGCCCACGCCTGGGCCCGCGTTCCCGATACCCCCACGCCAGACCAGAAAATCGCGCTCAAGGAGCGTATAAAACGCTTGCTGAAAGAACAGCAGGCGGTACTGGTCGCCCACTATTATGTAGATGGCGATTTGCAGGACCTGGCAGAAGAAACCGGCGGCTGCGTCTCCGATTCGCTGGAAATGGCGCGCTTTGGCCGCGATCATCCGGCTAAGACACTGGTGGTCGCCGGCGTCAAGTTCATGGGGGAAACCTCAAAAATCCTGAGCCCGCACAAGCGCGTGCTGATGCCTGACCTGGATGCGACCTGTTCGCTCGACCTCGGTTGCCCGGCTGATGAGTTCTCCGCTTTTTGCGATGCCCATCCTGATCGCACCGTGGTGGTGTACGCCAATACCAGCGCCGCCGTCAAAGCGCGTGCCGACTGGATGGTCACGTCCTCCATCGGGCTCGACATCGTGGCGCATTTGCATGCCCAGGGTAAAAAAATCCTGTGGGCGCCGGATAAGCATCTGGGCGGCTATATACAGAAACAGACCGGCGCCGACATGTTGTTGTGGCAGGGTTCCTGTCTGGTGCATGACGAGTTCAAGGGCGTTGAGCTGGAATTGCTGCGCCAGCAGCATCCGAACGCCAAGATCCTGGTGCATCCGGAATCGCCGGAAGCGGTGGTGGCGCAAGCTGACGTAGTCGGCTCCACCACGCAGTTGATCGCCGCCGCCCAGAACCTGGACGCCGACGAATTCATCGTCGCCACCGACAACGGCATTTTGCACAAGATGAGAATGGCGGCTCCGGGCAAACGCTTTATCGACGCACCGACTGCCGGCAACAGCGCCACCTGCAAGAGCTGCGCGCATTGCCCGTGGATGGCGATGAACGGCTTGCAGAATCTGGCCGACGTGCTGGAATCCGGCAGCAATGAAATCCATGTCGATGCTGAAATCGGCCGCAAGGCAGTGGTCTGCATCGATCGCATGCTGGATTTCGCAGCGCAACGCAAAGCCAATGTGCGCCCGTCCAGCGATCTGGCGCAAGAACAAAAACTGTTTTCAGGAATCGGTCCCGCATGAGTACTTCCACCAGCACTTTAGAGAATCGTTTTGCGCCGTTTGATGCTGCGCTGCAAACGGCGTTCGATAACAATATCCGCACCGCGATTGCCGAAGATGTCGGTAGCGGTGACCTGACCGGCAAGCTGGTCCCCGAGCAACAAATGGTCAAGGCGCGCGTGATCGTGCGCGAACAGGCAGTGCTGTGCGGTGCGCCATGGTTCGAAGCCGTGATGCGGCAGCTCGATGCACGCATTCATATCGACTGGTCTTATGCAGAAGGCGACCTGATGAGCGCCGACAGCCAGGTTTGCCTGATAACTGCACCGGCCCGGGCGCTGCTGACCGCTGAGCGCGGCGCCTTGAATTTCCTGCAGCTGTTGTCCGGCGTGGCCAGTGCAACGCGTATTTATGTCAACGCCATCGCCGACACCAAGGCACATATTCTCGATACGCGCAAAACCTTGCCTGGCTTGCGTCTGGCGCAAAAATACGCGGTACGGGTAGGCGGCGGACATAACCAGCGCCTGGCCTTGTACGATGGCATCCTGATCAAGGAAAATCATATCGCGGCGGCCGGCGGCATTGCAGCAGCCATGCAGGCAGCGGACAAGCTGGATGCAGGCGTTACGGTGCAGATTGAAGTGGAAAGCCTGGTGCAGCTGGATGAAGCTTTGCGCGCAGGCGCGAAATCGATTCTGCTGGATAACTTCAGCCTCGATGCGATGCGTGATGCAGTCAACCTGACCGCCGGCAGGGCGCTGCTGGAAGCTTCCGGTGGCATCAACATGGAGACGGTGCGGGCGATTGCTGAAACCGGCGTCGACCGGATTTCTATCGGCAGCCTGACCAAGGATATCCGGGCCACCGATTATTCACTGCGGATTATTGAGTAAATTTACTCGGTTGTATCTGGTTGTATTTGGTTGTACTTCGACGTGTGCGCAATGCCGGTGATTGTGCATGCGTCCAGTGACAAGCTCAGTGAATAAGTTTTGCTGCGGTGAACGCCAGGGCTGTCAGGGAGACGGCTGTGACGATAAACCATCTTAGAAGAGTGGACTCAAGTTTGGACACATCTTCTTTGGTGGCCATATGATCCAGGCGTGTTTCGATTCGCGTCATACGACCACGCGCCTCGGCAGCAAATTCTTCAAGTTTTGTGATTCTGGTTTCCATGTTCCGATGGTAGCCGTGGTCTGCGCCTGAATCAAGTTTCCGGTCCGTGGTTTGTATCGATTTAGGTATTTACCGCATGCGGTTGCGGGCGTTGTACGTGATTGTTGCGGCTGGGTACGCAACGCCTACCAGACTTTCGGACGCCCAGGTCATTCGGCAGCAGACTCTGGGCATCCGTTGTTTTACCGGGCTTTACCCTGGGCAAAATCCATAATTAGCCGTGTCGATAAATACAGGCGCGGAACAATGGTATTCAGCAGGACATATTCCGCATCATTCGAATGCGCGCCATAACCGGTCAATCCCATTCCTTCGATCACAGCACCTTTCGATTTCAACGCAGCGAACGCGGCATCGGTACCGCCTCCGCTAGCCACGTCTACTATCGTCATCGGCAAACCGAGTTCCTGATATATCACCTTGCCATGGGCCGACACCGCGCGCGACGCAGCATTGGTTTCCAGCGGTGGCCGGCGCATTTCAAATTTCAGATGGACTTTGGCATCCGGAATCAGTTGATTCTTGATGCGCTCTTGCAACTGGGTTTGCAGTTGCTCGAAGTCGCTCATCTTCAAGGCGCGGGCATCGGCTTGCGCACTGGCGCTGGCGGGAATCACATTGCGGTTGGTGCCGGCTTGCGCCACGGTCCAGTTCAATTTCAGGCCGCGTTCAGGTTGTGACAAGGAGTTCAGCTGTAACAGTTGATGCGACAGTTCATACAAGGCGTTGATGCCTTTTTCAGGCGCGGCTCCGGCGTGTGAAGATTTACCGTCAACCGTCAGATAGGCGGCCGCGATACCGCTGGTCGCCAAGCGCAACTCGCCTTTGGCGCCACCGCCTTCATAGGAAAACACGGCATCCTGCTCCGCGCCCAATTTGGTATGCAAGCTGCGGCCACCCGGTGAGCTTATTTCTTCGTCGCCGTTAATCAACACGGTCAACGTGTCGTAATCCTTGAAGCCGATTTTTTGCAGGATGGCGATGGTATGCAAGATTGTGGCGACGCCTTGCTTGTCGTCGGCAATGCCGAGGCCGTAGGCTTTATCGCCATCAACCCGGTATTGCTGATCCTTCAGCATGCCGCGCAGGTACACCGTATCCATGTGGGCGATCAGCATGATCTTGCGCTTACCAGTACCCTTGAACACCGCATGGACGATTTGCCCGATCTTTTCCGGTGTGTCGCCCATCCGATAAATTTCCGGGGCATCCAGCAACTCAGCCTGGCCGCCCAGTTGCGTCAGGCGATCGCGAATCAGGCTGGCGATCTTTGCCAGGCCTTCAAGATCCTTGCTGCCCGATTCGATATTCACCAGATCGCGCATGGTATCCATCATTGCCGGTTTTTCCTTTTGCGCCAGCTCATATACCGGCGCCACCGGCGCCGCCAGCGCCAGGCCGGCACTCAATGCCAGTGCCGGAAAAATCAGGCTATTGAGCAAGCTTTTTTTCAAGGAAATGGATGTTTGCATCGATTTTTGTCTCCGTTATACAAATTAAAAAATGTGTCGTGCTGTTGTTGGATTTGCTGCTACACCTGCTGAAGATAGGCGTGACGTGTCTCGCGCATGCATAGCACCGCAATCAGACTCAGCGTCGCGGCAACCGATACATACGCGCCGACATAAGCCAGGCCGCCGCGTTGTGCCAGCAATTGTGCGATGTACGGCGCCACCGATGCGCCGAGGATGCCGCCGATGTTATAGGCGACGCCGGCGCCGGTATAGCGCACGCTGGTGGGAAACAGCTCTGGCAGCAACGCCCCCATCGGCGCGAATGTGACGCCCATCAAGAACAGGAAAATGATCAGGAACAAGGCAATCGCTACCGTACTGCCGCTGCCAAACAGCGGTTGCATGGTAAAGCCCGCCGCGATCGCCGCCAGGGTGCCGGCTATCAGTACCGGCCGGCGGCCGAAGCGGTCGCTGGCGATGGCCGACAACGGTGTCGCCAGCGCCATGAACACCACTGCCAGGCACAATAACGCCAGGAATTCCTGCCGCGGGATATGCAAGGTGGTGACGCCATACGACAGCGAAAACACGGTGGCAATATAGAACAGCGTGTAGCAGACGATCATCGCGACCGCACCCAGCATTACAGGCCGCCAGTGATGTTTGAACAAGGTGATAGCTGGCACTTTGACGGGCTCGCGCTTTTCCAGCGCCGCGGCAAACACCGGCGTTTCTGCGATTTTCATCCGGACATACAGTCCCAGCACTACCAGCGCTGCACTGAAAATAAACGGCACGCGCCAGCCCCAGCTCTTGAACTGTTCATCCGAAAGGCTCAGCGCCAACGCCAGGAACAGGCCGTTTGCCATCAGGAAACCGACCGAGGGGCCGAGTTGCGGAAACATGCCGTACCTGCCGCGTTTTCCTGCAGGTGCGTATTCGGTTGCGAGTAACGCCGCGCCACCCCATTCGCCGCCAAGGCCGATACCCTGGGCGAAGCGCAGTACGCACAGCAGGACAGGGGCCAGTGTGCCGATGCGGTCGTACCCCGGCAAGAAGCCGATCAGCATGGTGGAGATACCCATCACCAGCAATGAAATCACCAGCGTCGATTTACGCCCGATCCGGTCGCCGAAATGGCCGAACAGAAAAGCCCCGATCGGCCGTGCGATAAACGCGATGCCAAAGGTGACAAATGCCGACAGCGCCTGGGCGGTCGGTGAATCGTGCGGGAAAAATATCGGGCCGATGACCAGCGCCGCCGCAGTCGCGTAGACATAGAAATCGTAGAATTCAATAGCGGTGCCGATGAAGCTGGCGAAGATTACTTTCCTGGCGCTATTTTGTGCCGGGGTTGGGATGGATGTGACTTGCTGCGACGCTGCACTCATCTTGTCTCCTCGTTATGGTTTTGATTTCCAAGCATAGCCGAGATGTGTGAATTGCGACACTACCTCATGCGTCTGTCATCCATCTTTATCGTCCATCTTTATCATTCAGGCGAGCGGTGCCGGCAGGCGTTGCAGCACGCGCACCTCGGAGTCGAATATGATCCACGCTTGCACTACGAAACCTGCCAGCGCCAGCACCAGGCAGGCCGATTCACCCCAGCGTGCGCCGACCAGGCCGCCAAGCGCTGCGCCAATCGGACGCGCTCCTGTATTCACGGTGAGGAAAATCGCCGATACCCGTCCCAGCATGGCGCCGGGCGTAACCGTCTGGCGCAACGTGGTTGAGGTGATAACCCAGATAATCGGGCCGACACCGAACAGAAAGAAAGCCACGGCCGCCAACACGCCGCTCGGAAATGCGAGTGTCGCCACCGTCGTGAGCGCAGCCAGTACCGAGATCACCGGGCCGAGCTGGATCGCGCGCCCAAACGGCAGCCGCGCTACTACGTGCGAGGTTAGCAGCGCGCCCACCATCATGCCTACGCCATATGCCCCAAGCGTCATGCCGACCTCGCCGGCAGTGAGTCCGAGCTTTCGCACCGCGTAAGGCACATAGGCAGCCTGCAATACAAACCAGGAAATGTTCCAGGCCACGGCGGTCAACAGGATCGGCCGCAGCAAATTATCGCGCCAGACCAGGTGTGCACCATCGCGTAACTCGAGCAAGGGATGACGGGCTGGCGCTGGCGTGCGCTGTGGTTCACGCAGTTGCAGCAGCAACACCACTGCCGATCCGGAGAGCATGGCAGCCAACACGAATGCGGCCGAGGCGCCGGCCCAGGAAGTCAGCGCGCCACCCAATGCCGGACCGGCGGCAAAAGCGGCGCTGCGTGCAAGTTCCAGCCGGCCGTTGGCTTTCGCAAGGTTCTCGCGCTCTACCAGCGCCGGTACCAGGGCAGGCGCGGCGACACTGAAACCTACCGTGCCGACGGCGCCGATGAAGCCTAGCACCGCCAGCAATTCGATCGACAGATGGTTCAGGAGAATCGCGGCCAGCACGCCAAGCAAGGCCAACATGCGTAGCGCTTCGGCGGCCACCATCAGGCGGCGGCGCGAGGTACGGTCAGCCAGCAAGCCGAAAGGAATCGACAACAGAAGAAACGGCAACGATTGCACCGCCGCCAGCATGCCGATTTCGCCAGGCCCTGCGCCTAGCATCAGTACGGCCATGATCGGTGCGGCCGCCAGGCTCAATTGCTCAGCCGATTGTGCAGCCAGGTTAGACCATGTGAGCGCTACCAGGGAGCGAGGAAGGACGGGGGAAAGTTTTGAAGTCATGAAATTTCTTTATTTTTCTTGGAAAACGGAGTGTAGTGCCGGTGCCGGCAGCAAACACTCCGTTTCTTGGCGCGCAATTCGCGTGCGCGCCGGTGAACGCATCTGACGCCTAACGCCGTTGTGGCGGTGTCAGCACGCTCGGCAAAGCCTTGGCCAGCGTCTCTGGATAATCCTGGCTGTAGTGGAGCCCGCGACTTTCATGGCGAGACAGCGCGCTTTCTACGATCAGCGAGGCCACCTGCACCAGGTTGCGTAACTCCAGCAAATCGCGGCTGATGCGGAAGTGGGCGTAGTACTCGTCGATCTCTTCTTTCAGCAAACGGATCCGATGCTGAGCCCGCTCCAGGCGTTTATTGGTGCGCACGATGCCAACATAATTCCACATGAAGCGCCGCAATTCATCCCAGTTATGGGAAATCACGACTTCCTCGTCGGCGTCGGTCACGCGGCTTTCGTCCCAGGCTGGCAGCGGTATCGCTTTCGGCTTCTCTTGCTGCGCGATGAATTTAGCGGTGGCACGGCCGACTACAACGCATTCCAGCAGCGAATTGCTGGCAAGGCGGTTGGCGCCATGCAGACCCGTATAGGCGGTTTCGCCGACTGCGTACAAACCAGGCAAGTCGGTGCGGCCGTTGAGGTCGGTAACGATGCCGCCACAAGTGAAATGGACTGCAGGCACCACCGGAATCGCCTGTTTGGTGATGTCGATGCCGAGTTCCATGCAACGGGCATAGATGGTCGGGAAATGCTCTTTCAGGAATTCCGGCGACTTGTGCGTGATGTCGAGGTCGACATGGTCGAGGCCGCGTTTCTTCATCTCGAAGTCGATCGCCCGCGCCACCACGTCGCGCGGCGCGAGTTCGGCCCGTTCATCGTGTGCCGGCATGAAGCGCAGGCCGGCATCGGCACCTTCTGTATCCGGCAATTTGAGTACGCCACCTTCGCCGCGTATCGCTTCGGTGATCAGGAACGACTTGGCATAGGGATGGTACAGGCAGGTCGGATGGAACTGGATGAATTCCATGTTCGCTACCCGGCAACCGGCGCGCCAGGCCATGGCGATGCCGTCGCCGGTGGCGCTGTCGGGATTGGTGGTGTACAGGTAGACCTTGCCGGCGCCGCCGGTTGCCAGCACCGTATGGTTGGCAGCCAGGGTCAGCACTTTGCCGGTCTTGACGTTTTTTGCGTACAGGCCGAGGCAGCGGGGAGCGCTATCGCCAGTGGCAACCTTTTTCGACGTGATCAAGTCGATTGCGTAATGATCTTCCAGCAGCGTGATGTTGGGATGGGCGCGCACCTTTTGTTCCAACGTGGCTTGCACCGCATGGCCGGTGGCGTCGGCGGCATGGATGATGCGCCGCTGGCTGTGGCCGCCTTCGCGGGTCAGGTGAAAGCCCAGTTCCGCGCTGGCGTCAGGCGTGAAGGGTACGCCTTGTTCGATCAGCCATTCAATTGCGGCGCGGCCGTTTTCAACAATGAAGCGGGTTGCGCTTTCGTCGCATAAACCGGCGCCTGCAACCAGGGTGTCGTTGATATGCTGTTCGTGGCTGTCGCCGGAATCGAGCACAGCGGCGATGCCGCCCTGGGCCCAGTTGCTGGCGCCGTCGAGCAGCGCGCGTTTGGAGATGACTGCAACTTTGTTGGTTTCAGCGAGGTGCAGCGCGACCGACAGGCCTGCCAGCCCGCTACCGATAATGGCGACATCGAATTTCATGGTGAATGTGTGGTTATTTGTTCTTTTAATCTGGATCGCCCCGAACCGGAGTCCGGAGCGATGTCTCTACTACCTTCTGTTGCGGTACCGCTGTGTTGCCAGCTGCTTTGTATCTGATTAATCGACGATCACCGGCTTGACCTTGGCCGCAGCCTGCTTGGCGCGTATGCGCGCGGTCTCGACGTCGTCGCCGGTAGCCAGCGCGACGCCCATGCGACGGCGCTGGAACGACTCCGGTTTGCCGAACAGGCGAATATCCACGCCTGGAACCCGCAACGCGTCTGCCACGCCTTCAAAGGCAATGCCCTTGGCGTCGTGCTGGCCGTAGATAACCGCCGAAGCCGCCGGACTGCGCAGGGCAACGTTGACCGGCAAGCCGAGGATGGCCTTGGCATGCAACTCGAATTCATTTTGCTGCTGGCTGGCCATGGTAACCATGCCGGTGTCGTGCGGGCGCGGGCTGACTTCGGAGAACCAGACCATCTCGTTCTTGACGAACAGCTCGACGCCGAACAAGCCCAGGCCGCCGAGGTTGTCGGTGACTTTCTTGGCGATATCGCGCGCCTTGAGCAGCGCTTCGGGATGCATTGGATGCGGCTGCCAGGATTCGACGTAATCGCCTTGCACCTGGACGTGGCCGATCGGCTCGCAGAAATGGGTGGCGATGCTGCCATCCTGTTGTAGCGCTCTGACAGTCAACAGCGTAATTTCATAATCGAAATCGATAAAACCTTCAACGATGACGCGTCCGGAATCAACCCGGCCGCCGGCTGCGGCATAGGCCCAGGCAGCTTCTATTTCGCTGGCGCTGTCGAGTTTCGACTGGCCTTTGCCGGAGGACGACATGACCGGCTTGATCACGCACGGAAAACCGATAGCCGAGCAGGCGGCTTTCAATTCATCCAGGTTATTGGCGAAGCGGTAAGGCGAAGTTGCCAGCCCCAGCGTCTCGCCGGCCAGGCGGCGGATGCCTTCGCGGTTCATGGTCAGCCAGGCGGCACGCGCCGTCGGGATCACGGTGACCTTTCCGGCCGCTTCCAGCGCGACCAGCGTTTCGGTGGCAATCGCTTCGATTTCCGGCACCACCAGATCAGGCTTCTCTTGCGCAATCAGCGCTTCCAGCGCCGCGCCGTCGGCCATGTTGATGACATGCGAGCGATGCGCGACCTGATGGCCGGGGGCGTTCGGATAGCGGTCGACGGCAATCACTTCAACACCCAGTCGTTGCAGCGAGATGATGACTTCTTTGCCGAGTTCGCCGGAGCCCAGCAACATGACTTTGGTGGCGGAAGGGGAGAGCGGGGTACCGATTCTGTTTGGTGTCTTCATTTTGGAAAGGAGCTGCGGCGCATGACGCGCCGTTTAATCGTTGATGGGTGAAGTAGATGATGGCAGTTCGTAAATAAGAGGGCGTGTATTTTTAGAGTCCGGCCGCTAACTAAACTAGGCAAGGTTAAGCATTATCGTTGGCCAACGCCCGACAATACCAAATATCGAGGCGCATGGACAGTTGGCAGAATGAAAAAAGCCGCCAGAATCATCTGGCGGCTCTTTTTACGCTGCTCAGGCATAGCCGTAAGGATATGCCATATCGTTGATTAGCGCTCGGCCTGGTAAATATCGTAGTCTTTGGTTTCCTTGACAAACAGCATGCCGATGACAAACGTGGCTGCCGCGATGATGATCGGATACCACAAACCATAGTAGATATCGCCCTTGAACGCCACCAGTGCAAAGGCGGTTGTTGGCAGCAAACCGCCGAACCAGCCGTTGCCGATATGGTAAGGCATCGACATCGAGGTATAGCGGATGCGGGTCGGGAACATTTCCACCAGCATTGCTGCGATCGGCCCGTAAACCATGGTCACGTAGATCACCAGGATGAATAGCAGCAACAGCACCATCGGCTTGTTCATCTGATCCGGATCGGCCTTGCTTGGATAGCCTGCGCCTTTGATGTCGCCGGCCAGTTCTGCCGAGAACGCCTTGTCCTTGGCGGCAGCATCTTCTTTCGACAAGCCGTTGGCGTCATACGAAGTCAGGATCTTTTCGCCGATCTTGATCGTGGCAACCGAACCCGGAGCACCGACGACGTTCTCATAGTTCACCGAAGCGGCCGACAGCTTGGCTTTGGCAATATCGCAAGACGATGTGAACTTCTTGGTGCCGGTAGGGTTGAACTGGAACTGGCAAGTGGCTGGATCGGCAGTGACGATCACCGGTGCATTCTTCAGTGCCGCTTCCAGCGCCGGATTTGCATAGTGCGTCAGGCCGGAAAAGATCGGGAAGTAGGTCAGCGCTGCAATCAGGCAGCCGGCCATGATGATGGGTTTGCGGCCGATCTTGTCGGACAGCGTACCGAAGATCACGAAGAACGGCGTGCCCAGCAACAAGGCGAGCGCAATCAGGATGTTGGCGGTCGACATGTCCACCTTCAGCGACTGGGTCAGGAAGAACAGGGCGTAGAACTGACCTGTGTACCAGACCACTGCCTGGCCGGCGGTCAGGCCGATCAGCGCCAGGATCACCAGTTTCAGGTTTTTCCATTGGCCGAAAGCTTCTGTCAAAGGTGCTTTGGAAGTCTTGCCTTCTGCCTTCATCTTGGCAAAGGCCGGCGATTCATTCATCGACAGACGGATCCAGACTGACACCGCCAGCAGCACGACTGAGAGCAGGAAAGGAATGCGCCAGCCCCAGGCCGAAAACGCTTCTTCGCCGACGGCGCTACGTACACCCAGGATCACCAGCAGCGACAGGAACAGGCCCAGTGTCGCGGTAGTTTGAATCCAGGAAGTGAACGCGCCGCGTTTGTCGTCCGGTGCATGTTCGGCGACATAGGTAGCGGCACCGCCATACTCGCCGCCCAGTGCCAGGCCTTGCAAGATGCGCAGGGTAATCAGGATGATAGGCGCTGCAATGCCGATGGTGGCGTAATTCGGCAGGATGCCGACGATGAAGGTCGATGCACCCATGATCAGGATCGTCACCAGGAAGGTGAATTTACGGCCGATCATGTCGCCCAGGCGGCCAAACACCAGCGCGCCGAACGGGCGCACGATAAAGCCCGCGGCAAACGCCAGCAATGCAAAAATGAAGCCGGTATTGGCATCTGTGCCGGAGAAAAACTGCTTGGCGATGATTGCCGCCAGCGAGCCGTACAGGTAGAAGTCGTACCATTCGAATACGGTGCCCAGGGAAGATGCAAAAATGACTTTGCGCTCCTCCGGTGTAATACCCCGTGTAGCAGGTTTAAGCCCACCTGCGGTAGGTTGTAATGTGGCCATGCCGGTCTCCTTGATTATTTATATTTGGTACAGCTAATCTGGAGTGTGCAGGCTAAACCTTACGCGGGACTTGCTTGAAACTTACCAGAAACTTACATGCCGGAAGTGGCGGACGGCTTTAGATATCCAGGATTAAGTGGGAGAATCCACGAACTGAAGTTTTGTGTTTCTCGATACTATCGTCCAAAACATTTCTAAAGGCTCTCATGAACGCGATCTCCTCTGACATCGAAGCAGTTTTCAACTCACCCGTTGTGGCGGCATTGCGAGCCGATCTGGCGTTGGCTCTGCGTGCTGCAGCGCATCACGGATTAGGAGAGGGAGTTTGTAATCATTTCAGCGTGGCATTGCCGGATCGCAGCGATCTGTTCCTCCTCAATCCGCGTGGCCTGATGTGGGGCGAGATACAAGCCGGCGATATCGTGATGATTGACGCGACCGGCCGCAAACTCGCCGGCCGGCACGAAGTTGAGCCCACCGCAATGTTCATTCATGCAGCGATTCACCGTATCGCCCGCAAAAATTGCGTGCTTCACACTCATATGCCTTATGCAACGGCTCTGACGCTGACAGAGGCCCGCGGCCTGGACACGACGTTGTCGCAGAATGCGATGCGTTATCACGGCCGGATCGCCATCGATGACCAGTACAATGGATTGGCGCTGGATGGATCCGAAGGCGAGCGTATCGCCAATGCAATGTCTGGCGCCGACGTCGTTTTTCTTGGCAATCATGGCGTGGTGGTCTGCGGCGAGCGGATCGACTACGCTTACGACGATTTGTATTATCTGGAGCGAGCTTGCACCGCGCAAGTCCTGGCTAGCTCTACCGGCAGCGCTTTGCGGCCAGTACGCGCGGAATTGGCAGAGCGCGTTGCGCAACAATTGCAGGGGGAACGCTTGCAGTCGACGCTTTTTTTCGAAGCCTTACGCCGGATATTGAACCCGGATTGAATCCGCGCTACGGCAGCTATCGACGCTTTGCACCCCTGTCATTACTGACAGCTGCGCCGATCTCGTAGTAAAGCTACAATAAGCCGTCTCCTCAACTCTCCCCGAGTGTGGATCCTGCCCGTGACCGCAAGGTATCACGGGCTTTTTTTGCCTGTCCGCCATAGACAAAAACCGGTGGCAAGAATGACGACAGGGACGAGCATTGCCATGCTTACGTCATACCGCTGTCATGTTAGCCCGGTAGGATTCGACATGTTGATTTAGTGCTCACTCATAAAGACCAACTCAATCAATCGGGCAGGGGCTTTTCGAAGGGTGTTTTGCCATCAGCAGGTTGGCCGGTAGCCTCGATCACCGGCACCAGTTTCGTTGTATCTTGTTGTATTCCAGTCAACCCGCTGCCGTAAGGTGCGCGGGTTTTGTTTTTTTGCGTTTTTGTATATTTTTGTTTCTTGGCCCGGGCGCATCAGTGCCATCGCTGATCGTTATAATGTTTTGTCATCCGTACAAAACTGTTCAGTCCTAAAAAACACATGCCAATGCCAGAAAATGACATGACCGGAATCATTTTTCCGGAAATGCCCGAGTCTATCCGCCAGGCCACCTTGCGTTATACGGTCGATGCGGGACAACTGGCTGGCCTGGAAGCCGGCGGCATTGTTTTGCCTGAGAGCCTGGAAAATGCGGTGTTAAAACGGCAAGTCGAATTCGCCGCGGGCAGGTTTTGCGCGCGCGAAGCGCTGCAACAGCTGGGCTGCGAGAGCCGGGCGACGCTTGCGATCGGCCAGCATCGGGCGCCGCTCTGGCCCGCCGGCTACCTGGGCTCGATCAGCCACGGCGACGGACTGGCGATTGCCGTTGTGACTACCGCCAAGGCATGGCGCGGGTTGGGAATCGATATTGAACGGATCCTCACCAATGCAGCAGCAGAACCGCTGGTTGAGCACTTGATGACAGCGGCAGAGCTGGCCGTCGGCAATGCTGCCGGCCAGCCCCTTGCACGTTGGCTGAGCCTGGTTTTCTCGGCTAAGGAAAGCTTGTTCAAAGCGCTTTATCCTTTTGTCGGACGCTATTTCGATTTTCTGGATGCCGAGGTGTGCGAGCTGCAAGAACAACAATCCTGCCTCACGCTAAGGCTGGTGACAACATTGTCGCCGTCATGCGTGAAAGGCAGCCTGTATTGTGTCCGATATAGTTATTTCTCAAATAATGTTGCGACGCTATGCCTGCTTTGACGACTGGATATTTGCGGAGCGGCATCTATAATAAAAAGTCTCCTGGAGGCTTATATGAAGGCAGCGAAGATCATCGAGATGTGGAGCAGGGCGAGTCATCAGGTACCGCACACCAGTGACGACGATATCGTGCAGATGTTTGCCAACGAGATTGCAAAATTGTCATACAAGCTCACTGACGAAGAGTTATATCGGCTGATTGCGGTGGGGGCGTTGGTTTATCAGCGTGGTTTCCGGGAATTCGATGGAACCATCATGGCAGATCTGTTGATCAGGACTTTGCGCGAGGGTGGCCGGGCGTAGGGCGGGTGCTGCAGCAATACAATCCTCTTTCCCGAATAAAAAAGCCTGCGTCCTTAGTGGTCGCAGGCTGGCATGTGGGTGGTCGAAACGTAGATTAAATCCGGTAGATTTTCTCGCCAGTCTGCACAATCACAAATTTCCCTTCCGAATACGGGTTCAGCGCACGCCCATCTGCCAGCTGGTAGGTTTTCGATACTGGCAGGCTACTGATTACGCCGTTTGCGGTGGCTCTTTCAATCGTGTTTTCATAACACTCTACATGATAGGCGTCCCCGGTTTCTTTGCCTTTGGCGTCGAATTTTTCTATTAAATCCATAAATGTCTCCTTGTGCATGAGGTTGGAATACCTGCGGTAACGATACCAGATTTTATTTCACAGTTGTAGTAATCAATGGCCGTCATCGACGGTCGCAATCGATGAGCGGACATAGCAGTGTAAATTCGATGCCTTGCTGCTATCCATCGCGGCGCGTACCATGAGGGTCGCAGCACGGCAAATACTTACAGAGGAAGCAGTAATGAACGACAGTTTGACAAGAGATGAATACGACGCGCTGGGCCAGATCGGCAAGGGTGCGCACGGCAGGGTGAGCGCTTGCGTGGCACGAAATACCAAGCGCCTGGCCGGACTGAAGTACATTGCGTATGAAAAAAACGGTGGCCTGTCCTTGACCGAAAAAGGCCAGCAGACCTTGTTCATCAGGAATTGCATAGATGGTTTGCGCGCCGTGGCGAGCGATCCTGGCGCCAAGCTTGCGGCTGATGTCGCGCTGTTCCTGGGGAAAAAGGGACATGTCATCGCCAGGTCTGCCGGCGACGGTTACGACATCACCGAAAAAGGGCGTGAATCCCTGGCCGATATCGATTCTTCGGCTCCCTGAATCGCGCTGGAGTTGCCGCCGAAGCAGTTATTTACGCTGTCGCCTTTGGGGGCAATCAAGCCGTAGCGCAAGTTGTTGCAAGTCCGGCCCGAAGTACTAACCTTGTGCGTTCGGTAAAAAATCATATAAATCAAAGGCTTGATTGAAATTAGTGATAGTTATCCACAGGACTGTCCACAATTTCTGTGGGTAACTTTCAATCATCATTTGCTTTGGCTGAATCCATCCGGACTTATCTGAATCCACCCGAATCTATCCCGTAATGTTGAAGGAGAACCATGTCCACCTTGAAAGTAGGCCTGTTAGGCTACGGTTTTGCCGGCGCCACTTTTCATGCGCCACTCATCGGATACTCGGGTCGCACCGAGGTTAGCGCGATTGCCAGCAGTCAAACCGAGGCTGCCGCTAAAGCGTGGCCGCAGGCGCGGATTGTTGCCGATCTCGATGGTTTGCTGGCGGATTCGGCGATCGAATGCATCGTGATCGCAACGCCCAACGACACACATTTTGAATTTGCCCGTCGTGTATTGACCGGAGGCAAGCATGTGGTGGTCGATAAACCGGTCACGCTGAGCGCGGCCGAGGCGCGCGTCCTGGCGCGTATGGCCGCAGATCGCAAGCTGTTGCTGGCGCCGTTCCATAATCGGCGCTGGGATGGAGATTTCCGTACTTTGCAATCGCTGATCGCCAGCGGCCGGCTTGGCCATATCACGCATTTTGAATCGCATTTCGACCGTTTCCGCCCCCAGGTGCGGCAGCGCTGGCGCGAGAATGCGTTAACCGGAGGGGGTTTGCTGTATGACCTTGGGCCGCATTTGATCGACCAGGCACTGACATTGTTTGGCGCTCCGCAGAGTGTCAATGCGACCATCGGCACCTATCGCGAGAATGCCCAGGCCGACGACTATGTCCACTTGCAGCTGGGCTATCCGGATAAGCAGGTGGTGTTGCACGCCAGCGCCCTGAGCGCATTGGAGGCGCCACGCTTTGCGGTGCATGGCCGCCGCGGCAGCTATCTTAAATCAGGGGTCGACACCCAGGAAGATCAGCTCAAGGCTGGTTTGCGTCCCGGACAGCCCGGTTGGGCTAAAAACCCGCCCGGCTTGATCAGGGAAGTGGAGGGCGAGCTTGATCTGCGCGGGGAACTGGCTACGCTGGATGGTGCTTACGAGGAATTTTATCGCGCGCTGGCGGCTGCGGTTCATGATGGTGCGCCATTTCCGGTTGCGGCCGATGCTGCGGTCAGTGTGGCGGAAATTCTCGAACTGGCGCGCCGGAGCGCTGACGAGGGTCGGCGCCTACCCTATATGGCAGAAAGATGGTAGCGCTATCAACCCTATGAATAACTGATATGCGTTAAATAAATTGGCGGTGCCGAGGGCGGGTCTATATAGTTGTAGCTGTCTCCTCCAACACCTCACAAGGTTTGGATTCAAGCCCGCACCGAAAGGTCTAGCGGGCTTTTTTTTATCTGCGAGGTTTGTGGTAAATACCCAGTTTTGTCACTTTTCTTGCATTAACTGCAAAATCTGTGTATAATTCGAAAATTGCCTGTCGCGTACAGCGTCTTAAAACGTGATCCGGGCCAATACAAGAGTAGATTCGTTACACGTCGGAGCCACTTTCCAGATAGGACTGGGTTTCGGGAATCTTCTCCTGTATTGAAGAATTAAAAAAACCTGCTTGCCTCATGGCCGCAGGTTTTTTTGCATTTGATACCGTATTTTTACTATATTGCAGTGCCGCATATTTCATCTTATAGTGAATTCGTCTCCTCCAAAACCTCTACGGTTTGGATTCAGCCCGCGCCGCAAGGCCCAGCGGGCTTTTTTTTGTCTGGTGGGAAGAGGGCAAAGAGGGCAAAGAGGGCAACCATGTGGTCGCGCAGCTTCGTAGGGTGGGCACAACGTGCCCACGCGTGAATTTACAACGCGTAGATGCGTGCTCTCGTGTCGCGAGAGCACGCACTCCGGATATCGCGGCACTGCGTGGGCACGATGTGCCCACCCTACGAGACTACTATGCCGTCAACCGATTTACTGATGTGGTTTGATCGTCCGGCTGCGCTGTAATCGGGCATCGGAGCGGGCGTTGCGGTTATAGCTCGACAGAAAACCGCGTGTTTTAAACTCTTTACGCAGCAGGAAAAAAGCAAGCAAAGCGGCAAAGGTGACGGAGGCGAGGAGGATTAACATTTTTTGTCTGTTTTTTGAGTGATATCGGATAACAGCAAAATTCGCGCCAGATATCGCTGTTGTGGTCGATATGCCGTGCATACGCTGCAAATCACCCGCTCATCGCGCCATCAAGGTATCCAGCAGCCAGCTGCCGGCCGGTCCCAATCCACGCTGCCGCGACCAGACCGCATCGACCTGTATGCTTTTCGGCCAGCCGCGCACCTTCAACTCGAGCAAGCTGTTGGCGGCAAAGCGCTTGGCCATCCAGTGTGGCAACTCGGCCCAGCCGAAGCCCAGTTCCGTCATTTCCAACAACAGCAGATAACTGGACGCAGTCCAGCATTTGCCGCGCCGGCGTTGCACGACATCGTCGGCGTAGGTACTCAGGCGCAGCTCGCGCGCGCCATGCAGCATCTCGGTGGAGATATGTTTTGCCCGCGCCAGCGGATGCTGTTTGCCGACGTACAAACCGATTGCCGAACGATCCGGGACCGATTCAAAACCGATATCCGGCGCGTAGTCCGGCTGTGCCGCCACCAGCCCGAGATTGGCGCGTCCTTCCTGCACCAGAGAGACCACATCGTTGTGCTCCGCAATCATGCATTCCAGCTCCAGTTCGGGATAGCGCTGTTCGAAACTGGTGAGGATATGCTCGAAGCGGTCCGACTGGTAAGTATCCGATAACACCAAAGTCAATTGCGGTTCCAGTCCGCCGGCCAACCGGTGGGCCGATCGTTCAAGCCGGTCGGTGGCCTCCATCACCTGTTGCGCATGTACGAGCATCGCCCGGCCTTGTTCGGTCAGCGTCGGGCGGCGGGTGCTGCGATCGAACAGGGGCAGTCCGAGATCGATTTCCAGGTTGGCAATCGCTTCGCTGACGGTGGATTGCTGTTTGCCGAGTTTGCGTGCTGCCGCCGAAAACGAGCCTTGCGTAGCGGCTTCGACAAACATGAATAGCGTTTCCAGGGAGTGGCGCATGCGTGCTGGTTCCTGTGTATGTCTCAAACAATCGGTTTATCCGATGATTATTACTTTTATAGTATCAGGAAAATCGAAGAAAATAACCTCATCGACTTCATCAACCAATTTTGAAGTAATGGGAGGCAATATGAATACGCAAAAAACCTGGACCGAGCGCGCTACTCACGCACTGATTTTTGAAGTGTTGGCAGTCTCAATGACTGCACCGGTATTAGCCTGGGTATTGAAGGTACCGATGGCGCACGCGGGTTTGCTGACGCTGATGATTTCGCTAGTGGCGATGATCTGGAACATGATTTTCAACAGCCTGTTCGACCGCATCGAGCGCCATTGGCGACTGGTCCGCACCATGGCCATGCGAGTCGTGCACGCCACCGCATTTGAAGCCGGCCTGGTAGCAATCGTCGTGCCGCTGGTGGCATGGTGGCTGAACATGAGCTTGCTCGATGCACTGATTCTCGACATCGGTTTGCTGCTCTTTTTCCTGCCTTACACCTTCGTCTTCAACCTGGCATACGACAAGCTGCGCGCAGCGTTGTTGAAGAAGCGTGCGTTTGCCGACACGTGATAATGCATCGCATGCGCAGGCCGCATACGATGCATTAGTGAAATCAGGTCAGTCCAGGAATTATTGGAAATAACCGCTGCCGATAACCAGCGGTTTGCCGATAATGCCGGCGCCGATCAAGCGCCGCGCAACGCCTTCGATTTTTGTCTGGAATGCCCGATAAGTGACGAGCAAGTCGAGTTTAGGGTCTTTCGAATGCGACAGATCTGAGAGTGTGGTTGCTGGCACCAGGCACTGATACTGTTGAAATTCGACCGTCACCGAAAACAGAATGCCGGCGTTGGTCAGGCGAGGTGCAGCAAGTACGTTGTCCATCATGGTCTCCACGATAATACGGTTGCGCAGAGTCAGACGGGATCGATAGGGCAGGCTATCTGGCTGCTTATCCATGTTGCACGGAAACTGTCCGGCTGGCAAGGACATTACAGCTTTTAGGGCGTTTGGTGAGATTCGTTATATGCCTGCCGAATATCAGGTATTCGAACTCTAAAGCATACAAGTAGAAGTCGCATCGCTATAGTTACGCCTGTCTCCTCCAACACCTCCTAGGTTTGGATTCAGCCCGCAACCGCAAGGTCTGCGGGTTTTTTTTTGTCTGCCGGGTTTCAGGCGTAAAAAACCGCCGGACCTGTGTGGTGCGGCGGCTTGCGGGCAGTGCTGAAATGGGCCGTAAGGCTAGTGCGCCATGCAGTAGCCATCCAGCTCCAGCAACAGTTGCTGCTTTGCTGCAGCAGGCAAAAATGTCGCCTCAAAAGCATTCCGCGCCAGCATCACCAATTCGGTGCGGCTCAGGCGCAGCGCGGCCGCCACTGCCAGGAAATTGGCGTTCATGTAGCCGCCGAAGTAGGCCGGATCGTCAGAATTCACGGTAACCGCCAGGCCGGCATGCAGCATGCGCGCCAGGTTGTGGTTGCGCATGTCATCGACCACGCATAACTTGAGGTTGGACAGCGGACAAACAGTCAGCGGAATGCGTTGCTGCGCCAGTCGTTTCATCAAGGCCGGATCTTCTTCGCTGCGCACGCCATGATCGATACGTTCCACATGCAGCACATCGAGTGCGGCCTCAACGTATTGCGGCGGGCCTTCTTCGCCGGCGTGGGCAACCAGGTGAAAACCGAGTTCGCGGCAACGCGCGAAGACCCGTGCAAATTTTTCCGGGGGATTGCCGCGTTCTGCGGAATCCAGGCCTATGCCGATCCACAGGTCACGATATTGCGCACGCAAGGGCAGAGCTTCGTCCAAGGTCGCGAAGGCATCTTCTTCCGATAAATGGCGCAGGAACGACATGATCATGGCGCTGCTAAAGCCGTACTTATCGCGCGCTTCACGCAAGGCGCGGGCGATCCCTGCAAATACTACATCGATGCCGATACCGCGTTCGGTATGGGTTTGCGGATCGAAGAAAATTTCCGAATGGCGCACGTTGTCGGCGCGCGAACGGACGATGTATGCCATCGTCATATCGTAAAAGTCCTGTTCGGTCTGCAATACGGCAGCGCCAGCATAGTACAGGTCGAGAAACGATTGCAGATCGGTGAAGGCGTAAGCGGCGCGCAGTTCTTCGACCGAGGCGTACGGCAGTTTGACATTGTTGCGTTGGGCCAGCGAGAACAGCAGTTCAGGTTCCAGCGTGCCTTCAATATGCAGGTGCAATTCCGCCTTCGGCAAGCCTTCGATGAAGGAGATCAGATCGGCAGCGAGTGGCGGGGTAGTGCTGATTGAATTCATGTGTACTTCCACAGTTAACAGTAGCAAATCAGGAGCTAATCCGCAATTTTACAGAATTGCGGATCAGCTCACCCGGTTTGCCAGTTTCAGCGTTGATTGAAGCTTAGTGCGAGGCGCCCAGGAACTGTTGCAGTTCGACCGTTTTCGGGTTCGCAAAAATCTCCTCCGGCGCGCCGATTTCATGCACCTTTCCCTGATGCATGAAGACTACGCGATCGCAGACCTCACGCGCAAAGCGCATTTCGTGTGTCACCATCAGCAGCGTCATGCCTTCCTCCGCCAGCCCGCGCACCACCGCCAATACTTCGTTTACCAGTTCAGGATCAAGTGCAGAAGTAATCTCATCGCACAGCAAGGCCTGCGGCTGCATCGTCAGCGCACGTGCAATCGCCACCCGCTGCTGCTGGCCGCCGGACAACTGATCGGGATAAGCGTCGAATTTTTCAGCAAGGCCGACCCGCGCCAGATTTTCCTGCGCCGATTTGCGAGCCTCGCTCTCCGACGTTCCCTTGACGATCATCGGCGACAGCATCACATTGCGGCCCACAGTCAGGTGCGGAAACAGATTGAATTGCTGGAAGATCATGCCGACCTTGAGGCGCAGCGCCCGCAATTCCAGCTCGGTCTTGCCCAGATGCGATCCGGCGACGCTGATATTGCCCTCGTCGATACTTTCCAGGCCGTTGATACAGCGCAGCAGGGTACTCTTGCCGGAGCCGCTTTTGCCGATGATGGCAATCACTTCACCGGCTTCGACATCGAGCCGGATGCCTTTCAGCACCTGGTTATCGCCGAAACTTTTCTTTACGTTATCAATGGCGATGAGTGGCATTGAATTTCCTTTCCAGAGACTGACTGTATTTGGACAATGGCCAGCACAACGCAAAATACATCAGCGCCACCAGGGCATACACGGTGAACGGCTGAAACGTAGCGTTGGTGATCATGGTGCCGGCTTTCGACAGTTCAACGAAGCCGATGATGGAGGTGACCGCTGTACCTTTGACGATTTGTACGCTGAAACCAACGGTAGGCGGAATCGCGATACGCAAGGCCTGGGGCAGAATCACATGACGCATTTGCTGCATGTAGCTCATGGCCAGGCAAGACGATGCTTCCCATTGGCCGCGCGGAACGGCGTCAACGCAGCCGCGCCAGATTTCGGCCAGATAGGCGCTGCTCCAGCAAGTCAGCGCCAGGCCGGCGGCAAGCCAGGCGGGCACTTCCAGGCCAAACAAAGCCAGGCCGAAAAAGGCGAGGAACAATTGCATTAGCAAGGGTGTGCCTTGGAACAGTTCGATATACATTTTGGTGAGACGGCGCAGCCAGGCCTGCTTCGAGCTTCGCAAGAACAAGATGACCAGTCCCAGCAGCCCGCCCAAGGCAAACGACGCCAGCGACAGCAATACGGTCCAGCGCATTGCCAGCAACAGGTTGCGGACGATGTCCCAGGTCGAAAAGGAAATCATGCGGCCTCCCTGGCTACAGGCCGGCCAAACAACCGGTCACCAATCAATCGCAGCAATTGCCGCAAGCCGATCGCCAGTACCAGATAGATGGCAGTCGACAGCAGATATGATTCAAACGAACGGAAGTTACGGCCCTGGATGAAGTTGGCCGCATACGCCAGTTCTTCCACCGCAATTTGCGAACACACGGCCGAACCCAGCATCACAATCACCACCTGGCTAGACAGGGCCGGCCAGATTTTTTGCAAGGCCGGCGGTAAGATGATATGGCGGAATATCTGCATCCTGGTCATTGCCAGGCTCAATCCGGCTTCGATCTGGCCGCGGGCAACGGCGGCGATGCCGGCGCGGATGATTTCGCAGCTGTAGGCGCCCAGATTAATCACCATGGCCAGTATTGCCGCCTCCATCTCGCTGATTTGCAAGCCTATCCCCGGCAAACCGAAGAAAATGAAAAACAGCTGGATCAGGAACGGCGTGTTGCGGATTAATTCCACGTAGGCACTGACCAGCGGCCGCAACCAGCGCGGCCCCTGGGTACGGGCCCAGGCGCCGAAGATGCCGACCGCTATTCCGAGCACGCCGCCGATCGCGATCAGCTCGATTGTCACCAGCACGCCCTTGATGAGGACGGCTGGATAGTCGAACGGCGCCAGAAAATCGAAGTGATAACTCATGTCTTGCCTAAGGCTGGTGACGGTGGCAAGTTGCGCTTACAGATTGGCCGGCAAAGGCAGGCCCAGCCACTTCACGCTTACCGCATTCAATTCGCCATCCTTCTTGGTTTGCGCCAGGATCTCATTGACCTTGGCCAGCAATTTCGGTTCGTCCTTGTTGAGGCCGATCGAGCAAGGCGAGTTCTTGATCAGGAATTTTGTTTCCGGTTTCTTCGGCGGATTCTTGGCGATGATCGCGGCGGCCACTACGTTGCCGGTTGCGACCAGTTGCACCTGGCCCGACAAGAACGCGCTGATGGTGCCGTTATTGTCTTCGTAGCGTTTGATGGTGGTGCTGGCAGGAGCGATCTTGGACAGTTCCAGGTCTTCCACGGCGCCACGGGTCACGCCCACGGTTTTGCCGGCCAAATCGGCTGCACTGCCGACCTTTTGATCGGCGCCGCCGAATACGCCGTTATAGAAAGGCGCGTAGGCGTCGCTGAAGGCGATGACTTTTTCGCGTTCCGGATTTTTGCCGAGGCTGGAAATGATCAGGTCGACTTTCTTGGTTTGCAGGTAAGGCACGCGATTGGCGCTGGTAACCGGGACCAGTTCGATCTTGACGCCTAGTTTTTTAGCAATCAAGGTAGCGACATCGATATCCAGGCCCTGCGGCTTGAGATCGCTGGTGACCGAGCCGAACGGCGGGAAGTCTTGCGGCACGGCGACTTTCAGTACACCGCTCTTGACAATATCGTCGAGCGCATCGGCCCGTGCGGTGCTGCTGAAGAGGGCAGTGGCGGCAACCATGGCAAACAAAATCTTTGGAAATTTCATCTTAAAACTCCTTTAGCTGAGGTGATATTGCAAATGACGGCTTGTCGAGATTATCTCTAAGTGGCGCTAGTGCTTGCCGTAGCGGTGACAGCGGATCGCTGCGCAGCGATTGATCCAGGCCCGCTTCGACGTTGCATAAATGGGTGTGCATCAGTTGTTCTGCCTGCTCCAGGTCGCCGCTTTCCAGCGCCGCGACGATGCCGACGTGTTCGGCACAGGATTGCCGGGCATGGTGTGACGACTGGTACTGCATGGCGGTCAGGGTGGTGCGGGTAGTGAGATCGCGCAAGGTGTCGGCCAGCAAAATGTTGCCAAACGATTCACACAGGCAGACATGGAAATCGCCTAGCAGGAAGCTGCGGTTGGCGACATCTTCGCCTTCCAGCGAGGCTTGTTCACGCTCGACGTGCTGGCGCAGCTTGCGGATGGCATCCGCGCCAATCGGCCGCGCATGCCGTAGCAGTCCCAGTTCCAGAACCCGGCGCGCCTCGAAGGCGTCGCGCGCATCCTCCGGCGTGGGTTCAATCACGTACCAGCCGCGGCGGGCGCTGACGGTGACAATGCCGCGCGTCACCAGGCGGGTTAGCGCCTCGCGAATCTGGGTCCGGCTGACGCCAAACAATTCTGCCAGTTGCTGTTCGCCCAAGCGGGTGCCGGGCGCGAGTTTACGCGCCAGCATTGCCTCGGTAATCCGTTCGGCGATCTGGGTTGACGATTTGGCGGTAGCAGTCATGCGTTGGTATCTGCAAGTCGCATGCCAGCCGATATCAGGTGATATTCCGGGCTGATGCACCAATCTGATATACAAGATTGATGTATCAGTTCACCAAATTGGCGAGTGCTGCCAAGAATTGTCACTAAAGTCCCTAAAAAGGGGAGTGTCTGATCTTTTTTTGCAGGCGGGAAACTTTACGTGAGGTTGATATAAAATCGATGCGGGAGATGCATCAACCAATCTCCGCCAATTTAAGCCAGGATCAGGAACATGACTCAGATAGTGAACGCCGACTTGTCCAACGCGCGCCATGCCAGTGCGATTGTGGAACTCTTGAATGGCTATGCGATGGATGCCATGGGCGGTGGGCAGCAGCTCGCCGATTTTGTCAAAAGCAATTTGATCGCGGCGCTGAGCAAAAGAAACGATGTCCATGTGGTGCTGGCTTTTGTGGATGATGCGCCCGCAGGCGTAGCGATCTGCATCGAAGGATTTTCGACTTTTGCCTGTCAGCCGCTGCTGAATATCCATGATCTGGCGGTTGCCGAGAAGTTTCGCGGGCAGGGCATCTCGAAGAAATTGATCGCGCAGGTTGAACAGGTAGCGCTTGGGCTGGGCTGCTGCAAGATTACACTGGAGGTGCTGGAAGGTAACCAGCGCGCCAAGGCTCTGTACAAATCAACCGGGTTTGCCGGCTATGAACTGGATCCGGCAATGGGCAAGGCGATGTTGTTGCAGAAGAAGCTGTAAGGGCTTTTTACACTCTACGCCACAAGCAAAGCGAACTAACTGGGGTCAGAGTGAACTTTCGGCAGGCCTTACCGCCGAAACTTCACTCTGACCCCACCTAGTGGACCACGGAGCAAGAGCAGTAAAACAAAAAGAAATAAACCTGCGATAAGTAAATTACCTCTCTCCGAAGCCGTGATGTGGGGTCAGAGTCAAGTTTCGCGATAAAGCCTGCGAAAGTTGACTTACCCCAGATCACTATCAGCCGGTATTGCGCAGACCCGCAGCAATCCCGTTGATACTCAAATGGATCCCGCGTTTCACCCGTTCCTCGGTAGTCCGCCCCGCCGCGGTCACGCTGCGGTGGCGCTTGATCAGTTCTACCTGCAAGTGATTCAGCGGGTCCAGGTAGGCGAAGCGGTTCTTGATCGACCGTGCCAGAAGAGGATTGCCAGACAAGCGGTCCTTGGCGCCGGTAATCGCCGACAAGATGCTGCTGGTACGCTCATGTTCATCGACGATGCGCTTGAAGATGCTGTTGCGCAGCTTGCGGTCGGTGACCAGCCCGGCATAGCGCGAAGCCACCGCTAGGTCGGTTTTCGACAGCACCATGTCCATGTTCGACAGCAGGGTAGCGAAGAACGGCCATTCCTTGTACATGGCGCGCAGCGTCGCCAGTTTCTGGGTTTTGAGCTTGCTGTCCTTGCCTTCTTCCAGCCAGCTTTCGATCGCGCTGCCGAAGCCATACCAGCCCGGTAACAGCAGGCGGCACTGGCCCCAGGAAAAGCCCCACGGGATCGCGCGCAAATCTTCGATGCGGCGGGTCGCTTTGCGTGAGGCAGGGCGCGAACCGATGTTCAGTTCGGCGATCTCGGCAATCGGCGTCGCTGCAAAGAAGTAGTCGGTGAAACCGGGTGTTTCATAAACCAGGTTGCGATACGACTGGTAAGCGCGCTCGGACAAGCCATCCATCAATTGCTCGAATTCACCCAGCTTTTTAGCTTGCTTGCTGTCGGCATTATTCGGCATCAGGCTGGCTTCCAGCGTTGCTGCTACCAGCAACTCCAGATTGCGGCGGCCGATTTCCGGATTGGAAAACTTGGAGGCGATGATCTCGCCTTGCTCGGTCAGGCGGATCTGGCCGTTGACGGTGCCCGGCGGTTGCGCCAGGATCGCCTGGTAGCTCGGACCGCCGCCACGGCCGACGGTGCCGCCGCGGCCATGGAACAGGCGCAGCTTGACGCTGGCGCGATCGAACACGCGTACCAGCTGGATCTCGGCCTTGTACAGTTCCCAGTTGGAAGTCAGGAAGCCGCCATCTTTGTTGGAATCGGAATAACCCAGCATGACTTCCTGCAGCTGGCCTTGTTTGGCGATCAGGCGCGCCACCGGCGGCAATGCCATGAATTGCTCCATGATCGCGGCAGCGCGGCGCAGGTCGGGAATGGTTTCGAACAGCGGAATCACCATCACTTCCGGCGCCTCAGATACGGTGGCTTTACCCTTTCCGCTATCAGGGCGCAGCAGGCCGGTTTCCTGTTGCAGCAACAAGACTTCCAGCAGGTCGGACACGGTCTCCGTGTGCGAAATGATGTAATTGCGGATCGACCGTGTGCCGTAGCGTTGCCGCATTTCGCCGGCGGCGCGCAGGATCGACAGTTCCGACACGGTCTCGTCGGAGTACGCGATATACGGCGAATACAGCAGGCGCGGTTTAGCCAGTTCGGCCAGCAGCAGTTCGATCTTCTGTTCTTCGCTCAGTTTGTCGTAAGCACCTTCTACCTGGGCTTGGGCAAACAGCTCGGTCAGCACCCGCTCATGGACATCGGAACTCTGACGCATGTCGAGCGAGGCCAGGTGAAAGCCGAAAATCTCGGAGGCGCGCTTGAGCGTTGCCAGACGCGGTTTGATCAAGGCGCTGCCGTGATGGGCGCGCAGTGAATCTTCGACGATCTGCAATTCCCGGGTAAATTCCTGCGGAGCCGCATAGTGGGCAGCGGCGCCGACTTCCTGGCGCAAGATGTTGGTGGCGCCCAGTTCGCGTGCGGTCGATGCCAGCCGTGCGTAGATCCCGATCAGGGCGCGGCGATAAGGCTCGTCAGAGCGATGGTCCGAGGTGTCAGGCGAGTTTTCCGCCAGAACCAGCAGTTCCTGGTTAACGCTGACCATCAAGGTCGATACCGACAACTCCGCGCCCAAGGCGTGTACTTCTTCCAGGTAGAAATCGAAAATCGTGGTCGATTGCCGTGTCAGCGCGCGCTGCATGGTGCTGGCGTTGACGTTGGGATTGCCGTCGCGGTCGCCGCCGATCCAGCTGCCCATCTGCACGAATGGCGCCAGTTCGGCGCTGGCGCCGGCGCTGCTCTGGCGGCCGCGAGTCGGGAACTGGGTGGCGATTTCGCCTTCGATGTCGTCGTACAGCGCCGGCAGCTCGCGCAGGAAGGTGATGCGGTAGTACGACAGCGCGTTTTCGATTTCATCAGCGACAGTCAGTTTGGTATAGCGCAGCATGCGGGTTTGCCACAAGGTAGCGATACGGCCGCGCAGCAGTTCAGTGTTGTCGCGCAGTTCCTTGGCGGTCAGCGGACGGTCGCGGTCAGCCAGCAGGCGGGCAATCTCACGCTCTGCATCCAGGATACTCTTGCGTTGCACTTCGGTCGGATGGGCAGTCAGGACCGGCGAAATCAAGGCGTCTTTCAAGAAACTACGCACGGTAGCGCCCGATACACCGGCGTCATCCAGTTTGCTCAGCGCATGGGCAACGCTGCCAGGCTGCGCAGCCGATCCGGCCAGCAGATGGGCGCGGCGGCGGCGATTGTGATGCTGGTCTTCAGCGATATTGGCCAGGTGCGAAAAATAAGAAAACGCGCGCACCACCGAATTGGTCTGGTCGCGCGTCAGTTTCTTGAGCAGCTTGTCGAGATCGGCGCCGGCTTGCGGATCCGATTCGCGGCGGAAGCGCACCGCGGTTTGGCGGATGGTTTCTACTACTTCAAATACCGAATCGCCCTCTTGTTCGCGCAGCACATCGCCCAGCAAGCGGCCCAGCAGACGAATATCTTCTTTGAGTGGAGCATCTTTGTTGGGGGCGGTTTTTTTTACCTGGACAGCAGAATTCAATTGTTTTGCCATAATGGACGAGTGCAATCAGCTTTTCTGGGGTGGGAACGAAGGGCTTGTAACTGGTTAAACGCGCTCTATATATAATTCGATATAGAGAGTACAACTGAGACAGCAGGGAGCGCATGCTAAAATCCGGCGCAAAAATTACGTGTGTTACGCGTTTTTGATAACACGCGCTAGCGGCTAATGATTGGCGATTAGATAACTCTGCTCTATTCTGACTGCGTTGCTGCATTTGCTATCTGCTCTATATAGCTAAAATTTGAAAGAACCTGTGGCTAAAATATCCTCCCCATCCAAGTTAGTGATTGCATCGCGTGAAAGCCGGCTGGCCATGTGGCAAGCGGAACACGTGCGCGCGCGGTTATCTGCATTATATCCAGAATGTAATATAGAAATCCTCGGAATGACCACCCGCGGCGATCAAATTCTTGATCGGACCTTATCCAAGGTTGGTGGCAAGGGCTTGTTCGTCAAGGAATTGGAAGTAGCGATGGAGGAAGGCCGCGCCGACCTCGCGGTGCATTCGCTCAAGGACATGCCGATGGAACTGCCGCCCGGCTTTGCGCTAAGCGCTGTCCTGGAGCGTGAAGATCCGCGCGACGCTTTCGTTTCAAACGACTACGCCAGCCTGGAGCAATTGCCTGCGGGCGCCATCGTCGGCACCAGCAGCCTGCGGCGCCAGGCCTTGATCGCGGCGCGCTTTCCCTTATTGCAGATCAAGCCTTTGCGCGGCAATCTCGATACCCGCCTGGGCAAGCTGGATCGTGGCGAATATGCCGCCATCATCCTGGCCGCCGCCGGCCTCAAGCGGCTCGGCCTGGCAGCGCGCATCAAAGCCCTGATCGAGCCGGAGCAGAGTTTGCCGGCGCCAGGGCAGGGCGCAATGGCGATCGAGATCCGCGCCGACCGTGCCGATCTGCACGAAATACTCGCACCCTTGAATCATTTGCCGACAGAGCTGGCGGTGACTGCAGAGCGTACCTTGTCGCGGGCCTTCGGCGGCAGTTGCCAGATTCCACTGGCGGCGTTTGCCACCATCAGCGGCGACCAGATGCGTTTGCGGGCGATGATCGCTACGCCGGACGGCCTGCGGGTGGCGATTGCCGACGCCAGCGGTGCGGCCGATGCGCCTGAGGTGCTGGGAGAACAGATCGCGGCAGCGCTGGAAGCGCAAGACGCAGGGGCCATTCTGGCGTTGTGCAAGGACGCCTAGTGCCAGTGTTATTGTTACAGCGGTTACAGCGAAGCGATTTTGCCGATTTTTCCTTTTGCCGACAGGTAGATGGTTGTCATGCAACCTAGCCCACCCTCACTTCTGCATCCGATTGTCATCACCAGGCCGGCGGCGCAAGCCGGGGCGCTGGCGCAGCAGATCGCGGCACGCGGCCGGCAGCCCCTGATTTTCCCCTTGCTGGAAATCCTGCCGCTGAGCGACAGTGCGCCTTTGCAAGCCGTCCTGAGCAAACTCGATACCTACGCATTGGTGGTGTTTGTCAGCCCGAATGCGATCGACGCCGCGTTCCAGCATATTGCCAGCTGGCCGCTGCAGGTTCCCATCGGGATTGTCGGCGAGGGTAGCCGGGCGGCGTTGGCGCGGCATGGCCTGACGGCGCATAACACCACCATTTTCAGCCCGCCCGATCCGGCCAAGACCGATTCCGAGGGATTGTTGCTGGCGCTCGACCTGAACGCCTTGCGCGGCCGCCAAGTGTTACTGGTGCGCGGCGAAAGCGGCCGCGAATTCTTTGCCGACAACTTGCTTGCGGCTGGTATCAAAGTGCAGGCCGTAGCGGCATATCGGCGCCAGGCGCCAGTCCTCGATGAAGCCTTGAAAGCACGTCTGCAACAACTGCTGGATACTGAAAATGACTGGATACTGACCAGTTCGGAAGCACTCAGGCACCTGATGGACCTGGTGCAAGCGCTTGAAAGCAGCACCGGTGTTGCAAAAATCCAACAGCAGAAACTCCTTGTCCCGCATGCCCGCATTGCCGAAACAGCACATGCGCTTGGATTTACCGATGTGACTCTCACCGGCTCAGGCGACGAACGGCTACTCGACGCGTTACAATTCCCGCTATGAACGAATCGATACCCACTCCAGAATCGAACCAGCCTGCTGGTCCTGCCGTCAGTGCGACGTCGCCATCGTCAGCCGCGCAACCTGTGCTGCAACCTTATGTTATCGACAAGGGCAAGAGCTCAAAGCGGGGCCTTGGCCTGGTCTACGGCATATTGCTGTTGCTGGCCTTGGCGTTGGCAGCGCAATGGTGGGTGATGCACACCGAGAACAACAAGCTGCGCCAGGAAATAGCGCGCCGCCTGCAAGTCGGCGACAGCACCAATACCGAGACCAAGGTGCTGGTCAAGTCGGTGCAGGATGAGTCGAAGGAATTGCAGGGCAAGGTCAGCGTGCTGGAAAGCAAGCAAGTCGAAGCGCAAAGCCAGCAACTGGCGCTCGAGCAGTTATACAAGGATTTGTCCCGCAATAGCGACGATTGGACCCTGGCCCAGGTAGAAGACGTGCTGTCGACTGCCAGCCAGCAATTGCAACTGGCCGGCAACGTCCAGGGTGCGCTGATCGCGCTGCAGAACGCCGACAAAAATCTGTCGCGCTCCGACAAGCCGCAATTCATCATCGTGCGCCGCGCCATCGCCAGCGATATCGAAAAACTGAAAGCCTTGCCGACGCTGGATGTCACCGGCATCGCGGTACGGCTTGACAGCATCATCGGCCAGATCGACAGCATGCCGCTGTTGTCCGATGAAAAGCCGATCGTCGGCGTCAGCAAGCCGAATAATCAGGCTGTCAACCCGGCTGTCGTCAGCAGCAAGCCAAAAGCCGCCGGTGTTGGCAATGCCGGCAATGTCGCCAAGTCGCAAGCTGCGGCCGATGCCGCGGTGACTGACTGGAAGAACAGCTTGAAGGATAAATGGCAAAGCTGGAGCAGCGAGATGTGGACTGAAATCAGCCAGCTGATCAGGGTCCGTACTGTCGATACGCCTGAGGCCTTGCTGTTGTCGCCAACCCAGGCTTACTACGCCCGGGAGAACCTGAAGCTGCGTTTGCTTAACGCCCGCCTTGGCCTGCTGTCGCGTAACGAATCGGCATTCCGCAGCGACCTGATTGCCGCTCAGGAAACCATCACCAAGTATTTCGACACGCGCGCCAAGCAGACCCAGACCGTACAGACGCTGCTGAAGCAAGTCCAAAGCAGCAATCTCTCGATCACCATGCCGGCGCTGGATAGTCCAGCGGCGATCCGTACTTACAAAGGCAAGCCATAGTCCTATGCGATTCTTTCTCCGGCTTGTTGCTCTGTTTGCGGTCGCCATCGGCCTGGCTGTGGTGGCGCGTTACAACCCCGGTAATGTGGTGCTGTTTTTCCCGCCATACCGGATTGACCTGTCACTGAATTTTTTCGTCGTAGCGCTGGCGATTCTATTCATCATCTTATACGTGATGATCCGGGCGATCCGGGTCACCCAGAAATTGCCTGCGCGCGTGATCGGTTATCGCCGCAATAAACGTGAAACCACCGCCAACAACGCCTTGCGCGATTCTCTCAAGTCCTTGTTCGAGGGCCGTTTCGGCCAGGCCGAAAAAGCCGCCACCCGCGCCGCCGAACTGCCCGACAACCTGGGCGTGGCAGCTTTGATCGGCGCCCGTGCTGCGCATCGCATGGGGCAACCCGAGCGGCGCGATATCTGGCTGGCCAGCATCGAAGAGGACGAGCCGCTGAAAACGGCGCGGCTGATTACGACGCTGGATCTGCTGGTGGATGAACACAAGTCGCAGGCGGCGCTGCAAACCGTCAATGAACTGAACGCCCGCGGCACGCGCCATATCCACGCCTTGCGGCTGGCCTTGAAAGCCAACCAGCAAGCCAAGAACTGGCCGGAAGTGTTGCGTCTGGTACGCAACCTGGACAAGCACGACGCCTTGCATCCAGCCTTGTCGACGCGCTTGCGTGAACTGTCTTACGACGGTTTGCTGTCGGACGATGCCCACGATGCTGAATCGATTACCCGCTTGTGGGCTACGGTGCCGAGCGAAGACCGGATCAAGCCGTTCATCGCCATGCGTGCCGCCAACGCATTCAACAAATGCGGTTTGCATGCCGAAGCCCGCGCCATCGTCGAGAAATCCCTGGCAACAGAGTGGGACCAGCGTTTGTTGCCGGTCTACCGCGATGCTGCCGCGGCTGAAGCTACGCCTGCGTTGCTGTCGCAAATCGAGCATTGCGAACGTTGGGCAATCAAGGCGCCGAACGATGCCGAGCTGGCATTGACCCTGGGCAGCTTCTGCTTCAAGCAAAAATTATGGGGCAAAGCCCAGCGTCATCTGGAGCAGGCCTTGTCGGACTCGGTGGCGCCAGCCACGGTGCGTGAAGCGCATCTGAAACTGGGGCAATTACATGAGGCGATTGACCAGCAAGCATTGGCAGCAGAGCACTATCGCCAGTGTGCGCTGGCGACCGCGCTGTAGGCGATAAATTCCGCTGTTGCGGTCTGAATCCCTGAAACGGGGCAGAGTTTTACGCAATTTCATGGCGTAAAGCTCTGCCCCGTTTTTTTTGCACGGTGTTGTTTTCCGCAACCCCGGAAGACGGTCGATTCGTCGTGATTTTGTCGAAAACGCAATCGTCCCCTATACTTGTCATCCGTCGTTACCCATGAAAGAGATTCATTGAACAACCTGTTATTGGTTTTCGCAGCATTATTTCTGGTAGCACTCAACGGTTTTTTTGTTGCTGCCGAATTCGGTCTAGTCAAATTACGCCAGACCCGTATTCGCGCCATCGCCAAGACGCAAGGCCTGCGCGGCCGCATTCTGGCGACAGTGCACCATCAGCTGGACGCCTATCTGTCCGCCTGCCAACTCGGTATTACGCTCGCCTCGCTGGGACTGGGCTGGATCGGTGAACCGGCATTTGCCAGCTTGCTGCAGCCGGTGTTCGGCTGGGTCGGCATCAGTTCACCGGAACTGATCCACGGTATTTCGTTTTTCTTCGCTTTCTTCCTGATTTCATTCCTGCACATCGTGATAGGCGAACTCGCGCCCAAGACCGTCGCGATACGCAATCCCGAAGTAATAGGGCTGTGGTGCGCCTTGCCCTTGTACGGTTTTTACTGGGCCATGTATCCGGCCATCTGGGTGCTCAACGCCAGCGCCAACTGGATCTTGCGCATGGCAGGGCTGGGTGGCGTTCACGGCCATGATGCGCAGTATTCGGCAGACGAACTGAAGTTGATTTTGCGCGGTAGTCACGCCGGTGAAAAATTCAACCGTGAAGAATGGAAAGTGCTGGCGCAGTCACTCGATTTCAGCGAACTCGAGGTATCCGACCTGATGCGGCCCATCAATGAGATCACCGCCTTGCATCAGTCGCGCAGCCTGAAGGAAAACCTGGAAACCATCTACCGCCACCGCTTTAGCCGCTATCCCTACTTTGACCAGAGCGGCATCAATGTACTGGGCGTGATCCATCTCAAGGATTTGTTTATCGCCCAACAGGAAGGCAAGTCGATCGAGAGCCTGAGTGCTTATTTACGACCGGTGGAATATGTCTCGCCGCGCATGGCGGCATTGGAACTGTTCCGCCGCTTCCGCACCGGCGCGCCGCATTTTGCCATCATCGGCAAAAAGGGTAGCATGCCGGAGGGGTTTATCACGCTCGATAATTTACTGGGCGCGATGGTGGGGGAGATCCGCGATGAATTCCGGCGCAACGACAATGAGTGGAGTCGCCTGGATGATGGCACCCTGCTGGGCAAGGGTAGCCTGCCCATCTTCAGCCTGGAACGGATACTCGGCATCGACGTTGTGATTGACGGCGATGAAGATGTCGACTCGGTTGGCGGCCTGATCATGGCCAAGCTCGGCGATCTGCCGCATGAAGGGCAGAAAATCGAATTCGACGGGTTCGATATCGTGGTCAAGAAAATGAACGGGCCGCGGATTGTGCTGGTCAAGGTGTATCCGGCGCAACGCGCGGCCGATACCGAATAGACGCGACACCGGTAGTTGCTGGCGACGGCTATTGGTATACACGCCGCCGTTAGCAGCCGACTTTAAGGGAAAATCGCCCCCAACCGCACTGACCAGCTTGCCATCGGCGTGCCGGACCAGACATTACGGTTAAACAGGTAGAGCCGCTGGCTGCGCAACTTGCTCGGCCACGGTTGTTCGTCGAGCGACAAGCCCAGGCTGGGCTGGCATTCCGGACGCGGGAAGCGGCCGTCGTGATCCAGGACGTCCCGCATGCGTTTGGCCTCGCCGTCCATGTGAAACGCTGTCGGCACTACTTCATCGACCGGCAGATCCGCAAGCCAGGCATCCCCCACGCACCATGACGCTAACGCTGTGATCGACAACGCCACGTTGGCGGGCAGGGCGTCGCGGCTGCGTTTGACTACATCGGCCAGGAACGGCTTCTGGCTATGCATGACTTCGAAATCAAGTTGCACTACCTGGCTCGGGCTGCGTGTCGCTGCGGCGACCACGGCGTTGACGATAGTCCGTTTTTGCCTTTCGTTCAGGGTCGGTTTATGCGCGCCGCGAGCCATCTCGATATGGACGATAGTGACAACCGGCGCTTTTTGCTGCAAACGGTTTTGGGCGTACCACGCCGGCGGTAGTTTCAACGATTGCTGACGGCGCCGGACGCTGGCGCTGCCATCGCGCAGCAGGACCGTGGTGTCGAGCACCGCGACCCCCATCCGCTGATCCTGGATTGAGGGCGCCGGACTGTCTGCTGCGCCTTTGCCTTGCCTGGCGCTGCCGTCGATCCAGGTGCGAACGTCGTCGGGCCGTTCTCCTACCCACAGCATCAGCGGCGGCAAAGCGGATAACGCTGCCTGGCGGCTGGCAAACGCTGACGATTCCTCAGCCGCGACAGGTTTGGGCGGCGCGGTTTTTGCGAGCAAATTGGCGCTGCCTAACAGCAGTAACGCGCATGACAAGCTATGCAGAAATCGACGCGGACGACGCCGGGCTGGCTGTGACGGATAATAAATTGTACTCAAAATGGCTTCTCGAATTGAGTGCGGCTGCGGTCGACAGGACGGCAGCCGCGATCTCTTACTGCATGAACTCATTGTATTAACTTATTGCACGAACTTACTGCATGAACCAACCATGGCTGACCACTATCGATTGCCCGGTCAGCGCGTTGGATTCGAAGCCGCCGAGGAAAATTGCGGTTTGCGCCACATCGTGGGTGGTGGTGAACTCGCCGTCCACGGTGTCTTTCAACATCACGTTCTTGACTACTTCGTCTTCGGTAATGCCGAGTTCCTTGGCTTGTTCCGGAATCTGCTTTTCCACCAGCGGAGTGCGGACGAAACCAGGGCAGATGACGTTGGCGCGAATCTTGTTTTTCGCGCCTTCTTTGGCGACCACCTTGGCCAGGCCGATCAAGCCGTGCTTGGCGGTGACGTACGGCGCTTTCAGCGGCGAGGCTTCATGCGAGTGTACCGATCCCATGTAAATGATCGAGCCGCCGTTGCCTTTCTTGATCATTTCGCGCATCGCTGCACGGGTAGTCAGGTAAGCGCCATCGAGATGGATCGCCAGCATTTTTTTCCAGTTGTCCAGGGTCGAGTCGACGATCGGGGCGATGATCTGGATCCCGGCGTTGCTGATCAGGACGTCGATGCTGCCATAGGCGGCGACAGTATCGGCGATGCCTTTGTCGACCTGGGCTTCGTCGGTGACGTTCATGGCGACCGCCATCGCGATGCCGCCGGACTGGGTGATCTCGTTGGCGGTGGCAGTGGCGGCGTCGAGTTGCAGGTCAGCGATCACGACCTTGGCGCCGGCGCGTGCGTATTCGATGGCGATTTCCTTGCCGATGCCGCTGGCGGAACCGGTAATCAGTGCAACTTTATCTTTGAGTGACATGGCATTCCTTTATTTGCGTGATGATTTACGTGACGTTGGTTGGCTTAGGGTTACTTGGCCAGATAATCATAGGCGACCGTGCCCAGGGGCAAGGTCAGGTCAGACAAAATGTGTACTGCAGATAATACTTCCAGCACCGGCAGATCGGCGACGGGCGCTAACGCATGCGCGTGCAGGTCAAGTGCGCCAGGGCCGCTCCAGGCGCCTTTGACGGTGATGTCGGTCAAGCTGTACTGTACCAGTTCGCAGATGCGCGGTGTGCCGTCGACATGCGGAATGATTTTGAGCAAGAAAGCCGGCGTTTCCAGCGATTTCTTGATCGCTGCATTATCGAGCGTCTTGTGCTTGTATCCCATGGTGCCGGTGGCGACCCGGAAGTCGCTGTAATCTAGCGTGCCCATCAGGGTATCGGTATGCACGCGCAACTCCGGGTTGCCGAGTTTTTTCGGAAAACCCCATAGTTCGCG
This sequence comes from Collimonas sp. OK607, assembly GCF_900111995.1. GTDB lineage: Bacteria > Pseudomonadota > Gammaproteobacteria > Burkholderiales > Burkholderiaceae_D > Collimonas. Next base: position 147,064 of record NZ_FOKF01000004.1, read on the forward strand.
GCCGCCGGCAATCGGCGGATGGTCATTCAGAAACATGCTGTGGACATAACCGCCAGCCACGCCATCGAGCGTCACCGGAATGACTTGCCCCGATTCGCAGTAATGCCCAAAGCCGGTGGAATCCGGCATTTTGATAAATTCAAACTTGACGATCGGCTCGACGAATTGCAGCGGCGCAGGAATGATTTTCTTGAGCGCTTCCGGATCGGTACGGTAGGTGATGATCAGGAATTCGCGATTGATGAAACGATAAGGGCCCGGCGGAAAAGCGGGATTGTGGATAGGCATCGCAAAGGCGTTGTTGCGGACATCGTTTTCAGTCATGGATCTTCCTTGTTATGAAAAGACTTGCTGGTGGCCTGGCCTGTTTGAGACAAACACAACAGGGGAAAGGTTGCCATTGCTTTCCGATGTTTTGTGTAAAACGGTTGTTTAGCCTCTCGGACAAGATGTGTAATTGCAAATAAAGCAATGTAAAAAATTGGGAAACGCCATTCAGAATACGCAAGCATTATGACAAGCGCATCTCAGGAAATCTTGCAGGGTAAATATCTCATGCGGGAATTTACTTGCGGCGAAATACAGAACAGAATGTATTCGTATGCAAATCTGCCAATTCAAAAGATTGCGGCAGATGCTTCTTGATGATGATTGCATAAAATGCAATTTTATGTCGGTGAATGTAAATAACTTGAGTGGTGGTAGCGTTATCAGCTAAAGTGGCGCACTTTTTTCAGTTTTTCCTGTTTCGGTATTCAGGGAGGTTTACCGGATCGATGGGTAGGGAAAAGGAAGCAGTAGGATCAGCGCAGGCCGTGCAGTGTCATGTTTGCAGGCGGCCAGCAGCGATATTCTAAAAAAAGCGTAATCTAATCGGAGAGAACATATGGCAAAACCAGCGCTTTACAAATCACTCTATGTACAGGTATTGACCGCCATCGTGATCGGCGTCGTGCTTGGACATCTGTACCCGGAAACCGGGGCGGCAATGAAACCGCTCGGCGACGGCTTCATCAAATTGATCAAGATGATCATTGCGCCGGTGATTTTCTGCACCGTGGTAATCGGCATCGCCGGCATGGAAGACATGAAGAAAGTCGGCAAGACCGGCGGCCTGGCTTTGCTGTATTTTGAAATCATGAGTACCGTGGCTTTGATTCTCGGCCTGGTGGTGGTCAACGTCTGGCATCCGGGCACCGGCATGCACGTCGACCTGAGTGCGCTCGACACTAAGAGCATTGCTGCCTATACCGGTCCGGGCAAGATGGAGTCAGCCAGCGACTTCCTGTTCCACATCATTCCAAGCAGTTTTGTCGATGCTTTTGCCAAGAACGAGATCCTGCAAGTATTGCTGATCGCGATACTGTTCGGTTTTGCGCTGCATAAGTTCGGCGGTCGCGGCACGCTGGTGTTTGATTTTGTCGAAAAATTCTCGCATGTGCTGTTCGGCATGGTCGGCCTGATCATGAAAGTCGCACCTATCGGCGCTTTTGGCGCGATGGCTTTCACTATCGGTAAATACGGCCTCGGCTCGTTGCTGTCGCTGGGCCAGCTGATGGGCGCGTTTTACCTGACCTGCCTGTTGTTCATTTTCGGCGTACTGGGAGTAGTCGCCAGGGTGCACGGTTTCAGCGTCTGGAAATTCGTCAAATACATCAAGGAAGAATTACTGATCGTACTCGGTACTTCGTCGTCGGAATCGGTGCTGCCGCGCCTGATGGGCAAGATGGAAAACCTGGGCGCCAAGAAATCGGTGGTCGGCCTGGTGATTCCAACCGGCTACTCGTTCAACCTGGACGGCACGTCGATCTACCTGACCATGGCTGCAGTATTTATCGCCCAGGCGACCGATACGCCGATGACGCTGGTGCAGCAACTGACCTTGCTGGCAGTCCTGCTGCTGACTTCCAAAGGCGCCGCGGGCGTTACCGGCAGCGGCTTCATCGTTCTTGCGGCGACCTTGTCGGCGGTCGGCCATGTGCCGGTTGCAGGCCTGGCGTTGATCCTGGGTATCGACCGTTTCATGTCGGAAGCACGCGCCTTGACCAACACCATCGGTAATGGCGTGGCGACTATCGTCGTGGCGAAATGGACCGGCGAGCTGGATGAAGAGCAGTTGCATCGCCAGCTGGATGGCAAAGCGATCGATTCCGAGCAGGAACTGGCGGCACGCGAAGCGGCGCTGGCGGAGGCTGACCAGCGCAGTCATTCCTAAGTTTGCCTGCGGGGGGATTCCCCTGCATTGAAAAAAAACGGTTGCTATGCACCAGGCTTAAGTTGTCGTATTGGAAATCGTGCTGTAACTCATTCGGAACCCGCGTGGCGCTCTGCTCTCGCGGGTTTCTCTTTTGCGGAAGGTGTTAATAGGCAGCTGGCCAAAATCGACTAAAGAAGAGCTGAAAAATGCTATCTTGGAAATGTAAATCCAATCTATATTCCTATATCTGGTACAATTATCCCTAATTTAGGAATATTGGATTATGCGACCTCTTGATATCCTTTTCTCGCCGCCGGAGCAGCGACTCATCGCGACGGTGCTGACTCACCCGGAGCGGGACTTCGGAACCCTTGAGCTATTGAGCAAAATGGGTAGTAGCAGAAGTGCGGGTAGCGTAGTGCTAAAGCGATGGGTAGAGTCAGGATTGCTGAAAGAACGCAGAGTTGGCAATCAGCGCCGCCTGGCCGCCAATCCCGATTTCATCCTCTACCCCGAACTGCGGAAAATGGCCTTGAAGACGGTGAGCCTGGCTGAGCCCTTGGCGTGCGCCCTTGCCCCCATTTCGGAGCGACTACGCGAAGCGTTTGTCTTCGGTTCTGTCGCGGCCGGCAAGGACACCAATGACAGCGATATTGACATGGTCGTCGTTGGCGACGTGGATCTGTTTACCGTGTCTCCCTTGTTGGACTCAGTGGAGCAAGAGCTAGGGCGGCCAATTCATGTGAATGTCTACAACGAGGACGAATGGTCATCTGGCGACGACCCGGTGCTTCAATCCATTAAGGCTGGCCCTCGCATCGATTTAATGGGGGAGCTACGTGGCACGACCATCTGAGTATGAGAATCTGCTGAAGGTAGGCTCTTTTAAGGAAGCTGCTTCGAGCAAGGAATCCGTCAAACAGTTCATGCAGAATGCGCAAGAGCTACTGGCAGCCTCGAAGGTCGGCCTTGGCGCCTCTCCGCAGTTTTTGCTTGCCTACGAAGGCATGTTCAATGTCGTCATGGCGGTATTGGAGTTCCATGAGGTTCGCCCGGGCGATGCCGGCGGCCACAGGTCCACAGCAATTGGTCGCGTTGCAGCAGACCTTGGCTTGGCTCCGGCGAAGCAGAGCGCGCTTATCCGTCTCCATGATGCTCGCAATCGCGTCACATACCGGAAACCCGTCCCTCCGGTTACCAACTCGGACGCTGATGCCATGCGAAGTATTCTGGACGACATGCATTCTGCCGCACGCGCACTTATCGGTTCACTTTAATGAACCCTTCCAATCTGGTAAATATCGGTGCATAGAGCACAGTAGTAATACTAGATTCCCAGATAGGCTTGCTGAACGGCCGGATCGTTGATCAGGTTTTTTGCAAGTCCGCTATGCACGATGCGGCCGGTTTCCATCACGTAGGCACGGTCTGCGCCGGACAAAGCCAGCTGCACATCCTGCTCGACCAGCAATACGGTCACGCCATCCCGCTGGATCGCGGCCATTACTTCCATCAGCTCCTGCGTCACGACCGGCGCCAGGCCCAGGCTCATTTCATCGATCATCATCAGTACCGGCGCCGCCATCAAGGCGCGCGCGATGGCGCACATCTGCTGTTCGCCACCCGACATGCTGCCGGCCAGCTGGCGCCGCCGCTCTGCCATGCGCGGGAAGATGGCGTACATCTTGTCCAGGTCGCGCTCGATGGCGGCCTTATCGTTGTGACGGCGGTAACTGCCCATCAACAGGTTGTCTTGCACGGTCATGCGGTCGAACAACTGACGTCCTTCGGGCACCTGCACCAGGCCCAGGCCGAAGATTCGATCGGGCGTTACCCCAACCAGTTCGCGGCCGTTCATGACAATGCTGCCGCTGCAAGACAACATGCCTGATAAAGCCCGCAGCAAAGTCGTCTTGCCAGCACCGTTGCTGCCGACCAGCGCCACCATTTCGGCGGGATAGATTTCCAGGTCGACGCCGTGCAACACCGGCAATTCACCGTAGCCGGCACCCAGATTGCTTACTTTAAGCAGGGGAGTCGTATCTGCCGGAGCGCTCATGGCCGCTTCTTTCCCAGATAAGCCTGCACTACGACCGGATCCGACAGCACCGCCTCGGGCGTGCCATCGGCGATCTTTTCTCCATGGTGTAGCACCAGCAAGCGATCCGACAGGCTTTTGATGGCCTTGATCACGTGCTCGATGACGAGAATGCTGATGCCTTGATCGCGCACTTTGCGCAGCAGGTCGATAACCTCATCGATCTCGACATGGTTCAGGCCGGCCATGATCTCGTCGCACAGTAACAGCTTGGGCTGCATCGCCAGCGCCTTTGCCAGCTCCAGCCGTTTGCGGCCCGGGCCACCGAGTTCATCGGCGCGTTGATCGATGTGTTTATCCAGTCCCACGAATTCAAGGCAGGCACGCGCCTGTTCGCGCGCCTGCGCCAGGCGCGACTGGCCGCCGTCGCGCCCGAACAGAGCGCCGACGGCGACGTTATCCAATACTGTCAGTCCCGGAAACGGACGCATGATCTGGAACGTGCGGCCAATCCCGAGCCTTGCGCGGCGAAATGCGGGCAGGCGGTTGATGGACTCGCCCTGGAACAGCAACTCGCCCTCGGTCGGCGCCAGGGTTCCGCTAATCAGACTGATCAATGTTGTCTTGCCCGCGCCGTTGGGGCCGATCAGACCCAGGATTTCGCCCTGCGCCAGCGTCAGGCTGACATCGTTAACCGCGATCAGCCCGGCGAAACGCCGGGTGGCATGACGGACTTCGAGCAGGGCAGTCATAGCCTGTGGATCCGGATGTTTTCAATGAAATAACGCCAGCCGGTTTTGCGGAAACGCCGCAGCATGTCGGCCAGGCCGAGGGGCATCATGACCACCGCAGCGACGATGACGACACCAAAAAACAGGCCGGCGACGCTGGTCACTTCACTCGACAGGAATTCGGAAACGGCAGACAGCGAGAGCGCGCCGACGATGGGCCCCAGCACGGTGCCGGGGCCACCGAAGACAGCCATGATGATCATCTTGACGTTAAGGCTGATATCGAAGGCGCTTTCCGGATCGAGGAAGGTAATCCAGTAAGCATGAATACCGCCGGCCAGGGCGCTGAAGATGCCTGAAAGTGTAAACGCAAGAACCTTGTACAGAGTAGTGTTGACACCCATGACGGCAGCGGCTTCCTCGTTTTCTCGAATCGCGATGAGTCCGAAACCGAAGCGGCTGCGCGTCAGCCAGAAGATCGTCAGGGTAGCGATCACCAACAGGCCCAGCGCCAGTTCATAGAACAGCCGGTCGTTATTTAACGGCGGCAGCACCAGGCCGATGTTTTGACCAGCCAGCCCGACGTTGGAGACGATCGCGGTCATGACCTGCGACAAGGCCAGCGTCGCAATCGCGAAGTAGTGGCCTTTGAGACGCAGCACCGGCAAGCCCAGCAGAACCGCAAAGACTATCGCCAGCAGCACGCCGAAAACCAGGCCGACACCGAACGGCAATTGCCACTGCACCATGGCGATGGCCACGCCGTAGCCGCCCAGTCCGTAAAACACCGAATTGCCGAACGAAGCATAGCCGGTATAGCCGCCGATGATGTTCCAGCCTTGCGCCAACACCGCCAGCAGCAACGCGTTGATGCCGAACTGGATCAGCACGTCGGATCCGTACCAGGGAACGCCGGCCAGCAGTAACAGGGCGAGCACTACCAGGCCTGTGCGCCACATCTTCTTGTTGCTCATGTGGTCTTTCCAAGTAAGCCGCTGGGACGCACGATCAGCACCAGCACCAGGATGCCGAAGCTGGCGACATCGGCGAAGGTCTGGCCGATATACAAGGCGGTCAGCGACTCGACGATCCCCAGGAACAGCCCGCCGACGATGACGCCCAGCGGATTGTCGAGGCCGCCGATAATCGCAATGGCGAAGGATTTGGCGGTGAGCGTGGCGCCGATGTACGGATTGATTTGCGACACCGTGCCATACAGCGTGCCGGCTGATCCCGCCAGCGCAATGCCCAAGGCGAAGGTCATGGCATACAGGTGACGTGGTTCGACGCCGTAGAGGCGGGCGGCAGTCAGGTTCTGGGCGGTGGCGCGAATCGCCCGTCCGAGCCGGGTGTGCAGTAAAAACAGCCACATGCCGACTGTCAGGACAATGGCGACACCGAACGCACCCAGCCGAGCCACCGGAAATACCACCGGCCCCCATGCCAGGCTGTTGCCGGCGTAAGGTGGGTTGATGGTGCGAAAGTCTGCAGAAAATACCAGTTGGGCCAGATAAGTCAGCACCACTTCCAGTCCGAAAGTGATCAGCAGCGTGTTGAACATCGGCGCCCTGATCACCAGGTTGAGCAAGCCACGCTGCAGCGCATAGCCGAGGGCGAACATTACGGCAGCGGTGATGGGTAATCCGAGGAACGGATCAATATGCGCGTAGGTGTAGAGGTACCACGACGCGTAGGCGCCCAGCATGATGAAGGCGCCATGCGCCAGGTTGACGATATTGAGCACGCCCCAGACCAGGGCCAGGCCAAGCGCCATGACAGCGTACAGCCCGCCGAGCAGAATGCCGTTGACGAGGATCTGTGCGAGCAGTTCCACCTGAAATCCCGATGGCCTACCGGTTTAGCGTGCGGACCAGGCGGGCATCGGGTACTTCGGTTGTTTAACGAAGCCCTTGGCGCCGTAGATTTCCGCCAGTTGATTGCCTTGTACCTGGATTACAACTTGCGGCAGGTTGATTTGTCCCTGCGCGTTGAACGCAATCGGACCATACAGGCTATCAAACTTGATCTTCGCCAATGCGTCGCGCACCTTTTGCGGGTCGATGCTGTCAGCGTCTTCCATCGCCTGCACCAGCGCTTCTACGTCGGCGGCGCCTGAAGCGGCATGATAGTCCGGATCATAGCCGAATTTGGCCTTGTATTCCTTGGCAAACTGCTGCGCATCGCCAAACCAGCGGTCTTTCAAGGAGGTGCTCGGCAACCAGGCTGTCATGCCAAACGCGTAGTCGGCATCCTTACCCAAGGCTTTGCGGAAGTCTTCGCTCGGCACGCCCACCGTAAACGAATACAGCTTCGGCGCCACTGCCAGGCTTTTGGCCTGCCGTACGAAATTCAAGATCTCGGTTTCGTGGCCAGCCACCAGCACTACATCGACGTTCTTGCTCTTGATCTGGGATAGCAGCGAGTTGAAGTCGGTGGCGTTAGTGCTGTAGCGCTCATCCATGACGACATTCAATCCTGCTTGCTTCAGTTTAGGCCGCGTACCTTCCGCCACCGATACATCGAAGGCGTCATCGGCGTACAGCAGAGCCACCGATTTCGGCTCCGGTTTGAGCGACTTGAGCATCTCGACGGTGCTGCCAAAGTAATTGCTGGCAGGCGCCAGCGTGCCGAAAATGTAGTTGAATTTACGCGCGAAAATCTGGTCCGAAGCGCCACCGCCCTCGACCATCGGGATCTTGTATTTTTCCGACACGGCCGAATCGGCCAGTGCAAAATTGCTGGCGAACGGCCCCAGCAGCAAGTTGACCTTGTCCTCTGTCACCAGGCGCGTGTATTGGCGCACGCTTAGATTGACGTCAGATTGATTGTCGTAGAGTCGGAGCGCCAGTTTATGCTGCTGGCCACCGATTTTCACGCCGCCCGCGGCATTGATTTTGTCGATCGCGAGTTGATAGGCATCGCGATAATAGCGTCCGGTGTTGGCGACCGGACCGGTCAGTTGCACCGAAGCGCCCAGCAAGACATCCTGAGCCAGCGCGGCTCCGGCCGGAGCGCAGGTCAGAACGGCGGCGGATAGGGTGGATAACAGGAAAGCAGGCAGGGCAGGGAACAGACGTGAACGTTGAAGTAGCATGATGTACGCTTTCTTATAAGAATTAGAATTGCGAATCGTGGTATTCAGGCTGTGTATAGCTTACTCTCGCGATTTCCGAAATGCAAACTGGAAATATTCCGCGACATATTTTCAAGTTGATTCGCGAAGAATCAAAAAAAAGCCCCGCCTGGGTATGGGCGGGGCCTTTTGATAAAAAATTACGTTAGTTCAGCTTGACTGCATGCTCTCGCGTTTCATGGAACACCACTTGCGGCCAACGCTCCTGCGTCAGGCGCAGGTTCACGCCCGAGGTCGCCAGATAGGCCATGTTGCCGGCCGCATCGTAAGCGACGTTATGGCCGGCCGATGATTTCTCAAAGTCGGCCAGGATTTTCTTGTCGTCGCAGGTGATCCAGCGTGCGCTGCTGATGCTGGTGCCTTCGAATACGGCGTCGACGCCATACTCGTTGAGCAAGCGGCTGGCGACCACTTCAAATTGCAGCACGCCGACCCCGCCCAATACCAGATCGCTGCTGGTGACCGGCTTGAAAACCTGGATCGCGCCTTCTTCACCTAGCTGCTGCAAACCTTTATGCAACTGCTTGATCTTGAGCGGATTGCGAATCCGCACCGAACGGAAAAAATCCGGGGCGAAGTAGGGGATGCCGGTGAACTGCAACAGCTCGCCTTCGGAAAAACTGTCGCCGATCTGCATGTTGCCGTGGTTCGGCAGGCCGATGATATCGCCGGCGTAAGCTTCTTCGACCTGTTCGCGGCTGGATGCCATGAAGGTCACCACATTCGATACCTTGATCTCGCGGTTCAGGCGCAGATGCTTGATCTTCATGCCGCGCTGGAAATGGCCGGAGCAGACGCGCAGGAAAGCAATCCGGTCGCGGTGCGCCGGGTCCATATTGGCCTGAATCTTGAACACGAAGCCAGAGAAGCTCGCTTCCTTCGGCTCGACGGTGCGCACAGTGGCATCGCGCGAGCCAGGCGGTTGCGCCCAGTCGATCAGTGCATTCAGGATTTCGCGGATACCGAAATTGTTAATGGCGGAACCGAAGAATACCGGGGTTTGCACACCGGCCAGGAAAGCTTCCTGGTCGAAAGGATGCGAAGCGCCGTGCACCAGTTCGACTTCCATTCGCAGTTGCTCGATTTCACGCGGGAACATTTCGTCCAGGCGCGGATTGTCGATGCCCTTGATCACTTCAAAGGTCTGGTCGGCCTTGTCGCTGCCGGCAGCGAATAGCAGGATTTCGTCGCGCAGCAGGTGATACACGCCGCGGAAAGTCTTGCCCATGCCGATTGGCCAGGTCACCGGCGCGCACTGGATCTTCAACACCGATTCCAGTTCATCCAGCAATTCCAGCGGATCGCGGGTTTCGCGGTCCATCTTGTTCATCAGCGTGATGATCGGCGTATTGCGCATGCGGCAAACGTTGAGCAGCTTGATGGTCTGGGTTTCAACACCCTTGGCGGCATCGATCACCATCAGCGCCGAGTCGACCGCTGTCAGTACCCGGTAGGTATCTTCCGAGAAATCCTGGTGACCCGGGGTGTCGAGCAGGTTGACCACGTGGTCGCGGTATTCGAACTGCATGACCGAGCTGGCGACGGAAATGCCGCGCTGCTTTTCGATGTCCATCCAGTCTGACGTCGCATGGCGGCCGCTCTTGCGGCCCTTGACCGTGCCAGCCAGCTGAATCGCGCCCGAAAACAGCAGCAATTTTTCTGTCAGCGTGGTTTTACCAGCATCCGGATGGGAAATGATGCCGAAGGTGCGGCGGCGCCCCACTTCGCTGGCGATTTGTTCGACGGAAACATTGTGGGCGAGGACTTCGGCGGCATCGGCTGCATCGGCAGCGTTTGTTGCGGCAGTCGTGTCATTCAGGTCTGGTTGCCCGGAGATCGGTTCTTGCATGATGCGTGGTTCAGGCGATCTCGGCCGCCTGCCTTGAGAATAATGAATGCGGAAAAAAAGGAAAACCTGCCTGCCAGTCGTTGTGGCTGACCATATGTTGGCATAGGCAGTTTCGATAACCCTCGATTATAACGTATGTCATGTCGCGAATCAGTGTTGTCAAAGCAATCATGGCATTAACCCGCCACGAGCTTATTTCATCGAAATTGCCATTATTGCAATTTAGTGACGGGCAAAACAGTTAGAGATATGCAGCGGCTTCCGCTATGGCGGTCTGTATAATTCCATCCTCATGTCAGTATCAGAATCCAACAAACCTCCGCGGTCAACAGATCGCCCAAGTTCCCAGCGTGCTGCTGGCCGTCCATCCCAGCCGCGCCCGGCTTCATCGCGTCCAGAGTCGGCACGGCCGGCGCCTGAGCGCAATCCGCTGCCACCTATCGTGTTTCCCGAGGAGTTGCCGGTTTCCGGCAAGCGCGCTGAAATTTCGGCGGCGCTGGCAGCAAACCAGGTCATCATCGTTTGCGGTGAAACCGGCTCGGGTAAAACCACCCAGTTGCCGAAGATCTGCCTGGAACTGGGGCGCGGCCAAACCGGCATGATCGGCCATACCCAGCCGCGCCGGATTGCTGCTTCCTCGACTGCCAAACGCATAGCCCAGGAACTCAACTCGCCGCTGGGCGAGCATGTCGGTTACAAAGTGCGTTTCAACGACACCCTGACCAAGGGCGCCTGGATCAAGCTGATGACGGACGGTATCCTGCTGGCCGAAACCCAGACCGATCCCTTGCTGCGCCAGTACGACACCATCATCATCGATGAGGCGCATGAACGCAGCTTGAACATCGACTTCCTGCTGGGCTATCTGAAGCAGTTGCTGCCGAAGCGTCCGGACCTGAAAATCATCATCACCTCGGCGACGATCGATGCCGATCGTTTCGCCCGCCATTTCGGCACGAACGAGAAGCCCGCGCCGGTGATCGAGGTTTCCGGGCGGCTGTATGCAGTTGAAGTGCGTTACCGGCCGGTCGACAATGCCGACCGCAGCGGCGTCAATCCCGCCGCTGCAGCAGCCAAGCCGAACGCGCCGCAAAGCGCCGCCCAGCGCGACCGCGAGCAACGCGATCTTATGGATGCGGTGGTGGATGCCGTCGATGAGCTGGCCCGTATCGGCTCCGGCGACGTGCTGGTGTTCTTGCCGGGCGAGCGCGAAATCCGCGACACGGCCGAGGCACTGCGCAAGCACCATCCGCCTCATGTTGAAATCCTGCCCTTGTTTGCCCGTCTGTCGGCGCAGGAGCAAGAGCGCGTGTTCAAGTCGTCCAATGCGCGGCGCATCGTGCTGGCGACCAACGTCGCCGAAACCTCGCTGACCGTGCCTGGTATCCGTTATGTGGTGGATGCCGGCCTGGCGCGGGTAAAACGCTACAGCTATCGCAACAAGGTCGAACAGCTGCAGATCGAGCCGATTGCGCAGTCGGCTGCCAACCAGCGCGCCGGCCGTTGCGGCCGGGTCGCTGCAGGTGTCTGTATCCGGCTGTACGAAGAGCAGGATTATCTGCAGCGGCCGAAATTCACCGAACCGGAAATCCTGCGCTCGTCGCTGGCTTCCGTCATCTTGCGGATGAAGTCGCTGCATCTGACCGATGTCGAAACTTTCCCGTTCATCGAGCCGCCGCCGGGCCGCGCTATCGCAGACGGTTATCAACTGCTGCAGGAACTGGGCGCGGTTGACGACAATAACGAACTCACCAAAACCGGTCGCCAGCTGGCCAAGCTGCCGCTCGATCCACGTGTCGGCCGCATGATTCTGGCGGCGTTGGACAATGTCTGCCTGACGGAAATGCTGATCATCGCCGCCGCCTTGTCAGTGCAGGATCCGCGTGACCGGCCATTGGAAGCGCAAGGTGCGGCGGATCAGGCGCATAAAAAATTCGCCGATGAAAAATCGGAATTCCTGAGTTACCTGAAAATCTGGAAATGGTTTGAAGACGCGATTGAACACAAGAAAACCAATCGCCAGCTGATGGATAACTGCCGCGCCAATTTCCTGTCGCAATTGAGATTGCGCGAATGGCGCGATGTGCATTCGCAGCTGCTGACGATTGTCCGCGAACAAGGCTGGCGTTTGAACGAAGCGCCGGCTACTTATGAGCAACTGCATTGCGCTTTGCTGACGGGCTTGCTTGGCAACGTCGGTTTCAAGGCCGACGAAGACTCGCATTATCTCGGCGCACGCGCGATCAAATTCCATCTGTGGCCAGGTTCACATTTGTCGAAGAAGGCTGGCAAGTGGGTGATGGCGGCCGAGCTGGTCGATACTAGCCGCCTGTACGCGCGTTGCATCGCGCAGATCCAGCCGGAATGGCTGGAGCGGGTCGGCGCCCACTTGTTGAAAAAATCGTATGGCGAGCCGCGCTGGGAAAAACGTACGGCCCAGGTCTCCGCATCTGAGCGCGCCACTTTGTACGGGCTGGTGGTGTATAGCCAGCGCCGCATCAATTTCGGTTTGATCAACCCGCAGGAAGCGCGCGAGATATTCATCCGCGACGCGTTGGTAGGCGGTGAATTCGATACCCGTGCGCCATTCTTTGCGCACAACCAGAAGTTGATCCGCGAGATCGAGAATCTGGAGCACAAGTCGCGCCGGCTCGACGTGCTGGTCGACGATGAATTGATCGCAGCGTTTTACGACAAGCTGATTCCGTCGGATATCTGTAATGGCATCACGTTTGAAAAATGGCATAAGGATGTCAGCGTCCAGACGCCCAAGCTGCTGTTCCTGAACCGTGACGATCTGATGCGGCATGAAGCCGCCGGCATCACCACCGAACTGTTCCCAAAAGTGATGCGGGTGGCCGGCATCGAAATGGCTTTGTCCTATCATTTCGAACCGGGTACGCCGCGCGATGGCGTGACGCTGACGGTGCCGTTGTACGCGTTGAATCAAGTGTACGTCGACCGTTGCGACTGGCTGGTGGCCGGCATGCTGAAGGAAAAAATTCATCTGCTGCTGAAATCCCTGCCGCAAAAAATACGCCGCAATTGCGTGCCGCTGCCAGACTACGCCGCTGGATTCTGCGAGCGGATACAGGCACGTCATGTGTTCGGTCACGGCAATCTGCTGGATGCCTTGATGGCGGATATCCGCACCGAAACCAGCGTCGCCACGCGCAGCACCGATTTCAAGCAGGAAACCTTGCCTGCCCATCACTCGATGAACTTCAAGGTGGTGGACGAGCATGGCCGGCAGCTCGACATGGGGCGCAACCTGGCCGCACTGCAAGCCGAGTTTGGCGGGCAGGCGCGTGAAAGTTTCCAGAAGCTGGCAAGTGTCACGGTCGCCGACGACAGTCCGGCCGCAGCGGCACCGTCGCAAACAGCTAATTCAGCAAGTAAGTCAGCAGCGCCGACGGCAACCCGGGTTGCCGTTCAGCCGGCTGCAAAGACCGGTGACGGTACGAATGCGCAATTCAGCAATCTGACCAGCTGGACCTTTGGCGAACTGCCCGAACTGCTGGAAATCCAGCAGGGCAAGCAAACCTTGATCGGCTTTCCGGCGCTGGTGGACCGGGCGACGCATTGCGATCTGGAGGTATTCGATGATCCGAACGAGGCGGCACGGGTCCATCATTTGGGCTTGCGCCGGTTGTTTGCCTTGCAACTCAAGGAACAATTGAAATTCCTTGAGAAGAATATCCCTGGCCTGCAGCAAATGGGCATGCAATTCCTGGCGTTGGGTTCGCAGGAAGAACTGCGCGACCAGATTATTCATGCGGGGCTTGAACGTGCCTGCCTGCAACTGCCACTCCCACGGACTGCCGCAGAATTCACGCAACGCAAGGATGAGGGCAAATCGCGGCTGGGTTTGCTGTGCAATGAAATTGCCCGGCTGGCGGCGCTGATCCTGGGCGAATATCACGGCTTGCCGAAACGCCTGCAAGGTGCCAAGGGGCATCCGCAGGCGGTTGCCGATATCCAGGCGCAAATGCAATCGCTGGTCGGCAAGCGATTCATTGCCGATAACGACTACGCCAACCTGACCCATTTCCCGCGTTATCTCAAGGCGGTGAATGTACGGCTGGAGAAATTACGCGCCGATCCGAGCCGCGATGCCAAACTGATGGCGGAATGGGCGCAAGTGGCGACGCCGTGGCAACGGGCGCAAAAGGACCGGAGCGGCAAGACAGATCCGAAGCAGGCGGAATTCCGCTGGTTGCTGGAAGAGCTGCGGGTGTCGCTGTTTGCGCAAGAGTTGCGCACGCCGATGCCGGTTTCGGTCAAGCGTTTGCAGAAAGTATGGGAAACCATGCAACGTTAGCGTCAGTAAGTATCAGTAGACACCCTGTAGAGCGTGAAATCGCTGTTTTAAAAGGGTTTTCGCGTAAAATTGCGCCAAATGCAGGTTACAAATTCATTACACACAATTGCAGGCAGAAGAGGAAATACGCTATGAGCATCAAATCCGATAAATGGATACGCCGCATGGCGCAGGAAACCGGCATGATCGAGCCGTTCGAGCCTGGTCAGGTGCGCGAGGCTAACGGCCACAAGATCGTCTCTTACGGCACCTCGTCGTACGGTTACGATATCCGCTGCGCCAATGAATTCAAGATTTTCACGAATATTAATTCCACCATCGTCGATCCCAAGAATTTCGACGAGAAATCGTTCGTCGATTTCAGCGGCGATGTCTGCATCATCCCGCCTAATTCCTTTGCGTTGGCGCGCACCATGGAATATTTCCGTATTCCGCGTAGCGTACTCACCATCTGCCTCGGTAAATCGACCTACGCGCGTTGCGGCATCATCGTCAACGTCACCCCGTTCGAACCAGAGTGGGAAGGTTATGTGACGCTGGAGTTTTCCAACACTACGCCGCTGCCAGCCAAGATATACGCTGGTGAGGGCTGCGCCCAGGTGCTGTTCTTCGAAAGCGATGAAATCTGCGAGACCTCCTACAAGGACCGCGGCGGCAAATATCAAGGACAGCAGGGCGTGACTCTGCCAAAGACCTGACATGCCAAAGAACAAGCGCCCCGCGCCACGGAAATCCAGCCTTTCCCCTGAAGATAAAGACGAAGCTGTCACGCAGCAGTTGTGCGACCTGGCGATCGATCTGGCCGAGCAGGATGACGACGAAGCCGAAGGCGTTGCTGCCGGCGCCGTTTTGCTGCAGGCTGGTATTGATTTTCACAAGATCATCAAGAAGAGCCTGCAGCAAAAAAAGGATGACATCCTGTATGACGCGATCGAGCGCGCCAAGTACGCCGATCTCGATGCCTGGCAATTCCTGAAAGGGCAGGTCGAAGAAGCTTCGGAGATTTTGCTGGTGCGGCGCGACGAAGGCAAGGTGCTGGAGCTGAATGCGTTCGTGGTGCCATTCTTCGCGCACGTGGGCGGTGGCCTCAAGCGTGAGCAGTGCTTCCAGGACCAGGACGCATTCGATGCGCTGTCCGCGAGCTTCAAGCAGGCCCGGCTGGAAGGACCGGATGCGACCGTAGTGCTGGTCAGCCACGCCTACCACCTCGACGAAATCGACAGCATCCGTTACAGCCATCTGTTTGAAATGAACCGCGATGCATTCGGCGCCATGGCGGACAAGAAGCTGGGAGCGACGGATGCCATCGAACGCAGCATCAGCGGCTGGCCGGAAAACCAGTTCGCGGCGGACGACGACGCGGTCGAGTTGCGTTTCCTGCTGGGCTTTTCCCTCAAGGCGAGCGACGATGCGTTTTATACGGTGCCGGATGACGAAGCCGGCGCCGACGCTTACTTCAGCGCGCGGGAAGAACGTTTTCATGGCTGGACCGAGCAAGTCGCGCCCCTGCTCAAGCGTTGCCTGGTCACCGATGGTAGCGAGATCGACCTGCATTTCCTCTACCAGGACCTGTTCCACAGTGGCAAGGAGCGCGGCATTGCCGAGTACTTTACGCTGCAGATGATGTCTGAGTTGAACCATGGCCTCGATCAGCACGGCGTTGCCTCTTTCGACGCCAACGCCGTCGTCGGTCCGGCCGATGTGCGCGGCGAAATGGTCTTGCGGGTGAATTTGTACGGCAAGGACGGCGCCTTGCTGGCCTCCTCGGAAAAGCCGTTGAGTGCCGGCGCCGACCTGCAGGTGGAAGTCGACGATACCTACGACGCGCTGCGCACCATCGGTGTCACATCGCTGGCGGTCGCAATGCGGTTTGAAGCCGACGGCCAGCCGTCCGAAGTGCAGCCCTACGCGGCGCCCTGACTATTTTGGAGAATTGAGTGACTGAAGAAGACGCACAGAAAATTGCCACCCACCGGCATTACAAAGGCGGCCTGTACCGCTACATCGGTGTCGCCAGGCATTCGGAAACCGAAGAAGCCATGGTTGTCTACGAACACCTGTGGCCGCATGCGCCGGGCCTGTGGGTGCGGCCTGCGGAGCTGTTCAACGGCTTGCTAGAGAATGGCGCAAGGCGTTTCGCGCCGTTGTAACCGCAATATCAAAGCTTTTACGGCATATGCGACCAGCAGCCCGAACTAACCGGGGTCAGAGTGAACTTTCGGTATGGTTCATCGCCGAAACTTCACTCTGACCCCGCTTAGTGGACCACGGAGCAGAAACAGTCAAAATTTACTGCCGCACGCAGTCCACAAAATAATCCCGCTTGCCATTCACTTCACGCTTCACCAGACCATGCACATCGGTCTCGAAGCCGGGGAATTTCTCGTTGAAATCCCGCGCAAACTTCAGGTAATCGACGATGGTCTTGTTGAAGCGTTCGCCCGGAATCAACAGCGGAATGCCCGGCGGGTAAGGCGTCAGCAAGATCGAGGTGACACGGCCCTCGAGCTGGTCGATCGGCACGCGGTCGATTTCGCGGTGGGCCATTTTTGCAAATGCATCGGATGGCTTCATGGCAGGCTGCATGTCGGACAGATACATCTCGGTGGTCAGGCGCGCCACGTCGTAGGACTTGTAGGTCTCATGGATCTGCTGGCACAGGTCGCGCAAGCCGAGCCGCTCGTAGCGCGCATTCTTGCCGCTATTGCCGGCTGCGAATTCTGGCAAGATGCGCCAGATCGGCTGGTTCTTGTCGTAATCGTCCTTGAACTGTTGCAGCGCGGTCAGCAGCGTGTTCCAGCGGCCCTTGGTGATACCGATGGTGAACATGATGAAGAACGAATACAGGCCGCATTTCTCGACGATAACGCCGTGCTCGGCCAGATACTTGGTCACGATGGAGGCCGGAATCCCGCTCTCGCCGAACTTGCCTTCCAGCGACAGGCCAGGCGTGACAATGGTGGCTTTGATCGGATCGAGCATGTTGAAATTCGGCGCCAGGTTGCCGAAACCGTGCCAGTCGTCTTCAGCGCGGATCACCCAGTCTTCACGGCTGCCGATGCCATCTTCCGAAAAGCTGTTCGGTCCCCAGACCTGGAACCACCAGTCCTTGCCCCATTCTTCGTCGATTTTCTTCATGGCGCGGCGGAAATCCAGCGCTTCCAGAATGCTTTCTTCAACCAGCGCCGTGCCGCCAGGCGCTTCCATCATGGCCGCGGCAACATCGCAAGAGGCGATGATCGAGTATTGCGGCGATGTCGAGGTGTGCATCAGGTAGGCTTCGTTGAATGCATCCTGATCCAGTTGCACGCTCTCGGATTCGCGCACCAGGATTTGCGACGCCTGCGACAGGCCGGCCAGCAACTTGTGGGTCGACTGGGTCGAGAAGATCATCGATTTCTTGGCGCGCGGGCGATCCTTGCCGATCGCGTGCATGTCTTTGTAGAAATCATGGAAAGTCGCATGCGGCAGCCAGGCTTCGTCGAAATGCAAGGTGTCGATCTCGCCGTCGAGCATGTTCTTCAGGGTTTCGACGTTATAGATCACGCCGTCGTAAGTCGACTGCGTAATGGTCAGGATGCGCGGCTTCTTGTTGACAGCTTCGCGTGCAAACGGATTGGCTTCGATTTTCCTGCGGATGCTTTCCAGCGTGAATTCTTCCAGCGGGATCGGGCCGATGATGCCGAGGTGGTTGCGGGTCGGCATCAGGAACACCGGGATGGCGCCGGTCATGATGATCGAATGCAGGATCGATTTGTGGCAGTTGCGGTCAACCACCACGATATCGCCCGGCGCTACAGTCGAGTGCCACACCATCTTGTTACTGGTGCTGGTGCCGTTGGTGACGAAATAGCAATGGTCTGCGTTGAAGATGCGCGCTGCATTGCGCTCTGAAGCGGCTACCGGGCCGGTGTGGTCGAGCAGCTGGCCGAGTTCTTCAACCGCGTTGCAGACGTCGGCGCGCAGCATGTTTTCACCGAAGAACTGGTGGAACATCTGGCCGATAGGCGATTTCAGGAAGGCGACGCCGCCCGAATGTCCAGGACAATGCCAGGAGTAGGAACCGTCTTGCGCGTAATGCACCAGCGCGCGGAAGAATGGCGGCGACAGGCCGTCCAGATACGATTTCGCTTCGCGGATGATGTGGCGCGCAACGAATTCCGGCGTGTCTTCAAACATGTGGATGAAGCCGTGCAGTTCGCGCAGGATGTCGTTTGGAATATGGCGCGAAGTGCGGGTTTCGCCGTACAGGTAGATCGGGATGTCAGCGTTCTTGTGGCGAATTTCTTCGACGAATGCGCGCAACGACTTCAGCGCATGGTCGGTTTCTTCAAACGAACCGGCGCCGAATTCTTCGTCGTCGATCGACAGGATAAAGGCCGATGCCCGCGATTGCTGCTGGGCGAACTGCGACAGGTCGCCGTAACTGGTTACACCCAATACCTCCATGCCTTCTGTCTCCATGGCATCGGCGAGTGCGCGGATGCCGAGGCCGGAAGTGTTTTCGGAACGGAAGTCTTCGTCAATAATGACGATAGGGAAGCGGAATTTCATCAAGGTCTCCAAGAGACGGTGGTTGATAACAAGGCTGCCAATCGAGATGGCGCTTAAAAAGTCGTTGTTCCGGTCGGTGTTAAAAACCGCTCCGGGATATTGCCTGGGTAGGGCATGCAGCCTGCTGCTCTAGGCATTGCCAAAGATGGAGGCAAAGCTCAAAAAAAGAAAGTCGAATTTTCGCAGATATGTGCGAATTAGGGGGTAAAGATGACGGAATTCCTGCAGAAAACAACAGATATCATTCCGTCATCATGCCGGGTTAGCTATTGGGCCCGCTAAGGCCAGGCGCGTGGCGCTCATACACCACAAAAGCATAGTCGAAACCGTTGGTGGCGGAATGATGGGTCTCACGCGAAATTTCCTGCCATTGCTGCGGGTCGCGCGCCGGGAAAAAAGCGTCGCAATCGAAGCTCTGCTTGATTTCGGTAACGATCAGGCGTTGCGTCAATTCCTGTGCCGCGGCATAGATTTCGGCGCCGCCGATGATGAAGGCTTCGGCATCGCCAACCATGACCGCTGCCGCCGCCAGCGAGGGCGCGCTTTCGACGCCGTCGTGACGCCATTCGGGATTGCGGGTGATGACGATATTGCGTCGTTGCGGCAAGGGTCGGCCTATCGATTCAAAGGTTTTACGGCCCATGATGATAGGGTGGCCCGAGGTAGTGCGTTTGAAGTGCGCCAGATCCTCCGGCAAATGCCAGGGCAGGGTGTTGCGGATGCCGATGCCGTTGTGGGCGTCGGTAGCGACAATAATGGTGAGGCGAGAAGTCATGGGCGCTGGTGCGTGAGCCTGCTCATTCGCAGGCTTGGGTAAAAAAGGGTGATATTACTATAAAGTCTTAGATGGAACTTTGTACGCCTGTCATTGCTCTTAAATGTCTGGGACAGTTAACTTATGATTAGCTCGTTATGATTAGCTCGGGTTAACCAAGTCAGGGGTTTTCTTCATTTTCACTTTGTGCTGCCGTTCTGCTGCTGATTTGCCTGTTTGGTAATTTCTGCCATGCAATGGCACAAGCCTTGCATGGTTTTCGTGCGGGAGCAAAAGGTGTTGCCAATTAGTTTCTCGATGGACATAAAAAATTATAGAACACTGATAAACTATCGCCTACTCTCGATGCTGCCAGCACAGATGCGCACGAGCAGGTCAATTCAGCAGTGTCAGATGGGAATCCAATGCATTTAAATTTGTTTCAGCGGACGCGATCGCGTACGGCCGTATCCGTTCAGGCGCGGTTACGCATGGCGTTCTTGCCAGTTGCGCTGCCGGTTGCTTTGCTGCTGCCCCTGGTTGGCGGTAACGCATTCGCCTTCGATTTCAATTCCGTTGCAAAACAGGCAAAAGCTCTCGCGGCAAAGTCGTATAGCAAGCCAGAGAGCAATCTGCCAAAAGAAATCAGCAATCTCGATTATGAGCAATATAAGGACATTCGTTTTCGTCCGGAAAAATTTGCCTGGCGCAACCAGAAACTGCCGTTTGAACTGGCGTTCTTTCACGAGGGATACTCTTTCGATCAGCCGGTGAAGATCAATGAGATCAACGGCCAGAGCGTGCGTGAAATCCGTTTCGATCCGGATGACTTCGATTACGGCGGCAACAAACTCGATACGAACAAGCTGCGTGCGCTGGGTTTTGCCGGATTCCGGGTGCATTACCCGCTGAATACGCCTAAATATAAAGATGAAGCGCTGTCGTTTCTTGGCGCCAGTTATTTCCGCGCCTTGGGCAAGGATCAAGGCTACGGATTGTCGGCGAGAGGCCTGGCGATCGATACCGGATTGAGTTCGGGCGAAGAATTTCCTCGTTTCACGGAGTTCTGGATCGAGCGGCCGAAAGCTAGCGACAAGGAACTGACCATTTACGCCTTGCTCAACTCGCGCCGGGTCACTGGCGCTTATCGTTTTGTGCTTAAGCCGGGCGTAGATACGGTGGTCGATGTCAAAGCCCAGTTGTATCTGCGCGAAAATGTCAGCAAGCTAGGGCTGGCGCCATTGACCAGCATGTATCTGCACGGCGATAACCAACGCCCGCAAGGCGAGGATTACCGGCCTGAAGTGCACGACTCCGACGGTTTGTCGGTGGCCTCCGGTACGGGCGAGTGGATCTGGCGGCCACTCGTCAATCCGAAGCGGCTGTTGGTGACTTCTTATGCGCTGAGCAACCCGGCCGGCTTCGGTCTGATGCAACGCGACCGCAATTTTGCGGATTATCAGGATCTGGACGCCAGATATGAAAAGCGGCCTAGCGCCTGGGTCCAGCCCAAGGGTAACTGGGGCAGCGGCAGGGTAGAGCTGGTGCAGCTCCCGACGCCGGATGAAACCAATGACAACGTGGTGGCGTTCTGGGTGCCGGAAAATGCGCCCAAGGTCGGCCAGCCGTTCAATCTGGAATACACTTTGTCATGGCAGAAGGACGCTGATAAACGGCCTCCTTTGTCATGGGTGACGCAAACCCGGCGCGGCTTCGGTTTCCAAAAGAAGAACGACGACAACAGCATCGGCCTGGTGGTCGATTTTGACGGTCCGGTATTCAAGAAATTGTCTGACAAGGTGCAGCCTGAAGGCGTGGTCAGCGCCGACGACAATGGCAAGGTGCTGGAGACCAAGGTGGTCCGCAACGACGTCACCGGCGGCTGGCGCATGACGGTGCGCGTGCGCCGTAACGAAGACAACAAGCCGGTCGAACTGCGGGGATTCCTGCGCGGTGGCAGCACAACCTTATCTGAAACCTGGAGTTACATATTACCGCCCAACTAGACCGCGAGCAGTCGCCCGTGACGGGCCTGCCGGATATCTATGATCGCTATCTCGATCGCTTGCCGTTGTCGGCTGAGCGCCGGGCAAATTTGTCTGAACAGCTGGCCGTGAATGGGGCGACGTCGATGGCTGCGTTGCATCAGGTTTTGGCCAGCGATGCAAATCACGATGCAAAGGCGTTACTTGAGTTGGCTAGCGTCAATCCGGCTTACGGATCGGTTGCAGCCCGGCTGCAACTGGCTTTTGCGCAAACCGCAGGGCAAGCGGGCGCAGTCGAATTGCATCAAGCGCCGCAGATTAGTACCGATGCCGACGGCCGCACGCGCGTCGCCATCGCACCACCGTTACAGCGGACTCCGATCGTCGCCCATCCATGGGGAACCTTGAATCCATTGGTGCGCTGGATCGAAACCGCGAACAGGAAATTCGACCTGCGTCCGCGCACCAAACAGCGGCGTCATAAACCAGCCCAGGCAGCGCGTTCGGCCGAATTGCCAAAGCCGGAACCGTTGCCGGTGGTTGAGGCCGATAGCCAGGATCAGCATCGCAGCACGTCGCGCGGCAATCTGCGACGCATCGTGTTGTTGCTGTTGATGTTGGCGCAGACTGCATTGGCGACATATTTCATGAGCGCGGTGTTGCCGTATCACGGCGACAAGCCGCTGGAAATGGTAACGCTGGGTTTGTTTGCCTTGTTGTTTTGCTGGGTGTCAGCGGGCTTCTGGACCGCCATGGCAGGCTTCCTGGTGCTGATGCGCGGCACCGATCGTTACGTGATTTCACGCGAAGATGCGGCGCCAGGACCGATTCCGGCCAGCGCCAGGACCGCGATCGTGATGCCGATCTGTAACGAGGATGTGACCAGGGTATTCGCCGGCTTGCGCGCTACCTACGAGTCGGTTGCCGCCAGCGGAGAACTGGATCGTTTCGATTTCTTCGTGTTGAGCGATAGCGGCGATAGCGATATCTGCACTGCCGAACTGGACGCCTGGGCCAGCCTGTGCCAGACCTTAGGCGGATTTGGCCGGATCTTTTACCGGCATCGGCGCCGTCGTGTCAAACGCAAGAGCGGCAATATCGACGATTTTTGCCGCCGTTGGGGCGGCAACTACAGCTACATGATCGTGCTTGATGCGGACAGCGTCATGAGCGGCAGCTGCCTGACTACGCTGGTGCGTTTGATGGAAGCCAATCCCACCGCCGGGATTGTCCAGACCGCGCCGCGCGCCGCCGGCCGCGATACCTTGTACGCGCGGATTCAACAGTTTTCGACGCGTGTATACGGCCCCTTGTTTACCGCCGGCCTGCACTACTGGCAGCTAGGCGAATCGCACTACTGGGGGCACAACGCCATCATTCGCCTGCAACCGTTCATGGAACATTGCGCGCTGGCGCCGCTGCCGGGCGAGGGTGCGTTGGCAGGCGAAATCCTGTCGCACGATTTCGTCGAAGCAGCGTTGATGCGTCGTGCCGGCTGGGGGGTCTGGATCGCCTACGACCTGGCCGGCAGCTATGAGGAAATGCCGCCCAACCTGCTCGACGAACTGAAGCGCGACCGCCGCTGGTGCCAGGGCAACCTGATGAATTTCCGCTTGTTCCTGGCGCGCGGCATGCATGCCGTGCATCGCGCGGTGTTCGTGACCGGCGTCATGGCCTATCTGTCGGCGCCGCTGTGGTTCTTGTCGCTGATGTTGTCGACGGTATTGCTGGCGGTGCATACGCTGGTGGCGCCGGAATATTTCGTGAGTCCCGGGCAGTTGTTCCCGGTGTGGCCCGAGTGGCATCCGGAACGCGCCTTGGCCTTGTTCACGGCTACCGCCACCTTGCTGTTCCTGCCTAAAGTGTTGAGCGTGGTGCTGATCTGGGTCAAGGGAGCGCGCGAATTCGGTGGCGCCTTGCGCCTGACTGCCAGCATGATCATGGAACTGTTGTTCTCGATGCTGCTGGCGCCGGTGCGCATGCTGTTTCACACGCGCTTTGTGATTGCTGCATTCCTTGGCTGGGCAATCAGCTGGAAATCGCCACCGCGCGAGGATGCCGAAACCAGTTGGGGTGAAGCGGTTCGACGCCATGGCGGCCATACGCTGCTGGGGCTGGTGTGGGGCGGCGCCGTGTATTGGCTGGAACCGGGATTCCTGTGGTGGTTGCTGCCTATCGTCGGCTCGCTGATGCTGTCGATTCCACTTTCGGTATTTTCCAGCCGGGTCACGCTCGGCCGTAGCTTCCGCCGTGCGCGTTTGTTCGTGATTCCGGAAGAGGTCGATTTACCGTCCGAACTGGCAGCCACGACGGTCTATAACGACAACGGCAAAGTATTGGCGAAATTTAATGACGCAGTGATCGATCCGGTCATGAATGCCCTGGTGTGTGCGGCGGTGACCGCACGCCCGGCGGTGCCGGCAGCCACCCTGGCGGCGCGTGCAGCACTGCTTCAGGCAGCATTGAAGGGCGGCCCGGATGGTTTGTCGCCGCGTCAGAAAAATGCTTTGCTGGATGACCCTTTGACACTGTCCCAGCTGCATTTCGATATCTGGAATTCGGAGCAGGCTAACCGGCGCTGGCAATCGCTGCCGGTTGTTGCCGCACCTTGAGCAAGCTATCGTTTCAATCAATCTAGGAGCACCATGTTACGACGTGATTTTCTAAAAGCGTCGGCGGCACTCGCTGCCGCCGGCTTCCCGGCAAGTTCGCTACTGGCCGCCGCAACAGCGCCAGAGCAATTGAAATTTCTGGGGCAGCCGCAAGCCTTCGATTACGCCTGGCTTAAAGGCCAGGCGAGGCAACTCGCCGGCCGGCCATATAAAACACCGGAAAACCATATTCCGCCTGAGGTCAAGGCGCTCGACTGGGATCAATACCAGTCGATCAGCTATCGTGACGGCCATGCTTTATGGGGCGACGAGAAACTGCGGTTCCAGGCCAAGTTTTTCCATCTCGGCCTGTTCTTCAAAAGCCCGGTGCAGATCTACGAAGTGAAGAACGGCCAGGCGCAAGAACTGGCTTACGATCCGGCGATGTTCAATTACGGCAAGAGCGGCCTGAAAGCCGGTCACATGCCGAAAGACCTCGGCTTTGCCGGGTTCCGGGTGAATTTCCATACCGACCTGGAACGCGATATCACGGCGTTTCTGGGCGCCAGTTATTTCCGCGCGGTCGGCGCCGAATGGCAGTACGGCCTGTCGGCACGTGGCCTGGCCATCGATTGCGGCATGGAAAAGCCGGAAGAATTTCCAATCTTCACCAGCTTTTGGCTGGAGCGTCCTGCCAAGGATTCCAACAAGCTGGTGGTCTACGCACTGCTCGATTCGCCTAGCGTATCCGGCGCCTATCGCTTCGAAATCCAGCCGTCGGCCACCATGGTGATGGATGTGGACGTGGCGCTCTATCCGCGCAAGACCATCGAACGCATGGGCGTGGCGCCGCTGACCAGCATGTTCCAGTACGGTGAGAACGACCGCCGCATCGGCGCCAGCGACGACTGGCGTCCGGAAATCCACGACTCCGACGGCTTGGCCATGCAGCGTGGCAATGGCGAATGGATCTGGCGGCCGCTGACCAATCCCGAGCATCTGCGTTTCAACGCTTATCAGGATGAGAGTCCGCGCGGTTTCGGCTTGTTGCAGCGGGACCGTAATTTCGATCACTACCAGGATGACGGCGTGTTCTACGATCGCCGCCCAAGTTTGTGGGTAGAGCCGAAATCGGGCTGGGGCAAGGGCGCGATCCAATTGGTGGAAATCCCTACCGCGGATGAAACCTTCGACAACATCGTCGCATTCTGGAATCCCGCCGAGAAGCCGCAAGCCGGCCAGGAACGATTGTTCGCATATCGCCTGCATTGGGGCAGCAAGATGCCGTTCTCGCCGCCGCTGGCGCAAGTTGTGGCGACCCGCACCGGCATGGGTGGCGTGATCGGCCAGAAGCGTGCTTATTACTCACGGCGTTTTGCTATCGATTTTTCTGGCGGCGACCTGGCTTTACTGGGCAAGGATGCCAAGGTGACGGCGAAGATCGTCGCCTCGCGCGGCAAGGTGGAAATCAGCTCGGCGCGCCCGCTCGATGCCATTCATGGTTATCGCGCCATGTTCGATTTGAAGCCGACCGATGACAGTGTCGAACCGATTGATATACGGCTCTATCTGGCTGCAGACGGCCAGCCGCTGAGCGAAACCTGGTTGTATCAATGGACGCCGCCGGCGCCCGCCAAGCGTACATACTAAAGCAGGCCTCGCGCAGGGTGGGCAGGTCTTTGCGCCCACCCTGCGCGATAACCGGAGTGCAGGCTTGCGCTGCACGGAAATAGGTATGTGCGTGAAGTGAGTTCACGCGTGGGCACACGTGCCCACCCTGCGAGCGCCTGACAGATTTACAATATACTGTTGGGCTTGGGCATTTTTTTGCCCTGCCTATTTTGGAGTATTTCCATGTTTGGATGGTTCGAAAGACTGTTGCATCCATATCCGGATGCCGTCATGACACCGCCGCCGCGCGGTTTTTTTGCGTTTGTCTGGGCCTGCACCAAGGGTTTGCGCCCTTACATTATTGCCATGACCTTGCTGACCGCCGTTACCGGTGCGTTCGAGGCCTTGTTGTTCGCCATGATGGGGCGGATTGTCGACTGGCTGGGCCACGTCGAGCCGTCGACTTTGTGGGCCCATGAGAGTGGTAATCTGCTGTTGCTGGCCGGGATATTGCTGGCAAGTCCGATCGTTGTCGCCTTGCAAAGCATGTTCAAGCAGCAAGCGCTGGCAGGTAACTTCCCGATGTTGTTGCGCTGGAAATTCCATCGCCTGATGCTGAATCAAAGCATGAATTTTTATCAGGACGAGTTCGCCGGCCGGGTTGCGACCAAAGTCATGCAAACCTCGCTGGCGGTGCGCGATGTCTGCATGATCCTGTGCGACATCCTGGTATTCGTTGTGATTTACTTTTTCACCATGGTGGCGGTGGTAGGCAGCTTTAACGGCTGGATGCTGGTGCCGTTCCTGAGCTGGCTGGTGTTGTATGGCCTGGCCTTGCGTCACTTTGTGCCTCGCCTGAGCAAGGTTGCCAAGGCCCAGGCGGATGCGCGCTCCCTGATGACCGGCCGGATTACCGATGCTTACACCAACATCGCTACCGTCAAGCTGTTCTCGCATGCAGGCCGCGAAGCCGGTTATGCGCGTTCGGCGATGCAGGAATTCTTGCAGACAGTGCACGGCCAGATGCGGCTGGTGACCGGTTTTGAAATCGTCAACCACGTCTTGAGCATGTTGCTGATCCTGAGCACTGCCGGTGCTGCGCTCTGGTTATGGACCCAGGGCCAGGTAGGTATCGGCGCGGTAGCTGCGGCGACGGCGATGGCATTGCGCCTGAACGGGATTTCGCATTGGGTCATGTGGGAGTTTGCCTCGTTGTTTGAACAGGTCGGTACGGTACAGGACGGTATCAATACTTTGTCGCGCCCGCATGCGGTACAGGATCAAGCCGATGCAAAGCCGCTGCACGTGAAGCAAGGTACGGTGGATTTTGAGCGCGTCAGTTTTGCCTACGGCGGCCAGCGGCCGGTGATCGATCAGTTGTCCCTGCATATCCGTCCCGGCGAAAAAATTGGCCTGGTCGGCCGTTCCGGCGCCGGCAAATCGACCATCGTCAACTTGCTGCTGCGTTTCTACGACGTTGAACAAGGCCGCATACTGATCGACGGCCAGGACATTGCCCACGTCACGCAAGACACCTTGCGGGCGCAGGTTGGCATGGTGACGCAGGATACTTCGCTGCTGCATCGTTCGGTACGCGACAACCTGCTATACGGCCGCCCTGACGCCACCGACGCGGACATGCTGGTGGCGGCGCAACGGGCGGAGGCGCATGAATTTATCCTGACCCTGACCGACCCCAAAGGCCGCACCGGTTACGATGCCCATGTCGGCGAGCGCGGCGTCAAGCTGTCCGGCGGTCAGCGGCAGCGGATTGCGATCGCGCGCGTGATGTTGAAAGATGCGCCCATCCTGCTGCTGGATGAAGCGACCAGTGCGCTCGATTCGGAAGTCGAAGCGGCGATTCAGGCTAGCCTGTACCGGCTGATGGAAGGCAAGACAGTGGTGGCGATTGCCCACCGGCTGTCGACCATTGCCGCCATGGACCGCCTGGTCGTGCTCGACAAGGGCCGTATCGTGGAAGAGGGCGATCACCGCAGCTTGCTGGAACGCGGCGGCCTGTACGCACGCTTGTGGGCGCACCAGAGCGGCGGCTTCCTGGGGGAAGAGATAGATGAAGATGAGTTGCCGGGCGAGACTCAGGCTGTGTTAGCTTAAGACGAACAAGAAATTGTACGTTGCCACTGAAATTTGATGAATCCTGAGTTTGTACTTTGAGTTTGCTCCAATGACTGTTGAACCGACCGATAAATCTGCTTTGCCATCCACTCTCGGCCACTCCGGCCGGCGCTGGCTGACCGCAATCCTGGCGCTTCTGATTGCACTGGGAGCGGGATTCCTGGTATGGAGAGCGTTCTGGCACAAACCGCCGCCGGCGCCCAAGCCGGTGCCGGTCCCTTTGCAGACTGAGGTGGTACGGCGCGGTGATATCGAGCAAGCGGTGTTTGCCAACGGTAAATTGCAATTGCATAAATACAGCGATGTCGTGGCCCAGGTGTCGGGCCAGATCAAGGATGTGCTGGTGATGGTGGGCGACGACGTCAAAGCCGGCAAGATGGTGGTCGAGATCACACCGACCTTGCCGTCGGCGCGGCTGGAAAGCAATCGCGCCCAACTGGCCAGATTGCAGGCGGAGCTGGCAGACCAGCGGGCACAGCTGGATTTTGCCGAACTACAGTACAAACGCCAGACACAGTTGAAAGCGGAGAACGCCACGCGTGAGGAATCCTACGAATCCAGCCGAATGAGCATGTATTCCGCATCGGCCCGGGTTGAGGCGATCAATGCCCAGATTCGCCAGATCGAGGCAACCTTGAAAGACGACGAAGAGACCCGCAGCCACACCCAGGTGCTGGCGCCGATTAGCGGCACCGTGGTGTCGGTAGCAGCGCGCACCGGCCAGATGATCAATCCGGGCCAGACAAATGTACCGCTGATGCGGATTGCTGATTTGAGCCGGTTGACGGTGCAGGCCCGTGTGGCGGAAATCGACGTGCCGCTGTTACGCAAAGGGATGACGGCGTATTTCACAACGCCCGGCTACCCTGGCAAACGCTGGTCGGGCAAATTGCGGCAGGTGATCCCGGTACCTGCTGATGTCTCAGGCGAACAAGGCAAGCAGACTTTTTATAATGTCTTGTTCGAAGTCGATAATCCGCAAGAGGAACTGATGAGCGGCATGAGCACGCAAGTGCGCTTCGTGCTGGCGCAGGCGCACGATGCCGTGATATTGCCGGTGAAATTGTTGGATAAGCCGGAAGTCGATGGCAGCTACATGGTGAATGTAGCTGGCGCCAATCCGAAAGCTAACCCGCAAGCTAGTCCGCGCAAGATAAAAATCGGTATTCGCAATGACCAGGTAGCGCAAATTTTGACGGGACTGGAGCCTGGTGAGCAGGTGGTCGTCCCTGCGGCGACCGCAGTGATTGCAGCGGCGCCGATCCCTGCAACGGCCCCGATGCCCGCGCCGACGATGAAAAATGCCGCACCGCCACCGGCTGCATCGGCACCTAAAGCGCATTGAGGGAACTGCAAATGAATTATTTCTCTCGTCGCCGCTGGCCCGCCGCTGCCGCTTGTGCAAGCGCATTGCTGTTGCTGACAGCATGTGCCAGCCAGATTGAGATCCGGGAGGCGACTCCCAGCGTCGAAGTTCCCCAGAGCTGGGATCTGTCCGCCAACAACGGTGAGCAGGACTGGCCCGACAGTAGTTGGTGGAAGCTGTTTGGCAGCGACGAGTTGAGCCTGCTGGTGACACAAGGGCAGGCCAGCAATCTGGAAATTGCCGCTGCCATATCGCGTGTGCGGCAGGCCGAGGCGCAAGCGCGGATTGCCGGCGCACCGTTGTTGCCGAACGCAGATTTTTCAACCAGCGTTAATCGCGCACTGCCGCTGGCCTCCAGCGGCAGTGCTGTTACTTCAACCAGCGGTTTGGTTGAAATTGGCTACGAAGTTGATTTCTGGGGTAAAAACAGAGCAGGGCTGGCAGCCGCCGAAGCGTCTTTGCAAGCGAATCGTTATGACCGGGAAACGGTGGCGCTGACCGTCACCAGCGGCATCGTATCGACATATCTGCAGGTGTTGTCGCTGCGCGACCGCATCGAAATTGCCCAGAAAAACGTCGACAATGCAGAGCGCGTGCTGAAACTGGTGGCGGCGCAAAGCCGCGCCGGCTCGGCATCGCCGCTGGATCTGGCGCGGCAGCGCTCGGCGGTGGCCGGGCAGAAGGCCGTGATTCCCGATCTGAAGCAACAGGAACGTGAAGCGCAGACTGCGCTGGCGATTTTGCTGGGGCGGCCGCCCCAGACGTTTACCGTCAACGAACCTGGCCTCGCAAAGATTCTGCTGCCGCAGGTGACCCCGGGTCTGCCGTCGGAATTGCTCTCTCGCCGCCCGGATATCCGTCATGCCGAAGCAGAGCTGGCGGCAGCCAACGCCAACGTTGCTGCGGCGCGCGCCGCCTTGTTTCCCAGTATCCGTCTGACCGGCTCGGCTGGCGGCCAAAGTAATGCTTTGCTGTCGCTGTTTAACGGCCCCAATATGCTAGCCAACCTGGGTGCGGGACTGGTCGCACCTATTTTCGACGCCGGCCGTCTCAACAGCCAGCGTGACCTGGCGATCGCGCAGAAGCAGGAGTTGGTGCAGATCTATCGTTCGACCGTGATTGCCGCGCTGTCAGAAGTCGACACGGCGTTGGGACAGATCCGCAGCCTGGATGAACAACGCCAGTTGAAAATCACGGAAATGGAGCAGGCGCGCTTTGCTTTCGACCTATCCGAAATTCGCTATCGCGTCGGCGCGGAGGATTTGATGACGGTACTGGATACCCAGCGCTCGTTGTCGGAAGTACAGAACGAACTCGGCCAGATTAAGCTGAAGCGCCTGAAAGCCACCGTGTCGCTATACAAAGCCTTGGGTGGAGGCTGGCAAGATACGCCTTCCGCCAAACCTGCTGCCGAGCCAACGCGAGGCAGCTAATACGCTGGGTGCGTAAAAGCAAAATAGAAATGTCCGCTTTATGAATGGGGCTTTACGGTCCACGCGACAAGCAGCCCGAACTAACCGGGGTCAGAGTGAACTTTCGCATGCCTTACCGCCGAAACTTCACTCTGACCCCGCTTAGTGGACCACGGAGCAGAAGCAGTAAAAACGGAAAGAACCAAACCGGCGATAAGTGAACTACCTTACTCCGTAGCCGTGATGTGAGGTCGGAGTCAAGTTTCGCGATAAAGCCTGCGAAAGTTGACTCCGACCCCAGATCACTAAGTCGACGATTCGCAACCGAATGGCGCCCCTGATCTCGGAAGCCTACACTGCCACCGGCGCCTTGATGTGCGCCTGCGGGTGATAATCGACGATATCAAAATCCTCAAAACGATAATCGAAAATCGACTCCGGATGGCGCTTGATTTCCAAACACGGCAGCGGGCCGGGTGTGCGTGACAACTGCTCTTCGACTTGCGCTGTGTGGTTGGAATACAAATGGCAATCGCCGCCGGTCCAGATAAAATCTCCCACTTCAAGCCCGCATTGCTGCGCCATCATATGTGTCAGCAAAGCATAGGAAGCGATGTTAAACGGCACCCCAAGGAAAATATCGGCGCTACGCTGGTACAACTGGCAAGACAGCTTGCCGTCGGCCACGTAAAACTGAAAGAAGGCATGGCAGGGCGGCAGTTTCATCTGCGGGATATCGGCCACATTCCAGGCCGAGACGATCAGCCTCCGCGAATCCGGATTGCTCTTGATTTGCTCAACCACTTGCTTGATCTGGTCGATATGCTCGCCACCCGGGGTTGGCCAGGAGCGCCATTGATAACCATAGATCGGCCCCAAGTTGCCGTCGGCATCGGCCCATTCGTCCCAGATTTTTACATCATTGTCTTTTAGATACTGGATGTTGGTAGAGCCGGCCAGAAACCAGATCAGCTCATGGATGATCGATCGCAGATGCAGTTTTTTAGTGGTAAGCAAGGGAAAGCCGTCTTGCAGATTGAAACGCATCTGGTAGCCGAATACCGAGCGGGTGCCGGTGCCGGTGCGGTCGGTCTTGACGGTGCCATGTTGTTGCACATGACGCATGAGATCTAGGTATTGGCGCATTTTTTTCTTGATAACGGAAACGGATTCCAAGATTGTAACGCATTGCCGCCACAGGTTTGCCGGTTGAGCGCATGCCGGCATTGTCATAGAAATATCAAGCGTGTGCTTATGCTTGTCTTGTGATTATTTATCGTACGCGAAGAAGATAAATGATTGATAATCAAAAGCTAATGGAATCGATTTTTCCAGTTGCAGCATCTGAGCGACGGTTACAAATTAATGATTTTAAGCATGAACTTTTTGCGGACGATCTTCTCGAAAGCTGGAGACCTCAGTCTTATACCTTTGTCTAATCCAGGTATTTGCTTATCTTATTTTCATTTTTATGTGACAGCGCTGGCCCATTAGTGCACGCAACACCATTCAGGAGATCCCATGCTTAAATCAGATACATTTTTCGGCGGCAAGCGCGAAACACCAACACCTAATTCACCATTCAGTGCCAGCAGCAACCTGACTTCCGGCGGTACCTCCAACATTCCAAAGGCTAGCAATCCTGTGAGCACTCCAGTCAATCACTCGTCATCGAGCACCAATGAAGTTGGCAGCAAACTGATCGTCGGCCCGAACATAAAACTCAAGGGCGTTGAAATTACCGATTGCGACACCTTGGTGGTAGAAGGCCGGGTTGAAGCGACAATGAATTCGCGCGTCATCCATATCGCAGAAAAAGGCGCATTCAAGGGTTCGGCTGAAATCGACCTGGCCGAAATCTACGGCGAATTCGATGGCGACCTGACTGTTCGTGAAAAGCTGGTGATTTATTCGACCGGCAAGGTTTCCGGCAAAATTCGTTATGGCAAAGTTGTCATCGAAGAAGGCGGCCAACTGACAGGTGAAGTGCAAGTCGGCACCAGCAGCCCAGCCAGCGTCAAGCCAGCTGCGGTTACTGCCGTAGCATAAGGTTCACTTCGAGTTAGCGTCGGGTCGGCCTCCGGGCCGGCTGGCCTTGGCTATACAGCGCAAGGCGAACAACCAGTCCGGCCGTGGATAGCCGCCGGGGCTATCTGGGCGCGCGTGGCGTGCTTATACCTAGCTGTTTGTCCCCAATTAACCAGAGTGGCGTCAAAGCCGCCCTGGTTTTTTTGTCATGTGCAGGCAGGCATGCGACAATAGCGCTT
This sequence comes from Collimonas sp. OK607, assembly GCF_900111995.1. GTDB lineage: Bacteria > Pseudomonadota > Gammaproteobacteria > Burkholderiales > Burkholderiaceae_D > Collimonas. Next base: position 180,009 of record NZ_FOKF01000004.1, read on the forward strand.
TTGGCTCACCGCTACAGCGCTTCCCGCCTCACACAAAATCATGAGCTATCCAGAATACATACTCACCTTGTCCTGCCTCGATCAGCGCGGAATCGTCCATCGCGTCTCCGGCTTCCTGGCGGACCACGGTTGCAATATCATCGATTCAGCCCAGTTTGGCGATGCCCAGTCCGCACTGTTTTTCATGCGTGTGCATTTCTCCTCCGAGGATGCAACGATTACCGATGAGCGCCTGAGGGCAGAATTTTCCACTCTCGGCGATACCATGCAAATGCATTGGCAATTGCATGATGCGCACAAGAAGCCGCGCATGATGCTGATGGTGTCGAAAATCGGCCATTGCCTGAATGATCTGCTGTTCCGCTACAAAAGCGGCTTGCTGCCGGTAGAAATTTCGGCGATCGTTTCGAATCACACCGATTTTTATCAACTGGCCGCCAGCTATAACATTCCGTTCCACCATCTGCCGTTGGCCGCGGGCGCTTCAGCTGCAGCCAAGCAGGCGCAGGAAGCGCGTGTGATGGAGATCGTCGAGGCCAATAATATCGATCTGGTGGTGTTGGCGCGTTATATGCAAATCCTGTCGCCTGCCATGTGCAGTGCGCTGACGGGGCGGGCAATCAATATCCATCATTCCTTCCTACCTAGTTTCAAAGGCGCCAAACCTTACTACCAGGCACATGATCGCGGCGTGAAGCTGATCGGCGCCACAGCCCATTTCGTCACCGGCGATCTGGATGAAGGTCCGATCATCGAACAGGACGTGGCACGGGTTGACCACGCGATGGAGCCTGAGACCTTGACCGCCATCGGGCGCGACGTTGAATGCGTGGTGCTGGCGAGGGCGGTGAAGTGGTTTATCGAACACAGGATTTTGCTCAACGGGCACAAGACGGTGGTGTTCAAGTAAACAAATAAGTAAGCAAATAAGTAAGCATGCAAGAAAAAATGGTCCCAATTCACATTGGGGCCATTTTTTTATGACAATGGAGCGATGCGCGGGCTTGCGCAGGCGATCATCAACGCAAAGCGTCTACCAGTTTTTCCAGCTTGACTGCGTCGGCGCTGAACTGGCGTATTCCTTCCGCCAGCTTTTCGGTCGCCATTGCATCGTCGTTCAACATGGTGCGGAAAGTGATTTCGTCCATGTCGATTTTTTCCTGAGTGCTCAGTTGCGCAGCTTCCGGGCTCAGCTTGCGGCTGACCGGAGCGTCTCTTTCCGCCAGTTTCTGCAGCAAGTCGGGACTGATGGTGAGCAGGTCGCAACCGGCCAGTTCGACGATTTGGGACGTATTGCGGAAGCTGGCGCCCATGACTTCGGTGGCGTAGCCGTATTTGCGGAAATAGCTGTAGATCTGTTTGACCGACTGCACGCCTGGATCGTCGGCGCCGGTGTAATCCTGGCCGCTGGATTTCTTGTACCAGTCGTAGATACGGCCGACGAATGGCGAGATCAGCTGCACGCCAGCTTCGGCACAGGCAATCGCCTGTGGCAATGAAAACAGCAAGGTCAGGTTGCAATGGATGCCGGCCTTTTGCAGTACTTCGGCAGCGCGTATGCCTTCCCAGGTAGAGGCGACCTTGATCAGCACGCGTTCACGGTCTATGCCGGCGGCTTCGTACAGCTTGATCAGGGCGTGCCCTTTGTCGATGGTACCTTGGGTATTGAACGACAGGCGCGCATCGGTTTCGGTTGAAACCCGGCCCGGGATGATTTTCAGGATCTCCTTGCCGAATGTGATCAGCAAATGATCGATGATGTCGGTAGTCGATTGCTGGCTGTGCGCCTTCACGGTCTGGCTCAGCAGCGGCTGGTATTCCGGCTTCTGCACCGCTTTCAGGATCAGCGACGGATTGGTGGTGGCGTCGCGCGGCGCAAACGCCTGGATGGACTGAAAGTCGCCGGTATCGGCAACGATGGTGGTGAATTGCTTGAGTTGTTCGAGTTGGTTCATGGCAGCGTAGAAAAACAGAACTGTTAGTCGGAACGACAGCGGGATACTTCCCAGCCATTCTACGCAATTTATGCTTGCACAACACAAATGGACCGATGAACAGGTGCCAGATCAGCAATACCTTATATTCTGATCTGGCCGGTCTGCGTCACCGGCCTATGTCACCTTCAGCGAATCCGGTCCTCAGTCTCGGCATCAAACAGAACCGCCTTCGACAGGTCGAACGCCAGCTGCATCTTATCCTTAGGCTTAGCCGCAGCACGTGGATGCGTACGGCAAGTTACGCGGGCGTTATTGAAGTTGGTAAACACCAGCGTATCCGGGCCGGTAGGTTCAGTCAGCTCAACCGTGCAGCCGACTTCCGTCGGATGATAGTTGCCGTTGCTGTCATGGGATTCCGAGCCGCGTGCGCTTTGCGCGTCGGTGACGTGTTCCGGACGGATGCCGAGGATGATTTCGCGGCCGATCCAGGAAGCGATTTTCGGATCTTGCGCTTGCGCCGGCGCCAGCGGCAACAGGGTTTTTTGCCCTGCATGCTCGAGTTCGAATGCCGGACCATGGCCATTCGCCACCAGGTTGCCGCGCATGAAATTCATCGACGGTGAGCCGATGAAACCAGCCACGAACAGGTTGCTAGGGTTGTCATAGATCTCTTGCGGGCTACCGAACTGCTGCACCACGCCGTCTTTCATCACGGCGATACGGTCGCCCAGGGTCATCGCTTCAATCTGGTCATGCGTGACATACACGATGGTGCTGCCCAGGCGCTGATGCATCAGCTTGATTTCCGCGCGCATCTCGACCCGCAGCTTGGCATCCAGGTTGGACAGTGGTTCATCGAACAGGAACAGCGATGGATCGCGTGCGATCGCACGGCCCATGGCGACCCGCTGGCGTTGTCCACCGGACAACAGCGCCGGCTTGCGATCCAGCAGATGCGTGATTTGCAGCGTAGTGGCGACGCGGTCGACGATCTGCTTTTGTTCTGCTTTCGGTACCTTGCGGATGCCCAGGCCAAACGAAATGTTCTCACGCACGGTCATGGTCGGATACAGGGCGTAGGACTGGAACACCATGGCGATGTCGCGCTCTTTCGGCGGTACATCGTTGACGCAGCGGTCGCCGATCATGATCTGTCCCTCGGACACCGTTTCCAGTCCGGCAATCATGTTCAGCAGGGTTGATTTGCCGCAGCCGGAGCCGCCGACCAGGATCAGAAACTGGCCGTCTTCGATTTCCAGGTCGATGCCCTTGAGGACTTCATTACCGTTCGGGTAAACCTTGCGCACATTGCGAATTGATAAGCTTGCCATTATTAAATCATTCCTTAAATTTTATTCTCAACCCTTGACCGCACCAGCAGTCAGGCCGCGCACAAAGTATTTGCCAGCCAGCAGATACACCACCAAGGTCGGCAGCGCGGCAATGATTGCCGCCGCCATGTTGACGTTGTATTCGGTGACGCCGGTAGAGGTATTCACCAGGTTGTTCAACGCCACCGTGACCGGTTTTGCATCGGAGCCGCCGAACACCACGCCGAACAGGAAGTCGTTCCAGATTTGCGTGAATTGCCAGATGAAGCAGACCATGAAAATCGGCAGCGACAACGGGAAAATGATTTTGCGATAGGTCATGAAGAAGCCCGCACCATCGATTCTTGCCGCCTTGACCAGCTCTTCCGGCACCGTCACGTAGTAATTGCGGAAGAACAGGGTGGTAAAGGCGATACCGTAGACGATATGGACAAATACCAGGCCGGTTGTGGTGTTTGCCAGGTTGACGGTGCCCAGCAGGCGCGCCATCGGCAGGATCACTACCTGGAATGGAATGAAGCAGCCCACCATCAAGGCCGTGAACAGGATTTCCGAACCGCGGAAGCGCCAGTGCGCCAGCACGTAGCCGTTAAGCGAACCGAGCAGGGTCGATATCAAGACGGCCGGGACCGATATCTTGATCGAGTTCCAGAAGAACGGCTCCAGGCCGTTACAGTCGACACCGGTACACGCGGTGCTCCATGCTTTGCTCCAGGCAGCGCCGGTCGGCGCCATCGGCAACGACAGCAAATTACCGGAACGGATTTCGTCCAGGGTTTTCACCGACGTACTCAACATCACATACAGCGGCGCCAGATAGTACAGTGCAACCAAAACCAGCAGGGCGTAAATCACTACGCGGCCGGCGCTGAGCTTGCTGTTTTCGTTATAGATAGTGTTGCTAGTGCTGTTAGCGGCCATTGCGCGCTCCTTTGGTTTCCAGGTACATCATGGGCACCAGCACTGCGAGTACGGTTGCCAGCATCATCATGGCCGAGGCTGCACCTACGCCAAGCTGACCGCGTGAGAAGGAGAATTGATACATGAAAATTGCCGGCAGGTCGGAAGAGGTTCCAGGGCCGCCTGCGGTCAGCGCCATGACCAAGTCGAAGCTCTTGATCGCGATATGGGCCAGCACCAGCAACACGCTGAAGAACACCGGCCGCAGCGCCGGAATCACGATGCGCCGATAGATGGTCGGCAAGCTGGCGCCGTCGACCATGGCCGCTTTGATGATGCTGTCGTCGATGCCGCGCAGACCGGCCAGGAACAAGGCCATCACGAATCCGGATGATTGCCAGACACCCGCGATCACTACCGTATAGATCGAAAAATCGGAATTCACCAGCCAGTCGAAATGGAAATTGGCGAAGCCCCAGTCGTGCATCATTTTTTCCAGGCCCAGGCCCGGATTCAAAATCCACTTCCAGGCGGCGCCGGTAACGATGAACGAGAGCGCCATCGGATACAGGTAGATCGCGCGCAATGCACCTTCGCCGCGGATTTGCTGGTCCAGGAAGATCGCCATGATGAGGCCGATGGCCAGGCAGAACAGAATGAATAAACCGCCGAAAATGCCCAGGTTGGCGGCAGCAACCCACCAGCGATCCAGGCCGAACAGCGTGACATATTGATTGAAGCCGGAAATTTCGTAGTTCGGCAGCATCCGTGAATTGGTAAACGACAGCCAGGCGGTGACGCCAATGAAGCCATAGACAAAGACCAGTGACAGGATGATGGTGGGCGACAATACGATGCGCGGTAACCAGGCATCGGCGATTGCCGCAATGCGCCCTTGCTGCTTGGGCGTGTTGCTTGAACTCCCGACAGCGGCAGCTGTATAGGGGAGGGTGTGATCGGACATGCAAGTCTCCTGAAGCAGGATCAGAGCCGGCGCGAGAAGCAAGGCATAGCAGCAGTGGCGCTGCCATGTCTTCCTGCGCGGCGGGCGCCGAAGACGATCTTACTCGCTTCGGCCCCTGCTCTTATTACGCTATTGAACAAATGATATGTAGATGATATTTGAGCAACATATATCAACAACTATCAAGCAATTACACTTATTGCGTCTTTGCCGCTTTTGCCAGGGCCTGTACCGCAGCTTGCGAGGTCATATTCGAATTCATGAACTTGGAAACTACGTCAAGAATAGCACCTTGCACCGCTGAATTGACTGCCATGCCATGCGCCATGCTTGGCTCCAGCGTGCCGGCTTTGCTGGACGCAGCCATGTCGTCCATCGACTTGATGGCGCAGCTGTCGAATTTTGTGCGCGGGACATCAGGACGCACAGGGATCGAACCCTTGTTCAAATTGAAGACTTCCTGGAACTCAGGACTCATGATGGCAGTTGCCAGTGTCAGCTGAGCTTTTTGCGAATCAGGATTCTTGACCTTGAACATGGCGATCGAATCGATGTTGTAGGTGTACGACTTGTCGGTGCCAGGTGCCGCTACGCACAGGAAATCCTTGCCTGGTACTTTGCCGGCAGCGGTGAATTCGCCTTTAGCCCAGTCTCCCATGAATTGCATGCCGGCCTTGCCGTTGATGACCATCGCGGTCGCCAGGTTCCAGTCGCGGCCTGCTGCGTTCTTGTCGATATAGCCCTTGATCTTGCCCAGGGTATCGAAGGTCTTGATCATGGTTGGGCCGGTCAGGGTTGCCGGATCCAGCTTGACCAGTGCCTTGTTATAGAAATCGGCACCGCCTACGCCCAGCGCAACGGTTTCAAATACGGTCGCATCTTGCCAAGGCTGGCCGCCGTGGGCGACAGCGACGAAGCCGGCTTTCTGGATCTTGTCTGCGGCATCGAAGAATTCAGGCCAGGTAGTTGGTGTTTTGGCGCCGGCTTTTTTCAGGACTTCAGGATTGATCCAGAGCCAGTTGACGCGATGCACGTTGACCGGTGCTGCTACATAGTGGCCTTGGTACTTCATGGTGTTGGAGACGACCTTAGGCAACAGCGAATCCCATTTGCCTGCAGTAGCTGCAGCATCGATATTGGCCAGCACGCCTTCTTGACCCCATTCCTGGATCGACGGGCCTTTGATCTGCGCCGCTGTCGGAGGGCTGCCGGCGATGACGCGAGCTTTCAGTGCGGTAGTTGCGTTTTCACCAGCGCCGCCGGCAACCGCAAAATCCTTCCAGGTCACACCCTTGGCTTCCATGATTTTTTTCAATTCGGCGACCGATTTGGCTTCGCCGCCTGAAGTCCAGTAATGAAGTACTTCCACTTCTGCCGCGTGAACTGCGGCGGCGCTGGACAGCAGCGCTGTAGTTGCGAATACCGATTTTATTATTTGACTCAGTTTCATTCTTGTCTCCTGGTTCAGTTGTGTTTGCGATGAATGCTTACGATGAATACTTAATTACCTGAATGGTACTAAAGGCACTACTTTCTTACTCTCACTTCAAACCTCTACACACACATTGGCGATTCATTGCTGCAGGACACTATCCTTGCACATCATCTGAATCCTGCGCAATTCGCTGCCCATGTGTATCATGTCAAAAACTAGTAAAACTACATGCGATCTTGAATTTTCCTGCAAATATACCTGAATTACTCTTTTCGTCGCTTGTAATTGTAGTAATGCTACATTAATATTGCAATATAAGTTTTTTATTTATTACAAAAATTTTGATGCAACCACATATTCCTTTTACTTTTACGCTTTTCGGAGCGACCGGCGACTTATCCATGCGGAAGATTCTTCCCGCGTTGTTTGTTGCCCATCGGGAAGGGAAGTTGCATCAAGACGGCCGCATCATCTGTGTCGCCAAGCAGGATTTCAGCCAGGAGGATTACCTGGCCTGGGTCAGCAAGAGCGCTATCCCCTATGTGAAAAGCGGGCTGGCAGGTGTGCAGGACGAGGCGCACTGGCAGAGTTTTCTGGCGCGCATCACTTATCTGCCGCTGGATCTGCTGGACCGCGCCGGTTATCAGTTGCTGGCAAAGACGCTGGCAGCCAGCAAAGCGGTGTCGGTGTTTTATCTGGCGACTTCGCCGTCGTTGTTCGAGCCGATCTGCGCCAATCTTGCCGCCAGCGATATCGATCTGTCGCAGGCGCGGCTGGTGCTGGAGAAGCCGCTTGGCCATGATTTGCTGTCCTCGCGGGCGATCAACGATGCGGTAGCCCGCGTGTTTGCCGAAGACCAGATTTATCGTATAGATCATTACCTGGGCAAGGAGGCGGTGCAAAACCTGTTGGCTTTGCGTTTTGCTAACTCTTTGTTTGAACCGCTGTGGCGACGCGAGTCGGTAGCGCACGTGCAACTGACGATTGCCGAGCAGTTGGGCGTTGAGGGCCGCGGTGAGTTCTATGACGCTACCGGCGCCATGCGCGACATGGTGCAAAACCATTTACTGCAATTATTGTGCATGGTGGCGATGGAGCCGCCGACGTCGCTGGATGCGGATGCAGTGCGTGATGAAAAATTACGGGTATTGCGCGCATTGAAGCCGTTTTCGCAGGAAGACATGGAGCTTAAAGCGGTGCGCGGCCAGTATGTGTCGGGCGCAGTCGACGGACAATCGGTTGCTGGTTATCAGCAGGAACCAGGGGTCGCCGCCCAATCGCATACGGAAACCTTCGTCGCGCTGCATGCAGAGATCAATAACTGGCGTTGGGCCGGGGTGCCGTTCTTCTTGCGCACTGGCAAACGTCTGGCGCAGCGCACGGCAGAAATCGTGATCACCTTCCGGCCTATCCCGCACGCCATTTTGCCGATGCCAGGCGGGCAGGCCGGGGGCAGCAGCAACCGCCTGGTGATCCGCCTGCAGCCGGACGAATCGATTCAACTGCATTGCCTGGCGAAACAGCCTGGCGATGGCATGACGGTACAGCCGGTAGCGCTTGACCTGGCGTTCGACCAGGCGTTCAAGCAGCGCCGGGCGGAAGCGTATGAGCGCTTGTTGCTGGATGCAATTCGTGGAAATTTGTCTTTGTTCGTGCGGCGCGACGAACAAGAGGCAGCCTGGCGCTGGGTCGAGCCGCTGCTGCATCACTGGCAAAGCAGTTCATCCCAGCCTAAACCTTATATGGCAGGCAGTTGGGGACCGACAGCGTCGTTTGCGATGATGGCGCGTGCAGGGGCCCAGTGGCCGGAAGATCGTTGAGTTGCCTGATTGAAAAATTTGAGACGTGCGGAAAAGCGTGACAAAGCGTGTAAAAAATCGCTACCGCACATCCTACTAACAGTATTAGCATTTAAGTGAAAGTTTTACACCATGTCTTCATCCACGATCATGAGCGCTAGCGAGAATTCGGCAACTAGCTATCTGGATGGTCCCCGCCTGCTGGCAGATGTCGGCGGCACCAATGCGCGCTTCGGGTTAGAGCGTGCGCCGGGCCAGATCGATACGATTCAGACCTTGCGCTGTGCTGACTACGCCGAATTTGCGCTGGCGGTCGAGGCGTACCTGGCTGCAAACGTGCCTGTCAGCGCACGTTTGCAAGTGCGGCATGCGGCGATCGCGATAGCCAACCCGGTGCAGGGCGACGACATCAAGATGACCAATCATCATTGGGAATTTTCGATTGAAAATACGCGCCGCCGCCTGAATCTGGATACGCTGCTGGTGGTCAATGATTTCACCGCGCTGTCGATGTCGTTGCCGCATCTGGAGCAATCGCATTGCATTCAGGTTGGCGGTGGCCGGGCGTTGAGTGGCGGTGTGATCGGCCTGGTTGGCGCCGGTACCGGACTGGGCGTAGGCGGTTTGATTCCTACGGAAGGACGCTGGATTGCATTGGGCAGCGAAGGCGGCCATGTCACATTCGCCCCCGGCGATGCGCGCGAGGCGGCTGTGCTGGCCTATTGCTGGCGTACTTATTCGCACGTTTCTGCCGAGCGCCTGGTTTCCGGCCCCGGTATCGAGATGATTTACCATGCCTTGGCCGACTTGCAAGGAATCGTCAAGGCTGAGCCCTTGCATACCGCGCAGATCGTCGAGCGCGCACTGCAAGGCGGGGATCCCTTGTGCATGGAAGTAGTGGAATGTTTTTGTGCGATGCTGGGCACGGTAGCGGGCGACGTCGCAGTGACTTTGGGTACGCTGGGCGGCTTGTATATCGGCGGCGGCGTGGTGCCGCGCTTGGGCGATTATTTCGCACGTTCACCGTTTCGCGCGCGTTTCGAAAGCAAAGGGCGCTTCAGTAGTTACCTGGCCAAAGTCCCGACCTTTGTCATTACTGCGCCTTATCCAGCCTTCGTTGGGGTTGCAGCTATCCTTTCCGAGCATCTCGGTGGCGGCAACGCCGTACCTATCCTGGAAAAAATCCGTAAAGCGCGCGATCAGTTTTCACCCGCCGAGCAAAAGGTTGCGAGCCTGATCCTGGCCCATCCACGCGCCGTAATGAGCGAACCGATTTCAGAAATCGCCCGGCGTGCCGATGTCAGCCAGCCGACGGTGATTCGCTTTTGCCGCACCATGGGTTGCCAGGGCCTGGCTGATTTCAAGCTGAAGCTGGCCTCGGGTGTCACTGGCACGGTACCGGTTGCGCACAGTCAGGTTCACGTCGGCGATTCGTCGCTGGATGTCGGCGTCAAGGTGGTCGATAACACAATTTCAGCGATGATGGAAGTGCGCGACAACCTCAACGCCGATACCCTGTCGCGGGTGATCGAAGCCTTGAGCCAGGCCAGCCGTATCGAATTCTACGGCTTCGGCAGCTGTGGCCTGGTAGCGGAAGACGCACAGCAAAAATTCTTCCGCCTGGGGATTCCATCCTCGGCCTATACCGATCCGCAGTTGCAGGAAGTTTCTGCCGCCATGCTGAAAAGCAGCGACGTCGTAGTGGTGATTTCCAATTCCGGACGTTTGCGCCATCTGGCGCCGGCAGTCGAGGTTGCAGTGCATTCCGGCGCCACCATCATCGCCCTGGCCCCAAGCAATTCGCAATTGGCCAAGCGCGCGCATTACACTCTGGCGGTCGAGCACGACGAAAGCAGCATGATGCATATTCCGATGGTTTCGCGGATTTTGCTGTTGTTATTGATCGACGTGCTGGCCGTGGGAGTATCGCTCAATCGTTCCAGTCCGTTTGCTGAATTGCAGCGGCAAGCCAAGCGCGGCATCCTGACGCATATCGCTTCGTTGGGCGAATCGGCCAGCGACAAGATGACTGCCGAGGGTGATGGCAAGCCGGTACAATCGGCGCGTACCGATCAGGAGGTGACCTTGTCGCCGAATGTGATTTCACATATCAAGTAATCAAGTAATTAAGTAATTAAGTAATTAAGTAATTAAGTAATTAAGTAATTAAGTAATTAAGTAATTAAGTAATTAAGTAGTAACTTGTACTTGCATTTCTACTTGCACAGCTGCTTATTTTTTCTCAAAAAATAAGCAGCGCAACGCATCAACGCCACTGCATCTTTCCCCTTCTAGATAATCCGTCGCAAGGTATTGTCGCGCTTTACGAAGTGATGCCACAGTGCGGCCAGGGCGTGCAAACCGATTACCCAATAAAAGACGTTGCCTAGGGTTTCGTGGATGTCTTTCACTGTCTTGGCCAGATCATGGTCTGGGCCGATCACCGTAAGCGAGCCCAGTCCGGGCAGGTTGACCGGATGGCCGCCGAGGTTGACGGTCAGGATGCCGAGTATGGGTTGGGCGATGATGAATATGTATAACACCAGATGCGATGCTTTTAACAGCAATTGCAAGATGGGCAGATCTGCCTCATGTGGGGGTGGCGAGCGATAGCTGCGCCAGGCAACCCGGACGATAGAAAGCATCAGCACGCTAAAGCCAGCCCAGAAGTGGGTGGCGGTCCAGAAAATGCGTGAGGCGCTACCTTTGGGGCCGCGTATTTCGATCGCCAGATAGGCCAGGGCCACCAATACGAAAATAGCCCAGTGCAGCAGGATGGCCGGCCGTGAATATCGTTCTTGGGGAGAGAGTGGTTGCATTGGCTTTTTGCTTGGGTGGGTTCTGGTCTGGCGATTCTGTCATAGGGGCGGCGTAAAAACAATGCTGCTTCAGGTTGCTGGCTTGTAAATAGTGTTGCAAATGCCGCGCCCATAAAAAATGCCCATTCGCACGCGAATGGGCAAAATCTGGGAGTTACCCAGGGACGTCTTTCACTAATGCCGCTCACGCGGCAAGCACCACAGTAGTACTAGCAAGGTCAATCGACGCGCCGAGCTCAAGCGGCGCGCCCATCGATGCTTGCTGTCTTAGAACGAGTGGCTGATACCAGTGTAGAACGTGTTTTGGTTCTGTCCAGTCAAGCCGGTGCTGTCGCCGGTTTGAACTTGGAAGTCGGTGTTCGAACCATTGCGGATAGTACCGATGCTCGCGTACAGCAGAGTCCGTTTGGACAGGCTGTAGTTGGTGCCCAGCATGAACAGATTTGCGCTACCGACGTCGTGGTTAAGCTTGACGTGATAAGCCGCGCCGATCAGTGTCAGAGCAGGGGTCAGCTGGTAGTTGGCGCCGAGCCAGAACTGATTGGCTTTGTTAGCTGCGCCAATGCCGCTAGTTGTCAGAACCTGCGCTGGAGCCGACAGGTTTTGCCAGCCGGCGTACAGTTTTGCAGCACCGAAGGTTACGTTGCCGCCGACAGTGATTTCCTTGGAACGCGAGAACAAGCTGTCGTAAGTGCCGTTTTCGTCATGTGCCGTATCGTACATTGCCAGCAATTCGTAAGTAGGCTGTACAAAACCAACTGCGATACCGGTGCTGTTACCGATTCCTGAACCAGCTGGTCCACGTGTGGTCGAGCCTGCAGCTTCGCCGGCGCCGTACATCAGGTGCACGTAGAGACCGCCCATGTCTGGCGTGATGTACTGAATCTGGTTGCTGGTTTGTGGCCAGTTACGACCTTTGAACAAGGTCGAAGTACTCATGTTCTGTTGTCCGGTAGGATCGATGCTCCATACCTTGTCGCTTGGCAGAGCCAGATCGCGACCGATTTTCACGGTACCGAAGCCACCGTTCAAGCCAACTGTCGAACGACGATTAAACAGGCCGGTGCCGTTGAAGCGGCCGGTGTCGGCTTGGAAGCCGCTTTCTAACGTGAACATCGCTTTCAGGCCGCCACCCAGATCTTCGGTGCCCTTGAAACCGATCATGCTGGTACCCCATTCATTACCGCCGACGCCCCATTGGCCGCCACGGACGGTATTGCCATTTGCATCTTTGCCCACTTGATTGCTTTGGTAGTTGATGCCAGCATCGACGCGACCATAGATGATTACATTGGTTTGCGCTTGTGCCTGGCCAGCGAATGCGCAAGCCAGAAGTGCGGCGATCGCGAGTGGCTTGGCTTTCAGAACGGATTTTCTCATTTCATCTCCTAAGTAAAAATGTGGCGTTGACCACTGCTTTCCGAGTCTTCTGTAGCTCGAAATTCTTGAATCGGACTTTGGTTATTGCGGGTACCAGCGTTCAGTACTTTGCGTTCAATTAATGCCGACTGCTTTGTTGTTAAGGATGGTAAACCGATTTATGAAATTTTTGTTTTATTTGTGTAGTTTTACTATATTTCTGTTGCTAATTTACAGCACTAGCAGAATTTTCATGCGCGTAACGCATAGTTGTGGCAGCTGACAGGTCTATTAAGAATGTCCCTAATTGCAGTTTTTTGTATTTGTTTTCTTGTGGAAATTTTTTAATCTGTATTTTTACTACAAGTAATTTTGATACATTTGACTGCAATCAGGATGGCTCCCTAGGGGATATGCCGCAATTCTAGTTTTTTTCCAGCAATGCACGTACTTGTGCCAGTTGCGGTGGTTTGGCGCCGGCATTCAGACAGGCGGCAGAGCCGCAGGCGACGGAGAATCGCAGATGCTGCAGCCAGTCCGGCGTCGCAGGCTGGCTGGATGAGGCTGACGTTGCAGCGGAGGCGGTCTCTTGTATTAGCGAGAAGATCAGGCCGGCGATACCGGCGTCGCCGGCGCCTACCGTGTCCACCACGGTGATTGGCGGCGGCGCCACTTGCCAATACTGATCGCCGGCATGGATCGCCGCGCCTTGCGAGCCTAAGGTCAGCAACACGGTGGCATCAGGATTGAAGCCACGTAGCGTCGCCAGGGCGGCCTCGGTGTCGTCGGTGCGGAACAGGCCGGCCAGGTCTTCATCCGAGACTTTGATAACGTCCGCCAGCTGCGCCATTTTTTTCAGCACAGAATCGTAACGCTGGTCCATCACGTTGCGGAAATTCGGGTCGTAGCTGATTTTTACGCCGCGGCCATGCAGATCCTCGGCCAGTTCGATCAGACGTTCCGCCAGCGGCGAACGGGTCAGGCTGATACCGCCGAAGTGCACCCATGACGCTGCCTGCTGCCAGCCGCCAGGCAGCGCAGCGGGATCGAAGGAGAGGTCGGCACTGTTGTCGCCGATGAAATTGTATTGTGGCGGTGTGGTTTCATAAACCACGGCCAGCAGGGGTGAGCGCGCGGAGCGCTGCAGGAAGCGCAGATCGAGATCGGCGGCCTGGCTGGCTGCGTACAACTCATCGCCGAACCAGTCCTGGCTGATAGCCCCCGCGAAAGCCGAGGAAACGCCCAGGCTGGCAGCGGCGCGGGCCACATTCCAGGTCGAGCCTCCGGTCTTGCTCAGCCATTGGTCGGCGCCGACCCGTATCAAATCGGTGAGTGCTTCGCCAGCGCTGATGAATTGAGGGAACGGTCGGACAGGGTGGGCAGATCGGGTTGTTTCAGACATGACAGCATCCAGGCAATGTGTTTGATACGTTTAATGTGAAGGTAGCTTATTTAAACCTGACTTGTTCAAGCGTAACTTATTCAAGCGGGCTGCCGACAGCCGTCAGCGATTCCAGATACGCGCCCATAGGGTGGTAGAAATCGGTTTTGCCGTGCGGCGGTTTTTCGGGGCCGTAGCGTCGGTTGTCTTGCCGCAGGATGCGATACCAGCCGCCGCGTTCCTGATCGATCAAATGGGTGCTGCTGTATTCCCACAATTTGTTGTAGCTGTCCCAATAAGCCTGGTCGCCGCTGCATGCTGCCAGCAGCGCTGCGGTGGCTAACGATTCTGCCTGTACCCAGAAATACTTGTCGCCGTCACAGACCGTGCCATCTGGCGCCAGCCCATACACCAGCCCACCGGATTGCTGATCCCAGGCGGCCGGCATGGTGACATCGAACAGTGCCCGGGCGCGCGGCAGCAACCAGTCGGCGCCGCCCTGCAAATGGGTGCGATGACGTTCCAGCAGCAATAGCAACTTCGACCACTCGGTCATGTGGCCGGGCTGGAAGCCCCACGGGCGGAACATGTTGCTGCTGTCGTGGCGGTTGTATTCCCAGTCGACACTCCAGTCGGCGTGGTAATGTTCCCAGATCCAGCCATCGGCCAGCGCCGCCTGGCGCTCTGTGATGTTGTGGGCCAGCAGTTCAGCGCGATGCAAATAGCGTTTTTCGCCAGTTGCTTCAAATGCAGCGATCAGCGCCTCGCAGCTGTGCATGTTGGCGTTCTGTCCACGGTAAGACGATACAACGCCATCGGGCGTAGCTTCGTCGGCGTACAAACCGTCGGCTTCCGACCAGAACAGCTTTTCCATCAATTCAAAGGTAGCGCCGATACCGGCGGCTGCTTCGTCGATGCCGATGCGCAGCGCGTGGGCATGCGCCAGCAGTACGAATGCCAGGCCATAGCAATGCTGGGTGCGATCGACGGCGACATGGTTTTCCAGCACCCAGGCATAGCCGCCGTAAGATGGCTGCCAATGCCGTTCCTGTAAAAAGCGCAAGCCATGCCGCGCCGCTGCGCGATATTCTTCCTTGCCGTCGAGGCGCCAGGCCAGGGCGTAGCAAAACACCATCCGGCTGCTGTTGACCAGATGCCGGCTGGCGCCATCGTAGACGCTGCCGTCGTCGCTCAGGTAATGGAAAAATCCGCCTGTGGGATCAATCGCGCGCGGATGGAAGAAGGCGATGTCGCGTCGCATCCTGTCGCGCAGGAATTCAGGATCACGATAGTTGGTGAGGGAAGAAGTTGGTCTCATGTCGGTATTTTTTATAGGTATGTCTGTGCCGGCCAAGGAAAAATGAGGGAGGCTATGTCACTACGTCAACGGAAAAATGAATCGAACTGCATGTCGAACTGCTGCAAGGCTTTCTGCGCGTTCTGCATTTTCTTGCGGAATTCAGGGCCGCGCTTGAGCGCCAGCCCGACTGCCAGGATATCGATCACCACCAGGTGCGCCAGGCGCGCCGAGATGGGCGTGTAGGGATCGGTATTGAAACTCAGGTCGATCGGCACCAGCACCGTGGCCAGTTCTGCCAGCGGGGTACCGCTGGGGCCAAGCACGATGATATCCGCGCCGCCTTTTCTCGCCAGCTGGACGCTGCGCAACAAGGCCGCATTGCCGCCGCGCTGCGAGATGGCGACCACTGCGTCGCCCGGCTGCAACAACGAAGCTGCGATGCTGTGGATGTGCGGATCGGAGTAGGCGACGGTAGGGACACCGGAGCGGAAAAACTTGTGCTGTGCGTCCGCGGCGACGATACCCGAAGTGCCTTGGCCATAGAACTCGATCTTGTTCGCCTTGAGCAAGACGTCGAGCGCTCGCTGGATCGCATCGGCGCTTAAATGGTTGCGCAGATCGAGCAGGGTGTTAATCGAGCGGCTGCAAATCTTGTTGACCAGATCGGCGGCGATATCGTCTTGCGCCAGCATTTCGTTGGCGCCTGGCAGGGCCACAGCCAGGCTTTGCGCCAGCTTCAGCTTGAAATCATGCCAGCCCTCGTAACCGATGGCACGGCAAAAACGCACAACTGTCGGTTCCGATACTTGCGCGTTCTTTGCCAGGGCGGTGATGTTTTCCGCCAGCGCCAGTTGCGGATTGTCGAGAATGGTCAACGCGACTTTTTTCTCCGACTTCGACAGCAAGTCGATCTGAGTCTTGATCGCATCCAGTAGCATCGTCATTCGAGATCCTGACCCGGTTACAGTTCTGGTAGCGATTCTTCACGCCATTGCAAGCCGTCGCGTGCAATCAGGGCGCTGGCCGCTGCCGGGCCCCAGGTGCCGGCAGTGTAAGGAATCGGATCGTCTTCTTCCTGATCCCAGAATTCCAGGATCGGTTCTACCCATTCCCATGCCGCTTCCAGTTCGTCGCTGCGCATGAATAGTGTCAACTGGCCGCGCAAGACGTCCAGCAGCAATCGTTCGTAGGCTTCCATGCGCGGCGATTTGAAGCTCTCGCGGAAATTCAGTTCCAGCTCAACCGGTTTCAAACGCATGCCGTCACCGGGGGTCTTGGCCATCAGGTTCAGGGTCAGGCCTTCATCCGGTTGCAAGCGGATGACCAGGCAGTTCGGCTCGAAGCTGCTGTTCGGTTGGGCAAAAATCGAATGCGGAATAGTCTTGAAGCGAATCACGATTTCCGCCAGCGAATCGGCCATGCGTTTGCCGGTACGCAGGTAAAACGGTACGCCGGCCCAGCGCCAGGTGTCGACTTCAGCCTTCAGTGCCACAAAGGTTTCAGTGCGCGACTGCGGATTAGCGTCAGCCTCTTTGCGATAACCAGGTACGGCGACGCCTTCAACATGGCCGGAGCGATACTGTCCACGCACCACGTTGTGCGCCAGCGTAGTCGGCGTGAAGCGCTTTAGCGAACGCAGTACTTTGAGCTTTTCATCACGTACGGCATCCGGAGTAATCGATACCGGCGGCTCCATGGCGACGATACATAACAGTTGCAACAGGTGATTTTGCAGCATGTCACGCAAAGCGCCAGAAGTTTCGTAGTAGCCCATGCGGTTACCGACGCCGAGTTGTTCGGCGATGGTGATCTGTACATCGGAAATCCATTCCCGGCGCCACAGCGGCTCGAACAACACATTGCCGAAGCGTAGCGCCAGCAGGTTTTGCACGGTCTCTTTACCGAGATAGTGATCGATACGGAAAATCTGCGATTCGGCAAAGACCTGGCCGACTTCGGCATTGATCTGCTTGGCGCTGGCGAGGTCACGGCCTAAAGGTTTTTCCAATACCACGCGTGAGTTGGAAGTGGCGAGGCCGCTGGCAGCCAGGTTCTTGCAGATTTTCGAGAACAGGCTAGGCGGCGTCGCCAGGTAAAACACATTGGTAACCGCGTGGTCAGGCCGCATGGCTTCGACCAGGGCTTGGTAGGAGGCCGCATCGGTGGCGTCCATGCCAACGTACTTGATGCGCTTGCAAAAACGCTGCCAGACGGTGGTATCGAAGCTCTCCTTGCTGACGTGCGGCTTGGCATCCCGCTCTACGTGCTTGATGAAATCTTCGTCGCTGCTGTCATGCCGTCCGATGCACAGGATGCGTGCATCCGGAGGAAGATCGTTAGCGCGGTCGCGCGCATACATTGCCGGCAGCAGCTTACGCATTGCCAGGTCGCCGGTGCCGCCAAAGATTGCCAAATCAAATTCTGCAAGAGCCATGATAAGTGAGACCTATAAATTACTACCGCTAGTGAGATGAGAGACAGAGGCCGGATGGACGTGCATCGCACATTTTCATCCAGCCAGGAAAATATAACCTGATCAGGATAATGCTGTACGCGCCATCGCAATCAAGCCGTTAGTCGAACTGTCGTGACCTTGGGGGGCAGGAGCAGCGGTTAGTTCGTTCAAGATATTGCTTGCCAAAACCTTGCCCAGTTCGACACCCCATTGATCGAAACTGTTGACGTCCCAGATAACGCCCTGGACGAATACCTTATGCTCGTACAAGGCGATCAACGCGCCGAGGTTGGCGGGAGTCAGTGCATCCATCAAGATGGTGTTGCTGGGACGATTGCCAGGGAAGGTGCGATGCGGCAGCAAGGCGGCGATCTGTTCCGGCGGCATGCCTTTGGCTTGCATTTCAGCTTGTACTTCGTCCGCATGCTTGCCACGCATCAGCGCTTCCGACTGGGCGAAGCAGTTAGCCAGTAGTGCGGCTTGATGGCCGGGTAAATTATGGCTGGCGTTCAACGTTGCAATGAAATCGACCGGCGTAATGTCGGTGCCCTGATGCAGTAATTGAAAGTAAGCGTGCTGGCCGTTAGTGCCGACATTGCCCCAGATAATCGGGCAGGTGGCAGCATCAACCGCACGGCCGTCGAGGGTGACGCGCTTGCCGTTGCTTTCCATTTCCAGTTGCTGCAGATAGGACGGGAAATTTCCCAGATCCTGATGGTAAGGCGCTATCGAGACGGAGCGGTAATCGAAGAAATTGCGGTACCAGACGCCCAGCAATGCCAGGATAACGGGCATGTTCTGTTCCAGCGGCGCGCTTTGGAAGTGCTGGTCCATGGCATGTGCGCCGGCCAGGAATTCGCTGAACTGGTCGAAGCCGACCGCCAGTGCTACCGACAAGCCGATTGACGACCACACTGAATAACGGCCGCCGACCCAATCCCAGAACGGGAACATATTGGCGGCATCGATGCCGAACGCTGTGACACCCTCGACATTGGTGGAGACCGCAACGAAGTGCTTGCGTAGATCGGACTCTTGCGCGCCGGTCGCATTCTGCAAAAACCAGTTGCGCGCGGAGTGCGCGTTCATCATGGTTTCTGCTGTTGTGAAGGTTTTCGAGGCAATTACGAATAACGTGGTTTGCGGATCGACTTGCTGCAGCACGGCATCAAGATCGTCGCCGTCGACGTTGGAGACGAAATGCAGACGCAGGTCGGCTCGTTGATAGGGACGTAGCGCCTGGCATACCATCTTGGGGCCGAGATCGGAGCCGCCGATGCCGATATTAACGATATCCGTGATCGGCTTGCCGCTGTAGCCGAGCCATGCTCCGGAACGTAGTGCGGTGGTGAATGTCTGAATTCTCTGCAGGACAGCATGGACGTCGGCGCTGATGTCTTGGCCGTCAAGTTCCAGCGCAGGCAGGCGTGGCGCCCGCAGGGCTGTGTGCAGTACGGCACGGTGTTCGGTGGTATTGATTTTTGCGCCGGCAAACATCGCCTGGCGTTGCGTTTCGACTTTGCGTTCGCGGGCAAGGGCAAACAAATGCGCCATGGTCTCCGACGTTACATTGTTTTTTGCATAATCCAGGAATAAGCCAGCCGCCTTGAGCGAGAACTGTTCAAAGCGCGACGAGGCGGGTGGGGCAGACGGAGCGGCAAACAGTTCGCGCAACGATAAATCTTTGACTGCTGCGTAATGTGCATGCAAGGCTTGGAAGCTGGCGGTAGTATTAAGCGCTGGTTGTGGCATATCCGGAGTCTTTATTGTAGGTCGGGAATTTATACGACTATACAACGTTGCTGGTAATTTCACTACAAATTATTTTGTAATATACCTGTCTGGAGTTGTTTGGCACTTTCTCGCAGCCACGTGGCCGGCCGTTTTCTCCAGACAATCGTGAGAATTTGTCGTATGGCTAATAGTGCAATGGCCCGGGTAGGGCTTGCCTGCTTCAAAAATACAGTTATGAGCAGGTAATGATGATAAAAAGGACGATGGGTTAGCGTTGCTGCATTATTTTGTAGTAAAATTTCAAATCTCTACTGTTTCAAGGATCAAATCATGTCTGTTCAAGCCAGCGTCGCCAAAGTCACCGAACGTATCGTTGCCCGCAGCCAGCCCTATCGCAGCGCCTATCTGGCGCGCCTGGAACACGCGCGCCGTCAGGATGTGCAGCGTGGAGCGCTGTCATGTACCAATCTTGCACACGGCTTTGCCGCGTTTCCAACCAATGACAAGTTGAGACTGAAACAGGATAAAAGTTCATCGATTGCGATCGTATCGTCGTATAACGACATGTTGTCGGCACATCAACCGTTCGAGCGCTTTCCGCAAATTATCAAGGATGCAGTCCACGCTGCCGGCGGTGTCGCCCAGTTTGCAGGCGGTACGCCAGCGATGTGCGACGGTGTAACGCAAGGTCAGCCGGGGATGGAGTTGTCCTTGTTCTCGCGCGATGCGATTGCGATGGCGACGGCGATTGCACTGTCGCACAACATGTTCGACGCTGCGGTGTATCTCGGCATCTGCGACAAGATCGTGCCGGGCCTGTTGATCGGCGCCTTGCATTTCGGCCATTTGCCGGCGGTGTTCATCCCCGGCGGACCGATGACCAGCGGCATGAGCAATAAAGAGAAGGTGAAGATTCGCCAGCTCTACGCTGAAGGAAAAATCGGCCGCGCTGAATTGCTGGAAGCCGAATCGCAGTCCTATCACAGCGCCGGCACCTGCACTTTCTACGGCACGGCCAACAGCAATCAGATGCTGATGGAGGCGCTCGGCTTGCATCTGCCGGGCTCTGCATTCATCACCCCGAATACACCGCTGCGCGATGCCCTGACTGCCGAGGCGGCGCGCCAGGCTTTGAAGATCACCGACCGCGGCAATCAGTACCTGCCGGTTGGCCATGTGGTCAGCGAGAAGAGTATCGTCAACGCCATCGTCACGTTGCTGGCGACCGGCGGTTCCACCAACCACACCCTGCATCTGGTGGCGATTGCCAAGGCTGCCGGAATTGTCATCGACTGGAACGATTTCGACGCGCTGTCCGCTGTTGTACCGCTGGTTACCCGGATTTATCCGAATGGCGATGCCGACGTCAATCATTTCCACGCTGCCGGCGGCACCGGTTTCGTAATTCGTGAATTGCTGGATGCGGGCCTGATGCATGAAGATGTCAAAACCATCCTCGGCGACAGCCTGCGCGCGCATTGCGCCGAGCCATTCCTTGAAGGTGAGTCAGTCGTGTTCAAGCCGGCGCCGGCATTGAGCGGCGATGACTCGGTATTGCGGACTGCAACCGCGCCATTTTCTGCCGACGGCGGCTTGCGCCTGCTGACCGGTAACCTGGGGCGTTCAGTCATCAAGATTTCCGCAGTGAAGAAAGAGCATTGGGTAGTGCAGGCGCCGGCGGTTGTGTTCCATTCGCAAGAAGCATTCATGAAGGCGTTCCGAGCCGGCGAACTGGATCGCGATTTTATCGCGGTGCTGAGTCATCAAGGCCCGCGTGCCAACGGCATGCCGGAATTGCACGCACTGACGCCAGCGCTGGGTATTTTGCAGGATGCCGGCCGCCATGTGGCCCTGGTCACGGATGGCCGCATGTCGGGCGCCTCTGGCAAGGTGCCGGCGGCAATCCACGTGACGCCGGAAGTCCTGGCCGGCGGTCCGCTGGGCCTGGTGCGGACCGGCGACATGATCCGCATGGATGCCGAGCAGGGTATACTGGAAGCCTTGGTACCTGCCGAAGAGTGGGCGCAGCGCCAGCCACTGGCGACCGACTTGTCAGCCAATCACGTTGGCATGGGCCGCGAACTGTTTGCGATGTTCCGCAACACAGTCAGCGCGGCTGAAGAGGGCGCCACCAGCTTTGGCTTGCCGCCTGTTTTGCATAGCACCGAATCCGCCGATCATTCTGAACAACCACAGAAAGCAACGATATGACATCCACAAATCTCCTTTACGGCAACGAACTGTTAGACATCATGCGTGCATCGCCGGTGATTCCGGTGATTGCGATTGACGACATCGAGCATGCGGTACCTCTGGCCAAAGCCTTGGTTGCCGGCGGGATTCGCGTACTTGAAGTGACTTTGCGCACGGTACATGGTTTGCCGGCAATCCGGGCCATCGCCGAGCAAGTGCCGGGTGCGATTGTCGGCGTCGGCACCTTGACCCAGGCGGATGAGTTCGTGGCGGCCCGCGATGCGGGTGCGGTGTTCGGCGTTTCGCCAGGTTTGACGCCAGCTTTGATCGCCGCCGCCAAATCAAGCGGCCTGCCTTTGCTGCCAGGCGTGATGACGCCATCCGAAGTAATGGCTGCGCGTGAAGCCGGTTTTCGCCAGTTGAAGCTGTTCCCGGCAGTGCCGGCGGGCGGTATCGGCATGTTGAATGCGATTGCCGGTCCTTTGGGCGACGTCACCTTTTGCCCGACTGGCGGCATTTCGCTGGATAGCGCGCCGGATTTCCTGGCCTGCAAAAACGTTGCGTGCGTCGGTGGTTCCTGGCTGACGCCGAAGGAACTGTTGAAGTCTGGCGACTGGGCGCGCATTACCGCACTGGCCGCGGCTGCCAGCAAGTTGCGCAAGGCGCTCTAAGTATCTCCCTCCCGAGAACCTCGCCATGGTTAGTCAACCATGGCGAGGTTCTCGACAAGTTGTATTCGCTTCCCATCTCCCCAAGTTTTTATTGCTATAA
Source organism: Collimonas sp. OK607 (assembly GCF_900111995.1). Taxonomy (GTDB): domain Bacteria; phylum Pseudomonadota; class Gammaproteobacteria; order Burkholderiales; family Burkholderiaceae_D; genus Collimonas. The sequence goes on from NZ_FOKF01000004.1 coordinate 202,387, forward strand.
AAATCATATTTTCCCAGCGTTTATTGGATAAATCCTGCGTTATCCGGATCTTAAGACATTCCGGTAATAGCTTTCGCCAATCCCATTACTGGACGTCATCAAGGGAATTTGCTATAATGGCAAACTCTCAACAACATGGTGCTGCCTCAACGGCACATTTTTGGGTTTCGTGACTCGCGTCAGCGGGTTGTCTCACGCTTCGGCAACGCCGGAGTTTCATCAAAGTCGAGAAAGTTCTCGCATTCTTTGCCGCCCCATGCGGCAGTCGGCTTGTTCAATGTCCTCCCCGCGGGAAGACCGGACGAGATCATAAAAAATTGAAGTTGTATGTCGCGCTGACAGGTTCCGGCTATGCCTATGCGGTTCCGTGCCGCCGCTGCATATGCAAGGGAGTAAACATGACGAATCGCTATCGCAACGCCATGGTTGGCGCAGCCATCACTATTTTGGTCGTGGCTGCCATTGGCTGGTCGATCGGCCCTGCGGTCATTCATCAGTATCAGGGAGACTTGATTTATTACACCGGCCGTCATCTGGTGTTGGTTGGATGGTCGCTGACGCTGTCGCTGCTGTGCGGCATTCCTGCCGGCATCCTGCTGAGCCGGCCATATTTCGCGCGGCACGCCGAGAAGTGGATGCAAATCTTCAATATCGGCAACACCATCCCCTCCATGGCCGTGCTGGCGCTGGCGCTGGCCTTGTTTGGCATCGGCGACAAGCCGGCCATCATCGCCTTGTGGCTGGCAGCGCTGCTGCCTATCGTACGCAATACCTATGAAGGCTTGAAGCAGGTATCGCCATCCATGAAGGAGGCGGCCAAGGGCATCGGCATGAAGCCGCTGCAGGTATTGTTCCGGGTCGAACTGCCGAATGCGCTGCCGATCATCGTCGGCGGCGTGCGTACCGCATTGGCGATCATTGTCGGCACCGCGCCGTTGTCGATCCTGATTGGCGGCGAAAGCCTGGGCGGCCTGATTTTTCCAGGTATCTATCTGAACAACCACGGGCAATTGCTGCTGGGCGCCACCGCCACCGCAGTGCTGGCGTTGATGCTGGATGCGATCGTCTCGCTGGGCAGCAATGCCTACCTGAGCAAACGCGGGCTGTTGCGCTGATGCCTGCCTATTCTGAAAAGGGAACATACATGAGTAATCTACGTATAAATGCGTTGCTGGTTTTTGCGCTTGGCCTGTTCGGCATGGCGCAAGCGAGCGCGGCCAATCTGGTGGTTGGCGGCAAGAACTTTACCGAGCAACTGATTCTGTCGTCCATGACGCAGCAATATCTGAACGCCAAGGGTTACACGGCCGATCTGAAGAACGGCCTCGGCACCACCATCATGCGGCAGGCGCTGGAAAGCGGACAGATCGATATCGTCTGGGACTACACCGGCACTGCCTTGATCGTGTACAACAAGATAGATGAAAAGCTGGACCAGGACCAATCCTATCAACGCGTCAAGGCATTGGACGCACCCAGGAACCTGGTCTGGCTCAATCCGTCTGCATTGAACAATACCTACGCGTTGGCGGTACCACAGAAGCGCGCCGATGAAGAGGGTTTGAATACCATCGAAGACCTGGCGAACAAAATCAATCAGGCGCAGCAACAAGATCCCGATAAAAAATATCTGATGGGCGTCGATTTCGAGTTTGCTTCGCGCCCCGACGGCCTGGCGCCGCTGCAAGCGCTGTATGGCTTCAACCTGGACCGAAGCGAGGTCAAGCAGATGGATGCGGGCCTGGTGTATACCGCCTTGAATAACGACCAGTTGAATGTCGGCCTGACCTATTCGTCAGACGGCCGGGTCCAGGGCTTTAATCTGAAGCTGCTGCAGGATAACAAAGGCTTCTTCCCCTTTTACAGTGCGGTGCCGATAGTGCGCAAGGAAATCCTGGACGCCAACCCGCAGCTCGCCGAACAGCTGAACGCGCTGTCAGCCAGGATCGATACCGCCAAGATGACAGAGATGAATAAAAAGGTCGATATCGATCAGTTGCCGATAGCCCAGGTTGCCGCAGATTTCCTGCGCGCCGAAGGCTTGATATAAGGAAGCCGCATGACATTCTTTAATTATCTGCTCAGCGCCTGGCCTGAAATCCTCCATCTCACCATCCAGCATCTGATGCTGGTGGGGGTTGCCGTCGGCCTGGCCATTTTGATCGGCGTACCGCTGGGGATTGTGATGATCCGCCATCGCTGGCTGGCCAGTCCGATGATGGGCCTGGCTACCGTGATCCTGACGCTGCCGTCGATCGCCTTGTTCGGTTTGATGATCCCGTTCTTTTCCCGCTTCGGCCAGGGACTCGGGCCGCTGCCTGCGATTACGGCGGTGTTCCTGTACTCCTTGCTGCCGATCATGCGTAACACCTACCTGGCGCTGGATGGCATCGACCACGGCATCAAGGAAGCCGGCATCGGCATCGGCATGACCTTCTGGCAGCGGCTGCGGCTGGTCGATTTGCCTTTGTCGGTACCGGTCATCCTCGGCGGCGTCCGTACCGCCGTGGTAATGAATATAGGCGTGATGGCCGTGGCAGCGATTATCGGCGCAGGCGGCTTGGGCGTCTTGATCCTGCATGCCATCAGCCAAAGCAATATGCAAAAACTGGTAGTCGGCGCGGTGCTGATCAGCTTGCTGGCGATTGTCGCCGACCTGCTGCTGCAAGTCCTGCAGCGGCTGCTTACACCGAAAGGAATGCAAAAATCATGATCCAACTCGACCAGCTAAGTAAAGTATTCACACAAAAAGACGGCAGCAAAGTCAAAGCCGTGGATGAGGTTAACCTGACGGTTGCCGAAGGCGAAATCTGTGTATTCCTGGGGCCTTCAGGCTGCGGTAAAACCACCACGCTGAAAATGATCAACCGCTTGATTGCACCGACTTCCGGGCGTGTGCAGCTGGATGGCGAAGATACCAGCGACCTCGATGAAGTCAGCTTGCGCCGCAAAATCGGCTATGTAATCCAGCAAGTGGGTTTGTTTCCCAACATGACCATTGAAGAAAATATTACCGTGGTGCCGCGCCTGCTTGGCTGGGACAAGAAACGTTGTCATGAGCGCGCGACCGAATTGATGGCGATGGTGGCGCTCGATCCCAAGCGTTTCCTGACGCGCTATCCACGTGAAATGTCGGGCGGCCAGCAGCAGCGCATCGGCGTGATCCGGGCGCTGGCGGCAGATCCGCCGGTGCTGTTGATGGATGAACCATTCGGCGCGGTAGATCCGATTAATCGTGAATCGATCCAGAATGAGTTTTTTCAGATGCAACGCCAGCTCAACAAGACCGTCATCATGGTCAGCCACGATATTGACGAGGCGATCAAGCTGGGCGACAAGATCGCGATTTTCCGCGCCGGCAAACTGGTGCAGGTAGATCATCCGGATACGTTGCTGGCACGTCCCAAGGATGAGTTCGTCGGCTCTTTCGTCGGCCAGGATGCTACCTTGAAGCGCCTGTTGCTGGTACGCGCCGGCGATGCCGCCGCCAACTCTGCGACGGTGCGAGAAGACGCCAGCATGGCGACCGCATACGGCGTGATGGATGAACACGATTACCGTTATGTGACAGTCACCAACGCCGACAATCATGCATTAGGTTATGTGGCAAGGCGCGATGCGCGTGGCGCGCAGGGTGCCTGCATCGACAAAATGAAGCCGTTTACCGTCAGTGCTGCGCCGGATGAAAATCTGCGCGTGGTGCTGTCCAAGATGTACAAGCACAGCACCAGCTGGATGCCGGTGATCGACCAGGACAATAGCTATCTGGGCGAAGTTACCCAGGATTCGATCGCCGACTATCTCAGTTCCGGCCGCACGCGGAGCAGGGTGGGCATGTAATTTCCAGTTCGTGCCAATGGGTGCCCACGGGCGCCCACGTGTGACCGGCAGGCGAAGACCTGACATACCATTTACAATGTACGGCTTTGCCACTAGGCATCATCATTCTGGCGCCGTCGTTCAAAATCTATGATCAGGTATTCAAGGTGTTCCCCCGGAGCTAGCGCATGACGGCTGGCGTGATTGCTTTGGTATTGTGCGCGGCACTGCTGCATGCCTCCTGGAACGCTATGCTGAAAAGCAGCGGCGATCGTTTATGGGCCATCACCTTGATGACCATAGGTTCAGCGGTAGCGGCTGTTCCCATTGTTCTCTGGGCGCCAATGCCGGCACCGGCCAGTTGGCCGTACATTCTGATGTCGGTGGCGCTGCATGCCGGCTACAACCTTTTTTTAGTCCGCGCTTACCGGGTTGGAGATTTCGGCCAGTCTTATCCGATTGCACGCGGCTCTTCGCCGTTGCTGGTGTCGCTTGGCGCGGCCTTTTTTGCCGGTGAGCAGCTGGGAACCTTGACGTTGGTTGGCGTGGCCTTGATTTCGGTCGGTATCGTCAGTCTGGCGCAGATCAAATTCAAACGAGGGAACAGCGTGGCCGGCAGCCGGCAGTGGGATGCGCCGTTGTCGGCGTTTACCACCGGCCTTTTCATTGCAGGTTATACCATCGTCGACGGACTCGGTTCACGCCTGGCCGGTAGTGCCGCATCCTATGCCGGCTGGATGTTTTTGCTGGACGGCATACCGCTACTGGTGATTTACCTGTCGATGCACGGCCGTCTGCAAATCGGATTGCGTGATCGCGCAACCTGGAATGCCCTGGGCGGCGGCGCAATGTCGCTGCTGGCTTACGGCATTGTGATTTGGGCGATTACACTGGCGCCGATGGGGCCGGTTTCGGCTTTGCGCGAGACTTCGGTATTGTTTGCGGCATTGATCGCCCGCATGTTCCTGGGGGAGGCGCTGACTGTGCGCAGACTATTGTCGTGCGCGGTGATTGCGTTGGGCGCGGTGATGCTGGGATGGTCGACTTGAAGCATTAATGCCTTCAATTTAACCGGTATGTGTAGGGTGTGGGCACGCCTTTGTGCCCACACGTTACCGTGATATCCGGAGAGCGGGCCCATGCGGTGCTTCAATAGGTGCATACGTGGTGTGAGTTCGCGCGTGGGCACAAAGGCGTGCCCACCCTACGACACTTCCGAAGTATTGCTTACGACGCGCCCAACAAAAAAGGCTGCTGGAAATTTCCAGCAGCCTTTTTATTTAATGCAAGCATTGCGAGGCGATCATCAAGATCGCCCGGTTTACTTAGCGGTCGCCAAACGAGCGACGTGCACCGCTGTCGTTCGAACGATTGCCTTTGTAGCCGCCGCCAGCGCCGCCTTCTTTACGCGGTGCGCCTGGCTTGCTGAAAGTACGGCCGCCTGGTTTAGCCGGGCCGCCGCGGTTGTCGCCTGGTTTCCAGCCGCCTGGTTTGTGGTTCGAGCGTGGAGCGGAAGCAGTACGCTTTGGTTCGAAACCTTCAACCACATCGACCGGGATCAATTGCTTGGTGAAACGTTCGATACGCTTGACGTTGACGCCTTCAGCGTGGTTCACCAGCGATACTGCAACACCGTTACGGCCAGCGCGACCGGTACGGCCGATACGATGGACGTAATCTTCCGGGAATTTCGGCAGATCGTAGTTGAATACGTGGGTGATGGCTGGTACGTCGATACCGCGAGCGGCAACGTCGGTAGCAACCAGAACACGCACTTGACCGCGACGCAGGCTGTCCAGGGTACGGTTACGCGCGCCTTGATGCATGTCGCCATGCAAAGCGGCAGCAGCGAAACCGGCGATGTTCAGACGGTCGGCGATAGTGTCGGCGTCACGCTTGGTGGCGGTAAATACAACCGCTTGGTCCATGGTGACGTCGCGCAGCAGGTGATCCAGCAGGCGATTCTTGTGCGACAGATCGTCGACGAAGTGAACCTTCTGTTGAATGTTTTCGTGCTTGGTGGCCGAACCGGCGATCTGGATGATCATCGGGTTCTTGGTGATGCGTTTTGCCATGTTACCGACAACGCCATCCAGCGTAGCCGAGAACAACATGGTTTGACGCGACTCAGGAGTAGCGTCAACGATTTTTTCGATGTCGTCGATGAAACCCATGTCGAGCATGCGGTCAGCTTCGTCCAGCACCAGGATTTGCAGTTGCGAGAAATCGATCTTGCCCGATTCCATATGGTCGATCAAACGGCCGGGAGTCGCGACCAGAATCTCAGGATTCTTGGCCAGCAATTGCATTTGCTTTGGATAAGGCATGCCGCCCAGGATCGAGATCGCCTTGATGCGCTTCATGTGCGAACCGTACTTGTCGGTAGCGGTAGTCACTTGCAAAGCCAGTTCGCGGGTCGGTGTCAATACCAGCATCTTTGGTTGTGCCGGCTTGAAACGTGGACGCTCGCCGCGTGCACGGGAGGCTTGCATTTCTTGATTAGGGGTCTTGCCAGCTGCATCCGGAGCAGCTTGTTGCTCCGAAGCGAATTTGTGGAGTGCCGGCAGCATGAATGCTGCAGTCTTGCCGGAGCCGGTTTGCGAGGAAACCAGCAGGTCACGGCCTTCGATAGCGGCAGGGACAGCTTGTTCTTGAACGCTTGTTGGTTTTGTGTAGCCAGCTTCGGTCAGTGCTTTGATAACGGACGTGTGGAGGCCTAGTGATTCAAAAGTCATTTTTTTCTTTCGTAAAGTGCAGCGTCATGAGCCACAAAAAATCGTACAAACAATCGATAACGATGAATGCGACGAATGCAGCGAACGCAAAAAAGCAACGCCAACCAACGAAATGACTAAGAAACAAATACAAAGAAATTTCGGCACAAAAGCTTTGCGCCGGGACGGTGTCAGGATCGACACACAAGGCGGGAGGGCTTTTACAATGCAATGTCCCGCAGAGATCAGGACACGCTTAGGCTTGCGCAGCTACTTATTGTTTTTACAGCGTAGGCGAAAATCGATATGATCAAAAATCAATCGGTATCCCGAAATCCACTGTCTGCGCTCGTTATTGCAACGCAGCACAAGATAATACAATACTTTTACATTCGATGCACCTTATTCATACGATTGCTGTGAATTAGGCCCCGATTTGAGGCTGTACCGTTGCTTATGGTGCATTTTGGGGTTTTGCATATTCAGATACAATCGATTAATTGCAATTCAACAACAGGAGCAGTCATATGGATAATAACGATAGCGAACAAAAGGCAGCATTGGGAATTGTATGGGCCATCGTTGGTGCGGTAGTGGTGTCAGTATTGCTGGTAGCAAGCTATTTCGGGATCACTGCGGGCAAGGGTGGCAATACGGCAACTGGCACCGTGTCGGCGCCAGCTGCCGGAGCGGGGCAAGTTGCCGCAGCTCCTGCCGCCGCTTCTGCTGACACCTCAACTGCAGCCGTGCCAGCCGTTGTGAAGATTTTCTTTGAAACAGGTAAATCGGAAGCGCCCGCCAGTGCCGCTACTGATGTCGCGGCGATTGTGGTTTACCTGAAAGCCAACCAGGCTGCCACGGTTGCCGTCTCCGGCTATCACGATGCCAGCGGCAACGCGGATGTGAACGCCGAAGTGTCGAAAGAGCGGGCTAAAGCGGTGCGTGCGGTGCTGGTTGCTGCCGGCGTGGAAGAGGCACGTGTGATTTTTGATAAACCACAAGTCTCTCTGGGTGGCAACGATGCCGATGCGCGCCGGGTTGAGGTGACGGTTCATCAATAAGCACCATTCATTCCATTCCCCCAATAAAAAACGCCCGGTTATACCGGGCGTCAGGTTGCTGACGAACCCACCATTTTTTGGTGGGTTTTATTTTTTGTGGTTTGAATTGGGTCGCGCCTCTAAAAAAACAGGCAATCGGCAGAAG
>NZ_FOKF01000068.1 GCF_900111995.1 Collimonas sp. OK607
CGGTGAGCCTGAAACCGGCGAACCAGCGATACGCGACGTTGACTTGCACCTCGCGCATCAACTGTCGCTCGCTGCGCACGCCAAACAGGTAGCCGATGAATAACAGCTTGAACAGCACCACCGGATCGAGCGCCGGACGCCCGTTATCGGCGCAGTACAGATGTGCCACTTTCTGACGGATAAAGTCAAAATCGACCGCCGCGGCGATCTTGCGTAGCAGGTGATCGCTGGGCACCAGGCTTTCCAGCGTCACCATCTCCAGCTCGTGCTGGTAAGGCGCAGGGATTTTTAGCATCCCTAATTATAAAAAAAGCCTCCCAATTTCGGAAGGCTTTGTCAGCAACCTGAAGGGAGCAAGTGTTACTTGCTCCCTTTTGTTCATTGTGCGCCAGATCGGGTTTCAGGTTTATTGGAACCGATCGTGGCCTGGAGTTATGAAAGCTCTTTGGAGCTCACGATTGATTTAGACACCAGGCCATACTCAATCGCCTCTGGCGCCGACATCCAGTAATCGCGGTCGATGTCAGCCATCACTTTTTCCGGTTTCTGCCCGGTTTCTTTAGCGATCAAGGCGCCGATACGTTCGCGTACGCGAATAATCTCACGCGCCTGGATCGCGATATCGGAAGCCTGGCCACCGACACCACCGCTTGGCTGATGAATCAGGAAGCGCGTGTTTTGCAAGCAGAAGCGGCGTTCTTTAGGCACTGCCAGGAATACGTTGACTGCCGCGCTGCCAACCCAGCCGCTGCCGATCATGTTGACCGGCGCGTCGATGAATCGAATGACGTCATGGATTACGTCGCCCGACTCGACATGACCGCCGGGTGAGCAAACCAGGAGATTGATCGGCGCCTGGGATTCGCCGGACAGAGCTATCAGTTGCCTGACAACATCCCGTGCGAGCGTATCGTTAATTTGGCCGAAGACCAGCACTGTGCGTGATTTAAATGCTTTTTCTTCAAGGAATGCATCGCGCTGAGATGGGTTTGCTTCTACTTTTTCTTCCATGATATGCCTCTAAGGTCGATGTTTTTGTGAATCGTCAGACCGCCAGTGTAAACCAAAAACCCCTCGCAAATTGCGAGGGGTTTTTTATAACCGGTTGTCGTCGACTATGGACGATCAACTATTCCATCTGCATCAATTAAAACGCCGGCACCACCGCGCCTTTGTATTTTTCTTCAATGAATTTCTTCACTTCCGGCGAATTCAATGCCACCGCCAGTTTTTTCACAGCAGCGCTATCCTTGTTGTCCGGACGGGCAACCAGCAAGTTGGCGTAAGGCGAATTGGCATCTTCGATAAACAGCGAATCCTTGACTGGATTGAGTTTGGCTTCGATCGCATAGTTGGTGTTGATCAGGGCCAGGTCGACCTGGTTCAACACGCGTGGCAAAGTCGCAGCTTCAAGTTCCTTGAACTTCAAGTGTTTTGGATTTTCGATGATGTCTTTTTGTGTAGCCGAGATATTGCCTGGATCTTTGAGTTTCAACAGTCCTTGGCGTGACAGCAACAGCAGGGCGCGTCCAGAGTTGGATGGGTCGTTCGGGATGGCGACCGTTGCACCGTCCGGCAAGTCAGCCAGTTTCTTGTACTTGGTCGAGTAACCCGCGAACGGCTCGACGTGCACCTTGGTAACGACTACTTCGACATCGTTCTTGTGATTTTTCTTGAATTCGTTGAGGTAGGGCAGGTGCAGGAAGAAATTGCCGTCGACCCGTTTTTCGTTGGTCTGCACAGCTGGCTGAACGTAGTCGGTGAACACTTTGACCTGCAGATCGACACCTTCCTTGGCCAGGATCGGTTTGACGAATTCCAGGATCTCTGCATGCGGTACCGGTGTCGCGGCAATCACCAGCTTGTCGGCAGCTTGCGCCGGAGCGATCAGGCTGAAGGTCGAAAAAGCGGCTGCAGCCAGTCCCAGCGATAACGAAAACTTGCGTGACGATTTGTGTGACATATTCACTCCCTTTTAGATTTTAAAAATACAAACAACTGACTTATTTACGTGTGAAATGCTGCACCAGCCGATCGCCGGAAAACTGCAGTACCTGCACCAGCACCACCAGCACGGCAACCGTGGTGACCATGACCTCAGTCTGGAAACGCTGGTAGCCGAAACGAATCGCCAGGTCGCCCAGGCCGCCGCCGCCGATCACGCCGGACATCGCGGCGTACGACATCAATGCAATCGCCGTGACGGTGGTGGCGGCGATCAGGCCGGGCAGGGCTTCCGGCAACAGCGCGCCGAAGATGATCTGGCGTTTGTTGGCGCCCATGGCCTGGCAGGCTTCCACCACGCCGCGGTCGATTTCACGCAGCACGTTTTCCACCAGGCGTGCGAAGAACGGCGCGGTGCCCAGCACCAGCGGCGGAATCGCACCTTGTACGCCAAGCGAAGTGCCGACCAGGATTACAGTGACCGGAATCATCACGATCAGCAAAATCAGGAACGGCACCGAACGCAGCACGTTGACGACCAGCGACAGCACCCGGTAGATGCCGCGCTGTTCGAGCAACTGGCGTTTGCCGGTGATGAACAGCAGGATCCCGAGCGGCAGGCCGAGCAATATCGTGAACAACAAGGAAAAACCGGTCATGGCCAGGGTTTCCCAGGTGGCTTGCCAGATGTCGGCCCAGTCGATAAGAGAGAAATCCATTATGCCAATACCTCATGTCGGATATTGTGTTGATCGAGGGTGGCGAATACTTGCGCCACATCGGCCGGCTCACCGCGCAATTCCACCAGCAACTGGCCGTAGGGCGTGTCCTTGATGCGCGCGATGGTGCCTTGCAGGATAGTGATCAGCGCCGGCGTGGCGGCGGCGATGCTGCTCAGGATCGGCTGGTAGGTGATATCGCCGACATAGGTCAGGCGCACCAGCAATCCGCGCAGCTGGGTGATGCCGGTTAACGTAGAGGGCTGCGTCGATGGCAGCAATGCCGTCTCTGCCAGGAATGGCGTGCTTTCGGCAACCATGCTTCGGGTTACCGCGTGCTGCGGATGAAGAAATACTTCCGCGACATCGCCGGCCTCCACAATGCGGCCGGCCTCGATCACCGCAACCCGGTCGCAGATATTGCGGATAACCTGCATCTCATGCGTAATCAGCACAATCGTCAGGCCCAGCTTGCGATTGATATCGAGCAGCAGGCGCAGGATCGCTTGCGTGGTTTCCGGGTCAAGGGCAGAGGTGGCTTCGTCGCATAGCAGCAGGTGCGGCGTGTTGGCCAATGCGCGGGCGATACCGACACGCTGCTTCTGGCCGCCCGACAATTGCGCCGGATACTTGTCCCGGTGTTCGCTCAGGCCGACCAGGTCGAGCAATTCGGTTACCCGGGTAGCGCGTTCCTGCTGCGTGTACTTGCCGGTAATTTTTAGCGGCCAGTCGATATTGGCGGCCACGGTCTTGGCGTTGAGCAGGTTGAAATGCTGGAAAATCATGCCGATCCGCTGGCGCAGCCGATGCAGGCCGTTATTGTCCAGCGTGGTGATGTCTTCACCCTCGATCGATATTTTTCCGCCGGATGGGCGTTCCAGCATGTTGAGGGTGCGGATCAAGGTGCTTTTGCCGGCGCCGGAGCGGCCGATGATGCCGAAGATTTCGCCCTTCTTGATATGCAGGTTGATGTCGGCTAATGCAGCGACGGTAGTGCCGGCGGCAGGTTTTGCTTTGCGTTCCAGCGGATAGGTTTTATGCAGGTGCTCGATACGAATCACGGGTTTGTTCACAGTGTTCAGTCAGGCATGCAATCTTATCAGCGGTCCTATATACACCAAAGTTATATATAGTTATTTGTATATAACAAACATGCTGTTAAACCATGCTTCCGTTGCATGAAGATGCCGGGACGAAGGTGTTGGAATGACATCATGCAAAAGATGTTTTTTTATGGCATAGTGGGCTCACTATGAAAGCACTCCAGAGCGAATTGGCCAAAAGAATTCTCGCTGACCCTAGCGCGACGCTGCAGCTGCGCGCCTATTTGGCCAGCAAGAATTCCAAATCGTCGCTATCCACTACAGCCACCACGGTCTCCAATGACGAAGACGTTATCAGCTTGCATTCCGCGCAAGAGGGTACTGTCCAGTACCGTATCAAAGTCGTTCCCAAGGCCGCCTGAGCGGAACGACGAATCTAGCCGCCGAACCTAGCCGATGAATGTAGCGCTCCCTGCTTTAATCGTCTTCCTGCTGTTACTCCCCGGTTTTATTGCTCGCTCCCGATTTAAACGGGCAGAACGCATTTCCCTTGATTATTCTCCGTTCGGGCAAATTGTCACCGAGGCGATGCTGTGGAACTGCGTTTTCCACCCTTTGTGGTTGCTCGGGTCTGCGGTGTTATTCGGGCATGTGCTGCAACCGCTGCTGCTGCTGGAACTGTTGTCATCCGATCCCGCCAGCCAGGCCAGGGCGATCGAGGGGATTGCCCGGCAATTTTCCTGGATATGCGCTTATTTCCTGAGTTTGTATGCCGGCGCCTGGGTCGTGCCAAATTGTTTTCGGCTCGCCATCACCCGCTTTCGGCTGGACCGCTCCGGCGCCGGCTGGTTTGTTCCCTGGCTACGCTTTAACCAGGCACCCTGGTATTACCTGCTGACTGGCGCCGATTTCGACCAGGATCAGCAACCCGACTTGATTGCCGTATCTGCGATTGTGAATGTTGCCGGACAGGCGGTATTGTTTACCGGCATCCTCGATGATTTTTTTGTCGATGCCAGCGGCAGCCTGGATCGCCTCATCTTGTCGCAGGTGATGCGGCGGCCGCTGGTCGCCGATAAGGAAGACAGCAGCACCGTAGCAGACGATCTGGCGCGCTTCTACGGGGTCGACGGCGATTATTTCGTGTTGCGGTACAGCGAGGCTATTACGTTGAACATCGAATACATCAAAGTCGACATGGATGTGGCTGATACCCCGGCTACCGCTCCGGCTACCGCTGCGGCCTCCAGCACATAGCGGGCTAGCTGTTATCCGCACTCATTGTCGACTAAATGCCAATTAATTTATGCAACTCTGTTGCAAATATATTGCAAGCAATGCCGGTTCGCGATTACACTTGCAGCTTGCCGTCGTTGATTTCCGTCGACCACACAAGTTATGTAAGCCACATAAGCCAGGCCAAAACCGCATGTATCTTCAGATCATTCCTGTCCAGTTATCGCCGCGCTTAGCGCGCGAGACAGGCTCGTCTGCGGATTTGCGAAAGCGCGCCATGCCGTGTAGCCGCGCGAGCTTCTCATGCGGCTGATTGTCGAGCCGCATTTCCACGCCCGGCGCCGCTTCAAGCTGCGCTTGCAGCAGTTCGCGCTATGGCTGGCACTGGCGATCCTGGTAACGCAGTTGGTCGGGATGGCATTTCATAATCACAGCCTGGCCGAAACTTCGTCCGACTGTGTCAGCTGCGACCTAGCTGCCGATTTCCCGTCTCCTGTTCCAACCATCCCGGTGCCGGTGCTGACACCGGTCCTGGTGTTTGCGTATCGCACCGCTATCGAACCGGTCTATGCCTTTATACCGGCGCAGAAACACTTCCTGATTCCGCATTCTCAAGCCCCGCCGACCGTCGCCGTCTGACCTTCTGTAATCCCATTATTTCTGACCAGAGACAGCCTTGACGTTGTCTGGGCCTCATTTCCGGTTCGCGTTGCGGCGTTTCCCAGCGTTTTGCAACGTTTACCGCCGATCTGGAGATGACAGCCCGGCAGCTCGGCGTCGGGTTATTCGCGGGGCTATTCCCTTTATTGGAGTTTGAGAATGAAAACACGCCTGTTGCGCCTGAGCGCCCTGATTGCGCTTGCCTACGGCTTTGCTATTCCTGCAGCTTATGCGCAGTCCGCCCCCAAACAAATTAGCGGCGCCATCCATGATGCGCTCGGCCATCCTTTGCCGGACGCCACCATCGCCTTGAAAGATGCGACCGGCAAGGCCGTCGGCACTACCAAGAGCGATCAGCAAGGGCATTTCACCTTTAGCGACATTGCTCCCGGCAGCTATGCCATCAGCGTTGGCAAGCCTTCCTTCCAATCGGAAAATGGCACGGTGACAGTGGCCGACGAGGCCGGCGCAACCGCCGATATCACGTTGAAAGCCAGCCAGGCAAACACAGTCCAGGCGGACAGCGCGGTGGTGGTCACCGCCGATCGGCTGGATCGCGCCAGGAACGGGATCCAGGTGGAAACCGGCAGCAGCATTTATCGTATCGGCCGCAAGGAAATCGCCGCCATGCCGCAAGGAGAGGACACTGCGTTCAATGAAGTCTTGCTGCGTGCCCCCGGCGTGGCGCAGGATTCCTTCGGCCAGTTGCATGTGCGAGGCGACCACGCCGACCTGCAATATCGGCTGAACGGCATCATTTTGCCGGAAAGCATTTCCGGTTTCGGGCAGACTTTGGATACCCGCTTTGTCGACAGCGTCAGCGTCCTCACAGGCGCCTTGCCGGCGCAATATGGTTATCGGACTGCAGGTGTGGTCGATATTCATACCAAGACCGGCGAGCTGGTCAATGGCGGCAATATCGGTGTTCAGATCGGCAGCAACAACACGCGCCAGGTCAGCGGCGATGTCAGCGGCAGCACCGATTCCTTCAGCTACTACATCAACGGTTCCTTTGAAGCCAACAACCTGGGTATCGAAAATCCTACCGGCGCGTCGAGTGCTTTACATGACCGGACTTTGCAAAACAAGGCTTTCGGTTATTTTTCCTACCTGCTCGATGCGGATACGCGCGTCAGCCTGATCCTGGGCAATTCGGATGGCCGTTTCCAGATACCGAACAGTGCAGGACAGACCCCGAGTTTTCAACTGGACGGCGTGACCGAATATCCTTCGGCTAACCTGAACGAACGCCAGCGCGAAACCAATCGCTACGGGATTCTTGCCCTGCAAGGAAAAATCGGTTCGGACATCGATTATCAGGTGGCGGCATTCAGCCGTTACTCGAAAGTGCTGTTCGAGCCGGACCAGGTCGGCGACCTTTTGTATACCGGCGTCGCCTCGCAGGTATTGCGGACGGGCCTGGCGAACGGCTTACAGGCCGACGGCAGCTATCATTTGAACGCCAACCATACGATACGCGCCGGCATCAACTATACGCGTGAGAACCTGAAGAACAGCAACAACTCGCTGACTTTCCCGGCGGACGATAGCGGCGCGCAATCGTCTACCCAGCCAATCTCGCTGGCCGACAGCAGCCAGAAGACCACCAACCAGACTGGCGTGTACCTGCAAGACGAATGGAAGCTGAGTGATAAAGTGACCGTGAACTACGGCGCCCGTGCCGACTGGGTGAATGCCTATGTCACCGCCAGCCAGTTCAGTCCGCGCATCGGCGTGGTGTATCAGATGACGCCGCAGACCACCTTCCATGCCGGTTACGCCAAATACTTTACGCCGCCTGCCAGCGAGCTGATCGGCTCCAGCACCATCGCCAGCTTTAACGGCACCACCAATGCTTCGCCTAGCAGCCTGAACGATCCGGTGCAGGCGGAAAGCTCGGACTACTTCGATCTTGGCGTCAATCATCAACTGACACAGCATTTGACGCTGGGGCTGGATGGCTACTACAAGAAAGTGAAAAACCTGCTGGATGAAGGGCAGTTCGGATCGGCGTTGTTGTACACGCCATTCAACTATGCACAAGGCAAGGTCTACGGCCTGGAGCTGACGCTCAATTACCGCAAGGGCGATCTGGGTGGATATTTGAATGTGGCGCGCTCGACCGCGCTGGGTAAAAACATCATCTCCAGCCAATACAACTTCGCGCAGGATGAACTCAATTACATCGCCAACAATTGGGTGCACCTCGATCATGACCAGAGCATCACTGCATCGACCGGCGTCTCCTATCTGTGGCAAGGCACGACGTGGACTGCGGATGCGTTGTTCGGCAGCGGCTTGCGCAGCGGCTTCGCCAATACCGATCACCTGCCTGTATATACCGAGGTCAACCTGGGTGCGAGCCATGTGTTCAGCGATAGTCCGATCGGCAAATTCACTACGCGTTTAAGTGTGATTAATTTGTTCGACAAGGTCTATGAAATACGCGATGGTTCCGGCATCGGCGTCGGCGCCCCGCAGTATGGGCAGCGGCGTGGTTTCTATCTGTCGATGACAAAATCGTTCTAAATGTAAGGTGGGGAGCTAGCGCCCCGTCTTTAAATGCAATATTTCATAATGCGGAATTTGCGTTTCGTATTATGAAATTTGAAAATGCGAGGCACCATTTCGATATTTCACTCTCAGGAATTTTATTCCACATCGCGAAAATTTAAAGTTAAGTTATTGAATTTAAACGAAATAAAATTACTTATATGTCTTATATAAGACATTGTTGCCGCGCACAGATAAGCCTACTATTTAGTCATCGGATTTGATTTCACTTTTTGTTTTTAACAGGAGAGCGACGATGACTACACGTGAACAGCAAGTAGCAGCCTTGGCCAAGGACTGGGCCGAGAACCCACGCTGGAAAGGCGTTAACCGCAATTATTCGGCGGAAGACGTGGTCCGTTTGCGCGGTTCGGTACAGATTGAACATTCGCTGGCAAAGCGCGGGGCCGACAAACTTTGGACATTGCTGCACGAAGAGCCGTTCGTCAACGCCCTTGGCGCACTGACCGGTAATCAAGCGATGCAACAGGTCAAGGCTGGCTTGAAAGCGATCTACCTGTCGGGCTGGCAAGTTGCCGGCGACGCCAACCTGGCCGGCGAAATGTATCCTGACCAATCGCTGTATCCAGCTAATTCGGTACCGCTGGTGGTCAAGCGTATCAACAATACTTTCCAGCGCGCTGACCAGATCCAATGGTCGGAAGGTAAAGACGATATCGACTTTTTCGCGCCTATCGTGGCCGATGCAGAAGCGGGTTTCGGCGGCGTGCTGAATGCCTACGAACTGATGAAGTCGATGATCGATGCCGGCGCAGCCGGTGTGCACTTCGAAGATCAGCTGGCATCCGTCAAGAAGTGCGGCCACATGGGCGGCAAGGTGCTGGTGCCAACCCGCGAAGCGGTCGAAAAGCTGAACGCAGCGCGTCTGGCGGCTGACGTTTCTGGCACATCGACTCTGGTGATCGCTCGTACCGATGCCGAAGCAGCTGATTTGCTGACGTCCGATGTCGATGAAAACGACAAGCCGTTCCTGACTGGCGAACGTACGGTCGAAGGTTTCTACAAGACCCGCCCAGGTATCGACCAGGCTATCTCGCGCGCACTGGCTTATTCGCCATACGCCGATCTGGTGTGGTGTGAAACCGGCAAGCCGGACCTGGCTTTCGCCAAGAAATTCGCGGAAGCGGTACATGCCAGGTTCCCAGGCAAGATGCTGGCGTATAACTGCTCGCCATCGTTCAACTGGAAAAAGAACCTGGACGACGCGACTATCGCCAAGTTCCAGAAAGAACTGGGCGCCATGGGTTACAAGTTCCAGTTCATCACACTGGCCGGTTTCCATGCGTTGAACTACTCGATGTTCAACCTGGCGCACGGTTATGCACGCAACCAGATGTCCGCATTCGTCGAACTGCAAGAAGCCGAATTCGCAGCCGCCGACAAGGGCTTTACCGCGGTCAAGCATCAACGCGAAGTTGGTACCGGATATTTCGATGCAGTGACCCAGGCTATCCAGCAAGGCCAGTCGTCGACTACCGCTTTGCACGGTTCGACTGAAGATGAGCAATTCTTCGAGGCGAAGGTTGCCTAAACTGTTTTAGAGGTCACTGGCACGAGTCACTGGCGCTATCTCGCCAACAGCCTGAAAGGCCGCATCCCACAAGGATGCGGCTTTTTTTCATTTTGCCGACGCTTCAGGCGGCCGGCAGCGGCAGCATGTTGGTCGATTTGATTTCATCCAGGCAGACGCTGGATCGGACGCCGCTAACGCCGCGCATGCGCATCAGCTTTTCCATCAGAAAATCAGACAGTTCTTTCAAATCGTGTGCGGTGACCTTCAGCACATAATCGAAATCACCGGTAATCGAGTAGCATTCCAGAATCTGCGGCCATTCGTTGATGGCGCTCCTGAATCCGGACAAATCGTTGATATGGCCTTTTTCCATCGATACGTGAACGAAGGCAATTACGTTCAAACCCAGGCTGGCGGGGCTCAGCCTGGTCTCATAGCCGACGATAAAGCCAGCTTCTTCCAGCCGGCGATGGCGGCGATGGCATTGCGGCGCGGATAAATTGACGGCTTCCGCCAGCTCCAGATTGGATGCACGACCATTTTTCTGCAAAAAAGTTAACATTTTGCGATCGATTTGATCGATATCAATTTTGTGCAATTTATTCTCGATTTATGGGTTTGTAGCGAAATTATATTTCATAACCGATTGAAAAACGGCCTCAACTCGCAAACCAATTTTCAACGTTAAAAGCTATACTTTTTTCAAAATAACATATGGCGCCGCAGAGAGAAAACCTCTGTTGCAATATAATAAAGAGGCCGATTCCCGGCACCCAAACTGACTTATCTGGAGACAAAGTCATGAAATTTCCTTTCTTGCGTTCCGCTATCGCATCTGTAGTGTTGCTCAGTCTGGCGGGCGTATCCGCTTCCACCGCCTATGCCGCCGACAAAACGGTGGTAGTCACCGCAATCGTTGAACATCCGGCGCTTGACGCCGTGCGCGATGGCGTCAAGGACGAGTTGAAGGCTGCCGGCTACGAGGCCGGCAAGAATCTGAAGTTCGAATATCAAAGCGCGCAAGGCAACAACGCTACAGCGTCGCAGATCGCCCGTAAATATGCCGGTAGCCAGCCGGATGTCGCGGTGGCGATCGCCACTCCGTCAGCCCAGGCGCTGGTGGCTGCCACCAAGACCGTGCCTATCGTGTATGCCGCAGTGACCGATCCGGTCGCTGCCAAGCTGGTGAAGAGCTGGGATGCATCCGGCACCAATGTCACCGGTGTTTCCGACATGTCGCCATTGGCCAAGCAGATCGATCTGATTCGCCAGGTGGTGCCTAAGGCCAAGCGCATCGGCGTGATCTACAGCCCGGGCGAAGCGAATTCGGTATCCATCGTCGAATCGCTCAAGAAGCTGCTGGCCGGTACCGACCTGACGCTGGTCGAAGCCGCCGCTGCCCGCACCATCGATGTGCCTAGCGCTGCGCAGAGCCTGATCGGCAAAGCCGACGTGATATATGCGCCTACCGACAACAATGTCATGTCGGCGTTTGAAGGCATCGTCAAGGTTGCAGAACAAGCCAAGTTGCCTATCGTCGCTGCCGATACCGGCGCGGTGAAGCGCGGTGCGACAGCTGCCATCGGTTTGAACTATTACGATCTCGGCCGTCAAACCGGCAAGATCGTGGTGCGCATCCTGAAGGGTGAAGCGGCTGGCAAGATCGCTTCGCAAACCAGCACGACATTTGAACTCTACGTCAATCCAAACGCTGCCAAGAAACAGGGGGTGACCTTGTCGCCTGAATTGATCAAGTCGGCCAAGGTGGTCGAACAATAAGATGTGTGTGGATGGCTGCCATGGCCATCCGCCCGTCGTATTTCTGGCGCTATATTGCCGGTGATTTTGTTTTGTTGGTGAACCGCCTCGCCAACGGCCTCGCCGCCTGGCTGGCGCGGCCATTGGCGTGGCGGTTCTGTAGCTTATTGAAGTAAAGGAAGTATATGTCGCTCATCGCTTCGCTTGGCGCCATCGAGATCGGCCTGATTTTCGGTCTGGTCGCGCTCGGCGTGTTCTTGTCTTTCCGTGTCGTCAATTTTCCCGACCTGACGGTCGACGGCAGTTTTCCCCTCGGCGGCGCAGTTGCCGCAACTCTGATTGTCTCTGGCTGGAATCCCTTCCTCGCCACCTTCGTCGCGCTGCTGGCCGGCGGACTGGCAGGCTGCGTGACCGCCTGTCTGAACGTGTATCTCAAGATCATGCAATTGCTGGCCAGTATCCTGGTGATGATTGCTTTGTATTCAGTCAACCTGCGCATCATGGGCAAACCTAACGTGGCGCTGATTAGCGAGCCGACGGTGTTCAGCATGATCCGCATCGGCGATTTGCCTGATTATTGGGTACAACCGTTGGTGATGGTGGTGATCGTACTGATTGCCAAGATCTTGCTGGATGCCTTTTTTGCATCCGAGACCGGGCTCTCGATGCGTGCCACCGGCGCCAATGCGCGCATGGCGCGCGCCCAAGGTATTTCTACCAATCGCCAGACCGTCTGGGGCCTGGCTATCTCCAATGCCCTGGTGGCGCTGGCTGGTGCGCTGTATGTGCAGACACAGGGCGGCGCCGATATTTCGATGGGCATCGGCACCATCGTGATCGGACTGGCAGCGGTGATCATCGGCGAAACAGTGGTGCCGGCGCGCAGCCTCGTGATCACTACCGCGGCCTGCATCTTCGGCGCCGTGTTGTACCGCTTCTTCATTGCGCTGGCGCTGGATATGGATTTTATCGGCCTCAAGGCGCAGGACTTGAATCTGGTGACAGCATTGCTGGTCGGGTTCGCGCTGCTGATACCTAACTTCAAGCGCAGCTTCGGCCGCATGCGCGGTAATGGAAAACTCAAACCTTCTGGCGGCAGCGTCGTGCCGGTCACCCGGGAAGGGGAAAACTGATGTTACAACTGAATAATCTTGAAATTACTTTCAATCCCGGCTCGCCTATAGAAAACAAGGTGTTGCGCGGCCTTTCACTAGAAATCCCGTCTGGGCAGTTTGTCACCGTAATCGGTTCCAACGGCGCCGGCAAGTCGACCATGTTGAATGCGGTCTGTGGCGACCTGATGGTGGATAGCGGCAGCATCACGATCGATGGCACCGATGCAACCCGGCGTACCAGCTGGCAGCGTGCCGATCTGGTGGCGCGGGTGTTCCAGGATCCGATGGCGGGCACTTGCGAGAGCCTGACGATTGAAGAAAACATGGCGCTGGCATGGAAGCGCGGCTCGAAGCGCGGCCTGCGTTTCTCCTTGAACCGTTCCATGCGCGAACTGTTCCGGGAGAAGCTCAGCATTCTCGGCCTGGGGCTGGAAAACCGTCTGTCCGATCGCATGGGCTTGTTGTCCGGCGGCCAGCGCCAGGCAGTCAGCCTGTTGATGGCTTCGTTGCAACCGTCGCGCATCTTGCTGCTGGACGAGCATACCGCCGCGCTGGATCCGAAAACCGCAGCCTTCATCCTGGCGCTGACCGCCAAGATCGTCGAGTCCAGCCAGCTGACGGCGATGATGGTGACGCACAGCATGCGGCAGGCGCTCGATTACGGCACGCGCACGGTGATGCTGCACGAAGGAAAAGTGATTCTGGATGTGCATGGCGAACAGCGGCGCGGCCTGGATGTGCCGGATCTGCTGCGCATGTTTGAAACCACGCGCGGTGAAAAAATCGATGACGACAAGTTGTTGCTCGGTTAAATACCCGGCGTTGTTATCGCCACAGATATACCAAGGAGAAGTATGAAGGCTTTACTCAATGCGTTTGAAAGCAAAGCGCCGGAAATCGTCTTTGAATGGCATGACGCAGAAACCCCGGCGCGTGGCTGGATCGTCATCAATTCGCTGCGCGGCGGCGCTGCCGGCGGCGGTACCCGCATGCGCAGCGGGCTGGACCGGCGCGAGGTCGAATCGCTGGCGAAGACCATGGAAGTGAAATTCACCGTCTCCGGCCCGGCCATCGGCGGCGCAAAATCGGGTATCGATTTCGATCCTGCCGATCCGCGCAAGGATGGCGTGCTGAGCCGCTGGTACAAGGCAGTGACGCCTTTGCTGAAAACCTATTACGGCACCGGCGGCGACTTGAATGTCGACGAAGTCCATGAAGTGATTCCGATGACCGAAAGTTATGGTTTGTGGCATCCGCAGGAAGGAATTGTGAATGGTCATTTCCAGCCTAGCGACAGCGAGCGGATTCAGAAAGTAGGGCAGTTGCGCATGGGCGTGGCCAAGGTGGTGGAAGACGCGCGCTACACGCCGGCTGCCAGCCGCAAATATCTGGTGGCGGACCTGATCACCGGCTGGGGCGTGGCGCAATCCGTATTGCATTACTACAGCCTGTATGGCGGTAGCGTAGAAGGCAAGCGCGTAATCGTGCAGGGCTGGGGTAATGTCGGCTCGACTGCTGCGTATTACTTGTCCAAGGCCGGTGCGCGCGTGGTCGGCATCATTGATCGCAATGGCGGCCTGATCAATGCCGATGGCTACAGCCATGAGGAAGTGCATGCCTTGTTCCTGGCCAAGCAGGGTAATCAGCTGATCGCGGAGAACATGCTGTCGTTCGAGGCTTGCAACGCAGCGATCTGGAGCGTCGGCGCCGACATCTTCCTTCCATGCGCCGGCTCGCGCCTGGTCAGGCAGGAGCAGGTGGACCAGTTGATCGCCAACGGTCTCGAAGTGGTTTCCAGTGGCGCCAACGTGCCATTTGCCGATAGCGACATATTTTACGGCCCGATCTATGAGCATGCCGATAACCGCGTTGCCGTGATACCGGATTTTGTCGCCAATTGCGGTATGGCGCGCGCCTTCGCATTCCTGATGCAAAGCCAGGTCGAGATATCGGATGAAGCCATTTTCGGCGACGTCTCGGCAACCGTGGCTGCGGCACTTGAAAAATGCCACAGCCAATCCGCTAGCCATACCGGCATTGCGAAGGTGGCCTTTGAAATCGCCTTGCAGCAACTGATTACGCCGAAAGTTACACCAGAAATCCCGGAGCAAGCTGCTACCCGCAGCCGGTCCGTTTGACCCAGTCCACCAGACTTTATATTCAGGAGTACCTTATGTCCGACCTTTTTGAAAACCCTATGGGCCTGTGCGGCTTTGAATTCGTCGAGTTCGCATCACCAATGCCGAACGTGCTGGAGCCGGCGTTCGAAGCCATGGGCTTCGTCAAGGTGGCGCGTCACCGCTCCAAGGATGTGACACTGTATCGCCAGGGCGATATCAACTTCATCATCAACTACGAGCCGAAAAGCCCGGCTTATTACTTTGCCAAAGAGCATGGCCCGTCTGCCTGCGGCATGGCATTCCGTGTCCACGATGCGCACCTGGCTTACCAGCGCGCGCTGGAGCGTGGCGCCGAGCCGATGGAGATCAATACCGGTGTGATGGAGCTGCGTTTGCCTGCGATCAAGGGTATCGGCGGCGCGCCGCTGTATCTGATCGATCGTTTTACTCCGGGCAAATCGATCTATGACATCGATTTTGAATTCATCGAAGGCGTCGAGCGCAATCCTGTCGGCGCCGGCCTGAAAACCATCGACCATCTGACCCACAATGTGTACCGCGGCCGGATGGCGCATTGGGCCGCTTTTTACGAGCGACTGTTCAATTTCCGCGAAGTCCGCTATTTCGACATCAAGGGCGAATACACCGGGCTGACATCCAAGGCAATGAGCGCACCAGATGGCAAGATAAGAATTCCCTTAAATGAAGAATCATCCAAGGGTTCTGGCCAGATCGAAGAATTTCTGATGCAGTTCAATGGCGAAGGAATCCAGCATATTGCTTTGCAAACAGATAACCTGATTAAAACCTGGGACGCCTTGAAAAAAATGGGCACGCCGTTCATGACGGCGCCGCCGGCAACCTATTACGAGATGCTGGAAGGGCGTTTGCCTGGCCATGGCGAGCCGGCCGGTGAACTGCAAGCGCGCGGCATCCTGCTGGATGGCGTCTCGGACGATCAGGGACAACGCCTGCTGCTGCAGATATTTTCAGCGACCACCCTGGGCCCGGTGTTTTTCGAATTTATCCAGCGTAAAGGCGATGAAGGCTTCGGCGAAGGCAATTTCAAGGCGCTGTTTGAATCGATCGAGCGCGATCAGATACGCCGCGGCGTCCTGAAATCGGAATAAACCTAGTGGGGTTTTTACAACAACTTGTTTTGGGAGAAAGTTGTGCTGATATGATGTCCGTTCAGCTTTATCCCCGGCAGCGCTGAAATGGCAGCGCAATGTAGTAGTAGTGGCGGTAAAGCGATGGCTAAGGCGACGTAGCAATATGTGGCCCGTGCAATCGAAAAAAATCTAAAAATGTTCAACCTATGGAGACGTGCATGAAAAAAATCACTTTGTTATTGGCTGCGGCGGGGTTGGTCAGCGGTGGCGCAATGGCGCAAACCAGTGTCACCATCTACGGTATTGTCGACACCAGCATCCGCTATCTCAGCAGCGATAACGCGGCCGGACAGCATAACTTTGTAGTCACCAACGGCGCGATCTCGAACAGCCGTATAGGCTTCAAAGGCTCTGAAGATCTGGGCGGTGGCCTGAAAGCGGTTTTCCGTCTCGAGAATGGCTTCAATTCCGATACCGGCGGCATGTCCAGTCCTGGCGTCTTGTTCAGCCGCCAATCTTACGTTGGCCTGAGCGGCGCTTTCGGAACGATCACGGTGGGGCGTCAACAAACTCCGCTGTTTGATTTGATGGCCGACCATTTCGATCCGCTGACCGTCGGCAATTACGACCAGAACTCGTGGATGCCGGCCGGCGCGACCCTGGTTCGCAATTCCAACATGCTCAAGTATTACGGCACCTTCGGCGGCCTTGCTGCCGGTGTGAGCTATGCTGCGGGTGAGCAGGCCGGATCGGTCAAGCGGGGCAGCCAGATCGGCGGTACGCTGGCTTATACCGCGGGTCCGTTTGCCATTGGCGGCGGCTTTCAGCAAACTGTCAGCGCGGTCAATTCGGACTGGAAAGACACTGCTTATAATCTGAGCCTTTCCTACACCGTGGGCGCGGCCAAACTGTTCGGCGGCTACTATCAGATCAAGGACAGCACTGGCACTACCCCGGCGTATTTCGGTGTTTCCAATAGCGCGGCTGCCATCAACGGCGGTATCGCCGGTGTCGAGCGCAAGGACAATGCTTACTTCCTGGGTGCGACCTTCCAGGCAACTCCAGCCTGGTCGCTGACTGCAGCCGGTTACTATGACAAGAGCAAGAACGTCACGGTCGCCACCTTAGGCAACCTGGGCGACGGCACGCGTTATGCGCTGGTCGGCGTTGCGGAATATGCCTTGTCCAAACGGACCCAGGTCTACGGTACAGTGGATTACAACAAGGCTAAGAACGCAGCTTTGTCGGAACTGGTTGGCCGGGATAACGTGACTGGCGTTGCCGTTGGTATCCGTCACATTTTCTAAGCCAGGTAATCCGGTAATCAAAAAAACGCAGCTTCGGCTGTAATGCCGTTCAGTTAAGCAGGTTTTCGTAGAACGCGAGTAGCATAGCGCTGTGGTTTTGCCTTAACGGCCCGGTCGAATTTTCGATCGGGCCGTTCGTCATTGAGAAGGCTAACGAGCCTTTCACGGAGATGCTTCATCGAAGCGGGCAGCTTGCCGTAGGACCTGGTGACGGCGGCCCAGTGAAGCTCGAACTGGATCAAATGAAAGGCGCGGATGAAGCTTACTTGCGTGGGTTCACATTTGACCACCAATGCTGCCTTGGCAATCTCCAGGCGAATCATGTTGTAGGCGATCAGGGTGCCCCATATTTCCTGATATACGC
>NZ_FOKF01000006.1 GCF_900111995.1 Collimonas sp. OK607
CAGCGCTGCACTTCCATCAAACGCCCACACTTATCGACTGTTAATTGTTAAAGAACCTTCTACTTCGCGTCACCAGAACCCCGGTTCGCGTCGCTGTCAAATCGTTTTGTTTGTCAGCAGCAGAGAGATGAGATTATGTGGCGTTTCGCGTTTTTCGTCAACTACTTTTTTACTACTCACCGAAAAACTTTTTACCGCCCACACCAACTTCAACCCGCTTTATTTCCCTCAAACTTCGCTCCCCAAAACAGCCTTTTTACCTCTCAGCTGCTTCGTTTATTTCGCGTCGTTCTCAACGGGAGGCGAACTATAGCAACCCTCTCCGCTCCCCGCAAGTACTTTGTTAAAGATATTTCGATTTATCTCTTTTTACCTAAATCCCACTGCACGATAGACTCGCCGCTGCTAGTGGATTTGGGTACCGGCCGGAACGCATGGCCGTAGATAATTTCAAAGGTAAGCGGTAACTTACCGTCGGGACGGCGTGTAGCTTCCAGCGCTGTCTTGATACGAGTCCCGGCGGCGCGCCCTAATAAGCCACGGCCGCGTGTCGCCAACGGGTTACCCCCCCAGGCGCGAACATCGGCCAGCAATTTCTCCACCGTGTCATAAGTCACTGTAATGGTTTCCATATCCATGACCGGTGTCGAGAAGCCGGCATTGACCAGCATGTCGCCAAAATCATGCATATCGACGAACGGCAATACATGCGCGCCATCATCAATGGCACCAAACGCATTGCGCAGTTCTTTAAAGGTGTCCGGGCCGAAGCAAGAGAACATCAGCAAGCCGTCCACTCTTAATATACGGCGCCATTCGGCGAACACGCGATCCGGCTGCGGATGCCAGTGCAGCGCCAGGTTGGACCAGACCAGATCCACCGCGCCTGGCGCAAATGGCAACTGAGCGAAATCGCCGCACACCAGGGCCGATGCCAGTTCGTCGCTTTTGCCGGTGAATGGCAACCACTTCTTCAACAGGCGGTTGACCGATAGCTGTGCGGTATGACGTTGTTCTTTTGCCATCGAAAGCATGGCGGCAGATGCATCCAGGCCAATAATGGCGGCTTCGCTGAAGCGCTGCTGCAATGTATATATGTCCGGGCCGGCACCGCAGCCGGCATCCAGTACCCGTTGCGGCGCTAGTTTCACCAAGGCAAGACGCTCGTGCATGCGGCTTGAAATTTCGCGGCGCATGAACTCGGATTCGCGCACCAGAGCGGGCTGTGCAAACAGTTGGCGTACCAGACGCAAGTCGATCGGCGCACTTTGGCTGCTATCAATAGGAGGGTGTGAGGTAGGCATCAGGATCCGGCAAGTAAGATGAAATGCGATAATCGCCAGCAGTTTACACGCTTGAATGCCTGTAGGCTGGGAGTGCTGCCATCCTTCTCCACTACCTCTGACAATAACGAGACTCACCCTTTGCGATTTCCCCAGCTACGCCATTGGCCGCAACTGCAACTTGCCCGTATCCTGGCGAGCATGCCGTCGTGCTGCGCGTTGTGCAATAAAAGCGGCAAGCATATTATTTGCGGCGGCTGCAAGCAGCATTATTTTTCCGATTGCCCGCCACGCTGCAGGCAATGTGCGAATCCGCTCCCTCGACTCAACGGTCCCGGTAACGGCCCCGGTCCGGCACTCTGCGGCAACTGCCTGAAACAACCCCGTGCCTTCGATACCACCATCGTTGCATGCAATTATGCTGCGCCAACTGACCAGTTGATTCTCGCGCTAAAATTCGGTGGACGGCTGGCGTTGGCGCCGATGTTTGCACAAATGTTATGCGATGTGACGCAGCGCCAGGGAAGCAGCGCTCAGCCGATGCTATCAACAGACTTGCCTGATATCCTGACCGCGGTGCCGCTCAGCGCACAACGGTTGCGACAGCGCGGTTTCAATCAGGCTTTGGAGATAGCCAAACCCCTGGCACGTATGCTTGGGCTTAATTTGCAACACGGACTGCTGCTGCGGCAACGCGACACCCTGCCCCAGTCCCAGGTGCCGGAGCTGGAGCAACGCCGTCGCAACCTGCGCCAGGCGTTTGCCGTGCCGCCGGCAGCCGTGCAGCATATACACGGCCGCCACGTAGGCGTGGTCGACGATGTCATGACTAGCGGCGAGACGTTGCACGCACTGGCAAAGACGCTACGCCGGCATGGCGCACGGCGCATCACCAATTTCGTGTTCGCGAGGACGCCATAGCCGGCCTCGCGATCCGTGATCTATACATATATATAAGGAGAATCAAGTTGTTCCACGTCGTACTGGTTGAACCGGAAATCCCGCCGAATACCGGCAACATCATTCGCCTGTGCGCCAATACCGGCGCGCAATTGCATTTGATCGAACCGCTCGGCTTTCCGCTGGATGACAGCAAAATGCGCAGGGCAGGCCTGGATTACCATGACTACGCCACCATGCTGGTGCATGCCAACTGGGACGCCTTCGTCGCCAGCATGCGCGCTGCCGGCAACTACGACCCCAGCCGCATGTTTGCCATGACCACCCACGGCTCGACGCCGTTTGCCAATCTCCAGTTCCAGGCAGGCGACGTATTTGTGTTTGGCTCGGAAACCCGCGGCCTCGATCCGGCGCTGCGCGAATCATTCACAACTTCGCAACGGATCCGCTTGCCGATGCGGCCGGATAATCGCAGCTTGAATCTATCCAATACGGTGGCAGTCGTGGTGTATGAGGCGTGGCGCCAAAATGGTTATAGCGGCGGAGCCTGATTGCTATAATTCATCGTCTTGCAAATAGGCATGATGTATTTCCTGAGTCGCCTGTAAAAAAACTAGCCCCCACTATCTGTCGTTGGTATTTACCCAATTTAATCGAAGGATCATCATGTCCGTGCGTTCCGTGTCCCTGTTTCTCTGCGCTCTCGCCATCAGCGTTTCTGCTTATGCCCAGGAGTATGACCTTGGCAGCCTGCACATCAGCCGTCCCTATGCGCGCGCCACAGTTCCGGGCCAGCCTGGCGGCGGTGCGTTTCTGAGTATCGAGAACAAGGGCAAGGAAGCCGACAAACTGATCGGCGTCAGTTCATCGGTCGCCAAGAGCTCTGAGATCCACACCATGTCCATGGACGGCAATGTCATGAAAATGCGTGAAGTCGGCGAGATCGATCTGCCGCCGGCGAGCACTGTCGACATGAAGCCGGGCCACGGTTACCACATCATGTTGATGGGCCTGAGCCAGCCATTGAAGGCCGGCGATAAATTCCCGCTGACACTGACTTTCCGGAAAGCTGGCAAGATCGAAGTGTCTGTAGCCGTCACCGATCTGAGCGGCAAATAAGCCGACGCGGCGCATCAACACTAAATACAAACGGTTTCTGCAATAAAAAAGCGCGGAATCCGCGCTTTTTTTATTGCTCAGTTGATCGTGAGGATCAAGAGCCTTCTCGCACATTGCGCACCTTGTTCAACAATTTGCTGGTCGAGCGATCATGGGCAAACGGAATCGCGACCACCTGGCCGCCATACGCCAACACTGCCTGACCTTCCGGAATCGCATCCATCTGGTAATCGCCACCTTTGACGTACACCCCCGGCTGCGCCTCTTGCACCACTTCCAGCGCCGTATCTTCATCAAACTCAACCACCAGGCTGACCGCTTCCAGCGCCGCCAGTACGGCCATGCGGTCGGCACAGATATTGATTGGCCGGTCGTCACCCTTGCCCAGGCGCTTGACCGAGGCGTCGGTATTCACAGCCACCACCAGCGACGCACCTTGTTCACGCGCCTGCGCCAGATAGGTAACGTGGCCGCGATGCAGTATATCGAATACGCCATTGGTCAACACCACCGGCTGCGGCAAAGCAGCAACGCGGGTTTTCAATTCAGCACGGGTACAAAGCTTGGTTTCGAATTTAGGCATGGGGAATATAAAAGGGTCGCAAATAAAAAAGCCGCAATACTTGCGCTTGCGGCTTTGGATTCAATCAATTTGTAGCAGTTACGAGTGACGCTAAAAGCTTAGCGTCGCTCACATCAGACAGCTGGAGCTGGGGTCGATGCCGGCGCCAGGCGCGCGACCACTTCCTTGCGATAGCGGTTCAGTTCTTGCACCGTATCAAAGGTACGCTCAAACAACAGCGACATATTGTGCAGGATACGATCGACCACCTTCTTTTCCCAGACGCCGTCGAATTTGATTTGCTCGTCCAGCCAGCGTTCCAGCCACTCCGGATCCGGCAGGCGGCTCTGCACCGTGTCGTTCGGGAACAACGACTGATTCACGTGCAGATTGGTCGGATGCAACGGCTTCTCGGTACGGCGGGCCGATGCCATCAAAACGCCGATCTTGGCGAATGCGGCAGAAGCGCCATCACCCACTTCATTTAAAGCCTTCTTCATGTAGCGCAGGTAAGCGCCGCCGTGACGTGCTTCATCCTGGCTGATGATCTTGTAGATTTGCTTGATCACAGGCTCAGTATGCCAATCGGAGGCGCAACGGTACCAGTGATTGAGGCGAATCTCGCCGCAGAAATGCATCATCAGGGTTTCCAGCGGCGGGGCCGGGTCGAATTCGAAACGAACGTTGTCCAGCTCGGCTTCGGTAGGGACCAGTTCAGGCCGGAAACGGCGCAGATATTCCATCAATACCAGGGAATGCTTCTGTTCTTCAAAAAACCATACCGACATGAAAGCGCAAAAATCGCTGTCACCGTGGTTATCTCGCAGGAACATCTCGGTTGCAGGCAGCGCCGACCATTCCGTAATCGCATTCATACGAATAGTTTGAGCTTGTTCGTCGGACAGCTGGGTGGCATCAAACTTGTCCCATGGAATATCGGTCTCCATGTTCCAGCGGACTTGTTCAAGCGATTTAAACAGTTCTGGATACAGCATACATACCTTAAGCAAGTGAGTTAACTATTCGATTTTACCAAGAAATTGTTACAAGCCCGTTTTTAAACCGGCAGGCCGTCGAGTTTTCGTTAAAAATAATATTCAAACAACAACAATGTCAAATTATTACTTTGCGTTTTTTGCCCAAACAGCGAGCCTCATCAATCTTCAATCATTGCACTTATCCGGCGCTAGTCAAGTTGACGAGGCAACCAGGGCTTGACTAGTTGACATTTCCGGCTGCGCATCAAGGCAATGCTTTGATTATTTTGAAACAACCCTGGCTTTGCTTGCGCGCGCTGCTGTCTTGCCACCGGCGACAGTGCTCTTCTTCCCGGCAGGCTTTGACGTTGTGCCGCTGATTGCTTTGCTACGCGGCTTGACT
The DNA here is from genome assembly GCF_900111995.1 of Collimonas sp. OK607. Taxonomy (GTDB): domain Bacteria; phylum Pseudomonadota; class Gammaproteobacteria; order Burkholderiales; family Burkholderiaceae_D; genus Collimonas. Next base: position 5,245 of record NZ_FOKF01000006.1, read on the forward strand.
GCGCGCTTGACCTGCGCTGCAGCTTTGGTCGGCGTGCCGCTTTTTTCAGCCGCAACCACGCTATTGACTGCTTGCTTGAACTGATTCTGCAGTAAATCCCACCATGCACTGGAATTCCCCAGCGAGGATTCAGCGGCGTCACTTGCGGCCGGCGGAGCTTCAGCTTCAGCTTTAGTTTCTGCGGCGGCCGCCGGCTGCGCAGCTTGAGTTGTGGAGACGGGAGCATCTTGCACCGGGTTCATAAATGAAAACGGGAACCCTGACGGCATCGCCCACGCGCTTGCCGAAGACTCGGTACTGCCGCCTTGATGCTCACTGCTGGTTTGACTGACGGCTCCCATTGCCTGCAATGCAGAAATAGTCGCACTTTGTACTTCCAGCGCCTGTATGGTGGTACGCAACATGCTCAGGTTAAGATTCAGCCAGGATTCAACTGCTTTCAGGTCTGTGATTTTCTTGTTGATTTCTTCCACCGACAGTGTCGGGACAACCATGCCGGGCACACCCAGACCGCCCCACATCTTCTTGATAAATTCGAGACTATCCTGCATTGCATCGGCTCCTGGAATATTTGAACTGCTCATCGCGCATCTCCTTCAAGGTAATCCACATGACAGAATGAAATCGTCAACGTCATGGGCGCTGCATCTTGCACGTACCGGGTAAGGCAGTCGCCGCCGGCGCCAGATAGCGCTCGGTCTTGAAGCCGTAACCGCTGCCTTCATTATCAAATCGGATACCGCCGTCGGCAAGCTTTTGCATCACGGCGACGTACAGGGGTTGTATCAACTGGTGATCGCTGGCACGCATGCTGGCTTCATGAAACTTGCTCCTGTACTGCGCTCCTTCCAGCGCGCGTGCAACGGCTACCGCGTCTGTAGTTTGCGCCTTTTCGATAGCCGTCACCAACATGTCAATCATGACATCCATACGCAGAAACAGATAGTCATCTTTCGGCTGCGGGTAACGTTGACGGAAACTCTTGTAAAACGCATCGCTGGCGGCGTTGCCGTCGATGGCATTCGGATGCCACTCGGCGACGGCGCGTACTGTGCCTACGCCTGCGTCGCCGATGGCCGCCGGCGCGCCCAGGCTATTCGCATAAAAAGTATAAAACTTGAGATGCAAGCCAGCGTCCTTGGCTGCTTTCACCAGCAAGGTCAGATCGTTGCCCCAGTTGCCAGTGATTACCGTATCGGCGCCGCTGGCACGAATTTTAGCGATGTAGGGAGCAAAATCCTTGACCTTCCCGATCGGGTGCAATTCGTCGCCGACAATCCTGATATCCGGCCGTGCCGCCTGCAGCTGCTGGCGCGCGGCCTTGGCAACCTGCTGGCCGAAGCTGTAGTCCTGGCCGATCAGGTAAACGCTTTTCGCCTTGTTGTCATTTTTTATGACATCTACCAGCGCATGCATGCGCATGTCAGCATTGGCGTCAAAACGAAAATGCCAGAAACTGCACTTTTCGTTGGTCAATGCCGGATCGACTGCCGAATAGTTCAGGAACAAGACGCGATTGTCCGGGGTCCTGGCATTGTGCTTGTTGATGGCTTCGACCAGCGCCCCGGCAACTGCGGAGCTATTGCCCTCCAGCACGAACGGGATTTTCTGGTCGGTCAATTGCTTGAGCTGCAATAACGCGTCCTCTACCCCTTGTTTGTTATCGAACACGCTCAGGCTCAGGAGATGCTTGCCGTCCGGTAAACGCACACCGCCGCGCGCATTGACTTGCTCCACCGCAAACCTGATATTTCGTTCCACGGCTTCACCCGCGTTGGCGAAGGGACCCGACATACCCTCGATCATGCCAAGCCGGATCGGCGCCAAATTGGCCGTTGCGGCCACGGCTGGCGCCGCAAATGCGGTCGGCGCCAGGACGCTCATGGCCAGTGTGCATGCCAGCGCGGTGCTGACGACGTGATGGTATCGATGCTGCATCGGCGACTATTCTTGTTTGATGTAAATGCAATATTTTACGTGGTTTATCGCCGCCGCCACTCTTGCCAAGCTTAATCCCGGCAGATACGTTTACACTATACGGATGTTGTCTTCCTCCGTACCGCCTTCAATTTCGCGCTATACCTTCTCCAGCCGCCGTCGGTGGCTGTGGGTGCTGTTGCTTACAGCGTTGCTGCATTTGCTCCTGTTCGTCTGGGGTAACCACCAATTCAAGGTCGCGGCGCCGGTCAACCGGCCGGAACGTCTGGTCATGGCCCAGATCATGCCGCTGCCGCCAGTTGAAAAGCCCGTACTGCTACCGCAAGCCCCCAAACCGAAACCTGATGCTCAGGCACGCCCCAAGGCAACGCAAAAACCGCGAGCGGCGCCGACGCCAGCTGTGGAAGTCCCGGACACGCCGATCAGGGAGACTGTTACACCGCTGGACGACAACGGGCCCGCCGGCCCTGCCGCAACCGGTCCGGCAACCGATACAGCTGAAACCGGCGCTGCCACGACTCCGACAACTACGCCGGCGGCGCAGGCGAACGCAACGCCTCCCGCCGGCAAACACTACCAGACCAATCCGCCGCCGTCTGCGGAGCTGAAGTACGACGTGGAAGCCTTGCAAAAAGGCCAGAATTATCATGGCAGCGGCAAAATCACCTGGCAAACCGATGGCGGCAACTACACCATCAACGGCGAGGCCGGCGCTTTGTTCATTACCGTTCTCGATTTCAAGAGCGAAGGTGAAATCAACGACTTTGGCGTGGCGCCGGTCACTTATACGCAAAAACGTTTCCGCAAACCCGCCACCCAGACCATTTTTCATCGCGAGCGCAATGCCATTGTCTTTTCATCGTCGACGAATAGCTACCCGCGCAGCGGCGGCGAACAAGACCGCGCCAGCGTAGTCTGGCAACTGGCCAGCATCGGCCGCGGCGACAGTACACAATTTTCTCCGGGCGCGGTAATCGACCTGTTTGTGGCAGGCCCGCTGGATGCCGAAACCTGGCGCATGCAAGTAATCGGGCAGGAAAAAATCACTGTTGGCGGTGACGATCTCGATACCTGGCATGTAATTCGCGTGCCGCAGGCAGGTTCTCACGAGCAGCGGCTGGATATCTGGCTGGCGCCGCAGCAGCAATGGTATCCCGTCAAACTACGGTTTACCGAAACCGACGGCGACTATCTGGATATGTCGCTGTCCAAGATGAAACGATTGACTACGGCAGCAGCAAATTGATCTTCCCGCCGGTACTCCTGTATTACTGAATCAAGCTTTTTGAAAACGGCATCATTTATTTGGAAAATCATGAAATCACCTTTACTCCGCCTATCCATGGCCGCGGCACTTTGCTGCAGCATGCTGACAGCCTCTGCAGCCACTACCGACCATCCCGCGACCAAATACAAGATAGATCTGCCGCCATCGGCCGACCTGAGCTATACGATCCAGGCCAAACAAAGCGGCATCACACTCGGTGGTGAAGGCAGCGTCAAATGGCTGGTGGAGGACAAGCACTACAGCGTCAAGTCGGAAACCCGCGCCATGCTGTTTGGAAAAATCCTTGAATCTACGAGCGAAGGCGCCATCGACAGCTTTGGCCTGGCGCCTACCCAATTCATCAACAAGCGCTTCCGCAAGGAAGCCACCACCACCACTTTCCATCGCGATAGCGGCACCATCGGCTTTACCGAATCCAGCAACAGTTATCCCTTGAAGGGCGGCGAGCAGGATCGCACCAGCATCATCTGGCAGCTGATTTCGGTGGCGAGGGCAGCGCCGCAACAGTTCAAGCCGGGCTCGGACTGGACCTTCTTTGTAGCCGGCATGCACGATGCGGAGCCGTGGACGTTCAAAGTCATCAAGAATGAAAAAATCAAGACGCCGATGGGCGATCTGGACGTTATCCATATTTTCAAGGCGCCGCCGCCGGACGCCAAGGATCAGCAGCTCGATATCTGGCTGGCGCCTTCCCTCGAATGGTATCCGGTGCGCTTGCGGTTTACCGATCCGAACAAGGATTTTGTCGAGCAAACCCTGCAGCAGGTAAACAACAAGGCCAGCAACTAAGGCATACAATCTCTTCTTGAATCTTTGAACAGTAAATCATATGACTACACCAAACGGCGCCATCGTCCTGTTTAGCGGCGGCCAGGACTCCACCACCTGCCTGGCATGGGCTCTGTCGCGTTATGAACGGGTTGAGACGATCGGCTTTGATTACGGCCAGCGGCACGCGGTAGAACTGACGGTGCGGCCGGTCTTGCTACAGAAGATCCGTGCCCAGTTTCCGCAATGGGCCGGCAAACTGGGTGAAGACCATATGATCGACCTGTCGCTGATTTCGAAAATATCGTCGACCGCAATGACGGAAGACGTTGAAATCGTGATGCAGGAAAACGGCTTGCCGAACACGTTTGTGCCTGGCCGCAACCTGCTGTTCATGACGGTAGCAGCGACGGTCGCCTATCGACGCGGCTTGAATGTGCTGGTGGGCGGCATGTGCGAAACCGATTTTTCCGGCTATCCCGATTGCCGCGATGACACCATGAAAGCCTTGCAGGTGGCGCTGAACCTGGGGATGGCGACCCAGCTCAAACTTGAAACGCCTTTGATGTGGATAGACAAGTCAGAAACCTGGAAACTGGCGCAGGACCTGGGCGGCGATGCTCTGGTCGACCTGATCCGGGCCGATACCCACACCTGCTACCTGGGTGAGCGCGGCGCGCTGCACGACTGGGGTTACGGCTGCGGCACTTGCCCGGCCTGTGCATTGCGTGCACGGGGATACCAGCAATTCAGGCAAACGGCCGGCGTTTGATCGAGGCTTAATCGACACATAAGCGCCACATAAGCGACGCATAAACAAAAACGGCCGGTAGACATTCATCTACCGGCCGTTTTTTATCGTGATCAATTAAGCTGCGATCGATCCCGGCAACTCCGACTTCCGTTCAGGCGTGGGATGCTTGAACTGATCGAGCAGTTGCGTTTCCTTGACGCGGGCTGCAGCCAGATGCCGTTCCTTGATATGGCCATAGCCGCGAATTTCCTCAGGCAGGCTGGCGATTGCCACTGCAGCGGCCAGATTGTCGGCAGTCAATTGCGATAACAAAGAAGCGATGGTTTCCTTGTAATGCACAATCAGCCCGCGTTCCTCCTTGCGCTCGGCGGTATAACCGAAAATATCCAGGGCGCTACCGCGCAGGAATTTCAGTTTCGCCAGCAGACCAAAAGCACGCATCATCCAAGGACCGAATTCCTGCTTGATCAGATGGCCATGCGCGTCGTGCTTGGCAAGCAGCGGCGGCGCCAGGTGGAATTTGAGCTTGTAGTCACCTTCAAACATACCCGCAATCTTAGCCTTGAAAGCACCGTCGGTATATAAGCGTGCGACTTCGTACTCATCCTTGTAAGCCATCAGTTTGAACAGATAGGTAGCAACCGCCATGCTCAGCCGTTGCGCCGTGCGTCCGCTTTCCGCATGCGGCAATTGCGCTTCGGCTGCCTGTACCTGCTCGACAAAGATGCGATATTGCTCCGCATACGCGGCATCCTGATAAGCAGTCAGGACAGCGACGCGGCGCTTGATCAATGCATCCAGATCAGGTGTCCGTTTGAACTCGATCACCTGTGCCGGCGTATCGCTGAGGTGGGTACGTTTTTCCAGTCCAGCCAAATCGCAGGCAGCAGTACGGCCCCAGACAAAAGCCTGTTTATTGAAGGCGACCTGCAAGGCATTCAATTCGATTGCCCGCATCAGCGATGCTTCTTGCAATGGCACCCAGCCTTTTTGCCAGGCGTAACCGAGCATGAACATATTGGTTGCGATAGCGTCGCCCATCAAAGCAGTGGCGATACGGCCGGCATCAATGAATTCCACGCGATCGCTGCCGCAGGCTGCGCGTATATCCTGCTCAGCCGATGCATCCGGGAACTGCCAATCCGGATTCTTGACGAAAGCGGCAGTTGGCGTGCGGGTTGAATTGATCGCTGCGTAAGTACGCCCTTCACCCATGCGCGACAAGGCGTCGCGGTTGGCGCTCACTATGGAGTCGCAACCGATCACCAGATCCGCATCGCCGGTGCCGACACGGGTCGAATAGATATCGTCGGGATGATCGGCCAGCCGCACATGCGACATCACCGGGCCACCCTTTTGCGCCAGGCCGCTCATGTCCAGCACCGAGCAACCTTTACCTTCGACGTGCGCCGCCATCGCCAGAATCTGGCCGATAGTCACCACGCCGGTGCCGCCGATACCCGTGACCAGGATACCAAACGGTTTGATCGTATTTGGCAAAACAGGCGACGGCAAGCTGGCAACCGGTGCCGCGGCAGTAGCTGGCGTCGCGGCCACTTTCGCCGGCTTCTTCAAACTGCCGCCTTCGACCGTGACGAAACTCGGGCAAAAGCCGGTCACGCAAGAAAAGTCCTTGTTGCATGAAGATTGATTGATCTGCCGTTTGCGGCCGAATTCGGTTTCCAGCGGTTCCACCGACAGGCAATTCGATTGCACGCTGCAATCGCCGCAACCTTCACACACCGCTTCGTTAATCACGGCGCGTTTGGCCGGGTCCGGATATTCATTACGTTTCCGGCGGCGACGTTTTTCCGAGGCGCAGGTCTGGTCGTAAATCATGGCCGATGTGCCTTCGATCTCACGCAGTTCACGCTGCACGGCATCCAGTTCGCTGCGATGGCGGATCGTTACGCCAGGAGCCCAGCTGGTGTCGGCGGCGTATTTGTCGGGTTCGTCAGTCACCACAATAATCGGCGTCACGCCTTCGGCTGCAATCTGGCGTGAAATCATGGCGGGATCGAGCGGGCCGTCGAAGGCCTGGCCGCCAGTCATTGCTACCGCATCGTTAAACAGGATCTTGTAAGTGATGTTCACCTTGGCCGCGACCGAGGCACGAATCGCCAACAGGCCGGAATGGAAATAAGTACCGTCGCCGAGGTTGGCAAACACGTGCTTTTCCGAAGTGAACGGCGCCTGGCCGACCCAGGTCACGCCTTCGCCGCCCATGTGGGTAAACGTCGACGATTCCCGATCCATCCACAACACCATGTAATGGCAGCCGATACCGGCCAGGCCACGGCTTCCGTCCGGCAGCTTGGTCGAGGTATTGTGCGGACAGCCGGAGCAGAAATGCGGAACGCGATCTTTGTTTGGATCGGGCTTGCTGCCGATATTCAGCAGTGCTTCCTTGGCTTCCAGATAGGCCACGCGCTGCTGCACCCGCTGCGCCACCGGATGGCCGGCAAAGTATTTCGAAATGCGGGTCGCAATCGCCCGGGCGATCTGCGCCGGATTCAATTCATAGGTGGCCGGCAGCAGCCAGTCGCCATGGCCTGCGCCACTGCGGTTGCTCCACTCGCCGGTATCGTCGAACTTGCCGACTACGCGTGGGCGCACATCGTCGTGCCAGTTATACAGCTCTTCCTTGACCTGATACTCCAGGATCTGGCGCTTCTCTTCGACCACCAGGATTTCTTCCAGGCCTTTGGCAAACTCACGCACGCCTTCGGCTTCCAGCGGCCAGGTCATGCCGATCTTGTACAGGCGAATGCCGATGTCGCGCGCAACGGTTTCATCGATACCCAGATCGGCCAGGGCCTGACGGGTATCCAGATACGATTTTCCGGCGGTGATAATGCCGATCTTGGCGCGTGGGCTATCCCAGATGATCTGGTTCAGCTTGTTCACGCGCGCATAGGCCAGCGCCGCGTACCATTTGTAATTGTTCATCCGCGCTTCCTGACCCAGCACGGTGTCGGGCAAGCGGATGTTCAGGCCATCCGGCGGCAGTTCAAGATCGGCGGCGGTCGGCAAGACGATCTTGACGCGGTCCGGATCGAGATCGACCGAGGCGCCGGACTCAACCAGGTCGGTGACGCATTTCATCGACACCCACAGGCCGGTATAGCGGCTCATGGCCCAGCCATGCATGCCGTAATCGAGATATTCCTGCACCGAGGATGGATACAGCACCGGGATGCCGCAAGCTTTCAGGATATGTTCGCTTTGATGGGCGGCAGTCGACGATTTAGCCGCGTGATCGTCGCCGGCCAGCACCAGTACGCCGCCATTCTTCGAAGTGCCTGCCATGTTGGCGTGCTTGAAGACATCGCCGCAACGGTCGACGCCGGGGCCTTTGCCGTACCACATGCCGAATACGCCGTCGTATTGGGCGCCCGGGAACAGGTTGACCTGCTGCGTACCCCATACACTGGTAGCGGCCAGGTCTTCGTTCATGCCGGGGTGAAACTTGACGTGATGTGCGTCCAGATATTTTTTTGCCTTGGCGGCAGTCATATCGACGCTACCAAGCGGTGAGCCGCGATAACCGGTAACGAAACCGGCAGTATTCAAACCCGCCAGGACATCACGTTGCCGTTGCAACATCGGCAAACGAATCATGGCCTGTGTGCCCGTCATGAAAGCACGGCCACGCTCCAGTGTAAATTTGTCATCAAGGGAAATGCCATCAGCTTCAGACGCTTGCGCCGTTTCTGTGGGCAGCAAGGCTTGCGCCGATTTGAGTGGTGCGTTCATTCAGTCTCCGTGCCAAAAATTATGTTTTTGCTTGCACTGCGTGGAGGTTATCCGACGCGGTAAAACGTCTTTGCCTTGTGGGCAAATCGTTCTGTGTTTTACTGCCATTTTTACTACTATTCGTCGCAACGATAGCAGCGCCACATTATCACATGCGGGTAGCTGACTCAATGCACGCCGCAGCAATTAGCCGCGGCATTGCGGACGTAACAACTGTAACAACTGGTAACTCGAATAGGAATGGGAATCAACTAGGCGTGTAATGGCACCTTGTCTGATGTGGCTGAATACCTCCCCTGGACCAGCCATGTCGGGCATTCCTCCCTCTAGTGTTCCCATTATCACTAGTTTGCGGATTCTGCTCTCCCCGGCAGAATCCGCTTTTTTATTTCAGCGGCAAGTTTGTTTCGCCTGGCAACAGGGTATTTGCCGCTAACGGTTCAAGCGCCTTCAGTCGTTCATACATCGGCGTGAAATCCGGGGCGGTGTCATTAAACAACTGCTCGAAATCGTTAATCACGAAATAAGTTTCCTGGTAAGAATCGATTTTGTACAAAGTGCGCATCACGCGCTCGACATCGAACGGCAGCCGCAGCGACGCCGGACTGGTCAGGCAATGTTCGATTTCACCACCGGAAGACAAGATCCCGGCGCCATATACACGCAAGCCTTCCGGACTCTGGATCAGGCCGAATTCAACGGTGTACCAATACAAGCGGGCCAGCATGCTCAGGCCGTCCAGTTTCATCGCCTTCAAGGCGCCTTTACCGTAGTCTTGCAAATGGTCGGCAAATATCGGGTTGAACAAGAGCGGAACATGGCCAAAAAAGTCATGGAACACGTCGGGTTCGACGATGTAGTCGAACTCTTCCGGATCGCGCAGCCAGACGGTGACCGGGAAGCGGCGGTTTGCCAGATGTTCAAAGAAAATATGATCCGGCACCAGGCCCGGCACCGCCACCAGCGTCCAGCCGGTCGCCTTGGACAGCAAAGCCGAGCTTTCCTCGAAGCGAGGAATGCCATCACCGATATTCAGCGCTTCCAGGCTTTCAATGAACACGTCGCAAGCGCGCCCCGGGATCAGCTTGGCTTGCCTTTGATACAGGCGCCGCCACAAGGCGTGCTGTTCCGGCGTATAAGCATCCCAGTCTTGCTTGACCACGTATCGGGCGTCAATCTTGCTGTAGTCGCCACGCAATACGGTACCGTCCGACTTCTCGGCGACGGCGGCAAAAAAATCGTCGGTGTTCGAATCGGTTGTGGTCAAGCTTGCTTCCATTACTTTTGCATTCATTTTCTCGGTCCCGGACTAAACGCGTTTGCTTCTCTGATAGCTACAGTATAAGGCTGAGTTAGCGGCAGTAAATTCCAAAATCCGCCCCATAAATAAAAATCTGCGCAATAATATAATAAAAATTATTCTATTTAAGGTGATTTATGCCAACGATTGCAATGGATGCAACAGATCGTAAAATTCTGGCGATCTTGCAGGAGGATGGCCGCCTCAGCAACCAGGAAGTGGCAGAAAGAGTCAACCTGTCGCCGTCGCCCTGCCTGCGCCGTATCAAACACCTGGAACAGGCGGGCGTGATCCGGCAATACGTGGCACTGCTGGAGCCGGACAAAATCGGACTGGGTCTGCTGGCTTACATCAATGTGCGCCTGGAAAAACATAGCGATCCGCAGTACCTGAGCGGCACCAAGGCAGCAGCGCAGCATCAGGCCATGTCGCCGCGCGCTTCATTTTCGGCAGCGGTAGAACAATGGCAAGAGGTCGTTGCCTGTTATGCGATGACGGGGGAGATGGATTTTCTGCTGCGGGTGCATGTGGAAGACATGACGCATTTTTCGCGCTTCATGATGGAGACCCTGCTGCGCCATCCGGCGGTGCTGGACGTTAAGTCAAGTTTTGCCTTGCTACGGGTTAAAGATACGACGGCGCTGCCTTTGCTCTAGGGCCTGCTTGATTGGTCGCGCTTGATTAATCACGCTTGATGCCAGGCAAATTGCCCAGCCATTTCAGCGCAGCCCGCAGATTCGCCTTGATGGTGTAATCAAGCGTAGCCACCTGCTCCTGGACTGCTTCCTGCAGCACGCTGGCCGGATTAGCCGGCGGTAATTTCAGATAAGCATCCGCTTCGCCGTAATCGCGATGGATCGCCATGCCGGCTTTCTTGGCGATGTGCATCATCACCTTGTTTGACGACAGGCAGTGCATGTACAAGGTGTCAATATCGACGTTACGGCAGCGTATCGCGGCGCGTTCAAACAAATGCGTGCCGACTCCCAGGCCACGCGCCGAAGCAGCGACCGAGACGCCGAATTCGGCCACCCGCTCCTTGGTGGTGGAAGCACTCACCGATGGCAACGCCTCACGCGGCGCAAATGCCAGATGACCAACACCGAGCAAGCGCAATTTACGATCGTAGACACCAAACACCGTATCGCGCGTGAAATCGATATTTTCGACATAGCGACTGACCAGATCATCCGACAACACCGAGCCGAAGCGCAGCAGGCGATCGCCGCTGCTTAACGCCAGGAAGTGCCGCAGCAAGCGTTTGCGGGCACGGCGGGACAATTCCTTGACGAAAATCGTGGGTCGCGACGCTTTGGCTTTGTCCACACCGGTACCGCCGACTTTTCCCGGTACATTACTTGCGGAACCAACTTTGGCATCTGTAGCTGTCATCTTGCTAGCTCTCCTGTCGGATAAGCTTACCTCGGATCATGGTCGTTGCGCTTGCATCATCTGCTCAACCATTTCGACCCGCGCCGCATGGATGGCTTCGGGTATCCGTTCCGGCTGCTGCTGGAACATGCCGGCGATCACGCCGGCGTTGACCGATTGCGCCGCCTGTAACGCCGCATGCAGATAAGCAAATTGCGGAAAGGCACGCCCCGCGTATCCGGTCCTGCCACGATAATCACACTCGGTGGCACGCAGCATATCGATAAATCGCTGTGGTTTGCGAAAGGCATCGCAGCGTCCCAGCAAATTCACTATCGTATTCGCGCGCAACTCGAATGCGCGGCCGACATTGCCGTGTTCACGCGCGGTCATGAGCGCCAGGTCGCGCGCCTCACCCGGCACTTTCAGGCGCTGGCAAACCCGCTCCACCAGTTCCACGCCATACCCCTCGTGACCGTGATGGCTAGGCCAGTCGGCGGCCGGCGTCACGCCCTTGCCCAGATCGTGCATCAGTGCCGCGAAACGCACCGGCAACGCATAATTTTCACGTGCCGCGGTATCCACCACCATCATCACGTGCACGCCGGTATCGATTTCCGGATGATATTTTTCCGGTTGCGGTATGCCCCACAAGACATCCAGTTCAGGCAGGATGCGCGCCAGCGCACCGCAGGCGCGCAAGACGTCGAACATGCGCGACGGCTGCGCTTCCATCAGGCCGCGCGCCAATTCCTGCCATACCCGTTCCGGCACCAGCGCATCGACTTCACCGGCGGCGACCATGCGCTGCATCAGGACATTGGTCTGCGGCGCTACCGTAAAATCTGTAAAGCGCGCGGCAAATCGGGCGACGCGCAAGATACGAACCGGGTCTTCGGAGAAAGCGTCGGAGACATGGCGAAATATGCGCTCCTGCAGATCCTGCCTGCCGTTAAACGGATCCGCCACAGTACCGTCGTCAGCACGCGCGATAGCATTGATGGTTAAATCGCGGCGTACCAGATCTTGCTCCAGCGTGACTTCGGGATCTGTATGAAACACAAAGCCCTTGTAGCCCGGCGCGGTTTTGCGTTCAGTGCGTGCCAGCGCATATTCTTCGTGCGTGTCAGGATGCAGGAATACTGGGAAGTCCTTGCCGACCGGCCGGAAACCCTTGGCCACCATGTCTTCCGGCGTAGCGCCGACCACCACGTAATCGCGGTCTTTTACGGGTAGCCCAAGCAACTCGTCGCGTACCGCGCCGCCGACTTCAAAAACTTTCATGGCTTGATTGAACCTGGTTAATCTTGCAACATTAACTGACAATTTAATCTGGCAACACTTCGGTTTCCGCCAACGCCTCGCGTATCCAGCGTGCCACGGCGGGATGCGCCTGGACCCGCTCGGCATAGGCTTGCAAGGCAGGCGCCAGCGATACGCCGTAACTGTGGAAACGCATCACCACAGGCGCAAAATAAGCATCGGCAATCGAAAAGGCGCCAAACAAGAATTGATGATGGCCGAATTCGGATAAGCAGCTTTCCCAGATTTCGATGACCCTGGCAATGTCGGCCTGGGCACCGGCAGTACGGCCGTGCCCCGGCTTGTTTGCGCGGATATCCATCGGCATCGCCGAGCGCAGGGAGGCAAAGCCGGAATGCATTTCAGCGCATATCGAACGGGCAGTGGCGCGCGCCATGGAATCTTGCGGCCACATGCTCAAATCGGGGAACTGCTCTGCCAGATATTCGCAAATGGCCAAGGAATCCGAGATCGGCCGGTCGCCGACCAACAGAATCGGTACCCGGCCGCTGGCGGAATAGCGTCCTATCTGGTTTGCGGTATCCGCTTGCCGCAGCAGGATCTTGTGCTCCTTGAACGGAATCCCGAATGCCGTCATCGCCACCCACGGCCGCATCGACCAGGAAGAATAATTTTTGTTGCCGATCACCAGTACCAAGCCATCTGCCCCGGCTTTTTGCAAAGCGGCGGACAAGCTGGGATCAAGTTCTGTAGTTTGCATGGGTGCGCCTATTCGGTTCCGGATGACGACATTCTATGCAATATCAAGGCAACGCCGATTCGACGAAACCCTTGGGAGCGACTGTGCCCAGCCGTGCTTTCAAGGACTGCGGCTTGCCTTCGAACAGAGCTGCGTAATAAGTCGCGTTGGAGAGTACATTTTTTACATAGCCACGGGTTTCGCTAAACGGAATCGACTCCGCAAAAACCGCTCCTTCAACTGTGCCAGGCAAAGTTGAACGCCAGGCACGCGGCCGGCCAGGTCCGGCATTGTAAGCAGCCGAGGCCAGCGCTTGCGAGCCATCCAGATCCGACAGCACCATGCTCATATAATTGGTGCCCAGCAGGATATTGGTATTCACATCGGATATCTGGTCGTTGGTAAAATCGTTCAAGCCGATTTTCTTTGCGACCCAGCGTGCTGTCGCCGGCATCACCTGCATCAAGCCGCTGGCGCCAACGTGCGAGCGTGCACTTCTGACAAAACGCGACTCTTGCCGGATCACGCCATAGACCCAAGCCATGTCGAGTCCCAGGCTTTGTGTATTGGTGGTCATGACATCGCGGTGGGGCGACGGAAAACGCTGGTTGAAATCGACTTCGACCTTGGTACGGTCCGAAGTATTCACCATGCGGTCGAGGACGTTGTTTTGGCGCGCGAATTCGGCCGCCGTCAGCAATTGGCGATCCGTCATCGTACGCAACTCCCAGTTCCATTCGCGCACGCCTTCAAAACGCAAATTCATATCAAAAAACCGCAACGCACGACGGAAACCCTGGTTATTTGCCATCGGGGCCATTTCGGCCGGACTGAACACCTGCGTGGAAGAAACCGCTATGATTTTCTGTCCTAATTCTTCCAGCGCCAGTTGACCGTAGAAATTGGTCTGGTCGGCGATCGACTGGAATTGCTGCTGCGCCTGCTCGGATTTTCCTTCCAATTGATCGGCCCGGCCCATCCAGTAGACCCAGGTTGGATCGCTACGTAACGCCGCCGGCATTGCCGCGATACCGCTACGGACCAGCTTCCAGTCGCCTGCGCGCAAGGCGGAACGGACTCGCCACTGATAAGCATCCATCGACAATGCAGCATTGCCCTTCACTTGACGCCAATAATCGATGGCCTGCGGCTCCAGCTTTAGCGCCGACTGCAGCGCTACCTGCGCCCATGCCAGGGATCGTTCAGAGGATGTCAATTGATCCGAGGATGCGCTCAACGCTGCCGCCGCCCTGCCGGTATCATTTTTAGCTACCCGCCCCAAGGCAATAATGAATAACTCATGGTTCTCCCGGCTGGTGCCCGGACCGCGCGCAACCATCACGGCGTATTTGTCGATGGCCTGCGACATCTGTGAGTCGTCAGCGTCGATATACGGCGTCATGCGGCGCGCTACGCCGCCAAACCCAGCCTCTACAGCTTGCCGGATCTGGAACCAGACGTCATCTGCAGTGAACTGGCCATTTTGCGCCAGCGTACCAATCAGATCAGTGCAACCCGGGCCGAAATCCTTCGGAGTGGTCAGCAAGGCACGCGCCTCTGCCGCGACATTCACGCCCTTCAACGCAGCCGAGCTCAACGCGTAGCATTTCAATTGCGTATCGTCGTCGAGTACGAATTTCGGATATTGTTCATCGAAAGTGGCCCAATCGCCAGCCTTGCCCAACTCCAGCAGCCAGTCATTGCGCAAGCGGTCCGCAATGGCGCTGCCGTCATAACGCGCCAGATACTCGCGAATTTGAGATTGCGGAGCAACCAGGTCTTTAATCAACGGCTTTAAGCGGTAATAATCGACATACGAAGGAATGTCATAATCACTTAAAGTAGAAGCCAGCAACTCTGCCCTGTCTGCATTGTTCGCGCGTGACGCATCGCGCAAGGCCAGGAAACCATCGTCCGGACTTGCATAACTGGCAGGAGCGGCCCCGGTTGCGGCACTATTGGAGCGTTTTTGCGCATAAGCTGCGCCTGTCATCACAGCGGAAGAAGCCACGGCAACGGCGATCACTGCAAGCCATTTCTTTTTAAACATATAACTGCCAACCTTAATTTTACGAATACGGATGATGATGTCTAGCATAGCATGTGATGCCAGTGATGCAACACCGGGCGCGGACAAAACACTGCTGCGGCGTACCTTGCTGGCGACACGCAAGTCGATCAGCGCGGCCTGTCGCCAGGATTGGGACGCAGAACTTGGACGGCGGGTAATTGCCTGGGCCACACTTTGGGGTGCGGCTCATCCGGATAGCACGCTCGGCGTCTATTGGCCGATCCGCGGCGAATCGGATCTGCGCACGGCCTATGCCGAACTGGCGGCGCGCGGCATGCGGCTGGCATTGCCGGTAGTGGTAGACAACGATAGTCCGTTACGGTTTGTCAGCTGGAATCCGGGTGAAGCCATGGTCAAGGACGGGTTCGGCGTTGCCATACCGGCCAGTGACGTCGCGGCCACTCCGCAAGCCCTGCTGATTCCCTGCGTAGGCTTCAACCAGCATCGGATACGGCTGGGTTACGGCGGTGGATTTTATGACCGGACGCTGGCGCCGTCGGCATTGCTGCGTCCGCAGACAATTGGCATTGCCTATGCCTGCGGACTGGCCGAATTTGACGGCGCGGCGCACGATGTGGCGCTGGACGCAATCATCACTGAAACAGTAACTTTATAACTTGAGGCGCTGCCAGATCGCGATAGTCGCAGCCGATTGATTCAGCGTATAGAAATGCAAGCCGGGCGCACCGCCTGCCAGCAGACGTTCGCAAAGCTGGGTCACCACATCCAGGCCGAAGGCGCGGATTGAATCCGTATCGTCGCCGTAGCTGGCGAGCTTGAGACGAATCCAGCGCGGGATCTCGGTGCCGCACATATCTGAAAAACGCATCAACTGCGAATAATTGGTGATCGGCATGATGCCGGCAATTACCGGTATCGTCGCGCCCAATTTTTGCGCTTCTTCGACAAAACGGAAATAAGCATCCGCATTGTAGAAATATTGCGTGATGGCGCCGTTGGCGCCGGCTTTCACCTTGCTGACATAACGCTGCACGTCGTCTTGCGGCGACTTGGCTTGCGGATGCATTTCAGGATAGGCCGCGACTTCGATATGAAACCAGTCGCCGGTTTCGGCGCGGATGAATTCCACCAGCTCATTGGCATAGCGGAATTCGCCGGAAGAAATATCCATCGCGCCGTAACCGCTTGGCAAGTCGCCACGCAACGCAACCAGGCGCTTGATGCCGTTATCCTTGTATTGCGCCAGAATCGAACGCAGAGATTCGCGCGAACTGCCCAGGCACGACAGATGCGGCGCCGCCTCATGGCCTTCGCTGCGGATGTCGAGCACGGTATCCAGCGTACCCTTCTGCGTCGAACCGCCGGCACCGAAAGTGACCGAAAAATACTTGGGGTGCAACTCAGCCAGTTTGGCACGCGTCACCCGCAATTTCTCTGCGCCTTCAGGGGTCTTGGGCGGGAAAAATTCAATGCTGAAATTCTTTTTTGCCATTTTCCGTATCACTCAATCATTCAATCATTCAATTTTTCTTCAACAGCAAAGTGGAGAGTGCCCACGAAACAATGCTGTACAAGATAGCACCACCAACCGCCGACCAGAAACTGGCCACATAGAACCCGCTCACCAAATGCGACACCAGCCAGAACATCAAGCCGTTGATGATGAAGATGAACAAGCCCAGCGTCAGCAAAGTTGCCGGCAACGTCAGCAGCAACAGGATCGGGCGAATCAGGGTATTGACGAAGCCCAGCACCAGCGCCGCGATCAGCGCCGCACCGAAACTGGCAAACTGCACCGAGTGCATCAGATACGGCACCGCCAGCAAGGCCAGGGTATTGATCAGCCAGGTAATGAGTAAACGCATCGTGTGTTCCTCTTGGTGATGAAAGAACGGCGATCGGCACATATATGTGCACCGACCGCTGCCTCGCGATTAGTAGCGGTAGTGTTCCGGCTTATACGGACCGGTTTGTTTGACGCCGATATAAGCGGCTTGCTCTTCGGTCAACACAGACAATTGCGCATTCAGCTTTTTCAACTGCAGGCGCGCGACTTTTTCGTCCAGGTGTTTTGGCAAGGTGTACACGCCGACCGGATAGGCTTTGGTGTTCACGAACAATTCGATCTGGGCGATGGTCTGGTTGGCGAACGAAGAACTCATCACGTACGATGGATGGCCGGTTCCGCAACCCAGGTTAACCAGGCGGCCTTCTGCCAACAGGATGATACGTTTGCCGTCCGGGAAAATGATGTGGTCGACTTGCGGCTTGATGTTTTCCCAAGTGTATTGCTTCAGCGCGGCGACTTCGATTTCATTGTCGAAGTGACCGATGTTGCAGACGATTGCCTGGTCTTTCATCTTTTGCATGTGAGCGTGGGTGATCACATGGTAGTTGCCGGTGCAGGTGACGAAGATGTCGCCATGTTCGGCGGCGTATTCCATGGTCACGACCCGATAGCCTTCCATCGCTGCCTGCAAGGCGCAGATCGGATCGACTTCAGTTACCCACACTTGCGCCGACAATGCGCGCATGGCTTGCGCCGAACCCTTGCCGACGTCGCCATAACCTGCGATCACGGCAACCTTGCCGGCGATCATGACGTCGGTGGCGCGCTTGATGCCGTCGACCAGCGATTCGCGGCAACCGTACAGATTGTCGAACTTGGATTTGGTGACGGAGTCGTTGACGTTAATTGCAGGGAACGCCAGCTTGCCTTCCTTGTGCATCTGGTACAGGCGGTGCACGCCGGTAGTGGTTTCTTCGGTCACGCCTTTGATCTGGGCCAGGCGGGTCGAATACCAGTTCGGTGCGGTCGCCAGCTTTTTCTTGATTGCGTTGAATAGACAGATCTCTTCTTCGGAGCCTGGATTGTTCAGGACCGAAATGTCTTTTTCTGCACGGGTGCCGAGATGCAGCAACAGTGTTGCGTCGCCGCCGTCGTCCAGGATCATGTTGGCTTGTTGTTCACCTGGCCATTCGAAAATGCGGTGCGTAAAATCCCAGTAGTCGTCCAGCGACTCGCCCTTGAAGGCAAACACAGGTGTGCCGGCAGCGGCGATCGCGGCGGCGGCGTGGTCCTGGGTCGAATAGATATTGCAAGATGCCCAACGTACCTTGGCGCCCAATGCTTCCAGCGTCTGGATCAACACTGCAGTCTGGATCGTCATGTGGATCGAACCAGTAATGCGCGCGCCCTTGAGCGGCTGTGCAGCGGCGAATTCTTCGCGGATCGCCATCAGGCCCGGCATTTCGGTTTCGGCGATCTTGATTTCCTTGTCGCCCCAGCCGGACAAGCTGATATCGGCAACCACGTAATCGTGGGTAGAGGAATTGGTAGTTGTGTTCATAACTGCGGCGTTCATCACGCCCTCCTTTCGTTAGAAAAAAAGTAACGTGAGCGCAGTTGCAAAATGACTGTACCAAGCCTGGCAGACCATGTCTGTCGCAACGCTCCTTGGATACGAGCCGCTATTTTAAAGCAAAACAGCAGATTTTCGGCTAGCTGGAGCACATATTCCGGTTATCGCGATTACTGAATAACCGGTCGGCCCTCAAACCCAGCCCATTTCGTGCAACTCGCTCTTGATATAAGCATAGTAAATCGGCGCGGCCACCAACCCGGGCAAGCCGAATGCCGCCTCGGCCAGGATCATCATCAGCAGCAACTCCCAGCTGCGGGCGTTGATTTGCGAGCCGACAATCCGCGCATTGAGAAAATACTCCAGCTTGTGGATCAACACCAGGAACACCAGCGCCGCCAATGCCACATAGACCGATACCGAAAGGGCCACCATGACGATCAGCGTGTTGGAAATCAAGTTGCCGATCACCGGTAGCAAACCCGCCAGGAAAGTGACGATGATCATGGTCTTGGTCAATGGCAGATGAACGCCGCCGAGCCGCAGCACCACCAACAGGAAAATCGCCGTAAATATCGTGTTTAGCAAGGAAATCTTGATCTGGGCGAACACCACGCGATGAAAAGCATCTGCCAGCAAATGCGCCCGCCCCAGCAATTCGCTGGCCAGCGGTTGCAGCAGCGGCATCGGGTGCGCCGCATTCAGGGCCACCATGGCGCCCAGCACCATGCCTACCAGCACATGCACGAATACCTGCACCGCTTCCTTGCCTGCCAGTTGCACTTCGCCGCTATGCGATTGCAGCCAGTCGCTCATGATTTGCCGGATATCGTCAATGTCATCCGGCAGGTATTGCTGCAGCCAGACCGGCAGTTGAGTGCGCGCCTGGTCCACCACCACCAATAATTGTGTTTGCAACACTTGCAGGCGATCGGGGCCGCCGTGGAAAAATGCAACCAGTCCGAAAATGATGAGGGTCAGCAGTCCGATAATAATCGCCGACAAAAACACCACGGAAATCAAATGGGCCCGTTGGCTGGTGAGACGACGCTGAACGAATGGCGTCAAGGTGCGAACCAGTTCATACACCAGCAAACCGGCCAGCAGCGCCGTCAGCATGTGCAGACTCATCACCAGGAACAGTGCGGCTAACGCCACCAGCCAGGCCGCCAGGCGAAAGCGCGGCAAAGTAGTTTTCACCGGCCGCAACTGACCAGGATCGGATGGCGCTTCGGTAGCGGACTCAACAGCGAATTCAGGAGCAGGTTTGGGGGCGGAGGCCATGTGGGGACTTGGTTGAATCAAGCGCAATACGCGCAATACATCACGTGCTGCTGCCGGATCATTCTTTTAGGGAGTCACTGAAGTGGTCAGTGTAGCAAGTCGTTACCCTCGTGCAAAGCACGATTCTGGCATCGCCGAAAATTTGGCCTGGTTTGGCGTGATTGCGGCTTGGCAGGGAAGCAAATCCCCGCCAGGCCTGTACAGCAATTACAGCGCAGCAGCTTTCAGCGCCGCGGCCTTGTCGGTACGTTCCCACGTGAACTCCGGCTCTTCGCGGCCGAAATGGCCGTAGGCTGCAGTCTTTTGGTAAATCGGACGCAGCAAGTCGAGCATTTGCACAATACCCTTCGGACGCAGGTCGAAATGTTCGAGCACCAGTTGCGCCAGCTTTTCGTCACTGATCTTGCCGGTGCCGAAAGTGGTCACCATCACCGAGGTCGGCTTGGCAATGCCGATTGCGTACGATATCTGGATCTGGCAGCGTGAAGCCAGGCCGGCGGCAACGATGTTCTTTGCCACATAACGACCGGCGTAGGCAGCCGAACGGTCGACCTTGGATGGGTCCTTGCCGGAGAATGCGCCGCCGCCGTGCGGTGCAGCACCGCCGTAGGTATCGACAATGATCTTGCGCCCGGTCAGGCCGCAATCGCCTTGCGGACCGCCAATAACGAAACGGCCGGTCGGATTGACCAGGTAACGGGTATTTTGCAGCCATTCCTTCGGCACTACCGGCTTGATGATTTCTTCGATCGCCGCTTCTTCAATCGCCTTGTGCTGCATTTCCGGCGCATGCTGGGTCGACAACACCACGGTGTCAATCGCCACCGGTACGCCATCGACGTATTTCAGCGTAACTTGCGATTTGGCGTCCGGGCGCAGCCATGGCAGGCGGCCGTCTTTGCGCAATTGCGACTGGCGCTCGACGATTCTGTGGGCGTAATAAATTGCGGCCGGCATCAGTTCCGGCGTTTCGTCGCAGGCGTAACCGAACATCAGTCCCTGGTCACCCGCGCCTTGATCGAGATCGAGGCCCTTGCCTTCATCCACGCCCTGGGCGATATCCGGCGATTGCTTGTCGTAGCCGACCAGCACCGAGCAGCTCTTGTAGTCGATGCCGTAGTCGGCGTTGTCGTAGCCGATACGCTTAATGGTTTCGCGCGCAACGGCGATGTAATCGACATTGGCAAACGTGGTGACTTCACCTGCCAGTACGACCAGACCGGTATTGCACAGGGTTTCGGCAGCGACCCGGGCTTGCGGGTCCTGGGTGAAAATTGCATCGAGAATCGCGTCGGAAATTTGATCCGCGACTTTATCAGGATGACCTTCGGAAACGGATTCAGAGGTGAAGAGGTATTCATGTGCCATTGCAAGCTCCAACAAAAAACAAGTGGTGACCATGTCGCAGTCAAACCTGTTGAGCCTGCGACGCTTTAGCGAAATTTGTATGCCGCCTCGCAAGTTGTCTATTAACTCGGCGGATGATGCTAATTGCTACAATTACTATATATTAAAACGAATTCGATAAATTCAATGATTCCTATCGGCAATCTATCTGCTTTCCAAAGGCGTTTTGCAACACCGTCCGGTTTTCAGACTATTGTGCTATTTTACGCCTCTTGAAAAAAATCGGCAAAACCCAACCACTTTTGGCTCTTTTCGAGCTCCGCTAATGCTTGTAACGCTCTTTCGCCTGCTCTCGACACTACCTTTATTTTTCCTACACGCAATAGGGACGCTGGGCGGCTGGCTGGTGTATCTGGCCTCTGGCTCATATCGCAACAAATTAAAAGACAACCTGTTCCGGGCCGGTTACCAAACGGCTTTGCCGCAAGCCATCAGTGAATCCGGCAAGAGCATGTTCGAGCTGCCGTTTATCTGGTGCGCCGAGCCGCAGCGTGTACTGCGTACCGCCACCATCGAAAACTGGGAACTGGCGCAGGCAGCGCTGGACGCCAAAACCGGCGTGATTTTCCTGACACCGCATCTGGGCTGCTTTGAAATCATCGCCCAGGCTATCGCCACCAAGACCGCTCTTACCGCACTCTATCGGCCGCCCCGTAAAGCCGCTCTCAAACCCTTGATCGAAGGGGCGCGCAGCCGCCATAACCTGTTGCTCGCACCCGCTAACCTGGCGGGTGTCCGCACCCTGTTCAAGGCACTCAAGAAGGGCCAGGCTATCGGCTTGCTGCCGGATCAGGTGCCGCAGAACGGCGAAGGAATATGGGCCGATTTTTTTGGGCGTCCGGCCTACACCATGACTTTGCCGGCCAAGTTGCAGCAAATGAGCGGCGCGCCGATTATCCTGTCGTACGCCGAACGCTTGCCGTTCGGCCGCGGTTATGTGATCCGCTTTGTGCCATTCGATGAAACCCCGGGTCACACCACGGAACAGCGCACGCTGGCCATCAACCTGGCCATGGAGAAGCTGATCGCACGTTGCCCGGCGCAATATATCTGGAGCTACAACCGGTACAAGACACCACCAGGCGTTGCGGCACCGTCGGCACCGGCCGCTACAATTCAGGAGCCGCAGGCATGAGGGCCTTGGTCGGATTGTTGTGGCTGGCGCATTTTTTACCGCTGTGGATCCTGGGCCCGGTGGGCGAAGCCTTGGGTTCATTGCTGTTTATCATCATGAAGCCGAGGCGGCATATCACGCTGACCAATCTGCGGCTTTGCTTTCCTGACATGTCGGAAGCCGAGCGCGTGGTGTTGGCGCGCCGTCACTTCCAGGCTTACTCGCGCAGTGTGCTGGAGCGTAGTGTGTTGTGGTGGGCTGCGGAAAGCCGTTTGCGGCGCCTGATCAAAATTGAATCGGATCTGCCGCTAAGCACCTTGCAGGCCGGCCCGACCATTTTGCTGTGCCCGCATTTCGTTTGCCTGGAAATTCCCGGGATTGCCTTGGTACTGAATTCTTCGACATCGATTTGCACTATCTATACACGCCAGCAAGATGGCGTGATCGATGCTGCGCTGTTGAAGGGGCGTTCGCGTTTTCGCCCGGTCAAACTGTTTACCCGCGAGCAGGGCGTCAAACCCATCATCCGGGCAATGCGCGAAGGGTTTCCTTTTATCATGTTGCCGGACATGGATTTCGGCATGAAGGACGCCGAGTTCGTACCGTTTTTTGGTGTCCAGGCCGCGACTCTCACCGCCACCGCGCGGATTGCCGCTGCTACCAAAGCCAGGGTGGTGCCGATGATCGCGACCTTTTTGCCCGGTTACAAAGGCTGGAAGGTCACCTTTTATCCGGCCTGGGAAAATTATCCGGGCGACGATATCACAGAGGCAACCCGCCGCATGAACGCCTTTATCGAAGAGCGCATCCTGGAAGCGCCGGCCGAATATTTTTGGGCGCACAAGCGTTTCAAGACGCGGCCTCCCGGGCAAGCCGATGTTTATTCGCCACCCGCGCCAGACCATACCGACAGAGCTGCGCATTAGCACCGTTTCCAGCATAATGTTCTTATGAAACTCAAATTCACAAAAATGCACGGCGCCGGCAATGATTTCGTCGTGATTGACGCAATTCACCAGCATGTCGATTTCACTGCGGCACAATGGCAGCAATTGGGCGACCGCCGCTTTGGCGTGGGCGCAGATCAAATGCTGGTGGTTGAAAAATCGCAGGCAGACGGCGTCGATTTTCGCTATCGGATTTACAACGCCGACGGCGGCGAAGTCGAACAATGCGGCAACGGCGCCCGCGCCTTCGTCAAATTCGTGACCGACAAGGGCCTGACCGGCAAGCGCACGATCAGGGTGGAAACCATGTCCGGCATCATTGAGCCGAGGCTGGAAGACGACGGCCGCATTACGGTCGACATGGGCGCACCGGTCCTGACGCCCGCCGCGGTGCCGTTTGATGCCAGTAATCTGAGCAGCCAGGCGATGGGCGATGATGTGCTCTGGCCGCTGGATATCCAGGGTAAACAAGTCTGGATATCAGTGGTTTCGATGGGCAATCCGCACGCGGTGCAGGTGGTTGAAGACAGCGAAGCGGCACCGGTCTTGATCGACGGCCCGTTGATAGAACATCATCCCCGCTTTCCAAGACGGGTGAATGCCGGTTTCATGCAAGTAATTGATCGCCACCATATCAAATTGCGTGTATTCGAGCGCGGCGCGGGCGAAACGCTGGCTTGCGGCACTGGCGCATGCGCTGCGGTAGTGGCTGGTATTCGACGTGGCTTGCTGGACACCCCGGTGAAGGTGCAAACCCACGGCGGTGAGCTGTCGATTGCCTGGGCCGGGAACAACCAGCCGGTATTGATGACTGGTCCGGCAGTGTCGGTATTCGAGGGCGAAATAGAAATCAACTGAGAAATTGGCTGACGCGCTAAAGCAAAGCGGCATAAGTCGATTTGGTCAATCCGCCTCAGTTTCCAGCGCCGCCGCCGGCACCGCGGTTTTGAAGCGGTACAGGCGTTGCCGGTAGTTTCCTTCCGGCCCGTCCGGGCCGCAATCGACATCTTCGAACAAACGTGCGATCCGGCTCAACGCCTGACGCTCGTCGCCAGTCTGGATCTGGATCAGGCGCCGCTTGCTGCGCGCGTACTGGGTGCGGATATCAACTACCAGGCAGTGCCCGCAGTCAGCCAGATTCAAATCCAGCAACAGTGCTTCCGGCCGGCTCAATCCGAATAACGTCGCCAATTCGATCCGTGCCGCCAGAAACGGATGTGCCGTAATTTGTTCGCGCGTCAATTGCTGCCTGGCGACCTCGGCCCATGGCGCCGGCTGCGCGCTATCGGCAATTTTTGCCAACAATCCCGCCGCTTCGCTACTGCCTTGGGCTGCGGCCTTTTGCAGCCAATACACCGCACGCACGTCGTTAGCGAGTTTCTCGCGCCGAGTACGCCATGCACTCAGGCCACATTCCAGTTGCGCCGCGCAATGGCCCATTTCGGCTGCATGCTCCAGATGGCGCTGCATATCCACCAGATTGCGCTGGGAAAACTCTGATTTCAGATAAATCCGCGACAAGGCGTACCAGGCATCTGCCAAGCCGGCCTCGCCTGCCAGCGTCAGCCAGCGAATGGCCTTTTTGTAGTTAGCCGAACCGCTCCCCACCAGCAAGCGCTCACCTTCGCTGTTCATGCGGGCATGCCACAGCCCCAACGCCAGCTGCGCGGCTTTGTCATCGCCATACGCTGCCAGTTCAAGAAACTGCTGCACTTCGACGGCATCGACGGTTTCGCTGGTCTGCAACACTTGGGCACACCGCACCAGCAAAGACAGGTTTTCTTCGCCCAGCTGCCGCTCCAGGGTCTCCGACGGCACATTCAATTGCGCCAGGATATCGACATACTGCTCTGAAAGCGCCCTCGCCAGCGGCAGCGCCCGTTCCAGGAAAACCGGCCAATCGGCATTTTCCCAGGCCAGCTGCGCCAGCGATTGCTGAGCCTGCGTCACGCCGGCATCTGCGGCACGCGCAGTCCATTTTAAGGTCGCGTCTTGTTCAGGCTTGGAAGCTGGCAGGACTCCGGACAATGGCGGGTTTGACACGACCGCACGACCGGAAACCTGGGCCGGTACGCTGTCGGCATGCTGGGCCAATAGCCATTGGGCTTCCGCGATGCCGGCATTGGCAGCGGTCTCCAGCACTTTGATAACTTTGCCGCGCAGTCCGTGCAACACATTCGGATCGCTGCCTTCGCGGTGCAATACCAGTTGCGCCAGCACCAGACCGGCCTGCATCTGGCCCGCGTCAAAAGCACGCTCATACCAAACGCACAATGCCAGCGGGTCGCTGACCGCCTGCGCCACTTCAAGCGGGATATGGCTGCCAATCAGCATCCAGGCTTCAGATTCTTGTTGTTGCGCGGCCCGCTCCAGCCAATGCAGCGCCGTCGACAAACTTTGCGGCAAGCCGTTACCGCCGAATAAATAGCGCTTGCCTAGGGCTAACTGGGCAGCCGCCTGCCCGGCGCGTGCTGCGCGAATAATCGCTAAGTCTTCACGTTTAGCCATAAGTACTCATTACCAAAACGTAAATTATGCTCGATAAATGGATGGAATTTTATTTTTGCTTGATTTTTACGATATGTGGATCTTTTACGCAACATCAACTCCCGGCAGACAAAAATTTTTTTGCGATGACAGCATTGTCCGGCCCCTCTCTGGGGCAGCGCCCAGGAAATCATGCAACGTCGCCCAAACAGCATCAAAATCTCTTAATTTCACAAAAACTACGCCACTCGACCTTTAAAATATGAAGTCTTCGATTCATGTAACAGCTACCCGGCCGGCTGGATCGCCTGTACTGCAACGCATATTTTGTTTTTGCAATAGCTCGGGAGCGGTAAATACAAACCGGAACTCTTCACTAGCCTTCGCAAAAAGCCTAATATTAGTTACGCAACAGGTGCAATTGCCAAATTGCACACGACGCAACACCCATGTTTGCGCAAATCCGGGCCGCTGCAAGCACAGCTAAAGCCCTTCCCTGCTTGTCACAAAAATACAACACAATTAACAATCTTCTTCAATTTCGACCAATTTATAGCGTCACAGGAAACCAAACCGCAGGCATTGCCAGCGAGACCCCTTAATGTTCATCCATCCGGCAAGATGTACGGATCCTTAAGACAGTTTTCTAAATAAAGGACGTCAAATGAAGAAATCACTAATCGCACTGGCCGTACTCGGCGCAATCGCAGGTGCAGCACAAGCTCAAAGCTCCGTAACCATCTACGGTATCGTTGATACTGGCGTCGTTTACACAAGCAAGGCTCTGACATCAACTGGCGGCACTGGCAGCAAATTCAGCGTTAACTCCGGCGTTATCCAAGGTTCGCGTCTGGGTTTCAAAGGCGTTGAAGATCTGGGCGGCGGTCTGAAGGCTCTGTTCCAATTGGAAGCTGGCTTCAACAACGACACTGGCGCATTGAACGGCCAAGACAAGGGCACTACTAACCTGTTCCGTCGTAAATCGGTAGTCGGTCTGGGCGGCAACTTCGGTTCCGTTCTGCTGGGTCGTCAAACTGACATCCTGGACGACGTCAGCCAATGGACTTCGGTTCAAGATTTCGGTGGCGTAACTGGTTCCGTCGGTCACAACTTCAATCGTTTGGAAGGTACACGTACCAACAATTCGATCCGTTACAACACACCAGATCTGTCCGGCTTCACAGCTAGCGCAATCTACGGTTTCGGCGAAGCAGCTGGCCAAACTTCGAACGGTCAAGCGTTCGGTCTGGGCGGTCAGTACGCTAACGGCCCACTGGGTCTGTTCGCTGCTTACTACCAATCGAAACTGGGCACTCCTGGCGGCACTAACGCCAGCGACACTTCGATCCTGGGCAACACATCGTTCGCTGGCCACGGTAACGCTGGCGACACAGCTCTGAAAACATTCAGCCTGGGCGCTAGCTACCAAGCTGGTCCAGCACGTCTGTATGGTAACTGGTCGCGTACTAAGCAACCTCTGGCATACACTTCGACTCTGGGCGCCACTGGTGTTCTGCAAGCAGGCAGCTTCACAGTTGGCAGCTTCAACAACACCAAGGCTGACATCTTCGAACTGGGCGTGAACTACGCTGTTACAGCTCCTCTGCACCTGTTGGCTAGCGTTCAATACAACAAGTTGACATTTGCTGATGCTGGCGCCGACAAGGGCAAGCTGACCCAAATCAACCTGGGTACTGACTACTTCCTGTCGAAGCGTACTGACCTGTACGCATTCGTGTCGAACCTGCGCGCTAAGGATGCTGTCAATCCAGGCGTGTTCGGCGACAGCCTCGGCAACACTGGCAACCAAACAGCAGTTGCTGTTGGTATCCGTCACAAGTTCTAATTTAAGCTGACCGAACCCGCAGCAGCAAGCGGGCAAGGTTGCTTGATTAGAGATGTAAAAGGCCCACATGGCTTGCCATGTGGGCCTTTTTTATTGCCTGACGATTTGCTTAAGACTTCAAAGTTGTCACGCACCGGCATAGCGGTGTACTCTTGATCATTCCTTTTCTTCATCACCGACATACATGACCCTCCAACTTGATCCCGATGCTATCGCCCAATATCTGATCGATTCCCCGCATTTTTTCGAAGAACACGCTGAACTGCTGGCCAAGATTCGCCTCACCAGCCCCCTGTTAGGCCGGGCCGTGTCGCTACAAGAGCGGCAAATGGAAATACTCCGCGAAAAAATCAAACTGCAGGATTTGCGCTTGGCCGACATGGTGCGCAATGCCCAGGAAAATGATGCGAGCGCGCATAAACTGCACAGCTGGACCCGCAGCCTGCTGCTGGCCCGCAACGATGTCGACCTGCCGCACACGCTGGTCGACGGCCTGCGCACCGGATTTGCAGTACCTCAGGCTACCTTGCGGCTGTGGGGCGTCGCCGAGGAATATTCACACACCTGGTTTGCGGCAGCGGCTTCCGAGGATGCCAAGATTTTCGCCAATGGCTTGAGCCTGCCGTTTTGCGGCAGCAACAATGATTTCGAAGCCGCCTCCTGGCTGGAGCAGGATGTCCAGTCCGTCGCCATGCTGCCCTTACGTAGCAGCAGCGCCACCGCCTCGGCAACCTTCGGCCTGCTGGTGCTGGGCTCGCCTGATCCGCAACGCTTTAGCGCCGACATGGCAACCGATTTCCTGGTGCAGATTGGCGAGACCGCAAGTGCCGCGCTGGCCTGTTTGCTCGGTTAACCCGCTTACCCTTTATCACCAGCCATCGTGAACGGCGACGCCAACCAGACCCACCTCAGCGGCTATCTGGATAGTCTGGCGGGACAGCGCCAGCTATCAGCACATACGATTAGCAACTATGCCCGCGACTTGAAGGAACTGGCAAGCTTGACGCAGGCACTCGGCGACAGTTGGGAGTTCGCCGCCGTCACGCACTTTCACATCCGCAAATTTGCCGCGCAATTGCACTCTCGCGGATTGAATCCAAGTTCGATTGCGCGCAAGCTGTCGGCCTGGCGCGGCTTTTTCGAGTGGCTGGCAGAGCAGACCACGCTCGCCACCAATCCGGTCGAAGGCGTGAAAGCGCCAAAGCGCGCCAAACCGCTACCGAAAGCCATGGCCGCCGACGACGCGATTCATCTGGTGGCCAGTGGTAATCCATTGGCCGAGGCCGGATCCAGCATGGCGTTATGCAATCACGCGATGTTTGAACTGCTGTATTCCAGTGGGCTGCGTGTCTCGGAACTGGCAGGGCTGGACCTGCGCTATAGCAAGCAAGCAGGCTATGAATCGGCCGGCTGGATCGACCTTGATGCGGCCGAAGTGACAGTCACCGGTAAAGGCGGCAAGAAACGTAGCGTGCCAGTGGGCAACCCGGCAATACAAGCGATTACGGCCTGGCTGCCGCAACGCCAGACGCTGCTCAAAAATGATCAGGATGACAATGGCGATAAGCGTGACAAGGATGGACATGCCGCAGCCCTGTTCCTGACAGAACGCGGCACCCGCGTATCGCCACGCGTGATTCAGTTGCGTCTGAAGCATCATGCGCTATCGCTCGGCATCGCCAGCAACGTCCATCCCCATGTGTTGCGCCATTCATTCGCCTCGCACATGCTGCAGGGCTCCGGCGATCTGCGCGCAGTACAAGAATTGCTGGGGCATGCATCGATCGCCGCTACCCAGGTCTACACCTCGCTCGACTTCCAGCGCCTGGCGCAGGTTTATGATGCCGCCCACCCGCGCGCAAAAAAAATCTCGGATACGTGAGCCTAGATACCTGATCCCGGGTACATGAGCTCAATGCATGAGCAGCAAGCTGCAACCTCTTGGGCTGGATGCTTCGATCCACATACCACATCAAATATGCAACTGAATTGCATTTCAGGCATAATTGAAATCTCACCTACCCATACTGCATTATGAACCCAGGCCCAAAACTGAAATCTGTCGCTTCCGCCGCAACCGCCAAGGGCAACACCCATCAGCATGCGACGGCGTTGGCCGAAGCGCAGTTGCGCGAAGTTGCACTACGCATCACTCCTGCACGCATCAAGGTCCTGGCGGCCTTGCTGGAGGCGCGTTGCGCTTTTTCGCATCAGGACATGCAGGATCAGTTTACCGAGATGGACCGGGTAACCCTGTATCGCGCCCTCGATTGCCTGACCGACGCCGGCCTGGCGCACAAGATTGCCGGCGACGATCGCGTGTTCCGCTATAGCGCCGGCGCCGAGCACGGCGATTCCGGCCCGCACGGCAGTGCGACGCATCAGGCCCAGCATCAGCACGGGCATTTCAAATGCACCCGCTGCGCCAAGGTATTTTGCCTGGACGGCAGCGGCGACGCCGGTTTCCTGGATAGCATCCTGGCGTTAGGCGACAGCCACGCCGGCACCACTACGCCGGCCAAGCTGCGCAAGCAACTGCAACAAGCTTTACAAGACACGCTGGGCAAGGGCTTTCAAGGTCATGAGATCGAACTGACCATCAAGGGCTGGTGTGCCGATTGCGCGCATTAGTCCGTTGCATTCATAACAGCAGTTTTCTGATCTGAATTTCCACCCGGTTTTCTATTGTTTGTAGTTTTCATTTTTCCGAATCTCACTATGGCACTCATCCCCACCACGATCCTGACCGGCTTCCTCGGCGCCGGCAAAACCACTCTGCTCAACCGTATCCTGCAACAGCAGCACGGCCATAAAATCGCCGTGATTGAAAATGAATTCGGCCAGGAAAATATCGATAATGAAATCCTGGTGCAAGACAGCACCGAGCAAATCGTCGAAATGAACAACGGCTGCATCTGCTGCACCGTTCGCGGCGACCTGATCGTCGCCCTGACCACGCTGGCGCGGCGCCGTGCAGCCGGCGAGCTGAACTTTGACCGGGTGATTATCGAGACCACCGGCATGGCCAATCCGGGGCCGGTAGCGCAAACCTTCTTTGTCGACGATGAAGTCGCAATGCACTTCATGCTGGATGCAATCGTCACCGTGGTCGATGCAAAGCATGCAATGTCGCAACTCGACCAACAGGAAGAAGCGCAACGCCAGGTAGGTTTTGCCGACAAATTGCTGCTTTCCAAAACCGACCTGGTGAGCGCAGAAGAAGTTGCTGCCTTGACCAGCCGCCTGAAACGCATCAATCCGCGCGCACCGATCATCACGCTGGATCCGCAACACACGCCGATCGACGAAATCCTGGATATCCGCGGTTTCAATCTCAACGCCAAGCTGGAAATCGACCCTGACTTTTTGGCAACGGAAGAACATGCGCATGAGCACAGCGGCGACGATTGCGACCATCCCTCCCATGAGCATGAGGGCCACGGCCATCACGACCATCATCATGCACATCACGATGACGAAATAGCCGCTTTTGTGTTCAAAAGTGAAAGGCCCTTCGATACTGCACGCCTGGATGAATTCCTCGGTGGCCTGGTGCAAGTATACGGACCGCGCATGTTGCGCTACAAAGGCGTATTGTTGATGGATGGCGCCGACCGCAAGGTTGTGTTTCAAGGTGTGCATCAAATCATGGGCAGCGATGTCGGCGGCAAATGGGATGCAAATGAGACACGCGGCAGCAAAATGGTCTTCATTGGCAAGAATCTGCCGAAAGACATCTTTATTCGCGGTTTGGAGCAATGTTTGGTATAAACTATGGCAGTTTTGCGCTGGGAAATCACTGGATAGCGGGCCAATCGCATAGTCGCCTGGCTGCTGATTTAAGGGAGAGGACCATGAACCTGACCGTTAAAAAGACCGTTGCCAAGAAGGCAGCGGCCTCGCTAGGCAAATTGACGCCGAAAACCCGGCCAGCCAGTGTTCCCGCCAGTAAAGCGGATAAAAGCGCCGATAAAGGCGCAGTTAAAGTCGCAACAAGCAGTGCAAAAATAGCTGAAAAAGCAGCAAAAATCTCCACCAGGGCGCCACTGAAGTCTGAGTCCCCTGTTGCAACCGCAAGTAAGGCTGCGTCCAAAGTTGCCAAACCTGGCCCCAAACCTGTTGTAAAATCCCTAGCCAAGAAAACGGCGACGGCCAAATCTGTTACCAGCTCCGCTCCGGCGGCAGAGAAGGCAACGCGCAATAAGGTAACGCGTAGTGAAGTAACGCGAAATACAATGGCAAAAGCCAGTAGTTCTGTTACAAAGAAACTGAGTTCCCCAACGGCCAGATCCGGCGCTAGCAGCACCAGCGACAAGCCCGCAAGTGCCGGATTAACGGATAAAATTGATAAAAACGTCGTATCGAAAGCAAGCGAAGTGGCTACTAAAACAACCAAACCAACCTCCGAATCCGTTCTGTTGACCGAAGAGCAAATCCTCAAGATGAGCGAAAAGGACTACATGAATGAGGCGCAACTGGCTTTCTTCAAAGCGCGTTTGCAGCAGTTAGAAATCGACCTGCTCAAGAACGCCGGAGAAACCACCGAGCATTTGCGTGAAACCGTCCTGGTGCCAGATCCGGCAGACCGTGCCACCATCGAAGAAGAACACGCCCTGGAATTGCGTACCCGCGATCGCGAACGCAAATTGCTCAAGAAAGTACAGCAATCGATCGCATCGATTGACGCCGGTGAATACGGCTGGTGCGAAGAAACCGGCGAACCGATCGGCATTCCGCGTTTGCTGGCACGCCCGACTGCAACCTTGTCGCTGGAAGCACAGCAACGTCGCGAACTGAAACAAAAGCTTTACGGCGATTGATCTTCGATAGCGGCCCCGGGGGCTATGCGAAAATTTAAGCCAAGGTAGCATTGCAGCCTTGGTTGGTTTTCCTGTAACTTTTAGCCTGATCCTTGATGGCAGCCCACTTTTGCCGTCGTTGTTTTCAACGCTACCGATTCCTTGATGTCCGCTCCGGTATTTCGCTCAAGACGCCTCCGGCACGCCGCCTTTGCGCCCGTGCTGGTATTGGCGATCCTGTTCGCGCAATGGCTGGGACTGACGCATAGCATCGTCCATGCGGCCTGGGAAAACAAACAATCGACCCAACTGACGCACATGACGTCGGTAATCGAGCGCACCATCGAAGGCGGCGGCAAAGCACGTCACTCTTGCGCCGCATTCGACGACGCCACCCTGGCTGCAACAATCTACTCGGCGCCGCTGACATTACCGCCACTGCCGGGCAAAAATGTGCTGGCGTTGTGGCAGGCATTCGCTTCCTGGCATGCCCCGTTCACCTGCCACTTCTCACCTCGCGCACCACCCCGCTCCTGACAGGACGCAGTTACCGGCTTCGCTTATCGCGAAGCACACCATTCGAAACAAATCATTATTTGTTGCCGTCGCCTTTGATCGTGCGCGATTGATTGTGCTGCTTTGCACATCGCTTTTGCATCGACTCGACCATCGACGGCCATTACCTGTCCAGGAATCATCATGCACGTCCAACGTACGCTGTTATCCAGCGCGGTTCTGTCCGCGCTCACCGTTCTCTCTTCTGCAGCTTCCGCCGTAGATGTTCAACCCGACGCCGCGGAACAGGTTAAGCCCTTGCCACAAATCGTGGTCAGCGCCAGCCCGCTCAATCCCCATGTCGACACGCAGATCCTGAGTCCGACCAAAGTATTGTCCGGAGAAGAATTACGCAACAAGACCGGCACATCGCTGGGAGACACTTTGTCGCAGGAACTTGGTGTATCGGCATCCGGTTTCGGCGCCGGTGCTTCCCGCCCTATCATTCGCGGCATGGAAGGTCCACGCGTCAAGATCCTGCAAAACGGCATGTCGGTGGCAGACGTCTCCAGCCTGTCCAACGATCACGCGGTAGCCACCGAAGCTGCGACGGCCCGTCAAATTGAAATCCTGCGCGGCCCGGCCGCGTTGCTGTATGGCTCCGGCGCCATCGGCGGCCTGGTCAATGTCGTCAATGACCGTATTCCGACACAGTTGCAAAAGGAGCTCAGCGGCGAAGCCGAAGTGCGCTATAGCAGCGGCGACAATGGCAGAAGCGCCTCGTTGATGCTGGACGGCTCGACGGGGCCGATAGGCATGCATCTGGATGGCAGTTGGCGCGACACCGGCAATTACAAAATCCCGGGACATTCCACCCAGAGCGATCCCGCTTCTGCGTCGGGGCGCTTGCCTAACTCTTTCACCCATGAAACCGGAGTCGGCATCGGCGCATCCTATATTGCGTCTTGGGGTCATATAGGAGCATCGGTGGCAACCCTGGCCGACCATTACGGTATCCCCACCGAGGAAAAATCATTCATCGATCTGCACCAAAACCGCTACGACATCGCTGGCCAGATCGATGACCCGTTCGCTGGCTTCGAAACATTCACATTCAAGCTCGGCCATACCGATTACACACACACCGAGAAACATGAAGACGGCACGCCGCACACGATCTTCTCAAATCAATCGACAGAAAGCCGATGGGAACTGGCGCACAAACCTGTGGCCGGATGGCACGGTACTTTCGGCATGCAAACCGAAGACACACGCTTCTCCTCGCTCGGTGCGGCAAGTGGTTTGCCCGACACGGTCCCTAAAACAAAATCCAACTCATTTGCTGCGTTTTTAGTCGAAGAACGTGAATTCGGCCCCCTCCTCGCCAGCGCCGGCTTGCGTTTGGAATCGGTGAAACGTCAACCCGATGAAGCGGCCAGACTACCCGATCGCAAGTTCAATCTCGCGTCTTACTCCGTCGGCGGCCTCTGGCGCTTCGCTTCCGGTTACAGTTTCGGGCCGACTATCTCTATTGCACAACGCGCACCTACCGCAGAAGAGTTGTATTCGCACGGCCCGCATGAGGCCACCGCCACTTTCGACATCGGCGATCCTGCTTTGAAAAAAGAGACCTCACGCAACATTGAACTCACATTGCAAAAAACCACAGGCTTGGTACGCTGGAAAGCCAATTTGTTCGAAAACCACGTAGACAACTTCGTTTATGGCCGCATGGTCGAGCCGGTTGAAGATGATCACGATCATCACAGAGACGGCCACGATCATGACCACGGCGACTTCACCGAGCGGTTCTGGTCACAAGCCGGTGCCATCATCCGTGGCGCCGAAGCGGAAATCAGCTACAACTTGCGCGGCGAGGGATTTTCAATACGCGGCTTTGCCGACACTGCACGCGGCAAACTCAAGCAAATGGGTAACCTGCCATTGCAGCCAGCTAGCCGTTATGGCATCGACCTTGGTTATGTACAGGGGCCATGGCGCAGCGGCGTCACCATCCTGCGCGCGCTGCAACAAGATCGGCTGGCAACCTTTGAAGACAGCGCGACGCCGGCATACACGAAGATTGACGCCAATCTTTCATATACCCGGAAGCTCGGTTCGTACCAGCTCACCTGGTTTGCCTTGGCCAAGAACCTGTTGAATCAGGATATCCGCCTGGCGACTTCGGTATTGAAAGATGTTGCGCCACAACCAGGCCGCAGCGTGATTCTTGGCGTACGCACCAGGTTCTAAATTCCTGAACTGGAAAACCGGAATTGCCAGGCAAGGAAATCACGCAGGCGGCGCAATTCCGGTTTACGTTCATGTGCGTATTCATGGTCAAAATGTCTAATTTTCAGAGCCAACATGCAAATGTCGCAACATATTTATGTCATAACTTAGGGTGTTCCAGACATACTTCCGGTGTTGCTTTGTGTTACCTTTAGAGGTATCGATTGATCGTGCTTTTTTATTCTTCAGAATATGTAAAAGCATGCATAAGCGAGAACAGATTCAAAACAAAAATGTGGCCATCAGCATAGCAAAGCGATAGCAAAGCGATAGCAAAACAATGGCAAAAGCGATGATAAAAGCGCATCTGAAAATTTGCGGAACAGGTAGCGGCAACTAGCCGTAGTTAACCATATTGCGCAACCCTGTTTTCAATAAAAAACATAGCTACTCATAAAGCTTTAACAGCAACTTACTTTCGGGATTGACACGTGGGGATTTTCTCGCTTTTTGGCAAAAATAATCGTCCAAACGGCGCTTCACCGGTGGATGAAAAAGTACCAGCCGCGGCAGACAATCAAGCGCCGGTTCTGTTTGGTGAAAGCCCGGAGCGGCAGACCAACTCCACCACGTTGCGCGATGGTGCGGTGCGTAGCTCGACGACCATGAAAATCGATGCGATCGAGTCAGAGATGTCGTCTGAATTCGTTCATCTGCCGCCCGCTTCCAAAGCGTCTCTCGACGCCAACAGTGCCGCGCCGATCACAACTACCCAGGGCTCGAACACCACCCAGATGACGCTGCCGGTGATGAGCAGGGCCACCGAATACCTGGACGATCAATCGAGAAGCGGCAGCATCGAAGTATCCGTGTCCGATACGCCGGAAGTAATTGAAGAAGCGGCGGTATTGTTCGCCAGCGATCAGTGCGACATCGCCGAAGCACTGCTGTTGAATGCGATTGCCGAAAGCGATCTCGGTTCGTCAACGCATGTGGTCTGGTGGATGCTGCTGGATCTGTACCAGATCACCGGCAAGCAACAGGAATTCGATAATCTGTCGGTCGATTTTGCCAACAAATTTGAAACCTCGCCGCCGACCTGGATCGATATCATGACGCTCGATCCGCAGGCCAAGAACCAGGAAAAGCCTGGTGCGCTGCCGGCGGTAGCTTTCTCCGGCAAGCTCGACGCCAACATCGGCAAGCAACTGGAACGCGCGCAAAAACTGAGCGCCACCCACCCGGCGGTGCGCCTGGAATTCACCCGCGTCAGCTCGGTCGACCCGATCGGTTGCGGCCTGTTGCTGCGCATGTTGAAAAAACTGCAAAAATCCGGGCTCGACCTGATACTGGTCGGCGCCGATGAACTGGCCGACAAGATCCGCGAAATCCTGCTGGTTGGACGGCGCGACGAAACCGCAGCACCATGGTTGTTGCTGCTTGAAATCCTGCATCTGCTCAATCTCGAAGAAGCCTACGAAGACGCCAGCATAGATTACTCGATCACGTTTGAAGTCTCGCCACCGCCGTTTGTCAAACCGCACGCCAAGATCATCACCGCCGCCGAAGACAACACCCTGAATGCAAGCAACACCACCAGCGGCAACAACAGCCTGCTCATGCCTATACTGATTGAAGGCCGAACCGACGAGCTGCTGACCAAAATTCAAACCCACGCCAATGCCTACAGCCCTGCGATCATGGATTGCTCGCGCCTGGTCCGTGTGGATTTCAGCGCAGCCGGCGAACTGCTGAATGGCTTGTCAATGCTGGCCAGCAACGGCAATGCGATTGAGTTCCATAGCGTCAACCACCTCGTGACAGCTTTGTTCAAGGTCGTAGGCATACAGGAAGTCGTGCGTGTGGTGCCGCGCAAGAATTAAACTTAAAGAATTAAGCTTAAAGAATTAAGTTTCAATAAAATCAAATCTCTGCAGTAATAAAAAAACAACGCTAAATCTACGTAATTCAGCGCTTGTAATCACGTCAGCCGTCCCCATTTTTTTGGGACAGTATCGATTTATTATTCGATAGCGAATCACATCATGCAGCACGGGCGCCCAGCGCCCGGCATGAGCGGTCTGATCACCAAATCGGTCCGCATTTTCTGAGGCTAGCAAAAATGGAACAATTTCACGGCACCACCATTCTTTCAGTGCGACGCGGCAACAGTGTCGCCTTGGGTGGCGATGGTCAGGTAACACTCGGCAATGTCGTCATGAAGGGCACCGCCCGCAAAGTCCGCAAGCTGTACCAGGGCAAAGTACTGGTCGGTTTCGCCGGCGGCACGGCCGACGCGTTCACCTTGCTCGATCTGTTTGAGTCGAAACTGGAAAAACACCAGGGTAACCTGATGCGCGCCTCGGTCGACCTGGCCAAGGAATGGCGCACCGACCGCATGTTGCGGCGGCTGGAAGCCATGCTGTTGACGGCCGACCGCGAAACCACGCTGGTCATCACCGGTAATGGCGACGTACTGGAGCCTACCAATGGCATCGGTGCGATCGGTTCGGGCGGTACTTTCGCCCAGTCGGCAGCCACGGCGCTGCAAGAGAACACCGAGTTGTCGCCGGCGGATATCGTCAAGAAATCGCTGGTGATTGCCGGTGACCTCTGTATCTATACCAACCAGTCGCACATTATCGAAACCCTCGACTAAGATTTCATTGCAGACCTGCCCGGCAAGCCTGGGCAGGCATTTGCCTGATTCTAAAGAAGATCCGGCCCTGCATGGCTTGCGAGCTCACCTATCAAACGCGGAAAAAAACATGAACATGACTCCCCAAGAAATTGTTTCAGAACTGGATAAACATGTAGTCGGCCAGGATCGCGCCAAGCGCGCGGTGGCAATTGCGTTGCGTAACCGCTGGCGCCGGCAGCAGGTAGCCGAACCGCTGCGCCACGAAATCACGCCCAAGAATATCCTGATGATCGGACCTACCGGTGTCGGTAAGACCGAAATCGCACGACGCCTGGCCAAGCTGGCCGACGCGCCGTTCATCAAGATCGAGGCCACAAAATTCACCGAGGTCGGTTATGTCGGCCGCGACGTCGACACCATCATCCGCGACCTGATCGACATCGGCATCAAACAAACCCGCGAAGCCGAAATGCGCAAAGTCCGCACCCGTGCGGAAGATGCTGCTGAAGACCGGATTATTGACATCCTGGTGCCGCCGGCGCGCGATTTCGGCTTCCATCCTGAGCAGAGTTCCGGAGACGGTGACAGCGCTTCGGATAAAGGCAGCAATACCCGCCAGACTTTCCGCAAGCGGCTGCGCGAAGGCGTGCTCGACGATAAGGAAATCGAGATCGAGTTGTCGGAAGCGACATCGCAAATGGAAATCATGGCGCCGCCCGGCATGGAAGAAATGACCGAGCAGATCAAATCCATGTTTTCCGGCATCGGCAGCAATCGCAAGAAAAATCGCAAGATCAAGATCAAGGATGCAATGAAAGTCTTGATCGAAGAGGAAGCCGCCAAACTGGTCAACGAAGATGAGCTGAAGCAGAAAGCGATCACCAACGTCGAGCAAAACGGCATTGTGTTTCTTGATGAGATCGACAAGATCGCCACCCGTTCGCAGAACGGCGGCGCTGACGTTTCACGCGCCGGTGTGCAGCGCGACTTGCTGCCGCTGGTCGAGGGCACCACGGTCAACACCAAGTACGGCATGATCAAGACCGATCACATCCTGTTCATCGCGTCCGGCGCCTTCCATCTGGCGAAACCGTCGGATCTGATTCCGGAACTGCAAGGCCGGTTCCCGATCCGGGTCGAGCTCGATTCATTGTCGATCAGCGATTTCGAAAGAATCATGACTGGCACCGACGCCTGCCTGACCAAGCAATATGAAGCGCTGCTGGCAACCGAAGGCATCACGCTGGAATTTGCCAAAGAAGGCGTACAGCGACTCGCAGAAATCGCGTTCTCGGTCAATGAAAAAACTGAGAACATCGGCGCCCGCCGGCTGTACACGGTGATGGAAAAGCTGCTGGAAGAAATCTCGTTTTCGGCGACTAACGCCACCGATAAAACCATGGTGATCGATGCTGCTTATGTCGATGAACGCCTGGGAGCACTGGTGGTCAACGAGGATTTATCGCGTTACGTACTGTAAGGTTCGCAAGTGGGTTAGCAAGTGAGGTGCGCAAGTTTGTGCCACCTTACTTGTCCTGCACCGGCACCGCCGGTTGCTCCGGTGGTAAATCTTGATTAGGGGCGGCGGCCGGTGCCAGTATCGGCGCAGGACTGGCCATGCCCGACTTGGAGCGCACATCTTCCGGCAGCATCACACGCTTCAAGACCCCACCCTCAGACAGCAAGACATAAGTGGCATGCACTTCCTTGATGCTGGTTCCCGGCAATAACTCCTTGCCTTGTCGTACCGCCTGCGCCGGCTTGCCGTCGGCGCTCAGAATCGCCACGCTGTCCTCATCCTTTTTAGCAGCCACCACGCCCAACAGCTGGTAATTGCTGGCAACGGTAACCGTACCGCGGCCACCGAACAAACCCGCCGCCAGCGAGACATCTACCTGCGCCTGCTCCGCTTGCGGCGGCGCGGTCACCGCGCGCAGTGGTGGTTTGATCAGCTGCATCACCCAGTACGCCGTGCAGGCACACAGCAGCATGAACAGCAGCAGGCTGAGAAATTCCGGCAGGCGCTTGCTTTGCCGCTCCAGTTTTTTTGTTAATGGTAGATTCACGTTTTTCCCTGACTTTGTCCTAGCGCACCAACTGGTTGATTTCAATAATCGGCATCAGTACTGCCAGCACAATCAACAACACCACCACCCCCATCGCCAGAATCAAGGCCGGTTCCAGCAAGCCCGCAATGGTCATCGCACGCCGTTCCAGATCCTGCTCCTGGGCACTGGCGGCGCGCTCCAGCATAGCGGGCAATTCACCGGTCACTTCACCGGCCCGTATCATGTGAATCAACATCGG
This sequence comes from Collimonas sp. OK607, assembly GCF_900111995.1. Lineage (GTDB taxonomy): Bacteria > Pseudomonadota > Gammaproteobacteria > Burkholderiales > Burkholderiaceae_D > Collimonas. The sequence continues at coordinate 45,375 of NZ_FOKF01000006.1, forward strand.
CGGAAAATGTTTGTTGGCCGCCAGTGCGCGCGCCAGGCCGACACCCTCACGCACGCTGGTGGCGGCAGTATCGACCTGTTGCCGCATGGCGACGTTGGACAAGGTATCGCGGCTGGTTTGCAACGCTTTCAAAATCGGCACGCCGGAGCCGGTGGTAATCGCCAGCGTGCTGGCGAAGCGCGCGGTATTCAAGCTGCGTTCGAATTTGCCATACAGCGGCGCACTCAGCAGCCAGGTATGCCAGCGCATCTTGGTGGCGGGATTTTTGAGCGCCGTGCGCCATGCGTAGAACAGCGCGATCACCGCGATCAGGACTATCCAGCCATAGTTGCGGACAAAATCGGAAGTGGCCAACATCATTACCGTCAGCATCGGCAATTTCTGCTTGGTGTTAGCGAACACGGAAACGATCTGCGGCACCACGTAGGTCAGCAGGAAGATGACGATCACAAACGCCACCACAGTCACGATCGCAGGATAAGTGAATGCCAGTTTTACCTTCTGCACCAGCGAGTTGCGCCGTTCGATGTAGTCGGCCAGTCGGGACAACACGCGCGACAACTGGCCGATCTGCTCGCCCGACGCAACCAGCGCCCGATAAATTTCGGCGAAATCGCGCGGATGCCCGGCCAGCGCGCTGGATAGCGAGGCGCCGCCCATCACATCGGATCGGATCGATGCGATCAGGTCGCGCTGGTAACTACGCTCGGATTGTTCCAGCAGCGCCGTCAACGCTTGTTCCAGCGGCAGGCTGGCTTCCAGCAAGCTGGCTAGCTGGCGCGTAAACAAGGCGATTTCTACCGTCGACAGATGTTCGCCAAAGCCGCGCCGTTTCAAGTTGCCGGCAGCATCCACCTGCTGCGCAATCGCTTCTACCGTCAGCGGCAGCAAACCTTGGGCGCGCAGGTCGGCACGCGCCATCTTGGCGCTGTCCGCATTCACCACACCCTTGGTGGTGATGCCGGCGGTATCTACCGCTTCGTAACGAAATGCTGGCACGCTGCTCCTCTACTCTTCGCTTATTCTTCAGTTACTCTTCATTCAGTTACTCTTTGGTGACGCGTAACAACTCGGCCTGGGTGGTAATGCCCTCGGCCAGCCAGCGCTCGCCATCCTGGCGCATGGTCTGCATGCCATTGCGCTGCGCCACTTGCTGTATCTCGGCTTCCGATGCCCGGTTGTGGATCTGCGCAGTAATTTCATCGGTCGTCAGCAACAACTCATAGACGCCAACCCGGCCGTGATAACCGGTATGGCCGCATTGCTCGCAACCGACCGCATGCCAGAGCTGGCCGTCGTGGCGGCGGCAATGGGTGCACAGTTTCCGGACCAGGCGCTGCGCCACCACACCCAGCAGGGACGACGACAACAGGAATGGCTCGATGCCCATGTCCAGCAAACGGGTCACCGCAGCGGCAGAATCATTGGTATGCAAAGTCGCCAGCACCAGATGGCCGGTGAGCGACGCCTGCACTGCAATCTGGGCAGTTTCGAGATCGCGGATTTCACCGATCATGATGACATCCGGATCCTGCCGCAAGATCGCCCGCAAGGCTTTGGCAAATGTCATGTCGATACGCGCATTGACCTGGGTCTGGCCGACCCCGGCCAGTTCGTACTCGATAGGATCTTCCACCGTCAGGATATTGGTGCTGCTGGTATTCAAGCGCGACAGCGCGGCGTACAGCGTGGTGGTCTTGCCGGACCCGGTCGGCCCGGTGACCAGCACGATGCCATGCGGCTGTGCGATCAGGCGATCGAACTGCGGCAACACTGTCGGACTCATGCCTAGATGCTGCAAATCGAGCCGGCCGGCTTCCTTGTCCAGCAGGCGCAGCACCGCGCGTTCGCCATGGCCGGTTGGCAATGTCGAGACCCGCACATCCACCGGCTTGCCGCCGACGCGCAAAGTGATGCGGCCATCTTGCGGCAAACGCTTTTCGGCGATATCCAGTTGCGCCATGATCTTGATACGGGAAATCAGCGAGGCATGGACGGCTTTCTTGGGCCGCACGACATCGCGCAAACTGCCGTCGATGCGGAAGCGCACCACTGAAATCTGCTCGAACGGTTCGATATGGATGTCTGAGGCGCCCTCGCGCAAAGCCTGGGTCAGCAATACATTGATCATGCGGATCACCGGCGCATCGTCGGACGACTCCAGCAAATCCTCGATCGCCGGCATGTCTTGCATCAGCTTGGCGAGGTCGAGATCGGATTCAAATTCGTCCACCACTTGCGCGGCGTCGCCGCCGGCGCCGGCGTAGGCTTTGGCAATCGCATCTTCCAGTTCGTCGCGCGACAGTTTGCGGAATTTGACGCGGCCAAAGCGGCGGCTGACTTCGGCAATGGCGCTAGGCTGGGTAGCGTCGGAGATCCACAACTCCACCGCATTGTCAGCGCCGTTGGCATCCTCGGTACGCTGTGCCAGCAACGAAAAATTGCGGGCAAAGGCGTATGGCAGCAGACGCGTGTCGGTCATTCTGGGGTCGTTCATGGCGCTCTGTCATTCACAAAGCCTGGCGCCGGTGCTGTCACCGGTTTCGGCATTGGCAACTGGGATTGCTCAGACGCTGGCTGATGCTGTGTGCCTGTGCTGTCTGACCCGTCCTGCTGCTTGCGCAGATCGATGAACGGGCCGCCATCTTCAAGCCTGGATGTGACCGATGAACCGAAATTGGTCAGAACGCTGCTGCCAGGCTGCACTTTAATCTGTTGCTTGCGCATGTAGTCATAGCGATCTACGGCTAGCAGATTGCTGGTCTCTTTGTCGCGCACAATAACCGGGCGCAAAAATATCATCAAATTGGTTTTCTCGCGGGAGCCAGACTGATATTTAAAGAAGTTACCGATAAATGGCAAATCGCCCAGCAGCGGTACTTTTTGCACGCCGTTCTGGTTGTTATCGCCAATCAAGCCACCCAAGGCGATGATCTCGCCATCGTCAATCACAACATTGGTATCCAGGGAACGTTTGGTGGTGGTCGGTCCGTTGGCAGCATTGGCCGTGTTGGCAATCACCGCTGACACCTCTTGCGAAATTTCAAGACGCACCGTGCCGCCTTCAGAAATATGCGGCTTTATCTTCAATGCGGTACCAACGTCCTTGCGATCGATGGTAGTGAACGGGCTGCTCGTACCGGCGCCGGTGGTCAGGGTCGAACCCGTGACAAATGGCACGTTTTGACCAACGATGATCTTGGCCTCTTCATTATCCAGTGTCAGCAGATTCGGCATCGACAATACATTGCTGCCGGTAGTGGAATTCAAGGCGCTGGCTAAAGCACCCAAACCGATTTTGCCGGCAATCTGGCGGAATATGCCGAGCTGCAAACCACTACCGACCGTCGGTACTGTAGCGCTGGTACCGGTATTGACAGCCTGGCCGATTGCCGTGTTGAACAGATTGTTGCCAACGATCCCGGTATTGGTGCCCGTAAATCCGGTACCGCCACCGACCCGGTAATTGCTGTTTTTATCTCCGCTCAACGCCAGCCACTGCACCCCGATCTCACTGGCTGCACTATCCGTGACTTCGACGATCAAGGCCTCCACATACACCTGGGCGCGACGGGTATCGAGCTGGTCGATGACACCGCGGATGTTGCGATAAACCGGTTCGCTGGCGGTAATGATCAGGGTATTGGTGGAGTCGTCGGCCTGGATAAAGCCGGCGGCGCCGCCGCTGCCGGACGATTGCGACGATGCATCGGAGGGCGACGACGATGGCGATGGCGACGACGGCGACGTCGAATTGCTCGAACTCAGTACCCCGCCAGTGGCTGAACCTTGCAGCATGCTGCCGGAAACGCTACTGGAACTCTTGCTGGATTGGCTGCTGGTTGAGGCCGAAGCATCCTGCGAAACAATCGCGCGCAGGGTTTTAGCCAGCTTGCCGGCATCGGCATTTTTCAGATAGACCACGTGTACATTACCGGCGTTGGCAGTCGGCTGGTCGAGCTTGGCGATCAGCGATTTGGCCAGGTTTGCACGTCCTACGGATGGCGCCCGGACCACCACCGAATTGGTTCTGGAGTCAGCCATGATCATCGTGCGCGCGCTGTCGCCGGCGCCGGGTGCGGCAGAGCCGGAGTCCAGCAATTTGCTGGCCATCACGGCGATATCGCTGGCCACCGCGTAACGCACCGGAATCACATCCAGATCGTTGACCGCCGGTACATCGAGGGCGGCTATCATTTTCCCCAGGCGCTGCAGGTTTTCGGCGTAATCGGTTACCACCAGTGTGTTATTGCCCGGGTTGGCATTGATGGTGTTGTTCGGCGAAATCAGCGGTCGCAGCACCGGCAGTATATTGGTCGCCGATTCATAGTTCAGCGAAAAGATCTGGGTTGCAATCTGATCTCCCCTGACACTGGCAGGCCGGGTCGGCGCCACTTGCAATTTGGCGTCCGCTTCCGGCACTACTTTGACAAAACCGTCGCCGCGCACCACTGCGTAACCTTGCAGCCGCAACGTCGAAGCCAGCAAATCGAAAGCCTGGGATTTAGTCAACGGCTTTTCCGATACCAGGTTGATGCTACCCTTGACGCGCGGATCGACGATGAAAGTGGTATTGGTGTACTGGCCAACGGCCTTGATCACGGATTCGATATCGGCGCCGACGAAATTCATCACGGCCTGGCCGTTCACGCCGCCAGCGGCATTGTTGCCGCTTCCGGGTGTCGGTTGCACCGGCGGCACCGGCTGCGCGGCGACCGCGGTAGCGCAGGTCAGCAGGGCGATGGCCGCAGCGCTGCGCCAGTTGCTTGTGCTTGAAAGTAGTGTGAAATACATTTTATCTTTCATGATTTGAACTCTAGTCCGATAACGTTTCTGCCATTCACCTGACGCCGTTGTCCGAGTAAACTCAGTAAAGTCGCCAACTTTTCCTCTTGTCCTGCCGCCGCTTCCGCGGTACCCGAAAACTGCAAGTGACCGTCTTGCAATTTGCCGCTACCGTTCAGCAGCATCGCCCCGTCCAGCGTCGCCAGCGTCAGGTTTGCCTGGCGGCCCTGCCAGTCAAACCGCATGCGATAACTGCCGAGCGGCTTGACCGGCGACAAGCGCGATGCCATCGCCAGCATGTCGAGCGTCATGACACCGTTTAAATCGACGCCGCCGCTGCTGGCGCGCGCCAGCGTCAATTGCTGCCAGCCCAGCTTCATCCGTCCCGCCGGCTGCAAGGTATTCAAAGGCGCGCCCAGTGCCGCCAAACGCTCAGCCGGCAAAGCCAGGCTGGACGGACTGATGACCCAGGTGCTCCAGCTGCCGCGAATGTTTACTGCGCTCGACAGTACTTCTGCATTCTCCAAGGTCGCCTCGACCCGCCCTAGTAAAACCAATGGCGACAAGCGCCAGGCAAACCGCCCCGGCAATAAAGCCGTCACCGCATCTTTGCCGCTTGGCGCGGCCCCGACAAAGGCCGAACCTCGCCACAACGAGCCTTGCGCCTCGCCCAGCGTGAGCCTGCCGCCGGTGCGACTTTCCACCAACGGCGCCAGCCACGCAGCCGGCAAAAAAGCCGCTGTCGTGATCAGCACACTCAAAAGTGCAGCCGCCGTCCACATCAATACTCTGCTCAAACCGCGCATCAACTTTCCCGCTGCTGAGCGAAGCCATTGGCGTGGCCATTGGCGAAGCCATTACTCATGCTTTTGCTGCCACAAGGTGACCGTGGCATTGACAATACCCGGTTGCGCATTGGTTCCGCCCGGTGCAGTGACATTGGCGTCGACTACTTGCCAATGTGCGGTTTTTTGCGCTTCGTCGAGCCAGTCCAGCAAGCCGGCAAACGCTACCGCCGATAACTGGACTTTCACCATGTCGCCATTGAGCACCACACTTTGCGGATTCAGCCCCTTGCTTTTCAATGCCGTCTCAACCGCCTCTTTGGTGAGTGGCGACGCTGGCCGCTCTGCCTGTTGGCCGGACAAGGAGATTGCCTTGGCGGTCAGGGCTTGCAATTCGGCGGCTTGCTGGCGTAGCGCCGGCAAGTCTTTTTGCAAGCGGGCGCGCCCGCTCAGCGCCGGATCCAGCAAGAGCAGATAAATCACGGCGATCAGGATCAATGCTCCAGCGGTAGCCAGCAAGCGTTGTTCGCGCTGATTCCTCTGCGCCCAATAGAGGCTGAGCGGCGTACTGATTTTTTGCCAGGTTTGCCGTATCGGATTACTTGTCGACGTTGCTTGCATTACTTGCGACCTCCGATTTGCCACACGCCGGTAGCCGGCTTGCTCAGCGTTAATTGGCTACTCTCCAGTGCGCTCTTGACTTGCGCTTCCGCCGCGTCGGCATCAGCGGCATTTTTCAAACGTACCAGCAAATGGTGGTCGCGATATTCGAGGCTGCTGATCGCCGTGCTGTCCGCACTCTGCGGCGATCCGGCCCAGGCGGCGCCGACGACCGCCGACAGTGCCAGGAAATCATCCGCCGCGAGCTGGCCGCCATCACGTTGTGCGGCAGCGATCTTTTGTTTGGCCTGCGCGATCGGATCGACGATCACGGTTTCTTTCGGGAAGGCCGCACGATAACTCTGCATCATGCCGGCACGCAGGCTGGCGGCTTCGTGCCGCATGCGCAACCAGTCGTAATTCAGGCTAACAATATTTACCAACAACAAAGCTGCCGCCAACCTCAGCGGCCAGCGCCAGCGGCGCCAGCTGAACTCGGTCCCGGCCGCGCTTGCCGTCAGGCCGTTCATCAAATCCATGCCACTACGGGGCAGTTCCTCTGCGCCCGTAATCCAGTGCGACCAGTCGTCGGCCAGCACCGTTGTTTTTCCTTGCCCTTGTTCGAGGTCCTGATATAGCGCCAGGCTGGATTGCGGCACATACAAGATGATTGACTGCTGCGGCAAGATGGCCGCGACGCCGTCCAGTACCTCCTGCGCCACCGACTGTCCCGAAGCAGGCGATAAAGACCAGCCTATGCCCTGCTCTGCGGAGATACGCACTGCGACATCGATATCACCGCCGTGATCGGTAATGGCGGCGACTGCCGTTTCCGGTTCGCGCAAGGGCAGGCACAGCTGGGCCGGCCACGCCTGCAGATTGCGGGCGCCCAGCGCCAGCAGGGTTTTGACCAACAACTCCAGCCAGTCTCTTTGCACCACGGCGATCAGGCGCAGCTTATTTGCAGTCTCTGCAGCACCATTGCGCTTGCGGCCGACGACGATCACGCAGTCGAAGGGATCGACCAGCAGTTGTTCTTCCACCAGATTCGGCAACGCCATTTTCAGCTTGGCGTCGGATAGCGGCGGGACCTGTAATTGCAACAGGTTGACGTCGGCAGCGGCCAGTATCAACACCACGCGAGCGGCGGCGGCGATGGTTTCGGCCAAACCGGATAGCTGCTCAACTCCCTGGCGTTCAATGCGGCCGCTATCGGCTACCAGCGCGAAGCGGCAATCGGGCATGGCGACCGTTGCCGCGCTGTCGAGCGTGGCCCGGGCGGGTAAGCGAATAAATAAGGTACTCAAAACGTGTCTTCCATTTATTGTTCTCTAATCCACACGATTTCGCTGCTGGCGCGGTTGTTGGCGGTGCGCTGTATCAAGGATACGGTATTAAGTGCAGCGCGACCCATGCGAATTTTGCCGTACACCAAAAAAAAATTGCTGGAGGGTCCTATTTTTGCCGTTGGCGAAAATGTCTTCCCCAGCCGGTTTCCCATTACGGCCTGTACAGGGGTCGTATCGCGAAATGGCGCAGTACGCCGCATCTCTACCACCGTATTGGCCTCGGGCAACGACAAGTTGTCGAAATAGGCGGCCAGTACTTCTGCTGATGCTGTATTCGCATTGATCGGGGTAGCAGCACCGGCCAAAGGCAGGATCACCACATAATCTTGTAATTTACGTACGATATCCGGCGTGAAGCCAGGTACCGACAGCAGATCGTTTACCTGCAGCATGGGCAACGTACCGCTGCCCGATTTTGCGGCAGTCTGCTGTCCGGCGGGCGCCGTGACGGGTTGACTGTCGGCGATGGCTTTTGCGGCAGCTGTAGCCAGGCCGATTGGCAGCTGTAAATAACCTAGCAGACGCTTGAAGTTTGCCACCTCATCCGGAACGGGGATGCCATTGAGACTCAGGTTATTCAGGTTATAGCGCGACTGGGCATCGATAATGCTGCCGGAAAGAATGGCGTCACCGGCGGCGTCGGCAGATTGGCCATCTTCGGCATATTGATCCAGGCGCGTGTCGGCCAAGGGAGTGGCCCACGGTTGGCCCAGGTGGTCATAGTTGAACTGCCTGGCGTTGGCGCGCAAAATCATGCTGGCCCAATCCAGCGCGCCGCGCATGATCCAGTCTCTCTGCAAATGCAGGCGCTGATTCTCAATCGAGCGCACCTGCACTTGCTGTTGCCAAAACAAACTGGCGACGATGGTTATCGCCAATGTCGTCAGCAACAAGGCCGTCACCACCGCGACTCCGCGTTGCGCGCATCGCCTCTGCAACGGTTTGCTCATGACGCCCCCAGCAGGAAAGTCTTGACCATGGTGTTATCGTGGCCGCGCAGTTGCAAAGCGACTTGCAAACCGGTCCAATGGTTGGCGTTGGTGTTGACACTGCTGGTGTCCTGGTTGCCGGTATTGGCAGCGGCTGCAGGCCGCCAGCCCTGGCCATCGCTGCCCCACAACTGCATCTGCATGCTGGCGATATCAGATTGCAACAGCACCGACTGGCTATTCGCGTTGTCATCAGCGGCATCGTCGAGGGCGCTCTGCCACATGGTATCGAGCACATTCAAGTCGCGCGTCGGCGCCGATTCCTGCCGCCTTAGCTGGCCGTTGCGCAAACGGTAATCGACTATCTGGACACGCGTCGGCTGCTGCTCGGCAAACACCAGCCGCACCATCAGCAAACGCCCCGGTGTAGCCAGCAGGGTGGGACGCGCCGACATCAGGCTGACGGGCGCGATGTGCGCACAATCGCTTTGCAGTTGCGCAAACGTCAATTGCATGCCACGCGTTTGTTCCATTTCATTAGTCAACGCGATGCGCGACCGTACAATGCCGTCAAGCCCGCGCCAGCCAAGTATCGCCACCATCGCCAGTATGGTGATGGCAATAATCATTTCGACCAGGGTAAAACCGGACGCGCCTTTTTTCAACATGCTGTTAACGCGCATTCGGCACCACCTGCGACAGGTTGACTATGCGTCGCTCCGAATTGGCGTTGTCAAATACCGATATCTCAACCCGCCGAAAGTAGGGGTTAGGCGTACCGGATACATGCTCTTCGCAATGCAATGGCAAGTCGCCTTGCGGGCAATCGAAGGAACGATTGCCGATCCCGGGCCATTCATGCCCGAGACGGATTTGCGTCAACCTGTTTTCCGCCGACCAGGTCGCCATCATGGCGGCGCGCAAGCCGCTGCTGTTTTGCGTCAGGCTGCCGACCGCCCGCAAGCTGGCGCCCAGCGCAGTGCCGACAATGACCAGCGCCACCAGCACTTCCAGCAAGGTGAAACCTGCACTTGTACTATGGCGACGAGGAAGCACACGCAGGATAGGCATTTATTCGACCGAGAAATGACCGATGCCGTCGGCGCGAATGACGACGCTGTTGTCGCCGTTGGCCAAGGTAAGCGCAAATGGTTTGTCGACCGGCTCGCGGCCAAATGTAATGCGCAGCGTATTCGGTGCTGCAGTCTCGGTCGGTGCCGGATTCATGGAAAGCTGCATTGGCGACCGGTTGAAATCACGTTGCCGCAGCATGGCGTCCTGCGCCAAAGGCTGCCAGCCGTTTTCTTCACGCACCAGGAAACGGTAGCTATTGGCGTCGGCCTCGAAAGCAGTGGGACGATTGCGCAAGATGGCTTCCTCACGCGTCAATTGCAGCAGCAACGCAATCCGTTGTGCATCGTTCTGTATTACCTGGCGATCACTATGAAAAGCGTTGAGCGAGACGGCACCCAAGGTGATGCCGGCAATGACGATCACTACCAGCAACTCCAGCAAGGTAAAACCATTGCGCGTAACGGTACCAACGGTAGCGCCTTTGAATCGGCGCAAATTGCGATGCGCCATTACAAACATTACAGATCCCACGAGCCGATGTCGGCGTCGTTGCCCTCACCACCCGGCTGACCATCGGCGCCATACGAGAATACGTCCACTTCGCCCTTGATGCCAGGCGACAGGAATTGATAAGGATTGCCCCAAGGATCTTTAGGCAGTTTGTCGATATAACCGCCGCTTTTCCAGCCATTGGCGGCCGGACCGCTGGTTGGTTTAGTGACCAGCGCCTGCAAACCTTGTTCGGTGGTCGGGTAACGCTGGTTGTCCAGCTTGTAGAGCTTGAGCGATTGCATCAAGGTGCCGATGTCCTGGCGCGCGGCTTGAATCCGCGCATCGTCGGTACGCCCCATCAGCTTGGGTACTACCAAAGCAGCCAGAATCCCCATGATCACCACCACCACCATGATTTCAATCAGTGTGAATCCGCGTTGCACCGCAAGCGTAGAGCGGCGTCGAACGGTAGGGAACATTGTGCTATGCATTTCTTTCCTTATCAAAAAAACCATGAGCATGTTTGGAAAGGGCGATTATATGCCGCATTCCTTGCTTACAAGCATGAGAAATACACAAAGTCACACTTAATTTTGTTTGACGCATCTATCCAGGTTTTGTCACTGGTTTGACACAAAGAAATGATACTACTTCAAACACGCGACGGCATTGCATCGTCGTGCTTAATTCGTAAAATAACTAGTCGTACAGCTAGTAATACAGCAAGTAAACACCAGATAAACAGCAGTGGCTTGTCTGACGATTCAGGCCGCTTCTTCACGCGGATTGCGCGATAACAGCAGTTCCATCACCGTCCGCAACGAATCGCCATCGAACAAGACCCCGGCCACCGCGTTAGTGATCGGCATCTCGACCCCGCACTCCTGCGCCAAGGCACGCACAGCAGCGGCACAACGCACACCTTCGGCGACATGCCCAAGTTCGGTCACGATGGATGCCAGCGGTTTGCCTTGCGCCAGGCCTAGCCCTACCCTGCGATTGCGCGACAGATCACCGGTACAGGTCAGAATCAAATCGCCAACGCCGGACAAACCCATGAAGGTTTCAGTGCGGCCGCCGAGAGCGACGCCAAGCCGTGTAATTTCTGCCAGGCCGCGGGTAATCAAGGCAGCCCGCGCATTCAAGCCAAGGCCAAGGCCGTCGGCGACGCCGGTGGCAATCGCCAGGATATTCTTGACCGCACCGCCGACTTCGACGCCGACCAGGTCGTCAGTGGAATAAACTCTGATATTGCCGCCGTGAACCGCCGCCACCACCTGCTCGCACAATCCCGCATGGACACTCGCCACCGACAAGGCGCAAGGCAAGCCGCGCGCGACTTCCTGCGCAAAAGACGGACCGGACAGCGCCGCTGCCGGAATCGCATCGCCCAGCACCTGACGCACAATTTGATGCGGCAGCAAACGGGTGCTTTCTTCAAAGCCCTTGCACAGCCAAACGATATTCGGGATAGGAAAAGCCTGCAACTGTTGTGCCAGTTCGCGCAAACCCGCAACTGACGAAGCGACGATCAGCAATGCTTCGCTCTGGCTCGCCTTGGCATCGGTAGTCACATGCGCGATTGCCTGCGCAAAATCGGCGCTGACAGTCAACGTGTCCGGCAAGGTAAAACCGGGGAGATACGCGGCATTTTCGCGCTGTGCGGCTGCCGCAGCCATGGTGTCCGGGTTACGTCCCCATAGCAGCACATTGTGGCGCTGGGCCAATGCAATCGCCAGCGCGGTACCCCAGGCGCCGGCTCCGAGTACGGTAATGCTCATGGGTGAATGCATGGATGGGATGGTGGATTCAGGAGGCACGGGCGGCTACCAAACGTGTGGAAAACGAGTAAAAAAAAATCGGCGAGACACAAAACCTGGTCACCCCCTTAGTCGCCCCATACTTCAGTCGCCTTCACATAGCCGGTCTGGCCATCGCGATGACGTACCTTGGCCCAGCCGGACGCCACCGGATCAACCAATTCCAGCAACACACCCTTGTCGGCAGTAAATGCGACGGCTGCTGCATCGTCCGGATTAGCCCGGATCTTGGCGTTGGCGACGCTGACTTGCAGATTACGCTTGGCGACCAGCCCTTTGGACTGCAGCCACGACAAATCACCGCTGGCGTCACGCACCTTGGTCCATTCGCCGTAAGTCAACACTACTTCGACCGGCATGCCACGCGGGGCAACTGCTACCCGCCGGCCTTTTTCAGATGGCGCATCGTATAGCACCACCGGCGCCGCACCGACCGACTTGAAGTCAAGTGCATGGGCAGAACCGGCGACACCGAGCAAGCTTGCCAGCAACAAAGCGGTAGAGCCCGCTACGCGTGCAAAATTCATCTATTGCTCTCCAGTTGCGGTAAAACGTCCAGGGTGGGCAGCGCCGCTCATGCCCGCCGCCATTTATTTGACGCCAGGCAAGGCAAAACACCGTCGATCCACCCTGCTTGCTGTGCGAAATTAATTAATCGCTGTAGTACCGTCAACCGCGATGCTATCGCCACTGCCCTTTTGCGCTTGCTCGGCCAGTGCTTGCAGACGTTGTTGGTAGAACACTTCAAAGTTGATTTCGGCCAGGTGAATCGGCGGGAAACCAGCACGAGTGATAGCGTCTGCCAGATTGGCGCGCAGATAAGGATAAACGATGTTCGGGCAGCCGATGCCGAGCAATGGATCCAGTTGTTCGGTCGGGATGTTGCGCAACTCGAAAATACCGGCTTGCTTGCCTTCAACCAGGAACGCTACCTTGTCTTTCACCTTGGCAGTGACGGTAACCGTAACGGTCGACTCGAAAATGCCTTCAGCCAGCGCTTCAGCGCCGACATCTACCGCTACTTCGATTTGCGGAGCATCTTGCTCGAGGAAAATGGCCGGCGAATTCGGTTGCTCAAGCGACAAATCTTTCAGGTAAACGCGTTGAATCTGGAACACCGGTTGTGGTTGTTCAACTTGTTGATTCTCTTCAGCCATGACACTCTTTCAGTTAATTTAAATTAGCCAGATAACAAACACTGCCATCTGGCCGGTTCTTAAAGTCGCTAGGACAGTCTGCAACAATACCTGAATCGCCGGCAAATTGACGAAAATCCGTTGCCGAGAATTAGTTGCTGAAATCCGGCGGCCGAAAATCAGACGTTTTTCAGATGCTTATCAGACGCTTCTTAGCAGGGGCTCAAGCTTGCCATCACGATCGAGCGCATGCAAGTCGTCAAAGCCGCCGACATGGGTTTCGCCGATATAAATTTGCGGCACCGTGCGGCGTCCGGTCTTTTGCATCATCGTGTCGCGCTGTGCCGGATCGAGATCAATCCGGATTTTTTCGATATTTTCCACGCCTTTTGCCCTCAGCAATTGCTCGGCGCGAATGCAATACGGGCACACTGCGGTGCTATACATTACTACTTGGGCAGTCATGATTGTTCCTTGTACTTTCCTTCTGCTGGCCGGATCCTGCGATGGATCCCGGCTGCATTATTTGACGGTAGGCAAACCCTGAGTCTGCCAGGCGGCGATACCGCCTTCCAGGTTATAGGCCTGGGTGAAACCGGCCTGCGCCAGTTGCGCAACGGCCTTGGCCGACTGGTTGCCGGTCTGGCACACTACCAACACGTTCTTTGCTTTAAACTTGTCCAGTTCAGCAATGCGTTGCGGCAAGTCTTTCAAGGGAATATTTTTGGCATCGATCAGGTGAGCTGCGGCGAAAGCAACGCTGTCACGGACATCCAGCACCAGCGTTTTACCCTGGTTGATCAGCTGGGTAGCCTGCAAGGTGGAGACCCGGTTACCGCGTTTTTGCAACAAAGGCAGCAACAGCGCGCCACCTGACAAAATTGCTACTGCAAGCAGAAAAATGTTATCAATCAAGAATTTCACAGTGATCCAATGGTATTAGTTAATCCCGCCATTATAAAATAGAAGCTGAGGCGCCATTCAATTCGTATCAGGTCCCGGTTTAAAAACCTTAAAGCCTTTGCGCTCCGCGCTTGCTTTATATACACAGTCGCCTACATGGGGCGCCCTTAGTTGAATTCCAATGGCGGACAACAGATTTCTTACTCTTAGCAAATAGCAAATATACCATGTACAAAATCGTACTTATGCGCCACGGCGAATCCACCTGGAACCTGGCAAACCGCTTCACCGGCTGGGTCGATGTCGACCTGACCGAAAAAGGCGTGGCCGAAGCCCGTCAGGCCGGCCAGCTCCTGCAACAAGCCGGCTTCACTTTCGACCTGGCTTACACTTCCGTATTGAAGCGCGCCATCCGTACCCTGTGGGGCACGCTCGACGAAATGGACCTGATGTGGCTGCCGGTCCGGCACCACTGGCGTCTCAACGAACGTCACTATGGCGCGCTGCAAGGCTTGAACAAGGCGGAAACGGCTGCCAAATACGGCGACGAACAGGTCATGGTGTGGCGTCGCAGCTACGACACGCCGCCGATGCCGCTGGATGCAGACGATCCGCGCACTTCCTATAACGATCCGCGCTATGCCGGCTTGAAGCGCGAAGAAATCCCGCTGACCGAATGCCTGAAAGATACGGTAGCGCGTGTGTTGCCATTTTGGAATGATGAAATCGCCCCGGCCATCCGTAGCGGCAAGCGCATCATCATCTCGGCCCACGGCAATAGCTTGCGCGCCCTGATCAAAATGCTGGACGGCATCAGCGACCAGGATATCGTCGGCCTCAACATTCCCAATGGCCAGCCGCTGGTCTACGAACTGGACGCCGATCTGAAGCCGATCAAGAGCTACTACCTTGGCGACCAGGCAGCGATAGCAGCGGCAATGAACGCCGTCGCCAGCCAGGGGAAAGCGAAATAAATATCTCGCTGGGTAGGCTCCTGAAGCTCCTGACCTGTAGTAAATCCAGTCACGCCATTGGCCAAGCGCCATCAGCGTGGCTGTTGGCGCTGGCGCTTTTGCTGGCAGCAGCACTGCCGGCTGGCGCCAATGCCGCCCCCAAAATCACTGAGCGCAGCAAGCAAAAGCAAGCGGCAGAAGCGCAGCGTGCCGACCTGCGCCAAAAACTGGACAACCTCAAGCGCGACATCAGCCAGACGGAAACCGAGAAAGACAACGCCAGCGACGCCCTGGCAGACTCCGAAGCAGCAGTTTCCAAGGCCACCCGCTCTTTGCGCGATCTCGGCACAGAACAACAGCAAACCGAAGCCAGGCTGGCCAAGCTGGCGAAGCAGCACGATGATTTGAGCAAAACCGTGGCTTTGCAGCAAACACAGCTAGCCAACTTGCTGCGCCAGCAATATGTTGCCGGCAATGAAGACCGCATCAAGCTGCTTCTGTCGGGCGATAACCCGAATCGCATTAATCGCGATCTGCAATACATGGGTTACGTATCGCAGGCGCAAGTCAAGCTGCTGGAGGCGCTACGCGCCAATCTGGCTGCTGTGGAAGCCAATCAGACCGAAGCCCAGGATGCCAAGGATGACCTGGACGAAATTGCCCAGGAGCAGCGCGATCAAAAGAATCTGCTGGAAAAAGAAAAGGCCAAGCGCGCTACCCTGCTGACCCAGCTTTCCAGCAAGCTGGTTAGCCAGCGCAAAGAAGCCGGCAATATCCAACGCGACGATCAACGCTTGTCAGGTCTGGTCGACAAGCTGGCGCAACTGATCGAAAACCAAAAGAAAGCCGATGCTGCAGCGGCGGCGGCCCGTGAGAAACTACGTCAGCAACAGCTGGCGCAAGCTGCAGCCAAGGCCCAGGCAGCGCTTGAACGCCAGCGCCAGCTTGAACAACAGCGCCAGCTTGCCAACCAGGCCAGGAAACCGCCTGCCACCGATAACCAGGCCCCGCCTGGCCAGGCGGGGCCGAAGGTACCTAACCCGGATGCGATCGACGACGATCAGCCGCCGCCGGTAGCAGCAACGCCGCCCCCGGCACCAACGCCACTGGCCCGCAACGAGCTGACCCCCGAAGCCGATAGCGCCTACGGCAAGCCGTTCGACTCCCTGCGCGGCCAGCTCAGGCTACCGGTGCGCGGCGACGTCATGGCACGCTTTGGCAGCAAGCGCGGCGACGGCCCGAGCTGGAAAGGTTTGTTTATCCGCACTCCGGAAGGTAGCGAAGTGAAGGCAGTTGCCGCTGGCCGGGTTGTCTTCGCCGACTGGCTACGCGGCTTCGGCAACCTGATCATTGTCGACCACGGCAATCAGTACATGACAATTTACGGTAATAATCAGGCATTATTGAAGCGTCCCGGAGATGCGGTCAAAACCGGCGACGTGATTGCCAGTGCCGGCAACAGCGGCGGTAATGAGCAATCAGGTTTATACTTTGAAATTCGGCATCAAGGCCGTGCGTTTGACCCACTCGGATGGGTAACTACTAGGTGAAACATGGGCAGTAAACTCAAGAATATCGGTCTAATCAGCTTAGGCGTCATAGCGGGAATAGGCGCCTCCATCCAGTTCGATGCGATTGCACAGAAAAGCGCTGCAGCGCCATTACCGCTGGAGGAATTACGGCAACTGTCCGATGTTTTCGGCCTGATCAAGTCCGATTATGTCGAACCTGCCGACGATAAAAAGTTGCTGACCGAAGCCATTTCCGGCATGGTGGCCTCGCTCGACCCGCATTCCGCGTATCTGGACAAGAAGGCCTACAAAGAGTTGCGCGAGAGCACCCAAGGCAAATTTGTCGGCCTCGGCATCGAAGTCGGCATGGAAGACGGTTACATCAAGGTGGTATCGCCGATCGAGGATTCTCCGGCCTACCGCGCCGGCATCAAGTCAGGCGATCTGATCACCCGCCTCGACGCCACCCCGGTCAAGGGCCTGACGCTGGATCAGGCAGTCAAGCGCATGCGCGGCGAGCCCAACACCAAGATCACCCTGACCATCTCGCGCAAGGATGAAGACAAGCCATTGATCTTCAGCATCCTGCGCCAGGAAATCCGTGTCCAGAGCGTGAAGGCGAAAGTAGTTGAGCCGGGTTATGCCTGGTTGCGCGTGACCCAGTTCCAGGAACCGACAGTCGACGACATGGCGAAGAAAATTGCCACCATCTATGCGCAAGAACCGAACCTGAAAGGTCTGGTGCTGGATCTGCGTAACGATCCGGGCGGCGTATTACCGGGCGCGATCGGCGTTTCCGCCGCATTCCTGCCGAAGGATTCGGTAGTGGTCACCACCAACGGCCAGTTGCCAAGCTCGAAAGCCTCGTTCTACGCCAAGCGCGAGTATTACGCCAATCCAGGCAATGATCCGCTGGCGCGCCTGCCTGAAGCGCTGAAGAAAGTACCGATGGTGGTATTGGTCAACACCGGTTCCGCCTCGGCATCCGAAATCGTGGCCGGCGCCCTGCAAGACTATAAGCGCGCCACCATCATGGGCACGCAAACCTTCGGCAAGGGTTCGGTACAATCGGTAATCGCGTTGCCGCCGGACCGCAATACCGCAGTCAAGCTGACCACCGCCCGTTATTACACGCCGAACGGCCGCTCGATTCAAGCCAGAGGCATCGTGCCGGACGTGATGGTGGATGAATATGCCGATGGTGACGGCTTGAACGGCCTGCGCCTGCGCGAAGCCGACCTGACCAAGCATCTGAGCAACGATACCGACAAGGGTCCTGAAGTCACTACGCCTAAGGTCGACGAACTGGAAGAAGCGCAGCGCATTGCTGCCGCTGAAAAGAAACGCAAGCCATTGGAGTTCGGTAGCAAAGACGACTTCCAGCTGGCACAGGCGTTGAACCAGTTGAAGGGCCTGCCGGTGCAAGTGTCCAAGGTGAAACCGGAGATCCGCTCGGAAACCGACAAGGACGATAAGAACGGCAGGGCAACCAAAGATGACAAGCCAGTGCCAGCCGAGGACGGCGTCATCAAGAAGGACCTGATGAAGAACGAGAAAAAATAATCGTTTTTCACGCTACACTAAGGCCGCAGCGATGCGGCCTTTTTTATGGTCCCGAGCGATGGCCCCGGGCGCTTGCCTGACGTCGCGGTGAAATTTTCGGAAACCAGTTTTATCTATTTGACAGCGTCCTATGAACGACCAGCAATTACTCCGCTATTCGCGCCACATCCTGCTTGATGAGATCGATATAGACGGCCAGGAAAAAATCCTGGCGGCGCATGCGCTGATCATCGGCGCCGGCGGTCTCGGCTCGCCGGTGGCGATGTATCTGGCTTCGGCCGGGGTCGGCCGCATCACACTGGTGGATAACGACAGCGTCGACCTCACCAATCTGCAGCGGCAAATCCTGCATACCAGCGAGCGCGTCGGCCAAGCCAAGGTCAGTTCCGGCAAGACTGCCATGACGCAAATCAATCCTGATATCCAGGTCATCGCATTAGCCGAACGCGCTGACGAAGCGCGTCTCTCTCAGTTGATCAGCGATGCCGATGTAGTCATCGACTGCAGCGACAACTTCGCAACGCGGCAGGCCATCAACCACGCCTGTGTCGCGCATCAGGTGCCGTTGGTCTCCGGTGCAGCAATCCGGTTCGACGGCCAGATCAGCGTATTCGACTCCCGCGACGCCAGCTCGCCCTGCTACGCCTGCCTGTTCCCGCCAGACCGGGAGTTCGAAGAAATAGCCTGCTCCACCATGGGTGTGTTCGCGCCGTTGGTGGGTATCATTGGCAGCATGCAGGCCGCGGAGGCGCTCAAGCTGATTGCCGGTATCGGCACTTCATTGTCCGGATTCCTGCTGATGCTGGATGCCCGCAGCATGGAATGGACCCGCATCGGCGTCGCCCGCGATGCGAGCTGCACGGTATGCGGCAAACGCCATCATCCCTGAATCAAAAATCCACTTCCGGCGCGCGGCATTGTTGATGCCGTAACGGGTGAATTATAGTGCGCGTGCATTTTAGTGTATTTCTTCTGATTAACAGATTTTCCTTCCCGCAATGACCGCCCGTACCTTAGATTACGGTTTGTTGTCGCGTCACCAAGTGTCGCGATAGCCATCGAATAACCATAATCGGGGGACAAGAAGATGAAGCGCAGGCAGTTTCTGAAAGGCTCGGCATTTTTTACGGTGGTTGCAGCAACGTCTGGAATATTGGGTGCTTGCGGTGGCAGTACCAGTGATGGCGGCGTGGGGGATTTTTCTTTTCCTCAAGGAATTGCCTCCGGCGATCCGAAAGATAGCAGCGTGGTGTTCTGGGGCCGCGTGGTGCGGACCAACGGCGCCGCCGCTGCCAACCCGATCGCCGTGCGCCTTGAAGTGTCGGCCGCCTCGGATTTTTCCTCTCTGGCTGCACAAGTCAACCTGAGCGCCATCGCCGACTACGATTTCACGGTGCGCGCCAAAGTAACGCAACTCAAGCCGGACACCGTCTATTACTACCGCTTTACCGCCGGCAGCGACGTCAGCGTAATCGCCCAGACCAAAACCGCGCCGCTCGCGACAGCCAGCAACAGCCAGGTGCGCTTCGCCTGGTTCACTTGCCAGGACTGGTCGGTTAACCACTGGCAAGCCATGTCGTTGCTGGCGCAGGAAAATTTGGATTTCGTAGTGCATGTCGGCGACTACATCTATGAAACCGTGGGCGCCGCATTCCAGGCCGGCGGCGTGGAGCCGGCACACAAGCCGATCACCATACCGGATGGCCTGGCGCACCCCGGCGGCGGCGTGTATGCCAACACAGTCAACGACTATCGCACGCTGTATCGCACCTATAAGACCGATGCCCGCCTGCAAAGCATTCATCATAAATTCCCGGTGATTGCGATCTGGGACGATCATGAATTTTCCGATGACTGCTGGCAGGATCATCAGGTCTACACCAATCAAAACAAACAGGAAACGGCGCGCCGGCGCAGCGCCACCCAGGCTTGGGCCGAGTACACGCCTATCGATTTCGGCGACCTGTCGTTCGATCTGAACAACACCAGTTACCAGAACATCCGCATCTATCGCGATTTCCGTTTCGGCCAGCTGATGCATCTGGTGATGACCGACGAACGCCTGTACCGGGACGACCATATCGTCAGCGAGCAATCCGTGGCACTCCAGGCGGGGCACGATCCGGTCAACGGCGACGATTCGATTGGCTCGCGCTACTTCGTACCGCAACCGGTCCTGCAGCAAATGGAAGCCCAGGAAACCGCCAAATTGGGACGGTCACCGTCGATACTCGGCCCCACGCAAACGCAATGGTGGAAAGATACGTTGAAAAATTCGGATGCGACCTGGAAAGTGTGGGGCAACGAAATCATGTTGAGCCGCATGTGGGCCGACCTGACCCCACCGGCCTTGGGCATTCCGCCGCCATACAACCAGTTGTATGTGATCAATTGCGATTCATGGGACGGTTACCCCAGCCACAAGGCAGAACTGCTGTCTTATCTGAATACGCAAAACATCAAGAATGTGGTGGCCATCACCGGCGATCTGCATGCATTCCAGTGCGGCGTAGTGCGCACCAATCCAGCCGATCTGAGCAGCACCCCGGTGTTGGTGGATTTTTTGACGGCCGGCATCAGCAGCCAGTCGTTCTACAACTACATCAAATCGGGCGCTGCGGTAGTCAATCCCCTGCTCGGCGCCCTGGTCCAGACGCCGCAGATTTTCGACAGCCTGCTGAAGGGTTTCAATCCCGACTTCGCCTACGTCGACCACGATGCCCAAGGCTATGCCTCAGCCACCGTAACCAACGACAGCATTGTGGTGGTGTTCAATAAAGTGAAACCGCTCGCCGCGGATGGCAGTGCGCCGCCGCAGGCTCTGTTGAAGCGAACCCGTATCACGCTGGCCAAGGGATCGACTACGCCGCAGATTGAAGATAACGTCTGATCAGGTTTCAACTTCGCTATTGCCCGCCATGGTTTGCTGTGGGCGATAGCAAGTTACTTCATCAAGCGCTATGCAAAGCACGTACAGCAGGCGGCACAGCTTTCAGGACACGCAATTTCTGGATGACGTCGGCACAAGCGCGGGCAGCTTCCGCTCCCTTCACCAGGAAATGTTCGAAGAAGTATTTGTGGTGTTCTTCGCCGGCGTGGAAATGATGCGGCGTCAATACTGCCGACAATACCGGCACCGAGGTTTCCAGTTGTACTTGCATCAGGGCATTGATGACTGCCTGCGCCACGAATTCATGGCGATAGATGCCACCGTCCACCACCAGACCGGTAGCTACGACAGCAGCGTATCGGCCGCTGTTGGCCAGCAATTTCGCATGCAAGGGAATTTCGAAAGCCCCGGCGACTTCGAAGAAATCGATGTCTTGCTCGGCATAACCGGCTTTGGCGATTTCGGCAATGAAGCCGATCCGGCATTGATCCACAATGTCACGGTGCCAACCCGCCTGGATGAAAGCGATGCGCTCACCGGTAGCGGCGCCAGGTGTTTTTGTTTTGATATCGACTGCTTGATTGTGTTGCTGTTGCATTTGAAGACTCCTGTTTAGAAAATAAAACAGGGCGTGTTGGATCGAAAGGAAGCGAGAACTTATACGAAGCCCATCAGCATCGCCGACCGGCGACAACGGCGCTGCCGCTGCCTCAGCAGAAGACTCTGATGAATTTCTGACAACTACTGCGCAACCTGTTCTCTCTTTATCCGGACTATACCGTCGGCCCCGGGATCGCACCGGGTCTGCTGACCTTGCCGCGGATACCGCAACAAGCGCTCGCGGGCTATGCGCATTGCACGCAATTACCGCCGGTGGGGAATCGCACCCCGCCCTGAGAACGTTTCGCTCGATTTACTGAGCGAGAGGAGAATTTATCACAGAAGTGGCGGCCTTGCAGAAGCCGCCCAAATCCCGCCAGCGCAGTGTCAGCCGGCTTTCTTCGCCAGTCCGAGATAG
This sequence comes from Collimonas sp. OK607, assembly GCF_900111995.1. Classification (GTDB taxonomy): domain Bacteria; phylum Pseudomonadota; class Gammaproteobacteria; order Burkholderiales; family Burkholderiaceae_D; genus Collimonas. Next base: position 67,183 of record NZ_FOKF01000006.1, read on the forward strand.
GTATCGATCACTTTAGGATCGTGCGCCAACTCTGCAGCTGGTCCCTGCAATACCATATCGCCGGTTTCCAGCACGTAGGCATAGTCGGCAGCCTGCAATGCAGCACGCGCGTTTTGTTCGACCAGCAAAATGGCTACACCAGTCTGTTTCAAGCGCACGATGATGTGGAATATCTCTTTCACGATCAGCGGCGCCAGGCCGAGACTAGGTTCATCCAGCATCAGCAATTGCGGTTTGGCCATCAACGCCCGTCCAAGCGCCAGCATTTGCCGTTCGCCGCCGGACAGGCTGCCAGCCTGCTGCTTGCGCCGTTCCTGCAAGCGCGGGAACAAGTCGTAGACCACCGTCATCTGGTCGGCATAAGCACGGTCACCGGCCTTGTAGCGGCGGTAGCTGCCCAGCAGCAGATTATCCTGCACCGTCATGCTGGCAAACAGCTCGCGCGTTTCCGGCACCAGGCACATGCCGCGCGCGACCCGTGTTTCGATCGCCACGCCGTCGAGATCCTGGCCGAGCAGGCGAACCTTGCCGCGCATGCTGCCGTTGTTCGGCATAGCGCCGGCGATCGCGTTCAGCATGGTCGATTTTCCGGCGCCGTTGGGGCCGATCACCGTCACTATCTGACCGGCCCCAACCTGCAAGCTAGCACCATGCAAAGCCTCGACCTTGCCGTAAGCGACATGCAGGTCAACTACATCGAGCACTAGTGTTGGATTGGCGGCAGCATTATTCATCGATGCCTCCCAGATAGGCTTCCAGTACTGCCGGGTCCTGTTGAATCTCAGCCGGCAAACCTTGTGCGATCTTGCTGCCGAATTCCATCACCACCAGATGATCCGTCAGGTTCATGACAAAATCCATATCGTGCTCTACCAGCAAAATACTCATCCCTTCCGCCTTCAGCTTGCGCAGCAAATCTGCCAGCGCCAGCTTCTCTTGATAACGCAAACCCGCCGCCGGTTCGTCCAGCAACAACAGGGTCGGGTCGCAACATAGTGCGCGGGCAATTTCCAGAATTCGCTGCTGACCGAGCGCCAGGCTGCCAGCTTCTTCATACAGCAAGTGCCCGAGGCCGACGCGCTCAAGTTGTTTTTTCGCTTCAAACAGCAAGGTCTGTTCTTCGCCGCGATTGAGCCGCAACAGGCTGCGCGCAATGCCGATCACATCGTTGCGATGATTCCGCAGGTGCGCGCCGATGGCGACGTTTTCAAGCACCGTCATGCTGCTCATCAGCCGCACATGCTGGAAGGTGCGGGCAATGCCACGTGCGACGATCTGGCGTGACGGCAATCCGGAGATGCGCTGCAATTCGCTCTGGGCACGGAACTTGATCGAGCCGCTGGTCAAAGGCAGGACGCCCGTCACCAGGTTGAACATGGTCGATTTACCGGCTCCGTTGGGACCGATCAAGCCGACGATTTCTCCCGCTTTGACACTAAAACTCATGTCGTTGACCGCCACCAGGCCACCGAATTCCTTACGCGCTTTCTCGATTTCCAGCACCACGTCGGCATCCGCATGCTTGGCTCGGACAGGCAATGCTGCAGCCGTTTGCGGCGCCAGCGCTGTCGGTTTGCCTGGCATCCATCTGCGCAGATACGGCCACAAACCGTCGCGTGCGCGCTGCAGCAACAGCAACATCAGGATACCGAACACAATGGTTTCGAAATTGCCGTTGGCGCCCAGCAGTTTCGGCAGCAGCGATTGCAGCTGATCTTTCAGCAAGGTCAGTAGAGCCGATCCGAGAATCGCGCCCCACACATAACCGGCGCCGCCCACCACCGCCATGAACAAGTATTCAATGCCGGCGTTGAGGCCGAACGGGGTCGGACTTACCGACCGTTGCAGATGCGCATACAACCAGCCGGAGACGCTTGCCAGCAATGCCGCCAGCACAAAGATCAGTACCTTTATCCAGGTCGTGTTGACGCCCATTGCTTCGGCCATCACGGCGCCGCCATTGAGCGCGCGGATAGCGCGGCCGGAGCGTGAGTTCAACAAGTTCTGCAAGCCGATCAGCGCCACCAGCAGGATCGCCCAAATCAGGTAAAACATCTTCCGGCCGTTGTCGAGATCGATGCCAAACAGATTAAGCGCAGGGATACCATTCAAGCCATCGTATTTACCGAGGAACTCCAGGTTGCCGAACAAGAAATACAGCGACAGCGCCCAGGCGATTGTGCCGAGCGGCAGATAGTGACCGGACAAACGCATGGTGATCGCGCCGATCGCCAGCGCCGCCAGTGTCGTCACGCACAAGCCGGCCAGCAAGCCGAGCCACGGCGACAGTCCGAACTGAGTACTCAGATAAGCCGTGGAATACGCACCCAGGCCGACAAAAGCAGCCTGGCCGAAAGAAGTCAGTCCACCCACTCCGGTCAGCAGCACCAGGCCCAACGCCACAATCGCATACAGCCCGATGTAGTTGGCCAGGGTGATCCAGAATTCCGGCGTCGGCAAGATCGGCAGCAAGGCCAGGATCGCCACGAAACCAATCAAGGCCACATTACTAAAGGAGAAAGGGAAAGATTTATGCATCACTGATCCTCCTCATCCACATGCTTGCTGGTCAGCGAACGCCATAACAGCACCGGGATGATCAGCGTAAACACGATGACTTCCTTGAACGCACTGGCCCAGAACGAGGAGTACGATTCCAGCAAACCCACCAGCAATGCACCGGCAGCGGCAATCGGATAACTGCCGAGGCCGCCGATGATGGCGCCGACAAAACCTTTCAGGCCGATCAGGAAACCACTGTCGTAATACACGGTGGTCAAGGGTGCGATCAGGATGCCGCACAATGCTCCTAACGCGGCAGCCAGCGTGAATGCCAGGCGCCCTGCCTGCGTGGTGCCGATGCCAACCAGGCGCGCACCGAGCCGGTTGACGGCCGTGGCGCGCAGAGCCTTGCCGGACAAGGTGCGTTCAAAATAAAGGTAGAGCGCAATAATCAATAACAGCGAGACGACAATGATCACGCAGCTCTGTCCGGAAATGGTCAAGCCACCGATCTCGAAACGTGCATCGGAAAACGGCGTGGTGCGCGAACCTTCGGCGCCGAACATCAGCAGGCCGATGCCGATCAAAGCGTAATGCACCGCCACCGACACTATCAGCAAGACCAGTGTGCTGGCTTCCGCCAGAGGCTGGAATGCCAGCCGGTAAATCATCGGCCCCATCGGCACAACGATCAACAGAGTCAGCAGGACTTGCAATGGCATCGCCAGGGCAGCATGGCCGTACCAGCGAGTGACAGCATAGATCGCCACAGGCAACAGCACGAACTTCAGCAGCGCCACGCCGATCTGCCGGATTTTTCGGTTTTCGCCGCTGCGGCCGAACGCCACGGTCGCAGCTTCCTGGATAAAACTGAGTATGCCAAGCACTACCAGCAGTGTCGCCGACAAGGGAAATTTATCGGCCTGAATTGCCGCCAGCGTCAAGGCGCCGAAGGCAACGAATTCACCCTGTGGGATAAAGATGACGCGGGTTACCGAAAATACCAGCACCAGCGCCAATGCCAGCAGTGCGTATACAGCACCGCTGGTGATGCCATCCTGAGCCAGGATGGCGGCAATTGAAAGATCCATAGATTTATTTTACTGCGTTACTTTACTGCGCAGCGCCTATCAGTTTCCACTTGCCGTTAACAATCTCTACCATCACGCGCGAACGCTGATCGAAACCGACGTGATCGGTCGGGCTCATGTTGACGATGCCTTGCGATACCGGCAGATTCTTGATGGCTTCGATAGCGTCACGCAACGCAGCGCGGAATTCCGGGGTACCCGGATGTCCCTTCTTCAGCGCTGACGGTGCGGCGGCACCGAGCAACATGCCCGCATCCCAGGCGTGTCCGCCGAAGGTCGAAATACTACCAACGCCGTAAGCCTTTTCGTAGGCGCTACGATAAGCCATGGCGGATTTCTTGACGGGATTGCTGTCCGGCAGCTGCTCGGCTACCAGCAATGGTCCGGCCGGCAGGAAGGTGCCTTCGCAATCCTTGCCGCAGACGCGCAGGAAGTCGTTATTGGCGACACCGTGGGTCTGATAAATCTTGCCTTTGTAACCGCGCTCCTTCAATGTCTTTTGCGGCAGTGCTGCCGGGGTGCCGGCGCCGGCGATCAGGATCGCGTCAGGATTGGCGCTGACCATCTTCAGCACTTGCCCGGTGACCGAAGTGTCGTTACGGGCGAAGCGCTCGTTGGCGACAATCTTGATCTTGCGCAGCTCGGCCAGCTTGGAAAATTCACGATACCAGCCTTCTCCGTAAGCATCCGAGAAGCCGATAAAGGCCACGCTCTTGATACCGGCATCGGCCATGTGCGCGATGATCGCGGTCGCCATGTGCGAATCGTTTTGCGGCGTCTTGAAAATCCAGCGGCGCTTGGCGTCTACCGGCTCGATCAACGAAGCCGAAGCTGCCATCGAAATCATCGGTGTGCCTGACTCTGCGGCGACGTCGCTCATCGCCAGCGAACCAGGAACCGCGGTCGAACCGATCAGCAGGTCGACCTTTTCTTCACTGATCAGTTTGCGTGCATTCTTGACGGCTGTAGTGCTGTCGGTGGCATCGTCGAGCACGATGTATTGCACCTTCTGGCCAGCGATTTCTTTGGGTAACAAAGCAAAGGTATTTTTTTCCGGGATGCCCAGCGAGGCTGCAGGCCCGGTAGCGGAAACACTCACGCCGACCTTGATCTGCGCGATCGCGCTGCTGTAGGCGGTCGCCAGCGCTACTGTCATTACTGCGGAAAGGGTGGTCCCCAACCATGCTTTTTTCATTGAATCTGCTCCATTATTTGTAAAGACATCGATCAATATCGATTCGGTGTCGGTTAAACCAGTGTTAGTTACTTACCTGGTTCGTCAGACCAGCATCAACGCAATCTGCTGCGCGGCGTCGTCGCCCGGTTTATGGTGGAAACGGCTTTTGGCAAAGCGCTGCCAGCGTCCCAGCACGAAGCTGGTCAGTATGTTGGCGCGCAATGCCGCTTCCGCTTCATTCGCGTCCCCTTGCGACGCCGCAATCCGCAGCGCCTGCTTCAGCGCCAGCTCGATGCGGTCGACGAATTGATTCATGCGCAATTGCAAACGCTCATCCTCATTGATCAGCGCATCGCCGATCATGACCCGGGTCATGCCCGGATTGCGTTCGGCAAAATTGAGCAGCATCAGTGCTATCGCCTGCGCCTGATGCAAGCCTTTTTCCTGTTGTTCGGTAATCTGGTTGACCAGGCCGAAGACGCTGCTCTCGATAAAATCGATCAAGCCTTCGAACATCTGTGCCTTGCTGGCGAAGTGCCGATACAGCGCCGCCTCCGATACTTCGATCCTGGCCGCCAGCGCGGCGGTAGTAATTTTTTCGCCCTTGGGCTGTTCCAGCATGGTGGCCAAGGTCTGCAGAATCTGGAGTTTGCGCTCGCCGGGTTTGGTAGTTGCCATGATTTTTATTTTAGTAATGATGGAAAAAAACTGCGCTTGCTCCCTGCTCAAGCGGCTTCAGTTGCGTCATTCAGTTAATACAGCGCGGCTTCCCTGCCGCTTTCCGCTCTACTCCGCTCCGCACTACGTAAGCAAATCGCCTCAACGCAAGCGGTGCAGATTCCGGGTTAGCTGTCGCACCGATTTTACTTTGACATCGACGTATTTGGGGCGCTTTATCACATTTGACTGGTCAGCCAGGTATTGCGTAACCCAGGCCGTACGCATGCCGACCCATTTGGCCGCTTTGAGCGTAGCAATCGTGTCTTCCACCAAAATGCAGCGTCGCGCCGGGATTTTTTCCCTTGCCAGCAGCTGGCGCAGCATGTGGCGCGACGGTTTCGGCCGCAGCTGCCGGTGGACATGCATGGATTCGATTGAAATATGTTTACCGAAATGGCGCTGCAGGCGCAGGTGACGCATGACGTCGCCCGAGTAACGCAGCGGTGCATTGGTCAGCAGGATCTTGCGCCCCGGCAGGCGCTTGAGCAAATTGATCAAGCCGCGTTCGGCCCGGATCATGCTCTGCAGATCGTCAAACCGGTGCGCTTCGCGTAGGAAATCCTCGGGCCGCACCTGATGATGCTTGACCAGGCCCAGCAAGGTCGCGCCGTAGCGCCGCCAATAGAACTCGCGGGCGGCATTGACCGTGGCAGCATCGGCATCGACGCCGTCGCTGCCCAGCGTGCGCGCCATGAAGGCGTTCATGTTGTCGTGAATCGCCGGAAAAATTGCATGCGATGCGTTGTGCAGGGTATTGTCCAGATCGAACAGCCAGAGCGCTGTAGTATTCGTTACCATTGTGCAGGGAATTGCATTTGTTTTACCAAGGAGAAAGTGTGCTTCGTCAGATTATAGTGACATTGTGCTGGTTGCCGCTGAGCTTGCTTGCCCTGACCGGCCAGGCCAACTCTGTCGAGCCCGCTGCAGTGCAAGCCGGAGCTGTGCCCGAGCGCCAGGGTGGCGCCTTGTTCAAGATACAGCGCGCCGGTCAAAGCGCCTACGTATTCGGCACCATCCATGTCGGCCGCGCCGACTTTTACCCCTTCGACGACAAAGTCTTGCAAGCGTTGCAACACTCTTCGTCAGTAGCGTTGGAAATCGACCCCGGCAATACGCAGGGACTATCCGCCCTGATGACTAAATACGGAATCTACGCCGATGGCAAATCACTGGCCAAGGAATTGCCGCAGCCTTTGCAAAAGCAGCTCAATCCGCTGCTGGAAAAATATGACCTGACCCCAGCCGCATTGGCAAACATGAAACCGTGGCTGCTGGCGACCGTGCTGGGTATCAGCGAATACACCTATCAAGGCTACCTGCCGCAATATGGCGTCGACAGTACATTGGCGGCTTTTGCGAAAAGCCACGACAAACCCCTGGTTGAACTGGAAACCGCTGAACAGCAATTGTCCTTGCTGGGCAAGCTGACTTCAACTGAACAGATCCAGTTCCTGCAAGACAGCATCGATGAAATACAAGATCCGGAAAAAGCGCGACGTTCAATGCAATTGATCACGCTGTGGCGCAATGGCGATGTCGAGGGCTTGACCACCATGCTGGCGGAAATGACCAGCGACGATACTTTCACCGGCAAATTCGTGCAGCGCGCTTTGCTGGTTGAGCGTAATCCCGGCCTGGCCGGCGGCATCGAGAAACTGGCTGGCACGACGCCGCATGCTTTCGTCGGCATCGGTATGCTGCACCTGGTGGGTAAAGACAGCGTGCTGGCGATATTGCAACAGCGCGGCTATACGGTAACCCGCATTTATTAACCGCCATCTTGATCCCGAATCCAGTTACCGTGCCGACCGATACCGATCTTGCACTCCATTGGCGTGAGCGGGACAGCTTCGTGCTGCTCGATAGCGAATTCGGCAGCGGCGAACATTTTTTCGCCGCCTGGCAAGCATGGCGTGACGATCCGCAACGTCCCCGGCAATTGCATTATCTGGCGCTGCTGCCGCAACTTGCTGCACTCCACGACCTGCAGCAAGCCGCGGAAAGATTTCCGGAATGGCAGGCCATGTACGCCGAACTGTGCAGCGCGTGGCCACCCGCGGTGCCGGGGTTTCATCGGATTTTCCTGCAACATGAGCAACTGGTCCTGACGCTGATGATCGGCGATGGCGCGGCGTGTTTGCGTCAGATAGTCGCTAAAGTGGACGCCTTCCAAATGCTCGGGCGTAGCTGGAAAGCCTGGCCAGTCGCTGCGCTAGGCACCCTTGGAAAATTAGCTGCTCAGCATGCCACCCTGGATATCTGCGGATTGGAAGCTGCGGCGCGCAAGCAATTGCAGCAAGCCGGATTCGTGTTTGAAAATGACGTCGATAACAGGTCTGAATCAGACACCCATTCAATCATTTCATGCGCCCGTTTTGCGCCACGTTTTACCGCGCGGTCGGCAGCAGCAATTATCCATGGCGACCGCCGCGCGATCATCATCGGCGCCGGCCTGGCCGGTAGCGCCGCTTGCCAACGCCTGGTGCAACGCGGCTGGAGTGTCGACCTGATCGAAAGCCATGCGGTGCCGGCACAGCAAGCCTCCGGCAATATCGCTGGCATTTTCATGCCTGTGCTGTCGCGCGACGACAATCCCGGTTCGCGCCTCAGCCGCAGCGCCTATCTGTTTGCCCTGCAGGCCTGGCGCCGGCTGGGCGGCATAGGCACAACCTTTACCGGCGCTGCCTGCGGTGTCCTGCAAATCGCGCGCGATGCCGAACATGCTAACGGTCAGCAGCAACTGGCAGCTTTTTGGCGCTACCCCGCCGACTATGCGCAGTGGCTGGATCAGGCCGCAGCGAGCCACCTCGCCGGCTGCCCGGTCAGCGACGGTGGCTGGTACTTTCCCGCCGCCGGCTGGGTACAGCCGCGCAGTCTGTGCCAGGCGATGCTGGATGACTGCATAAGTCGTCAGCAAACCCAACGCCTGCAAACCCATTTTGGACGGCACGCGGCGCTACTCGAACGCAAGCAGGACAGCTGGCTCATACGCGATCAACACGGAACCGAGATAGCCAGCGCACCGGTGGTGATTCTGGCAAATGCCTGTGACGCCCTGCAGTTTCCCCAGGCAGAAGATCTGCCCTTGACGGCCATCCGTGGCCAGATCACCTACATTAAAGCCGGGCAAGTTCCAGCCATCGCACCGGTGATATGCGGCGAAGCCTACCTGACGCCGGCTTATGAAGGGTTGTGCAGCGCCGGTGCTTCGTATGACAAGGATATGCAGCAGACGCTGCGCCAGGACAGCCAGGACGACAATCTGACGCGCCTGGCCAACATCTTGCCGGGCTGGCAGGCGGGGGCATTGCCGCTAGCCGGACGTGTCGGCTTTCGCTGTGTCGCCAGCGATCGCCTGCCTTTGGTTGGCGCCTTACCGGATAAAACCGGTGCATGTGCCGTGCGCGAAGCGAAATTGAAAGACCTGGCCCGTTTTCCTGGCTTATACAGCCTGCTTGGCTACGCCTCGCGCGGTTTGATATGGGCACCGCTGGCGGCTGAATTGCTGGTGTCGCAACTTAATGGAGAGCCGTTGCCGATTGAAGCCGATCTGGCGGCAGCACTCGATCCGGCGCGATTTTTATTGAAAAAACAACGTCGAAGTGAGCCGCCAGGTCGATAACGGGAAGTAGGGTGGGCAAGCTTTTTTGCCCACGCGTTGCCGCAAAAACTTATGGTGAATTTGAGGTCACGCGTGGGCACAGGTGCCCACCCTACCGATCCCACCGGTATGGCCGCATCCGCCAGTCGCCGCGCGGGCCTTGTTCCCAGCGTGGCGGTACATAGCGGTAACCTGGCCGCGCTCTCATCCATGCACCGCCCACCCACACGTGGCGATGGCCGGTCCAGCGCCAGTATCCTGGCGCCCAGACGTAGCCGTAGCGTGGTGGCGGCACCACTTCATAACGTGGCGGTGGCGGCCGCCCGATCTGGACCCCGACATAGGTTGCCGCCTGGACCTGAGTCAGCGGCGTCATCATGCCGGCGCCTAGCGTCAGCAAACTGATGCATAAAATCGATTTGATCTTCATTAGATACCTCCTTCATTCATTTAGGAACATCTGGTGACGATTAAAATATAGGCTACAAAAATACCGGCACTTGTAATTTTGTGTTTCCAAAAGATACAGGGCAGGCCAGAGCCTGGCTGGCTTGCAGGGGCGCCCGGACTGCCATTCCGCTCCCGCTAAGGTAAAATGGCGGCCTGCCACACGGCATTGTCGTTTTATAAAAATAATTGCGGGATAGTGCAGCCGCAATGCGACCACACACTGTCCCCACCTGATTTCCCGGAATACCCATGTTGCGATTGAATGAAATACAGCTTCCCCTCGACCATCCTGAAGACGCGCTGCAGGCAGCGATTCTGGCGCGGCTGGGAATTTCCGCTGAAGAAATGCTTGGTTACACAATTTTCCGCCGCAGTTACGATGCCCGCAAAAAAACCGCGGTGATCCTGACTTACAGCGTAGATGTCGATCTCAAGGACGAGAGCGCTGTCCTCAAGCGGATGAAGGGTGATCGCAGCGTAGTGCCGACACCTGACTCCAACTACCATTTTGTAGCGCAGGCGCCCGGCCAGCTGAAATCACGGCCGGTGGTTATCGGCACCGGGCCATGCGGCCTGTTTGCCGGCTTGATCCTGGCGCAGATGGGATTCAATCCGATCATCCTGGAACGCGGCAAGGCGGTGCGCGAACGCACCAAGGATACCTGGGGACTGTGGCGCAAACGCGAGCTGCAGCCGGAGTCCAACGTCCAGTTCGGTGAAGGCGGTGCCGGAACGTTTTCCGACGGCAAGCTGTGGACCCAGATCAAGGATCCCAAGCATTACGGCCGCAAGGTACTGACCGAATTCGTCAAGGCCGATGCGCCGGACGAGATCATGTACGTCAGCAAGCCGCATATCGGCACTTTCCGGCTGGTCAAGATGGTGGAGCAAATGCGCGCCAGCATCGAAGCGCTGGGCGGCGAATTCCGCTTCCAGCAAAAAGTCGAAGACATCGACATCAAATGGGAAAACGACCAGGGCCAGGTGCGCGCGATCGTGCTCGCCAGCGGTGAAACGATCATGACCGACCATGTGGTCTTGGCGATCGGCCACAGCGCCCGCGATACCTTCCAGATGCTGTACGACCGTGGCGTGTATATCGAAGCCAAACCGTTCTCCCTCGGCTTCCGCATTGAACACCCGCAATCCTTGATCGACCGCTGCCGCTTCGGCCCCAGCGCCGGCAATCCGATACTGGGCGCGGCTGATTACAAGCTGGTCCATCACAGTACAAATGGTCGTGCGGTCTACAGCTTCTGCATGTGCCCGGGCGGTACCGTGGTGGCCGCCACCTCGGAACCGGGGCGCGTGGTAACCAACGGCATGAGCCAATATTCACGCAACGAACGCAATGCCAACAGCGGCATCGTGGTCGGCATCACGCCGGACGATTATCCGGGCCATCCGCTGGCCGGGATCGCTTTCCAGCGTCAGTGGGAATCGCGCGCATTCGAACTGGGCGGCGGCACCTATGATGCCCCCGGCCAGCTGGTAGGCGACTTTATCGCCGGCCGGCCATCGACCACGCTCGGTTCTGTGATCCCTTCCTACAAACCCGGTGTCCATCTGGGCGACCTGAGCACAGCCCTGCCTGATTACGCAATTGCCGCCATCCGTGAAGCGTTGCCGGTATTCGACAAGCAGATTCGTGGCTTCGCCATGAACGACGCGGTGCTGACCGGCGTCGAAACCCGCACTTCATCGCCGGTGCGCATCAAACGCCACGACGACAACCTGCAAAGCTTGAATACGACTGGTTTGTTTCCGGCCGGAGAAGGCGCCGGGTACGCGGGCGGTATCATGTCGGCGGCGATTGACGGGATCCGGGTAGCGGAAGCGGTGGCGTTGAGCATGCTGAACAAACAGTAAACATGCTCGATGGGGAATTGTGGGCTTAACGTTTTTCTGCTGTCTTGTACACGGCGTTCCGCTCGCGCTTACCCACGGCTATGACTAGTACGACCAACTCTTTGTCGCGCACTTCGTAGACTAGCCGGTAGCCCGCGTGGCGCAACTTGATTTTATATCGATTTCCGGAGCCGGACAGCTGCGCTGACGGCACTTGGGGACTGAGCAACCGTTCTGCCAGTTTCTTTTTGAACTGCTCCCGCATGTCCTGATCCAGCTTGCGCCATTCCTTCAATGCTTCCTCCAGGAAGGCTAGCTCAAAGCTCATCCAGCCTGACCTGGACCACAGCTTGACCTTTCCGGGAGTCTGCGACGGCATTCAACTCCATGTCTTCCAGCTTGTTCATCAGTACTTCATAGGCTTTTGCCGGAACGCAATAAAAAACCGGTTGGTTCCGGTTTAATATCGCCACAGGAAATCCTTCGCCGGCAGAAACGGTTCCCATCGGATCTTTTTTTAACTCGGAAACGCTCGCTGTCGTTTCGGCAAGAATCATGTGCACCATAGAAATACGTTTAAAGGCATTGTTAACAGCACCAATAATAGCATCATTCATAGTACTTTCATGCATATCGTCCACCTCTTGAAAGATCCCAGTATGGCCCAACTTTCACAGCCAATTTGAACGCATGCGGTAAGTTTTGGCTGAATTTCTATCTCGTGCTGACGACGTACAGTACAGATGCAAAACCGAGGGCGTGCCAGGTGTAGGTGGACAAAAAAAATACGCGAGAACGCGTATTTTTATGACAGAGCCCTATGCATCGATCGACAGCCGGAATAGCTATTTACTGGCATCCCGCGTCGCCTGCAGCAAGCACTTCGACAACTTATCGAAATGCAGCCACGCCGCCTGGCTCAACTCCACCTGCTTGCGGCGCGTATCGTCGGTATCCGTCAATACGATCCAGCCTTTTTCCCGCATCGACTTCAGGCGTGCGTGCAGCATGGCAGGCGAACCGAGTTCGCTTTGCGCCATCATGTCGCGTACCGACAAGCGCTCCTTGGCTTGTCCCGCGCGCGCAACAAATGCCAAAATACGATCTTCCAATGGGTCTAGCGATGGCAGCGACGGCAGGCCGCGCAGCGCATTCGCCAGTTGCAAAAAGCGCACATAGATATCTGCAGGTCGATTATTTTTTTCCATAACTCTATTGTAAGCTGTTGCCAGAAACATCAGAAATAATCTGCAAACGCTGTTGCATCGTTATTAATTCGCTGCTGAATCGCTGTTAATTTTATATCGATAATACCCGTCATTTCACCGCAATCGCAAGTATCTTCCAACGCCCGCGCAGATACTTCGGTAATATACGCGCGTCATGATCACTATCCCGTCCACTGTCGAGAAACTGCGGCTTAACCTGCTGACCGTCACCGCTACAGTGATGGTCTATATGCTGGTGTACATGGCCAACGACTGGCTATTCAAGCACATCGAATTTACCCAGGGAATTGCCTGGATCTATCTGCCGGCGGGGATACGGCTTATCTGTACTTTGCTATTTGCCGAGGCGGGCGTGCTCGGCATCCTGATCGGCTCAGTGCTGACTTCCAGCCTCTACGCCCTCTTTCCCGGTGATCCGGTCACCACCATCGGTTACAGCATCATCTCAGCGCTGGCGCCTTATCTTGCCTACAGATTCACATTGCAAGAGATGCGTCTGCAACGGTCGCTGAGCAATCTGACCACGATGCGCCTGCTGGCCTGCATCCTGTTATACGGGCTCGCCAATCCGCTGTTGCAGCTGGTGTGGTTTGTATTGCGCGGCGTCTCCTATCATTTCTGGTCGGGCCTGGTCGTGATGTCGATCGGCGACCTGACCGGCTCTCTGATCGTGGTCTATGCAATCAAGCTCCTGCTGTCTTTCGTTCCGTTGCCGCGCCTTTAAGCAAGCCCGGCACACGTAACACGCGACGCGCACAGCGCCCTTTCTCCAAAATTCTCTCGCCGATCTTCTGCTTAACTTTTCGTAGCGTCATCACCACATCGCCGCCGATTGTAATACTGCCGAAATAATTCATCGCTATTCTGCCGACAGTTATAGAAATTATAGCGGTTAGCGAATTCACGCTATCACCGCGCATCTTTCATCGGGGTAGTGCAATGCGTAGTTGGGACGAACCAAAAAAGCGGAAAGCTCGCGTCGAAATCATTCCTATGATCGACGTCATGATGTTTCTACTGGTGTTTTTTGTGCTGATCAGCCTCAACGTCATTCCTGCGCTCGGCATGAAAACGCATTTGCCGACGGCCAGCAGTTCACAGGATCTGAAACCGCAAAACAAGGCGGTCGTCACACTCGGTCTCAACGACGCATTGCAAGTCGACGGCGTCGACACCAAAATCGGCGAGCTGCCGACGCGCTTGAATCTGGCAAAGAAGAACGGTGAAAAACTCAACGTCATCGTCAACAGCGATCGTGGAGTCGAAGTGCAGCGGCTGGTGGAAGTGATGGACACGCTGAAACAGAACGGCTTCGAATCGATCTCCATTGCTACCCGCAAGCCGTGATGCAAGCGATGACGACCATGCCGTTCTTCTATCGATTTCGAGATGCGCTGGCAACGCTGCCATCGATACTCATACTCGCCATCCTGATCTTTGCCGGCATCCAGAAAGCGACGAAGATTGAAGCGCATACCGAGGATTCGCTGGTGCAGATTGCGTTGATGGAACCGGAACCTCCGGCGCCGCCCATAACCATACCCACGCCGCCGCCGGCACCGCCGACGTCGCAAGTGGTCAAACCACTGCCGGTACCACTGATGCAGCCGGTCCGGCAACCGACGCCACCGCAGGCAGTGAGCGCCACACCGGTCAGCAACGCACCTGGCGCAGAGGCAGCGGCCCCGCCAACGCCACCAAAAGCCATCGCGGCGCCGGTCGCGGCCAAACCGAACAGCGCCAGTGTCGAGGCCGGGTATGTCTCCAAAGTGCGGGCACATCTGAACAGCATCAAGCGCTATCCGACCGGCCGCGAGGCCAGCCAGCAGCGTCCGCAAGGCAAGGTCAAGGTCTGGTTCGTGCTGAATCGCGACGGCACCTTGGTGGAGCAAGGGATCGATGAATCATCAAACTCGATGCTGCTCGACGAAGTTGCCCGCAAGACCATCAATCGCGCTACTTTTTCCGCCTTTCCCGAATCTAGCTGGACCGGGGAAGCGACACATCGATTCAGCGCCGAGCTGGAGTTCATCCCCGGAGCGGGGTAGCGCAACAGCGAGCAGCGGTTTGAATACTTAGCAGCATTAATACTTAATTTTCACATCTCATAAAAATCGTACAGGGAGTAATGCTATGCAATTCAAAGTCACCCGGCTGTCACTGCTGATCTCCGGGTTATTTATCGCCGCCAGTCCGCTGGTTTACGCTGCGGATACATCTGAAGTCGGAAAAGTTACAGTGCAAGGCGATGCCGGCGGCGGCCAGAGCACCGGTTTGATCCAGCAGGAAGAGTCGGCAAAAGCGCGCAGCTCGGTCAATCGCGACTACATGGACAAGCAAAGCACCACCAGCAATCCGTTCCAGATGATCAACCTGCTGCCAGGCGTAAACAGCTATGATAACGACGGCACCGGCCTGTTCGGCGGCAACGTCCGGGTGCGCGGCTTTAACAGCGACCAGCTCGGCTTCACCGTCAATGGCGCGCCAGTCAATGATTCCGGCAGCTTCGCCGTCTATCCGCAGGAATACACCGATGTGGAAAACCTGTGCGACATCTTCGTCACGCAAGGTTCCACAGATACCGAAGCACCGCACGTTGGCGCCACCGGCGGCAATATCGGCATGACCATGTGTACGCCGGAAGACCAGCGGCGTTTCCGCACGCAATATACTTTCGGTTCGGACAACCTGTGGAAAGGTTACGTGCGTCTCGATTCCGGCAAGCTGTTCAACGATCGCTTCAAGTTCTTCATCTCTTATTCCAAAGCTCAGGCAGACAAATTCAAGGGCACCGGCCGCGCCGACAAGGAACACGTCGATTTCAACAGCAAGCTGGATCTGGGCGGCGGCAGTTTTGTCGATACCGGCTTCATGTACAACTCGACTCTGAACAATAATTACCGTTCGCTGACCAAAGCCCAGATCGCTCAATACGGGCCTAACCTGGACTACGGCACTGTGGCGCCGGTACATCAACCGGGCGGCCCTGGCGCACAAAACGACTCGACCTACGGCCCAAACGCCGGTATCAATACCGGCAACAAAGACCTGTACTACGGCTACAACCTGAACCCGTTCAAGAACTGGCTTGCCACCATGAACGCACACTTCCAGCTGGCGCCGCAATCCAGCGTGGATGTCAATCCATACATGTGGTACGGATTCGGCACTGGCGGCAATCAGTTGCAGACCGTCAGCGAAGGTAACTCCGGCACGCTGCTGGGCGGCGGCGCTCGCGACGTCAATCACGACGGCGACACCAAGGATACCGTGTTTGCCTATGAAGGCAGCCGCACGCGCACCTACCGTCCTGGCGTCACGATCAAGTACAACCAGCAGATCGACAACCACAAACTGATGGTCGGCTATTGGTACGAACGTGCACGTCATCAGCAAACCGGTCCTTATTCGCCGATCGATAACAACGGCAACGCTGCCGATGTCTGGCTAAACAATCCCGATGCCTGGCTCAAGAACCAAGACGGTTCTTACGTTCAATACCGCGACACACTTACCATCAGTACCGGCAAATCAGCTTTCGTGCAAGACAACATCAGCCTGATGCAAGACAAGCTGAACCTGCAGCTCGGCGCGCGTTATTCGAGCATAGACCGTGACGTCACCAACAACCCAAGCCAGAGCTCGCCCGGCTTTTATACTGTGCAGAAATCGTATTCCGACCTGCTGCCTAGCCTCGGCATTCGTTATCAGCTCGATCAGGCGCAATCGGTATTCTTCAATGCTGCGAAGAACTTCAAGGCGCCGGGCAATTTTTCATTTTTCAATCTGATCTCGGGCGGCAATTTTGTCAACGGCGTATATACCGGCGGCACTGTGCGCAATGTGCCGGTGGATAAAGAAACTTCCTGGAACTACGATCTCGGCTACCGCTACGCGGCTGACAAATGGACGTTTTCCGGATCGCTCTACTATGTCGATTACAAAAATCGCATAGCCAGTTCGTTCAACCCCGATACCGGCAACCGCACCGACTACAACGTCGGCGACTCGACCTCCAAGGGCCTGGAACTGGAATCCGGCTACTCGCTCACCAAGAACCTGAGCCTGTACGGTTCGCTGTCCTATATCAAGAGCAAGATGGATAAGGACATGCCTTGGGCAGCCAACTTCAATCTGCCAACCGGTGGCAAAGAGTTTCCGGATACGCCGAACTGGTTGAGCGGCTTGAGCCTGCAGTACGCACAAGATAACTGGTATGTATTCGGCCAAGGCAAATACACCGGCAAGCGTTACACCACTTTGGTCAACGACGACAGCCTGGGCGGCTACACGGTGTTCAATGCCGGCGCCGGTTATACCTTCCCGTCCACTACCTGGCTGAAGAAACCAACAGTGCGCTTCAACGTCAACAACATCTTTGACAAGCAATACCTGAATCTGAATGCCGGCAGCGGTAGCCAGTTCACCAGTAATGCGGTCGCGATTAACAGCAGCGCGCCGGCAGTTCCGCCGACTTTCTACGTCAGTGCGCCGCGTACTTTTAGCGTCACTCTGATCGCGGATTTCTAATCCGGCAGTAGTAATTCTCAGACTGCAATCCATGGCGGCGGATCTAGTACCAGGATCCGCCGCTGCAACAAACGCGCATTCGTGCGCAGAGAGGTCACCATGAACATGCAATTATTCCACGAACTCGCTTTCTATCTGATGTACGCCTGTGCCGCCCTGGCGATATTCGTGATTGTCGAACGCGGACTGTTTTTCAACTACACTTTGCGCCAGGCAATCGGCCTGGAAAAAGCCATGACGCACGCTGTGCAGCATGTGCAAGAGCTGCCGACGGCGCTGACAGCCCGCTCCAGCTTGCCGCTGACGCTGGTGTCCGACATCCTCGCGGAAAAACATCAGCTGACCAGTGAAAAAGACCTGGAAGATTTCAGTGAATCGGTGTACATCGCCAACCGCGGCGAAGTGCAGCACCGGTTGTGGATTCTTGACACCATCGTCACCGCCGCCCCCCTGCTCGGCCTGCTCGGCACGATTTTGGGTATCATCGATACTTTCAAAGCACTGGCGGTATCCGGCGTATCCGATCCGGGCCAGGTGTCGCAGGGCATAGGCACCGCTTTGTACGCGACCGCCCTGGGCATCGGCATCGCGGTGGTCGGCATGTTTTTCTTTAATATGTTCCAGGAACGGATCGAGCGCATCAACGATCATTTGAAAGTATTGATGTTGCGTGCCTGCGTCGGCCGTGTGGTTGGCAATGATGTGAAAGCGCCGGTGGAACCCGGTAAATTGCATCTCGCCTGACCAGGATTGAATCGAGGACGGCTTGAAACATATACGTGCAAAATCTGTAATCGGGACCGGGCTGCTGTGCGGGTTGGCGCTTGCATTCCTGAGTTCGTGTACCAGCTTGGAAAACGCAACGCCAGGTGCGCCGATTGAAATCAATCTGGTTGCGATTAACGACTTGCACGGTCACCTGGAAGCGGAAACCAGGAGTTATGCCAGCATCACCGACGCCGCGCCGCACAAGTTCAAGGTCGGCGGTATAGATACCATAGGCGGTGCGCTCAAAACATGGCGCGCCGAGGATCCGCAGCTGCTGCTGGTCGGTGCCGGCGATTTGATTGGCGCCAGCCCTGCCCTGTCATCAATCTGGGCCGATGAACCGACCATCGACGCACTCAACCAGCTAGGCATGCGTGTCAGCTCGGTCGGCAATCATGAATTCGACCAAGGTAGTACCGAACTGCTGCGTTATCAGCATGGCGGCTGCAATTCAAACCGCCCCGACAAGGCGTGTCAATTTGAAGATCATTTCGCTGGCGCTAAATTTCCCTACCTGGCTGCCAACGTCATCAACAAGAGCAGTGGCCGGCCATTGCTGGCGCCCTATCGTATTGAACAGGTGCGCGGTATCAAGATTGCTTTCATCGGCGCGGTGGTGCGCGGCACGGAAAAAATGGTATCTGCCGACGGCATAAGCAATGTCAGCTTCATCGACGAGGCCGACGCCATCAACCGCTGGGTCCCTGAGATCAAGGCGCAAGGCGTCAGCGCCATCGTGGTTTTGATCCATCAAGGTGGCGAAACCCCCGAACCTTTCGACATGGCGGCATGCACTCAGTTGCGCGGCCCTATCGTCGATATCGTCAAGCGTCTCGCCCCTGCGATCAGGCTGGTCATCAGCGCGCATACCCATAACGGCTATACCTGCCAGGTCGACGGCCGCACTGTGACGCAGGGTGAATCGTTCGGTCACATGCTGACGCGGATCAAGCTCACCATCGATCCGCGCATCGCCGATCTGCCGCAAAAAATTACGGCGATCCAGGCCCGGAACGTATTGATGGACAACCAGCGCTTCGCGCCCGATCCTTCCTTGTCGACGTTCCTGCAAGCGTTAAAGGCGCGTAGCGACGAAGTGCTGGCACAACCGATTGCCCGCATCGCAGTTGCTCGCATCGATAACAAGATCAACGACGCCGGCGAATCGCCTCTGGGCGACGTCGTCGCCGATTCGCAACTGGCGGCGACGCGCAAGCTCGGCGCCCAAATTGCCATGACCAATCACAAGAGCATTCGCGAGAGTCTGGACAGCGGTGCGGGCGGCGCCAACTATGCTCAGGTCGCCGCCACCACACCCTACAGCAATACGCTGATCCTGTTGACGCTCACCGGCAGCCAGTTGCTTGCCTTGCTGGAGCAGCAAAGCTGGCTGGATCAGGACCGCCCCGGCGGCCGTATCATGCTGCAAGTTTCGCGCGGCCTGAGTTATCGCTGGGATGCCAGGCGGCCGCTGGGACAGCGGGTGCTGCCCGGCAGCGTCAAGCTGAACGGCGTCGCTGTGAATCCACATGGACAGTACAGGCTTAGCGTCAACAGCTTTATCTCTCAGGGCGGCGACGGCTTCAGCCTGTTGACGCAAGGCGCCGACCGCGTCGATACCGGCATTAACGACCTGGATGCGTTAAGCCACTACCTGATCGCCAGCGAACGTGACGGCCACCCGGCCGGCAGTACACAA
Organism: Collimonas sp. OK607; assembly: GCF_900111995.1. GTDB lineage: Bacteria > Pseudomonadota > Gammaproteobacteria > Burkholderiales > Burkholderiaceae_D > Collimonas. The sequence continues at coordinate 86,798 of NZ_FOKF01000006.1, forward strand.
GCAGCCGGACGCATCGTCCGCGTGCATTGACCTCAACTGAAAATTTTTCGGAAGCACCATGCGCAAATTGATCGCTCTGATAGCAATGCTGCTCGGCTGCACCGGCAGCGTCCATGCCGAATTCAGCATCCCCGGTTATGAACTGGTGCACACCGCTCCGGTGGAAACAACCTTGGCAACACCCGATTTGCGGGAACCGCTGCAAGTCTGGAGCGAGATGTTCGACGCCGCCAGACAGCAGATCGTGCTGGGCCAGTTTTATGTGGCGAGCCAGCCTGGCGCGGCGTTCGAGCAGGTGATAGCGCGACTCGCCGCCGCCGGCTCGCGCGGCGTCAAGATCCGTTTTCTGATGGAGGAAAAAGGAAAATTCGCCTCCGACATGCCAACCATCGAACGGCTCAGGCAGATTCCCAATCTGGAATTCCGTTATCTCGATTATTCCAGGTTGACGGGCAACGGCATCATCCACGCAAAATATATGGTGGTCGATGGCAGCACCGCCTACGTTGGCAGCCAGAATTTCGACTGGCGCTCGTTTGCCCACATCCATGAGACTGGCCTGCGCATCACTGACGCCGTGGTTGTCAGCCAGCTGCAGAATATTTTCGAACACGACTGGCATGCGCAGGAGCTGATTGCACAGGGCAAGGAAGTGCCAAAACTCAATCAGAGCGTGGTTGCCGCCAATGACCGGCAAGCGACATTCCTGGTGGCTAGCCCGAACGCTTTTAACCCGCCCGGCGTCGGCGATTCGGAGACTGAATTACCGAAGCTGTTGGCGGCGGCCAAATCCGAAGTCCGGATCCAGTTGCTTGACTACGCGCCCTTGAGCTACGGTCTGAATCGCACACGCCCTTATTATGCGGTGATTGATAATGCGATCCGCGCGGCATTGGCGCGCGGCGTCAAGGTCAAGCTGATGGTATCGAACTGGAATACCGAAAAACCGGCGATCGCTTATTTGAAAAGCCTGGCGCTGCTGCCTGGCATGGAAATCAGGATCGTCACGTTGCCGCAGGCCAGCACCGGCTTCATTCCTTTCGCCCGCGTAATCCACAGCAAGACCATGGCTATCGACGGCCAGCTGGCATGGATCGGCACCAGTAACTGGAGCGGCGGCTATCTGGATAATTCGCGCAATCTGGAAATCGTGCTGCGCAATGAGAAGATGGCGCAACGGATCGCCGAGTTACACCAGCAAACCTGGGACTCCGCATATGCGCAGCCGATCGATGTGATGAAGGATTACCCCAAGCCGGTGAAGGGCAAGGAATAATCCTGCTTGCGCCTGAGCTCAGCTAGCGTCAGACTGCGCCGACCACGGCGGTCAGCATGCTGATAGAGCCGATATCGATGCCATCCACTGCAATCGAAATCGTTTCGTCATCCTGCTTGGCGCCGGCGACGTACAGCAAAGGCAGATAATGCTCTGGCGTCGGCACTGACAATTGCGCATCCTGCCCCTGGTCGGCATAGTCGATGACCGATTGTATATCGCCGCTCACCAGGCTCTCGCGGATATGATCGTTGAAGCGTTGCGCCCAGCCAGGCACCGGCACGTCCTGGCCGCGGCTCATCAAGCGCAGGTTATGCACCACATCGCCACTGCCGATGATGAGCACCCCCTGTTCGCGCAATACCGCAAGTTTGCGCCCCAGGTCAAAATGGAACTGCGCCGGCTGGGTCGCATCGATACTTAGTTGTATCACCGGGACATCGGCCTTGGGAAAGGCTTTGACCAGCACCGACCAGGTACCGTGATCAAGTCCCCAGGATTGATCCATGGCGACCGCTACCGGCGCCAGCAGATCGCGCACTTGCGCCGCCAGTTGCGGATCGCCCGGCGCCGGATAACGAACATCGAACAACGCTTGCGGAAAGCCGCCGAAATCGTGGATGGTCTTCGGCTGCGTCATCGCGGTGACGCCAGTGCCGCGCGTGTACCAATGCGCGGACACCGACAGGATCGCCTTCGGCTGCAGCCGCGCCACGCTGGCGCCCAGTTGAGCCCATGCGTCGGTGTAGCGATTGTCTTCAAGTGCATTCATCGGGCTGCCGTGGCCGAAAAAAATCGCCGGCATGCGGGTGGCATTAGTGCTCATCTTGATCTCTTTCAATCAGCTTGTTGTCAGGTTGCTTGTCAGATCACTTCTCGACCTTGGCCGAGCCTAGCGCAAACGCGCCGTTGCCCAGCAAGGCAACTGAAATTGCGGTGACCACCATGAATGCAGGGTATTCCCAACCGCCGTTAGGGCTGGTGAAAACCCAGCCGTTGCCAGCATGTACCGATAATGCACCTAATAGTACCGGCAACGAAATCACGGCGGCAATCCGCGCCTGCAGGCCAAGCACCATGGCAATCCCGGTCAGCACTTCAACTGCCACCACAGGGTAAACCGACCAGGCCGGAAAACCCTGGCTGGCAAAGAAACCGGCAGCACCCGGCAAAGTGAAAACGAAAACCTTGAGGTACGCATGCGCCAACAGCGCGATACCTAAAGTGAGTCTAAGCAAGGTGGCAGCGTAGTTGCCTGAATTGTTGGTGTTCATGATAGAGCTTTCGCAAGAAATGGTTAAAAGTCAGAGAATTTTATAGATCCTGCCTGACTATATATTCTTGCAATGGAAAGAAAAATAGGGTTTTATTGAAATACTATTTCCGAATTCCAGAATAATAAGGCCTTGCGATGAATCTGTTCGAAGCCATGAAAGTGTTTGTCAAAGTGACGGAAACCGGCAGCCTGTCTGGTGCGGCACGCATCCTGAACCTGTCGAATCCATCGGTGACGCGGCATATCGCCGACCTTGAGGAATATCTTGGTGCGCGCCTGTTGAACCGCAGCACGCGCCGCATCAGCCTGACCGATACCGGCAGCGCCTACCTGGAGCGCTGCAAACAGGTATTGGCCGATCTCGAACAAGCCACACTTGCAGCCGGCATGCATGCCGCCAATCCGAGCGGAGTGTTGCGCATCAATGCGCCGGTATCCTTTTCCGTCAATCATCTGGGCGCGCTGTTACCGCTGTATGCGCAACGCTATCCCAATGTCGAACTGGATGTGACTTTATCGGACCGGATTGTCGATCTGGTAGAGGAAGGTTTCGATCTGGCGATACGCATTGGCAGATTGCAAAATTCCAGCCTGGTGATGCGCAAACTGGCGCCCGCGCATGTGCTAACCTGTGCCGCGCCGGCCTATCTTGCGCAGCACGGCACGCCACAGCATCCCGACGACCTGGCCCGGCATACTTGCCTGACCTATGCTTACTTACAAGCAGGCAACGAATGGCGCTTGCAACGCAACGGCAAGATCCACACGGTACGCATCAGCGGCGGCTTGCATTGCAATAACGGCGACTTGCTGCTGGCAGCGGCAGTTGCCGGCATGGGCGTGATACGAGAGCCGACTTTCATCATCGGCGATGCGATCCGCGACGGCCGCCTGGTGCCGATCCTGACGGACTATCGTGGCGATGCGCTGGCGATTCACGCGGTGTATCCGAGTCGTCAGCACTTGTCGGCAAAGGTCCGGACTTTTGTCGATTTCCTGGCGCAGCAGTTCGGCGAAGCGCCAGCCTGGGACCATGCTTTGCCGATATGAAAAAAGGCCGCATCTGCGGCCTTTAGCTTGGATCAAGAATCGGCGTTTGCCTTGCTTCTCTGCCTTGTTTCTTTATCCTACTTCTTACTCTTGGGCGCGGTAGCCTTGGCCACTTGCTCACTGGCGTTGTTCAGGTTGGCTTCCAAAGTCGCAACAGCCTGCTTGGCATTCTTGGTCAGCTGCTCATAACCTGCGTTGGCGTTGCTGATCACCGATTTCAAGATCGAGATCGCATTTTCCGAACCGGCTGGCGCGGTCTTGCTGACCTCATCTATCAAGGCATTGATCCGGCGGCTGGTTTCTGCAACTTGCGCTTCTGCCGCACGGGTGTATTCAGCCTGGGTGCCGGAGGCGATACCGGCCAGGTGACGGCCGTAGGTAGCTGCCTTTTCGGCCTGTGGCTTGGCTTGCGCGGCCGAGATGTTAAGGAATTCCTGTGGATCTTTGGCGCTCAGCAATTGCTTGGTCGCCTCACCGGATTCTCCCATTGAAGCCTTCGCTGCATTGAGATTGAGTTCGATGACTTTTTCAACGCCCTCGAAGGTTTTTGCGGTCAGGGTATTGAGCAATGCCAGCTGGGCTTCAAAATGTGCTTTGGTTGCTTCGGCAAACTTTTCATGAAACGAAAACATGGCCTTCTCCTGTGTGAACAAATCATCTGTTGCTATTAATATGGCAATATTGCACATTCACAAACAAAATGTACATCTGCCTCCGCTAAATCTGACAATGCCCTAACTATCTGCTGCGGCGCAAACCTTCCGGTCTTTCGGCTGGTTGCCATGACCGCTACGACATGCGCGGTAGGCGACAATCGCACTTTCAAACAACTGGCGCGCCTGCGGCACCGGCATTTTCGCCATCCGCTCCGCCAGTTTGCGGCTGACCTGGAAATGCTGGTAATCGACAGGCTTTTTCCAGTCGCCTCCCCAAATCAGAAAGCCATGTTGCGCAATTAGTTCCACAATTTGTTCACTACTTCCAGGCCGGCCAGCAACCCGCTTGCCGTATGCCTGGCCCGCCGGCGGACTGTAAGCCAGCCGACCTTGTGCATCGCGCAGCACAAACGGATTTTGCAAGGGATTAATATCGATCGCTAAACCGTAGGCATGCAGGGACACTGCGCCACCGCCGGTAATCGGCCGGTCGTTAAAGGCCGAGGTATTATTTTCCGCCATCGATGCGTCGTCGTTGCCTTGATAATGCTCCATCAAGCGGGCCTGCGCAAGCGGGAAACGGCGCTTGAGAAGTTCGTCGAACAACGCCTTCACCTGTGGAGCAACCGCGGCCATGACCATGATCTCGCCGTTATCGTGCCGTACCTGGTCAAAGTCGACATACGAGAAACGCACTATTTGCAGTTGCGGGCAATCGACCGGCGCCCCAGGCTGCAGCACGCGCTGCTTCAGGAGCGCGCACTGTTCGACATCAAGCCCGGAAGCGCCGGATTGTGCATGCGCCTGCTGCAGGCCGGCCAGCAAGGGCAACACCACGAGTAGACGCAGCACAGAGGCCGGTATGGAGAAAAGCGCCATCGGCATCAGCTCACCGGCGGCATGACCAGTTCATGCACCACGAGGCCGGCATCGGAATTGCCAAAGGTCTCGCCGTTGGCCCGGATCCGCTCGCGAGCCTGCATGGCATCTTCGTAGCCTTGTTCCCAACGCCATTCGATCGAGCCGCGCGAAAAATTGATGTCCTTGGATGGCATGTTCCAGTCGTGGCCGCCGTACCGCAGGCGCACAATGTGAATCGTGCTGTTGTCGTTCAAGCCCGCGAACTCCTTGAGGTCGGACTTGCTGCGCAACGCCGGCGGCAGTTTGTCATACAACGCTTTCGCGGCGCGCCGCAGTTGATACATGCGCAAATAATTTTCGATGTGGCGCTCTGAACGTGAAGCAAAGGTCACGTCTTTTTGACGATTGGTGATCTGGTCCAGCGTCGCCGGTTCGGGGCCGCTGGCACTCCACAAATCCACCATGACACATAGCGTATTACCGTCGACGTCGGTCTTGGATTCATCGTCCAGCACCACCTCCAGCGGCGTATTCGAATACAAGCCGCCATCCCAGTACAGTTCGCCGTCTACCCGTACCGGAGCAAAACCGGGCGGTAAGGCGCCGCTGGCCATGATGTGCTCAACCCCGATCGGCTGATCCCGGGAATCGAAATTGACCAGGCTGCCGCACGCCACTTTCATCGCACTCACTGTCAGCCGCATGGCCTCGGGAGAGTTCAGATGCTTGAAGTCGACCAGGCGAGCCAGCGTTTCAGCCAGCGGGGTAGTGTCGTAAAAACTGGCTTGCTCGGGCGCGACCGGCAAACCCAGTACGAAAGGGTTCGGCGAACGAGGCGAGAAAAATCCCGGCACTCCTCGGGCGGTGACGTCATTCGTGGTCCACCAGGTATTGAAATGACGCACGCTGTCGCTGACTTTACTCATATCCATCAGGTCGCCATGACCGACCAGCTCCCAGAACTCCTTGAGCCGCGATAAGCGCAGATCGCGTTCGTTGCCGGCAATGATGGCGGCGTTGATGGCGCCGATCGAGGTTCCCACCACCCAGTCCGGGGTCAAGCCGTTTTCGTGCATCGCATGATAAACCCCCGCTTGATACGCCCCCAGAGCGCCACCGCCCTGCAGCACCAGCGCCACTCGCGGAGTGACGGATTCGGCTTTGGTTTTAGTGCGGATGTTTGCTTTGGAAGTGGTTTTATTGCTCATTTGATACCCATCTTGTGTTGGGAGGAACAATCATATTAACCGATCGCGCCGAGAGACAACTACGGCTGCGCATATGTCATCGAGCTGTCATCAAACCATCATCAAATCACCACAAACAGTAACGATTCTCATTTGTGTTATAGTAAGCCAGCTTTAAATGTAACAATTTGTTACCAGCAACAAACCACCATTTCCATCATCAAAAGAGGAGTTTCCATGCTTTTGCGCTCTATCATCGCCAGCACCATTCTGGTCGCCAGTTCAGCCACTGCCATCGCGCAGGATCAAGTGCTGAACCTGTATTCCGCACGCCACTATCAAACCGACGAAGCGCTGTATGGCAACTTCACCAAAACCACTCGCATCAAGATCAATCGCGTCGACGGTGACGACGCCGGCACCATCGCTCGCCTGAAAAGCGAAGGCGCGGCCAGCCCGGCGGATGTGATTTTGCTGGTGGATGCGGCGCGTCTGTGGCGGGCAGAAAACGACGGCCTGTTCCAGCCGGTGAAATCGGCCATCCTTGATGAACGTATCCCGGTCAACCTGCGCGGCAAGGATGACGGCAAGGGCTCGCAATGGTTTGGCTTTTCGACCCGCGCCCGCGTGATCGTCTACAACAAGCAAAACATCAAGCCGCAAGACGTTGAAACCTACGAAGCGCTGGCCGATCCGAAGAACAAGGGCAAGTTGTGCACCCGTTCCGGTTCGCATCCTTACAATGTGTCGCTGTTCGGTTCCTTGCTGGAGCATCACGGCGAAGCCAAGACCGAAGCGCTGCTGAAAGGCTATGTCGCCAACCAGGCGCGCTCGCCGGTCGGTGGCGATACCGATCAGATCAAGGCAGTCGCTTCAGGCGAATGCGGCGTGGCGATTTCGAACTCCTACTACGTTGCACGGCTGATGAAATCGAGCAAGCCCGAAGATATCGAAGTAATGAAGAAAGTCAGCGTGATCTGGCCTAACCAGAAAACCACCGGCACCCACGTCAATATCGCCGGCGCCGGCGTCGCCAAGCATGCACCGCATCGTGAAGCGGCAGTCAAGTTCCTGGAGTACCTGTCCAGCGACGATGCCCAGCGCTATTTTGCCGAAGGCAATAATGAATCGCCGGCAGTCAAAAGTGTCAAGAGCGGCAACCCGGCACTGGACGCGCTCGGCCCTTATAAAGCCGAGGTGATCGATGTTTCTGCGGTTGGCCGCAACCAGCAGAAAGTGCAGCAATTGCTGGATCGCGCCGGTTACAAATAATGGATCTCGGCTGACAGAAATTCGATGTGGTAAAAAAGGCTGGAGCACGATGCGCCAGCCTTTTTAACATCTGCGAATAGTCTATTTTTTCTTGATCATATAGATGACGAGCGCCACCATCAGTACCACGCAAAATTCCAGGCCGACCACAATATATTGCGTCATGATGATTATTTATTCAAAAAAGTCATGCAATTGATAAAGGAAAGGTCACCACGTGACTCACATCCAGTTTGATGCCGATCCACTCGTCGATCGCATGATCGTGATGGGATGGCACCAATGCCAGCAACTCCTGGCCGCTCGCCAGTTGCAGCGTGTATAAAAATTCAGAACCGCGGAAAGACTTGCGCCTGATCCGCGCCTTGAACGGAGAAGCATCGTCATGCACGATATCATCCGCGCGCAGCAATACGTCAAACGGATCGCGCCCGTGAACCTGGAGCGCTTGCAGCACCGTCGCGCTGATATCCTGCAGATCGCCCAATACCGTCGATACCGCCAGCCCGCCGCCGCTGTCGATCAGACGGCCCGGCAGCAACACTCCGTGGCCGATGAAATCGGCAACAAAGCGTGTCGCCGGACGGTGATACAAATCGTAAGGCGTCGCCCATTGCTGCAGATGGCCGTGCTGCATCACGCCAACCACATCACCGATGGCGAAGGCTTCCAGTTGATCGTGAGTCACCATCAGTGCCGTAATGCCGGCTTGCTTCAGAATCTGCCGCACGTCTTGCGCCAGACGCTCGCGCAACTCGATGTCCAGGCTGGAAAAAGGCTCGTCCAGCAGCAGCAAACGCGGCTCGGGCGCCAAGGCGCGCGCCAACGCTACCCGTTGTTGCTGGCCGCCCGACAATTGATGCGGATATTTTTCGTGCGCACCTTCCAGCCCGACCAGGGCCAGCATTTCTTCGACCCGCCGCACGCGTTGCGAGCGCGGCAGGTTATGCAAACCGAAGCCAACGTTGGCCGCAATACTCAGATGTGGGAACAAGGCAAAATCCTGGAACACCATGCCGATGCGGCGCTGTTCGGCATCGACCCTGGTTTGCGGCCCGTCCAGCACGACCTGATCCAGAGCGATCTCGCCGCTCTGCGGCTGCTCCAGGCCCGCAATCGAACGCAGCAAGGTGGTCTTGCCGCTGCCAGAGGGGCCGATCAGCACCCCGAGCTGGCCCGCCGCAAGCTGCAGCGACACGGCCTCCACCGCCGGCGCCGGTGCGCCTGGATAACTGACACTAATTTGATCGAGAGTGAGGAACATGGGGAAAGAGTGCATGAAGCTGGTTACAATTCGGCTGGTTCGGGATGAACGCTTGCCTGCCGTTCAAGTCGAAATTCTCTACGCATTGTCGTAGTTTACAGCACTCTCATTTAAATCCAGCATTTCCCTTCTTTCGTACACATGCCACTGATCGCCATAATCGCACTGTTGATCGCTCTCCCCATACTCGGTATCGTCGCAGCCTGGCTGCAGCTGGATGCCGCGACGCTTGATCTGCTATCGCAACAGATGCAGACGGTGTTGCCGGCTTATCTGGGCACATCCGCCTGGCTGGCGCTGGCGGTAACTACCGGCGTCGTGCTTGTCGGCGCCGCTACCGCGGTCACGGTCAGCCTGTTCGAATTCCGCGGCCGCCGCTTTTTCCAGTGGGCGCTGTTGCTGCCAATGGCGATGCCTGCCTACGTGTCGGCCTATGCCTATACCGATTTCCTGCAATACAGCGGCTTGCTGCAAAGCAGTTTGCGCGAACTCATCCCGGGTTTACGCCTGCCGGAAATACGCAGCCTGCCAGGTGCCATCTTCCTGTTCATTTTTACGCTCTATCCCTACACCTACCTGCTGGCGCGCAACGCCTTGAACGAACGCGGAGTGCATCTGATGGAAGCCGCGCGCTTGCTCGGCACGCCGCTAGCTGCGCGCATCCGGCGCGTGGCGCTGCCGTTGGCACGACCGGCGCTGATGGCGGGCGCTGCGCTGGCGTTGATGGAAACGCTGGCCGACTATGGCGTTGGCGCTTACTTCGGCCTGAGTACATTCACCACCGGCATCTACAAGGCCTGGCTGGTCATGGACAGCCACATGGCGGCCGCACAACTGGCATCGGTATTGCTGGCTATCGTCGCACTGTTGCTGTGGGTCGAACGCAAGGGCCAGCAGCGCCTGCGCTTTTCCAGCGTACGCGGACAACGCAGCGATGCGCAGGAAACCCGGCTCACCCCCTTGCACGGCGGCCAGCGCCTGCTGGCATGGCTGATCTGCGGCTTGCCGATCATGCTCGGCTTCATCTTGCCGGTACTGATCCTGCTGCGTCTGATGTGGAACGAATTCCTGCATCAGAGCGACGATCCTTACCTGAACCAGGGCGTCGATCTGCTGCGCTATGCAGGCTGGGCCTGGAACAGTTTCCGTTTCGGCGCCATCGCCGCAATACTGGCGGTCGCGGTGGCGCTAGCGCTCAGCTACGTGCAACGGACGCGCAATTTACCGCCGTTCAAACTTTGGCTGCTACGCCTGGTGACGCGGATGGCGGCGATGGGCTATGCCGTGCCCGGTTCCGTCATTGCGGTAGGTATCCTGCTGCCGTTGGCATGGCTGCAAGCGGTTGCGCCGCAAAACCAGGTCGGGATTCTGGTGACGGCCACCTCGCTCGGCATTTTGTACGCCTATCTGGTGCGCTTTAGTGCGGTTGCAGTGCAATCGATCGAGGCCGGCTACGCACGCATCCCGGCTACCCTGGATGAAGCGGCGCGCACCCTCGGCAGCAGCGGCTGGCGCATCGCCCGCATCTTGCATGCACCTCTGTTGTGGCGCTCGATGGCGACTGCGTTCCTGATGGTGTTCGTGGATGTAGTCAAAGAGTTGCCTGCCACCCTGCTGCTGCGGCCGTTCAACACCGATACCCTGGCGGTAATCGCCCACAACCTGGCGCGCGACGAGCGGCTTGGTGAAGCGGCACTACCGGCGCTGACCATTGTTGCGGTGGGGTTGATCCCGGTGTTGTTGGTAACTAAAGCACTAACCAGGCGCGAATAGGAAACGTCTCAAAAAACGCCCACGAAATTCCTTGAACTTGTTAAAAAGACCACATCTGATGTATTATTTAAAACTTAATATTATCTTTTTATTAATTATATCTTTAAGGAAAATAATGCATCGCCGAATTCTGCTTGCCCTGGCCGTAACAGGTCTCTTCGCCTCCACCGCACACGCGAACAATCTCGACAACGTCTACGTATCCGTCAAGGCTCTCAGTGCGCAGCAGTCTCTTACGGACATGCAACCGTACAGCGTCCGTGCACAGCAAATGCTCTCCGGCCCTGGCACCGTTCGCAGCGGTGGCGCCTCTATCGCACTGGGCTATGCGTTGCCAGCCGAGTGGCGTGTCGAAGCGGAATATACAGCACCGCAAAAATCGCAATTCAACAGCTTCTGGTCGCCTTTCAGCGCCAACGTCCAGCACATGGAAACCAAGTCGCAACGTTTGATGGTCAACGGCTACAAGGATTTCCCATTGAATAACCAGGTGTCCTTGTACGGCACGGTTGGCGCTGGTCTGGCAATGATCAAGGCCGATGGTTTCCAAGGTAATCCGGGACGTCCGTTCGACCAGAAATCACAAACCAACTTCGCCTACGGCCTTGGCTTCGGTGCTGATTATCATGTAAGCAAGAAGGTCACGCTCGGTATCGGTTATCGCTACACCGACATGGGTAAAATCAAGACCGGCCTCAATGACTTCGCGAATGTTGCATCCGCCCGCGATGAACAGTTGAATGGCAAATTGAGCCAGCGCGATCTGTTCCTGGAGCTGCGCGCCCGTTTCTGATTTCCTTATCGCTTCACTCATCGGCTAAATTATCCGCTGAACAATCCAATCAGATTTCCAATTTCGCTGCAAAGCGAAATTGCTGGTTGGGCGGCCTGCGTAGATTGGGGCGTAAAATGGCGCATTCTGCAGTTTCCGCCGCCAATCTTTCCGCTAGCCAATTATGACAATCTTGCTGTCCACGCTCAACGCGCGTTACTCCCACGCTTCTCTCGGGCTGCGCTATTTGCAAGCGAACATGGGCGATCTGCGTGACGCCACGCAACTGCATGAATTTGTCATCGGCGCCAAAACCACCGATATCGTCGAAAAACTGCTGGCGCACAAGGCCGATACCGGCACCACCATCGTCGGCTTCGGCGTGTATATCTGGAATATCGAAGAAACCACCAAAGTGGTGGCGATGCTGAAACGCGTGGCGCCGGACATGGTGATCGTCCTCGGCGGACCGGAAGTGTCCTACGAATCTGCAGAACAACAAATCGTCCAGCTCGCCGATTATCTGGTGACCGGCTGGGGCGACGTTACCTTGCCGCAGCTATGCCAGCAGATCCTGCATGGCCCGAAACCGCTGATGAAAGTCCACGTCGGCGTGCAGCCGCCGATGGCTGATATCGTATTGCCATATAGCTTGTACAGCGACCATGACATCGCCCATCGCACCTTGTATGTGGAAGCTTCGCGCGGCTGTCCGTTCAAATGCGAATTCTGTTTGTCGGCGCTGGACAAGACTGCATGGCCTTTTGCGCTCGATAATTTCCTGGCTGAGATGGAATCGCTGTATGCGCGCGGCGCGCGGCTGTTCAAGTTCGTCGATCGCACGTTCAACCTGAACGTCAAGACCAGCCTCAAGATCCTGCAATTCTTTCTCGACAAATTAGCGGCCGATCCGGGCGATCCGGTGTTTGCCCACTTCGAGCTGGTACCGGATCATCTGCCCGATGCATTGAAAGAGTCGATCGCGCAATTTCCGCCCGGCGCACTGCAATTCGAAATCGGCATCCAGAGCTTCAATCCGGAAGTACAGGCGCTGGTCAGCCGCAAACAAAACAATGAAAAAGCTGCGGAGAACATTCGCTGGCTGATACAGCAATCGCAGGCGCATCTGCATGTCGACCTGATCGCCGGCCTGCCGGGTGAAGATGTCGCCAGCTTCGCCCGTGGCTTCGATCGCCTGGTGGAACTGCAGCCGCATGAAATCCAGTTCGGCATCCTCAAGCGCTTGCGCGGTACGCCCATCATTCGCCATACCGAACCCTACGGCCTGATCTTCGATCCGCATCCGCCCTATACCATCCTGGCAACCAACAAGATCGATTTCCCGACCATGCAACGGTTGCAACGTTTCTCGCGTTACTGGGATCTGGTCGCCAATTCAGGGCGCTTCGCCCACACACTGCCGATCTTGCTGGGCGAGACGCCGTTCGATAATTTCATGGCGTTTTCCGACTGGCTATACGGCAAGACCGACGCCACCCACCGGATCGCGCTGGATCGGCTGGCGGGGCTGGTCGGCCAGTGGTTACGCTTGCAGGGAATGAGCGAGAGTGCGGTCAACGCGGTGCTCAGTACGGACTACGCGGGTAAAGCGGCGAAACAAACGGATTTGCCGCAGCCCGTTGTCAAACCTGAGGGACTGGTTGCCCCCAAGCGCCAGGCACGGCATCTAGCCCATTGACTGGTTGCCGGTGCTGACATCCAGCTTGGTTTGCCGCCATGCGCCGATCAATTGCTGCGCAACGCTGCCCATGGAGGCCAGCGCGACGCTGCTGCTGTGATTGATGATCATCAAGGCATACACGTCGGCGAGCGCATTGACCTCGGGTGACAATGCGCACTCTTCCCCTACCGCAGGCCGTTGCAGACGCCAGTAATTAATGGCTTGTTCCAGTTCGGGCATTGAGATATTCATGGCTTTATTGTACCTGCAGGGACGTTCTTGTCAGGTATTTGAGCAAATTGTTATCAAAACACTACGCCGGCGACCAGGATGATGTTTGCATAAGGCGTGAACTCGCCGGTGCGGATAACGGCTTTGGCGCTCTGGGTCATACGCTTGAAATCGGCGTGCGACAAAGTACGTTTGTCGGCCAGGCCAAGAGCTTCGATCTGTCGCGCCAGCTGCGGGCTGTGTAGCGGCAACTCGTCGGCCAGCACATGATGCTCGACCTGCATTTCAGTCAACACCGTTTGCAAGGTCACCATGAAGCCGGGCACCCCGCGCGTCAACGCCAGATCGATCAGCGGCACACCGGGCGGCACCGGCAAACCGGCATCGCCAATCACGATACTTTCACCGTGGCCCAGCGATGCGATCAGTTGCGACAACGCGATATTCAATAACGGGCTTTTTTTCATCTCAAGCGTCCAGTTCGTGACGATAAGGAATCGAGGTTTGCGCACCGACTCGCGCCACGCTCAAGGCGGCCGCGCGTTGGCCGAAAGCGATGGCGTCGATTTCGCTGCGCCCTTCGGCCAGCGCGGCGACAAAACCGCCAATGAAGGTATCGCCGGCGGCGGTGGTATCGACCGCCTTGGTCGGCTGTGCGGCAAAATGGACGGAGCCGGACGACAGTGCGGCATAGACGCCCTTCTCACCCAGCGTGACCAGCACATTGGCGCTGCCGGCGGCGCGCAATTTGGCGACCGCTGCTTCGATTGCGGTGTCGCTATCAAGACTGGCAGCGCTCAGGCCGGCCAGCATCGCGGCCTCGATTTCATTCGGAATCAGGTACTCCACCTGCGCCAGCAAATCGGCTGGCAAGGCTTGCGCGGGCGCCGGATTCAACACCACGATCTTGCCTAGTTCATGCGCCAGCTTGATCGCATGGCGGACCGTGGCCAGCGGCGTTTCCAGCTGCAACACGACGATGCGCGCCTGTTCGATCAAGCTGCGTGCAGCGTCGATATGGGCCGGGCTCAGCGCGTCGTTGGCGCCGGCGGCCAGTACGATACTGTTCTGGCCGCCGGCATCAACCAGGATCGAGGCCACGCCTGAAGCTTCGCCTGCTATCGTGCTGACATGGCTGTCGTCGATGCCGTCGTTGCGCAATGCCGCGCGCAGTTCTAGGCCGAAGGCATCGTCGCCGAGACAGGCGATCATTGCTACCTTCATGTTGTCGGCGCTGAGGCGCGCGCAAGCGACTGCCTGATTCGCGCCTTTGCCGCCCGAGATGGTCTGGAAGCGGCCACCGGACAAGGTTTCACCGGGATGCGGCATGCGCGGTACGCGTAGCACCAGGTCCATGTTGATACTGCCGATGATGACGATCATGTGTGTTCTTAAAAATAAGGGTTACCCAAACAGGGATTACTAAAGTTCAAGCCGTCACGACTTTACAGTCGAGTCGCGGATGTGCAGTTCTGGCGCGATTGAAATCCGTTGCAAGGGACGGTCTGGCGTTGCAATCCGCTGCAACAGACATTCGGCGGTAATTTGTCCCAGCCTGCGGGTATTCTGCGCCACGCTGGTCAAGGTCGGATGGACAAACTGCGCAAGGTCGATATCATCGAAGCCCACCACCGCCAGCGCTTCAGGCACCGCGATACCGCGCTCCGCGGCAGCACGCAAAGCACCGATCGCCATCAGATCGTTACAGCAGAAAATCGCATCCGGTGCTTGCGGCAAAGCCAGCAGGTTGCGTGCCGCCAGATAACCGCCGGCGCTGGTGAAATCGGCATAGGCCAGCAAGGCTTCCGGTAATTCGACACCTGCATCCAGCAAAGTCTGGCGTAAGCCGCCAATCCGTTCGCGCGAAATCGCGATGTCTTGCGGGCCACCGATACAAGCGATGCGACGCCGCCCCAGACCCAGCAAATGGGCGGCTGCCAGCGCGCCGCCGGCGGCATTGTCGACCGCCACCAGATCGATCGCCATGTCTTTCGGCGCACGGTCCAGCAGCACGGTCGGCACCTTCATCTTGCGCAACAGTTCGCCATCGGTCTGCGCCAGCGTAGCCACGATCAGGCCGTCGCAACGCTTGGTCAGCAGCACATTCAGATAGTCGCGCTGCTTGGCCGGGTCGTCGTCCGAGTTGCACAGGATGACGCTGTAGCCTGCGGCATAACAACTGTCTTCGATACCGCGCGCCACTTCCGAAAAATACGGATTGGTGTTGTTCGGGATAATCAGGCCGATACTGCCGGTAGTCTTGCTTTTCAGGGACCGCGCCAGCGCGCTAGGCACATAGGCCAGCGATTCCACCGCCGCCAGCACCCGCGCCCGGGCATCGTCGCTGACCGGGCGGGTGTGGTTCAGGACGTGCGAAACCGTGGTGTATGAAACCCCGGCCGTGCGCGCCACATCCTTGATGGTTGCCATATTAGTTACTCAATATTCAAATGCGTATATCAGTCGTAGGGTGGGCAGGTCCTTTTGCCCACGCGTTGCCGTATTAAACGGAGTGGGAATTCCGCGTGGGCACCAGTGCCCACCCTACTCGCTTATGTATGGATTAGTGGGTAGAACGCTCACCGCGGCGGCGATAAGTATCCAGTACCACTGCCGCAACGATCACCAGTCCGGTGATGATGCGTTTCATCGGCTCGCTGACGCCGACTTGCGCCAGGCCCGCTTCCAGCACCGAGATAATCAACACGCCAATGAAAGTGCTGATCACCGAACCGCGCCCACCCATCAGGCTGGTGCCGCCGATCACCACCGCCGCAATCACTTGCAATTCCAAGCCGACGCCGCCATTCGGATCGGCCGCTTCCAGCCGTGATACCTGGAACAGCGCGCCGACACCAGCCAGCAAACCCATCAGTGCGAACACCAGCACCTTGCTAGGCCGTGGATTGATGCCGGACAAACGCACCGCTTCTTCATTGGTGCCGATGCCGATCCAGTGGCGCCCCAGCACCGTCTTGGTCAATACCAGATGGCCGACGATGACGATCAGGATGGCAGACAGGAAAGCCGGCGACATACCGAACAAGATCGGCGAGCTGATACCGTCCACCGCGCTGCCGATATATTCAGTGCGCGAATTGGTGACCTGATAAGCCAGGCCGCGCGCCATTTCCAGCACGCCCAACGAGACGATGAACGAAGGAATCCGCCAGCCGACCGAAATCAAACCGGTCACCATGCCGCACAGGCTAGCCACGAACACACCCAGCACCGCGGCCGCAAACAAGGGCCAGCCCCAGCGCACCATCGCCATCGACAGCACCGAGGCCGCCAGCGCCATCACCGAGCCGACCGAGAGGTCGATGCCGCCGATGATCAGCACAAACGTCATTCCGACTGCCATCACCACCAATGTCGGAATGTCGTTAGACAAAGTAGTAAACGTGGCGGCGGTCAGGAAATTTTCGCTTAAGAAAGAGAACAGCACGCACATGGCAAGCAGCGCACCGACCAGGCCCAGGTAATTCTTCAGGCCAGACATGCTTCGGGTAAAAGAGAGAGTTGTCATGATTTTCGATTATGTTGATTGCAGTGCTTCAGGTGCACTTTAGGCGGCTTGCGCAGTTGTCGAGTTTGCAGGATCACTGCCGCTGCCATTCACGTAGCCGCTGAACGCTGCCGCCAGGATCTTTTCCTGACTCCATTCGCCGCGCTCGAAGGTGTCGACCAGCTTGCCGGCGCTCATCACTGCGATGCGGTCGCAAATCAGCATCAGTTCGCGCAGGTCGCTGGAAACGATCAGCAGTCCCTTGCCTTGCCGCGACAGTTCGGCCAATAGTTTGTAGATATCGAACTTGGCGCCGATATCGATGCCGCGGGTCGGCTCGTCGAACAGCATGATCGGGCAATCTCGATATAGCCAGCGCGCGATAACCACCTTCTGCTGATTGCCGCCGGAAAGTTCTCCCGCTGCCTGCAGGCCGTTGCGCGAGCGGATCCGCAAGCGCTTGATGTAATCGTCGGCAACCTCGGCTTCTGCCTGCTGATCCAGCACTCCGAGCTTGCTGACAGAAGATAGCTTGGCCAGCGTGGTGTTGAGTCCGATCGATTGCGACAGCAGCAGTCCCTGGCTCTTGCGGTCCTCGGTGATCATGGCGATGCCGGCTGCGATGGCTTCTTTCGGCGATGAAATTTTCGCCGCTTGCGTTTGATCGCCGATGAATACTTCACCTTGATCGGCACGATCCGCGCCAAAAATCAGGCGCAGCAATTCGGTACGGCCGGAGCCGATCAAGCCGGCGACGCCTAGAATTTCACCGGCACGTAAATCGAATGAGGTTGGCGCAACCACTGCGCCGCGGCCAATATCACGCACGCGCAACAAAGGTGCGCCAATGGTGCGATGGCCAAGGTCAAGCTCGGCTTCCGCGGCGCGACCGACCATCAGCTGCACCAGCGCGTCTGTGCTGTAGCCGCCGATAGCGTCATCGCATACCAGCTGGCCATCGCGCAATACGGCAATACGGTCGGCAACCCGCTTCAACTCTTCCAGCCGATGCGAGATATAGATGATGGCGACGCCTTCCGACTGCAGTCGCGCAATCTGCGTGAACAGTAATTCGACTTCACGATTGGTCAGCATGGCGGTAGGTTCGTCCAGCACCAGCAAGCGGCAACTGCCGATCAGGTTGCGCGCAATTTCCACCATTTGTTGATGACCCACACCCAGTTCGCCGACGGGCGTCCAGGGATCGATATCGGCCATGCCCACCGCCGCCATCTGGACTCGCGTAGCCTGCGCCAGTGCAGCCTTGTCGATCCAGCCGAAGCGATGCGGCAGTTGGTTGAAGTACAGGTTTTCGGCAACGCTCAGGGTTGGAATCAGGTTCAATTCCTGCATCACCATGCGGATGCCGAGATGTTCGGCTTCCTTGCGCGAACCCGGCTGATAACTCTGGCCGTCAAGCAGCATGCTGCCTGTGGTTGCATCTACCAGGCCGCAGACGATTTTCGACAGCGTGCTTTTACCGGCGCCATTTTCACCGGTCAGGGCCAGTATCTGACCCGGGCTGATGCTGATTGAGACGTCGCTCAATACCGGTTCGACGTAGGTTTTGCCAATTCCGGTCAAACTTAATAAGGGAACTTCAGATGCAGCGGCACGCACCTCAGACTGATGCGCCGCAATGTATTCGTTGGACATTCTGTCCTCCACCATGACAGCTGTACTTAAGCTGATTGGGAACAGGGTAAACCGCCACGCGCCTGGCTTGGCGGCTCTTCAACCCTGTCCCGCAATTACGTTGCGCAGTTACCGCTAATTACTTGCTGTCTTTGGTCACCAGCGCGACCTTGGTTTCAACAGTACCGCCGAGCGTGTTTTGGGCTTTCTTGTCGGCGATCGCCTTCAATACCGTTTCGATGCCGAACACCGCTTGTTGCGAAGCAAACTGATCGGCTGTCGCCAGCACGCGGCCATCTTTCAACATCGGCTTGATGGCGTTGATATTGTCGTAGCCGACCACCAGTACTTTGCCGGTCTTGCCGGCAGCCTTGACGGCGGCAACAGCGCCCAGGGCCATGTTGTCGTTACCAGCCAACAATGCCTTGATATCCGGATGCGCATTCAGCATGGCGGCAGCAATCTGGTTGCCCGGCGCCATTTCCCATTGACCGGATTGCACGCCAACCACGTTCGCGCCAACCGCGCTCATGGCGTCCTGGAAGCCCAGGGTGCGCTGCTGTGCATTGATGGTGGTGGACACGCCTTCGATGATGCCGACCTTGTCGCCCTTCTTGATTTGCTTGGCCAGGTAGTCGCCGACCAGCTTGGCGCCCTTGCGGTTATCCGGGCCTACGAACGGTACCGTGATGCCTTTTTCCTTGAGTGCTGCGTCATCCAGCTTGTTGTCGATATTCACCACAATGATGCCGGCGTCGATGGCTTTCTTGATGACAGGCACCAGCGCTTTCGAATCGGCGGGAGCGATCACCAGGCCGTTGACTTTGGAAACGATCATCTGCTCGACGATCTTGATCTGGTTCGATGTGTCTTGTTCGTCCTTGATGCCATTGGCAATCAGGTCATATTGCGCGGCGTGGGCTTTCTGGTGCTCCTTGGCGCCGTTTTCCATGGTCAGGAAAAATTCATTGGCCAGCGATTTCATCACCAGCGCAACCTTAGGTTTGGCAGCGGTCTGCGCCATGGCAGGCAGAGACGGCAAGGCGCAGACCAGAACGGTGGCGGCAATCAGCTTGAGGCGGATACGGGTATTCATCGAAAGTCTCCTGAAAGTTTTTATTAACTGCGGTTATTAAATGCGTCGTTGAACGGCATATCCGTTCGGATCGGCATGCCACCATTTGCAACGCGCAAACGTTTGCGCGTTTTGATGATAGCACCAGATCCGGGGAAAATTCAAGGTCGCCGCATTGCTTGACAAAACGACAATGAAGCTCCCGGAATGCTAATTTGAAAAGATTTTGATCTTTAAGCCGAGTCCTGATCAGGCCGACAGGTAACGCTCCAGGCGTTGCGCGCCATCTTCCAGGCGCTCCAGCGAACTGGCAAAACACCAT
Organism: Collimonas sp. OK607; assembly: GCF_900111995.1. Lineage (GTDB taxonomy): Bacteria > Pseudomonadota > Gammaproteobacteria > Burkholderiales > Burkholderiaceae_D > Collimonas. Next base: position 106,637 of record NZ_FOKF01000006.1, read on the forward strand.
CGGACATAACCCTCGCCTTCGGGACCAAAAGCGTTGCCCGGCGCCAGGCCCAGTCCGGCATCGCGCACCAGTTGCTTGCACAATTCCAGGCTATCGTCGACACCGTCGACGCGGAAGAACAGATACATCGCACCCTTCGGCCGCGGCGCAGTAATCCCCGGCAAGGCATTCAAGCGCTGATACAGGAAATCACGCGCTGCACGATAACGGGCCACCGTGTTGCCGATGATTTCATCGCCGCGCTCGATGGCGACGACGCCGGCGCGTTGTATGAAGCCCGGCGCGCAAGAAGTGTTGTACTCGATCAGCTTGCCGATATCCGTCATCAGGGTCGGCGGCGCCACCAGCCAACCGAGCCGCCAACCAGTCATCAGCCAGGATTTGGAAAAACTGTTGGATGAAATCAGCCTGTCTTCGGCAGTAGCTATGTCCAGGAAGGATGGCGCACACTGCGGTGCATCGGCGTGCTCGGTGTACACCAGCCGCTCATACACGTCGTCGGCAACAATCCAGATGCCGTGCCGGCGGCAGTGCGCCAGCACGATTTCCTGCTGCTCGCGCGGCATGACCCAGCCGGTCGGATTGTTCGGCGAATTCAGCAAGACGGCGCGGGTATCCGGCGTCAAGGCGTCTAGCAACTGCTGCAGATCGAGCTCCCAGGTCTGGCCGAACTGCAAGGCCACGCGCACTACTTCGGCGCCGAGTATTTTCGGGATTTCGGCGACATTCGGCCACAGCGGCGTTACCGCCACCACCCGGTCGCCGGGGTTGATGATCAGCTGCGACAACACCATCAATGCCGATACGCCGGAAGACGTGACCGCTATCCTGCTGGCGTCGACCGGTTGGTGCAGAGCGGATAAATAACTGGCAATCGCTGCGCGCAAAGGCGGGATGCCATAGTTGTGGGTGTAAAACGTGTCGCCGTCATCCAGCCCGGCCTTGGCCGCATCGCGAATGAAGCTCGGGGTCACCTGGTCCGGCTCGCCGAACCAGAACGGCAATACGTCGTCACGGCCCATGCCGACGTTGGCGACCTCGCGGATGCGCGAGGCTTCAAGTTGGCGCACCACGGCGCGGGCGACAGCAGGATGATCCAGAGGCATGGCAATATCCGGTAAGCGGTAATTGAGCGGAAATCAATGCGGGCGAAAGCTGGTCCGCGACAACGGTGCATGACAGGAAGTGTAGCCGAAAGCATGCGGAGTTGTGGCACGGCGAAATCACCAAGCCAGTCGTCGAGTGATCGTAGCGGCAATAAAAAAAGCCGCTCAATTGAGCGGCTTCTTCAAAAGTAAATCAACGCTTATGCAGCTTTACGCTTGGCGACAACTTTCTTGGGTGCTGCCTTTTTAGCCGCCGGTTTTTTTGCCGCGGGCTTTTTAGCTGCCGGCTTCTTCGCTACCACCGCTGCCTCGCCATCTTCACCTTCGACTACAGCTGCTTTCGCCTTACCCTTGGCTGGCGCCTTGGCTTTGCGTTCTTCAAACTCGAAGCTGACCTTGCCATCCTTGCCCTTGACCAGGAAGGCCTTGAATGGACGACGCGTACGCTGCGAAATAAAACCTGGCAACAGATCGGTCTTGCCATCGTTGAGCAGCTTGACCATTTGCTCCGGCAAGATCTCTTGCTGGAGAATGATGCGGCCGCTACGGAAGTCACAAGCTTTCGGTTTGGCTACAGTCTTTTCGCAAACATAAGCCAAGCCCATTTCGTAGACGCCGCTGCCACATTTCGGACATGGTCCAAGCGCGGTCTGACCGGTGAAATCGACACCCTCGCCATCTTCGCCTTCGCCATCGTTCTGGCCGAAATCAAATTCCAGCTTGAAGTTCTTGATCTCTTCGTCGCGACTGATTTTCAGGATTGCGGCAAACGGCCGGCCCATTTTCGAACGGAACCCTTGCAGCGGACCGATGGTGCGCTTAGTCAGCAATTCCTCGACTTCAGGAATTTCAAACTGACGGCTGCCCGGCGTCTTGCTCATCGAGAATTCGCATTTGGTGCAGGCGAAACGACGATAGTTTTCCTTGACCACGCTGCCGCAATTCGGACACGGCGCTAGCAAGGTTGCGTAGTCGCCAGGGATGGTGTCGTTATCGTATTCCTTGGCGCGCTTGACGATGATCTGGGTCAGCTGCGCGATTTCGCGCATGAACTCTTCACGGCTGATGGTGCCGCGCTCGATCTGCGACAGCTTATGTTCCCATTCGCCGGTCAGTTCTGGCTCGGTCAATTCATCCACACCGAGACCGTGCAACAAGGTCATCAACTGGAATGCCTTGGCGGTCGGTATCATTTCCCGGCCTTCACGCAGCAGGTACTTTTCGTTCAGCAAACCTTCGATGATGGCAGCGCGCGTCGCTGGCGTACCGAGACCTTTGCCGGCCATGGCTTCCCGCAGATCGCCATCGTCCAGCAATTTCCCCGCGCCTTCCATCGCCGACAGCAAGGTCGCTTCAGTGTAGCGCGCAGGCGGCTTGGTAACCAGGCCGTTGGCTGTAATCTTGTCGGTCTTGACCTTTTCATCCTTGGCCACGGCAACCAGCGTGCCGCTGTTTTCCGGATCCTTTTCATCCGCGGCTTCCTTGCCGTAGATCGCCAGCCAGCCCGGATTCGTCATGACCTTGCCTTCAGTCTTGAACTGGTGGCCGGACACTTCGGTGTAGCGGGTAGTGACCTGGAACTCGGCGGCCGGGAAAAACACTGCCATGAAACGGCGGGTAACCAGGTCGTACAGCTTCTGCTCCGGCTCCGACAGATTTTTCGGCGCCTGCGTTGTCGGGATGATCGCAAAGTGATCGCTGATCTTGGTGTTGTCAAAGATCCGCTTGTTCGGCTTGACCCAGCCCTTGTTCAGGATCTGTGCAGCGAACTGTTGATAGTTATTGTTCTCCGACACCGTTTCCAGCGTTTGCTTGACGGTGCTCAGGTAATCTTCCGGCAGGTGACGCGAGTCGGTACGCGGATAGGTCAGTACCTTGTGCTTTTCGTACAGCGCTTGCGCCAGGCCAAGCGTGTTCTTGGCTGAGAAGCCAAAGCGCGAGTTGGCTTCGCGCTGCAGGCTGGTCAGGTCGAACAGCGCCGGCGCCATCGAGGTGGTCGGCTTCGACTCTTCGCGCACGTTGCCCAGTTTGCCGCGGCAGGCGGCAACGATGGACTCGGCGGCAGCTTTGCTCCACAGGCGCTCGGCGCGTTTTTCCGGATCGGTTTCATCCTTCTTGTGCGCACTGTCGAGCCAGCGGCCTTCGTAAATACCGGCGGCGCAGACGAACTCTGCGCGCACTTCCCAGAAATCGCGCGACACGAACTTCTTGATCTTCTCTTCACGGTCGACCACGATCGACAAGGTCGGCGTTTGCACGCGGCCGACGGTGGTCAGGTAGAAACCGCCTTCCTTCGAATTGAAGGCGGTCATGGCACGCGTACCGTTGATGCCGATCAGCCAGTCGGCTTCGCTGCGACAGCGGGCGGCGTCGGCCAGCGGCAACATGTCCTTGTCTTCACGCAAATGGGTGAAACCGTCGCGTATCGCGCCCGGCGTCATCGATTGCAACCAGAGCCGCTTGACCGGCTGCTTGGCTTTCGTATATTGCGCGATCAGGCGGAAAATCAGCTCGCCTTCACGCCCGGCGTCACAGGCGTTGATCAGTGCGGTGACATCCTTGCGCTTGATCAGCTTGTTGAGCACCTTGAGGCGCGACTCGGTCTTGGCGATCGGGTTCAGCGCGAAGTGCGGCGGAATCATCGGCAGATGGGTGAAAGTCCATTTGCCGCGCTTGACGTCGTATTCTTCAGGAACGGCGATTTCCAGCAGATGGCCGACCGCGGAGGACAGAACATATTCGTCGGATTCAAAGTACTCATCGTGCTTGGTGAAGCCGCCGAGCGTCTTCGCGATGTCGTTCGCGACAGATGGTTTCTCAGCAATGATGAGGGTCTTGCTCATAGTGTTGTCTCGAAAGTTACGCGCATCAAATTAAGGATAAAGAGCGCATGTTTTTGCTTGTGCACGTAAGTGGCAGCCTGTAAATTTAGTTGCCGACGGGAAATCACCCGTAATATATCAGCAAACCCATCAGCAAACTCATTGCAGTAACTTGCAACAAATTTCACAGCCTGCGCCGCATTAATGCGGCCAATGATAAGCGGGTTGTTGGAAAAATCGCAAGCGCCGTGACCCGGTTTGCGGTCTGGCCAGCCTGCGGCAGGTGTAAGCAGTGTTTAGTGCAGCTGGCGTGGCTCGGGATCGTCGTCTTCGTCGATAAACAGTTCGTCGAACATCAAGCCGTCCGGCTCCTTGCCCTGGCTCCATAGCACCATCAACACGATCACCTTGAGTTTATCGAGCGGGACCGGCGTCTCGCTGACAGACAACGCGCGTTCAATGACAATCTCGCGTTGCACCGGGTTGAGCATCTTGGCCGACTCCAGGAACTGGATGAAACCGATCGCAGGAATGCCCAGCACGTCGATTTCCTGCTGAGCATAAATGCGGATGCCAAAAGAAAAAGCGGTTTGCTGCGGGTATTTATCGGCGAACTCGTGGTTGGTTTCTGCCAGGTCGGTCAGCCAGCCGAGCGCCTTGGTGATTTCGTCTTCTTCAAAGCCGATGGCCGACAGCTTCTTGACCAAAGCCTCCGGTTCAGGGCAGGCGTCGGGCCGATAATAAGTTTCATACAGATAAACAAGGACTTCAAACATGGTTCTACTGTATCGCTAAGGTAAGAATATGACAAGGTAAGACAGGTAAAGTACAACGGTAACCGTGAAAACAACGACAAACTGGTGCTTCCGACCATCCTGTATACGTATACAAGTATCGCAGGATTTATGCAATGCCGCCCGAATCAGCCGATACGGCGATAAATTCCACCGGGCAAAACTTCAATCAGCCCAGCCAGTTCCAGCTCAAGCAACTGGCCGCTCAGGTTGGCTACATCGTTGCCGCTGCGCTCCGCCAAAACGTCGAAACTGACCGGATCATACCCGAGTACGGCAAGTAACCCCTGCAACTCCTGACCGGCGCCACCGACAGCCGCGGCGACCGGTGTCGCAGGAGCGCTTGCTGCAACAGTGGCCGCCACCCCGTGCAAAGGCCTCAGCTCTTCCAGAATATCCTGCGCCGACTCCACCAGCTTGGCTCCCTGCTTGATCAGTTGATGGCAGCCTTTGGATAACGGCGAGTGAATCGAACCGGGAATCGCGAACACATCACGCCCCTGCTCGGCCGCCATCCTGGCAGTGATCAGCGAGCCGGACTGCGCTGCGGCCTCAACCACGAGCACGCCGCGCGCCAGGCCCGAAATGATGCGGTTGCGGCGCGGGAAATTGGCAGCGATACCGGGCATCCCCAGCGGGTACTCGCTGACGATGCAACCGGCCTCGGCAATCTGATGCGCCAGGCCGCGATTGCGCGCCGGGTAAACAATATCGGCGCCGGTACCGATTACCGCCACCGTGCTGCCGCCGTCAGGATTGCCTGCAGCCCCGCGCAAAGCGCCTTGGTGCGCAGCTGCATCCACTCCCAAAGCCATGCCGGAGATGATGGTCAGGCCACGCTGACTGAGGATTTCGGCGAAACGATCGGCGTTGGCGATGCCCTGCGCTGTAGCGTTGCGACTGCCGACCACGGCCATGGCCGGCCGCGTCAGCAATTCTGCACGCCCCTTCACGTACAACATGAGCGGTGGGTCGGTAATATCCAGCAAGGCTTGCGGATAGGCGCTGTCGGCCAAGGTGAATACCTGATTGCCGGGTTGCTCCAACCATTCGAGCGTCCTTGCCGTCAGTGCCAGGACAGCATCCGAAGGCGCCGCCAGCAAGGCGTAGGCAATCCGCTCTGGCACGACTTTGTGCAAGGCCGAGAAGGAAGAAGAAAAAATGTTTGCGGGTAAACCGAAGGCAACCAGCAGCCGGCGCGCGGTTTCCGCGCCGACACCGGCAGTCTGCTCGAGACGCAACCAGGCTGCCAGTTCGTCTACATCGATTGCATTGGTTGCAGCGGAAGGACAGCAGTTTATCCCGCCGCCGTCGTCATGAAGATTATCTTTATTAACAGCAATTACCTTTATTCTGGCGATCTGGCGATGTCACCAATATCGACCGCGTTCTGGACTTCCATGATCAGGCCATACGAAATATGGTTGAACACGCGGAAAATGAACAGGGTACCGTATTGTTCGTCCGGCAGCTTGACCTTGTTGTTATGATCGTCCGGATCCTTAATGGTTTTACCGAAACGGTACAGTTGCAGCACCGTGCCGATATCGATATTGTCAGCCTTGCCGCGGTTGATGGTCAGGATCTGGTTCTGCGCAGCAGTTGCCACACCACCATAGACCGAGACCACTCGGGCGTTGACTTCGCTGGCCGGTGCATGCGGCACATAATTCAGGATCGGTTCGACCGGCCGTGGAATGATGCGATCGCCGACCTGCATTTCTTCCTTGGTGTCGACCACGCTGAATGTCGCCGCCTCGTCAGGAGTCTTGCCTCTGCGCTCCAGTTTCAGGGTGCCGAGGTACAGCGCTTCATTGGCGATGACCTTGCCGGTATCCGGATCCGTGAGCGGATTGCCGGGACGGAAAACCTGGAACGCCGTAGCGTCGCCCAAGTCGCCACGTACATAGGCTTTATCGCTCTTACCCAGATTCAGATGGCCATCCTGGACCGCCACGATATGCGGTGCAGTGTGTAAATCATCGCCTTCGATGATCAGCGGTTGCGACAGGAAAGGGCCGATGGCATCGGTCGAAATGGCGGTGATCGCATCGCGTCCGATACCTTGCACGCGTGTTTGAGGCGACAATTTCACCACGCCAGGTTCACCGCTGGTGGTATTACCAAGGCGCAGGCGGCCGTTGGCGCGGTCGAAATAAACGATCTGGCCTGGATAAATCCAATGCGGATTACGGATCTGGTCCTTGTTCAAGCCCCATACTTGTGGCCAGCACCACGGATGTTGCAAGAATTTTCCGGAAATTCCCCACAGCGTATCGCCGCGCACCACTACATGCTGATCCGGAGCGTTGGCTAAAAATTCACAACGCATGGTCTTGGCGGCTTGGGCGTGAGCCATGCCCGAGAAGCCAAATCCGGTGCTTAAAGCAAGAAGGAGTGCAGCTGTGCTAAACTTTTTCATATTGTTTCCGGTGAATACTGCGTTAAATTGGCGCTTACAAGCTGGTTCGTCGCCACGGCTGTGATCGAGGCAAAGCAAAAAACTTGCCATAGTGAATCAAATTTTGCCCATAATCGATTGAACTAGCAAGAGAAACCCCCTTCCAAATCGCCTAAATTGTTACGTAACCTTGTATGTCTTTATTAAATATCCTGCGTTACCCTGACGCTCGTTTGCACAAAATTGCCAAACCAGTGACAGTTTTTGACACTCGGCTCAAAAAATTGATCGCCGACATGGCCGAGACCATGTACGAAGCGCCGGGCGTCGGCCTGGCTGCGTCGCAAGTCGATGTCCATGAACAATTGATGGTCATCGACACGTCCGATGCCGGCAACGACTTGCGCGTTTTCATCAATCCTCAGATTCTCTGGGCCAGTGAAGAAAAACAGATTTACGACGAGGGTTGCCTGTCGGTGCCTGGCGTCTACGATGGCGTCGAACGCCCGGCGCGGGTGAAGGTGCGCGCACTGGATGCCGACGGCAACCCGTTCGAAGTCGACGCCGATGGCTTGCTGGCGGTGTGCATCCAGCATGAGATGGATCACTTGATGGGCAAGGTATTCGTTGAATACCTGTCGCCTTTGAAGCGCAACCGGATCAAGGCCAAGATGCTCAAGGAAGAACGCGAGCAGAAGCGCGACAAGCAATACGCTACAAGATAAACAACTTTTCCATGTTGCGGGACAAAGTGTGAGAAGCGCCTGGCGACTCTTGCAGTTTGTCCCGCGATCGTTTTTGGCCTGCTGCTGTACCATCGCCCCATGAAAATCATCTTCGCCGGTACCCCCGAATTCGCCGCCGTGGCGCTCAAAGCCTTGCACGACGCCGGCCATCAGATCCCGCTGGTGCTGACCCAGCCCGATCGCCCGGCCGGCCGCGGCATGCAACTGCATGCATCGCCAGTCAAGCAATTTGCATTGGAACATCAGATACCGGTAGCGCAACCGGTATCGCTGCGGCAGGATGGCAAGTATCCAGAGATAGCCAGGGAAGCGCATGAACTGTTGCAGGCAACGCCGCACGACATCATGGTGGTCGCTGCCTACGGCCTGATCCTGCCGCTCAGCGTCTTGAACATCCCGCGGCTCGGCTGCCTGAACATCCACGGCTCGCTACTGCCGCGCTGGCGTGGCGCCGCCCCTATCCACAGGGCGATTGAAGCTGGCGACAGCGAGACCGGCATCACCATCATGCAGATGGATCAGGGGCTGGATACCGGCGCCATGTTGTTGATCGAGAAAATGGCGATCAGCGCCGACGACACCACTGGGACCCTGCATGACAAGATGGCAAAACTCGGTGGCGACATGATTGTCGAAGCACTGCGTCGCCTGGAACAGAATGCTCTGCCGGCGACGCCGCAGCCGGAGCAAGGCGTAACCTATGCCGCCAAGATCAGCAAGGAAGAAGCTGCTCTCGATTTCACACTGCCAGCCGATGTGCTGGAGCGCAAGATACGCGCATTCAATCCGTTCCCCGCTGCCTCCGCTGTGTTTGCCGGGACCACTTTGAAATTGTGGCACGCAAAAGTAGTTGCCTCAGATGACAAGCACGCACCAGGAACGATCATCAGCGCCGATCCGCAAGATGGCGTGATCGTGGCTTGCGGCAGTGGCGCATTGCGCATTACAGAATTACAAAAACCGGGTGGCAAGCGCCTGCCGGTGGCTGAGTTTCTGAGGGCGTTCCCGATGCAGGGTGGAAAGTTCGACTAGGCGATCAACACGCATTCCAAATTTTGAGCACCGCTCCAGACCGCACGCGGTGTCAACGTGATTGGATGCTCAACCGTGGCAGCCTCGATGCACACGAAATGCCGATAAGAATCCAACTTCAGATCGGCAATTTGCTCGCAGCCGTTTTCCCACGGATTCCACACCACCGCATCGGCAAACCCGGTCTGGGTTGCGATCTTGCTTTGCTTGCGGCCACCTAGGGTAATCGGTTTATCAACCGCAAAATAAACCCGGTCAACCTCCTTGGTGATATGCAGGACTTCTTCATCCGCAATCTTGATCCGGCGGCTGTCGACGGAGTCACGATAACGATAACCGCTGAGTCCGTACACAGCGGCATCGGCAATATCTGCATTCAAATAAGTATGCAGGGCACAGGTGAATTCGAAAGGCTGATCGCCATTATTCGTCACCATCAGCTCGGTATTCAACGTCTCGCCGGAAAATTGCACGCGCAATTCGAGCGAAAACGTGTGCGGAAATACTTGCCTGGTTCGTTCAGAATCGGCCAGGCCGAGGCGAATCAATCCGCTACCGTCTATCTGGCGCGAAGACTCCAGCAAGGTCCAGGCGCTGGTGCGTGCAAAACCATGTTTGGGTAACGGCCCTTCGCTGGCGAATTGTGGAAAAATTACCGGAATGCCACCGCGGATTGCGCTGTCGCTAAGCCATGAATTCAACGGGCTCATGAATAAACGCTCGACGCCATCCGGTGTACGCCAGGAACAAACATGGCCGCCATGCAGCGTCACTCCCACCTGCGCGCCGTCGGCGGCAGTTGCAATGATGAAATCGTCAGTCGCTTGCAGATTTTCTGAATTTGGCAAAATCATGTCTCCTGTGGCTAGGGGCATATTATGCTCCCACTTGTGACACCCGCTTGCTGCTCCCGCCGGCGTTATACCGATTTGGGAACCGGAACGGCGAGACTGATTCCGTGCTGCGTAAAACCGAAATTTTCATAGAAACGATGCGCGTCCATACGCTTCAGATTGGACGACAGGGCAATCTTGTAGCAACCGGCCTCGCCGGCAATCCGCACGGCATGATCCAGCATCACGCTACCGATACCCTGCCCCCGGCATGCGCGGCTGATGACGACGGCATCCATCACGGCCTGCTGTGTACCTTCATGGGTCAGGCTGCAAAAAGCCAGGAGACTGAAAGTGCCTACCGCAACGTCGTCGGCATAGACCAGGAATGCCCGGAAATACGGATAGGCAGCCATCCTGGCCATGATCTGGCGGGCGCCGGCGGCGTCCAGCGTGGCGCGCGTCGGTTCATCGTCCATCTCGGCCAGCAGCGCTACCAGGGTCTCAGCGTCGTCGAGGGTAGCCTGGCGCACGGTAACAGCAGCGCGTGGCAAAGGATGATCGGAAGCGGTGGCAGTCATTGGTCTTTACTCCGTGTCGGATTGATTCGAGAGGATAAAGACTATACCGAAAATTACGCGGATAGAAAAATGGCGCGACCGGCTTGCGATAAATCGCAGGCAGCGCGCCAATCATGGATACGAAAACAGAAGGAATTATTTAGATGAAGAGCTTACGCAAACGCGATGACATCAGATCAATCACGCTTACTGCAACCACGATCATGATCAGCACGGCACAAGTCTGGGCATATTCGAAGCTGCGGATCACTTCCCACAGAATCACGCCGATGCCACCGGCGCCGACCATGCCGACCACCGTCGCCGAACGGACATTGGCTTCGAAACGATATAGCACGTAAGAAATCCACAAAGGCATCACCTGCGGCAGCACGCCGTAGACAATTTCTTCCAGTGCATTGGCGCCGGTAGCGCGTATCCCTTCGACCGGCTGCGGATCGATAGCTTCAACCGCTTCCGAGAACAGCTTGGACAAAGTCCCGGTAGTCGCCACAAACAGCGCCAGCACGCCGGCAAACGGGCCCAAGCCAACCGCCACCACGAACAGCATCGCAAACACCATTTCGTTGATCGCGCGTGCCGCATCCATCAAACGGCGCACCGGCTGGTTGACCCAGGCCGGAGCGATATTGGAGGATGCCAGTAAGCCGCATGGCACCGCGCACACCACTGCCAGCGCCGTACCCCAGACCGCGATCTGTATGGTTACCAGCAATTCTTGCAGGTAGGTGCGCCAGTCGTGAAAATCAGGCGGAAAAAAACTGGCAGCGTAAATACCCATGTTGCCGCCGTCGCGCAACAACTCGAGCGGGCGCATGTCGGCGCCCTTCCACGAGGCGATCAGGACTGCCAGCAACACGCCCCAGAACAAGGTCCGGCCAATCGGTTGCTTGGGCGGCAAAGGGAGCGTGTTTTGCATTTTCAGAGATACAGGACTTGTCATTGCTTAGGATTTGGCCAGGTCGGATAATTTACGGTTGATGTCGTCCAGCTTGGCTTTCTTGTCTTCCGCGCTCAGGTTGGCATCCGATTCCAGCTTGCCTTTTTGCTTGAACAGTTCCAGCTGACGGATAGGGGTCAGCTGAGCATCGCTGGACGCTTCAAAACCGCTGTAATTCAGCTTGGCCAGTTGCGCCTTTTCCTGTGCTGCGTTAGGACCGGTCTTGCCGTAGGTGACGAAGAAATTCTTGACCTTGGCTTTGACGTCTGCCGGCAAGTCTTTACGCCATACCAACGGATCCGCAGCGATCAACGGCGATTTCCAGACAATCCGGACTTCCTTGGCAACCGCTGGCTGACGCTCTTCGATCCGGTCCATGGTGTCCGAGGCGAACACGGCTGCATCGATCTGCTTGTTGGCGATCGCCAGGATATTGGCTTCGTGGTTGGAAGTGCGGATCACTTTAAACGCTGTCTTCGAATCGACATTGTTTTTGGCGAAAATGTAATAGCTAGGCACCAGGAAACCGGAAGTCGAGTTCGGATCGCCAATACCGAAGGTCAAACTCTTCGAATTTTTCAAGATGTCTTCGATACTCTTGTTCGGGCTGTCTTTTTGCACACCGACCAGGCTGTAATAACCAGCGCTGCCATCCGGATTCAGCACATGTGCGAACACTTCGCCGCTGGCGCGGTCGACCGCTTCCATCGCCGACTTGTTGCCGAACCAGCCCATCTGCACTTTACCGAAGCGCATGCCTTCGATAATGCCGGCGTAGTCGGAAGCGAAGAAGCCGTTGACCTTGATGCCTGTGCGCTTGCTTAACTCATCCAGCACCGGCTGCCAGTCTTGCGTCAGGTTTTTCGACGATTCGGTCGAAATAATGCCGAAATTCAGTTCTTTGATGTCGTCGGCATGGGCCACGGAAGCCGTCGCTGCCAGCATTGCCACTGTCATTGCAGCGCCGGAAAATAATTTTGCCAACATGATTTGAAACTCCTGAGTGTTAGGTATGACTGATAGAGATGACGATCGGGGTGACGATAGGAATAAAGTTCAATTACGGAATGTGCAGAATGTGTCTTCAGGCCGCGACTGCCAGCGCCGGTACGCTATCGAACGGCGTTGGCACTGCTACTGCCGGCCGGGTCAGGCTATTGGAGCCGCCCAGGATGTCTTCTGCTTCACTGCCGTACAACTCGCGCAGCATTGGCTCCGTCAAGGCGCTGGACGGGCCGTCGTACACCACACGGCCTTTGTGCAGCGCCACAGTGCGCGGGCAGAAGCGCAAGGCCACATCGACCTGATGCAGCGACACGATGACCGTGCTGCCATCACGCTGGTTAACGTCGGCCAGCGTTTGCATGACGCGCCGCGCCGATTCCGGATCCAGCGAAGCGATCGGCTCGTCGGCCAGCACCACGCGCGCCTTCTGCACGATGGTGCGGGCGATTGCAGCCCGTTGCTGCTGGCCGCCGGAGAGTGCGGAAGCACGTTTGTAGGCGTGATCGGAAATGCCAACCCGCGCCAACGCTTCCAGGCCCAGTGCTTTCTCTTCAGCGGTGAATATTTTGAAGCAGCTGCGCCAGAGCGGCATGCGTGACAGGCCGCCAGTCAATACATTGGTCAACACCGGCAAGCGGCCGACCAAATTGAATTGCTGAAATACGAAGCCGACGTTGGCGCGCACCGCACGGATATTGCGATCGACGATGCCATCCTTCTGCACCGCATGACCATCGATAGAGATTGTGCCGCCGCTGTTATCTGCAGCCATCAGTCCGGAAATATGTCGTAAAAGAGTCGATTTCCCAGAGCCGGATGCGCCGATCAACGCCACCATCTCGCCTTGTGCGAAACGCAGACTGACATTGTCCAGGGCGCGGAAACCGCCGCGGAACGTTTTTGACAAACCTTTGATTTCAACCATGATATTTACCGCCATTGCGCTTTTGAATGGCCGAAGTATTGCGGTCAAATATGTCAGGCGTATGAAGTTTCTGTGACCATTCGGTTACAACAAACCAAGTCGAACATCTTCGGCAAGCGTATTCAAGCCCGCTTTTTTACAAGCGACTACTAATTCTGCAAAGGGATGTGTTTTGAATAACTACGGGAGACGATCGGACCGACTGTACCGGGAAACGCACCGCCATCACTGGCATGTGGCTGGATTGATAACGCCCGTGCGATCTAACGCTGGACGATGATTGGCGTAGCGCTGGTGCGTTGCCGGATCTGTTGCAGGACGCTGTCGGCGTCGACCCGGCTGGTGTATGGGCCGGCATATAAACGATACAAGCCATTCACCGCAATGCTGTCGAGCGAAGTGACCAGCCCCGACAACTCCTGCATCAGGCGGGCGCGGGCGCCGTCGGCATTGGCTTGCTGCGAATATGCCCCGAACTGCAGGTAAAACCCGGCGGCCAGCGAATTGCTGTTGTCGGTAGCCGAGCTTGCGCTTGGTGTCTGCACTTGCGGCTCTGGACTGATCAGCAGCGGTTGTGCAGTCGACACCGGCATCTCGACCGCTTCGGTAGTCACTGTGGCGGCGGCCGTGGTGTCCCTGGGCGGCTCGCTCTTGGTCGGTGTCGGTACCGGCGACGTCGCTGCCTGCGATGCCGGCGCGTTGCCGCGCTGTTTATTAATAGCGGCAATATCCGCCGGCAGCAAACGCTCCACCTCCAGCTGACTGCTGCCGCTGCCGAGATAGCCCAGTTTCAGGGCTGCGGTATAAGACAGGTCGATGATACGGCTCGAGTGGAACGGCCCGCGGTCATTGACCCGCACAATCACCTGCGCGCCAGTCTTCAGATTGGTCACCCGGGCATAGGACGGGATCGGCAACGTTGGATGCGCGGCTGTCATCTTGTACATATCGTACAGTTCGCCGGAAGACGTCTTTTGCTTATGGAATTTCTTGCCATACCAGCTGCCGACGCCTCGTTGCTTGAACGGCTGGTCGTCTGTCATCGGGGTGTAAGTCTTGCCAAACACGACATACGGCTTGTTGCCTGTGCGCGAGTAGGGTTCAACTACGGGAATCGCATCCGGCGTATCTAGCAGCCCTTCAGGCGTGGCATCGCCCGGGCCGTCATCCTTGTAGTAACCGCCGCGCCCGGAGCCTGCCGGTGGCAGCGCGGGAACGTTACGGCCGGCAGTTTTGCCGGCGGAGCCTGACTGGACCGGCGCCGACGGCGTCGAAGATGTTTGTGGCGAGGTGCCGCAGCCGGCCAGAATCAGCGACAGCAGCAAGGCACCGGAATATGTAACAACGTTGTAGCAGCGGAGTTTACCGCTTTGCTTGCCTACCATGCACTCTCCTGATGGTGTCTGGACAAAAATAATTGCATGGATGGACCCGGCTTTTGCCGTACAAGTTCAACCATGCTCAGGTTTGTATCAATTTGCGATGGCGCTGGATGCTCATCAATATGCCGGCGCCCAACCCCAGGGTGACCAGCGCGGTGCCGCCATAACTCATGAATGGCAAAGGTACGCCAACTACCGGCAAAATGCCACTGACCATACCCATATTGACAAATGCATAAGTAAAGAAGATCAATGTGATGGACCCGGCGAGCAGGCGCGTGAACATGGTGGGTGCATTGACCGCGATCATCATGCCGCGGCCGATCAGCAACATGTACAGGAACAGCAGGACGCCGTTGCCGATCATGCCGAACTCTTCGGAAAATACCGCAAAAATAAAGTCGGTAGTGCGTTCCGGAATAAATTCCAGATGCGCTTGCGTGCCCTTCAGCCAGCCTTTGCCAAAAATCCCGCCGGAGCCGACCGCAATGGTCGACTGGATGATATGGAAGCCTTTGCCAAGCGGATCCGAAGTGGGATCGATCAGCATCATCACGCGTTGCCGCTGATAGTCGTGCAGCACCGACCACAGCACCGGCAGGCTGGCTGCAGCGGCGACTGCCAGGCCGATCAGGATGCGCCACGACAAGCCGGCCAGGAAGATCACGTAGAATCCTGCCGCCAGCACCAGGGTGCCTGTGCCCAGGTCCGGTTGCCTGATGATCAAGCCGACCGGCAATGCCAGCAGCAATGCCGCCACCACGTAATCACGCCAGGTGATCATGCCTTCGCGCTTCTGGAAATACCAGGCTAGCATCAATGGCATCGCGATTTTCATGATTTCCGAAGGCTGGATGACCATGCCGATATTGATCCAGCGGCGCGAACCTTTTTTTACTATCCCGAACACCGCCACCGCAATCAGCAGCGACACGCCCAGTGCATAGGCCGGTATCGCAAACCGCATCAGGGTCTGCGGCGGAATATTGGCGGCAATCCACATGATGACGAACGCCACCAGGATATTGCGCAACTGGTCTTCTACTCTTCCCGGGAAATCGATTCCGGCTGAATACAAGGTGACAATGCCTACTGACAATATCAGAAACATAATCAGCGACAAGGCGCCGTCAAACACCGCAATATGCGATTTGATATTTTGCCAGACGGTATGTTTATCGGTCAGATTCATGGTTCCAATTACTCGCGATTACCTGGGGTTTCTTCGCCTGGTTTATAGGCGTCTTCAGTACCCTCGGCGGGTTTGGCCTGGTTGTCACGCTGTGCCGGCGCGGTATCGTCTTCTACCGACACCGGTGCTGTCGCTGGTGCCGCCGGCGACGCTGCCTTGCCGCTATCCCCCGGACGTTTGCCTAGCAAATAGAAATCCAGTGCCTTGCGCGCGATCGGCGCCGCCGCCGCCGCGCCGAAGCCGCCGTTTTCAACAATCACTGCAATCGCGATGCGCGGCTTGTCGGCAGGTGCGAACGCGGTATACCAGGCATTGTCCGCCAAGCGTGTGTTATTGTGCCTTTTGTCGTATTTCTCGCCTTGTTTGATACCTAAGACCTGGGCTGTTCCGGTCTTGCCGCCCGATTCATAACCGGCGCCGGCAAATATTGCTCTCCCGGTACCTTCGTGCGTTACACCCACCATCGCCTTCTTGATGAAATCGATATTTTCCTGCTTCAGCGGAATCCGGTAACTTTCCTTCGGCACGGTTTCCGTTCGGGTGCGCGTTGTGCCATCTTCGATGATCTTCACCAGATGCGGTTTCATCACCACCCCATCGTTAACCAGGGTCGCTACCGCATGCGCCATCTGCAGCGGCGTGAAAGCATTGAAGCCTTGGCCGATTCCAAGTGAAATCGTATCGCCTCCGACCCACTTCTGCGCTGCCACCCGTTTGTAGTATTTACGCTTCCAGTCAGTCGACGGCAATATTCCGCGCTGCTCGTGCTCCAGGTCGATGCCGGTCAACTGGCCGAAACCGAACGGTTTCATGAAATCGTGGATGGTGTCGGGGCCCAGGTCGTTGGCCAGCATGTAGTAATAGGTATCGCAAGATTCAACGATAGACTTGTACATGTCTACCCGTCCGTGGCCGCCTACCTTGTCGTCGCGGAACTGGTGCCCGCCCAACATGAAATAGCCGATATCGTTGATAGCGAAAGAAGTGGTGCGTTTACCCAGTTCCAGCGCTGCCAGCGCCATGAACGGCTTGTAGGTCGACCCCGGCGCATAAGTGCCGCTCATCGGGCGATTGATCAACGGGTGATCGGGCGAATTATTCAGCTCGTCCCAGCTTTGCTGATCGATGCCTTCGACAAACAGATTCGGGTCGAACGACGGCTGCGAGACATACGCCAGCACGTCGCCGGTGGACGGCTCGATCGCTACCAGGGCGCCGCGGCGATCGCCGAATGCTTCCTCTGCCACCTTCTGCAGTTCGATATCGATCGACAAGATCAGGTTGTTGCCCGGTATCGCAGAAACGTGCGACATGTTGCGCACTGCGCGCCCGCTGGCGGCGATTTCGATTTCTTCGTAACCGGTGGTGCCGTGCAACTGCTGCTCGTAACTCTTTTCCAGGCCATCCTTGCCGATATAGCTGGTGCCTTTATAGTTCGCGGCGTCATCGCTATCCTCGATCCGATCGGCATCCTTCTGGTTGATGCGGCCGATATAGCCGATAACATGGGCCGCCACCTGGCCCAGCGGATATTGACGGAACAAGCGCGCCTGCACATCGATCCCCGGGAAGCGATAACGCTGCGCGGTGAAGCGCGCCACTTCTTCGTCGCTCAGACGGGTGCGGATCGGCAGGCTGGCAAAACTCTTGGAATCTTCCAGCAACTTCTTGAAGCGACGCCGGTCTTTCGGTGTAATGCTGACGATCTGCGCCAGATCGTCAATCACGCTTTCGAGATCGCCCTTGATTTTGGAACGGGTGATTTCCAGTGTGTAGGCGGAATAATTACGCGCCAGGACGACGCCGTTGCGGTCCATGATCAGGCCGCGGTTCGGCACTACCGGCACCAGCGAAATCCGGTTGTCCTCGGCTTGCGCCGCGTAGGCATCGTGGCGTATTACTTGCAACCAGACAAAGCGTGCGCCCAGCAGGCCGAAACAGATCAGCACGAAAACCACGGCCGCCGAGATCCGCAACCGGAAATTTCGTAGT
This sequence comes from Collimonas sp. OK607, assembly GCF_900111995.1. Lineage (GTDB taxonomy): Bacteria > Pseudomonadota > Gammaproteobacteria > Burkholderiales > Burkholderiaceae_D > Collimonas. The sequence goes on from NZ_FOKF01000006.1 coordinate 124,388, forward strand.
TCGCGCTCGGTATTTTTAAATTCGGTCATGGGTAAACTAAGGCTAAAGCTGACATCGGAGTTGCGATTAGCAACACTGGCAACATCGGCCGCCGGCGATGAATATCAAATTGGGCGATTGTCATCGCGGTCGACCGCACGGCGTTGCGGCGCCAGCAACAGCCACACTACTAACGGCCACAATGCTACGCAGACAAAGCTCTCGGAAAAATACAGCCAGCCGGGGAACTTGCCGCTGACGGACATGCGGATGATCAACTGTATCAACTGTGTCAACAACATCAAAGGCAGCACGTGCAAAGCCTGGACGCCCACCGAGAACCACAGCACGCGGCGATGGATCATGATCGCAAAGTACGATAACAGAGTATAGGCCAGCGCGTTCTGACCAAGTAAGGTGGCTTCGTGCACATCCATCAGCAAGCCCATGCAAAAGGCAATGCCGATGCCGATCTTGCGCGGTTGGTGAATGCTCCAGAACACCAGCACCAGCGCGACGAAATCCGGCACGCCCGGCCACTGCCCCCACGGCAACAAGTTGAGCAGGAACGCCAACAGCAATGTCATCGCAATGAACAATGGATTGGCCGGCAACAGGATGTAATGAGGACGCATCATCGGACACCTGCTCCTTGCGGATTCTTGCGGGCGCCGTCGGGGTTATTGTCTTTCACTGCTTCTTTCGCCGCTTCTCTGGTTTTGTCACGCGTGCTTTCGGTCAGACGGCGTTTGCTGAGTATGTCGGCTTTACTGTCAGGGACCGCCGCTTCGTCGTCCGGCCGCGCGATCGGGCTCGGATCGACCAGCAGGATCAGCAACTGGGTGTGCCTGTCGATGCCGGCGATCGGCTCACAAACGATATGGGCGAATGCATCGGTCGATTTCGATTCGACCTGCACTACCTTGGCTACCGACAAGCCGGCCGGATAAACGCCGTCGATACCGGATGTCACCAACACGTCGCCCTTCTTGATATCGGCATTGAACGACACAAAGCGCAAATCCAGGTAACCGGACTGGCCGCGGCCGTAGGCAACGCTACGCAAACCGTTGCGCAGCACCTGCACCGGGATCGCCTGATCCTTGTCGGTCAGCAGCGTCACCTCGGAGGTAAACGGGAAGACGCGCGTCACCTGGCCAACGATGCCGGTATCGTCGATCACCGGCTGGCCGGTGGCGACACCATGCCGTGAACCGCGGTTCAAGATCACCTTGCGAGCGAACTGATCGCGTGCGTCGTACAGGATTTCGCTCATCAGGGACTTCACCGGCACACGCTGCTCGGCTCCCAGCAAGTTGCGTAGTTGCGCATTTTCAGCGGCCAGCAGTTGCGCCTGTTGCAATTGCTGGGCGCGCTCGCCTTGCTGGCTACGCAGAGCCTGATTTTCTTTTTCCACCGTCGACAGCGAAGAAAAATAATCGATCACGCTATTGGCAGCGTTACGCGGCATCAAAGCCACCATCTGCAACGGATAGAGCGCGGTGCCGGCGGTCTGGCGCAGCAACAGCAAAGCATGTATGCGTGAATCGGCAATCAGCAGCGCCAGCGCCAACAGCGTGCATATTACCGCCTTGGCGCGAGCTGAAGCACCTTGCTTGAAGAGGGGTGGTGGACTGTATTCCATCAATAATCGACAGATTCGGATTGGTCAGTGGCTGGCGGTGCAAACACATTCGTGCTCATGTTCGTATTCATACCGTAGATATGACAACGGGTCGCATGCACAATGCACCGACCCGGTTGCCGCTACCCGACCTCAAGATCAAACTAGTGAGGTTGGGCAAGCGTCGCATCAGCCTGGATTACTCGTAAGAAAAGATCGAGCCCAGCTTGTCCATCCGTTCCAGCGCCATGCCGGAGCCGCGCACCACGCAAGTCAGCGGGTCTTCGGCGACAATCACCGGCAAGCCGGTTTCTTCCATCAGCAGACGGTCCAGATCGCGCAGCAAGGCGCCGCCGCCGGTCAGCATCATGCCCTTTTCGGCGATGTCGGCGCCCAGTTCCGGCGGCGTCTGTTCCAGCGCGTTCTTGACGGCGGAAACGATGTTGTTGAGCGGGTCGGTCAGGGCTTCCAGGATTTCGTTGCTGGAGATGGTGAACGAGCGCGGAATGCCTTCCGACAGATTGCGTCCCTTGACTTCCATTTCGCGCACTTCCGAACCCGGGAAGGCGGAACCGATTTCCTTCTTGATGGCTTCAGCGGTTTGTTCGCCGATCAGCATGCCGTAGTTTCGGCGGATGTAATTGACGATGGCTTCATCGAATTTATCGCCGCCGACGCGTACCGAACCTTTGTAGACCATGCCGCCCAGCGAGATGATGCCGACTTCGGTAGTGCCGCCGCCGATATCGACCACCATAGAACCGGTTGCATCCGATACCGGCAAACCGGCGCCGATTGCTGCCGCCATCGGTTCTTCGATCAGGAATACCTGGGATGCGCCTGCGCCCAGCGCGGATTCGCGAATCGCGCGGCGCTCAACCTGGGTCGAACCGCACGGTACGCAAATGATGATGCGCGGCGAAGGCTTGAACAGCTTGGTGTCGTGCACCATGCGGATGAATTGCTTGAGCATCTGCTCGGTGACGGTAAAGTCGGCAATCACACCGTCTTTCATCGGCCGGATCGCTTCGATATTGCCCGGGACTTTACCCAGCATCTGTTTTGCTTCACGGCCGACAGCTTGAATCGTTTTCTTGCCGTTAGGGCCGCCTTGCTGGCGAATCGCAACAACCGAGGGCTCATCCAGGACGATACCTTGATCGCGTACATAAATCAGCGTATTCGCGGTACCCAGGTCAATCGCCAGGTCATTCGAAAAGTAACTGCGTAAAAATCCAAACATGAATTGTTCCAATGCGCAACAATGATGCGCTCAAACGTTTTTTAGGGGGGTGTCTAGTATCCGGCGCATGGTAAAGATCTATTACCTGCCGCATGGACGCAACATTCTACCTTATAATTTGACTCAAATTAGGGCGTATAGCGCTCAAAATGCTTGCTTTTTGCAAAAATCTGAGAAGTCATCGGCAAGCGAAGTGTTTCTTTTTTAACCATAATAGCAGCAGCGCCCTCGTGCGCCATCGAAAATCATGTCATTAGCCCTTTCCGACGTTAAGCGCATTGCCAATTTAGCACGCCTCGAACTCACCGAAGACCAGGCCGCTTCCACGCTCGATAAATTGAACGGTATTTTCTCGCTGGTCGAGCAAATGCGGGCTGTGGATACCACCGGCATCGAGCCGCTGAGCCACCCGATTGCCGCGCTTCAGCAGGATTTGTCGTTGCGCTTGCGCGACGACGTGGTGACCGAGTCGAATCATCGCGAAGACTATCAAAAGGTAGCGCCGGCAACTGAAGATGGCCTGTATCTGGTGCCGAAGGTAATCGAATAAATTACTCTGTCTTCAATAGGTAGGGTGAGCAAATTTTTTGCCCACCCACCATTTGCTTCAACAAATTAAGTCAGCAGATTTTAAAAAATTCTCATGCATACCAAAACTCTCAAGCAACTGTCAGTGTTACTGCACGAAAAGAAGATTTCGGCCGAGGAACTGGCGCAACTGTATCTGGCGCGCATCGGACAAAGCGATCTGAATGCATTTTTGCATGTCGACCAGGAACTGACGCTGCAACAGGCGCGCGCTGCCGACCAGCGCCTGGCGCAAAACGACAGCACGCCGCTGACCGGCGTGCCGATCGCCCACAAGGATATTTTCGTGACGCGCGGATGGCGCGCTACCGCCGGTTCGAAAATGCTGGAGAACTACACCAGCCCGTTCGACGCCACCGTGGTGGAACACTTCAATAACGCCGGCATGGTGACCTTGGGTAAATTGAATTGCGATGAATTCGCGATGGGCTCATCGAATGAAAATTCGCATTTCGGTCCGGTCAAGAATCCTTGGGATAAAACAGCAATTCCGGGCGGCTCATCCGGCGGTTCTGCAGCCGCTGTAGCTGCACGCCTGACGCCGGCCGCGACCGCCACCGATACCGGCGGCTCCATTCGTCAACCGGCGTCCTTGTGCGGCGTCACCGGCATCAAGCCGACTTACGGCAGCGTCTCGCGCTACGGCATGATCGCCTTCGCGTCGTCGCTGGACCAGGCCGGCCCGATCGCGCAAACCGCGGAAGATTGCGCGCTGCTGCTGAACGCCATGACCGGCTTCGATCCTCGTGATTCGACCAGCCTGGAACGCAAGAAAGAAGATTTCAGCGCCAACCTGAACCAGGACCTGAAGGGCCTGCGCATAGGCATTCCGCGCGAATATTTCAGCAGCGGCCTGTCAGCCGATGTCGAACAAGCTGTGCGCGCGGCGCTGCAGGAATATGAAAAACTTGGCGCCACGCTGGTTGATATTTCACTGCCGAAAACCGAGCTGTCGATTCCGGTCTATTACGTGATCGCGCCAGCCGAAGCATCGTCCAACCTGAGCCGATTCGACGGGGTCCGTTACGGCCATCGCGCCGCCGATTACAAAGACCTGGCCGACATGTACAAGAAGTCGCGCGCGGAAGGATTCGGCGAAGAAGTGAAGCGCCGGATCCTGGTCGGTGCGTATGTGCTGTCGCATGGATATTACGATGCCTACTATCTGCAAGCGCAAAAAATCCGGCGCCTGATTGCGCAGGATTTCCAGAACGCGCTGACCGGCTCGAACCGCCAATGCGACGTCATCATGGGACCTGTATCGCCGACCGTGGCGTGGGATCTGGGCGCCAAGGCAGACGATCCGGTCGCCAACTACCTGGCGGATATCTACACGCTGTCGACCAGCCTGGCCGGCTTGCCGGGCATGTCGATACCTTGCGGTTTCGGCCAGGGCGAGAAGAATGCAAAGCGCCCGGTCGGACTGCAAATCATCGGTAATTATTACGACGAAGCGAAGCTGCTCAACGTTGCGCATCAGTATCAGCGCGTGACTGACTGGCATTTGCGTAGCCCTGATTAAGCACGATCGGTAAACCATGCCAACGATCTTGCGTTTTTTCACCGCTCGCCGTTCTACGCTGACGGTGCCTGTCGTGCTGGCCTTGGGCGCTGCGTTGATGGCACCGGTTGTCCAGGCACAGCAATTGCAGACCAAATTCGGCTGCTCGCTGACGCGTGATGAAGATGGTGAAAAAGTGATTTATGGCGACACCGGCGAATTCAAGCTGGATGGCGACAAGATCGAAGCATTCCGCTGGGAGTCGGCGCAGTACCGGCCGACCCACGGTTTCGAATGCAGCATCGATACCGGCGACGGGCTGCAAGCCGAACTTCAGGAAGACGGACAGACAGACAACTGGCGCATCACGTTGAAAGATCCAGTCGCGGCACGTCATCAACGCGGCTACGACTCTTTCAATCACGGCATGAATTGCAGCATCCGTTTGCAACGCGATGGCGACAAATTGCACGTTCTGCCAAGCTGCCCGGCATTGTGCGGATCAAGAGTAAACTTTACTGAGCTGTCGGTGGATTTGAAAACCGGCGAGTGTAACTACCAATAGGACTTACGCAAAACTGTTCCAGCAAGGCACGACGACGAAGACAGTACGAATGTACGGCTAGGAGGAGTAACGCCGCTGGGGCAGTTTTGTGTAAGTCCTAACCAAGACAAATAAGGAAATTATTATGCAGTGGGAAGTCGTGATCGGTCTGGAAACGCATACGCAACTTTCGACCAACTCAAAAATTTTCAGCGGCTCGTCGACCCAGTTCGGTGCTGCTCCCAACACCCAGGCCAGCCCGGTCGATCTGGCGCTGCCAGGCGTACTGCCAGTGCTGAACCGTGGCGCGGTAGAGCGCGCGATCCAGTTCGGCCTGGCGGTGAATGCAACGATTGCGCCGCAATCGATCTTCGCGCGCAAGAATTATTTCTATCCCGACCTGCCGAAAGGCTATCAGATCAGCCAGTTTGAAATCCCGGTGGTGCAAGGCGGCAAGGTCTCCTTCCTCCTGGAAAAAGACGGCAAGAGCGAACTCAGGACCGTGCAGCTGACACGCGCGCATCTGGAAGAAGACGCCGGCAAATCGCTGCATGAAGACTATCAAGGCATGACCGGCATCGATCTCAACCGCGCCGGCACGCCTCTGCTGGAAATCGTCACCGAACCGGATATGCGCAGCGCTGCCGAAGCGGTCGCCTACGCCAAAGCCTTGCACTCTCTCGTGATGTGGCTAGGGATCTGCGACGGCAATATGCAAGAAGGCTCTTTCCGTTGCGACGCCAACGTCTCGGTGCGCCCGGTCGGTCAGGCTGCCTACGGCACCCGCACCGAAATCAAGAACCTCAATTCATTCAATTTTATGGAAGAGGCGATTAACTACGAAATTCGCCGCCAGATTGAACTGATCGAAGATGGCGGCACTGTCGTGCAGGAAACCCGCCTGTACGACCCGGACAAGAAAGAAACCCGTTCGATGCGCAGCAAGGAAGATTCGCAGGATTATCGTTACTTCCCGGATCCTGACCTGCCGCCGCTGGCGATCAGTGCAGAATGGGTTGAGCGCGTCAGGGCAACCATGCCTGAATTGCCAGACGCGATGCGTGAACGTTTCGTGCGCGACTTCAGTTTATCGGCCTATGATGCTGCGGCGATGACGCAATCGAAGGCAATGGCGGGCTATTTTGAAGCGGCCACCGCCAGCGGCGCACAAGCCAAGCCTGCGGTTAACTGGTTAATGGGCGACATGTCTTCCACGCTGAACCGCGAAAATGTCGACATTTCCGAAGCGCCAGTCAGCCCGAAACAATTGGCGGTATTGCTGCAACGAATCGAGGATGGGACAATTTCCAACAAGATCGCCAAGGAAGTATTCGGCGCCATGTGGGAGGCCCGATCCGCGCAGGAAAATCTGGCCGACGAGATTATCGAAAGCAAGGGCTTGAAGCAGATTTCCGATAGCGGCGCACTGGAAAAGATCATCGATGAAGTATTGGCCGCAAACGCCAAATCGGTCGAAGAATTCCGTGCCGGCAAGGAGAAAGCCTTTAATTCCCTGATCGGGCAAGCCATGAAAGCCAGCAAGGGGAAAGCCAATCCGGTGCAATTGACTGAACTGCTGAAACAGAAACTGACCGCTTAAAATGCATGCGGCCGGCGCTTACGCCGGCCGCATTGTCACCGCCTCAAAAATTCTTAGCGCGACGCCTGCGCCTCAGGCATCGTACTCATCAATTCCCGATAGTGCTTCACCGTTTCATCGAACTTGCCGTTGATGCGTCCTAGCTCGGCCTGATGGTCCACCATGTTTTTCTGGTTGTAGGCGATGTCCCGATTGGCTTCGTCTATCTTGTTGCGCAATGAAACCGGCAACGTTTTCCTGTGCTTGTAAAACTCGGCTTCCGTATAGGCGGCTTTTAACTGATACTTCGCATCGTCAATGCCGACCTGGTCGCGCTTGATCAAATCCTGCGACAGCGACAGATAGTAACGGCGCGAAGACTCGATATCGGCTTCGCTACGATAACGGGACAGCAACGCGCGATCTTGCTGGCGCTGCTGCTCTTCCGCTGCCACCTCGGCCCGGCGCTTGTCTTCCAACGCTTGCTGCTGGCGCTTTTGCTCGGCGGTCAGCGGCGCCGGGATTTCCCGTTTTATGACTCCCGCCTTGCTCAGCTCCACGACTTTGCGATCAGCACATTCCGGCATCGGATGGTCTGCGGTGACCGTACGTCCGGCAGCATCCTTGCAGGTATAAATCTGGCCGTGCGCAAGCAGCGGCAGCAGGCCTGCCGCGCTGAAAAACAAACCCCGCTTAAGAGTAAGAGCAATACGATTCATTCGGTCATCCACGTGTCGACACTTTGCATGTTGCAATCCGACCTTCTGGCTACGATTCAGCAGTGTCGCACGTAGTGCGATCACCGATCAGCGATCACGCTACGCCGTAACGTTCCCGGTAAGCTGCCACTGCAGCTTGATAACGGTTCAGCTCGGCATCTGCGCCAGCGCCGGAAATATATTCCAGCAAGTCGTTCAGGTTACCAATCGAAATCACCGGCATGCCGTACGCTTGCGTCACTTCTTCCACTGCCGAATTAGCCGACAGTGCATCATCCTTGCCGGACCGCTCCATCCGGTCCAGCGCGATCACTACCGCACATGGCGTGGCACCGGCGGCGCGAATCATCTCGACCGACTCACGCACCGAAGTTCCGGCCGAAATCACGTCGTCAATGATCAGTACCCGCCCCTTCAATGGGCCGCCGACGATGTTGCCGCCCTCGCCGTGATCCTTGGCTTCCTTGCGGTTATAGGCAAACTGCACATTGCGTCCCTGCGCCGCCAACGCCACCGCGGTCGCTGATGCCAGCGTGATGCCCTTGTAGGCTGGCCCGAACAACATGTCAAATTGCAAACCAGAATCGATCAGGGTGCGTGCATAAAATTGTGCCAGCTGGCCCAGTGCGGCGCCCTCGTTAAACATGCCCGCATTGAAAAAATACGGCGAGGTCCGCCCGGCCTTGGTCACGAACTCGCCGAACTTCAGCACTCCGGCCTTTACCGCAAATTCAATAAATTGTTGACGTAAATTGTTCAAAATGCACTCCAGACGGTTGATGCTGACAAATTTTGTCGCTATTTGCAGCGCAATAGCGACACCAGACCGCCATTTTAAATGGAGTTCATCCCTTCCACAGCAGTAAGTGCAAACACCGTGCCTGCCCGCGGCCGGATTTTTACCGGCTGCCGTCGACGCCTGCCACACGCTACCACGGTCCTTCGGTTATCCTTAGTGCTTGCCGGGTATCCCCATTATTACTTTTTTTATCTATCAAACATGCCAAGAATCATTTCCGCCAATCTCAACGGTATCCGCTCAGCGGCCAGAAAAGGCTTCTTTGAATGGATGGCCAAACAGTCTGCCGATTTCATCTGCGTCCAGGAGCTAAAGGCGCAAGCTGCCGACATGACGCCGGAATTCCTCGCGCCCGAAGGTTACGTCGGACACTTCCATTACGCTGAAAAGAAGGGCTACTCTGGCGTCGGCCTATACAGCAAACGCAAGCCGAACGCGGTACGGATCGGCTTTGGAAATCCTGAATTCGATGCCGAGGGGCGTTATGTGGAATGCGATTTCGGCGATCTGACGGTGATTTCGCTGTACTGCCCGTCCGGCTCTTCCAGCGAAGAACGGCAAATTGCCAAGTTCCGCTTCATGGAAGCCTTCCTGCCGCATCTGCAACAACTCAAGGAAAGCGGTCGCGAAGTCGTCATTTGCGGCGACTGGAATATCGCGCATCAGGAACGCGACCTGAAAAACTGGAAGGGCAACAAGAAGAATTCGGGCTTCCTGCCTGAGGAACGCGCCTGGCTCACTCATCTGTTTGAACAAGTGGGCCTGGTCGATGCTTTCCGCGTGGTCGACCAGCGCGATGAGCAATACACCTGGTGGAGCAACCGCGGCCAGGCCTGGGCCAAGAACGTCGGGTGGCGTATCGATTACCACATCACGACACCTGGCATCGCAGCCAATGCGCATGCCGTGGCAATTTACAAAGACGAGCGCTTCTCGGACCACGCGCCGCTGACGATCGACTACAGCTGAGTCTGGATGAGGGCAAGTCTAAGGCTAAGCCTTACAGCGATACCGGCTGACCGTCGACAAAGACGATCAGCTCGCCCTCGTTAAACTTGGTCCATACCTCATTGGTAGTCAACGGCTCCGTGACAATTACTGCCACCCGGTCTTGCGGTGTAGTTACTTGCGAGAAATCGACGCTGACATCTTCATCCGACAGATGGGCCTCGGCAAACGGAAACTGGCGCACGATGTAATACAGATTGGTTGAGCAATGCGTGTACAGGGCGGAGCCATCCGACAACATCATGTTGAAGGTACCGTGGGTGGCAATCTGCTGTGTCAGTTCGCGCAAGGCGGCCACCAACTCAGCCGGCGGCGGTGGCGTATCGCCGAAGCGCTGCCGTAGCTGCTGCAACAGGTAGCAAAACGCCAGTTCGCTGTCGGTATTGCCTACCGGGCGGTACGGCCCGTTCAGGAGCGGTGCAAATTCCTTGAGATCGCCGTTATGGGCGAACACCCAGTAGCGCCCCCATAATTCGCGCACAAACGGATGGCAATTCTGCAACGCCACCTGCCCTTGCGTAGCTTTGCGGATATGGGCGATGACATTCTTCGACTTGATCGGGCAACGCCGGATCAGCTCCGCTACCGGCGATGCAATCGCCGCCTGGTAATCGACGAAATGACGCACCCCGCTACCTTCGAAAAAGGCGATGCCCCAACCGTCGCTATGATGGCCGGTCTGGCCGCCGCGCGTGGCAAAGCCGGTAAAACTGAACACAATGTCGGTCGGCACATTGCAGTTCATTCCAAGTAACTGACACATATTCGTGAACCAAGTGAAATAGACGAAAACAGCGCGCAAATTTCAGCTTAATACTTCAGCTGGAATTGCAACTTGATAACGGTATCACGCAGCAGCGCGAATCAAAAGTTAAATATTGGGGGCTACGCCGCCACATATCACCTTGGCGCTATACCTTGTATAGCCACCGTCAAATGGCCCGGAGCCTCTTTACCAGCAATATGTGAGAACAAATGCGTGCCGACATCAGATTCGGCGCCTTATAAAGAGGAAGAGACAATGTCGCTGGCCCCCCACACGTCCTGCACGGACACACGCCCCGTTATTAGCGAAATGGAATGTCATAAACATCACAAACCACCTGTGCGCTGGTGGCTGTTGTTGCTACCGCTGGCACTACTGCTGGCAAGCGTGAGCGCTATTACCAGCGCCGCCGACCTGCCCAAGATCATCTACGTGCGGCCGGTGCCCAACAACGACGATGTACTGCTGCAACAAGGCACTAGCGGCGTCAATAACGCTGCCAAAATATACCGGATGCAAGCCAGCACCCTGGAAAGCGTGGCGACCCGCGCCGGCCGCCAGCAGCAACTGGACAATGCGGTCAGGCAAGGCGCCAAGATTGTGGTGCTGATGGGCATTGAATTCAAGGAAATCCTGGAGAACACAGCGCGCCAGGCGCCGCAAACCCGCTTTTTGATTCTGGAACACTGCATCCCCAATGCCGCTCCCAACATCACCTGCATCACTTTCCGCGAAAACGAGGCAAGCTATCTGGCCGGCATGCAGGCTGCACTCGCGTCGAGCGCCGGCAAGATCGGCATGATCGGCGCCGTTAACACCCCCTTGCGCCTGAAAAACAGCGCGGCTTTCGTGGCTGGCGCACGCGCGGCCAAACCTGGCATCTCGATTCATGAAACTATGTGGGTGGAAGGCGCGCAACCTTTCAACGACCCGCCGCGTGCAGAAATGCTGACCAAGACCATGCTCGGCGATGGCGTCGACGTCATCTGGGCCGCCGCCGCCGGCAGCAATTCCGGCGTATTCAAGGCATTGACGCCACAGTCGCGCGCCAGGGCGATCGGCAGCGGCGTCAACCAATGCATACAAGCCGCAGGACGCGTGCTCGACAACGTCGAAGTGCATGCCGATACGGCAATCGTGATGGCAGTAGGTTTGCTGGTTAACAGTTCGACCGCGGGCTCGACCGAGCCACGCTTTGATTTCGGCTTGAAAGAAGGGGCGGTATCCTTGACCGCGCTGGGCCTGGACGCGGCTTATTCGGAGTGTGAGATCCTGCGTCAGCGGCCGGTGGTGTTAAAACTACGCGAAGCCAACAAGGCCATCGTCAGTGGCCAGCTCAAAATAGATTAAATGCCGCGATTCTGATAGCGTGGTGGTTTTATTCAGGGTGGAGCGGCATGGATCAACTGGCAGCGATGCGCGCATTCCGGCGCGTAGTCGAGACCGGCAGCTTCACCGCTGCCGCCGCAGAACTCAACCAGTCGCACACCATCGTCTCGCGCCAGGTGCGCCAGCTGGAGCTGCAGCTGGGTGCGCAACTGCTGAATCGCACCACGCGCCGCTTTGCGCTGACCGAAGCCGGCCAGGAATACTACGAACGCAGCCGCCAGATCATCGATCAGATAGATGACGCCGCCCAGGCCGTGTCGGCACATCAGGCTCGCCCCTCCGGCATGTTGCGGATTAATGCGCCGATGGCGTTCGGCACGCTGGAACTGGCGCAATGGCTGCCGCAATTCATCCTGGCCAATCCGCAACTCAGCGTGGATCTGGTCTGCAACGACCGCCTGGTCGATGTGATTGAGGAAGGCTTCGATGTCGCGCTGCGCCTGACCCGTTCCCTGCCCGACTCGACCCTGGTGGCAAAACGTCTGGCACGCTGCGAGATACTGTTGGCGGCTTCACCGGCATATCTGCAACGGCATGGCGTACCGCAGCAGCCGAGCGACCTGACGCAACATAATTGCCTGACTTATACGCTGGCGCACAAGTCCAGTGAATTCCAGTTCCACGCCGCCGACGGCAGCGAGCACACGGTGAACGTGCGCGGTACTCTGCAAGCCAACACCGGCATCGCTTTACGCTCGGCGGCGTTGGCTGGCCTGGGTATCGCCGCTACCAGTTCTTTCATCGTGCATGAGGATCTGCGACGCGGCGATCTGCTGCAAGTCTTGCCCGACTACACGATGAAACCGCGTGATCTATATGCGATCTATCCGCAAAACCGGCACCTGTCGCCGAAAGTCAGAGCGTTTGTCGATTTTGCGGCAGCCTGGTACAGCACTCCGCGCTGGGATTGACGAATTGACGAATTGACGATCCGCAGCTGTTCTATAAATGCAGGTGGAAATGGCCGCCGAACAAGCCAATCAAGCCAATCAAGCCGATGGCTATCAGATAGAAAGCGACGATATAGTTCAAGAGTTTGGGCATGACCAGGATCAAAACACCGGCAAGCAGGGAAACCACCGGTACAAGCGAAAGATGAAGATTCATAGGCAATTTTTTATGATGGAGAATGGCAAACGCGGCCCGCTTCACACTGGCGGGCGATGCCGCGGTCAAGCCAGGGATTTTACAAGATCACCGCCATCATACGATGATTTATCAGTAGCAATTTAGAGGGTTACAGAATGTCACTTGTGCCGGACGAATTCACCGTTCGCATTGAACCGAAGGGATCGACGTTTGTTACGTCCGGCGCCATCCCTTTGCTTGAGGCTGCGCGGCACGCAGCCGTCAATTTACCGAGCTCGTGCAGAAACGGCACATGCCGTACCTGCATGTGCCGCCTGTTGAGTGGGCAGATACGTTACCAGATCGAGTGGCCCGGCCTGAGCAGCGATGAAAAGAAGGACGGCTACATACTGCCCTGCATCGCCTATCCGCAATCAGACCTGGTAATCGAAGAACCTCGGGCCAGCGACCTGCCCGCCTCCGGTTAACGCCCGGCTTGCAGCTGCGCCGCGACCGCCCGATGCGTTTGCGTCAGTCCGCCGAAACCATAAGCTGCACCGCGCACATCGTGGACATGGACATAGCTTTCATGATGCAGATCACCCAGCAATGCGCCGATTTCCTTGTATACAGCATTGATATACGCCGCCTTTTCATCGGCAGTATTGGTTTCATCGGTGATCCGGATGTCGAGGAAGAAACTGGTTTTTCCCTGCGCCGCCAAGGACGGGCCGCCGACAAACCAGTGCGCCGGATCGACATGCGAAATCGCAATCGACGTCAGTTCCGGTTTCTTGTGCAGGATCGCCGCGGTCAGACGCGACAAGGTGCTGGCGACCTTGGCTGAAACGGTAGTGTCAGGTGTGGTGGATAGCAGTACGGTAAGGATAGGCATGATGCGAACTCCATATTTAGTTAATTAAAAATACAGGTCTCAGCTGACCAGTTCGAGAATCGCGCTGGTGGTACGGATTTCTGCAACCGCATCGGACAATCCGGTCAATACCGCCCGATGCAGATCCTTGTGATTGATCACGCTGCCATCCCAGGTTTCAATATCGCGGGTGGCGCTGGCATCGCTGGCGATGATGACCTTATGGCCATTGGCGACGCCATCGAAGGCCGAAGCAGCGACGCAATTGTTGGTCATCAAACCGCTGATGATCAGTGTCTTGATGCCCTTGGCCAGCAATTGCTGTTGCAAATCGGTGCCGGCAAAAGAACTCGCGAAAAGCTTGCGGATGGTCGAATGATGCGGAGCGCGTTGTACTTCCGGATGGATTTCAGCCATTACGGTGTCTTGCGTGAACAACGGCCGCGCAGCCGGACTCCACTGCTGGATATGAAACACCGGCATGCCATGCCGATCGGCCAGCGAGATCAGGCGATTGGCGTTACGCAACACCAGCATGCCGTCAGGAATTGGTAACTGGCCGTCAAAATATTCGTTTTGAATGTCAATCACCAGCAAGGCAGTCGATTTTGGATCGAGACTGGTGCTGGCGGTAGCGCCGGCGATGGTGCGAATGGTTGGGTTGCCGTTCAGTTTGTTAGCCGAGGTGGTCATGTGAGGCTCCTGTTTGTGATCTGGAGTACACAGGTTATGCCCGCAGCCAGGCAGAGAACAGCAGACTGGCGACACATTATTTGTGCTGGATTAGCACAAATAACGGTTTAGGCGATTAGTCCGCCAATGGCAACGGACTGGACGGCTTGATCTCTTCCAGGCACACCATCGACCGCACGCCGGCCACTCCCGGCACCTGCATCAACCTATCGGTCAGGAACGCCGACAGCGACTTCAAGTCACTCGCAGCCACTTTCACCAAATAATCGAAATCCCCTGAAATCGTGTAGCACTCCAGGATTTCCGGAAACAGGCGGATCGCCTTTTCCAGCTTGCGCACTTGCTTGAATTGTTCACGCGCGATATTCAGGTTAACGAAGGCAACTACGCCAAGACCGATGGCAGCCGGTTCCACTTGCGCCGCATAGCCGCGGATGATGCCCTCTTTCTCCAGCCGCTGCACCCGCCGGTAACACTGCGGCGGCGACAAATTGACTTGCTCGGACAACTCCACATTCGAAGCGCGCCCGTTAGCCTGCAAGGTCCGCAGCAAAATACGGTCATAACGATCCAGTTTTTCCATCTCACTCCCCTTCCATGCACGATTCGTGCAGATTACATCCAATTTATGATCAATTATGCACAAATATTTCCAGTGCTTGTGATTATCATGTAGCCAGATGCAGCAGCACGGCATTAAACCTTGCACCAAACCTATAAATACAGAAATTTGCAGCCACCTCTAAGCGTCTCGGTCAGCGTCCCGCCGCGGACAAGATTTCATCCGAATCTCGGCTAGGTTCTTAGAAGTGGCCTCACTAGGAGCACACCATGAAGAACCATTCAATAACTCTCGAAGACCGCTATTGCGCGCACAACTATTCACCGCTGCCAGTAGTACTCAGCAGCGGCAAAGGGATCTGGTTGTGGGATCAGGACGGCAAGCGATATATGGACATGATGTCGGCCTATTCCGCTGTCAGTTTCGGCCATAGTCATCCCGCTCTGGTGGCGGCATTGAGCAAACAGGCCGGCCAGCTGGCGGTTGTCTCCCGGGCGTTTTACAGCGATCAGCTGGGACCTTTCCTGCAGCTGCTCTGCGAAATGACCGGCATGCCGAAGGCGCTGCCGATGAATAGCGGCGCGGAAGCGGTGGAAACGGCCATCAAGGCGGCCCGCAAATGGGGCCACAAAGTGAAAGGCATTGCCGACCAGACTGCCGAAATCATCGTATGCCGCGGCAATTTCGCCGGCCGCACCACCACTATCGTCGGCTTTTCATCGGAAGCGCAGTATCGCGACGGTTTCGGCCCGTTTTCCGGCGGCTTTGTCAGTGTGCCGTTTGGTGATGCCGCCGCGCTGGAAGCGGCCATTACCCCGCGCACCGCAGCCTTCCTTGTGGAGCCGATTCAGGGCGAAGCCGGCATCATCGTGCCGCCCGAAGGTTATCTGGCAAAGTGCCGCGAAATCTGCGACCGCCACAACGTGTTGCTGATTTGCGACGAAGTGCAAACCGGCCTCGGCCGTACCGGCCGCTTGCTGGCCTGCGATCACGACGGCATCAAGCCAGACGGTTTGATTCTGGGCAAGGCACTCGGTGGCGGCCTGCTGCCGGTTTCGGCATTTTTGGCCAGGGAAGACCTGATGGCGGTATTTACGCCAGGCGACCACGGCAGCACCTTCGGCGGCAACCCGCTATCGGCCGCGGTCGGCCATGCCGCATTGCGCCTGCTGCGGGAAGAAAAGCTGGCAGACAACGCACAACGCATGGGTGAGCGCTTACTGACTGGCTTGCGCGCAATACAGCATCCGGCAATCCGGCAAGTTCGGGGCAAAGGCTTGCTGATCGGCATGGATCTCGATCCGAGCTTCATTTCTGCACGCGAATTTTGCGAACGCCTGATGCAACAGGAAATATTATCAAAAGATACACACGATACGGTGGTGCGCTTTGCGCCGCCGCTGATCATTACCGCGAATGATATCGACGCAGCACTGGAAGCTATCAGACATACATTTTCATCTTTATCTTCACCACCCGCCCACCTGACCGAAAGGAGCTACGCATGACCAACCACCTGCTGGACCATACCGCGGAGGACACATTCCTGATGTGCGCTCCAGACTATTTTGAAGTTTCTTACGTCATTAATCCGTGGATGGCTGGCAATATCGCGCATGGTAACCGTAGCGTCGCCATGCAACAGTGGCTGACCCTGGTGGAAGCTATCGGACAGGTCGCGAACATCGAGATGATGCCGGCCATGCCGGGCGTTCCTGATCTGGTATTTACTGCCAATGCGGGTGTGGTGCTGGGCAATAAAGTGGTGCTTTCGCGTTTCCGCCATGTCGAACGGCAGGCAGAGGAAGTCTATTTCGATGCGGCGTTCACCGCCCATGGTTTCGAGGTACTGACCTTGCCGCCGGAATTGCCATTCGAAGGCGCCGGCGATGCCTTGATGGATCGCAGCGAAAACCTGCTGTGGTTCGGTCACGGTCACCGTTCCGACATCGCCTGCGCCACGCGCTTGTCGGAGTTGCTGGACATCGAAGTACAGCCGCTAAAGCTGGTCGATGCGCGCTTTTATCATCTGGATACCTGCTTCTGCCCTCTGGCCGGCGGCTACGTGATGTATTTTCCGGAAGCGTTCGATGCGGCTTCGCAAGCCGAGATCACGGCCCGCGTTCCGGCTGACAAGCGGATCATCGTCAGCAGCGAAGATGCCTTGCATTTTGCTTGTAACACCGTCAACTCCGGCCGTCATATCTTCCTGAACCAGGCATCCGATGCCCTGGTCGCGCAGCTGCAAGCGCACGGCTTTGTTGTGCATCAGACAGCGCTGACCGAATTCCTCAAGGCTGGCGGCGCCGCAAAATGCCTGACCCTGAAGCTGAATGAGCCACATCAGGGCGCTGCGCAGGCAGCCCGTCAGGAAGCTGCGTAATCAGCTAAGGGGCATACGCAAGCCCTTGATTTAACGTATAATTTCTGGCATTGCCTTTGCAAACAACCCGGCGCTATCGGCGACCGGGTTTTTTGCGTTCTAACTGACCAGAGTACGCTAATGACGCCTTCCGCCACAACTTCGACCACTGCTTTGACCACTGAAGCCCGCCTGCGCCAGCTGCTGGCGCAACGCATCCTGATCCTGGATGGCGCGATGGGCACCATGATCCAGCAATACAAGCTGACGGAAGAAGATTACCGCGGCGGCCCCAACGGTCGTTTCATCGACTTCACCGGCCCCGGCCGCGAGTTGTTCGTAAAAGGCAATAACGAGCTGCTATCGCTGACCCAGCCGCACATCATCAGCGCCATCCACGAGGAATATCTCGCGGCCGGCGCCGATCTGATCGAAAGTAATACCTTCGGCGCCACCACCGTGGCCCAGGATGATTACCATATGGCGCATCTGGCCTACGAGATGAACGTCGCCTCGGCGCGGCTTGCCCGTGCTGCCTGCGACAAATATTCGACGCCGGACAAGCCGCGCTTTGTCGCCGGCGCACTCGGACCGACACCGAAAACCGCATCGATCTCACCGGATGTGAATGACCCTGCTGCACGCAATGTCACCTTCGACCAGTTGGTTGCATCCTATCTGGAACAGACTCGTGGCCTGGTAGAAGGCGGCGCCGACGTGCTACTGGTTGAAACGATTTTCGATACCTTGAATTGCAAGGCCGCCCTGTTCGCCATCGATACCTTCTTTGAAGAGTCCGGCCTGCGTCTGCCGATCATGATTTCCGGCACCGTGACCGACGCCTCGGGACGTATCCTGTCAGGACAAACCGTACCGGCCTTCTGGAACTCGATCCGCCACGCCAAACCGCTGACGGTTGGCCTCAACTGCGCGCTGGGTGCGGCATTGATGCGGCCCTACGCCGAAGAGTTGTCGAAAATTGCCGATACCTTCGTCTGTATTTATCCGAATGCCGGGCTGCCCAATCCGATGAGCGACACCGGTTTCGATGAAACCCCGGACGTCACATCGTCGCTGCTCAAGGATTTCGCCGAAAGCGGCTTCGTCAACATCGCCGGTGGTTGCTGCGGCACCACGCCGCCGCATATCAAGGCGATTGCCGACACCGTCGCCAACATTGCGCCGCGCACCGTTCCCGAGACCACGCACGAGATGCGGCTGTCAGGGCTGGAGCCATTCACCATCGACGACGACTCGCTGTTCGTCAACGTCGGCGAGCGTACCAACGTCACCGGCTCCAAGGCTTTCGCGCGGCTGATCCTCAACGAGCAATACGATGAAGCATTGGCGGTAGCTCGCCAGCAGGTTGAAAACGGCGCCCAGGTCATCGATATCAACATGGATGAAGCGATGCTGGATTCGGTGGCGGCGATGCAGCGCTTCCTCAACCTGATCGCATCCGAACCGGATATCGCGCGGGTGCCGATCATGATCGACTCGTCCAAATGGTCGGTGATCGAAGCGGGCCTGAAATGCGTGCAAGGTAAAGCCGTCGTCAACTCGATTTCGATGAAAGAAGGCGAGCCGGAATTCCTGCGCCAGGCCAAGTTGTGCCGCCGTTACGGCGCGGCCGTGATCGTCATGGCCTTCGATGAAAAAGGCCAGGCCGATACCTACGAACGCAAGATTGAAATTTGTGAACGCGCCTACAGGTTGCTGGTCGATCAGATCGGCTTCCCGCCGGAAGACATCATTTTCGATCCGAACATTTTCGCGATTGCGACCGGTATCGAAGAGCACAACAATTACGCAGTCGATTTCATCAACGCCACTCGCTGGATTCGCGAGAACCTGCCGCACGCCAAAATCAGCGGCGGCGTCTCCAACGTCAGTTTCAGCTTCCGCGGCAACGATCCTGCGCGTGAAGCGATTCACACCGTATTCCTGTATCACGCGATCAAAGCCGGCATGACCATGGGTATCGTCAACGCCGGCATGATGGGCGTGTACGACAATCTGTCTGCCGAACTGCGTGAGCGGGTCGAAGACGTCGTATTGAACCGCCGCGAAGATGCGACCGAACGCATGATCGAAATCGCCTCGACCTTGAAGGCCGGCGACAAGAAAGAAGAAGCAACGCTGGAATGGCGTAGCGGTACGGTGCAGCAACGGCTGGCCCACGCGCTGGTGCAAGGCATCACGCAGTGGATCGTGGAAGATACCGAAGAAGCCCGGCAGGAGTTGCTGGGCAATGGCGGTCGGCCGATCCATGTGATCGAAGGTCCGCTGATGGATGGCATGAACATCGTCGGCGACCTGTTCGGGCAAGGCAAAATGTTCTTGCCGCAGGTGGTCAAATCAGCGCGTGTGATGAAGCAGGCGGTGGCTCACCTGATTCCCTACATCGAAGAAGAAAAACGCCTGCACGAAGAACTTACCGGCATCGCTGCAAAACCCAAGGGCAAGATCGTGATCGCCACGGTCAAGGGCGACGTGCATGACATTGGCAAGAACATCGTGTCGGTGGTCTTGCAGTGTAATAATTTCGAAGTGGTCAACATGGGCGTGATGGTGCCGTGCTCCGAAATCCTGGCGATGGCGAAAGCGGAGAACGCCGACATCATCGGCCTGAGCGGTTTGATTACACCGTCGCTGGAAGAAATGGCGCACGTCGCCAAGGAAATGCAGCGCGATCCATATTTCCGCAGCGTCAAGATGCCGTTGCTGATTGGCGGCGCGACTACCAGCCGCGCCCACACCGCAGTCAAGATTGCGCCGAATTACGAAGGTCCTGTGGTCTACGTACCCGATGCATCGCGCTCGGTATCGGTAGCGCAGTCCTTGTTGACGCCGGAACAACGCGATCAGTACATCAACGATATCGCGCTCGATTACGAACGGATTCGCGAACAGCATGCGAACAAGAAAGCGGTGCCACTGTTGACGTTGGCGGCCGCTCGCGAGAATCGCACGCGGCTGCAGTTTGCGCCGGTCAAACCTAAATTCATCGGCCGCCGCGTGTTCAAGAACGTCGACCTGGGCACACTGGCGCGTTACATCGACTGGGGTCCGTTCTTCCAGACCTGGGATCTGGCCGGTCCGTATCCCGCCATTCTCAAAGATGAAGTGGTGGGCGAAGCTGCCAGCAAGGTATTCGAAGAAGGCCAGGCGCTGTTGAAGAAACTGATCGACGGCCGCTGGCTGACTGCCAATGGCGTCATCGCACTGATGCCGGCCAATACGGTGAATGATGACGATATCGAAATCTATACCGATGAAACCCGCAGCAAGGTCGCATTCACCTACTACGGCATGCGTCAGCAAACCGTCAAACCGGTGATCGACGGCGTTGCGCGTCCGAATCAATGTTTGTCCGATTTCATCGCGCCGAAATCTTCCGGGATTGCCGACTATATCGGTTTGTTCGCTGTTACCGGCGGCATCGGCATCGAGAAATACGAAAAGCGCTTTGAAGATGCGCACGATGACTATTCGTCGATCATGCTGAAATCACTGGCGGATCGTCTGGCAGAAGCCTTCGCCGAATACCTGCACGAACGGGTGCGCAAGGATTTGTGGGGTTACGTTCCAGACGAAAACCTGTCCAACGAAGCATTGATCAAGGAAAGCTACAGCGGCATCCGCCCTGCTCCCGGTTATCCGGCCTGTCCGGAACACACAGTCAAGGCTGACATGTTCAAGCTGTTGCAGTGCGACGAAATCGGCATGCTGCTCACCGAGTCATTCGCCATGTATCCGGGCGCTGCGGTATCCGGCTTTTATTTTGCACATCCTGAATCGAAGTATTTCGTGGTCGGTAAGGTTGGCGACGATCAGGTCAGCGACATGGCGGCCCGGCGCGGTGTCGGCAAGGACGATGTCGAGCGCTGGCTGGCGCCGAATTTGTAAATCGAACTTATAAAAAAAGGGAGTGTTTTGAAACACTCCCTTTTTTTATCGCCATAGGTAGGGTGGGCATGAATGCCCACGCGGTACATCAACCATTCGAGGCGTCAATTCAGCGTGGGCAAAAAAACCTGCCCACCCTACCAATCAATCGCCACCCAGGTGGATGAATTTGAACAGGAAAATCGCAGCAATAACCCAGACCATCACGGGCACTTGCTTCGCGCGGCCGGTGAACAGCTTCAACGCTGCGTACGAGATGAAGCCGAAGGCAATCCCGTTGGCGATCGAGTATGTGAACGGGATCATCAGCACGGTGATAACGGCTGGCACGCTTTCGGTGCTGTCTTCCCAGTTCAGGTGCACCAGTTCACGCAGCATCAAGCCGGCGACATAGAACAATGCCGGCGCGGTGGCGTAGGCTGGCACGGCGCCAGCCAGCGGCGAGATGAACAGGCAAGCCAGGAACAGGATGCCGACCGCCAGCGAGGTCAAGCCGGTACGGCCACCAGCCTGTACCCCGGCAGCGCTTTCGACATAGGCGGTGGTGCTGGATGTGCCCAGCAAAGTGCCGGCGACAATCGCCGTGCTGTCCGCCAGCAAAGCCTTGTTAAGACGCGCCATCTTGCCGTTGACCAGCAAGCCGGCGCGGTTCGCCACCCCCATCATGGTACCGGTCGCATCGAACATCTCGACCAGGAAGAACACCAGCACGATGTTCATGATACCCATGGACAAGGCGCCCATGATGTCTAGCTTGAACAGGGTCGGCTCGATAGATGGCGGCATCGCCACCACGCCGGTGAAGGTATTGCCGCCGACCACAAAGCTGAGTACGGTTACAGTCAGAATGCCGATCAGGATCGCCCCCTTGACCTTGAGGTGATCCAGCACCACGATCAGCAGGAAGCCGATAATCGACAGGATCACAGGGATTTGGTGGAGATCGCCGATTTGCACGAACGTAGCCGGATTGGCGACTACCAGGCCCGAACTCTTGAGCGCGATGAACCCGAGGAACAAGCCGATGCCGGAAGTAATCGCAATCCGTATCGTGGGCGGAATGCCGTTGACGATCATGCCGCGGATACCGACCAGGCTGACGACAATGAACAGGCAACCGGAAATGAAGACGGCGCCCAGCGCCACTTCCCACGAAACGCCCATGCCCTTCACCACCGCGTAGGCAAAATAGGCGTTGAGGCCCATGCCTGGCGCCAGGGCAATCGGATAATTGGCGTACAAGGCCATGATCAGGGTACCGATGGCGGCTGCCACGCAGGTAGCGACGAAAACAGCGCCCTTCGGCATGCCGGCATCGCCGAGGATGGCCGGGTTGACGAAGATGATATATGCCATCGTCAGGAAAGTGGTGAGCCCGGCGATCAGTTCGGTGCGGACGTCGGTGCCGTTTTCTTTAAGCTTGAAAAATTTCTCGAGCAACTGCATTGTGTATGTCTCCTTGATTATTGTTGTTTTTGGTTTTCAGGCTGCCGTGCTGCGCCGCTTGATGCGGAGTTCCGGTAAAGTAATGTGCTACGGGATGGGGTCACAATTATGCTCCGTGAGAAATATCGATTATTCAGGCGTGATGATAACCGCTCCCGCCACCGCATTGATAGCCCCGCAATTACCGTCGCCGAAGATTTTCTGCGTCCGGAATGCATTGGAAATACATCAAAAATTATCAAATAAATCACCAATCAGTATTTGATCAATAATATCGCTCCGGCAATACCTATATTTGCCAAATGGAATTACTTATGCGTTCTCTATTCCATTTTAAAGATACCTGACATTAGCCGTATCGCTATATGGAGCCTCGGCGCAAATGCTAATCTGGGGCCATAATTAATAGACCGTTGCAAAGTCAGTCTGGCCATATATAACGAGCGGTAGCGCCCACAGGCAATACCGGCGATACGGCCCCGAAGACACGGTTTTTGCAACAGTCGCCACTCGATTGGAGATTGTCTTGTCTACGCCCGCACCTAATTCCACGGCCGAGAATGTCATCCGTTTCTACTACCGTGGTGAAATCCACACTGTAGATCAGGCTGCGCCTACCCGCACCATCTTGCAACACCTGCGGGAAGACCTGCACTGCACCGGCAGCAAGGAAGGCTGCGCCGAGGGCGATTGCGGCGCCTGCACCGTTGTTATCGGTGAACAGACTGCCGATGGCGTCACGCTCAAATCGGTCAATTCCTGTATCCAGTTTCTGCCGACGCTGGACGGCAAGGCCTTGTATACAGTTGAAGACCTGAAGCAAGACAACGGCGCCTTGCACCCGGTCCAGCAAGCCATGGTCGAGTGCCACGGTTCGCAATGCGGTTTTTGCACGCCGGGTTTTGTGATGTCGCTGTGGGACCTGTATCTGAAGAACGATGGCAGCCAGGCTCCTGCCTGCAAATCCGCCGGAACTACCGCAAGCGCGGGTATGTGCCAGCCATTGCAACGCAAAGATATCGACATCGCGCTATCCGGCAACCTGTGCCGCTGCACCGGCTACCGCCCGATCATCGACGCTGCACACCGGATGGGCGAGTTGCCGGCAGTCGGCTTCGATCGTGAAGCCTTGCAACACGCGCTGCAACCTTTGCAACGTGACGACATATTCGTCTACAAGCACGGTGACCAGACTTTCTACGCACCGCGCACGTTGGCGCAACTGGTGGAAGTACGCGCAGCCAAACCGAACGCGCGCATCCTGGCAGGCTCGACCGATGTCGGTCTGTGGGTAACCAAGCAGATGCGCGATCTGGGCGACATCATCTACCTCGGCCAGGTAACTGAACTGAACGCGATGGTCACACGCGACGGACAACTTGAAATAGGCGCCGGCGTAACGCTGAACGACGCCTACGCCGAGATCTGCAAGATATATCCTGAATTATCGGAAATGTGGCAACGCTTTGCCTCGCTGCCGATTCGCAATGCTGGTACTTTGGGCGGCAATGTCGCCAACGGTTCACCTATCGGCGACTCGCCGCCATGGCTGATTGCACTAGGCGCACAAGTCGTGCTGCGCGGTCCGGCCGGGCAGCGTGTGATGCCGTTGGAAGCGCTGTACCTGGACTATATGAAGAAAGACATGCAGGCCGATGAATTTGTCGAAGGTGTACGTATTCCGTTGCCGCATGCAGGGCAACGCTTCCGTACTTACAAACTGGCCAAGCGTTTCGACCAGGACATTTCGGCCGTCTGCGCAGCGTTTTCCGTCACCCTCGACGGCGACAAGATCAGCGATATCCGGATCGCCTTCGGCGGCATGGCGGCAACGCCAAAGCGCGCTGCACTGACTGAAGCTGCATTGCGCGGCCAGGTCTGGAGTGAAACCGTGATGGAAGCCGCGGTAGCGCTGATGACCGACGATTACAAACCGCTCTCCGACATGCGTGCTTCCGCCGAATATCGGATGAAGACGTCGCAGAACCTGCTGCGCCGGTTCTGGCTAGAAACCCGTGTCGATGCGCCATTGCGCACCGATCAGGTGAATCCTTTTGTGTGTGCTTGAGTAGATAGTAAGTTCACAGCCAGCGAAGACAAAGAGTAGAGATCATGAACAAGCAAACTGAAGTTTTTATGAAAACCGCGCCACAAGACAGCAGCACTGCCTGGGCTGAAGTCGGTCAATCGCATCCGCATGAATCAGCGATCTTGCACGTGCTGGGCGAAGCCACCTACACCGACGATATCCCGGAAGCGCAAGGCACGTTGCATGCCGCGCTCGGCATGTCGCAAAAGGCCCACGCCCGGATTCGCTCGATCAACCTCGATGCCGTGCGCAGCGCGCCTGGCGTGGTGGCAGTATTCACTGAAGCCGACATCCCCGGCACCAACGATTGCGGCCCCATCCTTCACGACGATCCGATCCTGGCCAAGGGCCTGGTTGAATATGTGGGACAGCCGATCTTCGCGGTAGTCGCCGACAGCCATGACAATGCGCGTCGTGCCGTGCGCAAGGTAGTCATCGATTATGAAGAACTGCCAGCCATCCTGACACCGCAAGCAGCGCATGCGGCAAAATCTTATGTATTGCCGCCGATGCACCTGGCGCGCGGCGATGCGCAGAAAGCTTTCGAGAGCGCGCCGCATCGTGCCAGCGGCCAGTTGTATGTCGGCGGCCAGGAACAGTTTTACCTGGAAGGCCAGATTTCCTACGCTATTCCGAAAGAACAAAACGGCATGCTGGTGCTGTGTTCGACCCAGCATCCGACCGAAATGCAACACGTAGTGGCGCACGCGCTGGACGTGCATTCGCATAACATCGTGGTGGAATGCCGGCGCATGGGTGGCGGCTTCGGCGGCAAGGAATCGCAATCGGCCTTGTGGGCGGCAGTGGCAGCAATTGCCGCAGCCAAACTGAAACGCCCGGTCAAGCTGCGCGCCGACCGTGACGACGACATGATGGTCACCGGCAAACGCCATTGTTTCTATTACAATTACGAAGTCGGTTACGACGATGCCGGCCGGATTGTCGCCGCAAAAGTCGACATGGTAAGCCGCGCCGGCTTCTCGGCCGACTTGTCGGCGCCGGTAGCAACCCGTGCAGTCTGCCATTTCGACAATACCTACTACCTGTCCGATGTCGACATCAAGGCCAGCTGCGGCAAGACCAATACTCAATCAAACACTGCATTCCGCGGTTTCGGCGGCCCGCAGGGTGCGATTGCAATCGAATACATCGTCGATGAAATCGCCCGCAACCTGGGCCGCGATGCGCTCGATATCCGCAAGCTGAATTTTTACGGCCGCAACGATGAAGAAGGCCGCAACGTCACGCAATACGGCCAGAAGATCGTCGATAACGTGATTCATGAGCTGGTAGCCGAATTGGAAGCCAGCAGCGAATACCGCCAACGCCGCGCTGCCATCGAAGCCTTCAACGCCACCAGCCCGGTATTGAAAAAAGGCCTGGCGCTGACACCGGTGAAATTCGGTATCGCCTTCAACGTCACCCACTTCAATCAGGCTGGCGCGCTGGTGCATGTGTACACCGACGGTTCAGTACTGGTGAATCACGGCGGCACCGAAATGGGCCAGGGTATCAATACCAAGGTAGCGCAGGTAGTGGCGCATGAGCTCGGAATTCCGTTGGAGCTGGTACGCGTCAGTGCGACCGATACCAGCAAGGTCGCCAATACTTCGGCGACCGCAGCTTCCACCGGCGCCGACCTGAACGGTAAGGCGGCACAGGACGCCGCGCATACGATTCGCCAGCGCCTGGCAGAATTCTTCGCCAAGTTGCACGGCGGCGACGCCAAGGCAGTGACTTTTGCCGCCGGCGCAATCCATCTCGGGGAACACAGCATGCCGTTTGGCGAACTCGCGCAAAAGGCGTATCTGTCGCGTGTGCAATTGTGGTCTGACGGCTTCTACGCCACCCCAGGCTTGCATTGGGATCCGAAAACCATGACCGGCCGGCCGTTTTCTTACTTTGCCTACGGTGCCTCGGTATCGGAAGTGGTAGTCGACACCTTCACCGGCGAATGGAAATTGCTGCGCGCCGATGCTTTGTACGATGCCGGACAGTCGCTCAATCCGGCGCTGGATATCGGCCAGGTTGAAGGTGCGTTCATTCAAGGCATGGGCTGGCTCACCACGGAAGAACTGTGGTGGAACAAGGACGGCAAGCTGATGACTCACGCGCCGTCGACTTACAAAATCCCCGGCATTTCAGATTGCCCTCAGGATTTCCGCGTCAGCCTGTTCAAGAACCGCAACGTCGAAGACAGCATCCATCGCTCCAAAGCCGTAGGCGAACCGCCGCTGCTGCTGCCGTTCTCGGTATTTTTCGCGATCCGCGATGCGATCGCCAGTGTCGGCGGCAAACGCTTCAATCCGCCGCTGAATGCACCGGCGACCAGCGAAGCGATTCTCAAATCGGTGGATGCTGTGCGCGCCATGGCGCGTGCGGCCTGATCCAGCGCACGGATCCATCATCGGGAGACTCACCATGAGCAACTGGCTCGATGCGCTAACCACGCTGATCACGCAACCCTCGCAAACCACCACGGCGATCCTGGTCACCGTGGCGCAGGTCGAAGGTTCCGGTCCACGTGAGCCGGGTGCAAAAATGGTGGTGACTGCGGTCGGCCAGTTCGACACTATCGGCGGCGGCCATCTCGAATTGCAAGCAATCCGGATCGCCCGCGAAATGCTGGATGAGGGCTTGTCGCTTACCCGTGAGCGTCGCCTGCAGCGGTTTTCGCTTGGACCATCGCTGGGCCAATGCTGCGGCGGCGTCGTGCATCTGGCGTTTGAACGCGTAACACCTGCCGCAGCCGATTATTTCAGTTTCCTGCAACGCCGCTTGCGCGAAGCCGAAGACAGCTGGCGCCTGGTCGCCCTGGATGATGCCGCACCACCGGCACTATGCGATGGCGACGGTGAACGCCTGCACGGACCGGGACGGCTGCCGACCCTGCCGTCATTATCGACGCCGTCAGTCAACGCCTTCGGCGCCTGCCTGGTTTTGCGCGACGATAACGGTAAACGCTGGCTGCTCGATGCCTGCCTGGCGACACGGCCACAGTTGTTCCTGTTTGGCGCCGGCCACGTCGGTGCGGCAATCGTCAAGGCGCTCGGCGATCTGCCATGCCGGGTGGTCTGGATCGATGAGCGGGAAGAAATGTTTCCGGACGAGTTGCCGGCCAACGTCTGCGTGGAAGCAACCGACACACCGGAAGCCTTGATAGATAGCGCTCCGGCCGGCTCAAGCTTCCTGGTCATGACGCACAATCACGCGCTCGACCAGCGCTTGTCGGCACAGATTCTGCAGCGCGATGGCGTTGTCTGGTTCGGCCTGATCGGTTCAAAGAGCAAGCGCATGCAGTTCGAGCATCGTTTGCATGAACGCGGCATTCCTCTTGAGCGGTTGGCCGACATGGTCTGCCCTATCGGTATTCCTGGCATAGTCGGCAAGGAACCGGCAGTCATCGCTGCCTCGGTCACCGCGCAGTTACTGCAGGTCTGGGAACAGATCGCCAAACAAGAATTGACAGCAGCGCCGCAATTGAGCTCGCAACTTGTCAGCGAAATATAGTTCGACTTCAGTCGGGTTTAGTTATTCATAACGCGTTTGTACGCGTTTTCATTCAAGGATAGTTTCATGGCAGCCATCAGTTTCAGCAATATCGATCAGTCCACATTGCAGGCATACCGCGCTAGCGTTCTTCATTTCACCGCCGATCCGGCCCTGCAAGCAAACGCTCATGCCTGGCACGAAGATGGCCTGTTATTGATCGCCGACGGCAAGGTGGTGGCAGCTGGCGACTATCAGCAGTTGTCGGTGCAATTGCGGGCTGAGCTGAAAACCGAACTGAAAATCCAGGATTACCGCGGCAAGATCATCATGCCGGGTTTTATCGACACCCACTTGCACTATCCGCAAACGGACATGATCGCCTCGCCGGCGCCGGGCTTGTTGCCTTGGCTGGAAAAATATACTTTCCCGACCGAACGCAAGTTTGATGATCCGGCCCACGCCAGCGATGTCGCCACATTCTTCATCGATGAGCTACTTCGCTGCGGCACCACCACTGCTATGGTGTACTGCACAGTCAATCCGACTTCAGTCGATGCCTTCTTCAATGCCAGCGAAGCACGCAATCTGCGGATGGTGACCGGCAAGGTACTGATGGACCGGAACTGCCCTGATTTCTTGCAAGATACCGCTGAAGGTGGCATTCGCGATACGGAAGAGCTGCTGAAGAAATGGCATAAGCGCGGCCGGCAGTTGTACGCGATCACGCCACGTTTCGCGCCTACCTCCAGCAACGCCCAGCTGCAACTGGCAGGAGAGCTGGCACAGGCTTATCCGGACGTATATCTGCAAACCCACGCCGCGGAAAATCTCGACGAGATTGCCTGGGTCAAATCGCTGTTCCCCGATTCGCGCAGCTACATGGACGTGTACGACAAATACGGCATGTTGCGTCCGCGCTCCATGTACGGCCATTGCGTCTGGCTCGACAATCACGATCGTCAGCGCATGGCAGAGACACAATCGGCTATCGCGATTTGCCCGACTTCGAATCTGTTCCTCGGCAGCGGATTGTTCGACTTCAAGGGCGCCGACGCGGCAGGAATGCCACTGTCGCTGGCTACCGATGTCGGCGGCGGCACCAGTTTCTCCATGCTGCAGACCATGAACGAAGCCTACAAGGTCGCGCGTATGGCGACCACTTATCTGCCGGCGTCGCGCATGTTTTACCTGGCCACGCTGGGTGGTGCGCGCAGCATGCAACTGGAAGGTACGATAGGTAATTTCGTCGCCGGTACTGAAGCTGACTTCATCGTGCTCGACCCGCAAGCCACACCGCTGTTGGCACGCCGCAGCGAACGCACGGAAAGCCTGGAAGAACTGTTGTTTGCACTGGCGTTGCTGGGGGATGACCGGACTATTGCGGCTACCTATGCAGCAGGCAAATTGGTGCATAGCCGGACTGTAGCGAGCACCTAGGACGTAGGGTGGGCACGCATTTGTGCCCACCCTACGCCTGATCCGACATCAAGGCCGCAGTATGTACTTGTTTTCACTAACGCATTCATAGCGCTGTAAAACATTACCGCTGTCGTCGACACTCTCCAGATACACGTCGAACTGCCACAGGCGCGCCATGTGCCGCAATATTTCATCGGTACCGTCTGCCAGCGGCCGGTCGTCGCTACGGAAATGACGTAGTGTCAGGCTGCGGTCGCCGCGGGTGTTGACTGACCAGACCTGGATGTTCGGTTCCCGGTGGTTGATATCGTATTGGCGCGACAAGGCTTGCCGTACGTACTGGTAGCCAGCTTCGTTGTGAATGGCCGACACCTCCAGTTCGCTGCGACGTTCATCGTCGAGCACGGCAAACAGACGCATGTCGCGTATCAGTTTCGGCGACAGATATTGCGCGACAAAGCTTTCATCCTTGAAATTGCGCATCGCGTAATGCAAGGTATCCAGCCAAGGCGTTCCTGCCAGCTCGGGAAACCATTCGCGGTCCTCGTCGGTCGGGTTTTCGCAGATACGGCGGATATCGGTCATCATGCCAAAACCGAGCGCGTAGGGATTGATGCCGCTGTAATACGATTTGGTGACTGGCGGCTGATACACCACGTTGCTATGCGAGTGCAGGAATTCCATCATGAAGCCGTCGGTCAGCTTGCCCTCGTCATACAGCGTGTTGAGAATCGTGTAGTGCCAGAACGTAGCCCAGCCTTCATTCATGACCTGGGTTTGGCGCTGCGGGTAAAAGTACTGTGCGATCTTGCGCACGATGCGAATCACTTCGCGCTCCCAGGATTCCAGCAGCGGTGAATTTTTCTCGGCGAAGTACAAGAGATTCTCTTGTGTTTCAGATGGAAAACGTCCTTCAACCTGTTCGGCCGCTCCCACCTTTTTTTCAGGCAGGGTACGCCACAATTCATTAACCTGCGACTGCATGTAATCTGCGCGTTCGCGCCGCTGTGCCCGCTCTTTTTCCAGCGACAATTTCTGCGGCCGCTTATAGCGGTCGACGCCGTAATGCATCAGCGCGTGACAGGAATCGAGCAATTCCTCGACCTTGGAAAAGCCGTAGCGCTCTTCGCATTCTGCGATGTACATCTTGGCATAGACCAGGTAATCGATGATCGCGTGGGCGTCCGTCCACAGCTGGAACAGGTAGTTTCCCTTGAAAAAAGAATTGTGCCCGTACGCCGCATGCGCCACCACCAGCGCCTGCATCGTCATGGTGTTTTCTTCCATCAGATAGGCAATGCAGGGATTCGAATTGATGACGATTTCGTAGGCAAGCCCCATCTGTCCGCGTTTGTAGTCGCGCTCAGTCATCAGGAAATGTTTACCGAACGACCAGTGCCGGTAATTAACCGGCATGCCGGCCGACGCGTAGGCATCCATCATTTGTTCAGCGGTGATAATTTCCAGCTGGATCGGATAGATGTCCAGCTTATAATTCGCGGCAACGCGGGCAATCTCGTCGTTATAAAGCTCGATAAGATCGAACGTCCAATCGGATGGGCAAGGCAGCGGTTGATTGATCAGACGGTCGTTCATGACTGCACCTGCTTTTCAAACAGTTCGCGGAACACCGGATAGATTTCGCTGGCGGCCTGCACTTTTTTCATCGCGAATTGCGGGTTGACCGCAGCGATCTGCTGATATTCAGTCCATAGATTCTGCTCTTCGACCGTTACCTGGATGTAGGCGAAATAGCGCGAGCGGGGCAGGATTTCCAGTTCCAGCAGCTCCCGGCATTTCGGCGAATCGTCGTTCCAGTTGTCGCCATCGGAGGCCTGGGCACCGTAGATATTCCAGTCCCCCGGCGGATAACGTTCGTCAATGATCTTCTTCATCAATTCCAGCGCGCTCGACACCACCGTGCCGCCGCTTTCCTGCGAATGGAAAAAGGTATCTTCATCGACCTCGTCGGCGCGTGTGTGATGGCGGATGAAGACGACTTCGATATGTTCGTAGTTACGGGTCAGGAACAGATAGAGCAGGATAAAGAAACGTTTCGACAAGTCTTTCCGTTGCTCGTCCATCGAACCCGATACGTCCATTACGCAAAACATCACAGCCCGGCTAGACGGTTGCGGCACCTTGACCCGGTTCACATAACGCAGGTCGAAAGGATCGATGAAAGGGATGCGCCAGATGCGGCCTTTCAGATGATGGATATCATCTTCCAGCCGCTTGATTTCATCGCGCCGGTCGTCTGGATCCGCTTTGAGCGCCTCCATCAGCAGTTCCAGTTCACGCAGCTTTACCACCAGCGGTGAACCGAGTGCAATCCGGCGTCCCAACGAGCTGCGCAGCGAGCGGACGATATCGATGTTATTGGGGCTGCCGTCAGTCGAATAGCCGGCGCGCATGTTTTTCCAGCTCGGCACTGCGAGCAGGTTGGTTTTTATGAGGCGCGGCAATTCGAGGTCTTCAAAGAAATACTGCATGAATTCTTCGCGCGACAGCTGGAACACGAATTCATCTTCGCCTTCCCCTTGATTGCTGGCCGAACTGCCGCCACCGCCGGCGCCGCCATCCGGTCGGGCGATGCGATCACCTTGCAGATAATCCTGGTTGCCGGGATGGACCATCTCACGCTTGCCGCCGGGACCGTGACCGAATATCGGCTCGTTGATCCCCTTGCGCGGAATGCTGATGCTCTTGGCGTTTTCGATTTCCTTGATGCCGCGATCGCGCACGGCCTCGGTCACGGAGCGATGAATAGCCGCCCGAAAGCGCCGTAAAAAGCGCTCTCGGTTGGCAATGCTTTTGTTCTTGCCAGACAGTCTACGGTCGATTATCTGATGCAACACGGTCGGCTCTCCTAGGGTGAGTCGCTGGTACTTTTATTCAATACGTACCCAATGCGCACCTTACGACGATTTGCGCACGCGTAGATACCATTCGCACAGCAAGCGTACCTGTTTCGGCGTGTAACCCTTACTGACCATGCGATTGACGAAATCTTCATGCTTGCGTAATTCTTCGTTCGACCCTTTGGCGTTGAATGAAATAACCGGCAACAAATCTTCGGTATTCGAGAACATCTTTTTCTCGATCACCACGCGCAGTTTTTCGTAGCTGGTCCAGAGCGGATTCTTGCCGGCGTTCGAGACCCGTGCGCGCAACACAAAATTCACAATCTCGTTACGAAAATCCTTTGGATTACTGATGCCAGCCGGCTTTTCGATTTTTTCCAGCTCAGCGTTCAAGGCAGCCCGGTCAAAACTTTCGCCAGTGTCATGGTCGCGGAATTCCTGATCCTGTATCCAGAAATCGGCATAAGTGACATAACGATCGAAGACGTTCTGGCCGTATTCGGAATACGACTCCAGATAAGCGGTCTGGATTTCCTTGCCGATAAATTCCGCATAGCGGGTTGCCAGCGTATCCTTGACGTAGGACAGGTATTTTTGCTCCAGCTCTTGCGGAAATTGCTCGCGTTCGATCTGCTGCTCCAGCACATACATCAGGTGCACCGGATTGGCGGCGACTTCGGTCGAGTCGAAGTTGAATACGCGTGACAATATCTTGAAGGCGAAGCGGGTCGAGACCCCGGTCATGCCTTCATCCACACCGGCATAGTCGCGATATTCCTGGAACGATTTGGCTTTCGGGTCGCTATCTTTCAGGTTGTCACCGTCATACACCTGCATTTTCGAAAAAATACTGGAATTTTCCGGTTCACCCAGACGGGTCAAGATCGAGAACTGCGCCATCATTTTCAACGTGCCCGGCGCACAAATCGCCTTGCCCAAAGAAGACGTACGTATCAGCTTTTCGTAAATCTTGATTTCTTCCGACACCCGCAAGCAATACGGCACCTTGACTATATAGATACGATCCAGCAAAGCTTCGTTATTCTTGTTGTTGCGGAACGCCTTCCATTCCGATTCGTTCGAGTGGGCCAGGATAATGCCGTCGAACGGAATCGCGCCAAAACCTTCGGTGCCCTTGAAGTTACCTTCCTGCGTAGCAGTCAGCAACGGATGCAGCACCTTGATTGGCGCCTTGAACATTTCGACGAATTCCAGCAAACCTTGATTGGACAAGCACAGGCCGCCTGAATAGCTGTAGGCATCGGCATCGTCCTGCGAATATTGTTCCAGCTTGCGAATATCGACTTTGCCGACCAGGGTTGAAATATCCTGGTTGTTTTCGTCGCCCGGTTCGGTTTTGGAAATGGCCACTTGCCGCAAGATCGACGGGTAGCGTTTGACTACGCGGAATTTGCGGATGTCGCCGTTGAATTCATGCAAGCGCTTGACGGCCCACGGACTCAGTATCGATCTCAGGTAACGGCGCGGAATGCCGTATTGTTCTTCCAGGATCGCGCCATCTTCTTCGTAATCGAACAGACCCAGCGGCGACTCATTGACCGGCGATCCCTTGAGGGAATAAAACGGCACATGTTCCATCAACTGTTTGAGACGTTCGGCGATCGACGATTTACCGCCACCGACCGGGCCCAGCAGATACAGAATCTGTTTGCGTTCTTCCAGGCCTTGCGCTGCGTGCCGGAAATAAGCGACCACTTGCTCGATCACTTCTTCGGCGCCGTAGAATTCCTTGAACGCCGGATAAACCTTGAGCACCTTGTTGGCGAAGATGCGCGATAAGGATGGATCGTGGCGCGTGTCAACCTGTTGCGGCTCGCCTATCGCCATCAGCATGCGTTCCCCGGCTGTTGCATAACAGCTGGGATCAGTCTTACAAAGCGCAAGATATTCTTCTAAAGAAAATTCTTCTTCTCTGGTTTTGTCGAACCGACTCGCAAAGCTGCTGTAGATATCCATATCACCCCCGCATCAACGATGTTGCGAAAACAAATTGAAGATTACTTCTACCGAGTTTGACCTCTTCAGATACTCGCAGTTCCTTGACCGGCTGACTGCACTTTCAATGCGGCCCAGAAGAGGATTACACGATTCGATTCTAAACCTTTTTCTAAGATGCAACAGGGTTTTATCCGTTTTGCTACACCTTACTTCTTACTTTGTACTTTTTACTTTTCATTCCAAGGTGCGACCTTGAATAAAATCAACATCCCCGGCAACGCCAGTACGAAACATAAAATGAAAAAATGGAACCAGCCTGTTTCCGCAACGATATAACCGACCGAGGAATTGATGAAGGTACGTGGCACCGCAGCAAGGCTGGTGAACAAGGCGTATTGCGTTGCGGTGTAGCGCGGATCGGTGGTGCGCGCGATATAAGCAACAAAGGCAGCAGTGCCGAGACCCACGCCAAACGCTTCGCCGCCGATCACGATAGCCAGCACCAATGGATCGGGACCGGTCTGCGCCAGCCAGGCAAATCCAAGAATGGTTACCGCTTGCACCACGCCGAAAATCCACAAGGCGCGGTTAATCCCGATCTGCACCATCCAGATGCCGCCGACCAGGCCGCCGACCAGGCTGGCCCACAAGCTGGTGGTCTTGGAAATCAACCCGATCTGCGTCAGCGTGAAACCGATATCGATATAAAACCTGGTAGCAAGCGCAGTTGCCATACTGTCGCCGAGCTTATACAGAAAAATGAAGGCAAGTATCCACAAGGCGCTACGCCAGCCATCTCGCGCGATAAACTCTTGAAACGGTAACAAGACGGCTTCCCGCAGGTTCTTTGGCGGTGCGCCGTACACGCTCGGTTCCTTGATCATCAGCGTGCAGATCAAGCCCGGCAGCATGAATCCCGCGGTGATCCAGAATACCGCCTGCCAGCTCATGTGATCGGCCAGGAACAGCGACAAGGCGCCTGGCACCATGCCCGCCACTTTATAGGCATTGACGTTGATCGCCGCGCCGAGGCCTTGTTCGCTATCCGGCAGGATCTCGCGCCGATAGGCGTCGATCACGATATCCTGGCTGGCCGACAAGAACGCCACCACTGAAGCCATGACGGCAATCGCCGCTATCTGCGTGTGCGGATTGAGCATGCCCATGCCGCCGATGGCAACGAACAAGCTAGCCTGGGTCAGCATCATCCAGCTGCGCCGGCGTCCGAGTTTGCCGAAATGGAAGCGGTCCATCAACGGCGACCATACGAATTTCCAGGTGTAAGGGAACATCACCAGCGCGAACAGGCCGAGCGCCTTCACATCAAGGCCGGATTTACTGAGCCACGCTTGCAGCAAACTGAGAAGAATAAACAGCGGCAGGCCGGAACTGAAGCCGAGGAAAGCGCAAATCAGCATGCGCCGGTTGAGATAGTGATGCCAGGGATTTGAATCTGATGTCATGGATGCGCCCGCGGTGGCGGGGAGTTTAAGATATGACGCCAGAGCGCGGCCTCAGCAATGGTCTGGGGTCCGGAGCCTGGCGTCATATCCTTTATTTTTACGGGTTATTTCTTGCGAAAGCGGAATACCGCAAGACTACCACGCCAGTTCGGCAACACCGATATCGGCTGGCCATCATGCAAGGCGACGCACTCCAGCACTTCCAGGCCGACTTCATTCGCCAGTTCCTCAAAATCCTTGATGGTGGCGCAACGCAGGTTGGGCGTGTCATACCATTCGTACGGCAAAGTCTTGGACACCGGCATGCGGCCGCGCATTAACGCTACCCGGTGCGGCCAGTAGGCGAAATTGGGGAAAGATACGATCGCTTCGCGCCCGACCCTGGCGATATCGCGCAATACGCCTTCGACATTTTTCATCATTTGCAAAGCCGACAGGCACAGCACGGTGTCGAAGGCATCGTCGGCAAACAGGTTCAGCCCGGCCTCCATATCCTGCTGAATCACCGAAACGCCGCGTGCCACACAAGCGGGAATCTTGCTGTCATCGATTTCAACGCCATAGCCGGCGCATTGCTTATCTGACTGCAGATAATCAAGCATGACGCCGTCGCCACAACCCAAGTCGAGCACTTGCGATTCACCGCGCACCCAATGTGCGATAAAAGCCAGATCCGGGCGCAAACTGCTTAGTTGATCAAAATTCATTTACTGCTCCTGCCACTTCAGTGACTGCATTCGATACGGCCGGCTGCTCCAGCTCCTGCCAGATGCGGTTGTAGTATTCGCCCACCACAGCCATATAACGCGGGTCATCCAGCAAAAAGGCGTCGTGGCCGTGCGGTGCGTCGATCTCGGCATAGCTGACACGACGTTTATTGTTTACCAGAGCCTGCACGATTTCGCGGCTGCGTTCCGGCGAAAAGCGCCAGTCGGTCATGAACGATACGAGCAGGAATTGCGCCTGGGTCTTGCTCAGGGCAAGGGTCAGGTCGCCGCCGAATTCCTTGGCCGGGTCGAAATAATCGAGGGCCTTGGTGATCAGAAGATAGGTGTTGGCATCGAAATATTCAGAAAATTTATCGCCCTGATAGCGCAGATACGATTCAATTTCAAAATCGATGCCAAAGCCGAACTGGTATGCACCGGAACGCAGGTCGCGGCCGAATTTTTCCGCCATGTCGTCATCCGACAGATAGGTGATATGCCCCACCATACGCGCCACGCGCAAGCCGTTCTTGGGTACCACGCCATGCGCGTAATAATCGCCGCCATGAAAACCAGGATCAGTCAGGATGGCCTGGCGCGCGACGTCGTTGAAGGCGATGTTTTGCGCCGACAGTTTGGGTGTCGAAGCGATTACCACGCAATGGCGCAGACGGGTCGGATACAACAAACTCCAGGCCAGCGCCTGCATGCCGCCCAGCGAGCCGCCCATGACGGCGGCAAATTGCGTGATACCCAGTGCATCGGCCAGACGCGCCTGCGCTTGCACCCAGTCCTCCACGGTCACTACCGGGAATTCCGCGCCATACGGCTTGCCGGTGGCGGCATTGATATGCATCGGGCCGGTGGAGCCGAAACAGGATCCCAGGTTGTTGACGCCGATGACAAAGAATTTATTGGTGTCGAGCGCCTTGCCTGGCCCCACCATGTTGTCCCACCAGCCGACATTCTTTTCGTCGTCCTGATAGACGCCGGCGACGTGATGCGAGGCGTTCAAGGCATGGCAGACCAGCACCGCATTCGATTTGTCGGCGTTGAGGCTGCCATAGGTTTCATACACCAGCGTGTAATCAGCTAGCAGCGCGCCGCTTTGCAACTGCAGCGGCGTCGCGAAATGCATGGATTGCGGGGAAACTATTCCGAGGGACATGGTAAGGACCTGATCCTGATAACAATAAAAAAAGCCCGAGAGCTTTCGCTAATCGGGCTAAATTCTGGGCTTGTACTTCAAGCTCGCTTTAGCCGTATTTATTTAGCATCATCCGGTCCGAAAACCAGGTGATGCCGCGCGCCCGCAAGCTGAGGTGGTGAAACCATTCAAATCGGCGCGATAACTCAAGAATAACCAAGTCGGGGCCTGGCGTCAAACTAGAACTTCAGGACAGTGATTATGCCGGCATGCGCATCTGGCTGACTGCCGCAGCAATTGCACTCGGCTCCGTACTACGCAAGATTTTTTTGGTTTGCGGCATCAGATTGTCCAGATCGCTATTCAACACTTCCTGTTTCACCGCCAGCAACTGCGCCGGATGCATGGAAAACTCCAGCAAACCCATTCCCAGCAACAAACGTGTAAATTTGACGTCGCCCGCCATCTCGCCGCACACCGACACCGGGATCCCGGCTTTGCGGCCCAATGCAATCACGGTTGACAACAAAAACAAGACTGCCGGGTGCAGCGGGTTATACAGATGCGCCACTTCGTGGTCGACACGGTCGATCGCCAGCGTGTATTGGATCAGGTCGTTGGTGCCAATCGAGAGGAAATCCATGCGTTTGATAAACATCGGCAAAGCCAGAGCCGCCGCCGGAATTTCGATCATGGCGCCGATCTGGATGGTTTCGTCGAAGGCAATGCCTTCATCGCGCAATTGTTGCTTGGCTTGCTCGATGATTGCCAGGGTTTGATCGATTTCAAAGGCATGCGCCAGCATCGGGATCAGCAGTTTCACCTTGCCCAAGGCGGAGGCGCGCAAGATTGCCCGTAGTTGGGTCAGGAATAGTTGCGGTTCTGCCAGGCAGTAACGAATCGCGCGCAAACCCAGCGCCGGGTTCAGCGCGGTTTGTTCTTCTGTGTTGATCGGTTTGTCGGCGCCGACATCCAATGTCCGGATAGTCACCGGCCGTCCCTTCATTGCCATCACCGCCTGCCGGTACGATTCGAACTGCTCATCCTCAGTCGGCAGCTCATGTTGCGGGCCGATCCTGCCCATGAACAAAAATTCCGAGCGGAACAGGCCGACACCGCTGGCGCCAGCATCCATCGCCGCCGCACAGTCGCTAGGCAGTTCGATGTTGGCCAACAAGGTGATCTCGGTCCCGTCCAGGGTAACCGCACGGGTCTTCTTGATCTTGCCTAGCTTCCTGCGTGCACGCAGCAGATGCGCCTGCCGTTCCCGATATTGCTTAAGTATCACCGTTGCCGGGTCGACAATCACCACACCGGCATCGCCGTCGATGATGATCCAGTCATCCTGCTTGATCACCCGGGAAGCGTTATTCATGCCGACCGCAGCCGGGATGTCCAGGCTGCGCGCCACAATCGCGGTATGCGAGTTCTGGCCGCCGAGATCGGTGACGAAACCGGCGAAGGCGCGGTCGCGGAATTGCAACATGTCGGCCGGCGAAATGTCATACGCGACCACCACGATATTCCCGAAAGAAGCGCCGTCGCCATCAACTTCCGGCAATCGGGTGGAAGTTCCGGTCAGCACTTTCAGCAGACGCTCGCCGACTTGCAACACGTCCATTTTGCGCTCGCGCAGGTAGGTATCTTCGATTTCATCGAATTGCGCCGACAACTCGTCGATCTGGGTCACCAGCGCCCACTCGGCGTTGTATTGGCGGTTACGGATGATATCGAGCGACATCTCGGCCAGCATCGGGTCCGACAGGATCAACAGATGGACATCGACAAAAGCGCCTAGCTCGGGTGGGGATTCTTTCGGCAAATCGCTGCGGATAGTCTGCAGTTCGGTACGTACCTTGGTCACCGCGTTTTGCAAGCGCTGGACTTCTGCCTCGACCTCGGCTTCGCCGATCAGGTAGTGTTTGACGTCCATTGCCGCCGGCGCCAGCAAATGGGCGCGGCCGATCGCGATGCCGCGCGAAACCGGAATGCCATGTAAGGTAAAGGATGCCATCGGGTCAGCCCGCTGAAAAGAATAGAATTTTATCAATTGCGAGACGGGGTTTAAGCGCCGCGAAGCCATTCAGGCTGGCTGGCGGCAACACCCCATCTCCAAGGCAACCGGGCTTAAAACTGTCGAAGGGCGCTTAAGTGTGGGCCGTTCCACTAGAGGCCGTTTTACTCACCTTCGCCGAACTTATCTTGAATCAGCTGATATAAGGCATCAAAGCAGTTTTTCTCATCCTCGCCGTCAACTTCCAGCAATATCGTGCTGCCCTTGCCGGCTGCCAGCATCATCACGCCCATAATCGACTTGGCGTTGACACGGCGCTTGTTGCGGGTCATCCAGACTTCACATTTGAATTTGCTTGCCAGTTGCGTAAATTTGGCTGACGCGCGAGCGTGCAAGCCGAGTTTGTTGATGATTTCGATTTCTTGTTGAATCATTTGTCTTTTATCTAATATTTGATTTATTGAAAGACTCGGCCCCAGGCTTGCTTAGTGTGTCAGTGCGCCAACCGTACCCGGTTATCAACCCGCACCGCGCCGCCCTGACCGCCGGCCAACGCCATTTCGGTCACCACATCAAGGGTATCGTTACGATAGGTCAAGGCGCGCAACAGCATCGGCAAACTGATACCGGCAATCACCTGAGTCTGGCTGCCGGTGCAAAACGGCAGCGTGCAATTGGACGGCGTGCCGCCCATGACGTCAGTAATCACCAACACCCCGGAACCGTCGTCCAGCCGCGCTGCAGCCTGTTTTGCCAGCTTTTGCACTTCAATCGGATTCTGGTCGGCGATCACGTCGATCGCTTCGAGTCGCTCCGGCGTTTGACGAAACACGTGAGAGGCAGCTGCGATGAATGCCTGGCCCAATGGGGCGTGGGTTAAAAGAAGAATGCCAATCATAGTTTCAATCTCAAATCCTGCTTGCGGATTCGTCCGGGGTTTATATATTTATAGCGGTTTTACAACAACGACCATCCTGTTTCGCGACTTTTACCGTGACGATCAGGACAACATAAATCAATTACTGCAGCGCTGCTTCCAGCGCATTAATGAACATCTCGGCAACATCAAAACCAGTCTGCTGCTTAATTTCCTGAAAGCAAGTCGGGCTAGTGACATTCACTTCCGTCAGATAATCGCCAATTACATCTAATCCTACCAGTAACAGGCCGCGCTGTAGCAACACCGGCCCAAGTGCTTCGCCGATTTCGCGATCGCGTGCCGTCAGCGGCTGCGCCACACCGATGCCGCCGGCTGCCAGGTTGCCGCGCACTTCGCTGCCTTGCGGAATCCGCGCCAGCGAAAAAGGCACTACTTTGCCGCCGATCACCAGCACCCGCTTGTCGCCGGCGACGATCTCAGGAATGAAACGCTGGATCATGATGGTGCGATGCCCGTTGTCAGTCAGGGTTTCGATAATCGATCCAAGATTCAGGCCGTCTTGCCGAACCCGGAAAATACCGGTGCCGCCCATGCCGTCGAGCGGTTTCAGGATCACGTCCTGATGCTCTTCGTGGAAGGCGCGCAAACGCGCCGCATCACGTGTCACCAGGGTGGGCGAAGTGTATTTGGAGAATTGTGCAATCGCCAGCTTTTCATTGTGGTCGCGGATCGCCTGCGGCTTGTTGAATACCCGGGCGCCCTGCGTTTCCGCCAGTTCCAGCAGATACGTGGTGTAGATGTATTCCATGTCGAAAGGCGGGTCTTTGCGTAACAAGATCGCATCGAACTCCGATAGGAACATGGATGCCGGCGCGCTGGCGCGATACCAGTCCTTGTCATCTCCGGTCAGGCTGACACGGATCACGTTGGCGGTGACAATCCCGCTTTCCAGCGCCATGTCTTTTTGCTCGAACGCATAGATGGTATGGCCGCGTTTGACGGCTTCGACCATCATTGCGTAAGTTGAGTCCTTGTACGTCTTGAAGGTATCGAGCGGATCGGCGAGGAAAGCAATTTTCATTTTGTGGCCCTATGGTTGTCAGGACAGAGTGCTAATCAACAGTATTAATATTCTTCCGGATTCGGATCGGTCTTTTCCATTTCCAGCGAAGCCGCCAGCAAACCGAGTCGCGCGACCACGCCGTACATGTAAAACCGGTTCGGCGCGGTGGTGCCAGGCTTGGCCAGCATATCCGGCAACGCATGTTGCTGGGCAAAGGCCAACGGTACGAAATGGGCGCCCGGCGCGTTCAGGTTTTCATTGATGCCGCGTTCGGCATGCACCCGATAAAAACCGCCGACCACATAGCGGTCGATCATGTACACCACCGGCTCCGCCACCGCATCATTGATATGTTCGAAAGTATGCACGCCTTCCTGGATGATCAGGTCGTGGATTTCGCCGCCGGCTTTACCCAGCGACAGTTTCTCGCGCTGCTTGCGGCTCAGTTCCTTGATCTGACTGACATCGGTCACGCTCATCACGCCCATGCCGTCGGTGCCGGCATCGGCCTTGACGATCACGAACGGTTTTTCAGTGATGCCGTACTCCTTGTATTTCTTGCGTATCTTTGCCAGCAGCGAGCTGACGCTGGCGGCTAGCTTGTCATCGCCGTCGACGGCTTCGAAATCGACCTGGTCGACCTTGGCGAAAAACGGATTCAACATCCACGGATCGACATCGACCAGTTTGGAAAATTTCTTGACCACTTCGTCGTAGGCTGCGAAATGGTTGCTCTTGCGGCGTACAGTCCAGCCGGCGTGCAGCGGCGGCAGCAGGTTTTGCTCGTTAAGATTTTCCAGGATCGATGGCGTACCGGAAGACAAATCGTTATTCAGCAAAATGGTGCAGGGATCGAAATTCTTCAGACCCAGGCGACGGCCGTTGGCGGAGCGCTCCAGCGGCTCCAGCGTGATCGTGCTGCCGTCCGGAAGTTCGA
Source organism: Collimonas sp. OK607 (assembly GCF_900111995.1). Classification (GTDB taxonomy): domain Bacteria; phylum Pseudomonadota; class Gammaproteobacteria; order Burkholderiales; family Burkholderiaceae_D; genus Collimonas. The sequence goes on from NZ_FOKF01000006.1 coordinate 167,075, forward strand.
TGGTTTTCGGCTCCTTCAGGTCTTCGTCAAGCGAACCAAGCCGGACATGCAGCCCTGTCTGGCGGAATATCTGCATCAACCGGGCTACATTTTGCAAATAGAAAGTGTTACGCGTGTTGAGCTCCGGCAACAACAACAGATTTTTGGCATCCGGACAATATTTTTCGATGGCTGCCATCGCTGCCTGTATTGCCAGCGGCAACATCTCTGGCGACAAGTTGCTAAATCCGCCTGGAAACAGGTTGGTATCAACCGGCGCCAGCTTGAAACCTGAATTACGCAGGTCAACCGAGCAATAGAACGGCGGTGTGTGCTCTTGCCATTCCATACGGAACCAACGCTCGATGGCAGGCGTGGCCGCGAGGATTTTCTTTTCCAGTTCGAGCAAAGGGCCGTTCAGGGCGGTGACAAGGTGGGGAACCATATAAAGCTTTCTTTTTGGGAGCTGTGTAGCGTCTGCAACTTGCGCAACTGCCTGTTATGGAATGTTCTTTCAGGACTTCCACGACAGGCAAGAGACGCAGATTCTAACGGGAAATGCATTGTTTCGCCGGTTACCCGGTGTGATGCCACTAAACATGACGATCCAACGGCCGGATCAGCGGCCTGGTAGCGATCCGGCAGCCACCAGGTATACGAGCTAAGTTTACATCGGGTCAGTTGGGAATTTTTAAAGTCCCGGAAAACAAAAAAGCGCTATTACGCGCTAATGCCGTTCAGTTAAGCAGGTTTTCGTAGAACGCGAGTAGCATAGCGCTGTGGTTTTGCCTTAACGGCCCGGTCGAATTTTCGATCGGGCCGTTCGTCATTGAGAAGGCTAACGAGCCTTTCACGGAGATGCTTCATCGAAGCGGGCAGCTTGCCGTAGGACCTG
>NZ_FOKF01000026.1 GCF_900111995.1 Collimonas sp. OK607
CGGCCAGCCCCCGGGCTGATCGTCCATTCTGACCGTGGCAGTCAATATGCAAGCGAGTTGTATCAGGACCTTCTCGACGAACATGGCTTTGTTTGTAGCATGAGTCGCAAAGGAAATTGTTGGGACAATGCCGTCGCTGAACGCTTCTTCTTGAATCTCAAGATGGAGCGCGTCTGGCAGCGCCAGTATGCTAACCACGCCGAGGCCAGGAAAGACATCACTGCGTACATCGTCGGCTTCTACAATACCGAGCGATTGAATTCAGTATTGGGCAATCTGCCGCCCGCCGCCTATGAGCGGAAAATGGCAGAAAAAGAACCTATTGTTGTGTCCGAAATTACTTGACCACCGCAATCGTCCCCGAGAAACACGCGCATTTATTACTGTTGTCCGCCTCACCGATTAATGAGCCGACCGCCGAGTATGGGACGTTCATGATGAATACAGAGGAAGAGTTGGCAGCCACCTATGACAGATACCTTCAGGGAAAAATGGGACGTCTCCCAAAATTGTAAATGATATCCCGCTCCCTTGAAATTAGATCCTGATAACTGAGTAACGAAATGAGCCCACTATTTCATCACCGTCGACTAGCAACACTGGCGCTCCTTGCAGCCTTGCCTCTGTTAATCCTGGGATGCGCAAATCCAAATGGCGCCATCCCGTCGCAGTCGTTGTTGCTTCCACCTGACAAGTTGGAGGTGAGCAAGACGTTAAAGGGGGTCACCGTGTCGGAGGCGCACTGGCCAAAAGAACAATGGTGGAGTCGCTATGCGGATTCACAACTTGATGCTCTGCTGGCCGAGGCGTTGGCGGGAACCCCTTCGTTACGTATCGCGGCGGCCAGGTTGAGACAAGCGCAGGCGATGGCCAACATCGCGGAAGCGTCCGACTCTATCCAAGCTAATGCAAGTCTCAAGGATACTCGGCAGAGATATAGCAAACACAGCACCATTCCCAGCCCGCTTGCGGGAACTTGGAACACCTTCAACGATACTTCATTGAATCTGAGCTATGAGTTCGATTTTTGGGGGAAAAACGAGGCTAGCATAGCCTCGTCCTTGGATCGTCTGCATGCAGCTGAGGTTGATGAGCGTGCGGCTCAGTTAATGCTCACGACTGGCGTTATTCAGAGTTATCTGCATCTGGCGCAATTTCATGATCAACTCGATTTGTACCAAATAATTTTGAAGCAGCGACAAGAGTTGCTTGCGTTGACTCAGCAGCGCGTCGTCGCGGGTATCGACTCACAGGTCGAATTAAAGCAAGCAGAAAGCGCAATTCCTTCAGCGCGGCAACAAATTGCTTCAACACGAGAAGAAATAGAACTGACAAAAAATCAGCTTTCCGCGCTACTTGGCAAAGGACCAGATCGTGGTCTATCGCTGGTTCGTCCAATGATCAAACCTCAGAAGTTTGTCGGTTTGCCATCCGTTCTACCGGCGGATCTGATTGGTCGACGCCCCGATATCGTTGCAATGCGTTGGCGTGCAGAAGCAGCAAGACAAGATATTCGCGTCGCACGCGCGCAGTTTATGCCAAACGTCAGCTTGCTTTCATTTATTGGCTTTCAAAGCCTGGGATTTGACCAGTTCATCAACTCAGGCAGTCGTACGCTCGGTATCGGACCGGCGATCTCTCTTCCAATATTTGATGGCGGTCGTTTGCGTGGGAATCTCGGCGCCCGCAACGCCGAATATGACATCGCCGTCGAGCAATACAACCAGACCGTTATCGGCGCTGTTCAGGACGTAGTGAATCAACTAACCTCAATCCGCTGGCACGAGGAACAGCATGAGCAGCAGCTTATCGCTGTTAGTACGGCACAAACCGCCTATGAACTCGCTGTGCAACGCTATCGCGCAGGTGTGGGCACCTATCTTCAAGCACTGACGGCGGAACTCCAGCTCAACGCGCAGAAAAAAGTGTTGCTCGATATCAAGACCCAGGCTTTGCTGCTCGACGCCAATTTGATTCGCTCGCTCGGCGGCAGCGTTTTGGACGTCTGAATAAGAATACCTTACCGCATACTGGAAAACGAAAATGAGTCAACCACAAAAGAGCGTCGCGAATCCTGCGGCGGGAAATGAAAAACGTCACCGAAAGAATTTACTTTCCGTATCAGGTGTGCTGTTGATTGCCACTCTGGTTTATGTCGGCGTCTACCTGATCTCAAGTCAATATCGGGAGGTGACTGAGGACGCTTACGTTGATGGCAATGTTGTCCAAGTGACTTCACAGACAACCGGTACCGTCACTAATATCAATGTCGACAATACCGACATGATTGCCTCTGGTCAAGTCGTCATTGCATTGAACCCGGTCGATGCCGATCTTGCCTTGAAGCGATCGGCAGCACAGCTTGCCAAGACTGTCAGACAAGTTCGTGGGCAGTTTTCGGCGGCGTCGCAAATGATGGCTAACATCGAGCTGCGCAGGGCCGACTTGTCGAGGGCGCAGGCTGATATGGAACGTCGCCAATCCCTGGTAAAAACGGGGGCGGTCTCTGCTGAAGACTTCAAACACACCGAAGAGAACGTCAGGGTAGCACAAGCGTCTCTGACGGTCGCGCAAGAACAATTCGCCGTTAACCATGCATTGGTCGATCGGGTCACTATTGATCAACATCCGGATGTCGTAGCTGCAGCTATGCAGGTTCGGGATGCCTACGTAGCTAAGATGAGAACCCAGCTGCGCGCACCGGTCACTGGGATGGTGACTAAACGTAGTGCTCAAGTTGGGCAACGTATCAGCCCTGGAGCAACGTTAATGTCCATTGTGTCTCTGGACCATCTGTGGGTAAGCGCAAACTTTAAGGAATCCCAGCTGAACCATCTGCGAGTCGGCCAAAAGGCGAGAGTTATCGCAGACATATATGGTCACTCAGTCGTCTATACGGGAACAGTTATTGGGTTGGATGCAGGAACAGGCAGCGCCTTCTCGCTGATGCCAGCGCAGAATGCTACGGGTAATTGGATCAAAGTCGTGCAGCGTGTTCCGGTTCGTATTTCGTTAGATACTAAGGAGGTTGCAGAACATCCGTTGCGCATCGGGCTGTCGATGAAGGTGACCGTTGATACTGCCGAACGCGCCGGTCAGACATTGCCGACTGCGATGAAAACTGCTAAACAGAGTTATGCCACTAGTGTCTTTGAGGATGAGGAGGCTGGCGCCGAAGAGATTGTCAGCCGGATTATTCAGGAAAACATTGCGGCACGCAACAAACGGGGCACTTCATGAATCCCGTTACACCACAGCCCTCGCGCAGCTTATTGCTCACGATCTTCCTGTTGACGGTGATAGAATTTTTACAATCAGGAATGATTGCCTTCAGCGCCGGACCTATTATGGGGGAAATTGGCGCGGCGCCAGAAGAATTTAGCTTGGCTACAGCTGCCTACGCATGTATTGCAATAACGGTGATCGCAAAGCAGCGTTGGATGGTAGAGCGAATCGGTTGGCGCTCGTTTGTTCTCGGATCCTTGACGATTTTCAGTATAGGTTGCCTAATTTGCGGCACTAGTGAATCGTTTCCAGCATTCCTCATTGGCCGAATTGTCATGGGATTGGGTGGCGCCAGTTTCATGACATCGGGGCGAGTCATTGTAAATCTGATCCCTCCAGGTCCGGGTCGCTTCCGTGGTATCAAACATTTCGCCTCTGGCCTCGCCGGCGGAATCGCCTTCGCCCCTGGTTTGGCCTCGTTTTCTGTAGCTCACGATCGCTGGAACCTGATTTTTGGTATTCTCATTGCGGTTGCGATTTTAACGGCCTTGTTTGCGGCTCATTCGCTGTCAGACGAATTGGTCTCCCGAGAATTGCACACACAGTCTCATCCAATCGGCTTGATGGCTCTCGTGGCGGGAAGCTTTACCGTCCTGTACATACTGCAGCGCTTCCAGTACGATTTTTTCAGTGATATCACATTCTTGGTTGTAGGGTTGACGCTAGCAGGACTGGCTCTATACTATTTTTTTCGATCAATTCATAACCATGATCGGCCGTTACTGGAGCTGCGCTCCATGAGGTATCCACGATATATCGTCGGCGTTGGAATTTATTCGCTGTGCTATTTAGTGCTAGGCGCCAACAATTACATGCTGCCAGTATTTATGCAGCGCACGCTTGGATTCTCATGGGAGATCGTCGGTCAATTTCAAACCATGGGCTTGCTCTCTGCTTTGTTCGCATGGGTCTGTATGGCATGGATGATTCCAAAGTGGCCCAGTGCAAAGAAATTTTTCGTCATTGGTTTTCTAGCCTTGACAATGTTTGGTTGGCATCTGATGCAACTGACTGTCAGCGCCAACTTGTGGACTGACGTGCTCCCTGCGCTGATCGGAAATGGCATCTTTCTCATGTTCGTCATGGCGACGACGGCAGTTGAGACATTTCGGGATGTCCAGCATCACGACGCTGTGTTCTCACATGCTCAGCAGTTCAAGAACATGGTGGCTCAGTTCGCCACGGCTCTCGGTATTTCATTTTCAACCATAGCATTGCAATGGCGGACCAGTGAACATTACGGTGTACTCAATGCAAAGTTTGCAGCCGGCGATCCGATTTATCTTCATCATGTCCAGCAAATTGCGAACTCCATCACGTCAGCCGTTGGTGCGCAAGCTGCGCAGTCGATTTCCGTTGCCACGCTCGCACAAGAACTTACTCAACAATCGACTTTGTTAGCGTGTATGGATTATTTCTCTGTAATTGCCATGGTGGGTATAGCAGGAACAGTCGTTATGCTGATGCAGCGGCTGATGAAGTAACGATGTTTCCAAAATGGCGTTGGCCCATTTAGGTTTTCTCGCGATCCTAGTGCGTGTTGATGTTCACTTTAACCAAAGTGGTGATGCAGCGCTTGACCTGTTTTCTGAACACTTCTGCTGTCTCCGCATCAATCCAACGCAATTGAAACACCTGTTTTTCGATATCCACGCCGACCACGGCTTCTGTAGAATTCATCACGGGTCCTCTGGTTTTCCTTGAAGATTTCATTCTTCTCCTTTTTGCACTTAGATGCCATAGCCCCGCGAGGATCCGCCTCTCTCATCCACCTTCAATCCTCCTTTTGTTAGCAGAGTTATCCACGACACCGCTCGCCGCACCCTCTACAGTGCAAGAGCGGGCGGTGCGGTGGATACCTGGGACTTTACTCGACCCGCTTGTGACTTGTGCATCAGGAGAGGGGGCGTCCCTTTCATTCTCCTGAAGGGTGACTGGTAGATGCGTCACGAATTCAACCGCCGGCAGCCATGCGCGTCAGGGCAGCCCGTCAGTTCAAGTACCTGCCTGCCGGGGTCGGAACGCCATTACGGGGCGCATCCATGCACTGGAAACTGCTGGCCTTCGTGGCGTCGCCACCCAGGTAGGTAGGGAGCTTGGGATAGGTGCAGATCGTCCGCTCCATTGCGACCGCGGCACCTGACGAATCCGTGTACCGGGTTGCGATGATGCTGTCTGGCGCATTTTTGTTCTCCACCCAGTCGACGAGCTTCAGAAGAATGTCATGTGCCTGATCCTTTGGGACGAAAGGCGAGTACGGCTGCCCGAAGTCACCCACACCAGGGCCGCCGGTGATACTGGAGCAGTGGCCCATGCCTGGCACCATGTAGTAGCGGAAGAAGTTCTGCGTCCCAGACAGGTCGCCACCTTGGGCTTGGACCACGCGTTCGTAGTACTCAAGGGGGCTCTGGAAAGGAACCCCTGGATCCGATGTTCCGTTGAACATCATCAACTTGCCACCCGCTGCCTTGAACTGGGTCAAGTCGGGATCGTTTGCGTTCATGATCGAAGCCAGCGAGGCGTCAACGGCATCCATGTCGTGGTCGAAATCGAATGTCGCGTAGTCCCAGTTTGCGCCCAGTGCCCACTTGAACATGTAGAACTGTTGCAAGGGCCATGAAATGGTGTCACCCTGGAACGCAAGTCCCAAGACCATACTTTCTGAGCCGACCGCGAGTCCGGAGAAGATGCGTTCCCCGGTGCGAGGGTTGACCGGGCCGCTCCATGTCGCCTTCAAAGCCGCCAGTTGAGGGGTAGTGAGACAGGAATCGTTGTCAGTCCCAGAGCATTTGGGCAGCGTGTCCGGATCGAAACTGCAGCGGCGAGGGTCTGTTAAAAAGGTGTCCGTGGGAGCGCCGCCGTCCTTGCCGGCGCATGCTGCGATCACGTTGCTCGTGACCATGTTCAACTTGGCTTGCGAGAGATGCGCACCGGGCGCGGCGAGCTTCTGGAGATTACTCACAAACATGGTATGCAGGTGCGTGCGATTGTTCGCTGGCGCGCCGGCCACGATGCCGTTGTAGTCGTCGGGATACCGTTGGGCGATCATCAGCGCCTGCTGGCCTCCGGTGGAGCAGCCTTGGAAATAGGAGGTCCGGGGCGCACTCTGGTAGTAGGCATTGACCAGCGCCTTTCCCGCTACAGTCATTTCATGGTTGGCACGATACCCGAAGTCACGCCAGCGCTCGGGATGGGCAATGGCCTGATTCGCGTCCGGTGCGGTGCCAAGGTCCGTGTTGGCGACTGCAAAACCTCGTTTCAAACCTTCGACGAGGCCGGTGGTGTAAGCGATCGCCCCGCCGCTGCCACCGTTTCCAGTGCCAAGAAACCGGCCATTCCAGTTCTGTCTTGGCATCCAGACCTCGACATTGACGTTGGAGTCTGGCGACGGTTTCATGGCCACGGTAGCTCTGCAAAACGCTGGCAACCCGGTCAGAGCGGTCGCCTGACCAGGGGGCGCGTAGTCGCCGGCGGGAATGGCCGCGGCGGACTGAACCGTGCCGCCGACGAGCACCGTGCCCATGAGGCTTTCACACGCGACTTTCTCGGCGTTGGCCGCAGGCGAATAGTCATTGCCGCCGCATCCGGTCGCCAACATCGTGGAAATCACGATCGAAGCTGCTGAAAGCAGTGTGGGACTCCACAGGCGCACGTTTTCGCACTGCCTGCATGATTGATGTGTGATGTTCACAGGTTGTCTCCGTAATTTTATTATCGTTGGGAAAAATCCCTTGCACTACGTATGCCGGGCAAACAAGGGCCGCTCGGCGCCGAAGCCTTAAGGGAACAAAACGGCTCTATGCCAAAGTCGTGGCGTCCTGTCCGGGTAACTATTCAGGTAGGACGGCCGCGGTCGACTGTGACGAGCCCGAGCATCCAATTGCGTTGATGCTCCGTTCATGGCAGCGTTGAAGGCCGCTTGAATCCTCGACGCCACCGGGTTCGCTGTCGCTCAATTACCAAAGACGCCAGGCTGATGGACCTCAATGACGTTGCCGTCAGGGTCCTGTAAGAACACTTGGTACCAGCCGGGAATCGCCCAAGTGCCGTAGTCCGAATAGCGGATCCCCAATTGGTCGCATTTGCGTATGAAACCTTTGATGTCGTCGGTGCGGAAGCAGAAGTGGCCGTGAGCCATCGGATTGACGATTTGCTTCATCTTGAAGCCAGTATCGAGATCGCGTTCGGCCCAGTGAAACTCGATCGCGCCGTCGCTTAGAAAATCCACCTTGCCGGTGTAGGGTCGGTTGGGTGAATGTCCGCTGACTACCGTGTGTTCTTCATCCTTGATCGTGCCGAGATCAAAAAGCGTCTGATAGAACTTTGTCAGCCTCGGCAGGCTGTCCGTGCACAGGTTCATGTGGTGGAACTTGAGTTTCATAGCTACTCCTTGGCGAGTCGACAGATCGAATGCGCTACGTACGAACCGTTGTGCCGGAGGTGACACGCGAGACAAGTGACGCAGCTGAATGTGGTCAGAGTCCGGATTGCAATGCCGCACTGAAGCCACAAGATCAACGCTACAGACATTCACAAGTGAAGTCAATAAATTACAGGTGAATTTAAAAAGAAAAATATCTAACTACTCATGAATCTATCTAGAAATAAAAAAGCATAAATGAACGTATTTTTGCATTGATAAAATCTATGCATTCACCAAGTGGACCAGCACATCGGGGCAATGGAAGCTCTTGTGACGCTTGAATCTGGGATAGATCTATCAGTCGTGTCACACCAGCCGCCATTTCAACAACGACAGCGCCAGCCTGACAAAATCTCCTTGACTCTAAAGTTGGCTCCAAGGTTTATCCTGTTATTAGGACGAGGTGGTTGCGTTCGCAGCATGCCCTGCGTCACCGACATAAGAAGGAATCTGGATATGACTGCCAAACGCAAAGTTGAAGTGTTCAATGCCCGTTGTACGGCCTGTGATAAGGTGGCTTCCCTGGGCAAAGATTGGCCTGCCCGTCGTGCGAAGTCGATGTGCTTGACGTGCACGACATCAGAGTAGCCAAGCGAACCAGGGCACTTGGGGGGGACGTTCGGTGCCGGCCGTGGCGATCAACGGTGAATTGGCTGATCACCGGGCGCACGAACAGAACACAAGCGGCCGATGAGTGACCAATCCTGGCGTCCCAGAAACAGCTTGACGGTGATACGGGGTGCACACCGCGAAGATTGAGCTACTCCACGCACCGGGCTGCAATCGCTGCGCGACGTTCACAGTCGCGCTACAGGCGGTCGCGACCACACAGTCAACGGTGTCGAGTAGCGCGAAGCCAACGTGCTTGATTCGCTCAACCTCGCCGTCAATCTTGGCGCGTTGATGTTGATGTTGATGCTGATGCTGATGCTGATGCTGATGCTGATGCTGATGCTGATGCTGATGCTGATGCTGATGCTGACGCCACGCTCTCATGAGCAATAAGGGAGATCTAAATAAAATTGCGCATTAAGTGCTTTGGCAATGCGTTAATGGTACGCGCACACCTCCCATACACGGGGCAATTCTGGGCGATCGTCACCAGCTACTGCGACTCTAAACAGTTTTTCAAACCGCCCGCAACTTTAATCACGCCTCTACAGCCAGCCTATGTCTTTGGGCTTTGTTCTCCGAAAATACGACCGGCACCAGCCCAATCGGAAGGAGCAATATCTTCAAAAATGACATAAATATATTGAGGATCGGTTCCAGTATTTTTTACGATACTTTCTGTGATCTCAGCAGCAACCGCTTTCTTCGCAGCAGCATTCTTTCCTTCAAACCAACTTACGCGAACGACAGGCATTTTTTTCTCCTTTTGAAAAATTTGACGAAACTAGTGCTTTGCCACTGACTACTGAAAAGGACTACGTTCCCTTTTCTTCCCTTATATTTATACGAAATTGTCCATCAGACCGTTTAGCTGACGATGCGAGATAAATACTCGGCAGGACAAGAAGTGCGCCCACAAGATGAAACCAGTGAGGTTGCTCACTTAAGATCCACCAGGCAATAAAGGTTGCGTATACAGGGCTTAAATATAAAACCAAGCCAGAGCGCGTCGCGCCCAGCTGCTCAACCATAAACGAGTATGCGACGTAGCCCATTAAACCGGGAAGTGCGCCAGCTAAAAGGATCAGGAACAACGCTTCTCCTGAATACCATTTCAGTGACGTGAAAGACATTTCGGCCGCGGCAAACGGAAACAAAAATAGAAGCCCACCCACGGTGGTACAGAACAGTCGCTGAATTGGACGAAGCTTAGTTGGCCAGCGTTGTTGCAAGACTGTATATGCGATCCAAGCCGCCGTAGCGGCCAAGATCCAGAGGTCCCCAGATACAAATTTGACACCCAGAAGATTCATAAAATTTCCCTTGGAAATAATGAAAAGTACACCCACGAGCGCACAAATCATCGCCGCTCTCTGACGATTGGAAAGTACTTCCTTATTCAGAAAGCTACTCACAATCGCGATGCCGATTGGAGCCGCCGCGTAAATTAGACCGATATTCCCCGCAGATGTTGATTGGCCACCGAGATACACGAATGCTCCACATATCCAAGTTCCTAGCGCCCCGAGTACAAGCATTTGATGCCACTCCGTGCGAACCGCAGCTCTGAGCGCCCCCCGACCAGACCAAATCAACGGAATCATGAGAATTAACGCTATCGCCCAGCGACCAAATGCGAGGATATGGGGCGGTATTACCCCGCTTGCAGCGCGAGCGATGATGTAGTTCGATGACCAGATCATAGGGGTCACCCAAAACAGGACCTCAGCAAGTTTTTTGCTGAAAGGACCCGTTCGATCCAATTGCGAGATTTTTCTAAAGTTAATGTTAAACATGATTTCCTATTTAGCTTTTGGACGCAATTGTTTTGCGCTCTTCGCGTTTATTGACCGGCGTTTGGAATACCATTTTTACGTCGAACTGCATCACGATGGTCTTTCATCAATGAAACCAGATATTTTTTTCTAAAAAATGCACGATCAGATAAAATGCGCCAAACCTTTTCCCCTACCAAGATGTGAGCGACATGTAACTATTTCGCTTTTATTCCACACCGAATGTTTATTCGCATATGAAATTTAAAATTTATTAGTGACGTGATACAATATTACCATAGCGCCCTCAAAGAAAGTCAAGCGCGGTGACCGCTCGCAGCATTAGCGGTAAAATCATGGCAGTTCACCGCCTCTTGTTTAATAGGGCTTATTTTTTGGATCGAGATATGAAAGTAGATTCTCAGGAAACGACAAGGTTGGCCGAGACTGATAAGCGCTCATACGCCGCGCCAGCGCTGGAGAAGGGGCTCGACATTCTAGAAATGTTGTGTGCGAGTGATCATCCGTTGTCACAGAAAGAGATTGCACAACATCTTGGGCGCAGTGTTGGTGAAATCTATCGGATGTTGACTTGTTTGATTGAGCGCAATTACGTCACTCAGGTCGACGATAACTCCTACGGTATTACTACCAAGTTATTTGAACTGTCACACATCAACCCCCCCACTCAGCGCTTGTTGATTGAGGCTGCGCCGATCATGCAGCACTTAGCTACCGAGCTAGATCAATCCTGCCACCTAACCGTCTTATCTAAGGGGAAACAGGTTGTACTACATAAGGTAGATACGCCAAGTGGAATGGGATTTAGTGTTCGCGCAGGCGCAGAACTCGACTTATTGTTTTCCGCATCTGGACGCGTCTTGCTGGCATTCCAGGACGAAGAGACTAGAAAACTTCGGATTGAAGAAGCTTTGCAACGAAGGCCATTGCAGGCGGATCCTCAGATTCACAGAATTCTAGATTCCATCCGGATCAGCGGCTTTGAATCCGTTCCCAGTGTTCAGGTACGCGGACTGTACGCAGTAAGTTTTCCGATCCTCGACACACAAGGGCGTGCGATAGCTGCATTGACCGTACCTTACGCAGAACGGATTGATCAGAGTCATAGAAAGACAATTCCAGAAGTAACTGATGCACTACGAGCGGCAACTAGAACGCTGACATCGCGAATTGGTAGCTGCGTGGTGGGTCTCAAACTTAGCTAACTCGTTAAAGGTTAAGTTGAAACTAAAAAATGCCCGATGAAATTCACCGGGCATTTTTATTTTTATACTCAATAGCCCACTGAGAGGGGCATTCGCTCGGGAGACGCTAAAGCGACCTTATCTGACAAAAGCTGGCCAATTTCACCCTCGCTAAATCCTATCTCATTAAGAATTGCGCGCGTCTCCCAACCTCGTGGTTGGGACGGATCGCGCGATGACGGGTAGACAGAGTCAACCTTGATGGTTGAGCGTATCGAAGCAGTCCTTCCCTCGGTAGGATGCTCCTCGAAGCTGACTAAACCTACTTGTTTTAAGTGGCGATCTTTTTGTAGCGACTCCAATGTATGACACGGTTGAGCGGCAATATCAGCAGCCTGAAATACCTCGAGCCATTCTGCAGTTGCCCTACTGATTAGCGGAGCTCCACGGATTTCAAACCATTCCTTTACATTGCGTGCACGTGCCGCGATGCTGGAAAAGCGTTGATCTCCAAGCAGGTACTCACGGTCAGTCGCCTTCATGAATGCGCGCACTTGTGTATCGGTATTTACCGTGACCGACATCCAACCGTCCGCTGTCTTAACAGGTTTGTTGTGCGGACTCAAGAGACGTTGGTCGCCGGGTGGACCAACCGGTGGATCGAAGCTCTGTTGAGCAAGATGCTCTTGTAAAACAAAGGCGGCCATAGTTTCAAACATCGGGATCTCCATGCTGCAACCTTTTCCGCTGGATTTGCGCTCAACGATAGCAGCAAGAATAGCCCCGGCGGCAATTTCTCCTGTGACATGATCGCAAACCAGCATCGGAACATACGTTGGCGCTCCATCGCGCACCGCCGTCAGCCCAGCGACCCCTGCGACACCTTGGATAACGCTGTCGTAGGTCGGTAGTCCAGAATACGGTCCATCGGTACCATAGCCAGTGATCATGCAATAAATTTTATCTGGATGCCTATCCAGAATCGATCGCGCGTCGAGTCCTAAGCGTTCAAGTGCCTGAGGGCGCATATTTGCCACGATAACATCTGAGGATGCAACCAGCCGCTCCATGACTTGACGGGCATCCGCCTTCTTAAGATCGAGACAAATGTTGCGCTTGCCACGATTGAGGTGAAGATAGGTGCCGGAATGCTGTCCGGTAGGCGACAAACCACCGAGACCACGCATAAGGTCACCTTCTGGACTTTCAACCTTGATGATTTCCGCTCCGTACTGACCGAGTCGCCAAGTCCCTACCGGGCCGACTACTACGCTCGTGAGATCCAGTACGCGAATTCCCTTAAGGGGTTCGAAGCTCATTAGATGTTTACCTCCATTTCGACCGCCAATCGATTCTTATCGTTAAATACCTTCAGTACCCATTCATCACCATTCCGCTGGGCCGCCAGTGTCATGGGGCGACCACAAAAGAGCGGCGCCACGTGACGAGTTTTGAATCCGACTAGGTCCACGTTCAACTCTTTACGAATGAATTCTGTAAGCAGCAGTGTTGCCAAGCCGCCATTCACAACAAGATCTGGAAAGCCCTCCACGTCCCGAGCATAGATTTTATCGATATGGATTTTGTGGGAGTTGAAGCCGAGCGCTGAGAACTGAAACAGCAGCGTGTCATCGGGAACGACGACAGCAGTCCGATCTGCTGATATCGAGGCAGCGGCTTCTGCGTTTTTGTCATCGCTAGAGCGACTTTGTTGCGATAACAAGAGATAGGTTTGCGTCTCGACTAAGGCCGGCTGACTCTGCAAATCAAGACGTAATTCGTGTGCCAACGTTACTACGGCCATCGGGCCCGCATCTGTCGTTTTCTGTGTAAGACCTTTGATCGAGCTTGTTCGAAGCACCTTCGCGCCAATTGGAATCTCACTAGAAAATTTAACGCTTCGCCCACCCAATAACAAACGTGGAAGGCCAAGATCTGGCATGGGAACGCCAAGCCCTGGGAAGCCATCACTGCGCAAGGACGAGCGGCAGGTGTCGGCCCCCATTAGCAAAAATTGCCACCCCCTGGGCAATGATTGCCCCTCGGCAAAAATATCGGGATCAATATCCAGCATCGCTGCAACGCGACGAACCATCGACAGGCTGCAGATCTCTTGACGGGTAATCATTTCACTCGAATTAAACATAAATGTCTCATTATTATCAGTAACACCACCATATTTTTCATCAGTAACACCAGTATATTTTGTTAGTAAATACAATAATTCATTAGTAAATGATAAGTCATCATTAATGCAAAAATCAAGCAGCAGTTTGACTTATTCAATATTTTTATTTGAATACTTGCATTCATCAGTAAAATTTGCTAACTTTCGAGCGGTGACTGGCCTCACGATAAATTGGCGACAAAATCACTGAATTAGCAAGCTCGATGCCTGGCATGAAAGGTTTTCGCGTCCAATACATCGCAAATAACATGACGGACACGCACCTGCACATTTCCACTTAAGGAGAAGTACCTATGAATTTCAAATTTCACCATATGAACCTTTGCACCGACAGTTTGCCCAGGCTGACAAAGTTTTATCAGACGTTGTTCGATCTGGGTACCATTAACGACGAAGAGCACACTCGCGTGAATGCAGAAAGCACGATGTCGGGTTACAACGGCAAGGTTGACTTCTTGAGCGACGGCGCCATCGAGTTTCACTGGGCAGAGAGGGATCTCGACACGGGTTTCAAAATGAAGCAATTCGTGAACCCAATGGGGCGAGGCCATTTCTGTTTTCGCACGGATGACATCAAAGGCTTTATGCGCCGATGTGATCAATTGGGTATCCGCTATTCGGACTACGGAAAGTGGGCAATTGCGGGTTGGTACCAGGTTTTCCTTCAAGATCCGGACGGCAATGTGATCGAAGTTCACCAGCCCGGCCTTTAACAAAAATTGATCGTGCATAGCGCGACCTAAAAAAAATACAGGAGACCTTCATGTCGGACAAAATTATCAAAGCGTATGCAGAAGAGTTCACAGACGAGCGCCGTCGTAGCGTATTGAAAACGTTTGCCGGTGTGGCAGTTGCTGCGGCGGTACCCACAGCATTGATGTCGCCGGGCTTCTCTCAAGCAGCTGAGCCCGGTAAGTTCAGGCTCAAACTCGGAATTTCGTTGGCGGATAGCCATCCTATTTCGAGCGGGTTACGAGCAGCCTGTGCCGATATCCTGAAAGAGTCGAACGGCCGGCTCAATATCGAGCTTTTCGCCAATGGACAACTTGGAAGCGATACCGATATGATCTCTCAAGTGCGCTCCGGCGGCATTGACATGCTGTCGACCGCAGGGACGGTTTGGGGAACGTTGGTTCAAGCCACTTCGATTAACGCAGTCGCCTTCGCTTTTCCAGATTACGCGACGGTTTGGAAGGCTCTCGATGGTGACCTCGGAGCTCATGTCAGATCTCAGTTTGCGAAATTTAATCTGGTTCCACAGACTAAAATCTGGGATCACGGGTTCAGGCATGTCACCAATAGTTCGAAACCGCTCAATGTTCCTGCAGATATTGCCGGCATGAAGGTCCGAGTACCAATGGCGCCGATATTGGTTTCTCTGTTCAGAGCTCTGGGTGCGGCTCCCGCGAGCATCAACTATGCAGAGCTGTACACCGCCCTGCAGACTCATATTGTTGATGGACAGGAAAATCCATTGAATGTCGTCGACACAGCGAAACTTTACGAAGTCCAAAAGTATTGCTCGTTGACGGCTCACGCATGGGATGGTTTTTGGCTGGCCGCCAACAAACGTTCCTGGGAGTCCCTGCCTGCAGATTTGCGTCAATTGGCATCACGCATTTTTGATGCGCACGCGGATAAGCAACGCACTACAAACGCCGCAGTCAATACCGGTCTCATCGAAACCCTCAAAGGACGCGGCATGGCTTTCAACCAAGTTGATGGCAAGCTCTTCCGTCAGGCCATTCAAAAGACCGGTTACTACGACGACATGCGAAAGCGATTTGGTCCGGAAATCTGGGGGCTTCTTGAGAAACACGTCGGCAAGCTCGTTTAACTAGAACAAGAATTAACTCTGGAGAATTGTGATAGGGAAAGCGCATGGCGTTCCGGCGTCTACCGACTTCTCCCATCACACCCTCTTGCCAGATAACACGAATTTACCATCCCAAAAATTTGCTCGAACGACCCTCTGGGCCTCGCGTCGTTTGGTGGCGTCGAGTAATTGATTCGAAATTCTTATATAAAATGAAAGTGCCACGGAGACAACACCATGGGTGCGCCTTATTCAAACAACTCTGAGTCCGCTGGTTGGACTGCTAGTAGCAACGAAAACGATACAACGCGGCACACTTTGTCAGTAAACCGTCCCTTGGTCGCGCTTGCAGACCGATATCTGGGTTACCTGACAGATATTCCCGCCGCACTCTTAGTATTGGCGGAAATTGTAGTGCTCCTGGCCGGCGTTATCAGTCGATATGCATTTCATCAGCCGTTAATTTGGGTAGATGAACTTGCGTCGCTACTATTCCTGTGGCTCGCCATGTTGGGTGCAGTGATGTCGTTGCGTCGTGGATCACACATGCGAATGACGGCTCTCGTCGACGCCGCCTCAGTTTCCCAACGCGCTTTTCTAGACTTATTGGCAGTTGTCGCTGCCGCCACCTTTTTATTGTTGGTCATTCATCCAGCGTACGAATTTGCAAGCGACGAGATCGTCGTGACGACTTCGTCTATGGGTATATCGAATGGATGGCGGGCATTTTCTCTACCCATCGGTCTTGCATTGATGATCTTGGCTGCACTCGTAAAGTTTTGCGCCGTGACCAGCGGACGGATGTTGTTGACGGCGGTTGCGGTAGCAGTTGTGAGTGCGGGAGTCTTTTATTTACTGCAGCCCATCTTCTCTGATCTTGGCAACATTAATCTGCTCATATTTTTTGTCGGCTTGGTGATCGTGCTGGTATTTGCTGGCGTACCGATCGCTTTTGCTTTCGGGCTTGCGACATTTGGTTACCTCTCATTGACGACAACTACTCCCACTGTCGTGCTGATCGGTCGTATGGACGAAGGCATGTCGCATCTTATTCTGTTGGCAGTGCCTATGTTTGTGTTCCTCGGGCTAGTGATGGAGATGACCTCCATGGCTAAGGCAATGGTCCAATTCCTTGCGTCTTTGCTCGGACATGTACGAGGAGGACTCTCTTATGTTTTGATTGGAGCGATGTATCTTGTCTCTGGAATTTCGGGATCTAAGGCCGCAGACATGGCCGCTATCGCGCCGGTTCTTCTGCCGGAGATGAAAGAACGCGGAATGAAGGAAGGAGACATGGTCGCACTCTTGGCGGCCACGGGTGCGCAGACTGAGACCATTCCGCCAAGTATCGTGCTGATCACAATTGGATCTGTCACTGGAATATCCGTTGCTTCGCTCTTCACCGGCGGCCTAATTCCCGCTTTCGTTCTTGCCGCCTTACTTGCCGGTGTAGTTTGGTGGCGTGGCCGACATGTTGCTGATGCATTGGCGCCGCGAGCGCCACGGAGCGAGGTTGGTCGCTCATTCGTCATTGCCATCCCGGCATTAGCGCTGCCATTTGTGATCCGCGCCGCCGTTGTGGAAGGCGTGGCGACGGCGACCGAAGTTTCCACTATCGGTATTGTCTATTCGATCTTGGCTGGCATCATTTTCTATAGAAGCTTTGATCTAAAAAAATTGTGGTCGGCTTTGATCGAAACTGCTGCGTTATCGGGGGCCATTTTATTGATCATCGGTACCGCTACTGGCATGGCGTGGGCGCTTACTCAGTCTGGATTTTCACGTCAACTGGCCCAGACAATGGCCGGTCTTCCTGGTGGGGCAACAGGATTTTTGGCTGTCTCCATTGTCGCGTTCATCGTGCTAGGCAGTGTCCTCGAAGGGATTCCTGCCATTGTGCTGTTCGGCCCTTTGTTATTTCCAATCGCAAGTCAATTCGGTGTCAATGAGGTGCATTACTCAATGGTCGTGGTTCTTGCCATGGGCATCGGCTTATTCACACCTCCGTTTGGGGTAGGGTATTACACGGCCTGCGCAATTAGTCGAGTTCATCCCAGCGCGGGGATGCGCCCGATCGTCGGCTACATGTTTGCCTTGATTGCGGGGACGGTACTCGTCGCCGCAGTGCCTTGGCTATCAACAGGTTTTATCAGCAAATAATTAAGAGGTGGAAAAAATGCTCCTGAAGGGAAAAGTTTGTATTATTGTTGGAGCCGCGTCGCTACGCGGCATAGGTTACGCGACCGCTGAATTGTTCGCAGAACATGGCGCCAAAGTCGTCGCCGTGGACGTAACAATGAACGACCAAATGGTGTCGGAGATCAAGACATCGATTGATAAAAAAACCAATCTGGACGCGGATATCATCGGTTTGCGTTGCGACATCAGCAAGGCAGAGGACTGCGACCGCGTCATCAGCGAAGTTATTACGCGATACGGCACTATCGATTGCTTGGTCAATAGCGCGGCAGTAGTCAAATCTCAATCGTTGATGGAAATCGAACAGAACGATTTCGATGTGATCATGAACGTCAATCTGAAAGGTGCCTTCAATCTTTGCCGAAGTGTTCTCAAGGTATTTTCCGAGCGCAAGAACGGGGTCATCGTCAATGTGGCATCGGTCGCGGCACAGAGAGGGGGCGGTCTCGTCGGTGGTGCTCATTATGCGGCATCCAAAGGCGGTGTATTGAGCCTGACACGGTCGATCGCGCGCGAATTTGGTCCGCTTGGCATTCGTGCCAATGTTGTATGCCCCTCAATGACTGAGACTGGCATGCTCGACGGGAATGTGTCCGACGAAAAATTCAAAGAGATTATTGATGCAATTCCTTTGAAGCGTGCCGGCAAGGCCCGCGACATCGCCGGCGCCTGTCTGTTCTTGGTTTCCGATCTGTCTGCATATGTGACCGGTGCCACTGTCGACGTGAATGGCGGTAGTCATATTCATTGATCCGAAGCGACAATTTTCCGATCAATGATAACGACTATCACCTTTTGAACATGTTGCCTTGCATAAGAGGCAAAGCGCGAACTCAAAGGAAGAATACCAGTATGTCTGACATTGAAACAAACACTAGGGTAGCTGTTATCGCTCTGGATAACCCGCCAACAAACCAACTCAATCATGCCTTAAACAGCCACATTCTTGAGGAGTTGAATAAAGCGGAAGCTGATGTCAATGTGCTTGGCATTGTTCTTACGGGTATAGGCAACACGTTTTCTACAGGATCCGATGTTGCAGAGTCAGATCTATCCCCGCCGAATGGGCCTACTTTGCGCACCGTAGCAGCGCGACTTGAAGGTTACGGCAAGCCGGTGGTAGCTGCCATCGCCGGATCGGCACTGAGCGGAGGCCTGGAACTGGCACTTGCTTGCCATGCGCGCGTTGCGCTTGCGTCCGCGAAACTTGGCGTGCCAGACATCGAACTGGGCCTAATTCCTAATGCTGGGGGTACGCAGAGGCTTCCACGCTTAATTGGCATGTCAGCGGCGCTCGACCTGCTATTAAGCGGAAAATCCAAAACGGCCGCTGAGATGGATGACACCGGCTTGCTTGATACCGTGGTCGGCGATAGTCTTTTGGACGCAGCGCGTGACAAAGTTGTCGAGTTGGCGGAGCGGTTGGCACGAGGAGAGGCACTGCCTCGCATAAGCAAACTACAACTCGATCCTCAAAACTCGTTGGCACTTCTGGATCAACAGCGCGCAAGGTTCAGCTCACGGCAGAAACTTCAACGGGCAAGCTCGGTATTGCTGGAGGCGCTGGCTGGTTCTGCTCTGCCATTTGACGAAGGAATGGTTCTTGAGAACAAATTGGCTTTCGGTCTACTGTCTGGAATGCAAGCTAGCGCTCTGCGGTATCAGACGAATGCAGAGCGGGACTCGTCCCGTCTGCCGCCGGAGCTGAAGGCAAATGCTCTCCCTCTCCGGAATGTGGCAGTTATCGGTGCGGGAACCATGGGCACAGGTATCGCAATTGCCGCATTAGATGCTGGCTACTCGGTCACTTTGCTGGAGCAGGATTCGAGCGCTCTGGAACGAGGAATGAGACGTGTTGGCGATCACTACGAAGGCCGTGTCACCGCAGGAAAAATGGAAGCTGCGGTTGCTTCGAATGCTTTGGAGAGGTTGTATCCAACTACTGACTGGGCGCCATTGTCTGAAGCTGACCTGATCATCGAGGCGGTGTTTGAAGATTTGGAAGTCAAACGACAGGTCTTCTCTAAACTCGACACCGTAGCATCTCCCGGCGCAATCTTGGCATCCAATACGTCTTACTTAGATCTAGATGCAATCGCCAACGCGACCTCTCGACCAAAAGATGTACTTGGTCTGCATTTCTTTAGTCCCGCGAACGTGATGAAACTATTGGAAGTAGTTCGCGGGACTAAAACCTCGTCCGAAGCTCTGGCCACGGGTATGGAATTGGGAAAGGCGCTCAGGAAAATGCCTGTCTTGTCTGGGAATGCCTTCGGCTTCATAGGCAACCGTATATATAACGCTTACCGCAAACAGTGTGAGTTCATGTTGGAAGACGGGGCGTGGCCGGAAGATATCGATACTGCTCTAACTGGATTTGGCTTTGCTATGGGGCCTTTTGCTGTGGCCGATTTATCTGGATTAGATATCGCTTGGCGCATGCGAAAGGCTCAAGCGGGCACGCGGGATGCCCGCGAGCGCTACGTAGACATTCTTGATCGACTATGCGAAAAAGGTCGGCTCGGTCGCAAAGCTGGTGTAGGTTATTACGTCTACGAAAATGGTAATTCGGTCGAGACAACTGACACCACCGTACGACAGATTATCGTGCAGGCAAGAGCTAAGCGCGGAAAAACTATACAGACACTAGATGCAGAAATTATCCGCCGTCGAGTATTATTGACGATGGTGAACGAGGCAGCTTTGGTATTGGCAGAGAAAGTCGCCGCTCGCGCCAGTGACATTGACGTGGTGATGGTGCAAGGCTACGGGTTTCCACGTTGGGAAGGGGGACCAGTTTTTTGGGCACGTCAGCAAGAACGCGATCGGCTCGACGCCGATCTGCATCGACTGGCTTCAGAAAACGGCTTTGGTGCAGTATGCGCGACCACCGCAATGCTGGATGAGTTGCTGGCCTGATACCCCGATAGTAATCGGCCAAATTACGGCCTATGCGAATCCATGATTGAATCCCTGACGGGTTTATCGACACTTCTGAGTCTATCGCATCAACGAGCCGCTACTTTATGATTACCACGAAAAAAATATGAATTGCCGGAGCATCATGCTTTACATAATGTCCAAGCTAACCGCTATGTATTTTGCAAAAAAATAAAACACAAGAAATTGATCATCACTAACTGCAATTTTTTTGAGGGGGGATGTCAAAAAAAATGCAAAATATCGTCAACGCTGAAAGCCCTTCACATAGCGCCGACACCGGATCAATAAAAACTCTGTTCGACCGAACAAACAAATACAAGTTTGCCATCGAAGTCAGTTGAAACGACTTGCCGCACCACCCAAGCTGTAACGGCCAGCACCAAGCAGAGCCACCGTCACTGACGAGATCAAGAACATGCCTTGGAGCTCCAGTGCCCAGCCGCCGGTTTCATTGAGCGTGAAGAGCTGGCTGGTGTGCACCAACAAAATCGCCACGATCATGTTGATGGTCACGACAAGCGCGGCAGGACGGGTGAAGACGCCGACCAAGATCATCAAGGGAGCAACAACTTCGCCTATATATACCAGGTAGCCCAGCGTTGCGGGTACGCCCGCCTTGGCCAGCATGTCGCCAACGAAACCGATTCCACCGATGAGTTTGGAGACGCCGTGGAACAGCAAGATGATGGCCAGAGCCGCGCGCAGAACTAATTTTCCAGCGTCATCGGTCGAGATTTGAGTGGCCTTTGCGGTTTGCATGATTTTTCCTTTTCGTTGAGTTAGCTGTGTTTGACCCCGGACTGATCGAGCTGGCCTTCCAGCCACCGTTGGAAATCGACAACCATCGCCGTATTCAAGCCATGACCGGCCTCATACTCGTGATACTCCAACGGTACGCCAAGACCGTTGAGCACTTCCTTTGCATGGTATGCAAAATGGATACCGAGTTTTTGGTCTTGTACGCCGTGGCTGACAAACGCGCGCACCTTGCCCAGTTCCGGGCGCAACTGCACCGAGGGCAGCACCTCCGGCAGGATGCGGCCGCTCAGGATGCCGAAGCCAGCCACCTTGTGCGGTGCAGTCAGCCCCACGCTTGCGCTGATGATGCCACCTTGGCTGAAACCGGCGAGCCAGATACGGTCGGGATCAATATCATACGTATGCGCCAATTGATCAATAAAGGCCAGTAGCTTGTTGCGCGCCTGCTCGGCCTGGTCGGCGTTGATCGCCGGACCGGTTGGTGTAAAACTTACTTGGAACCAGCCGAATTGCATCGGCCCAAACTCCAGCGGGCCGCGTGCCAGCACTACGGCCAGTCGCGGGTCCATCTGCTGCGCCAGTTCGATAAATCCAACTTCATTGGCACCTACGCCGTGCAGTAAAATCAAGCAAGGCGCCTTGCCTCGCCCGCTGCGAGGAGCTTGCATGCGATACGTTAAACCGGAAACCGGTTCGACCATCGTCGTGTTCAGAATGCCAGACATAGCCTGTCCTTTTCGTTAGTTGAAAGCGTATGCGTCCATGGCGAGCACGCCATGTTCGACACTGGAATGCAGCAGGCGCGCCTGCGCTTCCGGCCCAGCCGCACCCAGAGCCACAAACAGCGGCAGAAGATGCTCTTCGCTCGGATGATTTTGCACGGCCGATGGCGCAAGCTGGCGATAGTTCAGCAGCCCGACACGATCACCTGCCTCCAGGTGCTCTTTCATCCAAATTTCGAACTCAGTCACCCACTGAGGCGCCGGAGCATTGACCCGCTGGCCGCGGAACTCATAAAGGTTATGGGTCAACGAACCCGATCCGATAATCAGAACTCCTTCCGCGCGCAGTTGTGCCAACGCCTCTCCCAATTTTTCATGCGCCGCTGGAGTTGCTCCATGAACCAACGAGATCTGCGCCACCGGCACATCGGCGTCCGGATACATAAGACTTAGAGGCACCCACGCGCCATGATCCAGGCCGCGTTGGGCACTGCGCACAACCGCGACACCAGCGCCTTCGAACAATGCCGCCGCGCGTTCGGCTACTTCCGGCGCACCGGGCGCGTGGTACTTGATGTCGTACAGCGCCTGCGGGAAGCCGCCGAAGTCGTAGATGGTCGCCGGCTGTGCCGCCAACGATACCGCCGCACCGCCCGCCGTCTCCCAGTGGGCGGACACCATGAGAATGGCCTTCGGTTTCGGCAAAGTATTGCCTAGGCCTTGCAGAAAGCGGCGGGCAGGACTGTCTTGCAGCGCCAGCATTGGCGATCCGTGCGAGACAAATATTGTGGGTAAAGTTGTCATGGCATACCTCATTGAATAAGTCTCGATCGTATACCTCTTTAAATGGTTGATAAAGAAGCTTCTAGTAGCTAGACTATTTCCATTTACTTGACAATTGTGATCTATGGACCTGTTCTCCTCAATGAAAATGTATGTCGCGGTTGTCGATGGCGGCAGCTTCGCATCGGCGGCCACCAAGCTCGACATTTCGCGCGCAATGGTTTCCAAGCAAATCCAGAAGCTGGAAGAGCATCTCGGCACGCGATTGCTAAATCGGACTACGCGACGGCTCAGCCTGACCGAAACCGGCCGGGAATTTTATGAACGCAGTACCCAGATCATGGGAGACGTGGAGGAAGCCGAGCAGATCGCCGGCCAGATGACGCGTACCCCGCAGGGTATGCTCAGGGTGACCATTCCACTGTCGTATGGCCAGCACCGACTAGCGTCCATCATCGGGGAGTACACGCAGTCGTACCCGCAAGTACGACTGGACATTTCGCTCAGTGACCGCAAGGTGGATCTGATCGAGGACGGCCTGGATTTGGCGATCCGTATCGGCTCCATGCCGCAGTCGGATCTCATCGCCCGCAAAATCGGCGGCGTGCGCAGCCTCGTCTGTGCTACGTCCGCCTACCTTGCCATGCACGGCACCCCGCAGACACCGGCAGACCTGAAGCATCATGCCTGTCTCGGCTATACGCTGACCGGAACCGGTACCGAGTGGCGGCTGGAAGAGGCCAACGGCACGGGCACCGAGGTCATCCCCGTCTCGGGCCCGATCAAGGCGGACAACGGCGACATCCTCCGCCTGGCGGCGCTGCACGACGCCGGCATTTTGTTCCAACCCCATTTCATCGTGGCGGATGACCTTGCGGCAGGCCGGCTGGTGCGGGTGCTGCCGCAATGGCAATCGGGGGAGCTGGGCGTCTATGCGGTCTATCCCAGCCGCAGACATCTTTCGGCCAAGGTACGTACCTTCGTTGAATTTCTGATTGCCAGGCTGGATGCCTAGTAGCCTGCGGGCGGTCGCCAAACGCCGCGACAGCGAATTCGATAAAGCTCCGCTGCTTGGGCGTCATTTACCGGTCTGGCACGTACAGGACGTGAAACGGCCGCAACGACGCCATTTATTTCGGCAGCACCCGGACCTGCCGCCCAGTGGAGATCTAAGGATCGACCAGCTCGGCGGATTGCGGTAACGGCCGTATGCCTGCGCGCGCGGCGGTCAGCAAGGCCTCGCCGCTGTCGGCCAGAAAGCGACCTGTGATAGGCACCTTCACCAAGCTTCGTTCTTACCATCTTTCACTCCATCCAGCGGTCTTGCCGCTTGTCGTTGGCGGTCAAGTGCCGACTATCCATAACGAATTGACACCATTTCGTTCCGATATAGTCAAGCGATATTTGAAATCTCTTTGTTAAGGCAGATAGACACGTAGAAGGCTCAATGGATGTCGCGCGCAAGCGGGTTTCGAGAGAGGCGCAGGATACCACCGCGAACGGCGGTGTCCTCCAGAATTTACAGCGGAATCAACGTCTTGATCCAGAACGCACCACCGGATGGGCGATTCCGGACATCATATTCCCGCTCGTATTTCGCGGTGATCATCCATCCCTGCGCATTCTGATATCGCACGGACGGGCCGATGGCAACCGCGCGGCCGCGATTGCCGGTGACCGTCTGCCCAGCAACTTTGTCGTCGGTAATTTGGCGATACACATAGCCACTGACACCGGCGACGAAACCGTTATTCAGCCCCCAACCAAACGCATAATCGGCGTGCAGCTCTTGACCGGACTTGTAATCAGTGTCCTTGTTGCGAAAATTGTAGTCATACATTAGCTTGATGTCCGCGTTCAAGCCGCTGGCCTGAATATAGGAGACAGCAACCAGCGGCTCGATATTCCAATAGTTGCGCCCGATGTTGGCAACATCGTTGCGCTCATACCGCCCGGTCGGGGCGTTGGTCTCCAGCGCGACGACATAGTGCAGATTGGGAGACACATGGTATCCGAGGGCGGCAGACAGATTCAGATCCCCTATCCCTGTATTACGTTGATGATTGGCGCCGACCCTCACGTCCACGTTAAGCAACGGCACAATCGCGTGAACCGCCAGTTGGCCGCCGAACAGTTGCTGCCCTGTCACCCAGATGAAGCGCGGGATGATGCCGGTCACGTCGGCGCGAAATCCGCCGATCGCGGCGGCGATGTCATTCCCACGATCGTCACGCAGCTCGGTCGCGTGGTAGCTGGTCGCATAGACCAGCGGGTAAAAGCCCGCCGGCGGCATCGCTCCCACCAGAAAATTTTCGGCGCCATTCGGGTAGATACTGCCGCCGGATTCGGTCGCCGTCGCTGAGCCGCATAAAACGGCACTGATGGCGATCGCCGCGCACCATGGGCCAGCGGCGTTTGCTCGGTATGTGTCTTTCATGTTGTCTCCGTTATCTTTTATTTTTTGTGAATCAGAAGGGATATTGCTGTACCTGGGGTTCGATGGTGATCCACTTGAGGTCGGTGAACTCGTCGATCACGGCCCGGCCATCAAACTTGCCGTAGCCGCTGTGCTTGGTGCCGCCGTATGGCGCTTGCGCCTCGTTCTGCACCGTTGCGCCATTCACATGCACCGAACCTGCATCGATGCGCAGCGCGACCGCCAGCGCGCGATGAACATCACGACCGAATATCCCAGAGGACAAACCATAGACAGTGTCATTGGCGACGCGTATCGCCTCCTCCACGCCCTGCACGCGCACCACTGTGGTGATCGGTCCAAAGGTTTCCTCGTCGTAGATGCGCATGGCAGGCGTTACCCGGTCCAGTATCGTGGCCGGCATCACGGCGCCGCTCGCCTTGCCGCCGCACACCAGTTGCGCGCCCTTGCTCAACGCATCCTCGATCAGCGCGTTCAGGCGGATGCCGTTTTCAGTGTTCACCATCGGGCCGATCACGCAACCGGCGGCAGTGGCTGGATCCCCCATCGGCAGTTCCTGTGCACGCGCGGCAAACTTAGCAACGAACTCGTCGGCTACCTCCTCGTCCACCACCAAACGCTCGGTGGACATGCAGATCTGGCCCTGGTACAAGAACGATCCGAACACCGCCGCCTTTACCGCTTCATCGACATTTGCGTCGTCCAGCACCACCAATGGCGCCTTCCCTCCCAGCTCCAGCAGGCAACGCTTCAACTGCGTCGCTGCCTTTTGCGCGATGATCCGCCCCACGTTGGTCGAACCGGTGAAATTGATGCGCCGCACTGCGGGATGCGCAATCAATGCATCGATGACTTCAGGCGCATCTGCCGGTGCGTTTGTCAGGAAGTTCAGTACACCGGCCGGCAAGCCCGCTTCCAGCAGGGCTTCGGCCACCAGAAAATGCGTGTATGGACTGGTTTCCGAGGCGCGGAACACGACGGTATTGCCGCATACCAGTGGGTAGGCAATCGCCCTCGCAGCAAGCACAACTGGGCCATTCCACGGCACGATGCTCAGCACCACGCCCACTGGTTGGCGCACCGTCATCGACAGCGCGCCTGGTTTATCGGTAGGGATGGTCTCGCCCTGGATCTGGGTGGCCATCAAGGCAGCTTCGCGGAACAAGTTCGCCGCCGCCATCACGTTGAATCCGCTCCACAATTCGGAGGCGCCGACCTCATTGGCCATCACACGGATAAATTCTGATGTTTTCGCTTCCAGTGCGTCGGCCGCTTTCAACAGGATACGACGCCGTTCAGTCGGTGCCGTCTGCGACCAGATCTTGAAGGCTTGCGCCGCCGAGTCTACCGCCTTGACGGCATCCGCCACCGTCGCGGCGGCAGCGGTCGTCACCGCTGTGCCGGAAATGGGACTGACACGCGTGTATGTCGCACCGCCGGTTGCCGCGACATGCTGGTTGTCGATGATGAGTTGAGTTTTCATAGCTTTACTCCATTCTGTGATTGGTGGTCAGGCTTCGGCCTTGAGGATTTCGGCCATGCGTTCGCCGATCAGCACGCACGTCGCCATCGTGGCGACGGAAACGATGCGCGGCATGATGGAACTGTCCGCGATGCGCAACCGCTTGATGCCGTTAACACGCAGCTTGTTGTCGACGACCGCTCGGTCGTCCTGGCCCATGCGGCAGGTGCCGCTTTCGTGGAAGTAGGTAGTTGCGCCATCGCGGATGAAGTCCGTCATGGCCTTGCCGGAGAGCTTATTGCCCGGCGCCACCTCGCGTTTGGACAATTGGCGGAGTGGACCGGCATTGCCAATTTCGCGGCACATTTCAATGCCGACGGCCAACGCCTTCACATCGTCCTCGTGACTGAGGAAATTGGCATGCACCACAGGCCGGTCTGTCGACTTGGCGGAACGTAGCGCGATGTGACCTCGGCTTTGTGGCTGGACCAATCCTGCGCACAGTGCCCAACTGTTGGCTGGGGGACTGTAAGCTTTCGCCACCACCTCGCTGGCATATGGCAATTCGATCTGAACCAGATTGAGATCCGGCGGACCTTGCCTGTCGCGACTACTATGCATGAAGCCGGAGGCCTCGGTGCCACTGTTGCGCAAATCGCCCGGCAAATTGGACTCCCACAGACAGGCACCATGCAGGATGTGATCCTGGAAATTCTTGCCGACCTCCGGTGCATGCATGACGGTCTTGATGTCGTGACGCTTCAGTTCCCGTTCATCGCCTATCCCACTCAACATCAGCAGCTTGGGCGTATTGATTGCTCCTGTCGCCAGTATCACCTCACGATTTGCCTTCACTCTCAGCGGCTTGCCGTCCCTGATGAGTTCCACGCCGACGACTTCATTACCGGACAAACGGAGCCGGTCGACATGGGTGTTGACCAGCAGTGTGACATTTTTTTGGCCAAGGACCGGATACAGATAAGCTTGCGCCATGCTATGGCGCCGGCCATCCTTGATAATCTGATTCATCAGCGCAAAACCGGCATCGCGCTCCTCGCGCAGCCCATTCAGATCATCGAACACCGGCAGATCGAGCGACGCGCAGGCCGCCAACATGGCGGGAGCGATCGGCGCGGGATCATGTGCAGGCTGGCACCACACCGGCCCGCCCTGGCCACGATAGCGCGCATCCGGCTTGCCGCGCCAGTTTTCCACGCGGCGATAGATGGACAGTGCATGCTCATAGCTCCAGTCCTGGTCGCCGGTTACCGCCACCCAGTGATCGAGGTCCTTCTTGAAGGGGCGCGCCCAGATGGTCGCATTGATGCTGCTACCACCGCCCACCACACGTCCCATGTGCTCGGGAATCGCCCGATTGTTGACATAGACCGAGCGCTCGGCCACATCGCCCCAATCGCGTGACGTACCAAGATTCGTGAACCAGACGCCCGGATTGGCTACCGCTGGCGCACTATCCCAATCGCCGGCCTCGACCAACAGTATGCTGACGCTTGGGTCGGCCGCCAGGCGATTCACGATAGCGCACCCGGCGCTGCCCGAGCCGCAAACGATATAGTCGTAAGCAGCCAGCGGCAGTTTTCCACGTTCGCTCTGATTGGCCCTGATCGCATCCAGGTTGTCTGCCAGTGCAGGCACGCCGGCGCCAAACAAACCGGCCGCACCCATGAAACGGATAAAGTCGCGCCGGTTGATGCGCCCTCTGAGCAAAGACGCTTCCAGCGAAGCTTGCAGTTGATCCTTGATAGACATAGTCTCCTCCTGTCTGGTGAAAGTGCCGTCCATCAGACAGGGATCTGCCTGGGAGCACTTCGGATCGGACAACGCTGCCCTCTGAAGGGGCAAATGGCTGCGTCCAATCCGAACCACAGATTAAGGGGAGCAAGAAATCACGTCTTACGGAAAGTAGCCAGCGCTGACGGATAATTGCCAGAATTTCAGGGTCTAGCGCCGACGCTCATGTCAAAACAGCGCCCTGGCTCGCTGGCGCGTCTCGGAAGGCGTTTGTCCGAACGTCTCGCGGTACTTCCGGTTGAATTCACCAAGGTGGCGAAAACCCCAGTGAAAGGCAATCTCGGCGATGGTCTTTTCTACCGATGTCATGTGTGACAGCTCTGCCTTGACTCGTTCCAGCCGCAAGCCCTGGAGGTATTGCATGGGCGTGGTATCGCATGCCTGATTGAACGCGCGCGCCAGCGATCTGATGCTGCATGCCGCCGCACCGGCGATGTCGCTGAGCCGGATGTCCTCTCCCAGATGGTGATGGATGTAATCCACTGCCAAGCGGAACTGTCTCGGCGAGACAGTGGCGTCCCGTCTCGCCGAGTCTGCCAGGTAGTTGCTCGGTTGGACACTGAGCAATGTCAGCATCAGCAGTTCCTCCATGCGCGTCATTTCCATGCTCGACGGACGCTGTTCGGAAGCGTTGAGAGTGGCGACTACAAAACGCAGCAACGAGACCCATCTGTAGCAGGCGCCGGGCAGCGACATCAGGCGATCAAACCGCAGCGGCCCGCCAGGCGCATGATGCTGCATCTTGCAGCGAAGCTCTTCCAAACGATGATGATCGAATCGCAGTTTCAGCACTTCAGTATCGGCGTCATACAAAAAGGTCGGGCTGTGTTCCTCCTGCGAGATGAAGGTGGTCCCCGGGCGAATCCCCCAACGACCGTCAGCGACCGCCAGTCCCGCCCTACCAGCGATTGCCGTGGTTACAAGCACCGCACCTGCCAGCCCTTTCGGCACAATGTCCACCGTTCTGCCGAATTTGTACGTGGAAATGGCGACATTCCCAAACATGGTGGCCCGGACATGCACCGGTTCCTCCCGCAAGGCCCTGCCGCATTGCGGGTGCGCGATGAAGGCACCCTGTAGCCTTTCAATAATGGGACTGGCTTCGTATAGATCGTGAGTTGTAACTTTCGTAAATCGTTCGGAGAGTCTCAGACCAGCTTCGCTATCATCAATCACGGTGTCTTCCCCCAATGAAATCCTCTATTGTTTTTAATTTAACCGTCCCTGCCGTGCCAGCTCCATCAAGCGGTCAACCACATGACGCACCTTGGGACGAAGGTGGGCAGTACGCGGCCAGACGGCATGCACGTCGATTTCATGCGCCGTGTAGGTATCCAGCACGGTGACCAGCCGCCTGGATTCTATGTACTGTCGAAACAAAGCAATCGGCATCTGGCAGAGTCCCATCCCGGCCAGCGCTGCATCCACCATTGCCTCGCCGTCACCGATCTGGTACGTGGGTGGCGGCGCGAAACGCGTAGCCTTACCATCCTCGGTGATATGCCACGACAGCGGACGGCCCCGCCGATAACCGACTATACACCGGTGCGCCGCGATGTCGGCCAGAGTGCGCGGCTTGCCAGTCTTACGCAGGTAAGCAGGCGTTGCACAAATGACCCAGCGATGGCTGGTCAGCTTGCGCGCCACCAAGTCGCTAGAATCTTCGATCGTGCCAAAGCGTATCGACAGGTCGACACCCTCCTCCACCAGATCGATAACATGGTCCGTAAACGTCAGCGTCAGCTGCAAAGCCGGATATGCTTTGCCTATATCCAGCAGAATCGGCAACATCACTTTGCGGCCAAAGGCGGCTGGCATGTCGATTCGCAGCCGGCCAGCAGGTTCCATCAGGCGAGTACCTAGGTTGCCCTCTGCCTCAGAAATCCCTTCCAACGCCCGCGCGCAGACCGTAAAGTAGGCCTCGCCATCCGCAGTCAACGCCAGTCGCCGCGTAGTGCGGTGAAACAGCTTGACGCCGAGCCGCTCTTCCAGCCGCGACACCGCCTTGCCAACGGCGGACTTGGAAACTCCGAGCAGCTCGCCCGCCTGGGTAAAGCTTGATGCGCGGGCTACCGCAACGAACGTGGCGATGCCGCTGAGGGACTCTATCGCAACCATACTAGCTCCAAGTGTAGAAACGAACGTCAATTGTAGACAAAAAGTTGACGCTATTGCGAGTTGTAGCCCGTTTATTCGCGAGCCGCGACACATTAAGCTACAGACTTTACTTATTTGGAGAATATTATGCCTGTCGTACGAGTTACCTGGTTTGAAGGTAAAGATGCGAAAGCAAAACAAGCCGTAGCGGCAGAGATCACCGAAAGTATCGTCAAGAACACGGGGACTGATCCGAGCTACATTTACGTTGTGTTTGAAGACGTCAAACCGTCCGATTGGGCCGGTGCCGGGAAGCTATATGGATAACGATCTCTTTTGGCTATTCACGCTGAACGTCAAGCCCGGAAAATTCGACGAATTCAAACGCCTGGTGTCGGATGTTGTCGCAGCTACTCGCAAAGAGCCCGGTACGTTGGCATACCAGTATGCCGCCAATGAGGATCAGACCATCGTGCACATCTACGAGCGCTATCGGGATTCCGAGGCGTTCGTGACTCACGTCGAGCAGGCCTTTGCCGAGTACGCGGAGCGTTTCCTTTCATTGGTATCTGTCGAGTCTCTCATTGTCTATGGCGTGCCGAACGCCCAAGCTCGCAAGGCATTGGACACATTCAATGCTACTTACATGACCTTGTTCGACGGTTTCTCGCGCGCCTAGAAGGCATGACGCAGTCCGGTCAACGCATGGATGCCGAACGTGACCAGCGCGTTGATGCTCAGGCGGCTGTGCGGCGTGGCCTTGGAATCCTCCGCCGGCCTTCGGCCGACTCAACCTCGGCCAAGATGACCTTAACATTTTCGCAATATCTGGCGCCAATTCGGTGAGATGTTGACAGCGGGTGGTGCGGTTCAGCAAGCGGATGCCGAGGTGCTGCTCAAGCGTTTACACGTATTTTCGACCAGTTGGGGCGACACACGAAACACCCCTGCAGCCGCAGAAAACGACCCCAGTTCCACGGCCTTGGCGAACACGGCCATGCTTAATAATCGATCCATTGGAAACACTCCATTTCAAGTGATTAATTTGAAACGATATTTATCAATAATTGTTGCCAAATTATAGTGGAGTTCGTCAAGCAACAAAGGAGAAACATCATGAAAGTAGCCGCTATCGGAACCGGAAATATGGGTGCGGGCTTCGCACAATTGCTGGCAGGCGCCAACCACGAAGTTACCATCGGCAGCCGCGATCCGGCCAAAGCAGCCGAGCTGGTGGAGAGGGTCGGCAAGAACGTAGTCGGCGGTGGCATTGCTGCCGCAGTCAAACCGGCCGACGTAATCATCCTCGCCCTGCCTTATGGCGTGATCAGCGACGCCCTAAAGGATGCCGGCGACCTGACCGGCAAGGTGCTGGTAGACATCAGCAACCCTGTGACGGCAGACTTCAAAGGCCTGGTCGTCGGCCACACAAATTCGGCAGCCGAGGAGATCCAGGTGCTGGCGCCAACGGCCAAGGTCGTTAAGGGTTTCAATACGATCTTCGCGCAACTGCTGTCGCACGAGACACGCAACGGCAAGACGCTGCAAGTGTTCCTGGCCGCGGACGACAGTACCGCAAAAGACACAGTCACGACGCTGGCGAAGTCACTCGCGTTCGAACCAGTCGATGCCGGCCCGCTGAGCAATAGCCGCTTTATCGAGCCGATCGGCGAAATGAATATCCATTTCGGCTTCTTCCTTGGCTGGAGTCCGACCGGCGCCCCTTCCTGGGTACGGGTGTAAGACCTAGTTCCGCCCGCCTTCAACGCTAGAAAGAAACCGTCATGCGACATATCCTTCGCCAGGCCGCCAGTGGCCTGGTCCTGCTCCTATCCTGCGCTATCACTACGGCGGCGCCCGCGCTAACTGTACTCGGCAAGGATTTTACTTTTCCCAACAAGATCGAAGGACTGCCGTCCAAGCTATCGGATTTCAAGGACTTACAGATCAATCACTTCACCACCAGCGATGGCGTCAAGCTCGCTTACTGGGAAGCCGGCAAAGGGAAGCCACTCGTATTTATTCCTGGTTGGTCGGCGAACGGCGCCGAATTCTTCAACGTCATGTACCTGCTCAGCAAGCACTATCACGTCTATGTGCTCGATCCTCGCAATCAGGGTCTTTCGCAACACGTCGAATACGGCACCCGCATTTCGCGCTTCGCTACGGACCTGAAGGAGCTCAATGACCATCTGGATTTCAAGAAAGCCGACTATTGCGGCTGGTCCATGGGTGCGTCGGTTCTGTGGAGTTATATCGACCAGTATGGCACC
This sequence comes from Collimonas sp. OK607, assembly GCF_900111995.1. Lineage (GTDB taxonomy): Bacteria > Pseudomonadota > Gammaproteobacteria > Burkholderiales > Burkholderiaceae_D > Collimonas. The sequence continues at coordinate 32,792 of NZ_FOKF01000026.1, forward strand.
AAGAGCATCAACAAAGTGGCATTCATCGATGAGCCGCCATCAATCTACAGTCACGCCGACTGGACTGAAAAAGAACGTCTTGACGCCGGCGCCATTACCAGCGACGCCGAGCGCATGATCGACTCGTTCACCTCGGGGAAAACGCCGAACTCCATGATCGTCAATAGCCAGGCAATGAAGCGCGCGATGCTGATGGACTCGCCCTATTTTCAGAATTCAGAATCGTTTGCGCAAGCCTTTGTTATGAACAATATCGACGATCTGAAACGGGTGATGTTCGATCATGTCACCAATGACTGGCGCGACGTCATCAGCAAGCGCATCGATGTGCCAACGGCGATCTTCACCGGGGTCTATAGCGACTCGCTGCAGGGACAACGCTGGATACATTCGGTGATCCCGAACAGCGAGTTGCATGTCTACACGGAGGAAGAGCAAGGCGATCACTTCCTCGCCTTCAAGAACCCGGTCAAATTCACGGCCGAGTTGGACGCTTTCCTAAAGAAGCCCGACTAATAAACATTCGTAGCTAACCTTTTTTCACCAACATGGAGTTCCAATGTCCATTTCAGAGTTAATCAAAGCCCGCACTTCCGCCAGCAGCTACGATCCATCCCGCCAACTTTCGGAGGCGGAAATTAACGAGTTGATCGAGTTAGCCACGCAGGCGCCATCCGCCTTCAATTTGCAAAACTGGAAATTTATCGCTATCCGCAGCGCAGAAGCCAAAGCGAGCTTGCTGCCGCTGGCTTTCGGTCAACAAAAAATCGTAGATGCAGCGGTGACGTTCATTATCTGCGGTACCCTCGAACCGCACGCGACGCTGCCCGCCGCATTGAAGCCAACCCGCGACGCCGGCATCATCGACGAAGCGATCTATAACGGCTGGATAGGCGCAGCGCAAAATATGTATGGAGAGAATCCCACGTTCCAGCGCGATGAAGCGATACGCTCCGGCGCATTGGCTGCGATGACGCTAATGCTGGCGGCGCAAGACAAAGGGCTGGTATCCTGTCCGATGATCGGATTCAATCCCGCCGGTGTGGCGGAAGCGTTTGCGCTGCAAGCCACCGATGTACCGGTCATGATGGTGACCGTTGGCTATCCAGGCTCGTCCAACTGGCCGAAGAAGCCCCGCAAGCAAATCAGCGAAGTTCTGACTTTCGCTTGATTCAATTTTTAATCAGCCGTCCCGGTGCGGGCCGGGTATCCACCAGATGGCGCACCTTGGTCCTTAGGTGCGCCGTCCGCGGCCAAACCAGGCGCGGCCGCCTCATGAGTAGTGGGGGCGTCCTACGTCGACGGGTCTCGATGTGTCTGCGAAAAGACACCAGCGGCATCTTGTACAGGCCGATATCCTCATCCTTGTACGCAAGACCACCATCTCAGTGACGCGCCAAGGAATTCCCCGTTTCTGAGGGAGTAAGCGATATTTGTTGTAGCGTGTGTATTGCCCTTGCTATATCGTCGGCGGCGTTGATGACAATGCGCTGATAGGCAGCCACCGCACTATCTACTCCGCTCGGCGTCGGCAACTCCATCTGCGTGCGGCCTGACGTCACTTTGCGGTCTGGCAATCGCAGCACCGTCCAGTTGATGTTGGCGTCAGCGCTGCCGCCGAGTTCGGCATTCATACACACCACTTCGGGGGTAACGCGGTACAACGGCGTCCCGCGGGACGTGTCCTGATGGAAGATGTCGACGGCACCCAGATTGGCTTGCAGCCGTTGTCAAAACGCGTCGCGCAATTCATCGGAAAGCGGTGCTTCCCAGCGATCCAGCTCCATCAGCTTGAGCCCGCCCCCCCTTGTCCAGCAATAAATTGCTGCGATTGAGACCTTCTGGTACGCGAACGGGCGGTACTTCGATCAATACCGGATCTTTGCTCCGAATGACGGTTGACGCGGTGGCAGCATCAATGGTGGAACCCCGTGCAAGTGTGTAATAACGCGGCTCGGGTGATGCGCATCCAGCCAATATGGCCGCAATGAGTATCAGTCGCGCAGACGGCAGACAGAGTGGGAGAACTGCTCATGGTTTCTCCGAATCCGTCTTTCGCGCACCAAAGCTTCGGGATGGCGTTCCAGATAATCAGTCAAGCCGCGCAGGGAGGCGGCGCTACGCGTCAGCTCCTGCATCATGCGGCGCGTATCTTGCTGCAGTGGTGCATTTGGAGCAAGCGTGTCGTTAGCCGCCTGCAGAGGCTGGTGTGCGTCCTGCAGCGCGGTTGCAAATTGCGGTACGACATCGCCGTTGACCCGGCTCATTAGCTTGTCGGCGTTATTCAACATCTTGTCTAGCGCCGCCATCGAGCTGCGCAGATCCAGGCCAATCTGCTCGAACGGCACCTTGTCGATTTTACTAACGATATTGCTTAGCTTGGTCTGCAGCTCGTCAAGCGTACCTGGCGTGGTGGCCAGTTCGGTCATGGTGCCGTCGACGTTGATTTTGACCGGCGCCGTCTTGGGAAATAAATCAAACGCCACGTAGAGCTGGCCGGTCAACAGGTTGCCCGTGCGCAAATGCGCGCGCATGCCGCATTTGTTCATGGTTTCGGCGACAACGCGTGCTTGCTGTTTATATTCGAGGTCGCTTGGCATGAAGCCCATGCGGGATGGATAAAGTCCACTACTACGGGGAAACGGAAGGTCTTCTTGTCGCGCTGGTATTCGATCTCGATCGAGCGCACCTGGCCCACCACGATGCCGCGAAAATCTAGCCGCGCACGGACTGGTCAAAATTCAGCACGGCAAGCGCAAGTTTCAGTTCTTCAGGAGCTTTCATCGCCTCGGCCTGGTCGCTGGCGAGCACGAATTGAGTGCTCTCGTTGGCCGTCGCGGCAACCTAGGAATCATCAGGGGCCTGGAACGCCACGCCGCCGAGCAGCACGGTGGCGAGCGCCTGCGTATTGACCTTGAGTCCACCGGCGTCGAATTTGAGGTCTATACCGCTGGCGTGCCATCAGTACCAGCAGGTAGAGCATCATCAGCATCTCTGCCAGCGGAAACAAGATGGTAGTCGCAAACACCAGCAAAGCCACCAGCACCCTGTGATCGGCATACAGTGCCTCTACCGCTCCCCATAACGTGGTCTGCATGCGGATACCCTTGAGCTCCATCTCGACTATGGGGAACACGTTGGACAGCAAAAACAGGATGAGCGCGGTCACCACTAAAGGCAGTAGGCGATGATAGACGCGCGCTCGCCTTCTGCAAGGCTGGCGCGCTGGTACACCGCATCGCAGCATTCGCAGGCGATCAGGTGTTGACGGTCAGCACCTGAAGTCGACGCTGCAACGTCCTGGTTTGGCATCATTTCAGCTGGTCAGCCAGCGCATCCGCACCTTTTTCGATGCCGGCTTTCGAAGCCGCTAATGATCCCATGCTGGCCCCCAAGCTCCAAGGACGAGGATATTGCTTCGTAACGAAGGCGCTGAGCAGGCGGTCGCTAGTCACATCGTAGACTTCGACCGCGTAGATGACAGAGCCTGTCAGCGTTCCCTCCCGGTCACGTGCATTTTGCACTCCGTTGTAGATACCGGCAAAGATGTCAAATCGTGACAGTGTCGCCAGAACCGGGGTATTGGTCTCGGCGCCGGTCAGCGTCAGTTTCAGGCGCAGAGTGTTTGGAGCCGGGTTGCGGGTGAGCGTGAAGCGGGGCGCCAGCTTTTCAGTGAACTTGGTCTGCATGTAACTAGCAAGAGCATCCTTGTCTTTGTCCGTCATGTCCCCGAATTGCTGATCCGCCCCCCGGTAAACCACGACCGGATCAATGATGATCGCGTTGTATTTCCGCCATTCCACAGAGGTCGAATAGCTATACGGAACACGTCCGGTATCGTTGTTCTGATTGGGCATCAGCTTCGATGACGACGAGATTCCCGAGTACGAATTCGGTTGCGTGGTGCTACAAGCTGTAAGTGCTATGCAGGACACTGCAATTGTTGCCAGCCGACTCGCCTTGACGGATATGTACATTTCAATTCCTTTTCAGATTTTTCCAGAGGACGATTGCCGTCACCTGGTGTTGGTATGAATAATTGCAGTAATGATTTACTCGATTACACCCAAAAGAATGACTTTATGCATTGGGAGAGCTGAGTTTTTTCGGCTATGGAGGAGAAGGCGCGTTATTTTTTCATAGACTTCCTCATGGTTAAAAATCGATAGCGTGGAACAGCAATCTCGTTTATGCCCTAAAGATTTTCTTGGGCTTAGCGAGGACGCGCGAGAATAAGCAGTTGTCCTCGCTGTCAAGAGATGGGGATGAACAATACTGCACCGGTTCCGGAGTGATCCATTAGTAGGCCACCTCCACCCGCCGGATCACGACTTTGTCGACGGCATTGTTAAAACCATACATCCGGCGGCTATAGCCATCCCATAGATCGTTGACGCCCGTTTTATCAAGCAGCCACAGGCGCCGCGTCGGACTTGACGGGACGGCTTGCACACGCGCTGGCGCCGAGGACGATCACGACCAGAGCGAATAAACGGAAAGACTTCATGACGGGCTTCCGGTTAGAAACGATAGAGATAGCCGAGGCTTATGCCGGTCTGGCCAGATTGATCGACCAGCGGACTGTCTTTGATGGCACTCCCGAAGCGGGTGGAGTGCGCATCAACAAACACGGTATCGGGTTGGGAACGACCTTGTCGTAGACCACGGCCACGGGCCGAAAAACGAACCGGTCGAGCACGTTGTTGAAGCTGTGCATTTTGCGATTGAATCCTTCCCAAGGATCGGGCACGGGCGGCCGCGAATAAAGAACTTCGACACCCTGTTCCGCCTGTGTGGCCAACCCGGACATGTTGCCGCTAGACGCCGGCCCTTGGACGGATGTGTCAGCAAGAGAAACATTCGAGTCGACGACTGCCCCGTCCATCGCGTTGCTTCGCGCAATGGACGTGGGGGCCGAAGCGTCGCTCTCTTGCTGTGGCAGTGGCGCGACGGACATCGGTGGCTGTGCCACGTCGGACGGAGAAGCGACAGGCGTCCCTGAGCGGGATTGCGCACAGGTCAGCGTAGCCGCGGGCTGATGTCTGGCGGCATTGCTGGCGCGTGCGTTGGTGCCAAGCACGATTGCAGCGAGAACAACGGATTGGATAGTTTTCATTCTGGCATCTCCTACGCCATAGGCACCCAGTACCTATGGCGGATTGGATTGATAGCAACGTCAGAAGCGATAGACGTAACCGAGTGCTAGCGAGGTCTGGTTGGCCTTGTCGACCAACGGACTATCCTTGACGGTGCTGCCGAAGCGCGTGGCCCCGACATCGAGGAACATCGTGTGGTGGCGTGCCAGTGTGTAATCCATGCGCAGGCCGATCTGCAGGTTCGTGGTGGCCTTACCATCATAGAAGGCACGGCCGGTCTGAGCTTCCGACTGCCTCACGCCGTAGTAATAGTCGACGTATTTGTCGTCGACCCATTCCGCGGCAAGACGTGGCGTGAAGCCGAACTTACCGGCGGCGAAACGCCTATCAATTTGTACCTTGGCGCGCATGCCCTTGCTGTTGCCCATCGCATCGGAAAGTACTTCGCCGGAGATGTTCGCGAAATCCGTCTTCCAAATGACCGCACCGCCAGCCCAAATGCTAGACTTGCGTTTATCCATGCCGACCAGAGCCGGGGAATCACTCGCTTCGTAGCCATCACCGGCCCAGCGTGCGCGCAGACGGAACGAAAAAGAGTCGTTCGAGTACAGCTTGACGTCGAAGGTCGGGATTGAGGCGCTAATCCATTTGTTCTCGTACGACGCGACAGGCAGGGGTTGGACCTCGCGATTGAAGTCGCGGTATGCTTTGTCGATGACCGCGGCGCCGAAGCCCAGTGACCATTGGCCGCTGCCGTCCTTAGTATCGGTGGTCTGCGAAAATGCCGGAGGTGTCCACGCTGCAGAAATCATCAGGGCAGCGATGATGCCCAGCTTAGCGGGAGCCCGAGAATGACGAGGGAGTGTATGTTGAGACATGAATTGGTCCTTTCTGTGACACATTGGGGGGGAAATCGTTGTTGCGCAGCCAGGCTGCTTCGCCGCCATGATCGGCTTAATAAAACAGGCGACAATCAAAGAGGCGAGCACGGCGATGACAGCCGTCCAGCGACGTGCACTGACGGTACGCGCTTTGCCGCAGTGGCACCGGGCAAGGGGTGGGCATCACACACGCGAGCGATCGTATGGACGATACTTGGGCTAAGGTCCAGAAAGGGCTCAACCAACGTATCAATCGTGGGATCGTTCAGTTGACGCCATAAATCCTCGTCCGCCTGCGTTGCTATTGCCGCCTCGGCAGCGGGCATCTTCAAAACCTCGGGAACTTCCGGGCTAGCCGGCGGGTAGGTCTCCTGTGTGGCGCAGCCTGTCTGCGCGACCAGCAACATTGTGACCATGCCATCCGCTCTGCGGCGCTGTAGCTTGCCCGCGCCAGTCAGTACCGCCTGAGCATGGCGATACCGCGACCCGGCGATAGTCATATCCAGACGGTATGACCGTGATGCGGCGCCCTCACGCCATGGCTTGACGCTCCGAAGGCAGATCAGGGGCAGCGGTTTGCCTAGGTTTGGTTCGCGATCCAGCATTACACATTCCATTCTCGCGGTGCGTCGAAACAACACACCTGTGAGACCGGATACTGCCCAAGCGGATTTAGCAGATTTTTAGAATTTTTAAGATTTCTTTAAGGAATCAACTGCAGTACGAAAAAATAACAATTGCAGGAAGTTTGAGCCTCGATAGCGCCTTTGGCCGCCAGCAAGATGAACGGAACCGATGAAGCACAGGATGCAAAAGCGAATACGAGCGCAACGCTACCGGTTGACGCACCGGACACATTCTCCGCGGCGGAAGTCGGAAATGCTATCTGGGACAGGTATTCAAACTCCGTGCTGGTCCCTTCGCCCGTCCAATAACGATATGCGGCTGGATCAGTCCTGCCGCCCAAGGAAAGCAACGCCAGGGAACACGACACGCACTAGGAGTCCTCGCCCGTCGAGTCCGGCGTCAGTCTCGACGGTGGCGTTGTGCGACTCGGCAATGCCCGCGACCAATGACAGGCCTATGCCACTGCCTCGAACTGGTGTACCCGCAACCCGATGAAAGCGCTCGAAGATGGCCTCGCGCTCCGCGGCCGGAACGCCCGGGCCGTCGTCGACAACTTCCAGATAGACCGAGGACACCGCCTTGGCTTGCGAATGGGACTCATAGCCGCAGCGCACAAGCACGCTCCCGCCTTCCGTGGTGAATCGCATCGCGTTGTGCATCAGGTTGCGCAGCAAAATGCCGATTTCGTCGATGTCGCATTGGATCGTGCAGGGAAGCACATCCAGAAACAGTGATCGCTGGTTTTGGCTGGCGTACACCTCGAACTCCTGCGTGACGTGCTGCACGAGCTTGCTCAGGTCAGCCTGCGTGCGCAGGGGTGCCTTGGCGCCGGCATTAATGCGCGCCAGATCGAGCAATTGTTCGGACAGTCTGGTAACGCGCATGGCCACCACAAGCAGCTTCTTGAGGGCGACCTCCATGTCTTGGGGATTTGTCGCGCGCAGGGCAATCTCGGCCTGAGCCTGCAAAGCCGACAGCGGCGTGCGCAGTTCATGGGCCGCATCGCCTATGAATCGGCGCTCGCCTTCGATGGCTTCGTCTAGCTGTCTCAGCACGTGGTTAAACGAGTCGACCAGCGGATGCAACTCCCGCGGCAGTCGATCCAGCGGCAAGGCAGTGAAATCGAAGCTGCGTCGATGGCGCATGGCCGAACCAAGGGCGCGCACGGGCCTGAGGGCGCTGAGGGTCACGAACCACATGACGAAGCCTGCGATCACAAGTAGCGTGGTCGCTAGGATGAGCGCATGCGCCGTTTCGTGGCGCATGTCCGCATCCACGACGCTTTGAAGATTGCCGACCTGGACGGTTACCCGCCGTGTACTGTCCGAGACGGAGTAGACACGCCACTTTTCCCCTTCAACGAGGGTCGAGGCTGAGCCCTCGGCGAAGTCCGGTTGGAGCGGAGACTCAGGCGCACCAGGCGTGCGGGCGATCAGTCTACTGCGATCGATCCATATCTGAAAGGCCAGCGGCGCGCGCTCGGCACCTGGCGAGTCGCGAAGCTGCAGGCCTGGTCCCGCTCGTCCGTCGAAATGGCTGCCGGCTGGAATTGTGACCAGAAGCTGGGTAGCGATGGCCGCGAGCTTCTCGTCCCAGGTGCTGGTGCGGTTAAGCGAGAACTGAGTGAGAACGATCGCTAGCACGACCGTCCAACAGAGGGCGATAACCCCAATAATCACAAGGATCAACTGCGCGTTGAAGGATCGCGACTTCATGCGGTCGGTTGCCCGATGACGTAGCCGAGCCCGTGAACGGTCCGGATCAGATCGTCACCCAGTTTGCGGCGTAGTTGATGGATGAAGACGGCAATGGTGTTGCTCTCCACGTTGCTGACCGTGCCATAGACGATGTCGTGCAAGTGGTCACGCGTGACCACATGGCCAGGGCGCTCCACCAGCGCCAGTAGCGTGCGGTATTCATGGGCGCTAAGGACGACCTCGACGTTCGCCTTCGTGACGACGCGACGACTGCGGTCAATCCGGACATCCCCGCGAGTGAACATCGGAACGACACGTCCCTGGCTGCGGCGTATTAGCGAGCGCACGCGCGCCCAAAGTTCGTCGAACTGAAACGGCTTGACCAGGTAGTCGTCAGCTCCCGCATCCAAGCCGGAAATCCGATCACTTAGTTGCCCTCGCGCCGTCAGGATCAGCACTGGAGTGGTGTCATAGCGATTTCGCATGGAGCGCAATACCGTAAATCCCGAGTCCCCGGGAAGGCCAATGTCGAGCAGCACCGCCGCGTAGGTGTGATCGAGCAGAGCAGCGCGCGCGGCTTGCGCATCGTATACGTGATCGATGTTCCATCCACTTTGGCAAGCGCCGTCGCAAATAGTCTCACTTAGCATTTGGTCATCTTCTACAAGCAGGAGGTTCATGAAACTTCAATCCCTATTAGTGTGCCGATCTTTGCCATAAATAATAAATTAACCGTTTTAGTTTTTTATTAAGAGCGTGCCGGCCGCAAAGTTTCAGCCCCCAAAAGCATCCACACTCACCCTGGCCCGCCCCAGCCACAGCGTAGCACGTCAACTTTCACGTTAGCCCCCGCCGCCAGCATCACAGGTAAATGCGCTTGATTGGTGAAGGGCATCGCGATGGGTGCTGAGTGATTGAGTTCCAGGGATGACGCTTACGCACTCTACACTACCCCTTACGATCCGATCATGGGTCTGTCGATACCGCAATGGTCGCTGCTGTGGTCTGCGGTGCTGGTCGTGATTCTGGTAGCCACGCTGTTCAAGCGCAATAGGGGCGATTTAGCAAGCAAAGGCACAATCTAATGATTGGAAGAGATTAGACAGCCGTCTTATGTTGATAGGGGAAATCGGGATGCAGGGATAACGCACCTGCCGAGTCAGGTGGTTGGGATGATCGGCAATGCAAAGTTGATCGGTTTCCCCGATATTTACGCGTCGGTTTTGCAATTATGTGCACACTGTGCCGGCACTGGAATGGCTGGTGGAAGAATTCAACCGCGAACACTCTGGCATCCGATGCATGTTGTAAGTGGTTGAAGAAGATATTCATCTGGATGACAAACGCGCTACCGAAATTTTCCGGATTACACAGGAATCGCTGACCAATATCAGCCGTCATGCGGACGCAACTGAAATCCGGATCGCATTGGAGCGAAAAGAAAGCCGTTACCTGCTGGAGGTGCGTGATAATGGCAGGGGATTCGACCCGTCATTGCGCAAAAAAACAATCTTTCGGCTTGATCGGCGTCCACGAACGGGGGCTGGCGCTAAGCGGTGAAGTTGAAATTTCCAGCATGCCGGATCAAGGAACAATAATCAGGGTAGGTATTCCCATTCACAATGAATTGAGAAATTCATGATACGAGTACTGGTTGCCGATGATCACGCGATTATGCGTGAAGGGTTAAAGCAATTGTTTGCCCTAGGCAAAGAGGTGGAGGTCGCGGGAGAAGCCGGCAACGGCGGACAAGTACTCGAAGCCTTGCACACGGGTGGCATAGATCTGGTCTTGCTCGACATGTCCATGCCGGGCGTCAGCTGCGTCAACCTTATCCAGCGCATCCGCGCCCATGAATCCTACCCACCAATTCTGGTGCTCAGCATGCACAATGAATTGCCGATTGCTCGGCGGGCCCTGAACGCAGGCGCCTCCGGTTACCTAACCAAGGATAAAAAACCGGAAACGCTGATGAACGCGATCCGCAAAGTAGTTGCGGGAGGACGTTTCATCGCCCCTGAACTGGCAGAGCAGATGGTGTTCGAATCCAGCAGTGCCGATCAGCGCCCTTATAAACACTGCTTACACGAAGCGTGCGCTGACACCGCCCAGGCTTTGCACCTGCAACAAAATACTGTCGCCTGCCTGTACCGGAATCGCTTCGGTGATGCCGCCCGAGAGGATGATCGAGCCAGCCGGTATTTCCTCACCGCTGGCAGCCAAATGGTTGGCCAGCATCGCCACGGCGGTTGCCGGATGGCCGACTACCGCCGCACCGGCGCCGACCATCTCGACCCGGCCATTCTTTTCCATCACCACGCCCAAAGTAGCTAAGTCAAGATCCTTGACCGAGGTGGCCTTGCCGCCGACGATGAAGCGAGTGGCCGAGGTGTTATCGGCGATGACGCTGATCAGGTCGAACTTGAAGTCGCGGTAGCGCGAATCGATCACTTCAATCGCCGGCATCACGAAATCGGTGGCGGCCAGCACATTGCCGATATGACAGCCGGGGCCGCGTAACGGTGCCTTTAGGAAGAAGGCGATTTCCGGCTCGATCTTGGGATGAATCAAATCTGACATCTTGATCTCGCTGGCGTCCTGCACCACGTAGGAATCGGTCATAAAGCCGTAGATCGGCGTCTCCACACCCATTTGCCGCATCTTCGCGTACGAGGTCAGACCGCATTTCAGGCCAACGATTTTTTCGCCGCGTGCCAGCTTGCGGTCCTTGATCTTGTTTTGGATCGCATAGGCGTCTTCGATGTCCATGTCCGGATAGCGGTCGGTAATTTTCACGACTTCGCGCCGTTCCAGATGCGCTGATTCAAGGTACTCCGCCAGTTCGGCGATTTGGCTGGCAGTCAGTTTCATACCGTTTCCTTTACACGCGCGCTTGCAGCGTCTTGTTTGTTCCGCGCTAGTTCGAGCGCCAGATCTTCAATCATGTCTTCCTGACCGCCGACGGTCTTGCGCTTACCGAGTTCGACCAGGATGTCGCGCGCGGCGATGCCATACTTTGCTTCGGCGCGTTTGGCGAATAGCAGGAAGGATGAATACACACCCGCATAGCCAAGTGCTAGCGAATCGCGGTCGACCCGCACGATATGCTCCATCATCGGATACACCAAATCTTCGGCTACGTCAGACAGCTTGAAGACGTCAACCCCCGTGACGATCCCCATGCGGTCGCATACCGCATTGAACACTTCAAGGGGCGTGTTGCCAGCACCGGCGCCAAGGCCGGCAGCGGAGCCGTCGATGCGGTTGGCACCGGCTTCGATTGCTGTCAGCGAGTTGGCGATCGCCATGCCGAGGTTGTGGTGACCATGAAAGCCCAGTTCTGTTTCCGGCTTGAGTGCCTGGCGCACCGCATCAATGCGCACCCGCACGTCGTCGGGCAGCATGTACCCTGCCGAGTCAGTGATGTAGATGCAGTTGGCGCCATACGACTCCATCAGCAGCGCCTGTTTGACCAGGCTTGTGACATCGAGCATGTGCGCCATCATCAGGAAGCCGACCGTGTCCATGCCGAGTTTGCGGCCGTAAACAATATGCTGTTCGGAAACGTCCGCTTCGCTGCAATGGGTGGCGACGCGGATGGTACTCACGCCGCAGTCGTATGCCAGTTGCAGATGCCTGACGGTGCCGATGCCGGGCAACAGCAGCGCCGAGACCTTGGCTTGCTTTAATTGCGGAATCACGGTGCGCAGGTATTGTTCATCGGTATGCGCGGCAAAGCCGTAGTTGACCGATGCGCCGCCGAGGCCGTCGCCGTGAGTTATCTCGATCAGCGGCACGCCTGCTGCATCCAGTCCCTTGGCGACCGCGACCATTTGATCCAGCGAAATCTGATGGCGTTTCGGATGCATGCCGTCGCGCAACGACATGTCGTGGAGGGTAATACGTTTTCCCTGCGAATTCATGATTGGTTCTCCTTTTATGCGGGCACAGTTGCCAGCGACAATTTACCGGTCAGCATTTCCTGTGCAAACATTTCGGCGGTGCGAGCGGCGGCGGCGGTCATGATGTCGAGGTTGCCAGCATACTTTGGCAGGAAATCACCGAGTCCTTCGACTTCCATGAAAATCGATATGCGCTTGCCATCGAAAACAGGACCGTTTTTCAGCTTGTAGCCGGGCACGTATTTTTGCACTTCAGCCAGCATGCGGTGTACCGATTCTGTGATCGCTTGCTGATCGGGTTCGTCTTCGGTCAGGCAGTGGATGGTGTCGCGCATGATCAGCGGCGGCTCGGCTGGATTGATAATGATGATCGCCTTTCCTTCTTTGGCGCCGCCGACCTGCTCCACCGCTTTGGCAGTGGTCTGGGTGAATTCATCAATGTTTTTGCGGGTGCCCGGGCCGACCGAGCGCGACGACACGGTGGCGACGATTTCACCGTAAACCACCGGCTGCACCCGCGATACCGCATACACCATCGGGATGGTCGCCTGGCCGCCGCAAGTGACCATGTTGACGTTCATTTCACGCTTGCCTACCTGTTCCGGCAGATTTACCGGGGGCACGCAAAAAGGCCCGATTGCCGCTGGCGTCAGGTCAATCATTAGTACCCCGAGTTCATTGAGCTTACGCGAATTTTCTGCGTGCACATAGGCAGAGGTCGCATCGAATGCGATGCGGATATCGTCAGCCTTCACATGCGGCAGCAAGCCATCGACACCATCGGCGGTGACTTTCAGTCCCATGTCGCGCGCACGCGCCAGCCCTTCTGAATTAGGGTCAATGCCGACCATCCAGACCGGCTTCAGATAGGGACTGCGGCTCAGTTTATACAATAGATCGGTGCCAATATTGCCGGGGCCGATCAGTGCGCATTTTATTTTTTCCATAATTGCATCCTTCAAATCGTTGGTCAGAGTTAATTGAAACGCACCGCGACAGAACCGATGCCGCCAATGGTTACTCGCATCTGGTCGCCAGCCTGCACCGGCACCAGCGCGCTCAGGGCCCCGGACAGGATTACTTCGCCAGCTTTCAATCCCAAACCGAGGCGGCCCAGCGTATTGGCCAGCCACGCCACTGCGGTAAGTGGCGAGCCGAGCGCTGCAGCACCGGCACCGGTGCCGACGATCACACCATTTTTTTCCACTACCATGCCGCAATGGACAAAGTCGACTTGATTGGGATCGACCGGGGTGTTGCCAAGTACAAAAGCAGCCGATGAGGCATTGTCGGCAACCGTGTCCTGAATCCGAATCTTCCAATCACGAATGCGTGAGTCAACGATTTCAAAACACGGCACCACATAGGCAGTAGCAGCCAGCACATCCAGGTTGGTGATGCCAGGTCCGGCTAGATCTCGCTTAAGGATGAAGGCGATTTCTCCCTCTGCGCGCGGCGCGATCATGGCCGATGCCGGGACAGTGGCACCACTGTCGTAGGCCATCGCCGAGGTCAGATGACCAAAGTCGGGCTGGTCGACGCCGAGCATGGTTTGCACGGCGACCGAGGTCAGGCCGATTTTCTTGCCCACCACGCGCTCGCCCATTGCCAGGCGGCGGCCGATCATATGCAACTGGATCTGGTAGGCATCCTCGAGGCTCAGTTCCGGGAAGCGCTCGGTGAGTGGTGCCACCGGCAGACGCTTGATCAAGGCTTCATATAACTCGTCGCCGAGGGTGACAGACATGTTTGGATTGTTCATGAGTCGTTTCTCGAAATGGTTGCAATAAAAATCATAGACAGCTTATTCCTTAGACAATTGGGGGTTGGGCGCTGCCGAATCACTCTTGAGCGCGTCGCCGACCGCGAAACGGGAAGGCGGCACTTCGCAGAGCATGACGCGCACGGATGCCAGGGGTGCGCCCAGCGTGCTGGACACCGTGCGTGCGACCTCCTTGATGCAACGCTCCACGGCTTCATTGGGCCTTCCTTCTACCAGTGTAATTTGAACGATCGGCATGGCGATTCCTTTCACGATTAACAATTAGACATATAGGCGATGACGGACAGGCAGGCGACGGTCATTACTCTAGTTCCTGGCCTTTGGTTTCAGGCAAGAAAAAGAACACCAGAATCGCGGCTAGCAAGAAAAATGCGGAGGTCATTCCAAGTGCGCTGCCAACGCCGTAATTTCCCGACAAGAAGCCGACCATCATGGGCGCCAGCGCACTCGCGGCGCGGCCCGTGTTGTATATGAAGCCCTGCGCCGTAGCGCGGATCGATGTCGGGAACAATTCGGCGAAGGTGGGCGCAAAACCGCTATAGAAACCCGTGCCGAAAAAGGCAACGACCGGCCCTAACCCCAGCAGCATCAACGGTGATTTCACCATGGTATAGAGCGGCACCAGGATGGCTGCGCAAATAAAGAACAGGATGAAGGCTTTTTTGCGGCCCGCAAGATCTGCCACATAGCCAAAGGCAACAAAGCCGATGGCAGCGCCCACTTGCATGACGACTACCCAAGTGGTTGATTTTATTAGGCTGAAACCGGCCCCGCCTTCGCTCACAGGCGTGCCCAGATAGGTTGGAATCCAAGTGAACAAACCCCAGTAGCCACACATGGCGGCGGCGGTGAAGGCTAGCCCGATGATCGTATTTCTGCGATGGATGCCAAACAATGCGCCTACGGTTTCGCTAAAAGAAAGGCGTTTCTTTTGATTTTTCCAGATTTCTGGTTCCGATACATGACGACGTATCCATAGGCCAAACAGGGCGGGAATCAGGCCGACTGCAAACACCCAGCGCCATCCGAGCAACGGCAGCACGATTGCGGCAACGATCGCAGCCAATGCATAACCGGACGCAAAGGCACTCTGGACCCAGGCCATGACTTTGCCGCGATGCTGTGCTGGCCACGTTTCGGTAATTAAGGCTGCGCCAGCCGACCATTCACCCCCGACGCCCAAACCGACCAAGACGCGAAACGCGATCAACTGCGTGAGCGACTCGGAAAAACCACACAGTGCTGTACCGACCGAGTAACAGATAATGCTCAGCACCATCGATTTGGCGCGGCCTATGCGGTCGGCCAGAAAGCCAAAAACCAGACCACCGAAGGCACTCGCTATCAGCGTAGCGGAAGCCACCATGCCCGCCATTCCTTTATTGAAGCCAAGATCCCTCCCAACATACGCAATGATCATCGCAAACAACATCAAATCCATGATGTCGAGCATCCAGCCTATATAACACGACCAGAAGGACTTCCATTGTTCCTTGGAAGCCCCTCGATGCCATGGGGTGGACTTTGCTTGCTGCATTATTTGAATAGATTGATTCACCATTAGTCTCTTTCTGAATTTCACATCTTTGATATTGGGATCGAATATCGATGTTGTTCGGTTATTTTAGTATCGATATAGAAGACACCCGTATCGATTACATTTGCCACTGTCGCAGTCTATTCAATTTTTTTTCAGTTTGCAAACAATTTGTATCTATAATAGATACACTTGTCTTTTTCATCGATACAACATTAAAATGAGCATCGTCGCCAAAACGCAGGGCTCAGACAGTCTCATCAATACAGTTGGACTTGCCGGCGAAGCGACTAAAGCGGTCGCATTCTCAATCTTGCAAAATAAATAATAGGGGTCAGGTATGAGTAGTTATCTTCTTCGTCTGTATCAAGACATATTGCCGGCAGACAATGCGCCCGTCTATTTGCCAATGGGCGCGCGCTCGATCTATGTGGTTGACGGCAACGTTACGGTCGAACTACCGGATTGCGGTCAGCATCATGCGCAAGGTTCGGCCTGGGTTGGGCAAGACGCAATTACACTACTCACCGGTCCGGAAGGCGCGCGGCTGTGGCGCTGGGAACTACTGGCGCGGCATGCTTCAAGCAGTGGCGAACTGCACGCAGCGCCTGGGACAGAATCAAGTTGCAAGTTATCAGCAGAAGTCGAACTCGATAACGGCTTCGAATGGTTGATGCGCATTGATCGCGTTGGCTTTCCGATGGGTGGTATTGCCTTCACCCATGTGCATCAAGGGCCGGGTATCCGCTGCTGTCTGAACGGCGAGATCACTATCGAAACTGAAGGGCAAACCAATGTCTTCAAGCCGGGTGAAGCTTGGCTTGAACGCGGTCGCTATCCCGTATATGCGCCGACTACCGAGGAGTGCGAAACCGAATTCATTCGCTGCCTGATCCTGCCGCGTGCATGTAAGGGCCGCAGTTCAATCCGCTACGTACTGGCAGAAGATGCTGCAAAGCCTAAGCGGCAGCGCTACCACGTATTTAGCGAGCGCTATATTGACTTACCATGAGGCAAACCGGGGGTGTTCACAAGCTGGTCTTCACGTGGGCGGGCCTGCGCAGGCGAAAGGCACCTCTACCGTTGTTTGATGCAAGAGACGAGGATGCTACAATCTGGGGCGAAAAAACTACCGCATGCCGTACTTTTCTTGCTTAAACCGAATGACCCAAATTGGTTTCCCCTGCAACTTTTAGTGCGCATTGGATGCCGGTAAAAAACTGCAGAACAACTTCTCGCCACGAACAGGTCTCATCTTGGAACAAGAAATAGAAGCCCCCGAAACTGAAATCGATGTCGGTCTGCCGACTGCAATCATTTCGTTGCGTATCCTTGAAACGCTCGCCTCGACCAATGAAGAATATGGCATAACCAACCTGGCGCAGAGTTTAGGTATGCCAAAGGCGCGGGTGCATCGTCATCTGACGGCATTAAAAAACTATGGCTATGTCACCCAAAACCCCTCTACCAATCGCTATAGCGTAGGCTGGCGTCTGTATTTGCTGGGGCAAAACCTGGTTAAGCGGTTTCAGGTGGTATCGCTGTCTACAAAAATTCGGGAGGATTTGCGTGACAAGGTGGGTCAGGCCGTCGTTATCTCGACGTACACGGAAGATGAGGTCATTGTCCTCAACGTTGTTCTTGGCAAAAACCCGTTGGAAATTTTATTGCGGCCCGGTGCCAATTTCAGCCTCAATTCTGCTGCGCAAGGCAAGGTCGTCCTCGCTTTCGGGCCAGAGTCGATTCTCAAGCAAACGCTGGACCGCACTCTGCTGCCAGATACCAGTCATACCATCACTGACCCGGACAGACTGCAAGCGGAGATAGAACAGGTGCGCAAACAAGGCTGGGCCGATGCACCGGAAGAACTTTTTTTAGGGGTAAATGCCATCGCCGCACCGATTTTCATGGCCGATGGGACCTTGTTCGGTACGCTGGCAGTGACAGGATCGATTCATTATCTGCCGGTGCAACCCGCGACCGACACCGTCAGCGCATTACTGGAGGCAGCGGCAAAAATCTCAACTATTTTAGGGTATACGCCGTCATCGCCGTGACACGGATCTCGCAAAGGCGTCAACCGAAGTACAAAAAGGAGAGCCAGATGGCTCTTCGCCCCCCCTAACCAGGCGCTTCCTGTATTTCAAGCAGATAGTTGATAAGGTCTGCAAACATGGCCGAAAAGTCATCATCTTGTTTGCTAGCTTACACCCCTAATCCACAAGTGAAAATGCCGCTCAGCTTTCTTAACTGAACGGGACTATGGTACCGACCCGAATTACACCTACATCGTCTTTGACGTCATAGGACCGTCCGATTGGGCAGGCGCCAGAAAAATGTATGTGTAACTATTTGCTCTGGAGGCCATATGAGCGTTACGCGGATTCCGATGCGCTTACAATGAATGCCGCAGGCGGGCCATTAGGCTGTTTTTCGTCGTTCCGACTCCAACAGTCCCGACCGCATCAGGCGAGATGGCCGACACGCGGGAATTCTTCGTTCCCATATGTCAGCGCCAGTTTTTTGGATGACATCTCTAAGTACCGTCATGGCAGTGCCATGATGCTCCATGTTCGGCAAAACGGGCCGTCAAAAACTCAATGAGTGCACGCACTTTGGGCGAGACATGTTTACGCGTGGGATAGACCGCATAGATACCCAACTCGATTGACTGATACTCCGGCATCAACTCAACCAAGGTGCCGTCTGACAAATCCTTTCCGACCAGGAAAGTGGGCTGCAAGATCACGCCCTGATGTGACAATGCCACGGCCCGACAGGTATCACCATTATTGGTATGGATACCCGGGTTGGTCTTGACGCTCACCGGGCCCTCTGGCCCGTTAAACCGCCATTCGTCTTTGGTTGACCAATAGCTGTAGGAAATGACCGAGTGCTGCACCAAATCGGCTGGATGCGTGGGCACTCCGTGTTGCTCTAGATAGGCCGGCGATGCGCAGAGCACCATTCGGGTGGTTGCCAGTCGCTTACTTACCAAAGTTGAGCTTTCCAGCGTAGCAATGCGGATGGCGACGTCATAGCCTTCCACCAAATCGACCAAGCGATCTGCCAATGTCACGTCCAGTGTTACTTTTGGATGCTGGGCTTTGAATGCTCCCCATAGCGGCGCCAGATGAAGAATGCCAAAGGTAAATGGCGCGTTGATTCGCAATAAGCCACTTGCGGCGTCTCTGCGCGAGGTGATTTCATCTTCGGCTTCTTGCAATTCAGCCAGAAGCTCCTTGCTGCGGGCATAAAAGACTTGCCCTTCATCAGTCAAAGATAGCCGCCGCGTTGTGCGGTGCAGTAGCCTTACTCCCAAGCGGGCTTCCATGTCGACCACGTATCGCGATACTGCGGCTTTGGACATATCCAAAGCGTCTGCCGCCTTGACAAAGCTGCCGGCATCGACCACCGCATTAAAAGTCTGCATTTCAAGGAATCGGTCCACTATCTCTCCTGGTGAAACAATAAATCTAAATTTTCAGTGTTTATCTTCTCTCGAAGAATCAATAAAGTCTATCCCATGCACCGCAAAACATTCCGTTGAGTTGGTGCAGTATCTGCAAACCGACAAATTCAACTAACAAAAGGAAGCATCATGAAAGTAACAGTCATCGGCGCCGGCAACATGGGCTCAGCCTTCGTCAAACAACTCACCCGCGCTGGCCACCAAGTTACCGTGACAGCCCGCAATCTGGAAAAAGCACAGGCTGTGGCTGCTGCCAACCCAGGCGCTATCGCCGCTGTTGCTGCCAACGCGGCGGTTGCCGCCGACGTAGTCGTGCTGGCAACCAGCTACGACGATGCCGTTGGTGCGTTGAAGAGCTTGGGCGACTTGTCAGGCAAGGTCGTCATCGATATCACCAACCCATTGACTGCCGACTACATGGGATTGACCTTGGGCCACAGTACTTCTGCATCCGAAGAAATCGCCAAGGCCATTCCGGGCGCAGAAGTTGTCAAGGCATTCAACACAGTGTTTGCACAGGTGCTATCGGACGGCGCTGATTTTGGCAATGGCCAGACCGTCTCCGTGTTTATTGCCAGTGACAGCGAGCGCGCCAAGCAGACCGCCAAGGCACTGGCCGAGAGCATGGGTTTTGCCACGATGGATGCCGGTGGCCTGAAAAATGCTCGCTACCTGGAACCGGTGGCTGGCTTCAATATTTATCTTGGCTACGGTGCAGGTCTGGGCACTTCCATTGCGCCCATCTGGATCAAACGCGCTTAAAAAGACAGGATTTCTGCAAGGGCCAAGCCCTGCAGAGATCCCGCCGTATCAATCCTTTAGTTCATTTCATTTTTTTGGGAGATCATCATGTCCAAGTCCGTTCAAAATAGCCTCACCCTTGCTTCTCGCCTGCTGTTCGTCGCGCTCTTCCTTCCCGCAGGTATCGGTAAGCTGACCGGCTTCGCCGGAACCGTCGGCTACATTTCCTCTGTGGGCCTGCCACTTCCCACCCTCGGAGCAGCGTTGGCGCTGACCGTTGAAATTTTGGGTAGCCTGGCGCTTCTGGCAGGATTCGGAACACGCTTCGCGGCCTTGGTCCTGGCAGCGTTCACGCTGGTGGCGAGCTTCTTCTTCCACGCCTATTGGGGAGCGCCTGCTGACCAGGCATACGTCACACAATTGCTATTCTTCAAGAACATCGCAGTGGTCGGCGGCTTGCTGGCGCTGGCTGCCAATGGTGCCGGTGAATGGAGTGTCGATGCGCGTAGCCAGCGTTAATTAAAATAGAAACAACATGACATCCACCACTCTAGCGCCGGTATTTTTTATCTCACATGGCGCTCCCACCTTTGCCATTGAGCCTGGAGTGCTTGGGCCCCGCCTGCACGAACTGGGCGAGTACCTCCCTGCACTCAAAGCAGTGTTGGTGGTGTCGCCGCACTGGCAAACACAAGGCGTGACGGTGATGAGCAGCGAACAGCCCGGGACGGTGCACGACTTTGGCGGCTTCCCCGCCAATTTGTACACATTGCAGTATCCCGCGACCGGTCAGCCGGAACTCGCCAAAGAGGCCGTCAGATTGCTGGCCGCAGCGGGCTTTGCTACTGAATTCGATGCGCATCGCGGACGCGATCACGGTGCCTGGATTCCAATGATGCACCTGCTGCCCAAAGCGAATGTTCCGGTGTTTCAGGTATCCATGCCCCACAACTTGAACAGCCTGCAGGCTGTGAAGCTGGGGCAGGCCCTGGCGCCACTGCGTGAGCTGGGTGTGCTTATCGTCGCGTCCGGCAGCATGACGCACAACCTTTTTGAGTTCCGCCATTTGGGCAGCGCACCAGCGGCATATGTCAGGGAATTCTCCGCCTGGGTACACACTGCAGTGCTTGCCAAGGCGACAAGTCGGATCATCTGGTATCGCGCCGAAGCACCGCATGCCGAGAGGGCGCACCCGACGGAAGAGCATTTCCTTCCTCTGTTGGTAGCGCTGGGGGCGCAGAACGATTCCGACACCGTACAAGCCATTGATGGCGGTATCACCCACGGCGTATTATCCATGGATTCGTTTGTCTGGGGCATGCCACAGCCCGCCGCTGTTTCAGCGGCGCCATAGTCTGAACATAGAAAGAAATTACAATATGAGCACAATCCCGTCCACCCCGGACTTGCACACGGATGCCGACCTGGGCCTGTCTTATCTAATTAGGCAACCGGTGCCGCTCAAGCCCACCCGGTGTGTGGTCCTTTTGCATGGCGTCGGTGGCAATGAGACGAACTTGATCGACTTTGCCGCGGACATAGACCCGCAAACCCTGGTGATTTTCCCGCGCGGTCCATTGCAGCTGGGGGCGCAACAGTTTGCCTGGTTCAGGGTTGCATTCACCTCGGGAGGACCCAGTATCGTGGCTGAAGAAGCCGAGAACAGCCGGGAGGCCTTGATCCACTTTGTGCAACAGGTGCAGGCGCGGTATGGTATCCCGGTGCGCAACACAGTCATTGCGGGCTTCAGCCAGGGCGGCATCCTCAGTGCCAGTGTGGCCCTGAGCGCACCCGAACGCGTCGCGGGCTTTGGTATTTTGTCTGGGCGCATCCTGCCAGAACTCGCCCCGCATATTGCCGATAAAGGGCGGCTAGAAAACCTTCGCGCTTTTATCGGCCATGGCGAGTTTGACACCAAACTGCCAGTGATGTGGGCGCAGCGCTCGGACCAATTACTGGGCGAATTGGGTGTGGCCCATCTCACGCATCTTTATCCCATTGGCCATGGCATCTGCCTGGCCATGAAAGCCGATTTTCTGGAATGGCTTGATGATCTATTAAAAGTATCCGGCAACGGAAATTAAAACCAGTCAACGCTACATCGCCATACGACGAAGAACTGATATGAATCCAAATAAAATAAATGAACTTCACCTCGTCCGTATTTGGTTTCTTGGCCGATGAAGATGCCTTGACGGATCTAGCCAGGTTGGTGCTTCCATAAATACTGAGCCAGGCAAGTTTCCACAGATCACGGGCGGCTGGGAAGGCCCATTTTTTGTAAGTGAAACACCTTTAAAAAAAGTTACTATCGTGAGACATTAACCCAAGGGATATCGGCAATGAAACAAGCATTGTGCTTTGCATTATTAACGTGTCTCTTGATGTCTGGTGCGAATGCCGCGACGCCAATAGACTCAGCGACACCTTCCGGAGCAACCATCATGTCCAATGCCGATCAGCCTTCCGCCGCTCAAATAAAAGAAAATAAGCAAACCGTCCTTGCCTTTTACGAAGCTGGACTGAACCAGAAGGACTTTGCCGCCGCGAGCCAATATTTAGGGCCATACTATAAACAGCACAATCCCCGCGCGGCGGATGGCATTGAGGGTTTTCATAACTTCATCAACTTCCTCAAGGCAAATGTCCCCCACCTCGCGTGGTGAAATCAAGCAAGCGTTCTCCGACGGCAACTTTGTCATCTTGCATGTGCATAAGACCACCAGCCCCACTGATCGCGGCGTCGCCATCATCGATATCTTCCGTCTGGAACATGGCAAGATTGTCGAGCATTGGGATGTGACGCAGGAGATTCCTGAGAAGACGACGAGTGGGAATGGGATGTTTTAGCTTTCGGCTCTAGTGCGAATAGCAGAATTTTTGCCAATCAATTCCATTACTCTGCAAAACTTTAGTCAATCCGAGCCAAACATAGATGGCATACCGAATGGCATACCAGGATATCCATAAAAACAAAAACCCCTTAAACATCAAGGGGTTAATGAAAATATCTGGCGGAAGCGGTGAGATTCCCGCTCACAAGGATAATTTCCCTTATCTTTCAATGACTTAAGATATCACGATGCGCCCAATTTGTCACACCAGCTTGCCCCACCTGACACGGCACTATGTGACCGTATCGCGCCCCAAAAAGAAGCCCTTCACAACGATACCTATCCCTCACGTTTCTCGATAATTGACCGACATCTTGCACCATCAGAATGGGGCCGCGCGAGCCAGCTTAGAGTGGTTCGGACAAATCCAGAGTCGCCGCCAATCCATGCCCACTTCAGCGCCGAGTTTGTGCTGGCATGCAGTGCATTCAGCCACTACCTGCCCCACCTACATTGCCTTCGCGCAAGCTAGCCGCCGGTTCCTGGTTTGGTCCAACGCTCGTCGCGCAGATTGTCTCGCGGTCATCCGCGCTTAGTGCAGTTGCAGAGCTTTATTTCGTCATCGCCAGTTAAATCGGAATACCTCGCCCAAACGTCAGCAGTAGCCGCTACGAGACGAGCGTGCATGAGCCACCGTTTGAGACAGCGGCTATGATTGCGCACGTGCTGGATGTGCCAACCACATATTTTTACTGCGAAAGCGCTGACCTAGCTAGGTGGGTACTAGCTTGGCACAAACTCCCCGCCAAAGACCGTGCGGGGCTAATGCCCCTCTTTGAGGACCCGCGTTAGCGTGCCCCCGGGCTACCAGGACGCCAGCGGGTAGAGTTCGCAAATCTCCTACGCTGCCCGGGCAAGCTGGCAGTTCCAACCATACTGGTCATTACTTTCTGCAAGGGAAAAAGTGTCCTACTAGGACACCTTTTAATATTTTGGCAACCAATATTGGCAAGGCCGAGAGGCAGGAAGCAGTGCTGCAGCTTGTGAGGAGTAGCAAGTTGCCGGTATGATATGGAAAAGTGAACTGGCACTTTTAAGTTGGAGCAAAAATGCAAACAAATGTGCTGCAGGAATTCCTGAATCTGCGACTGTTGAACATCGGTGGAGAGGACTCCCGCCTCGAGAAATTGGGCGACGCCTGTCACGAGTTGGCTCAGCAATACGCGGCAGAGCCCAAAGTTGCCATGGCATCGCTGCTCGCGGCTTGGGACCCCGCCGCCGGCCAGCACCCGACGCTGGTCGCTATCGGCGAGCTACTGCAGAAACACTGGCCCACTTTCCGGGGTGCATTCCAAGACGAACCGCTCACATTGTACCGTGCCATTATTCTCGAAGCAGTCATGCGAGCCATGGAGCAGCAAGGCACCTTGGCCGTCGCCGTCAGCTTAGTTGGAGCAAACGTCTTGCCCCACCTCAATGTGGGCCAGGAAGAGCGTATTTTGTCGAAGATTTTGGAACGGGCGCAGAGCGTCACTTCTGAACGCATCACCCAGCTCTGGCCAACAAAATCCGAGCCAGCGCGTGTCGCAACTTTAAAATTGCCGACCCTTCCTACTCTGAAAAATACGGAACCGAACGCATGGTTCGCACAAGTTGCTGCGGCGGCGGGACCGAGTACGAACAAGTCCGACGTATCCATTACCAATCCCAACCCGCACTGGACCAACCAACCGGCGTCGTGGTCGTATGAGTTCGCGGACCGAATGGCACCAATTCTGACGGATGTACATGACAAGGCAGCCAACGCTGCGTTAAAGGTAAGCACGCAAGCGCTGAAAACACTGGGCGACTCTGTCGTAACGAAGCTGGATGACTTCCTCCGCGCTGAACAGACACGCAGCAATCACCTGAGCACATCGAACCGCCTGCTCTGGTGGCGGCAAGCTCTTTATTCGGAGACTGCTAATGCGCCTTACCGGACACTAGAGGCTCCGCTCCTGGCACTCCACATGGCATTCGACATGGCGGACCTGTTGCCAGAGGTCTACCCGCCGGCAGTAGAGTCGCTTCTGTTTGAGGCGGTTCGCGCCGCCGCTAATACGCGGTGCGAAGAGCATGTCGCGATGAAAGAGTTGCTGGACACACAGAGGCAATCTACGCGCATTGCAGCCAGCAAGTGGCTACAGGAACAGCATATCCCGTCAGGGTGTCGCAGTCTATTCATTCAGGCACTGGCGAACTCGTGTGCCGCCGGGAAAGCTGAACTCTCGCAGATTGGCTTCGACCCGGAGACGAAGATGACTCTCGGCGACTGGGCAATTTGGCTGTTGCGAGAGGTTAAGGCATTGGACGCGTTGTCCTCACCAGACGAGGTTACACCGCCTGAGGAGAAAGCGTGAGCGGGCATTGCTCACAAGCTGCCTGCATCGCTCCTGACGAAGTTGGATGCCTTGTCGGCGAGGCCTCGCCTCACCTTTGCAAGCATTGGCAGAAAAAGGCTGAGGCCGAAACAACCGGCACAGTTGGGTTGGTGGAGGAAGGCGCACGGCTGCCTTGGACTGGCAATGCCCTGGGCTCCATGGACATCGGGTTCTTGGCAGGTAAGGCGCGAACGCGGCTCGTAGGCCTATTCGGCGCTGCTGAGAGCGGCAAGACTTCACTGCTAGGCGCATGGTACCTGCTCCTTGGGCGCGACATCTGCCCTGAGGGAATGTCATTCGCCGGCTCCCTGACACTGGAGGGCTGGGAGAATATCGCAGGTAGCCTGCGCTGGAACTCTATGCACGGCCCCACATTCCCGCCACATACCTCTAGCGGAACAGGCCGGCATCCGGGCTTGCTGCATCTGGACCTGAATGTGCACGAAGTCAGGCGCGACATCCTCTTCGCTGATGCGCCTGGCGAATGGTTCAGTCGCTGGGCAGTGCGTCGCGATGCCGAGGACGCATCTGGTGCTCTCTGGCTTTCAGATGCGTCTGACGTACTCGTTGTTGTGGCGGACTCAGATGCGCTTGCCGGCCCGCGTTTAGGCGTCGCCAGAACGAACCTTGTCTCACTGCTTCGACGTGTCGGTGCTGAGCGGCGCGACCGACCGGTTGCCCTCGTATGGACGAAGGGGGACGTGAAGGTCGATGACCAAATGCGGCAGGCAGTAACTCAAGCCGCAGACCTAGCCCTTGGCAGCTATCGCACCTTCAGCGTGAGCATGCATTCCACTCCGGGTCAAGAGGCACACAACAGAGGTCAAGGCCTTATTGAGCTTTTCGAATGGGCTCTGACAGTTCCGGAGATGCCGTTTCACAGGCTGGCCGAGCTGCAGCATGAACGGGAACTGTTGCGTCAGGTCGGGGGCGTCTATGCCTGAGGAAACTCTGAATATTGCCGTCTTCGGTGAATCCAACGTCGGCAAGAGCCACTACGGTGCGCAGCTCATAGCTCGGTTGAACGCCGAGACAGGTTCCATGCGCATGCGTGGCGCCGCCCCTGATTTGGCAGCTTTCGATGATGTGGTTCAGTCGCTCAACGGGGGAGTCCCTGGAGCGCATACGGCCGCTGGCACCTACACCGAGACCCTGTTACCGGTCCTAACCGAAGACAACCTGGCAATTGACTTGAATTGGCCAGACTATGCCGGCGAGCAGGTCAGCCAGCTCCTTGAGGAGCGACGTATCCCTGCGTCCTGGCAGCAGCGCGTCGAGACCGCAGACGGCTGGATTTTGATGGTTAGGCCCGAGCGCGCGCCCTTGGCAGAAGACATTTTTTCTAGGCCGCTTGGCGACTTAAAATCTTCTCGGCCTGATGGCGCTGTCATTGAGCGCTCGCCACAAGCACGGCTCGTGGAGTTGCTGCAGATGCTGCTGTACTCGACTCACGTACGCACAGGTAAGGCCAAACCGGCACTGGCGGTGGTTCTGTCGTGCTGGGACGAACTTCAAGTACCAGAAGGTACGACTCCAGAGCAGGTGTTGGGCCAAAATCTACCGTTGTTGGCTGCCTTTGTGCGCAACAATTGGGACGAGCGCCGCACGCTTGTACTTGGTCTCTCCGCAACCGGAGTCGCGCTTTCCAAGGATTCTCCAAACAAGGACTTCATCTACAAGGGTGCAGAGCAGATGGGGTGGGTGGTCACGACAGACGGAACACACACGCCAGACCTCACTGCTCCTATTTCGCAGCTTGCAAAGGCACTCCAGAACTAATGGGTATTCACAAAGCTTGGTATGGCCCTAAAGGAGGACACGCCCTGTTGTCTTCAACGGAACCCGGCTCGCAGGCTGTCTTTCGCCAAGCGGCCTGGCTCACCGACCTTCCCGGGACTGTTCCGACCGGCCTGCAGTGGCAACCCTACTTCCGCACTGCCATCCATGACGGCTACTTCGTCCTTATCCACACACGGAGCAGCCGAGACACGACTCGCGCAGGTATGGTCGATTCAGTCGCCGCCTTCATCTCGCTAACTGAGCTGCCCCTTATCCCGGACCTTCGCGCGCTGGCCGACAATCTGCGCAAGTCGCACGATAACGACGACCGCACGCCCTTCGTGCCCATTGCCAACGCGACTACCGCGCTAGCTAACGCGCACCACCCGCTCCTGCTCGATATGGCCAACGCGCTCATCTCAGCGCAGCAACGACCCGTCATACACATTGGGCAGACGGGGTTCGACGACATCATGCTCGACCTACTGCAGGTCGTCCCCAAGCAGATGCGCCGCGAAATCCTATTCAGCTTGAGCTTTTCGCCGGAAGACACTGGAGCCTATGTTGCAGTTGCAGCTCCCAAAGAGCTGGCATCGCGGTACCCGCAAGGGCAAGTGCTTTCAGCATCGAGCGAGCCGCCCAGCACTGGTGTAGCAGCCCTTCTGAACATGCCAGAAGGCCGGCCGTTGCTGGACTTCGGCGAAGCCGCTGCGTTCGACTTGCAGTCGGCGAACTCCTTCATCCTGTTGGAGCAAGCCTTTCTTCTGTGGGAAAGCCCTACCGGAGTCGGCGACGCAATCAGGCTTGTGAGGCTGCTGGCGGCCAAGTCAGGGGATTCGCAGCGAGCAAGCGATGTCCGCAAGGTCGCGTTAGACAAGCTCACCTCCACTTCTGGGCAGTGGACACCGGCCGACGTGCTCTCGATGCGCAACCTGCAGCTGGAGCGTTTCGACACTAGCACATTGACTGCGGCTGTAAGGGCTTGGGTTCGCAATCGCGCTACCCAAGCAGCAAAGACCGAGGACGATTGCCATCTTTTTGACCAGGCCGCCCGCAGCGCGGCGCAACAGAAATGGTGGAACACCGACGTTCATGCTGGGTATGCGTCCGCAATCAACGCCCAGAGCGCCGGCATCGGCACTCTAGCTTGGGAGACTATCGCGAAGGTACCGGAAGGCCTTGAGCCAGTTCTGGCGCTTTTCGGTGCGGAAGGCCAGCTTCAAGTATTGGCGAGCACTGTTCCCGCCGTACTGCCCTCGGCCCTCGCTGACAGTGTCGCTCAAGAAAGCGCAAATCGCGGAGCATGGCAACTATGTGGCGTTGCTCTGGCCGCAGCGCATACCCCACCTAAAGCCCTATCTGAAGTTTTGAAGCATGTCCCTCCCAACGGCTTTCGACGTGTGGCCATCAAGTCTGCGCTCTCGAAGGCTTCGCCAGACGATATCATCGGAATTGCGGTACGCGAGGGCATTGAGGAAGTCACCGCTCTAGCGGCGGATGTCATCACTGGCGACCCGAATCTTGTGCACAAATTCGATTGGACTTCGCCAGTGTGGTTCGACATCCTGGACCAAGCAATTGCCAGGAACCGGAACAAAGCCACCGAGGTACCAGATAGGTTGCAAGGGCTGCAGGCGCTCATTCAGCGCGGTGAACGGTCGGACCGAATCTGGGGACCACTCGTCAGAGCAGGACTTGCGGACCTCTCGCATGTGCCGAACAGGGCCGATGCTTGGAAACTCATACCTGAGGCGCTGGCTTCGGATGTCGTTGGTCTCACCGCAAAGGGGTGGCTAGCCGCCGTGCTGGACGGCACTGCCAGTATTGGAGCCATCGAAGAGCCTCTGCGCAGCGAAGTGAGGTCCACACTCAAAGGCAACACGTTGATGGCCTCTTTGGCGCAGAAATCCCACGCGGTGTTCATCAACATCATCAATACGCTTTACCCTCAGAGCGACTATGAATGCGTGACTCTTCTCGATTCATTGGCGCGCACTCCTGGTTGCCGACTCGCGTCGGCGCCCGCGATGGCCCTGGGCAAATTGATTCGAACACACCTCTGGAGTTCCGCCGCTGCGGAGGCAGCTAGCCACGGCCGCTCGCGTGACGACTTCTTTCCGCTCTGCAGGGAGTGTCTGAGCGTCATGAATTGGTGGGATAGCTTTCCCCTGAGTTTTCGCATGGGCAAGCCAGTTCAGATTCCCGCCGACGATGCGTGGCAGATGTTTGAGGAAACGCTGGCAGAGCTTTACCCACAAGGGCCAACGCACCAAGAGTTTTGGAGCCGTACCGGCGGCAAGGACAATCAGCTGAGCTCTGAGGGCAATGGCGTAGCCCAATGGCATCGCTGCCTCAAACATGTACGTGCGGGCCAAGGGCCAGCCGCATCGAATCTCCTGCGCACCTCCCTGCGGGACTTCAGCGGAAATCCAGTTCTACAGGTGCTGCGTGATAGCCGCATGCTAGAATGAGCCGATGAGCAAAACCTTCCAATCTGGCCGAGCACTCGTCATCGGCGTCGGTGAATACGAATCGCTTTCCCCTCTCGGCTCGGCGCCGGTCTATGACGCTGAAGATATCGCCAACTTTCTGGCCAGCGCCAAGCACTGCGGTTATCTCGCTGAGAACGTGCACATCCTGCGCAACGCCGACGCTTCTCGGACCGCCATCGTGAACGGGCTCAAAAAGCTGGCGGCCGACGCCGGGGCTGGCGACACAGTCGTCGTCTACTTCTCCGGTCATGGCGCGCAGCAGCTGTCAGGACCAAACGGTGGCACATATCTATGTCCTTCTGAGTTCGACATTTATCGACCTCGCGAGACCGGTATAGAGGCCGAAGAGCTTTCCGAACTACTAAATCAGATTCCCGCAGAACGCCTCTTAGTTCTCGTAGACGCCTGCCATTCAGGTGCTGTAGCACGCATCAAAGGGGCCGCCGAAGACGTCACTAAGTGGGCTTTCGGTGGGCCAAGGCTTGACGCACTAGCGCAAGGGAAAGGGCGCGTCATCATTTCAGCAAGTGCATCTGACGAAAGCTCTGTCATCCTTAGTCTTCATCGCAACAGCCTCTTTACGCATTTCCTCCTCAAAGGGCTGCAAGGCGATGTGGACGACCGCTCTGATGGCCTCATACGAGTCTTAGACCTTTTCCACTATCTTGCAGAGCTTGTCCCGGCTACTCACAGCTCTCAGAACCCCGTACTGACTACACGCACGCAAGATAACTTTCCTGTTGCACTGCGCAAGGGAGGACAACTCAAGTCTGCAGAGGAACCCATTGTAATTCCTTCTACTGCGAGCTCCGCAAGTCCCCGCGAGCTCGAAGACCTACTGGTTACGCTGTATCCGCAGGGGCCACTGGACCAGGAAATCTGGTCTCGCGCAGGCGGTGACGTTGCTAGCTTGCGTATAAGTAGCACCGGGCGGGCAGCTTGGCACGCGGCTCTACGCCTGCTGGCCCAAGGTGGTGGTGGCGCTAGCATGAGTATGCACAGCTTGCTCACGGAAGCGTCAAGTGAGTTTGGGGCCAACCCCGACCTCAAGCGTCTCCTCGGCAACGCCTGATTCGCAGTAATGATACGCGCGGCTGCGTAACAGCCACTTCACGCTTAAAGCATTTTTCTCAGCAACCAGCACTGACTGCGATGTGCTCGGCCGGCCTCATCATCAACTTGCGCGGCCACCCTCTCCTGTGCAGATGGACTGAGATAACTACCTGTGAACATGCCCATCAATGTGACCAAAGTCATGGTACTGGCGCGAGCCACCTGCTGGTCACGAATGACTTGCAATTGCTCGTGCGGGCCTTCTAGCGCCATGTTCGCAACCATGCCCCTCCGTCGCAAAGAAAAGTAACCGCTATTACAATACTGAACGCTATACTTTACACAACACGTTTCGAGATTGAGACATGGTGGGACTCGAACATGCGAGAAGGTGGGGTAACGTTTTTTCTTACCAACCAACGCGCATATTATTCAATTTTTGAAAGAGAATTATGGCAACGGGTGCGGTAATGAGAGGAAGATGAGCATGGAGGTCGTTGCAGTAATCGACTCGACTCCAAGTCGCGTCGCAGCCAGACGGACCGTACATCAGATGGGAAAACAAAAACATTACGCTTGTCACATGTAAAACCGGTCTAAATCGGTCGGAACCACCCACCGTCCTCAAAACTGGGACCGGCAAATCACTTAATAATTGCTTGTCCAGTTTTCCCGTGCGTACGCACGTTCTTGCTTCGTCGATGCGCCGGACCTGACAGAAGTCACCGCACGACACAACAGTTCATTGCTAAGTGCCTATTTCATGATTTCCGTACGTGCCAGGGGACTGGGCTGCGGGCCAATGTCAGGCTCTAACCAAGAGAAATTGGACCACAAGTCCCTCGGCCGGCTGAAAAAATAATTTTTGATATGGTCCACGCCCCGATTGCTTCCTGTCGTTCTCTGTTTGGACAACTTGCGAACGCACTTTCCATTGTTACTATCAATGGACGGTCCTGCATTCAGTTGATTCGCGCTACATAGCCATGCAGGACAGTAGCCCCGCCCTCACATGACCTGCCGACCACCAACAATGCAATGGGAAAATACCGCCACATGGATACCGACCATATCACCAACGAAAACCTGATGTCTACCGATTTCGCAAGAACAGAAAAAGCGAGGTTTCTACAATCAATAACCAACAGCAAACGGACCAAGGAAGTCTTCCTTGCGCCAGGCGTTTCCGCCCGAGGTGTATGGATGACCGACGTCTCGGCGATGGATCGCCGCTCAGTCAAAGCGCAGCTGGCAGGCCGAGGCGACCACAGAGCCGCGTGGTGGGATTTGAATTGCCTGATCCATCGTTTGCTCAAGCCGCGCGCCTCACTGGAGCACGTGATGTACGCATTTCATACCCGTCATCACGCCATAACGATTGCCAAACTCGAGCTGGCTGATGATTTCTGGTGCACTGTCAGGATCATCAAGCAACATGGCCCCATCGCTGGCCTGCGTTGCGCCATCCGTCAGTTACAACAACCTAAGGGAGACCGTCATGAGTCACCAAAAAAATAACAATGACGATTTCCTCACTGCGGTGGGAAGCGCTGTATTGGCATGGGGAGTGCTCGCGATGATGTGGGCGACAACGACGATTATGCTGGCGATTTTCTTTCTTCTGAAACGCCCCATCTCCCGGGCGTTGCATCTGGAAAGGTGCTCGACAAGTTGGTCATCGACGAAATTGCTCTACGGTCCCATTAAGTGCCTAGCAAGCATTTTGTTTCTATTCGTATTTTTTGTCACCGCAAAAAAACTCTCTGCCACCCCCACGCATGTTGATCAGATCACGGTCTACATGCTTGCGCTCTGCGCCGCTCTCCCTTGTGGACTACTATTCAATATCCTGCATTGGATGCAGCAATATGCTGAGGATCCGGCCATTCAGAAAAAAATGGCGGGGATCGCTGCCGAACGTTATGTGCAAAAACTCATTGAAGATTTTCGCAAGAAGGATTTACCTGCATCCCGTTCCCTTCATGGCAAATTGTTTGTCTTTAACGAACACGCGCCAAGTGAATTTTCCGTGGAGGTCGACCATATGTTGATCACCGAGCGAAACGTCTTTGTGATTGAGACGAAATGCAAATCCGGCACCCTCTCAGCGAGAGCGGATTCCCCCACCTGGAAGGTTTCATCTCCCTACGGTGATACGGACATGCGTAATGCCCTGAAGCAGGTCAAGAATGCGATTCGCGTATTACAGCGCCAAACCGCCCTCCCCTGCGAGCTCATTCCCTTGGTTGCGATCAAAGGCAACGATGTAAAAATCGATAACGGTCCGACGAATGTGCTGGTGGCTGCGAACCTCGCCAACGTCCTTCGCGCATTTGAACACGGCAAGCCTCATCCGATCCTGGATCCCGCTTCAGTGACCGCCCTGCTTTTGCCGCATGTGAATGACGATCCAGCCGCGATGGAGAGGCACATCGAACGGGCTAATGCAGCCAGAGCGCGAGCGGAGATGACCGAGATCGTCAATGCTGCGTCGATTCGATGAGAGTTGAACCAACAACACGAGCGCCGGGACCGTACCAGGTACGGTCTTCAGTCGGCAACCCAAGTAATCAGGGAGTCACGATGTCTATCAATAAGCGAAACCAGCGCTCTGTACGATCGGAGGCGATGGAAATGAACGCGGATGGCACGAAAACGGATTTTTCATCGGACTTCGAACAGCCAATCGCTATCTTGATAGATTTGATTGCGATCGCCATCGAGGAAGTTGGCAATGGCCGCGGACGGGCACTCTCGGTTTTACTACCGGCCATGCGGTATGTGCATGACATCCAGGCCATCAACGATCGATTGCTGCAAGTGGAAAGCGCGAAGTGATCTACATCGACAGAAAATCGCATTTCCGAAATGGCAAGCCACCAAGCCATCAAAAAAATTTCGGTTTTCTTGGGCATCCACGGTATTTTTCATGTCAGTCAAACGTATGCTGCGGCTAACTCAAGTTTCCGGAATAAATAAATCGAAGAAGATCAAAAGCGTTGAAGGCTGCGGATGCCGGTTTTCCCCCACAATGCTGTCCTGCTCGTCGCCGGTGTTGCGAGGTACGCCGGCCCCAAGACAACACGGTGATCATTTCGAAAAATACATCATCTCTCCAGGACAGTCGGCCCAGGCCAGAGCCGTTATACCGCTGGAAGATCACGATTTCATGATCGAAATGATCACCTCGTTCGCCGCGATAACATTACTACTACTTGAGTCGATTGACGCCTTCTTTGATTTTTTTCACCATCCAAACAAAGGGCGCAAAATACAGCCGTACGTCATCTCGCGCTACTTGTTTCATATGGTCAAGTAACAAAGCCCATTCACGATTGTCTATCTGACGCATTTGTACCCTCAATATTTATTCGCGGCGTCGCTCATTTTCTTTTGATATGCCCTGTAAGTTTCGTCGCCGCGCGCCTGTGCGGCATTTTTACAGTTAATTCCGGTAGCGGTTTCCATCCATGCAAACCGCTGACTCGGGGACATCGTACTCAGTTCGTGTTTTGCCATTGCCTCGCATTTTGCATGTACCACGTCGGCCTCTGCGAGGTGCTCCCCATAATATGCCAATGATTTCGCCTCTTCAGTGGTCTTTGCACCACATGCTGCCAGTAATAGCAGCGTTGCGACGACTAATAATGGTTTCGCTCTCGTTCTGTCAACTAGATGGACCATATGTGCCTAGATTTTAGTTAGCCTATTGGCCGCGCTCCGCTGCAATACCACAAGGTCAATCGCAGCGCCCTGTATCAATATTGGTATCCCCAAAGACAATATTACCAATATATTGTGAAGACACAACCATAGCACACGATCACGATTCTCCCAATATATTGGGAGAAATAATTGGATCCTGCGATCGCTTTTGGACACGTGTTACGACGCCTGAGAAAGGAAGCGGGGCTCTCACAAGAGCAATTGTCATTTGCCGCTGAAATCGAGCGCAATTTTGTGAGCTTGATTGAGCGAGGCGTCAATCAACCGACAATCAGAGTTATTTTTAAGCTGGCGTCAGCATTGGGCACGTCCCCGTCTCATATGCTTGGACTCGTAGAAAAAGAAATAAGGCTTCCGTCTCCTGGCATTAAATAGTGCTCCCCATCATTCAGCCCGCACAGCCTCGTACTCGACCCACTGAAAAACTGCCACGTGACTTGGCTGCCGCTACGGTGAAAATGGCAGCTGCGGCAACAAAGAAAAGACGAGGATATTTACTCGCCCCAACCAACATCCGTGCATCCTTCTATAGTAATTTTTGATTAATTGAGCAATTCAAAAATGCTCGAGTTGGACGGTCGCTCGTTCGAAAAAATCACCGCGTCTTACGTGGGTCTGAGGTATGGGTCTAGAACAGCCACAGGGGCATTAACACCCCTGTGGTGGATGTCAAATGCAGAAATTTATGCGTTCCCTGCATCGACACATTCGTCAAATTGACTTAGATTACTAGTGGTTAACGCGTTCCGCACTTTGCCCTTCACCGACTCAGTCACTTCCTCAGCAGCATCCAAGACTGATTGGCAGAAGCGCGTCACTTCCAGCACAATCTCATTATCTTCAATAGCCATCTCTTTAAGTGACTGGGGACAGTCTACCTGACGTGGATTATTTGGACATATGCCAAGCCTTGCGTTGATAAGGTTATTGCCACAGAACCACTGTTCCAAGCCCAATTGGGCGCGATAACACCCTTCTCCGCCCCGCCAGTGATAACCGACCAGTACCCTGCGACTATCCCACTCAACACAGACTTACAATGGGACTGCGCATTCCTGGCCAACGATCGTGACGATTCCAAATGCGCGCAGCGCGCCGGGCTTAAATAATCGTGACACGGGGTAAAAAAAAGAAGTGTGATCTTGTATCAAAATTTCATTTGTGATCTGTTTGTGACGACGATTTTTAGCCATTTCTCTTCTCCGTTCATTGAAAACGCTAATTGTCGCAACCAATTCGAAACATGATTTGATGAATGCTTCACTCATTTTTAAAGGATTCAAGATCGGCACACGTCCATACCAGAACATGGGTCAGCAAGCGGCCTGACCGCGTTCGAGCGGACGGCCCGGTGTCGGCGCCTGGACGATATCGTCGCAGCAAGAGCAGGCCATTACCGGGCCGATGTGGCGAATCACCTTGAAACTGGCCGGTATCTGCGCCACCTGCCCCTTGACCATAAGAGCTCAGTGGTTTAATTCATTGATTTGATAAAAAACACGCTTTTGACCAAAAAGGACGTTTGGCGTTCAGATTCTGAGCCCCGGCGAACACGGCGAACGTCGCGTAGGCAGCATCATCTTCAAAAAAATGGTTAACCAGATTCATTGCATCCGTATGCGTTTCAGTCTTTTCGACCGTTTTTGAAATCAAATTGCCTGCTATGTGACAATCTCCTTGCGAAAAAATGAATCTAAATTATCAGCGCCGTTCACACAGGTTTAGCGACGAATCGTTCTCTACTCTTATCGGCTGCCGAAATTGCAACGTGCATTCAGCCAAGTTTGCGCCGTGCGGTTTCTTGTTTGATCAATTTCAGCGCGACTGCTTCGAGCGCTGATGCATTACCCACGTGAGGCGTTTTCCAGTAGACGGCAAACTTTTCACTGTGAATTTCCCACAGCATTTGGACCTGTCGTGCCGTAATGTCAACGTCGAGCGCAGTTAGTTCCTTGAGCATTTGGAGGCAGTCTTCCATGCGGTCTGCTGCGACGGTTTTGGTCACACCAATATGGCAATAATGAAGCGCCTTCTCAATAGTCACCTTGCATCTGTCGGCGGTGTCCTGAGTGACGTTCCGACCAAAGGAGCCGTAATAAGCCCCAGTAATGTCAATCCGGCTATGACCCAGTTTTTCACTGATCTGCGCGCGTTTGATATCCAACTCACCCTTGTCCATTTGACCGCCGGTACCGCCCAGCGTAGGAGGGATCATGTGAGCAATTAACGCGGCATTCTCAGCATACTGTGCGCGCAGACCGTGCCCGGTCACTCCGGCCTCCTTTCTGGTAATGCCGATGGCGGCCATGCATTTGTTGTACCGGCCGATGTTATAGTCCAGCGTCGCAACCTTTCCCCTGGTTGTCTGCTTCCAGGCAAGGTGATCGAACTTGCCCTTAGTGGCCTCCTTCACGCGGTCAAGGACTTGTCGCTGCTCAGGCGTTTCAATGTCGATATCGCGCTGTCTGCCGTTTTTAGCTTCGTACACGCGCAACTTGCTTCCCATGTCAGATTTGTGGGGCTTCATCTGTAGGACTTCCATGCGGCGCAGCCCGAACGACAGGTCCATCCGCAGCATCCGGCCAAACACGACGTCTAGTTCGTCGGCAAGCTTAATTTTCTCAATCACGTCGACTCCGTTCTCAGTCCAGCTTTTGCTGTCTTGCGCTGTTTTAACAACCCGTAACAACCTCGCCTCTACGTCAGGCAAAAATTCAGGGAGGCTCTTAACCATATCTCCCTTGCCTATCCAACCACAAAATATACGTAGCGAAGACAGACGCGCTTGCATGGTGGACGTCGCGATTCCCTTCGTGTGCCAGTATTCGCATAGTTTTCTAACGTGGGTCTGAGTCAAATTCTTTGGGTCGGTGATACGGCATCCGATTCTCCACAGGTCATTAAAGCAAGTGTGCAGATTCGTGCCCTGAGTTGCAGCAGTGCTATGACTCGCCACGTTACCGTTCACCCTCGTTTTTGCATGCTTACCCAGTATTGCGCTGAGAAGTTTTTTTAGCAGGTTCCGACCACTGTTATTTTCGTTCATTTTTCATTCCTTTATCAGAGTTACATGCCTCGCATCCCACAGGGCATGGGTCTAGTCCCGTCTTGGGAACACAGTTATGCACTCTGAGAAACGTCCTACATTTGTTTCTACTGCGTCGGCTTTGGGGTGAAGGTCCCGATCTTAAGAATCATCGTTTCGTACGCCATCCTTCTGCCGCTGGCGCACGCCGTTTCCTTACGGGAAACGATCACTTAGCACTTAGCTAAGTCCTGATCTGGTAACGCGGTTCTCGCGGTGTGCTTCCTGGCTTTAGCCGGGTTTCTGGGATGCGCACATACCCTTTAATTTCTGTTCTACCAGCCGGGGCTGTCGCGATTTTCATGCGGGCCGACATGGATAAGCCACGTCCGACACGCAAGCCCGGGCAATTCCGGATCTCGCTCTTGTTTCTTGCGGGGATTTTGGGTGAAGAGGACTGTGTGATGGCCGTGTCTTAAGTTGAGCCCCCTCGTGAGGACCTAACCGACCATGCCGAAGTTTTTGCCTTGGTTAGGCTGAGGGTAATTCAGAGTTGGAACTCCTCTTTACCGCCCTCTGATGATTCCAAAGTGTCTGGTCGCCGTTGTAAAGCCTGGCGATGCTCGACACTCACTGTTACTACTTTTTTCTTTTTGAGTTTAAAAAATTTGGCGAGCATCGAACATTCTTGAAACGAATGTGATGGTCGCCAAAGGTATGTTGCCGCGTTTGCGGCATGGTGAAATCTGGTCTATCGATGAAAGGATAGAACAGATGTTGAATTTTGAATGTTGAATTCTGTACTGCGGCTCACGTAGTGATGGCTGCAATCATAGCGCAGGAAATATTCACTATGCAAACATTTGTGTGAAATATTTTATTTTAATGAATCGACTATAAAACATCGGAGGATTTGAAATTTTGATTGTAATGCTCTGATTAAAATTGGAGATGTTGTGTACGTCTTGGTACTTAACCAAACTGGTCGATCGAAATTTAAAGCACCTCTATTGCCAATGAATAGCGCATCTCCCTCACTCCCACAAGACGGCAATAACACTGCATACGCACTGCATAATATATCTTGGCACTGCACATATACTGCATATTCATGTCACATACACGGCAATATCGCGGCATCCGGCTATGCCGACAACGCGAAAAGGTGAACGCATGACAAAAGACAGCGTGGCCGATGTGCTGCGCGCACTGGCTAACCGCCGCCGTTAAAGCAGAAGACCTCGGCACAGATGTCGAGCGCGCACGCGAGCGCGGCAAGTTGTACAACGACCCCGAGGGCCGACATGGCACCATGTCGTATTTTCTCGACCTTTTCATAGCGACGTGCGACAAACGCGTTCTCGCAAAGGACTTGGCACAGCGCACGGCGGACGACTATCGGCGCGACATTGTTCCTCTGAAAAAATACTTGGGCAAACTCTTGCCCACGCAGGTTTCTCCAAAAATCGTGCAGGACTATCTCGACTTGGGTAAAGAACTGAGCCGGTCGGTACGTGCCAATCGCGAGCGAGCATGCCTGTCAGCCTGCATCTCGTGGATGATCCGCAACGACCACGGCAACATCAACGTCAACCCGTGTATGCGGGCCTCCGGCATCAAGCGCAACACAGAGACGAAGCGCGAGCGCTATGTCGAAGACGTTGAGTTTAACGGTGTGTACACCCATGCCCCCAAGATGGTCCGCGCGATGATGGACCTTGTGTATAGCACCCTGCAGAGGCCGGAGGATATTATCGGGTGGGGACCGTGGAGCATCAAAAATAAAGACAACGGCCGTGTTATCCGTAACAAACAGGGCAAGCGCGGCGCCACCGTTGATATCGCGATCACGCCCAGTCTCGACGCGGTGGTGCGCGCACTTCAAAGCGAGCAAGAAAAAGAGTCCGATGGCAAAGTAACCAGCATCTCGCAGCCCCTCATCCACACTCTGAAGGGTGAACAATATACGTACGACGGGTTGTGCTCGATGTTCAGACGTGCGCAAGTAGCCGCACGCGAAGAAATTCCTGCGCTGAAAGATATG
This sequence comes from Collimonas sp. OK607, assembly GCF_900111995.1. GTDB lineage: Bacteria > Pseudomonadota > Gammaproteobacteria > Burkholderiales > Burkholderiaceae_D > Collimonas. The sequence goes on from NZ_FOKF01000026.1 coordinate 71,901, forward strand.
CCGCCTTGGGGCTTCTATGACCTCAAAGGTAAGGGAGCCACGGATATGTGGCGGTCCGGCGTTCCAATCGAGTTGATTCAATTGCTGTGCGGACACAAAGACAAGCGCACAACTGAGATTTATATCAAGGCCCGGTGGCGCGAAACTGCGGCGCCGAATGCAGTTCAGATAGGGGCTTGAACGGGATCCAAGGAAACGAACCAGAAACCACTTCAAGGCAAGCGATCCACACGCTCGGTATCGAATGTAAGCGGGAGGTCGCCTATCGAAACCAAAGGAAATTGCCAATCAGAATCTGCTCGTTTTCTTTCAAACACGGATGGCAAACTATTGATCGGCACCAAGGGGCTAATCTAGTCGTTGTATAAGTCCTTTTAGCGAATACGAAATCCGCGGCTCGCCATTTTGCCGTTGAATAGATCGAATGAGTATTTTAACTCTCCAACGCTTCCCCACAACATCGCTTGCGGCCTGCATGGCCTGCAAGTGTTCCCGCGCAAACTCTCTTGAGACTGATCCAAAAATTTCTGTTGGCGGATCCCCATCGATATGCAGTTCAAATCTTCGATGACCTGGCAATAGATAGAGGCGACCATTCATTTGGTCGTCCTCTCGTTCGTCGATTCTCGCCACACTTGTTCTTGTTCGAGCTCTTTGAATAGCGGCCGAATCAAAAATGATGTCGCTTTCACCTTCGACTAACCGTAGCGTCGCGTGAGCATCATCGAGATGTTGAAAAAAATTGCGGAGTGACACCAACTGGCGCTGATCAATATGTTCAAGCAACTCGTCGAATGCCGCTCTCTCGGGACGGGCTGTTTGAGCCAACATCTCAACTACCCGATCAAGAACGATCGAAAGCGGTGTTCGCGCAATTGTATCGTTTTCGCCCGCCTCTTCTAGTACAAGCCCCACGGAGCCACGTGCGACATCTGTAAGTAAAAGATCAGAATTTGCTTTCATTGGAATGGGGCCACGCTCTCCCATCTCGCCTAGTTCTACGGCTGCGAACTGTTTAGAAACAACGTCTTGGAAAATTTCGACGGCTTTACCTGCGAAATCCGCACGGATACCACGAGAACCACTCACTGGCTCACCAGCAAAGAACAGAGCGACGCTCCCTTTAAGAAAAGGAGCATTTTGAAGTTCGTCAATCTTCTCTTGCAGTTGTTCGCGACGCCTCGAAAACTGAAGAAATCCAATTGGATCGATTTCTTGAGTTCGCGAGCGTAGTAGTCGATTGACCGAGGTTACATCGGCGCGAAGAGCATCAAGTTCTAACTTACGCATCATGGATTTCCTCCATTTGCTGCTAGAGCGGCGAGGACTGCAGCGTCATCCGATTGAAGCGGGAGTTTGAGCATCCCTTTCCACAGAGCGGTACTTCTTTGATGAGAGAACAAGCCATACCAATAACAAGTATCCTCGACCACAAGGCGTGTGTCCTTCGAAAGATCAACAAAATAAGCATCACATTTAAAATTTGCTTTAGTTTGACTTTGATCAAACAGGGCCAAATTACTATTGATGAAAGGTGCCACATCAATCCCATGCACCGGCAAGTACGCATACGTGACTAGATCGATGTCGGCAGGCGGGCGTCCCCGAGAAATTTCACATTGCTCGGTAAAGCTCCCATCAATCAATTGAAAACCAGTAAAAATTCCTACGGCGCGTAACGCGGAGCGATAGTCGATTAGGCCTTGGATCAGTTCAATGCGTTCCGGTGAATACCCTAATTTAGCATGAATCTCGGTGAGGGTGGTGTCATAGGGGGACGGTAACCCAACTGCGGGATCGGAGCCGTCAAACGGAGGAAGAACCCCGGATAAATTAAAATTTGGAATCACATAGTCACCATTTTTATCCCCAGTCCATACAACACGGGAATGCTATAAATACGTTGTTAAATACATTGCAAACGTACCACATTTTCGTTAAGAAATATTGACTATATACGAATATCAACAGCGCGATAAATTGCTTTATGGAAATTTATTTTTCGTATTTGTGACGATGGATTTAGACGAAAAATGCTGTCAATTTGAAAACCTCGGCGTTAATCATTTTCGGTAACAACTGGGCTGTTTGCTGGAACTTGAGCAAGCGCGACGCGAACTGGCGAAGCTTGGCGTTGCGGAAGAATCAGATTCCAATGCCGTAACAATGGTTGGCAAATAAAACTCCCACCTGCCCGTGCCAAACGTCGATAAATCACGTAAACCGAGGTAAATATATTTGCCTCCCTCACCGCCAATAACAAGTATTTATGCGGTTTTCCGAGTAGTTCGAAGGTCGGACTGTTAATCCGCAGGTCCCTGGTTCGAGTCCAGGTCGGGGAGCCAGAATACAAAAGCCTCGCAGCGATGCGGGGCTTTTTCATTTCTACATTAGTAGACCTATAGTAGACCCGCCATCTAACTCAGCGACGTGTTGAGCACTTTGGCACCAACCGGCTTGTGGCAATCGTCGCCACCTGATCGCATTAGACAGCCTCCAGCATTTCTGCTTTAGCTATCCTCCACTGCATCGCCCACCTATTCCAGCAATGAGATCATGAGTTCGTGGTCGACACTTGACCGGACTGCTGTGGTCTAATTTTGCCGGACACCTCAATGGGTGGATAATCCATCAACTGAGGAAAAGTACATGGCAAAGCAACGCAAGAAGTTCGACACGAGTCTGAAGCTGGAAGTCGTGCGCATGATCAAAGAACAGGGCCTGAGCGTCCAGCATGTCAGCGAAAGTATGAACATAGGGCCGACGGCGATCCGTCGTTGGGTTACGCAGTACAGCGCCGAACAGAACGGCCAGGCAGGGATTGGTTTGCCGCTCACGTCAGAGCAACAACGCATACGACAATTGGAACTCGAGAATCGCCAACTTCGCCAGGATGTAGATATTTTAAAA
>NZ_FOKF01000020.1 GCF_900111995.1 Collimonas sp. OK607
AAGCCGAGATCATCGAGCACTTCACTGATGGACTTGTGACGATATAGCGCCAATGCCACCATGAGCCAGACCACTTGCTCGGCAGGCAGGCGGCGATGGCGGATGCTCGTTGCGTCGGTGCGCTGCACGGCCTGTTCAATCCATTCGACAGGCAAATGCTCTCCTAGCCGACGCCAGTCAGGCGCTTCGAGGTGGTTTGCAAGGAAATGGAGAGTGTCATCGAGCATCGACACGCAGGTTAACAGCTGGCCCGAACGTTTACAAGCCCAAAATAAAAATGCCGTCCAGTCTTAACTGAACGGCATTAGGTGCCCTGTGGGGTATGTTTGACGTCGAGGAATGGGGTGGCGAGCGCATCCTGGAACAACGATATCGAACCACCCGAAAAATGTTTGGACTCATGCCGACCGAGCGCGGAGATGGCAAGGTGAGGCTGTCGCTCTTTTGGAGCTTGCCGCGCGATGCCTACGCAGGGTGGAAAGCGACTGCTTTGAATAGCTGGAAAAACGAACTGCTCGAATTGTGGCCCGAAGCTGCGCCCGTCGTGAACCAGATTACATCGCACGACCAACTGACGTTCGCAACCTATTATCATGCGCACCCGACACGGCTGGCTAAACCGCCTGTTTGCATTCTTGGAGACGCCGCCCACGCGATGAGTCCACAACTGGGATTAGGCGCCACGCTGGCCGTACAAGATGCCTTGGCGCTGGCCACCCTGGTCGACCAACATGGTGCCGCCTCGGGCTCGGTTCTGTTTTCCAAGAAGCGCCTGCGCACCGTGCGCACCTATCAAGCGTTGAGTCGACTGTTGACGCCATGCTTTCAAGCCGATGGTGGCGGCGTGTGGCGCGACTTGCTATTTGCATCCGGGTTATACGTTCCCGGAGTTCAGCAGTTGATGTATCGAGCTGTTGCCGAGCCCACCGCGACACGGAATTCTAATTCAAGTAGATTTGTAAGTGAGGAAAGCCAGACCCTTGGTCGGTGAGTGGATTTGCGGTGTGCCAAATAATCGGTTCTTTGAACTCGCCGCAGGTTTCAGGTTACTGCCTTTCGCGCCCGCTCTAAAATTGATAGGCTTATCTAAAAAACTGGTACGTAGTCGCAAAGGAAATATGTTCTCTATATTCAAAAAGAAGGAATCTCCGCTGCTCATCGTGAAAGCTGACGGAAAGGAGCTATGTCGAGTATTTTTGGGTGACGTTCCATGTGAGAAGAACCCGTCGGCGAAAATCGAGCAAAATGGAACCATTGAGTTCGTAGACGCACAAGGCATTAGCCATTTGCACGGGGCCGGACTGCATAGCGGTTGGTTTCACTTTTCGGTTCGGGCTCATCCCAATTTAGCATGCCAGTCGGATTGTGTGATTACCCAGTCAGAGAAATATGACTCCGAAGCCTTTGGCAGAGGCGATGCCATTGGCATCAGATTTCAGCCGTTCTTCCTTTCCGGAGCGGAGATAAAGAATGAAAGTTTGTATGGGAAAGGTCTCTTTGCACGGGGACTCCATTTCAGCGGCACGGTGACAAGTGGGAACGTTATCCTTTCCTGCGAGTGTGACCACTGCAAGAAATCATTTCAGATACGCTCATACCACGCTGGATTTAGTAATTCAGGATATTTTTACTCGGACTCTGGTAAGTACACTATTACGGTAGATGACCAAGTTTCGGGGTGTCCCGCTGCCCTGGCCGTACCTAATCCATTAGAGCTTGCAGCGTTGGAAGCGGCGCTGCCAGTAGCACCAGATGGCACGCGTTATAGATACACAAATCCGTTCCGCTGCCCGCACTGCTCGACACCTTACATTGATTTTTCTTCAAATCCCAATGAGAGGCCAAGGGAGTACTACGGAAATTACTTTGTCGATTCGAAGTTACTTCGTTATGAGCCTGTTATGGACATATCTAGTTAGGCCTCAATCAACTATGCAGCTTTCGCCAAATCGATTTTTCATTGCCGGCGCAGCCTTGAGCTGTGTTGCAGCGTTGGCGCATCTCGGTTGCATTTTTTTCGGCGCTTCATGGTACCGCTTCCTCGGCGCAGGTGAGCCCATGGCACAAATGGCTTCGGCCGGACATTGGTATCCGACTGCAGTCACCTCAGCCGTTGTGGTGGTTCTGTTCATTTGGGCGCTGTATGCGCTTTCAGGCGCTGGTGTCATTCGCAAGCTCCCGCTGCTACGTGTTGCGTTGTGCGCCATCACTGCACTCTATCTTGTACGCGGTCTAGCATTTGTCGTACTCATGCCGATTTTTCCTGGCAATAGCCTGTTGTTCTGGCTAGTCAGCTCTGGCATCTGTCTGGCATTTGGCATTATTCACTTTGCTGGCATGCGCAAAGCTTGGGCTCATCTGTGACGTGTTGCATCCACCGGTTGAATCCACAGCTAAAAGTCGACGGTCGAGGTTACGCCTATTTAATATTTCTTTGGCAATATTTTTATGGCGCGATGGTAATCAAATTTCGGCGCGGACCGTTGACGTTAAATGAGGAGATTAGTTAGTGGAGAAAATTTCTTATACTGGTGGCTCGATGGTGGGATGGGTGAATGCTTCATGGCCGTTGGCGAAGTTAACAATATCTTCCGAACATATTTTTCTCTCGACTTTCGGAAAATATGAATTTACCCCTGAACAGGTCATTTCAATTGAGCCTTATGGAGCGATACCACTTTTGGCTAGCGGCATTCGAATCAATCACAATCGTCCGGACTATCCTCGTCAAGTAGTGTTTTGGTGCGTGGGTGGACGAAAAAAAGTCCTCGCAAGCTTCGAGAAATTCGGTTTCCTTCCGCAAGGAATAGCTAGTCAGAGACCTTCGGGATTTGCATTTCGCTGGAGCGCGATACTGGCATTTTTGGTGATTTGGAATGCACTTTTTCTGTTTGGCATGTCGTCTCACAATGGTCCTCATGATGGTCCCGGTCCTTTTGAACTAATTGCGCTTATATCCGCGTTTGTGTTCTCGACAGCCGTTCAAAAATCGCCAGTGCTCCAAAATCTTATACTACGAGATGGCCATCACATCGGCGAAATCAAACAAGTTCTACGGCTCTTGCAACTTGTAACGGGAATACTATTTCTTGGATTTAGTATTGTTTATTTTCTTGGCAGATAGGCGCATCACTGGATATCGGCCGACTATTCTTTGCCATCATGGGAAGGTCAAGTCCAAACCGAGCATCCTGGCAAGGACGAAGGTGACGAGCCCCAGGCCCAGGAGCGATAGCACGAAGACTGCGGCCACCTTGCCGCCCGCGCGTAGCACCGCGCGCTTCTTCTTCTCCTTCTTCCCTTGATCGTAATGCCACTTGATGGCGAAGAACATGCCCGTGCCGAGCACGAGAACCTTGAACGTAACGAAGACTATAGGGATCCAATCCATCATTTTGAGTATTTCCAGGCTATTACTTGACACCATCTATCGTGAGGAGAACTACCTTAAAACGCTGCTTCAGCAGCTTCATTTTTTGTTCAAACCATCCCCTCAGGCATCCTGCTTGAATCTTTCATTACATCTACCTATGAAATAAGAATGGCATCCAGCGGAGTGATTTGCCGAATGCAGATGAGAGAGGAGAAAACGTCAACGACTGCCATGCAAGGATGGTGTTGCTGCACGTCCTGAGACATACTACTTAAAAGCAATTTCCATACATTGAGACAAAATGTCCCAGTTGAAAAACATACAAGATGAAAATTTGCCAATCTGGTTGCCGCGATTGGCCGTTCACGGCGGGCCACGTTTTTTGCAGATTGCGGATGCGTTGCAGGCGGCGATGGTAGAAGGATCGCTGAAACCGGGTGACCGTCTGCCTCCGCAGCGCCAGTTGGCAGCACAGCTGGACGTCGACCTGACGACGATCACGCGCGCATACGACGAAGCCAGACGCCGCAACTTGTTGGAGGGCCGCGGCGCTCGAGGCACTTATGTCGCGGCGCCGAAAGTCGAATTGACCTCGATTCTCGACCTGAGCATGAATACCCCGCCACCGCCGGATGGCGTGGACTTCGACGACATGTTGAAACAAGGTTTGTCTCAAGTACTGATGAGGGCAGATAATGAATTGCTGATGACTTACCACTTGGCCGGGGGAAGCGACTCCGACCGTAAGGCTGGAGCCAAGTGGCTCGAACCGATGTTTGGACATCTGGATTCTCTACAGGTTGTTGTCTGTCCGGGTGCGCAAGCGGCGATCGCCGCATTGATCCTTGCGCTGACGGAGCCTGGCGATGTCATCCTGGCAGAACCAATGAGTTATCCCGGCTTGCGTGCCGCAGCGACCCAATTCGGCCGGCACATCATTGCGGTGGAAGCGGACAAGCACGGGATGGTGCCTGAGATGCTTGAGGAAGCGTGCCGCCAGCACAAGCCTGCGCTGGTCTACCTCAATCCGACATTACAGAACCCGACCGCCATCACCATTCCGGAACGCCGGCGCAAGGAGCTCGCCAGCATCGCGAAGCGCTGCAATGTACGCATCGTCGAGGACGATCCCTACTGGCTTCTTGCCGATGCCCCGCCACCACCTATCGCCACGTTTGCCCTGGAACAGGTGTACTACATCTCAACCCTGTCGAAATGCCTGACGCCCGGCTTGCGTGTCGCCTTCGTGCTAATACGCGCCCCGCACGAACGCGAACGTTTCCTGGTCGCGCTAAGATCATTTGCGCTGATGGTCGCTCCTCTGACGGGCGCACTGGCCACTCAGTGGATCCTCGACGGTTCGGCCGACGGATTGATGGAAGGCGTACGCAACGAGGCGCGCCTGCGCCACTGGATGGCTCGGGATATTCTGGCGGGGCGGTACAGCGGCGCCGGAGACGGCCTGCATGTATGGCTCGAGTTGCCGGCGTATTGGAACTCCTCACAGTTTGCGCGTGCAGCCGACAGCGAGGGCATCGCAGTCACGCCGGCGGAGGCATTCGCAACTGGCAGCGGATCAGTGAATGCAATTCGGATCTCTTTGGGTAGCATCAAGGACCGTGGACGCTTACAGGCGGGTCTTCAACGGCTGTCTCATCTGCTTGCGCAACGGCCCGAGTCGTTCAGCGCTGCTGTGGTTTAACTGTCCAGGAAACACTGTGCTTCATCCGGGAGTTCTCTCAATGTGGTCGCACATTGGTTTGCTGCCTCAGTGTTTATTTATCGTGAGATCACGCGCGAAAGTGAACAGACTGAAAGAAAGCTACGTTAGCCGTGCAGCACGACGTCCGCTTGGGGGCGGAGGCCGCTGCTCACTTAAGATGGAGGCAATTTTTTCCTTCAGATGCGAGACGCGGGCCTCAGGCACTAACTCCGGCTGGCGGTCGGCACGATCAAGCTCCTCGAGGTAGCGTGCAATGTTGGCTTCGAGTTGCTCGATTCGTGCCTGAAGCTTCCTGTCGGTAAAGTTCTTATCGCGATTGTTGACCGCCTTGAACTTGCTGCCATCGATGGCGATATCGGTATTGGCAAACAGGTCGAGATTGCGACACATCAGAACAAATTGACGACAGACCTTGCTGATCGCTGGCCCGTTGTTCTTGCGGAAGTCTGCAATGGTCTTGAAGTCCGGCGTCAGGCGACTCGTCAGCCACATGACCTCGATGTTGCGTTGTGCCTCGCGTTCCAGGCGCCGGCTCGATTGGACTCGGTTGAGGTACCCGTAGATATAAATCTTCAGCAGCACGCTAGGATGATAAGACGGCCGTCCGGTTTGCGCTGGCTTCGCGCCGCTGAAACCCAGCGATCCAAGATCAAGCGAGTCGACAAAGACATCGATGACTCTGACAGGGTTATCTTCACTGACGTAATCTTCGAGCTGCTCTGGTAGCAGGATGCTCTGCGTGCGATTCGTTCCCTGGACAAAGCGTTTCATCGAAGCCTCGATCAAATATGCGATGTCGATTTGATGCTTGTATCGAGAAATAGTTTACTAACTGGATGCGTTTTCACACAGCCTCGGTCGATTCCGGCCGGTCATAAACGGGCATCCGTGGACTTGATCTGGCACTGACTGTCAAATCAAGTTTGAGCTAGTACAAACACATCGGGACGGCGCCCATGAATCGGAACAGGGCGTCCATCCCTGGATACAATTACTTCACACTGCTAACAACATAATCCGTGCCTTGTTTGGCGAAATCGATGGTCACTTTCTTGTCGACTGCGAGTTTATCGAAGAACATCTTGTCCTTCACAACGAAGGTCATCGTCATGGCCGGCCAATTCAAACTCTTGACAGGTCCGTGCGCCAGCGTCACCGTGCCTGTGGTCATATCAACGGCCTTCACCACACCGGTCGCCTGATGGGTGGCTACCTTGGCAGCGGCGCTGGAACTCATGTTGTCCATCGGCATGGTCTTCATGTCCATACCTTTCATATCCATGTTTTTCGTGCCGGTAGATTGCGCGAGTGCTGCTCCGGATGCGGACAGTGCCAGAAGCAAGGAGAGGATTGCGATCGGTTTCATGCTTATTTCCTTTTTCAAGTTGAGAGTGGTGACCCGAAACAGATTGCACACGTCCGTTAGATAGATACCGAACGGCTAGGTGCCGCGTCTGCATTCATGCGCGTTTATTGTGATTTCAATGGCGATTAACAATCTGACGCCGGCGTAACAGCAGATATACCGCCGGGACTACAAACATCGATAGCAACGGCGCAGTGATCATCCCGCCCACCATCGGTGCGGCAATGCGCTGCATGACTTCCGATCCGGTACCGGTGCCCAGCATGATCGGCACCAGGCCGGCGATAATGACGGCTACCGTCATCGCCTTGGGACGTACTCGCAATACCGCGCCTTCGCGTATCGCGTCGAGCAGGTCGGCTTCGCTGCCTTTACCGCTGGCCAGCCGTTCTTCCCAGGCTTGTTTTAAATACAGCAGCATGATCACGCCGAATTCCGCCGATACGCCGGCCAGTGCAATGAAGCCGACGCCGCCGGCGACCGACAGGTGATAGTCGAGCAGCCACAACAGCCAGATTCCGCCTGCTAGCGCAAATGGCAACGTGGCCATGATCAATGCCGCTTCGTCGAAGCGCTTGAAGGTCAGGTAGAGCAGGATAAAAATTATCAGCAAGGTAGCGGGGACCACGATCTTGAGTTTGGCGGTGGCGCGTTCCAGATACTCGAACTGTCCCGACCAGGCGATGGAGTAACCCGCCGGCAACTTGACTTCCTTCGCCACGACTTGCTGCATGTCGTGGACGGTGGAGCTCAGGTCGCGATCACGGATATCGACATAAACCCAACCCGATAAACGTGCATTTTCGCTTTTGAGCATCGGCGGGCCGTCGTTGATGCGAATCGCCGCGACGTCGCCTAAGTGGATCTGGGCGCCGCGCTCCGTCAACACAGGCAGCTGGCGTAATTTCTCGACCGAGTCGCGTACCTCGCGTGGATACCGGACATTAATGGGGAAACGCTGCAATCCCTCAACGGTTTCGCCGATGTTGTCACCACCGATCGCTGCCGATACAACGCTTTGCACGTCAGAAATATTCATGCCGTAGCGGGCCGCTGCATCGCGGTCGATGTCTACATCGATATATCGGCCGCCGTTCAAACGCTCGGCGAGGGCAGACGACACACCGGGTACATGCTTGACGGCGCGTTCGATATTACCGGTAATGCGATCGATTTCCTGCAGGCTGACCCCTGCGACCTTGATACCGACCGGGCTTTTGATGCCGGTGGCCAGCATGTCGATCCGGTTGCGTATCGGCGGGACCCAGATGTTCGAGAGTCCGGGTACCTTGACGATACGGTCCAGTTCCTGGATCAGCTTTTCGGGTGTCATGCCGGGGCGCCACTGGTCGTGCGGCTTGAACTGGATCATGGTTTCAAACATTTCCAGCGGCGCCGGATCGGTGGCGCTCTCGGCGCGGCCAGCTTTGCCGAACACGCTTTGCACTTCGGGCACAGTTTTAATCAACCGATCAGTCTGCTGCAACAATTGTTGCACCTTACCGGCCGACAACCCAGGCAGAGCGGACGGCATATATAAGACGTCGCCTTCATCCAGCGGTGGCATGAATTCGCCGCCGAGCTGCGTCATGGGCCAGATCGTTAAAGTGGCCACCAACGCTGCGGCCAGCACGGTGACTTTCGGGAATCTCAGCACTAAATCGAGCAAAGGACGATACAGCGCGATCAGGAAGCGATTGAGCGGATTTTTTTGCTCATCCGGAATCCGGCCACGAATCAAATAACCCATCAAGACCGGAATCAGCGTCACTGCCAACCCTGCAGCGGCCGCCATGGCATAGGTTTTGGTAAAAGCCAGCGGCGAGAACAGCCGTCCTTCCTGGGCTTCCAGCGTAAACACCGGAATGAACGAGAGCACAATGATCAACAGCGAGAAGAACAGCGCCGGCCCCACCTCGGCCGCGGCGTCGCCGATTACGCGCCAATGGTCATTGCCTTTCAGTTTTTCACCAGGATGGGCGTGGTTCCAGGCTTCGATATGCTTGTGGGCGTTTTCGATCATCACCACGGCGGCATCGACCATGGCGCCGACCGCAATCGCAATCCCGCCCAGCGACATGATGTTGGCGTTGACTCCCTGGTAGTACATCACGATAAAGGCAATCAGGATGCCGATCGGTAGCGTGATGATGGCGACCAGCGCCGAGCGGATGTGGAACAGGAAGATGGCGCACACCACGGCGACCACGACGAATTCCTCGATCAGCTTTTCTTTCAGGTTGGTGACAGCGCGCTTGATCAGGTTCGAGCGGTCATAGGTAGGAACGATCTCGACACCGGGTGGCAAGCTCGCTTTCAATATCTTCAGCTTGGCTTTCACTGCATCGATGGTTTCCAGTGCGTTTTTACCGGAGCGCATGATGATTACACCGCCGGCGACTTCGCCTTCACCGTTCAGCTCGGCAATTCCGCGCCGCATTTCCGGTCCCACCTGGACGCGGGCGACATCGCCCAGCCGCACCGATACGCCGGCGTCGGTCGTCATCAACGGAATCTTGCGGAAGTCGTCCAGCGATTTCAGATACCCGGATGCGCGCACCATGTATTCGGCCTCGCCCAGTTCCAGCACGGAACCACCGGTTTCCTGGTTGGCTTTTTGCACCGCGTCGATGATCTTGCCGTGCGGGATGTCATAGGCGCGCATCTTGTCCGGATCCAGCACGATCTGATATTGACGCACCATGCCGCCGATACTGGCGACCTCCGAAACATTCGGCACGGCTTTCAACTCGTACTTGAGAAACCAGTCCTGCAAGGCGCGCAACTGCGACAGATCCATCTTGCCGCTATGATCGACCAGCGCATATTCGTAGACCCAGCCGACGCCGGTAGCATCCGGTCCGAGCGCGGTTTTAGCTTGCGGCGGCAGGCGCGACTGTACCTGGTTCAGGTATTCAAGTACCCGAGAACGTGCCCAATACGGGTCGGTGCCATCTTCGAACAGGATATAGACAAAGGAATCGCCAAAGAACGAGTAGCCGCGCACGATCTTCGCTCCCGGCACCGACAGCATAGTGGTGGTCAGCGGATACGTGACCTGGTTCTCGACTATCTGCGGCGCCTGGCCGGGATAGCTGGTGCGGATAATGACTTGCACATCCGATAAATCCGGAATGGCGTCCAGCGGCGTGCGCGCCAGCGACCAGATACCCCAGGCGGTCACGAGCAGCGTCGCTAGCAGCACCAGGAAGCGGTTGGCTATGGACCAGCGGATCAGCTTGGCGATCATTGCGCAGCTCCCGGTGGGGTGGTCATGCCTTCCATCCGTTTTTCGGTACCCTTCAGACTGGCTTCGGAATCGATCAGGAACTGGCCGGAGACGACGACCTCTTGTCCGGCATCCAATCCCCTGCGGATTTCGGTCTGGCCGTTGGCTTCAGCGCCAATTTCGACATCGGCCGGAATAAACTTGCCGTTACCTTGCGCCACCATGACGACACTGCGGGTTCCGGTCTGAATCACGGCTTCGGTCGGCACCAGCAAAATATCCTTGCGCGCGGCGGATGAAAAATTAATCGTTGCAAACATACCCGGCACCAGCTGGCCGGACGGATTGGCTAATTCGATGCGCGCCTTGAGCGTGCGGGTTGCAGGGTTCACATCCGGCAGTATCGCGCTGACCTTGCCTTTAAATACCGTTCCCTGCAGTGCCGGCGTGCGCGCTTCGACCGTATTTCCCGGACGTACCTGTGCCGCCAGATTCTCCGGCACATCCGCATTGATCCAAACCGTGCCGACGCCGTTGATTTTGAACATCGGTGCACCAGCCATCACGGTCATGCCTTCACGCACGGCCAGTTCAGAGGCCACGCCGCCGATGGGAGCGAAAACGGTCATGCGGGCTTGCACCTTGCCACTCGATTCCACCAGGTGTATCTGGTCATCCGTCATGCCGGCCAGACGCATGCGCTGGCGCGCGCCGTCAAGCAAGCTTTCCGTGCCGTTTCCCTGCATGTGCCTGACTGACAGATATTCTTCCTGCGCCGCCACCCACTCCGGCACATACAGTTCGGCCAAAGCTTGTCCCTTGCGCACCGGGTCTAGCGGGGCGCGTACATACAGCCGTTCGACAAATCCATTGCTGCGTGCCTGCACCAGGGCGACATCGCGTTCGTTGTACGCCACGCTGCCGACGGCAACAACCGCCGAAGCCATATCACCCCTGGTCACTTCAACGGTACGAATGCCGAGATTTTGCTGCACGCGCGAACTGATATTGACCTTACTGTCGTCGCCGGCATCGTCAGCATCGGTGGCATAGACCGGGACCAATTCCATATCCATGAACGGCGACTTGCCTGGCTTGTCGAATTTTTGGGCGGGCACCATCGGGTCGTGCCAATACAGCACTTTTTTGCCGGAGTCGCCGGCTTCCGGTTCGTTGGTCCGGGTTGACGTTGTCATCTTCTGGCCGTGATTCATGCCAGCCCGATACAGGCCGTAGCCGCTGGTTCCGAGGACAGCGGCAATAGTAGCGGCCACGAATAGTTTCTTGTTCTTCATTGCGAGTCCTTGTTCATCCCCGAACGCATTGCTACATCGTCGGCGGGAAAGAGAAAATTGAGTTGCGCCCACAGACGGTCGGTTTCGGTCGCCAGTTGCAATGCCTGGATGCGGACGTCAATCACATTGCGACGCGCCGTAAGCACCTCGGCCAGACTGGCTTTGCCGCCGCGGTAAGCTGTGATCGCGGCCAGCGTGCGTTGATTGGCCAGCGGGATCAGTTCACGTTCATAACGGGCATACCGCTCGCGGTCGTTTTGCCATTCATCGATCATGGTGCGTGTTTCGGCTACATGCGCGCGCAGCATGTCTTCGCGCTCGGCCTTGGCCTGTTCCACCAGCGCCAGCCTGGAAGTGAGTTCACGGTCCTGGCGGTTCTTGCGATCCCACTGAAGCGGGATCGACAGGCCGACGGACACCATGTTGGAATAAGTTGCACCACGTTGCTGGAACGCCATTTCCACGGTCCAGTCGGCTTTTTCGTTGGCTTTCGCCAGTTTTGCTTCGGTCTCGGCCGCATCGACCTTTTTGGTCAGGACGGCAATTTCCGGATGATGGGCAAGATCGCTGTCGAGTGTTGCGGGATCAAGCCGGATGGTGTCGGTAGCGGGTTTGTCGGCCAAGGAAAGATCAGAGACGTTGCCGATCCAGCGGGCCAGCATGGTATTGGCACTGCGCACACGACGCCGGATTTCGCTGGCGCGATCGTCAAACGCCGCCTGTGCGGTCTGTGCCGCGAAAACGTCAGCCTGATTGCCACGGCCGGCTCGGTATGCACCTTCGGCCGATTGCATTTCGAGTTTGGCCTGGTCGCCTTGTTCCGCGATGACTGCCGCCATCGCATCCGCGTAATAGCGGTCGAGCCAGGCCAAGGCAGTATCGCGCTCGATGGCGGCGGTTGCCACGGCCTTCTCGGCCAGGGTCTTTTGCGCTTCAAGCTCGAAGCGGCTGGAACGCAGCCGGCGTTTGTCAGAGCGCGTGATTTCCTGCATCACGCCCACCCGGCGCATGGTCATGAAATCGTCGTTGAGATTGCCACGGTCACGGCCTGTGACCGGCAAGTTGTCGATGCCGACCTTCAATACCGGATCAGGCAACTGGCCTGCGGCGACCGCCATATCGCGTGAAGCAGCGACAGAAAAATCTTGTGCTGTAAGTTGACGCGAACGCTCTACGGCGCGACGCTGAGCCTCGGCTAGGGTCAATGGTGCTTCAACCGCGTAGGTATTGGCCACCAGCATCAGCGACCCGGTTAGCGCAACGAGGCTGGATTTCAGGAAAAAACGAAGAACCGCATTGCGCACCGGATAGTGCGCAACATGCGGAAATGACAGCAGGGATGACATGAAACCTCCAGATAGCAATAGACAACATCGGACGTGCACATGGCGCGACGATGGCGGACTAGGCGATCTGGGGAGTTAAATGCGGAAACAGCAGTTGCGTATGGATAGCGGCGGCGCGGTGGAGCGCGCCAGAAGAACGTGGTTGGGCTGGACGTCGCTGGAATGGTCGACGATCTCGATATTCTGGAATACCAGTGTTAATGCTGCAGCCATAAAGGGCTGCACATGTGGCGCAGATGGCCTGTCCAGAGATTGATTACCCGCCTGGTCATTGGCGTGGCAGAGACTGGGTTGCTCCTTGTCCACACCCGCGCAATCGCTCATCGCCTGGTCACTATCCACGTACATCGACACCGATTCGTCGATTTGCCCTATGTTGAAACTCGGGCAGGCGTAACCCGCCACAGCAAGCTGCATGAACAGCATGCTGACCAGCACGATAAGTGCGGCGATCAGGCGGGACGGGCGGGAAAGTTTCATTGTTTGTAATTTTTGCTTTATTTATAGTACGTAGCAACGACATTTGTTGTCAAGCGAGCGCATTGTCAGGGTTGCCCCTGTAGGAAGGTCAAGAACTATTTGGTTTCCACTAGCAACTATTTAGAGAAGTCTGTAAAAACCAGGCCGATTGACTAGAATGGTTGTTCCAGGCTGCTCAGTTGAGGCTCTGCACACAGAGTTTGGCAAGCCCATCACACATAACGGAGGCTGAAAATGACAATTCGCATAGGTGACGTAGCGCCCGATTTTACTGCCGAAACCACTGAAGGGAAGATCAACTTTCATGAGTGGATCGGGGATCAGTGGGCTATCCTGTTTTCCCACCCGAAAGATTTCACCCCTGTTTGTACTACCGAGCTAGGTTACATGGCTCGCCTGAAACCTGAGTTCGACAAACGCAACACCAAGATCATGGGGCTGAGTGTGGATCCAGTCAGCGACCACAATGCCTGGGCCAAGGATATCGAGGAGACGCAAGGCAGCGCGGTCAACTATCCGATGATCGGCGATGCCGATCTGACGGTGGCGAAACTCTACGACATGATTCATCCCAACGCCAGCGGCGGGCAGCGCAGCGCGGCTGACAACGCTACCGTGCGCTCGGTATTCATCGTCGGACCGGACAAGAAGGTCAAGGCGATGCTGGTCTATCCGATGAGTTCGGGCCGCAATTTCGATGAGGTGCTGCGTTTGCTGGATTCGATTCAGCTGAACGCAAAGCACACCGTGGCGACGCCGGTCAATTGGAAGCCCGGTGAGGACGTCATCATTCCCACCTCGGTTTCCGATGAGGACGCTAAAAAGAAATACCCGCAGGGATTCAAGACATTGAAACCGTATTTACGGGTCGTGTCGCAACCCAAGTAAGGGATCTGGCGAATTGGCGAGCCGTAGCGCATAAGCGCGGCACATAAGCTCAATGGCTATGCCGGTGATGTATGTCCGGGTAATGCGCGTGGCTATGGCTGATGGGCAGGTGGCGGTGAGGGTGGCTGTGCGGTTCGCTGCCGTCCCAGTCGAAGTCGTGCTGGTGCTGGTGGTGGGGGTCATGCGGTGCGTGCCGGTGGCTGTGCGCATGCTCGGTTTCTTCATGCGTGTGCGGATGCTGGTGGCGTTCAGTCAGGTGCAGCCAGATGCCGACTCCCATCAGTCCTGCGGCCAGCCAGAACAAGCCGTCCACCGTGTCTTGCAACACCAGCAGGGAAATTGCGGCGCCGATGAATGGGGCTGCCGAAAAATAGGCGCCGGTCCTGGCGCTGCCCAAGTGGCGCAACGCCAAAACGAATAGCACCAGGCTGACGCCGTACCCGCAAAAACCGATGAGCGCTGCGGCGCCGATACTGGTGATCGCAGGCAATTGCGCACCCAGCAGCAAGGCCAGGCTCAGGTTGACGACACCCGCGACCAAGCCTTTGAGCGCGGCGATCTGGACCGCATCGCTGGCGGAGATTCTGCGCGTCAGATTATTGTCGATTGCCCAGCACAGGCAGGCCGCAAGAATCGCCAAAGGCCCCCATGGAACGCCAAACTCCGGTACTTGCTGCCATGACAGCAGAACCCCGGCCAGTACGATGACGAACATGCCCAGTACAATCCGGCGATCGAAATTTTCCTTGAAAACAAACCATGCAAGGGCCGCCGTCAGGACGCCTTCCATATTCAACAGTAAGGAAGCACTGGAGGCCGGAGTGACCGAGAGGCCTAGCATCAGAAGTATCGGTCCGCAGATCCCGCCGCTTAAAATCGCTGCGCCGAGCCAGGGCAAGTCAGCTTTGGACAATCCGCCAACGCCAGCTTGATTACCTGCAAGCGCACGTCGTAACCCGTACCAGAGCGACAAGCCAAGGCCGCTGCCGAGATACAGCAGGCCGGCTAGCATGACCGGTGAGACTTGCCCCACCAGCAGCTTGGAAAAAGGTGTGCTGGCGCCAAACAACGCCGCCGCCAGCAATGCGAAGAACACACCTTGATGCATGGATTTTTCCTTAAGTTTTACATTGGTTTGCCGCGCTGCTTACTCTTGGTGCAGCGCGATTCCGAACTGTTCCGCCAAGGCCGTGCGGCCTTCAGGCGTGATGCCAACTACGCGTGAATTCTTGGTCCTGGTCAGCCAGCCGAGCTCGATCATGCGCTTCGCCAGCGTTGCTCCCAGGGCGCCGGCCAGATGATCCCTGCGTTCGCTCCAATCGAGGCAAGGATAAGCGAACTGGCGGCGGCTCTTCTGCAATTCCGCAGTATTGATACCAAGGCCGTTGAACCAGGTTTCGCCCTGCGCCGACAATGAAAACACCCCGTCGTCGGCATTCAGCAATCCGCGTTCAATCAGCACCTCGGTCAACCGGGTGCCGAGTTTCCCTGCCAGGTGATCGTAGCAAAAGCGTGCGGTGCAGATGGCGTCGTTGCCGGTAGCCGGGCCGATACGCTTGCGTTTCGGCGCGAACACCATCAACGATTCGATCAGGCGCGCCACCTCCGGCGAAGCCAGGCGAAAATACTTGTGCCGGCCTTGGGTGGTCATGTCGAGCAGCTTGTCGTCCAGCAGCTGGCGCAAATGCGCGGTCGCGGTTGCGGGCTTGATTTCGGTGCCGTATGCCAGCTCTTTGGCGGTCAGGGCGCGGCCTTCCATCAGCAGCGACAGCATGCGGATACGCGTCGGATCGCCGATGGTGCGGGCGAGTCGGCTGAGATCGGGTTCGTCGTTCATAGTTTGATGGTAACCGTACTGTTGTAGTGTGACAAGCGGCCGCAACTGGCTCAGAATCGGAACTTGCTCACTTATGCAATGGAGTCGCTGCAATGACATCTCCCCAACCGGTACAAGTATTGGACAACGCCGCCGCCGTTGCGGAAGTGCCAACGCCGGCAGTCGGCTGGACCATCGCGGCCAGCAGTTTCGCTTTTATCATCGTGCAGCTGGATATCACCATCGTCAACGTTGCATTGCCACAGATCGGCGCCGATTTGAACGCGCGCGTCTCGGCCTTGCAGTGGGTGGTGGATGCCTACACTCTCGGTTTTGCCGTGTTTCTATTATCGGCCGGTGCCTTGAGCGACAAATTCGGTTCCAAGCGGTTGTTCCTGGCAGGTTTTCTGTTGTTTGCCCTGGCTTCGGCCGCCTGCGGGTTGTCACCCAATGCCACCTTTCTGAATATCGCCCGGGCAATCCAGGGAATCGGCGCGGCGTTGCTGGTGCCCAGTTCTTTGGCGATCCTGAACGGTGCCTGTGCTCACGACAAGAAATTACTGGCCAAAGCGATCGGACTGTGGACCGCGGCCGGCGGAGTCTCGATTGCCGCCGGCCCGGTGCTAGGCGGTTTATTGTTAGCCGTCGCCGGATGGCGCAGTATTTTTTGGGTGAATATTCCGATTTGCATTCTGGGTTTCATACTGACCATGCGTGTGGTGCCAGCCATGGCAGCCAAACAACACACACATTCCTTCGATTTCCTGGGGCAGATACTGGCTATTTTTGCGCTGACCGGACTGGTTGGCGCGGTGATCGAGCTTCACCCCTCAGGCTTTGGGCACCCGCTGGTATTGTCCGGATTCTGCCTGGCGCTGGTCGCCGGTGTTGCATTCATCATGGTAGAAAAGAAGGTGGTGCATCCGATGCTGCCTTTGAATTTTTTTCACCAGACCAGTTTCACCGCAGCCGTCCTGTTTGGGGTGTTTGTGAATTTTTCCTACTACGGCGTGATTTTCGTGATCAGTTTTTATCTGCAAAAAGTGCAGGGCTACAATCCGATGCAAGCAGGACTGGCGTTTTTGCCGTTGACTGGCACGTTCATTCTTTCGAACCTGGTCAGCGGCTGGCTGATCGGGCGTGCCGGCATACGTTTGCCGATGGTGCTGGGCGGCTTCATCGGCGCCTTGGGGTACGGTTTACTCGGATCTGTCGGGATTGCGACAGATGCCAGCTTCTTGCAGATGCTGCCGGGTTTCGTGCTGATCCCGGCCGGCATGGGACTAGCCGTACCGGCCATGACGACCTCGATATTATCCAGTGTCGAAAAGGCTCGGGCCGGGACCGCATCCGCAGTACTCAATACCGCCAGGCAGGTCGGCGGCGCGTTCGGGGTGGCTGTGTTTGGTGCGCTGGTCAGCGACAGTTTCGGCGGGGATGCGATTGTCGGCGTCAAAATTGCGATGTTGACGGCCACTATCCTGCTATTGATCGCGGCGGGGATGGGTTATCTGGTACGACCTGTAAGCGGAAAATAAGTGGCCCCGGGCGTTTTGGCGTACATTGTTCGTTAGTCAGCAGAGCGAGTATGTACAACCGTCCAGGAGCGTCGACATGATCAATCCATTCGATTTCAACGGCAAGACAGTGTTCGTTTTCGGCGGCACCAGTGGTATCAACCTGGGCATTGCTCACGCTTTCGCGGAACAGGGTGCGAGAGTGGCAGTCGCCAGCCGTTCGCAAGACAAGGTTGATGCAGCGGTATCCGCATTGTCGGCACACGGAGGCAAGGTTGCCGGTTTCTGTGCGGATGTGCGCAATTCCGATGCGGTTGCCGCGGCATTCTCCGGTGCGAGTCAGGCATTCGGCCAGATAGACGTGCTGGTGTCCGGTGCGGCTGGAAATTTTCCGGCAACGGCACTCGGCATGTCGCCAAATGGCTTCAAGTCGGTGGTCGACATCGACCTGCTAGGTTCATTCCACGTGCTGCGTGCGTCCTATCCCTACCTTACCAAACCAGGTGCAACGATCATCAATATCTCGGCGCCCCAGGCATTCCTTCCGATGGAGTTGCAGGCGCATGTGTGTGCGGCAAAGGCTGGTGTCGATATGCTGACGCGAGTCCTGGCGATGGAGTGGGGCGAGCAGGGCGTGCGTGTCAATTCGATTGTGCCGGGGCCGATTGGCGGTACGGAAGGCATGGAACGGCTGGCGCCGACTCCTGCGCTGAAAGCGAGGATTGCTTCCACCGTGCCTTTGCGAAGGGAGGGAACGCCGCGCGACATTGCCAATGCCGCCATATTCCTCGCTTCACCGCTGGCCAGTTATATTTCGGGCGTGGTGTTGCCGGTGGATGGCGGCTGGTCGCTGGGTGGCGCTACCGCGTTCATGATGGAGGTAACTGCAGCGATCAAGCACTGACCCAGCTGCGCAGAACGCAGCGCGAGCCAGTGTTTCTGCCGCAAATTATTTTTTCATTTCGTCTTTGTGTTCTTCTGCGTGATGGTGCTTCTTTGGAGCCTTGCGGTGATGCTTGGCAGGCCCGTGCTTATAGTCGCCCGGGTGGGTTTCCATCTGGCGGTCGTTGCGGGCGTCGGGATGTCCGGCCAAAGGGTCGCCCGAGTTCTGGGCTTGTGCGAATGGTGTCAATGCGAAGAGGAGAGCGGCGATACCAAATAGCTTTTTCATATTGATTCCTTCCGTTGATTGGGTTTCACAATCCCGGTTGACAGCGGGATTTCTTATAAACGCCGTGGGGGATATTCGGTTGACAACGATGGTGTTGTTCATTCGTAACTTGATGTAGCATTCACTCGTTCGGCATTCACCCGGTCTGCATTCGGCAGACCATCTTTGTTACGGAGCATTGAATGAAAAAACGCCAGTTTCTGTCGACTGCCACCGCTTCGATTGCGGGTGCCATGGGAATGCTTGCGGTATCGCCTGATTTGAGAGCCGCTGCCAAAGGCACGTCCCAAACCGCAGCACCGACAGTATTAACAATTACCGGTGCAATTGAGCGCAGCAATCGCGGTCCGACAGATCCGGTGATCGACCAGATGATGCATAAGCAGAACGTGAAGTTCAGCAGCGCGTTTGCCTTCGACCTTGCCGCACTAGCCAAGCTGCCAGCGGTAACCATCAATCCGACCATGGAGTACGACAGCAAGCAGCATCAGCTGCGCGGCCCACGCCTGGCAGATGTGCTGGACATGCTGGGCGCCAGCAAAGCGCCGGAGACGCAGATTGTGTTTCATTCGGTCGACGGCTATATGCCGCAGTTGAGTTTTTCGCAACTGCGGAAGTACGGCTATATCCTGGCAACCCATATCGATGGCAAGCCGATGGCGATCGGCGGGTTCGGTCCCATCTTCGCGATCTATGACGCCGATCGTATCGCCGAGCAGGCGCAAAAACCGTTGGACCAACGCTTCACGCTTTGTCCCTGGGGTTTGTACTGCATAGAGGTAGTCGGCGGAAAGTGATTTGGCGCCGGTATCCAGTCAAACAATCTGCCAATCCCCGGTATTCTCATTTGCAGTTGTATTCCCGGCATGCGGCAAGAGTTCCCACTCAAACGCCATGGAAAATATTTATTTTGCTAAGGCTTTAAAAACTTGTTACTATTTTGCAATATGTTTCGCATGGCAACATCCTGTTCCTTCAGTCCGGGCATGGGCAATGTGAATCTGTAGGGAGCTGCAAAGTACATAAGAATAAGTTTTGCAAGGAATACCGGTAAAAGGCCGCTCTTTTTAAGCATGGCCTCCCCGGTAAAAGATACCCAGGTAACCGAGTAAGCGCAGCGGCCAGATTTTCTCTGGCCGTTTGTTTGCGTAGTCATGCGCATCGTTGTCGGGGATAAAAATAACATGGCAGTTTTTTTTAACGCAAGGGGAGTGTTTCAAAATGCATTGTTTTCGCGCCTTACTTCTATCTTTATCCGCAGCCGTTCTGACCACTGGCTGCTCGCTCATGGCGCCGCAGTATTCTGCATCGATTGATAACGTACAAAAACTAAAAGATGCAGGCAATTACACGGCGAAGGTCGGGGAATTCGCTTCCGGCCAGGGCCGGGGAAACGTCAATCCGATATCGCTGCGCGGGAGTTCGATGAGTTCTCCTTACCAGAGTTCCTACTCGAAATACGTGGCAGAAGCGATCAAGCAAGAATTGTCGCTGGCCGATAAATTTGCGCCGAACGCAGATGTAGAAGTGTCGGGCACGTTGCTGAAAAATGATCTGGACGCCTCTGGTTTCAATACCGGTACGGGAGAAATAGAAGCGCGTTTTATTGTAAAGAAAAGCGGGCAGATTCTATATGACCAGGTGAAATCGGCCCATCAGGAGTGGCCATCGTCGTTTGCCGGCGCTATCGCCATTCCACGCGCGGTTCAAGAGTATTCGAACCTTGTGCAGAAACTGTTGGCGTCGCTATATGCGGACAATGCTTTTCTTAACGCTCTGAAATAATTTCAACCTGCCTGCGTGCAATTAAACGAACACAATAAAAAATGAAAATCATAAAACTGATCAGTGCCGTCTCTATCGTCCTCGCGTTGGCTGCTTGCGCCCATCCGCTGACCATCAATCCTGACGTAAGCAAAATTGGATTGAGTACAACCAGTCAGCCTATCAACAAAAATGTGGGCTATTACATCCCCGACGCAATGCGTAGCAAGGAAGTAACGACTCCCGGCGGCGGTGGAGACAAGATAACCTACAGCCCTTACCGCGATATCGAACTGGCTTTCTACAAGATGCTGTCGAGTACTTTTTCCAGCGTCACCAAACTGAACGCGAAAAACGATAAAGATGCGATCGAAAAGAATAAGATCGACTACGTTATCACTCCTGATTTACTCACGAACTCGTCGTCATCAAGTGCATTGACCTGGCCCCCTACCCAGTTCAGCGTCGACATGACTTGCGATGTTAGCGACGCTAACGGCAATCTGCTTTTCTCCAAAAAAGCGGTGGGAGAAGGGCATGCAGAATTTAGCGAATTCAGGAAGGATTTCGCGCTGGCAGGAAAGCGTGCCACGGAAGATGTATTGGTGAAGATGCAGCGTACTTTGCTTGATACGCAAGAATTGCGTCAGTAGGACAGGCAACAGAGGGTGACACGTTCGGTGGCAGTGGGAAGCTACTCGCCGCCGAACAATTCTCCCTGAGTCAATGCCGGAGTGTTTGCGGCAAGGTCTTTTCTGGAAAGCGCCGTAGCCCTGACACCAAGCAACCTCAAACGCTTGTCCAATGCGACCCGGCGCAGGCATTCGCCGGCCGCTTGCCGGATCGCGGCGGCGTCGTCCGTCGCATTGGGTAATGTCAGATCCCGGGTGACGATGCGGAAGTCGGAGAAGCGCAATTTGATCCCTATCGTGCGCGCAACATAGCCTTTTCTTTGCAGGTCGCCGGCAAGCCGTACGCACAGGTCCGTGAACATGGGGGTGAGCGTGTCGCGGTCCAGCCTGGCGTGGAGATCTCTTTCAAAAGTCGATTCGCGGCTGATCGATTTGGTTTCCGAGCTGGTCACCACCGGACGATCGTCCAGGCCGATGGCGGTACGCATCAGCCATTCGCTATAGGTGCGCCCGAAATTTTCTTGCAGCACGGCCGGATCGGCGGCGGCCAATTCACCGATGGTATGCAGCCCGAGAGCCGTCAATTTTTCGGCAGTCTTGGGGCCGATGCCGTTGACCTTACGTGCCGCCAGCGGCCAGATGCGCGACTGGATATCGGCCTCGGTGATGACGGTGAGGCCATTCGGCTTGTCAAGTTCCGAGCTGATCTTGGCCAGCAGTTTGTTGGGTGCGACGCCGATAGAACACGACAATCCCGTGGCCTCGCGAACGGCATCCTTGATCCGTTGCGCCAGTATCCGGACCTCGTCCTGGTGCTGGCTCAGGTCGATATAGATTTCATCGATGCCGCGATCTTCTATCAACGGTGCGATCCCGGCCACTGCAGCTTTGAACAGCCGGGAGTAATGACGGTAAGACTCGAAGTCAGTCGGCAGCAGAATCGCGTCAGGTGCCAGTTTGGCAGCCTTCATCATGCCCATGGCGGAAAACACACCCAAGGCGCGCGCCTCGTAAGTGGAGGTGGTCACGACACCGCGGCCGACATAGTCGCGCAGTTTGGAATAGACGAGTTGACCGTCTTCGCCAGGTTCCGGCTTGTGCCGGGAGCCGCCGCCGATCACCACCGCCTGGCCGCGCAGCTCCGGGTAGCGCAGCAGCTCCACCGACGCGTAGAAAGCGTCCATATCCAGATGTGCGATACGACGAATTGGCGAAGGCATGAAGTCAAGGAATAGTGATATTTAATACGGCCATAGGATACCACTACTGTATATAAATACAGTCACGTAAACGTGAGCCCAAATCAAATATTTAGTTGCCTTTTAAGTAATTAATTTGATTTGTCTGACTTTACAGCACAGGGCTAAGCAGGCGCGCGACATGAATCAGCACCCGGTACAAATAGTGCAACCGGCTATAGTCACTTACATCAATTTCGACCGCTTGCTCGAAATCCGCTACCAGCATCTGTTCGACTTCCGCAGCGAATGCCGTATCGATATTCAATGCGGTGATTTCGAAATTAAGGCGAAGTGAACGGTTATCCAGGTTCATGCTACCGACCGCTGCCGTGTCGTCATCAACCAGAAGCACTTTTTGATGTGTAAACCCCGGCTGATAGCGAAATACGCGTATGCCGGCACGTACCGATTCATGCGCGTACAAGGTCGATGCCAGGAAGACGGTGCGATGATCCGGAATGGCCGGGATCAGGATGCGCACATCGACCCCGCGGAACACCGCCAGCTGCAAGGCAGCCATGACCGCAGAGTCTGGCACCAGGTAGGGCGTGGTCAGCCATAACCGGTGACAGGCGGCGTGTATCGCCTGCACGAAAAATAGCGAACAGGTCTCCTGGGCGTCGGCTGGTCCGGTCGCTGCGATCAGGCTGGTGGCCTCGCCGCCGCTGACGCGTGGCGCCAGCAAAGTCAGCGGCTGGCCGGTGATCCATTGCCAGTTTTCATCGAAGGCCAGCTGCAAATCGGCGACCGCCGGCCCTTGCAATTCCATGTGGGTATCGCGCCATGGCGCCAGGGGCGGCTTGCGGCCAAGGTATTCGTCGCCGACATTCAGGCCGCCGACAAAGCCGCGCCAGCCGTCCACCACTACTACCTTGCGATGATTGCGGAAGTTCAGCTGGAAACGGTTGCGCCAGCGGCGAGTGGCGAAGCGATGGATATGGACACCACCGGCACGTAGGATCGCGCTATATGTGGCGGGCAGGTCGTGGCTGCCGACGCCGTCGTAGAGTACATGTACGTTGACGCCGGCGGCGGCACGTTCTAGCAGCGCGGCTTGCAGCCGGCGGCCAAGTTCATCGTCGTGGATGACGAAGAATTGCACCAGCACATAATGTTCAGCGCCGGCGATCGCAGCGAACATTGCTTCAAAACTGGCGGCGCCATTGACCAGCAGGCGCAAACGATGGCCGCTCAGGAACGGTACGCCGAGCATTTTGCTGATGGCTTGATAACGCTGCGCCCCGACATGCGGCGGGTATTCGGCAGACAGGGCTAGCTGAACCGGATCGTCCAGCTGGCGCAGGCGCGCCAGCCGCGAGTGATGCAGTTCGGTATAACCGGAGAAGCGCTTACTGCCCAGGAACAGATAGGGCAGCAGGGTAAAGTAAGGCAGCAGCACCAGCCCGAACACCCAGGCTACCGCGCCCTGTGGGGTGCGGGTGTGCATCAGGGCATGGATTGCGGCGATGACGCCGGCGGCATGCAACAGCAGAACGACAATCGAAATCAGGGCAAACGGCAAATGCGGCATTCAGAAAACTCCGAATCTCATGGGCAGCTTGCATGTTAGCCAATAATCGCGGCTCCCGGCCTGCTTATTTTTTTGCCTGCAGTGCAATCCTTACAGCCAGGCCTGCGAGGACAGTGCCCATCAGCCAGCGCTGGATCAGCAGCCAGCTGGGCCGGCTGCCCAGTACGCCGGCAATCGAACCGGCGGCCAGCGTGACCATCGAGTTGACCGTGATGCTGACCACAATCTGGATCACGCCAAGTACCAGCGACTGCACCAGGATGCTGGCGCCGTTCGGATCGATAAATTGCGGCAACAAGGCCAGATACAGCAGGGCGACCTTGGGGTTGAGCAGATTGGTGAACAAGCCCATCAGGAATAGCTTGCGGTTGCTGTCGGCGGGCAGGTCGCGCACAGCAAACGGTGAACGGCCACCGGGCTTTACCGCTTGCCATGCAAGGTAAAGCAAGTAGGCGGCGCCGCCGAAGCGCAGTACATCATATGCCAGAGGTATCGCAAATAGCAGGGCGGTGATCCCGAACGCCGCACACAGCATGTAAAACACAAAACCGGTTGCCACTCCGGCCAGCGACACGAAGCCGGCTTTAGGACCTTGGCAAATCGAACGCGAAATCAGATAAACCATGTTCGGGCCAGGCGTCAGCACCATGCCGAACGCGACCAGTGCAAAACCGAGCAGTAAATTAAGATTTGGCATATTTGGCACCCGAGGCACACAAAGGATTGTTAGGAAACCCGTTCAGGGAGAGCCTGCGTATTTTGAGGTAAAACTTGCTGCTTTGCACAGTTAAACGATAAATGACTTTTATTTGTGCCTGGGTGGCACAAGTGTTGTTCTGATTCCGTGGATTGTAATGATTGCTGGAATAAATGATAGTAAGCGTACGTACCGGCAATCAACGTTTGACTCGATTGACACCAACATACCGAGGCAAAACCATGAAATCAGAAAACATAGGCCACCTGCTGACCCGTGAACATACCCACGACGTCGTCTACCTTGCCGAGGATCAGACCATTTCGATTCAGAAAGCCTTGAAGCAAGGTGAGAGAATCAAGTGCCTGAGCGGCCTGTTATGGATCACCGCGGAAAATTTCAAAGGCGATATTTTCTTGAACGAGAATAAGGACGTTGAAATGCATGGCGCAAAACATATCGTGATCACCGCCCTGAAATCTTCCAGTTTCACCTATGAGCAGACGATGGCGTAAGATTTGGCATTGCTCGCCGCTTTGAGCGAGTGCTTCGGCCTGCTCAAGGCCATGGAGAATGCCTATGTCTTTCGATGTCGACCTGTTTGTGATCGGAGCCGGTTCCGGCGGTGTGCGCGCTGCGCGTTTTTCGGCCGGATTCGGCGCCCGCGTGGCAGTGGCGGAAAGTCGTTACCTGGGAGGCACTTGCGTCAATGTCGGCTGCGTGCCGAAGAAATTCCTGGTCTACGGCGCCCATTTCAGCGACGATTTCGACGTCGCATCCAGTTTTGGCTGGAGCGTTGGCAAGCCGCAATTCGACTGGACCACGCTGATCGCTAACAAGAATCGTGAGATCCATCGGCTCAACGAGGTCTATCGCGGCTTGTTGCTCAACAGTGGCGTTGCCCTGCACGAAGGCCACGCCAGATTGCTCGACAAGCACACTGTTGAGATTAACGGCCAGCGCATAAGCGCAGCTAACATCCTGATAGCTACCGGCAGCTGGCCGCAGGTGCCGGACATTCCGGGCAAAGAATTTGCGATTACCTCCAATGAAGCTTTTTTCCTAAAGGAATTGCCGCGCCGCGTACTGGTGATCGGCGGCGGGTATATTGCGGTCGAATTCGCTTCGATTTTCCACGGCCTCGGTGCGCAGACCAGCTTGCTGTATCGCGGCGATCTGTTCCTGCGCGGTTTCGACCATGGCGTGCGCCAGCATCTCAATGACGAATTCCAGAAAAAGGGCGTAGACCTGCAATTCAATGCCGATATCGCCAGCATAGCCAAGCTGGCCGACGGCAGTTTGAAGGTAACCCTGAAAGGTGGCCGGGTGCTCGATACCGACTGCGTGTTCTACGCCACCGGCAGGCGGCCGATGCTGGACGGCCTGGGCCTGGAGAATGTCGACGTGGCGCTGGACGCTAAAGGGTTTATCAAAGTCGATCAGGAATACCGCAGCTCGGAACCAAGCATCCTGGCCTTGGGCGATGTCATCGGTAAAGTGCAACTCACTCCGGTGGCGCTGGCCGAAGGCATGGCCGTGGCGCGGCGCTTGTTCCGTCCCGAGGAGTATCGTCCGGTGGACTATCAGCTGATTCCGACCGCGGTATTCAGCTTGCCCAACATCGGTACGGTCGGCCTGACAGAAGAGCAAGCGCAAAAGGCCGGGCACAAGCTGAAAATCTTCGAGACCGGGTTCCGGCCGATGAAGCTGAGTCTTGGCGACTACCACGAAAAAACCATGATGAAGCTGGTGGTCGATGCCGATAGCGACAAAGTGCTCGGCTGCCACATGGTGGGTCCGGATGCTGGCGAAATCATCCAGGGCATTGCCGTGGCTCTGCGTGCCGGCGCAACCAAGCGTGTATTCGACGACACCATCGGTATCCACCCGACCTCAGCGGAAGAATTCGTCACACTGAGAACGGCGCGCCCGGATTGACAAGCCTCTGGTAAAAGATGAACACTTTAAAATTAACGCTCGCTGCCAACATGACAAGCCATGAATGAAAATGAAAATGAAAAGCCGGAATTAACAGAGGCACATGACGACGAAACCGCGGGCTTCACGCGGCGCCGCTTCCTGGGTAGCGTAGTTGCAGTAGGCGCCAGCCTGGCGTTATCCGACTGCGCCAGCGATGGCAACCAGCAAATAGCGGATGCAACCCGGGAAAAGCTGCTGGATCAGCAATTACGGTCTGCCATCAAGCATGTGGTGGTGATCTACGCCGAGAATCGTAGCTTCAACAATTTGTACGGGAATTTCCCGGGTGTACAAAGACCGTTGGCGGAGGCGATGCAGCAGGGACGCTACACGCAGCTGGATCGCGACGGCAAGACCCCGCTGGCGCAGTTGCCCAAGATCTGGGGCGGGCTGGTGCCGCAGGCGCAGCAAGTCAACGGCCAGCGCTACGTGATCGCAGAGGGGCAGATTACGGGTCTGCCGAACGCCCCGTTCAAGTTGAGTGACCAGCAAGGAAAGCCGTTGCCGCAGGGAGTGATCACGCGCGATTTGTGGCACAAGTTTTA
This sequence comes from Collimonas sp. OK607, assembly GCF_900111995.1. Taxonomy (GTDB): domain Bacteria; phylum Pseudomonadota; class Gammaproteobacteria; order Burkholderiales; family Burkholderiaceae_D; genus Collimonas. The sequence goes on from NZ_FOKF01000020.1 coordinate 26,595, forward strand.
CCAAAACCAGATGCAGATCAATGGCGGCAAAAACGATCAGTTTGTCGCCTGGGCCGATTCCGGAGCGCTGACCATGGGACACTATGGCGAGACCGCCAGCAAGCTGCGCCTATGGAAACTGGCCGAGCAATATACCTTGTGCGACAATTTTTTCATGTCGGCTTTCGGCGGCTCTTATCTCAACCATATCTTCCTGATTTCCGGGCAGACGCCTTTCTATCCAGACGTCCACAACAGTCCGGCCCGGCACAATGTGTCGACCGTGGAAGGGGACGATCCGAAAGGCACGCGCTTGAAGCTGGATGACAAGAATCCAGCTTCGGCGATCGATGGGCCGCCAAAATTCCTGCGCGACCGCGCCATCACGCCGGACGGTTATGCCGTCAATACGATGGCGCCGCCGTATCAGCCAAGTTTTGTCAAACCGCCGCAAGGTGGCGATGCCGCTTATGCGGACGCCGGCGATCCGATGGTGCTGCCGCCGCAAACCTATCCGACCATTGGCGACCGGCTATCGGAAAAGGGTGTCAGCTGGGCCTGGTACTCCGGCGCATGGCAAGCGGCGCTGGACGGTACGGCAAACAGCGATGCGGTGCCCAATTTCCAATATCATCATCAGCCCTTCAACTATTTCAAGAGTTTCGCCCCCGGAACCGCATTACGCGAGGCGCATTTGAAAGATGCCGGGACAGGCGACGATCCGAACACCAATAAATTCCTGGCGGAGGTAGATGCAGGGCGCTTGCCGCAGGTCAGTTTCTATAAGCCGCAGGGTAACCTGAACCTGCATGCGGGTTATGCCGACGTCGAGTCCGGCGACCGTCACATTGCCAATGTCATCGCGCATCTGCAACGCGGGCCGCAATGGCAAGACATGGTGGTGATCATCACGCATGATGAGAACGGCGGCTGGTGGGACCATGTAGCGCCGCCGAAGGGCGACCGCTGGGGGCCGGGCTCAAGGATACCTGCCACTGTCATCTCGCCGTATGCCAAGAAAGGTTTCGTCGATCATACCGTCTACGACACGACTTCCATCATGCGTTTCATTACCCGCCTGCACGGATTGCGCAAGCTGGATGCATTGGTTGCGCGCGATGAAGCGTTCAAGGAAAACGGCCAGGCACCGCTTGGCGATTTGAGCAATACCCTGGATCTGGCATAGACCGCAGTCAATATCCGTCGTAAATATTATTTCTGAAAGGAGCAGTAATTTGGATCAGGTAGAGATGATTATCCGGCTGTTGATCGCCGCCGCCTTAGGTAGCGTCATCGGCTTCGACCGTGAGCGTTTGTCGTGGGCGGCTGGTTTACGTACACACATGCTGGTATGCGTCGGTTCGGCGCTGGTGATGATCGTATCGGCATACGGTTTCCAGGATGTGGTGGGCAAGCCGGGATTTGCGCTTGATCCGTCGCGAATGGCGGCGCAAGTCGTCTCCGGTATCGGTTTTCTCGGAGCCGGTTCGATCCTGCTGCGCGGCGAGGTGATTCGCGGCCTGACCACGGCAGCCAGTTTATGGTCGGTAGCTGCAGTCGGGTTGGCTGTAGGTGGCGGTTTGTATATTGCCGCAGCTGCGGCGACGTTGATCATCTTGATCATCCTGGCCGGTCTCAAACCCTTGGAAAAACGTTTCTTCATCGCCCGGCAGCGCCGTGAAGTGCGTCTGGTGGTGCGGCGGGGCGCCATGACTTTCCAGATGTTCGGCCAGTTGCTGGACAAGGGCACTGCGCAAATCGAACAATTCGTCGTCGAGCAGAATGCCAGTGATGCTGAGATCGAAGAGGTTACGGTGGCGTTATTGCGTATGTTGCCCAGCGAATTCGACGCCATCCTGGTCAAGTTGAAGGCGGTGCCGGATGTGCATGAGGTGAGCGAAATCCGTTTGCCGTAAATCCTGGATTCCGGCCACTTTTCCAATAGCTGCGTATCCTTGTCAATGTGCCAATTTATGGCGCTGCCGCAGAAGTTGAGGAAACCTTCGAGTAAACGCCGGTCTGTGGCAATACGCGATGTGCTTTAATTGCTGGATATAAATGACATTGTCAAAGGCAAGCCATGAACACATTGATGACCTCAGTCGAGACCGGGTTTGATCAGACCCGCCAGGAGATCCAGCGCGTATTCATTGCTCAGGCAGCTACTGCTTTGCGTCTGCGGCAGTCGAGCAAGGCTGAGCGCCTGCTGAAAATCAAGAAATTGAAGAGCGCGCTGCTGGCACATCGGGATGAGGTGATTGCCTGCGGTTTTGCCGATTTTGGCAAACCTGCCGCCGAAGTTGAACTGACCGAAATCCTGCCGGTGATCGCCGAGGCCAACGACGCCATCCGTAAATTGGGTGGCTGGATGAAGCCGAAGAAAGTCTGGCCTTCGCGCATGATGGTCGGTACATCGGCTTATACCCAATACGAACCCAAGGGCAGGGTTTTGATCGTGGCGCCATGGAACTACCCGGTGAACCTGAGCCTGGGGCCGCTGGTTTCGGCGCTGGCGGCAGGCAATACCGTGATCATCAAGCCGTCGGAAATGACGCCGCACGCTTCAGCCGTCATCGGCAAGATCATCCGTGCGGTATTTGACGAGAATGAAGTGGCGTTGTTCGAAGGCGACGCGCCGATCGCGCAGGCATTGCTGGACTTGCCTTTCGATCATATCTTTTTCACCGGCTCGCCGGCGGTCGGCAAGATCGTGATGGCGGCGGCGGCCAAAAATCTGACCAGCGTCACGCTGGAGCTGGGCGGCAAATCGCCTACGATTGTCGATGAGACCGCCGATCTGCAAGCGGCTGCGCAAAATATTCTGTGGGCAAAATTCACCAACAATGGTCAGACCTGCATCGCGCCTGATCACATTTACGTCCACGCTAGCGTCAAGGAGGCTTTTCTGGGCCATTGCGTGACGGCGCTGGAGAGTGCCTATGGCAAAGGCGCGCAGCAAATCGACAGTACCAGCCTGGCGCGTATCGTCAATCAGCGCCATACCGCGCGCGTCAAAACCCTGCTGGATGACGCCACGGCGCGCGGTGCACGGATAGTCACCGGCGGCGTGGTGGATGAAGTCCAGCGCTACATCGCGCCAACCTTGCTGGACGGCATTCCGGATGAAGCGAAAATCATGAGCGAAGAGATCTTCGGGCCGTTGTTGCCGATTATCAGCTATGAGCAACTGGATACGGTGATCGCCCGCATCAACGCCGAACCGAAGCCGCTGGCTCTGTACGTCTGGAGCCGCAAGCAGGAAAATATCGCCAAGGTCATGCAACAGACAACCTCGGGCGGCGCTTGTATCAACCATTGTGTGGTGCAGTTCTTGCACGGCAACCTGCCTTTCGGTGGCGTCAACAATTCCGGCATCGGCAGTGCCCACGGCCATCATGGTTTCCTGGCGTTTTCGCACGAGAGGGCGGTGGTGCGCAATCGCATCATGCTCGCCAAAATGTTCTATCCGCCTTACACGGGTTTTACACGCAAGCTGATCGCCTTGTTCGTCAAGACCGTTTGAATTCGGGGATTGCTGCCAACTGATCGTTGCAATACATCTGTCTGCAAATGGCGCACAATACCTGTATGTGATGCACAGGTAGCGTCAGGAGGATGGCATGTACAAGAAAATTTTGGTGGCCTATAACGGCACGCCGGAAAGTCAGTCAGCTCTGCACGAATGTATCCATATGAATCCGCCGCCTTCGACGGAAGTCCATTTGCTGGCGGTGGTTCAGCTTTCTCCGCATGGTATGGCTGGCGGCTATGCGCCGGATATCGCATTCACTACCGAACGGGAAATGATGGAACAGGAGCTGGAGCGCGGGCGCGCGTTGATGGCAGCTGCCGGATTGAACGTGGTGCCCCATCTTCAGCTGGGCGAGCCGGTCGAGGTTATCGGTGCATTGTCTGATGTACTGGGGATCGACCTGATTATTGTCGGCCATCCTCGCCATAAGACATTTGCCATGCGCTGGTGGCGCGGTTCGATGGACGCGTTGCTGATTGAGAGGGTTAAAGCCAGCATACTGGTTGCCGTACGTTGCTGATGTGCCGGCAGCACGAGCAGTACAGTGCAACAAAAACGCCTGGATTGCCTAGTCTGATTCTACGATTATCTGTGTGAATTTCCGAACCAGAGGCGTCACGAATTGCGCCACAATAAAAGAAAAAGGAAATGAGAATTGCCAGGCACCCAGGAATTTCATTAAAAAGCCGCTTGAAAATCCATCTTCATAAAAAACGATGAAAAATGATAGGACACCAGACATCAATACCGACATTAGCGCTGCAAATACGAACGTAAAATATTTTTTGTTTAATCTTTTCATGAAGCTCTGAACACTTTAATCAGCGTACCAATGAAGCATACAAGAACCGTATAAATACCGATATTTATACGGTTTTTTCGAATACACACTAAATTTGCCAGAGACTACCCGGCAGTAGAAAATACCACTAGCTGATACCTGTTTTGCTCATGCTTGAACGGGGTCAAGGCCGTCATTTTCAAACCTTCGACGTGAACCGCCAGCGAGTGGGGATTACGGTCGTCGACAAACGCTGCACCGACTTCGTAGCTCGGACGGGTAAATTCCTTTACTGCGACGAACAGCTTTTTCGCAATTCCCTGGCCCCGCCACGCTTTGCCGACACACACCGGACCATAGACAAAAACGCGTTGCTGCTGCAAAGTTTTACCGCCAAACTGCTGTTCTGGAAATGTCTGGAGCATTGCATCAACTACCGGGTGGCGTGGGGGTGGCGCATCAGATGGCGCCATGCACAGGAAACCGGCAAGCCGTTCGCCGTCCATGGCGACCAGGATACCCAGGGCCTGATTGATAGCGGCCACCTTTTGTGTGTCCATGGCCGAGACGATAAAACCTTGCAGTCGTTCTTCTTCACTTAGATTATCTGCCGTGTTTTCCAGTTGCAACGCGATGATTTTTTCGTAGTCTTCCGGGGTTGCCCGTCGAATTTCCATAGTGCTTTCCTTATCGTTGCTGTATTTTTTTGCAAGTGAATATTGTAGGGTCTATTCAATCAGATAGGGCGAGCAACTTTTAAAACTGCGTCCGATACCACTCGCATTAGAGCAATAAAACAATAATTGATCGAACATGCCGCTTGGAAGTATGCTTGAGCTATGGAAATCGAACTAAAACTATTGCTGAATCCAAGTGATGTCAGCAGCTTCAAACGTCATCCCTTGTTAAAGCACTATGCGATAGGCAAACCGCAATCGCGGCAGCTAATCAGCATTTACTTCGATACGCCCGATCTGTATCTGCAGAAAAATCACACTGCGTTGCGGGTGCGCAAAGTAGGAGCACGCTGGGTCCAGACGTGTAAGAGCGGCGGCCAGGCTACCGCGGGCTTGCATCAACGGCCGGAATGGGAGTCGGATATCGGCGGAGCGGCGCCCGATTTGCCTGCCTTGCAGGGGCTGTTGCCGTCTGGCACTCCGGTGGCCCAGTTGTTGTCTGCCCCGGGCCTTGCCGACCGTTTGCAACCGATATTCACTACGCAATTTCAGCGCACCATCTGGCTGCTGCGGTCACTGGCAGGCGACGAGGTGGAACTGGCCCTGGATCAGGGTGAAATCCTCCATGGCGACAGCAGTTTGCCGATCAGTGAAATCGAACTGGAGCTTAAGTCCGGCGCGGCGGCGAGCCTGTTTGAATTGGCGCTCGGATTGCAACATACGGTGCCATTACGCGCCGCCAATGCTAGCAAGGCCGAGCGCGGCTATGGCCTGCATTCGCCGCAGGCACCTGCCGTCGTGAAAGCGCAGCCAGTCGCTTTGTCTTCCGAGTTGACGGTGGAGCAGGGATTCCAGATTTTGCTCGGCAACTGCCTGGCACATATGCAAGGTAACGAAGATGGCGTAGTGCATGGCGTCGATCCGGAAAACCTGCATCAGATGCGGGTCGGATTGCGGCGCTTGCGCGCAGTGCTCGGCCTGTTCAAAAAAATCATTCCGGTTCCGCCGGAAATATCGAATCAGCTCGACTGGTTGGGAGGCACACTGGGGCCGGCACGTGACTGGGAAGTGCTGGCAGTCGCCACGCTGGCCGATGCGGTAAGGCGCTGCCCGAACCCGGCGCAGCTGGATAATTTGCGGCAGCTTGCCTTCAGCGAGGCAGGCCGGCATCGCAATGTCGCCGCAACTGCGGTCGAATCTCGTGCTTATACACGATTGTTATTGATGCTTGGAAGTTGGATCGAGGGGCGGCGGTGGCGTGAGGGACTGGGCACGGAACAGATTGCAGCGCTATCCTCGCCTTTGAAGAAATTCGCAGTCAAGAAACTGGCAGGCTTGCAGAGAAAGTTGTTGAAGCGTGGCCGTCGCATCAAACAGCATGATGCCGCCAGGCGCCATCGGATCAGGATCGCCGCCAAAAAAATACGCTATGCCACAGAATTTTTTGAAGTATATTTGCCGCCTAAACGTAGCCATGCCTATGTCACCGCTCTAGGCGACCTGCAAGATGATTTGGGTGCCGCTAATGATCGCAGCGTGGCCGACAGACTGCTGCAACAGATTGCCGATTCGCATCCCGAAATGGCGCCGGGACTGGCCGAATCCTGCAATCTGGCTCGCGAGCTGATGGATGATGGTCGAAAACACAATAAATCTGAAGCTGCCAGATTATGGCAACGATTTGTCGCGCTGAAGCCGCCGGTGAAGGTCCATTCGTCCTGATTGCTTGGTCCTTCGCCCTATTTGGTGCAAAATACGCTCGCCAAGCTCTTCCTGTAACACCGTGGATGAAGGTGAGCGGGGCAAGAAACACCGGAGTGAAATCATGACCTACGAAGAATACCTGGACGAAGTCACCACCTTGATGGTCGAGTTATACGATCTGAAAGATGAAGCCGCGATCAAATACGTGATGCGGGCGCAAGCAGCGGATTTTTTTACCTTGCATGACGACGATCCCGCCATGCGTACGCTGGAGCGCGCGCGCGAAGATGCCAAGACGATTTACGAACAGCGCAACAAGTCGCGGCCTGAACTGTATCGTAAATAAGTTTGACCAATAAGTCAGGCTGCAGGCGGTTACAATAGCCATCCGCGATTTTCTCGCAGTTCCTCTGCGCAGTTCTCTAGTTTACAGATCTCATACATGACCGAATCCATCCGCCTTGCAAAACATCTCGCCAACCTGATTTCCTGCTCCCGCAGTGAAGCAGAACAATATATCGAGGGCGGTTGGGTCAAGGTCGATGGCAAAGTGGTTGAGGAGCCAGGGGTACGCATCGGGCCGCAGCAACAGGTCGAACTGATGGCGGGCGCGACACTGGAGCCGCAAGACCCGGTGACCATCCTGTTTCATAAACCGGCTGGCCTCGATCTGTATGCCGGTCCGGCGCTGAGCGAGTTGGCGTCACAGTTGATTGTGCCAGAGAAGCGCGCCACCGACGACCGCGCCGAATTACGTTTCCTGAAGCACCACCTGGCCAATCTGAACCTGATCGAACCGTTGGAAACCCTGGCCAGCGGTTTGCTGGTTTTCACTCAGGATTGGCGGATTACCCGCAAACTGGTTGACGATGCCGCCAAGATCGAGCATGAATTCATTGTCGAAGTGGCTGGCGATATCATTCCTGACGGCCTCAAGCTGCTGAATCACGGCCTGAGCTTCAACCGCAAGCCGCTGCCGCCGATCAAGGTCAGCTGGCAAAATGAAAAACGCTTGCGTTTCGCTCTCAAAGCACCGCCGCGTGGCCTGATCGTGCACATGTGCGAACAGGTCGGATTGCAGGTGGTCGCCAGCAAACGCATCCGCATCGGCCGCCTGCCGATGGCTAGCCTGGCGGTCGGCGAATGGCGTTATCTGCTAGGTTACGAACGGTTCTAACGCTCTTTCCGGATTTGTTTTTTTCGGCGGCAACAGTCCGCTTCGGCGATGAAATAGGGGCAGGGTGATTTTCGCAAAACCGCGAAAATCACCCTGGCCTTTTTTTACGCACTTCTTCTTGGACTACTGAGTACATAGCGTTCGCGTTTGTTGTTCGTTTGTTGTTGGTTTGATGTTAGCTACTCTGATTGCTATTTCATGGATGCTAATTTCGAGGTAACTCAGTTTCGGCGTGGGGTTAAGTCCAGCCTTAAAATCCGCTCCTACTTGACACAATGATTACATTTTACAGCAATCTACGTATGGAGCTATTCCTTAGCTCTGGCGCGATGGCTTGTTAAAAAATCTCTCTGTCAAACTAGCTAACTCCGCTTAGCAAGACTTCAGCGCCAAATTAAATATGGCAAATTACGCTTCTATGAGGCGCCAATTATTTGTCACCTATTCAGGAGATTCGCGATGTCTGCAATTCCCTCACGCAATCGTTACACACCAAAAACACGCGGTGTTGATATCACCGCTCTCATACCAGATTTCCCCTTTGATTATGGCAATTTTCTGGAAACCGCCAAGAGCAAAGGTACAGCCCTTTTCGAGATACCAGCCGCAGGCAAAGGTAAAAAGGTACTGGTCGTTGGCGCCGGCGCTTCTGGCATGGCGGCTGCCTATGAACTGTTGCGGATGGGTTTACATCCTGTGGTGGTTGAAGCATCGGATCGTATCGGCGGCCGTCTAAATTCTCATCGTCTGGGCAATGTTAGTAACCAAAGTCTTGCAGAGCTAGGTGCGATGCGCTTCCCCGCGTCCGGTAAAACCGGGATGCACTATTTCAGCAAGCTTGGGATGCTGTCAAACTCTGCGCCGTTTCCGAATCCAGGTAGCGAATCGGCAGTCAGCACAGTGGTTGATTATGAAGGCAAAATAACCTATTACGAAAACCGTGGTGAGGGTATATCTAATCCTTTTCCACCACCAAAAGAGTATCTTGATCTGGAGGATGACCTGTTTGGTCCAGACGGCTTTCTTAATGAAGATCCGATAAATTACGACGAATTTCAGAGAGCACTACTAGCTGGCAATACGGACTGGGAAGAAATCAAAAGAATCTGTGATGCGCTACTGGTTGCGCACAAATGGGATAACCTCAGTTTCCATTCCGCTTTGGTTGAAGTGGCAAAATGGGATACCAAAAAAATCAATCTTTTTGGCCAAATTGGCTTCGGTACCGGCGGATGGAATACCGACTATCCGAATGTTTTTTTGGAGGTGTTGCGCGTACTTTACACCGGTCTGGACGTAGATCATCAATTGATGTACGACGGAGCAGAAACGTTGCCGCAAGGTTTAATGAATAAATCGCCGCGTGAGCTGGGTGACGCTTCCGATCCGATCACCATTGATGCCACTGTTAACGATTTGAGTGAGGCAATTCTTGGAATATATTTTAGTGATAATCCAAGCGTTACTCAAAAAGAAGTACGTCATCTTCAGCGCAACACAGCCCCGTTGGCCGGTCAAATTACCCCACTTCTGGCCAGGTTAAATTACCCCACCCCGTGAGTAGCTGACATTGCCGTAAGGCCCGGTCAGCGTTCATCGTGAACATCCTGTTGGCAGGACGTTATCTTCTTCCCTCGATAGTCGAGGGAGTTCGGAGTGTACGTCTTGAAGCAGCATCTACAAACTACAGTCATCACATTGCTTGCGGCCGGCAAGAGCCAGCGCGAAATTGAGCGCATCACCGGCGTCAATCGCAAGACCATTCGCAGTCTGGCGCAACGTACTGACGCTGACGTTTCAAATTACCCCGGGGTGGCCACCGGCTCAGACCCGCAAATTACCCCACCCCGGCCACCGACTATTTCCAGTGGACCGGTGTCGGCGTGCGAGCCACACCGAGCCTTCATCGAGGCCCAGCTACGCCTGCGCCGCAACTACACGGCGATTTACCAAGACCTGGTTGACCAGTTCGGCTTTACTGCCGCCTACAACAGCGTCAAACGCTTTGCCGGCACGCTGGTGGCGCGCGAACCGGAACAGTTCGATCGGCTTGAGTTCGCGCCCGGCGAAGAGGTACAGGTCGACTACGGCGAAGGCGCCATGACGCGCGTGCCAGGCAGCGACCAATATCGACGCCCTCGACTATTCGTGATGACCCTGCGGTACTCCCGGCGCTGCTTTCGCCGGGTCGTGTGGAAATCCAGCCAGGAAACCTGGGCACGACTGCACGAAGAGGCCTGGCGCTACTTCGGCGGATGCCCTAGTTATGTGGTCCTCGACAATCTCCGGGAAGGCGTCATCAAGCCTGATCTGTACGAGCCGGAACTGAACCCGGTCTACAGCGCCATGCTCGCCCACTATGGCGTGGTGGCCGACCCGGCGCGGGTGCGAGATCCGAACCGCAAGGGCACCGTCGAGAATGCTATCCAGCATACCCAGAGCACCGCGCTCAAAGGCCGGCGCTTCGAATCGATCGAAGAACAGAATGCCTTCCTCGAACGGTGGGAAACCAAGTGGGCTGCGCTGCGTATCCACGGCAGTGTCAGGCGGCAGGTCGAGGCCATGTTCCAGGAAGAACGTACCCACCTGAAACCGTTGCCGCTGCAAGGCTTCCAGTATTTCACGGAGTGCGAGCGCACGGTCGCCGACGACACCTGCATACGGATCGACCACAGCAGCTACGCGGCGCGTCCGGCCATGATCGGCAGCCGCGTATTGGTGCGACTGTTCGAGCATCATATTGAGATTCGCAACCGCCACACCCATGCTGTGCTGCGTACCCATCCGCGCGCCCAGCGCCCAGGCAGCGTGCTCCTGCCTGACGATGAACGGCCCTTTAATCCTTCACGCGAGACACGCCGCATCCTGGCCCAGGCCGAAGATATCGGTCCAGACACCCTGCGACTATGTCAGCAATGGTTCGACAAAGAAGGTCGAGTCGGCCAGCGCAAGCTGTGGGGCATCGTCAACCTGGTCAAACGTTACCCGCGCCGCCTGATAGATCAGGCCTGCGCCCAAGCCTTGCGCGAGAACGTGTGTAGCTATAAATCGATCCAGATCCTGACCGAGCGCTTACTTGTCGCTGCGTTGGCGGAAATCGACGCGCCGGTTCAGGGCGAGTTGGATTTGACGCAGCAGCATCCCCTGATCCGGGACGGCGACGACTACGCCGACCTGTTCACCCTCGGCGCCCAGAACAGCGCCGCTTTACCACCCACTAAGGAACCATCCCCATCATGACCATGAGCGAAATCGAACGAGCATTATGCGCTTTGCGCCTGTCCGGCATCCGCGCCACACTGGAAACCCGCATCCTGCAGGCGCAAGCCAACCAGGAACCCTTCCTCGACACCTTCTCGCTGATTCTGCAAGACGAGCTGGACCGGCGCCGTTCCCGTCTGATGGATCGACGCTACCAGCAAAGTGGCCTGGACGAACGCCTCACTCTGGCCGATCTGGACTGGCGCTTCAACCCGAAGCTGCCGCGCGCCGCCTGCTTCGAGCTGCACACGCTCAAGTTCATCACCGAAGGGCAGAACGGACTCATCATCGGCAAACCTGGAACGGGCAAGAGTCATGTCGCCAAGGCGATTGCCTATCAGGCCACGCTGCAGGGACTCAATGTCCGCTACCTGGAGGCCGACAGCGCGTTTGCCAAGTATGCGCTGGGCAACGATGCCGAGCAGCGCAAACAGCTGCGCACGTTGCTCGACGCTGACCTGCTGGTTCTTGACGATCTATTCCTGGCCCGCCGCATCAGCGACGCCGCCAGCGAGATGTTGCAATCGCTGGTGCACCAGCGTTACAAGCTCAGACGCAGCATCGTGGTCACCTCCAACCGCGTCGTGCAGGACTGGGGGAAATACCTCCACGATAACACCATGGCCACCACCATCCTGGACCGTCTCATGCATCGCGCGCATCTGCTTGAATTTGAGGGGAAGAGCTATCGACTGAAAGAAGCTGCCAGCCGTTTGACTGGTTTGACTGCACAAGAAACTATAAAAACCGACAGCACCAAGAACGATTAATCTACAATCTGTCATGTCCTGCCTGGGGTAATTTGACCTGGCCAAGGGCGGGGTAATTTAACATGGCCAACGGGGCACAGTAGACAACACACTGACAGTTTCCATTACCGATACCACCAACGGTAGACAACAGGATATTATCTTTGACGCGGTCATCTACACCCCGCATGTCAGGATTCTCGACAAATTTCGTCATTACGGAACTCCTGAACAATATAAGCAGACCACCGCTCTTTTCGAGCACAGCACTTGGGAAGCGATCGAATACACCCACTACATGCAATCGGCAAAAATTTTCATGGCTACCAGAGAAGCGTTCTGGAAAGAGCGCGACCCTCTGGATGGCAAGCAGAAGATGAGTATCACGCTATCCGATCGCCTCACCCGTGGAACCTATTTGGTGGATTATGCTGATAACCAGGGGGCTGACAGGGGTTCCGGCATTTTCCTCTCCTATACCTGGAACGACGATTCCCTGAAATTCCTGGGCGATCGAGAAAATGAAAATGGATTACTGGTGCATGCAAACATGTGTCGTCAAGTTCTGAAAGACATTTATCCCAAAGTTGATCTCGCAGACTATGCGATATCAGGAAATACTGGAGAAGTGGAGATTAATTGGGAAAATGAACCGCTATACCTGGGGGCATTTAAGATGAACCTGCCGGGTCAATACGATTACCAGCGTATTCTTTTTTCACAATTCATGACAGGCGTCAAAGAGGGAAATCCCCATCCCATGGTGCTCGCCGGTGATGATATATCCTGGGTTGCGGGGTGGGTGGAAGGTGCCCTTACCACCAGCATAAATGCTGTAAATAAAGTTGCTGTTGTCTTTGGCGGAGGAGATTTTGCTGGCAATGAAGGGCCGATTACCAGGTGGGATGATCTGAAGCCAGTGATTATTTGATTGTCGCTCTTGTGGCGCTACTGCAACCGCACTAGCGCCAATAACATTGCACATTATCCTGAGTTTACAAAAAAACTCATGGCGTGTAGCGAAGGAGGTCCAAGGATATTTGCACTTCCTTCGATACCGTGCAACGCATCTATTTAAGTTTCAAATCCTTTTCACTTTGCGCAATAAACGGCTGCTCCGCTTTTAAATCAAGTGAGCGTGCGAATAAATAATAAGCGCCGCCAGAGACGATCAAACCAATCAGCCAGCCTATGTCAATTCCACCTAAGGCTTTGGCAATTGGGCCTTCATAAAAATCTCCTGCAATAATAAAAGGAATCATTGCGACAAAGCCGATCAGGTACGCCCCTATCCCGCGCCATTCCCATGCACCATAAATGCCATCGGGCGTAAAGAAATGCGTAATTGCATAATGACCACGGCGCACAAAGAAATAGTCCACAAGATTGACTGCAGTCCAAGGTACCAAAAAGTACAGCATGATTGCCAGGAATCCTTCAAGCAAGTGCAACGCTTCGCCGCTTAACGCCAGAGTGAATGCCAACCAGATAGCGGCAATCGCGATCGTGGTGGTGATTCGCGTGCCACGCGTCGGGTGAATTTTGCGGATCGAATCAACGCCAGTCAACACCGTTAATACACCGCTGTAGGCGTTTAACCCCATTACTGATACCAGCGAAATTACCGATGTGATTACCACCAGATAACCAAAGCCGGGCAACACGTTAGTGCCCGCCTGATACAACGCAACCAATGCATCCGTGCCACCCAGGCGGGTTGCTAACCATGCACCCAAAGCAATCATCCAAATGCCGGAAAATGAAGCGCCACCGGCAATTGCTGTAATTAAAGCCGATGAACGTGTTTTACGAGGTAAATAGCGCGAGTAATCGGAGACATACGGGGCGTATGAAATATTGTAGCTTGCACCTGCAGCAAATTGCGTCAGGAACGCGACCCAGCCGAAAGCCGCGGTGTTGGCACCGTGGCTTACAATATCCGTTGTGGTGGCATCGGAATTGTTTGCAAATCCCAGCAACGCCGCCAGCGTCAGCACGGCATACACCGGTACGCTGATCATGAATGAGTACTTGAACACCTTGTGCAACAGGTCATGTCCATATATCGCCAGCACCGCTGCAATGACAGTCGCAACAATGGCGACCACGCTGCTTTGCCAGCCAAACAAACTCTGCAAACCACTACCCAGCAACGCGCCATTGACGACATTGAAGCCGACAAACACCAGCAAAGTTCCGAGCAGAGCCAGCACCACACCGCGATAGCCAAATTGTGCGCGTGACTGAATCATTTGCGGCAAGCCCAATTGCGGTCCTTGTGAACCGTGAAGTGCCATGAACAAGGTGCCAAACAAAATTCCCAAGCCACCTGCAAGTGCACTCCACCCAGCCGTTAATCCCATTGACGGGCCGATAAAGCCGATGGATACCGTGAAAAAATGAAAGTTACCCAAGAACCAGAATGGGCCCTGATCTCGCACCTTTGATGTGCGTTCATCGTCGGGAATGTAATCTATCGAATGCGCTTCAATAGAATTGTGGCGTGCTGCTGCACCCGCGTCAATGGCCTGGGTATTCGCTGTCATGTCTTCTCCTGGTTTATTCTGATTCGATCGCACCCGGCCTTGCTGTGCGTCGTTATGATTTTTTTATGCGCTGGGCTTGAGTGTGCTGATTGCCGATGTCTACTTCTTCCATCGCCAGCTTCACCTGACGTTGATCGAGATAACAATATTCTTTCCGACTTTCGTGCACTGCCGAGAAATCCAATTGCGCCGTCAGGGTGGAAGCACCGTTATTTGCTTGCAAAACGATATCGCCATAGGGATTGATCACCATGCTGCCACCGGCAAACGATTCGCCGGCGGCATCCGTTTCGCAGCGATTTACAAGAATCGAGAACACTTGATTCTCCATGGAGCGTGCGGTCAGCGCGCGTTGGTGCACCACGCCATGGGGATGCATCAGACCATCGCTGACGATAATCAGTTCTGCACCCAAACTGGCGAGCGCGCGTGCCGACTCCGGAAATTCAATATCGAAACAGATTAATAATCCAATCTGACGGCCGTTCCACTGCGCAGTTGTAAAACAATCGCCGGGGCTGAAAATGCCGGTATCGGCCGACCACAAATGTACTTTGCGGTGATGCAAGACAATTTCACCTGCAGCATCGATCAATACACTCGCATTGAAAAATTGATCGTCGCTCACTTCAGCGAAGCCGAGTGCAACCGCGATTTCATACTGCCGTGCTGCTGCGCAAACTTGAGCGATCATTTCGCCGCTGACGGCTTGCGCCAATACGGCCACATTATCTGCGTCCGGGAACCCACTGAAAACAGTTTCTGGAAATACCATGAGCTGCGTGCCGATACAGCGTTGTGATATTTTTTCCAGAACCGTCGCTAAATTGATGGCGAGTGCGCCATCTACAATCGCTACTTGAGCTAATTCGATTTGCATCGCAGCTCAGATTTCTGAGTTTTGCGTTTGTGATGCATAGAAATCACAAGCAATGCCCGCGTCACGGCAAATCACGGCATTTTTGCGCTGATCCATACCGACATTCTTGAAGCTGATGTTTTCCATTGCAATCCCGCAAGTATTGATATGAACGAAGTTTATATGTTAACTAAAAATCAATATTACGGGTATTGCGGCACTATCATATAGTGCCAATCTGATTTTTTTTGACGGAGCCACTTTACGCGTGGCACCGCTTGCGGATCTTAATTTATAGATCGCCAACCTGTAGGAAATATCGAGGTTGTTCAGTTTCGCGAGAATGATTTCGCGCTCTTTGAACAGGCCAGGCGCGGACGCTAGCATTCGAGATTGCTGGTCGCAATCAAGATCGATTTTCTCGTATTACTGGTTACGTCAGACCTAAAATTCGTCAGGTTTTGCAGCTCGATGTCATATTGGCCTTGAATGCCGTGACATTTGCAGCGATACCATCGGCCGCATCGGCAACCGTGCGCTGCACGCCGAGCACCAAGGCATCGATACCCGGCATCACCGCTTCGGTTACGCTTAACTGGCAAGCGCTGCTACGGTTACTGTCGGAGCGGGTGATGGTCCAGCCGTAGGTGGCTTGTACCTTTTCCCCAGGTACGGCGTCAAATTCACGCAACTCAACAGCAATCCGATAGACAGGTTGATCTGTCGGCCGGCCGCTGCGGCTGACGTCGATCGCGCCCAGCCGATTGGCGATGGCGCTAGCCAATGCATCCCGCAATTCATTGTTGAACGGCGCCGACCAGCGCTCCTGTTCCAGGATGTCGATCCGCGCGCTGGAAGCGCTGCCGGCGCTTCTGACTACCAGCTGCGGCCGCGCCAGGCGTTCCGGCAAGGTGACCGGCGCGACGTCGATGAATGTTCGCGTATTCTGGATTGCCGGCGCAGGTACGGTTAGGGCCGGCGCCGAGAGCGTATAAAAGCGCGTCGGGGGAGAAGCGCAGCCGGCCAGCAGCAGTGCAACGGCGATAGCGCTGAAACGCGCCGATAAGATCGATGTCATTATTTATTTTCCTCTTGCTTGCCCCGGATCAGTGCTTCCGGATGGCGTTCCAGGTAATCGGTCAAGACCCGTACCGATGCAGCCGAGCGTGTCAGTTCCTGCAAGGTCTGGCGGATGTCTTGTTGCAACGGCGCATTGTCGGACAGGGTGCGGTTAGCGTTGTCCAGCGTGGTGCGGACATCTTTCATTGCAGCCTTGATTTCCGGTGCGACATCGTTATTCAAGCTTTTGGTCAGTTGCTCTGCATTGAGCAAGGTACGGTTCAAAGTGCCCAGCGTTGTCTGCAAATCGGCAGCTATCTTGTCGAACGGCACTTTGCTCAGGTTTTTGGCGATTTCAGCGAGCTGCGACTGGATTTCATCCAGGCTGTTCGGGATGGTGGGCAACTCAATCACAGAGGTTGAGGTATCAAGGGTGACCGGCGGCGCTTTCGGGAAAAAATCAAGCGCGATATACAGCTGGCCGGTCAACAGGTTGCCGGTCCGCAGTTGCGCCCGCAAACCACGGCTGACCATGTATTGCAGACGCTGTTTGGGGGTATAGCTTGTATGCGTGTCGTCTTCCGCGTACTTGCGTCCCAGCCGTTGCGGATAAATCTGCACGGCCACCGGCATACTGAATTCGCGGCGTTTGGTATCGTATTCCAGGCCGATCGATTTCACTTCACCCAGGACTACGCCGCGGAAATCGACGGTGGTGCCAGGCGTCAAGCCGCGCAGAGACTGGTTGAAATACAGCACCACGGTTTCAGAGGGGCCGTCGGGTTGTTTCATGGCGGTTTCCTGGTCTGTCGCCAGGTCGAAGGTAGTGTTTTCCTTGGCCTTCATGCCCAGGTCGTCATCCGGCGACTGGAACGCTATGCCGCCCAGCACCACGGTTGCCAGCGATTGCGTACGCAGCTTGAAGCCGCTGGCATTGATCTGCATGTCGAAACCGCTGGCGTGCCAGAAGCGGGTGTTGACGCCGATGAATTTGTCGTAAGGCGCATCGATGAAAATGCGCAAGGTGACGCCTTTGCCGTCGGCATCCAGATCGTAAGCGGCCAGCTGGCCGACTTTGATCCGGCGGAAATAGATCGGCGAGCCGATATCCAGCGAGCCGATGTCGGCGGCATGCAGCATGTATTGCTTGCCCGAGGCGTCGTGTGTGACAATCGGCTGTACTTCCAGCCCGGTAAACGCGTGTTTTGTTTCCTCGGAGGTGCCGGCGTCGGCGCCGATATACGCGCCCGACAGCAAGGTTCCCAGACCCGAAACGCCGGAAGCTGCTACCCGTGGCCGGACTACCCAAAAGCGCGTATCGGCGGAAGTGAAGCTTTCAGCTTCTTTCGATAGCTGTACATTAGCCAGGACGTGCGAACGATCTTTGCTCAGGGTGATGGTCTGCACCAGCCCGATATCGACATCCTTGTATTTGACCTTGGTTTTTCCAGCCTCCAAGCCTTCCGCCGTGTGGAAAGTGATGGTGATGGATGGCCCGCGTTCGACCAGGATCTTGACCACCAGCGTCAAACCGACCACCGCGGCGACAATCGGGATCAACCAGATCAGGGAAGGTAGCCAATCGCGTTTGCGGCTCAACTTGGGTTCCGGCAAAGGCGGCAACGTGGGAGGCAGTCCGTTTTCATCACTCATCTTGTACTTTCGTTACTTTTGCTTTTAGTCTTATCAATATCATGATCGCTGCTGTCCCAGCTCAGGCGCGGATCGAAGCTGAGCGCGGCCAGCATCGTCAATACCACCACGGAAGCAAACGCCAGCACGCCAAAGCCAGCGGTAATCCTGGCGAATCCCTCAATCTGCACCAGGCCGGCCAGCAGCGATACCACGAATACGTCCAGCATCGACCAGCGGCCGATGATCTCCACCAGCCGATACAATTTGGCGCGCTCCAGGCGGCGCCAGCGGCTGCGTTTTTGCGCCGTCCACGTCAGTAAAATCAATGACGCCAGTTTGAACAGCGGCACCAGGAAGCTGGCAATGAAAATGATCGCAGCCAGTTCCCAGGCGCCGGACACCCAGAAATAGATGACGCCGCTCATGATCGTGTCTTCCTGCACGCCAAGCAAGGTCTTGGTAATCATCACCGGCATCAGGTTGGCGGGGATGTACATGATGCACGCAGCAATCAGGAAAGCCCAGCTGCGCCCGATGCTATCCGGCTTGCGCTGATGCAGTGCGGTGCTGCAGCGTTCGCAGTGTTCATGTTCGCGGACTTCTTGCCAGACCGTACCGCAATGATGGCAGGACATCATGCCGAGCCCCGCAGCTGTCTGTACCGCCAGGTCTTCGTCGGCGGCGGGCACGGAAGCTGTGACGGTGGCGGTGTCGGCGCTCATGCGGAGCCTTCCTGGTTGTGCTCCGAATAAGCCATTTGCCAGAAATACCGGGGATTGAAGGAAATCACTGCGGTCAGCAATACCGTCAGCACCCCGAACGCCCATAGGGCAACGCCGGGGATCACGGTCGCCATGTTCGACAGCTTGACTATCGCCACCAGCACACCCAGCAGGAACACTTCAACCATGCCCCAGGGCCGCAGGCTTTGCATGGCGCGTACCAACCAGCTAAAGCCGGGCGGGCGGCGCTGCTTTGTCAGCGAGACCAGCAGATAAAACAGGAACAGCAGCTGTAACAGCGGAAACAGGATGGTGGTGGCAAGCACCAGCAGAGCCACCAGCGACATGCCCTCGGCGCTCAGCGACATCACGGCGCCGAACAAGGTGGTACGGCTGCTCAAGCCTTGCAACTCGATTTCGACGATCGGGAAGCCGTTGGCAAGCACAAACATGATCAGGCTGGCCACGGTCAGCGGCAAAATCCGCTCACGCTGCCGGCCGGGATCACGTTCCAGTTCAGTGCCGCAACGCGGGCAGTGGGCAATCTCCCCGCGACGTAGCTGCACCTTGCGATACAGCGCATCGCATCCTTCGCAGGCAATCAGGTCGGGGACTTCGCGCATAAACACTTAAAAATTGAGTAGATGAGATTCTAACAATAATCTGCATCACGGCTAGTAATAACCGGCAGATAGTTTGCATGGTGCATCATCTTCACCAGATTTTAGGTCAGAGTTCAGACGCGTCACACGTATTTTTTCGAATGCTCGTAAAATGACGGTTGAATTAAACGATGCTAAAACTAAAACGCGCTGAAACGCACGTTACAGGCATGTCATTTATGTAATTACATGCCTTTTATTCACCGAAAATTTATCAAATGAGCACCACTAACAATAAAAGCAGTTTACCTGCCGCCTTGACTGATCAAAAACTGGAGTACGTGACTTCCTGCGCGCTGCCGACGCCGTGGGCTACCTTCCAGTTGCATGCTTTTATCGAACACGCCACCGGCAAAGAACATCTTGCCCTGACTTTGGGCGAAGTCAACGACGGCGAGCCAGTGCTGGCGCGCGTCCATTCCGAATGCCTGACCGGCGATGCCTTGTTCAGCCAGCGTTGCGATTGCGGCGCGCAGCTGGAAGGCGCCCTGCAAAGAATCGCTACGGAAGGGCGTGGCGCCATTCTGTATTTGCGCCAAGAGGGTCGCGGCATCGGCTTGATCAACAAGATTCGTGCGTATCATATTCAAGACGGTGGCGCCGACACGGTGGAAGCCAACCAGCAATTGGGCTTTGCCGCCGATTTGCGTGACTACAGCATTTGCGAAACCATGCTTGAACATCTGGATATCACGGCCTTGCGCCTGATGACCAATAATCCGCGCAAGGTGGCGGCTTTGCAGAAAATCGGCGTCACCGTGGTCGAGAGGATCCCGTTGATTCTGAATCGCAATCCATTCAATACCCGTTACCTCGATACCAAGGCCGCGAAACTGGGCCACCTGTTGCCGGTTGACGGTCTGGAACACGATCTGGACGAAAACGAGTTGTAGGGCCCGGCCGTAAATTAAATACTGGCATCGTAGGGTGGGCACGCCTTTGTGCCCACGCGTGAACTCACTTCACGTACATACCTATTTCCGTACCACGAGGTTCCGCACTCCGGTTATCGCGGTCACGCGTGGGCATTCGTGCCCACCCTACGGTTGCCTTGACATCAATGTTTCGACGCTACATGCTTGGAGTTCACCACCGCATCGGTCACATTGGCGGGGGCTTCCGCATAGTGTTTGAATTCCATCGTATAGGTCGCCCGTCCCTGGGTCAGCGAACGTAGCGTGGTGGAGTAGCCGAACATTTCGGCCAGCGGTACCTCCGCCCGGACAATCTTGCCGACCCCGCCCGGGATGTCGTCCATGCTCTGGATCATGCCGCGCCGCGACGACAGGTCGCCGATGACATCGCCCATTTTTTCTTCCGGCATCTCGACTTCCACCGCCATCATCGGCTCCAGCAGAGCCGGGCTGGCTTTGCGGCAGCCGTCCTTGAAGGCCATCGAAGCCGCCATCCGATACGCATTTTCGTTGGAATCGACGTCGTGTGATGAACCGAAAAACAGGGTGACCTTGACGTCGACCACCGGATAACCCGCCAGGACGCCGGTAGCCAGGGTTTCGCGCACGCCTTTTTCGACCGCTGGAATATATTCGCGCGGCACGGTGCCGCCCTTGATGGCATCGACGAATTCGAAACCTTTGCCGGGCGCCTGCGGTTCCAGTTTCAACACTACGTGGCCGTATTGCCCGCGGCCTCCCGATTGCTTGATGAATTTACCTTCGCTGGATTCGCAGATTTTGCGTATGGTTTCACGGAAGGCCACCTGCGGTTTGCCGACCGTGGCATCGACGCCGAACTCGCGCCGCATGCGTTCCACCAATACTTCCAGATGCAACTCGCCCATGCCGGAAATGATGGTCTGGCCCGACTCGTCATCGGTTTTTACCCGGAACGACGGATCTTCCTCGGCCAGGCGGCTAAGCGCAACGCCCATTTTTTCCTGGTCGACCTTGGTCTTGGGCTCCACCGCCTGCGAGATCACGGTATCCGGGAATACCATTTTTTCCAGCGTAATGATGCTGCCAGGATCGCACAGGGTATCGCCGGTGCTGGCTTCCTTGAGGCCGACCGCGGCGGCGATGTCGCCAGCGTATACTTCGCTGATTTCGGTGCGGTGGTTGGCATGCATTTGCAATACGCGGCCGATTCTTTCTTTTTTGCCTTTATTCGGATTGAACACCGTATCGCCGGAAATCAGTACGCCCGAATAAACCCGGAAGTAGCTCAGGTGGCCGACAAACGGATCGGTCATGATCTTGAAGGTGAGGGCGGAGAATTTTTCATCGTCGCTGGCGCGCCTTTCGACAATCAGGTCGTCCTGATCATGGCCTTTGACCGGCGCAATATCGGTCGGCGCCGGCAAGAAATCGATCACGGCGTCCAGCAATGCCTGCACGCCGCGATTCTTGAAGGCGCTGCCGCACAGCATCGGCACGATCTCGCCGGCGATGGTGCGTTGGCGCAGGGCCGCCTTGATTTCATCTTCGCTGATATCGGCGCCATCCAGGTATTTTTTCATCATGGCGTCGCTGGCGTCGGCGGCCGCTTCTATCATGCGGCCGCGCCACTCCTGGGCGCTGGCTTGCAACGCCGCTGGAATCTCGATGTATTCGAACTTGACGCCCTGGCTGGCGTCGTCCCACATGATGGCCTTCATCTTGATCAGGTCGACCACGCCGTGGAAATTATCTTCGGCGCCGACCGGAATCTGCACCAGCACCGGATTACCCTTGAGCCGGTCGCGGATTTGCTGGTGCACGCGGAAGAAATCGGCACCGACCCGATCCATCTTGTTGACGAACGCCAGCCGCGGCACGGTATATTTGTTGGCCTGGCGCCAGACGGTTTCGGATTGCGGCTGGACTCCGCCGACGGCATCGTAGACCATGCAGGCACCGTCCAGCACCCGCATCGACCGTTCGACTTCAATCGTAAAGTCGACGTGACCCGGGGTGTCGATGATATTGATCCGATGGATCGGATAATTGCCGGCCATGCCTTGCCAGAAGCAGGTCGTGGCGGCCGAGGTGATTGTGATGCCGCGTTCCTGCTCCTGTTCCATCCAGTCCATGGTGGCGGTGCCGTCGTGCACTTCGCCGATCTTGTGGCTGACGCCGGAATAAAACAGGATACGCTCGGTGGTGGTGGTCTTGCCGGCGTCGATATGGGCGCTGATGCCGATATTGCGGTAGCGCTCAATGGGTGTTTTGCGGGTCATGACGATTTCCTCTAAGAGAAATTATGATGATCAGATTTTTGCAGCTGCTGTGACGTGTGAGCTTACTCGTTTTTTTGATTGTCAGTGGCGGCCGATGCAAAGCACCGCTTTTTGCCTCGCGGTGGTATGCTTGTGGGCTTAACGGTAAGCGACTAAATCTACCCGAATTAGTCCATCCAAATCGTCTCGTATTGTTTATCCTACACCGACCTCTATGAACGCCAGAACTTTTTCCCAGAATACCGCCGCTCAGCGCATTCAACAATTGCGCACCGCAATGCAAAATCACAACGTTGACGCCTGCCTGATTCCTTCGGCCGATCCGCATTTATCCGAATATTTGCCGGGGCGCTGGAAGGGCCGCGAATGGATGTCGGGATTCACCGGTTCCGTCGCCAATCTGATCATTACCGCCGACTTCGCCGGCCTGTGGGCTGACAGCCGTTATTGGTCGCAGGCGGAGGCGGAACTTGCGGGCACTGAAATCGTGCTGATGAAAACACCGACTGGCAGCAGTTTGTTGCATCTGGACTGGCTGGGTGCCAATCTGTCCGCTGGCCAGACATTGGCTGTCGACGGCGCCGTGTTGGGACTGGCCACGGCCCGTGCACTGGAACAGGCGTTGACCAAAGGCGGCAGTAAATTGCGCACCGATCTCGACGTGCTGGGTGAAATCTGGAGCGAACGGCCGGGCTTGCCGATGGCTGAGGTGTATCAGCACGAAGCATCGCATGCGCCGCTGTCGCGTGCCGCCAAGCTGGAACAGTTACGCCAGGCGATGCAACAGCACGGCGCACAATGGCACTTCATTTCCACGCTGGACGATATTGCCTACCTGTTCAATTTGCGTGGCGCCGACGTCAATTACAATCCGGTGTTCGTGGCCCACGCACTGATCGGACCGAAACAAAGCACGTTGTTCGTCGCCGACGGCAAAGTGCCACCGGCCTTGCGCGATCTTCTCAGCCAGGACAACGTCACGCTGGCGCCCTATGAGCAGGCATCCCAATCGTTGGCGGCCTTGCCTGCCGGCGCCACCTTGCTGCTCGATCCGCGCCGCGTCACGCTGGGCTTGCGGCAAGCCGTGCCAGGCACCGTTCCGGGAGCCGTCAAAGTGGTCGAAGCAATCAATCCCACCACGTTTGCCAAGTCGCGTAAAAGCGTCGACGAGATAACGCATGTGCGGGCTGCGATGGAGCAGGACGGCGCCGCGCTTTGCGAATTCTTTGCCTGGCTGGAGCAGGCTGTGGATAAGGAAACCGTTACCGAAGTGATGGTCGATACGCATATCACGGCAGCGCGGGCGCGCCGCCCGGGTTTTGTCAGCCCGAGTTTTGCCACTATTGCCGGCTTCAATACCAACGGCGCCATGCCGCATTACAAGGCTAGCGCTGAATCCCACGCCACCATCAGCGGTGACGGTTTGCTGCTGATCGACTCCGGCGGCCAATACGTGGGCGGCACCACCGACATTACGCGTATGGTGGCGATCGGCCAGCCGTCGGCAGCGCAAAAACGTGATTGCACGCTGGTGTTGAAAGGCGTGATTGCACTCTCTTCGGCGCAGTTCCCGCGTTCTATCAAATCGCCCTTGCTGGACGCCATTGCGCGGGCGCCGATCTGGGCTGCCGGTATCGACTACGGCCACGGCACCGGTCATGGCGTCGGCTACTTCCTGAATGTGCATGAAGGCCCGCAAGTCATTTCCGGCAGCGCCGCGCCGGATCCGCATACAGCGATGGAGCCGGGTATGATTACCTCGATCGAGCCGGGTATCTATCGTCCCGGCCACTGGGGTGTGCGGATTGAAAACCTGGTGCTGAACCAGCCAGCGGAGATCAGCGAATTCGGCGAGTATCTGCGGTTCGAGACGCTGACCTTATGCCCGATCGATAGCCGTTGCCTGGATCTCGGTTTGCTGCGTAGCGACGAGATCGACTGGCTTAATGCTTATCATGCCGAGGTCAGGAAACGCTTGTCGCCGCATGTCAGAGGCGAAGCCAGGCAGTGGCTGGAGAGCCGGACCGAAGCGCTCTGACCGCAATCGTCACTATTGCGTAATCAGTAATGCGGCGGCCGGTCATTGACGGGCTGGCCCGCATTATTGTTATCGGCAGTATCTTTGATGCGCCGCGCCAAAGCCGCGCACAAGGTTTCAAGTTGCTCAATCTTTAACTGTTGCCGATACACCAGCTTGTTCAACTCGTCCAGCATGTCATCTTGCTGGGTAAGCTTGATTTCGATATCGACCATGCGTTCTTCTTGATTCATTTTCCGGTTTCCTTGGTGTTTCATTATTTGTTGCAGGGCAGATGGTAGCGCAATAGTGCCGTCTGCCCCGCGGCATATGCCATCTCATAGCGAAGTCGCTGAGCGGAAATCCGCAATCTCCCGCAGCATGATTCCGGATTTCCGCGCAAAAATCGCCAGGGAATCATCTTTGCCATATGATTATCCCCAGTAAATCAAGCACTTAGATTTCTTTCCTGCGCTGGCACGAAGTCTGCAATGTCTCTCATAAAAATATAACCAACTGGAGACAAAAATGCGCCGCAAAACAGCCGTGCTTTCCCGCTTCAAACCGGTCGCCTTGCATTCCGTCCGGCTATAACCATCGTCAGCTAATCCCCTTTGCCACTTATGCCATCTGAATGGCATGATGTAACTTGCATACAAGCTACAGATGCACGGTGATTGCCGGGATTGTATAAAAAACACTAAAATCAGGAGATATCCATGTCCGCTCTTCATCCGTCCGACCAGGCTACTCATGCCGCCGCCGACACCCGAAAACGCATCTTTGCCATCGTCGGCGCCTCGTCCGGCAATCTGGTCGAGTGGTTCGATTTCTACATTTACTCGTTTTGTTCGATTTATTTTGCGCCGATGTTTTTCCCTAGCGGGAGTCCAACCACGCAATTAGCCAATACCGCAGCCATATTTGCAGTTGGCTTTTTCATGCGGCCGGTCGGCGGCTGGTTATTTGGACGGATTGCAGATAAACGCGGCCGGCGCACCGCAATGATGATCTCGGTGCTGATGATGTGCGGCGGCTCGTTGATGATCGCCTGCCTGCCGACATTTGCCAGTATCGGTTACGCGGCGCCGGCACTGTTGCTGCTGGCGCGCCTGTTCCAGGGTTTATCGGTGGGCGGCGAATACGGGACCAGCGCCACCTACATGAGTGAAGTCGCGCTGGAAGGGCGGCGCGGCTTTTTTGCTTCGTTCCAGTACGTGACCCTGATCGGCGGCCAATTGCTGGCAGTGCTGGCGCTGGTCATCTTGCAGCAACTCCTGACGACCGAACAATTGCACGCCTGGGGCTGGCGTATTCCTTTCGTTTTAGGTGCGATAGCAGCCTTGGTTGCACTTTATTTACGTAAATCGCTGAGCGAAACCTCGACTGCGGAGACGCGCAAGAACAAGGATGCAGGCACCTTGGCCGGCTTGATGAAGCATAAGAGAGCATTTCTGACGGTGGTTGGTTTCACTGCCGGCGGCTCCCTGATTTTCTATACCTTCACCACCTACATGCAAAAATACCTGGTGAACACTGCCGGCATGAGCGCGAAAACCGCCAGTACCGTGATGACTGTGGCTCTCCTTGTCTACATGTTGATGCAACCGTTGTTCGGCGCGCTCTCCGACAAGATCGGCCGTCGTACGTCAATGCTCTGGTTCGGTGCGCTGGCAGCTGTGGCGACTGTACCGATTTTGCATGCTCTCAAAGATGTGACGGATCCTTATGCCGCGTTCGGTTTGATCATCCTGGCATTGGCGATCGTGAGTTTTTATACGTCCATCAGCGGTTTGATCAAGGCAGAAATGTTTCCGACGGAAGTGCGCGCATTGGGTGTAGGTTTGTCATACGCAGTGGGGAATGCTTTGTTCGGCGGGACAGCAGAGTATGT
The DNA here is from genome assembly GCF_900111995.1 of Collimonas sp. OK607. Lineage (GTDB taxonomy): Bacteria > Pseudomonadota > Gammaproteobacteria > Burkholderiales > Burkholderiaceae_D > Collimonas. Next base: position 53,024 of record NZ_FOKF01000020.1, read on the forward strand.
CGCGCTCGAACTGAAGAAGGCGGGTACGGAATCCACTTTCTACTGGTACGTGTCGGCGATGTGCGCATTGGCATTCGTCGTGGCCTACAAGATGCGTGACCCGGAGAAGGAAGGTCTTCTCAAAGACGTTCCGCTTGAAGCGTCGAAATACACCTCGGATGCCCAGGTTGCCGCTGCACGTTAGAGGCCGGCCGACGTTATGACTGCAAGAAAACCGCTGCTATGGACTGTGCTGGCGATCGCCTGCGTCATTGCAGTGGTGTTGAGCACCTACGTCATGGCCAGCAGAAAGGCCAGCGGCGATATCGGTGAAGCCAGCGAACGGCAGTTGCAAATCATTGCGCTCGACCTCGAATCCGTATTGCAGAAATTCGAGACGCTGCCGTTTGCCCTTGGTTTCCAAACGGATGTGTTGCATGCGCTGGCGCAGCCGGACGATCAGCGCAATATTCAACGCCTGAACCAGACATTGCAATTGATTCAGCGGCAATCGAAGGTGGTGGCGATTTACGTGCTGGATCGTAAAGGCCTGACGCTGGCTTCCAGCAACTGGGATACGCCGACCAGCTTTGTCGGCCGGGATTTCGGTTTCCGCCCTTATTTCCGCGAAGCGATCAAAGGTAATGCCGGGCGTTTTTACGGCATCGGCAATGCTACCAATGTGCCCGGTTACTTCATCGCCCAGCCTGTCTATGCCAGTGCGGCAGAAAACGGTACGAACGGCACAAAGGGTGCAACGGGGGCAAAGGCCGCAGTAGGCGTGATGGTAGTCAAGATAGACCTGACCGAGTTCGAGCATACCTGGAGCAGCAGCGAAGAGCCGATTACGCTGGTCGACAGCAGCGGGGTGGTGTTCTTGAGTAATCGCCCAGCCTGGAAATACCACAGCCTGTATCCGCTGAATGGCGCGATACAGCAAGACCTGACCGGCACCCATCAGTACGCGGATCAGGCGATTACGCCGGTGGCGTCGCTGCCGAAGCTGCAAAGGGCGGAATTCGGCCAGCACGTGACACGTGGCGTCGGCCGCCTCGGATGGCAGCTCATGTTATTTCCTTCGCAAGCGCGGATTGCCCGTATCGCCATGCTGTGGACGTTGGCCGCAGTGTTATTACTGGCGATTGCCGGAATCTCCTTGTGGGCGCTATATCAACGCCGGCGGCGGCTGGAGGAGCGGTTAGTATCGGCCGAATACCTGGATCGGACCATCGCCCAACGAACCCAGGAACTGCGGGTGGCGAATCAAACGCTGGAAGCCAAGTACGCCAAATTGAAAGAAACCGAGCACTTGCTGCGTTCAACCCAGAACACGCTGATCCAGGCTGGCAAGCTGGCCATGCTGGGACAAATGGCGGCTGGCATTGCCCACGAGTTGAACCAGCCGCTGGCAGCGATCCGTGCTTTTGCCGACAATGCCATGACTTTCCTGACCCGCGGGCAAGCTGATAAAGCTACTGAAAATCTAAGTCACATCAGCAATGCCAGCGCCCGTATGGGCAAGATAGTCGGGCAACTCAACGGTTTTTCCAGGAAAAGCCATGAGACGGTGGCTGTCATAGATTTGCCGAAATCCATAGAGGCGGCGGCATTGTTATTGAACAATGAATTCCAGACGCATGACGCCAAACTGCAAATCGATATCCGCCACCCGGCCCAGGTGGTTGGCGATTCGGTGCGGACCGAGCAGGTGCTGATCAACCTGTTGCGCAACGCGCTGGACGCGGTGGATAATGCCGAACAAAAAAACGTCTCGCTGCTGCTGGAATGTGAAGCAGGCGAGGCGGTGATCCGGATCCGCGACTCCGGGCCCGGCATTCCGGCGCAGGTCGCTTTGCATCTGTTCGAGCCGTTTTTTACTACCAAACCGTCCGGCAAGGGCCTGGGGCTGGGCCTGGCTATTTCATCTTCCATCGTGCAGGCGATGAACGGCCGTCTGACGGCGAATAATCATAAAGATGGCGGCGCCGAATTCGTGTTGTATTTTCCTTTGCTCGAATCGGTCGAATCATCGGTGGAATCTTGATGGAGGTAACGGTGGCGACACTGGAAGCAATACTGATCGAGGACGAACAAGCGGTGCGAGAGGCGATCGCCCAGACGCTGGAACTGGGTGGTTTCATCGTCCACGCCTGCGATAGCGTAGAGCAGGCGCAGTCGTGGCTGACTTCCGGATTTGGCGGCGTGATCGTCACTGACGTGCGCTTGCCCGGCCGCTCCGGCCTGGAGCTGTTGACGCAAGTTGCAACGTTGGATCCCGATCTGCCGGTGATTGTCGTCACCGGCCATGGCGATGTCAGCATGGCGGTGGATGCGATGCGCGCCGGCGCCTACGACTTCATCGAAAAGCCGTTTGCCGCTGAACGCCTGATGGAGGCAGCTCACCGGGCCCAGGAAAAGCGTAGCCTGATTATTGAGAATCGGCGTCTGAAAGCCGCCTGGGTGGCGCATCCGGATATGCCGAGCCTGATCGGCCAGTCGAGCGCAATCGAGCGCGTCCGAACCATGATCCGCAGCGTCGGGCCGAGCATGGTCGATATCCTGATCAACGGCCAGACCGGCAGCGGCAAGGAAGTGGTGGCGCGTCAGCTGCATGTCGCCAGCGGCCGCACAGGCCCGTTTGTCGCTATCAATTGCGGCGCATTACCGGAAACAATATTCGAAAGCGAGATTTTCGGCCATGAGGCCGGGGCCTTCACCAGTGCCCAGAAAAGACGCATCGGCAAACTGGAATATGCCAAAGGCGGCACGGTATTTCTCGATGAAATTGAAAGCATGCCTTTGGCGCTGCAGGTCAAATTGCTGCGCGTGCTGCAAGAACGCAGGCTGGAGCGGCTCGGCGGCAATGAAGCGATTGCCATCGATTGCCGCATCATCGCCGCCAGCAAGGCCAATCTGCTGCAGATGAGTGCGCAGGGCAGTTTTCGCGAGGATTTGTACTACCGCATTGGCGTGGTCAGCATCGACCTGCCGCGCCTGAACGAGCGGCGCGAAGATATTCCGTTGTTGCTGGCCCATTTCATCCAGGGCGCGGCTATTCGTTATCAGCGGCCGTTGCCGCAATGGACGCTGGCGCAAATGGCGCAATGGCAAACCCGCGACTGGCCAGGCAATGTACGCGAGTTGCGCAATTTCGCCGACCGGCTGGTGCTTGGAGTGGCGGAGGGGGTAGCCGATCTTGCAGGTCAGGGCGATGGCGCTACCAGTGTGCCGCTGCCACAGCAAATGGATAGCTATGAGCGCATGTTGATCTCGGAAATGTTGAATTCGAGTAACGGCAATGTGGCCATCGCAGCGGATCGACTGGGCCTTCCCAAGAAAACCCTGTACGACAAAATCAAGAAATATCAGCTGGCTGCAGGCAAGGCATAAGGCCGGGCCGGATAAATCATATTTTTCCGACAACAAGTTGTTGAAAGTGGGAGATGTTACAAAACATTATTCCACTGGACAAGCGCGCATGAATCTTTATCATTGGCATCTTTTTTAAGATGGATGTCACAATGAGCGCTTCATCGCTGCCTTCAGCCTCATTCAAAGCACCAGACCGCAGTTCCAATTTTCAATTCGGTTTTATCGACCTGTTAAAGGTCATCGCTGCGCAATTGATTGTCTTGCACCATCTGGCGTTCTACGGCCCGATGTCTGATCACGTCCGTCCGATCGCACCGACGCTGATCGGCTGGCTGGACGATTACGCCCGCATCGCGGTCCAGGTGTTCCTGGTGGTCGGTGGTTTCCTGGCGGCCAAGTCACTCTCACCGCAAGGCACTTCAACCGTTTCCGATCCTCTGCGCGTCATGTGGCGTCGCTACATGAAGCTGGTGCCGCCGTTCCTGGTGGCGACCGTGCTGGCAGTCGGCGCTTCAGCCTGGGCCGGATTGTGGATGACGCATTACTCCATCTCGGCAATGCCGACCGCAATGCAACTGGCCGCCCACGCGCTGTTGCTGCATTCAATATTAGGGTATGAATCGATCTCGGCCGGAGCCTGGTATGTCGCCATCGACTTCCAGCTATACGCGTTGCTGACCATGCTGCTGTGGCTGAGCGGCGGCGTTGCCAAGCGTCACGCCATGCCGTGGCTGGCGCCAGTGCTGGTGGTGATCGGCGTTAGCGTATCGCTGCTGTACTTCAATCGCGATGCCTCCTGGGACGCCTGGGCGCCATATTTCTTTGGCAGTTATGGCTTGGGGGCGATTGCCTGGTGGGCCCGTGACCTGGGTCGTCGGCCGGCAGTGGTAGCGCTACTGATGGCGGCAATACTGTTGCCGACCTTGTACGCATTGGCCATCGATTTCCGCAGCCGTATCGCAGTCGCACTGATGGTGGCTTGCGTACTGGTGCTGGTAAGCCGACGCGGTATATTGCTGTCGCGCCAGCGTTTTGCCTGGGTCCGTGCTTTCGGACGGATCTCTTACTCGATCTTCCTGGTGCATTTCCCGGTCTGCCTGATCGTCAACGCCGCCTTCGTCAAATTCGTGCCGGCACGGCCGCTGTTGCAGGCGGGCGGCATGGTACTGGCCTGGGCTGCCAGCCTGGCCGCAGGTGCGATTTTCTATCGTTGGGTTGAAATCCCGCTAAGCCGTCTTTCAGCACGGGCATCCGGTCAGAGTCTGGCGTTGCAGGCTCCGGCCACGGCTCAGTTTAGTCGGTAACAACGCTTGTAAGCGCCGCTAGGGCGCTTACAGCATATCTTCCATCTCCTGTTTGCTGTTGGCAGGCACAAGCTCCGTACGCTGGCGCCGTTGACGCCGGAAATGCAGGAACGCCAGCACCAGTGCTGCCAATTGCAAGGCTGCGCAAAAATAAAACGGCGCGCCAATCCGCCAGTCGCCCTTCGGCAAATGCGACACCATTCCCAGCAGCGGCGCGCCAATGACCGGTGCGATCACTGCCATCAGGCTATTGAGCGAACTGACCGCTCCCAGTGTCTGGCCCTGGCTGTGCGAATCCACAGCGCCCGACATGATGCTCTGAATCGATGCGTTCACGGTAGCGCCGAATACATTTGCGAAAATAACCGCATACATCATCCATGACTGGCTGGCAGCACCCCACAAGAGGTAGGCCGCGGTAGAGGAAAGCAGTCCGATAACTGCTAGCCGTTGCGGACTGAAACGCTTCAACAACGGCCCCAGCAACAAGCCTTGCACAATCACCGACATGATACCTACCGCCGCCAGCGACTGGCCGTTTTCCTGCGGCCCCCAGCCAAACTTGAACGTGGTGTACAGCACCCAGGTGGTATACAACACGAATTGCGCCAGACCGTTACAGGCAATCACCGCCACCAGCGGACCGACTGCTTTCAAGCGCGATAGTGCACGCAGTGAAGTCAGCGGGTTGGCGGCCTTCCAGCCAAATGCGCGACGGCGGTCAAGCGGCAGCGACTCCGGCAGGACGAAATAGCCGTACATCAGATTAAGCAACGCCAGACTGCCGGCAACGATAAATGGCAATCGCAAATTGATCGCACCCAGCAAACCGCCCATCACCGGCCCGACGATAAAACCGACGCCGAACATCGCACCGATCATGCCGAAACGTTTGGCGCGCTGCTCCGGCGCGGTGATATCGGCCACATAAGCATTGCAAACAGCAGCGTTAGACTGCATCGCACCGCCGACCAGGCGCACCACAATCAGCATCCACAGTGCAGTGGAAAAAGCAGTCGCAAAAAAATTCAACGCCAGGCCGCAGAACCCCAATAACAGCACCGGTCGCCGGCCGTATTGATCGGACAGCGCACCGAGAATCGGTGAGCCGAAAAAGTTGGCGATGCCGAACGCAAAGGCGATTGCGCCGTACCAGAATGCCTGGTCGGCTTGCGAACCGGTGAAGTTCCCGACCAGCGCCGGTAGCACCGGAACGATCAGCCCGATTGAAATCATGTCGATTAATACGGTCAGCATGATGAAGGGCATGGCGGCGGTGCGGCCGCGACTCTGCGCTGGAGGTTTGTAATTTGTCACGCGTCGTTATTCCGATAGGTAGTTCGGTGTAGTGCGACAGGTCGGGGCGGCCTGATTGCATTTGTGATGATATCCAAAAGGTAGTCCAGATGTTTACTGCTTGTAGACATTAGTGTTGGCCGACAAGTGCGTTGTTATTCAGCAACTAATTGCAAGGGAGTATGTTAATTATTGTAAAAAGATACAATTCAGACACATTTTCAATTATAAAGCTTGGTTTTCTATCTATAATTTCCGCAAGGGAAAATATATAGAAAGCAACAGATGTCGAAAAACACCTTCGCGGACAAAGGTGATGGTCGTTTATTGTGTTTTGCAAAGGGGATCGGTTTAACTATCTTGTTAGCTGCGACCATGCAGAATGGGATAGCACAAACAGCCGTAACCGAGCGAGATGCCTCGGAGGGACTGCGCCGGCAAGAAGAACGCACGCGCGAGCAGCAAATGCAGCTGCAGCCCAAGGCCGACGTCCTGAGTCCTCCCACTTCCACCAAGATTTCTATCGATCTGCCGGTTGAGTCGCCATGTTTCGTGATTCGCGAAGTGACCCTGAGCGGGAAGAGTATTGGGCGCTTTAGCTAGTTGCAGGATGCCGCTTTGCCATTCCTGAATCGCTGCGTCGGTGTTGAGGGGTTGCGCCGGATTGCCTCGACACTGGATGCCAAACTGATCGAGCTTGGCTACGCCACCACGCGCGTCAGCTTGCCGCAACAAAATCTGCACAACGGTACTTTGGAACTTGCCTTGCATGTCGGTCGCATTAACGAAGTACGCATGGTCAAGGCCGGCGATGCCAAGCAGGCGGCGGATGATAGCTGGGGAACCTGGCGCAATGCGTTCCCTGGCATTCCGTCATTGGGGCCGGGTGACATCCTGAATATTCGCGATCTGGAGCAGGGCGTCGAGCAAATGAAACGCCTGCCGAGCCAGGCAGCCGCCACACGCATCGAACCGGGTGCGGAAGCGGATACCAGCGTGATTTATATTGAGCGGCAAAGCGGCAGTTTCGGCGAGCGAGTCCGAGGCGGCATTACGCTCGATAATTCGGGTACCGTACGAGTGAGAAATTAATGAAAACGCCTGACATTAGGTTATGGATCGCGGCAAGAGCAGTCCAGGCCGTAAGCATTGAGAAACGCCATGAGCAAGTGCTGGAGCGGATGTCACAGATCGGCCCACCGCTAGGGTTTGCTGGCTTGGAGTTACCTTCCGCTCCTGATTGTGGTGACGGGTTGGCCGCAACCTATGGGGTCAAATTGCCGATCCGAGGATTGAAATTTGCGGGCGATTACATATTTCGTGGCGAGCGTTTCAATTATCAGGATAACGGTCGATTTGACGATTATTTACGTTTTGGTTTTAAGGTTTCAAACAGAGCATTAAATTACAAGGAGATCGTGCATGAGCACTTTCCGAGGGTTATAGATGCGTTTCGCGGATATCGTGCTTTCTTGGCCTACGGGGAGTACTACTCCGCATATTGTGGCGGTTATGTACCGTCTGATGACGGTTCAACTGCGTTTGATGCGCAGGGAAACGCTGTTCTGAATAATCTGACCTATAACTGTTTGCTTGCGGATAAAACCATTGATCTTGATGGACGGAATAACATCTATGTGTTGAGTCCGGCAGTGTATTGGGATAATGAACTTTGTCAGCGCGCTCTAGGATATGGGCCGGATGAAGTCATTCGTCGACTCAATGGTTTGGTGCCTAAGGTCGAGTTTCTATCAGACGGAGTCTATATCGTTTTTAACGATGACCATGAACTGAGCTTCGAAGCATTTTTATTCATTAACGAATATTTCAAACCAGTCCTCGGATTGATTTGAACGAGGGCTGGGATTGTAGCCGTTGGTAATGCAGGTTAGTGCATCAGAAGCCGTTAATAAACTCTTAAACCGTCAAACATCTTTCTCACAAAAATGAAAGTAAAAATAGTACGAAATTTATCTAGATTTTTTTACTATTGGCTATTTTTTTACTGCTATTAACTGTAGTAGTTCCGACTTGATCGGACAGTAAGGCCTTGCCAAAGGGTGGGGTTACCCGAATCCCTACGCTTTTGATAAAACCACGGTCTCGCTTAACGATCGCGCAAAGATGTTTGTGTGCATGAAAAAAAGAGGATTCATCTATGACAGCGATTTTGATTTCTGCACTGACCGCAAGCAACAAAATCTCTCAGCCTGTCAATCTGCCCAATAGTTTTAGAACCTGAAGATCTTTATATGAAGTCTCGGCTTACGTCGATGACAGTAGCAGGATATTTGGTTTTCCTCCGCCATTTGTGTCCGCAATTCGATCGCCATGTACTCCGATGTGACGGGGGTTATTTCGTATTTTTAAACAGGATCCTTATGCTTCGTGCGACCCGTTTCGCACTTCTTGTCGCATCTTTAGTTCTCCTCTCCGCCTGCGCAACGCCAGCGTCTGGCCCACGACCTGGCGTACCGGAGATTCCAGACAACGTGCCGCTTGCAACCATCGTGTTGGAGGCACCTTACACCGATACGAGGCTCTTTTTGCGAGCCCCGCTTCATTGCGCCAGCTTTTTGGGACTGCCTTCGAATAACAGGGGTGGCAGACTCATCGCATCCATTCCGCGCCACAATCGTAGTGGTGAGATCCAGCAGGCAAGAGTGACAGCTGGATCTCATATAGTGTTTGGAGTGATGCAACCAGGCGCAAGCGCCAACGTAGAGAGTCAACAAGATTGGGTTATGCCTGTCGAGGCCGGTGCAACGTATAACGTGGAAGTCAAACCTCCCTCAGGATTTTTTAATCTTGGCGGTTTTAAATTAACTGTAACCAAAGATGGGATTCCAGTACCAATAAAAGTGTTGCCGCTCCCTAGAAACAGCACCTGTCCAGAGGATTTGACGTAAAAATCACCTCGTTCGTTACAGCGCATTTTCAGCCGCCATATGGCGATACTTGCCTTCTGCTATATAGACCAGCTAGACCAGCGGTCTAACGCGTGCGTCCCCCCGACCTGGCAAACCATGGTCAGCACCCACAGCGCCGCGGAAAAAATACCGGAATGATCATGCCGATCGACACCATATCGATCAGTACTGTCTGCTCATCCGTTTTCTGCGGAGCTATTCCTACGACACTTCGTGCCAAAAATCTAACACTGATCAATGCGTGTTGTGGCTTGGCAACGCAACTATCAATAATTGCCGCCCGTACATTTTGTAACACTTTTGCATTATCAGGCTGACATGTTGCTGTGTAGTATTCACCCCCAGCTGTATCAAGAAAACAATACGAATGCTTAAGCGGGGAGTGCTATGGAGACACCGGATAACGCTACCGGCTGGCGCCGACAAAAAAGCAACTTGTTACCGAGCTGTCCGTATCGATCTTTTTGATGCCCCATGTAGTTCAATTTATCGAAATTTAAATTGCAAAGGTTATTCATGAAGATATACCCATGTACCGTTACCCTGTTAACTCTCGCGCTGGCAGGTTGCGGTGGCGGCGGTTCTTCCAGTACGCCTGCACCAAGTACGCCAGCAGTGAGTGAGGCCCAAAAAAACTATGAAAGCGTGGCGCTTTCCTCAAATGGCGGCTTACATTATTTGACTGGTAGACTGGGATTTACAACGTCGTCTTCAGGCGTACTCTCAATCAGTCCCGGCAGTTACTTTTATACGGACGATTCGAGCATCCCGCAGAGCGCTGCCACTGGCGCACAGACGGTTTCCGTCGCTTTCAATACCGCAGCCAAGACGCTGGCATTGCCGGCGTTGAGCGGAAACAGCAGAATTGTGGTCAATGGAACGGTTTATGTTCAGGCCTTCCCCAATCAGCCCCAGGTCACTTATTCGGGGGCTAACGTCCAGGAAAGTTATCTGGCAACGGATGGCAAAACCGTTGTACGCACGTTTCTTGGCACTAGCTATAGCACGACGGCACTGTCAGGACTGATCAGCAGTTCGCCCGCGGAACTCTTCACCGGCAGTATGCTTGGGCTCATCACCAATACCATCAACGGTAACTCGCTATACAACCAACAGGCCAGTTGGCAATCCGGTGCGGCATATCTGAAGGTGGTGAGGCAGTATGTCGGCGATACGTTGTTTACCGGCGATTGTGCTGCGCCGACGACTACCGGGCCGAACATGACTCATTGTTCCACCACGGTTGCGGCTCTCGAAGGATTCTTCCCGCGCGTGAGTACTGCCGATGGCGTAACGTATCAGATCGGCGACGGCCAGATCGTGACACTTGCCGGTGTCCGTGCCTGGGTTGCCACTGCACCTGTTCAGAACACAGCTATACCGCAATACCGCGTTTTCTATCAGAGCAACGGCGCTATCGATGTCGGAACACTGATAAAAGATGGAACGCCGCTTCAAATACCCGCGCTCGGCGGAGGGGCGGCTCAGAATTTCTACATTTTCCTGAACAATGCGGCGCTGCAGTCGGTCAAGTCAGCAGTCAATTTCTAAAATGGTTTAACGATACGGCGAATGACGCCCAGGTGGCGTCATTCGCCATATCAAGATAACTTCGGCCCAGATTTATTTGTGCGTATCGTTACTTTCGTCTTTTCCAGAAAAAGTCCCAGAAATACCGCGCCTGAATATCAGTGATTCATGGCGACATGACTGAAGAAACACTCGAATCGTAACCCTTCGAAACCAGTAGCAGCCTGCCGGATTAAGGTTCAGAATCAATTCGTCTTCAGTTCATTTTCGCTGGTATCCAAGATGAACTGGTGGATATTTATTGTCGATAAAAAGGATGGCGTATGGCTAAAGTAACTGGTTTATCCGGGAATGAGATTTTCTGCCTGGCGTTAAAGAATTATTCGGCAGGTGAAATCGTAGTAGGCAACAGCGTCAATTCGATGGGCTTTCTTGGTGGGATCGGCGCCGGTTTGAAAAACATGCTTGGCGGCGAGATCTCGCAAGTGACTGCGGCGATTCACGAAGGCCGCGCCAATGCATTCGAACGCATGACCAAGGAAGCAATGCAAGCAGGAGCCTCAGGCGTAGCAGGGGTTTCCAGTGAATTGAGATCATTCAGCGGCAGCACCGAGTTTTTGTTTGTGGGTTCATGCGTCCATTCGCACGGACTATCAGGCCGCTTCTTCACCACAGCCGGCGATGCACAGGAGTTGTATTGCCATATGGATGCCGGTTATGAACCGATCCAGCATGCATTCGGCAACATCGCCTATTCGATGGGCGTCGGCGGCGGCATCATGGGATCGCTGAAGACTTTGGTGCGCGGTGAAATCGCGGAGTACAGCAATATCTTCAATGCCACGCGTCACAAAGCGCTGGAACGGCTGGTCAGTCAGGCCAAGGCCGATGGCGCCAACGCTGTAGTCGGCATCCGCACTACCATCCTGCCGTGGATGGGGACGCATGAAATGCTGATGGCCGGTACGGCATCTCGCCACAGCGCGCTTCCGGCCAGCGCGGACGGCAGTCCCGTCACCAGCGATCTGACCGGTGAGGAGTTGTGGGCAATGAGCAGCCTCGGCTACGCGCCGGTAAAGCTGTTGATGTCGACATCGATCTACTCGCTGGGCGTGGTGGGCGGCTTTATGGCCGCGTTCAAATCGTTCACCAAAGGCGAGATCAGCGATCTGACTACATTGATTCATGATGCGCGTGAGATTGCGATCGAGCGCTTGAAAAGCGAAGCCGATGCGCTCGGCGCCGAGGAAGTCGTCGGCGTAAAGACCTATATCGCTGAAATAGGCAGCGGACTGGTCGAGTTCATGGCGATCGGTACTGCGGTCAAAAAAATGCAGGGGTTTTCGGTCAAGACCGCCGCGCTTCCGGCGCAGGCAATTATTCGCGACAAGGACACCTGGATTGACGGCGATTTCGGCTTTTCGCTGGACCGCAACGGAAATCCCTGAGTTGTCCAAATCCGGAGAGTGTTGACAACGTATTTTTGCCACTCTCCCTATGCCACGATGGCTGGCGGATGCTCGCCGGCAGGGAAAATAGTCGTTCAAAAATAAGAAAGAAACGATATGTCTAATCTATTATCAAGCCTGGGATGGTTTCCCATGGCGCTAATTATTCTGGTTACAGTTGCGATCTTGCTTGCGGTATTTTTCTCCGTATCGGGAATCATCCGATACATTCCAAATGACAGGATCGGCGTCGTCGAGAAATTGTGGAGCTCCAGCGGATCAGTGAAGGCTGGCTTGCTGGCCTTGCATGGCGAAGCGGGTCTGCAGCCCGACTTGCGGCGCGGCGGCTTTCATTTCTTTGCGCCTTTCCAGTTTCGCGTACATATCCATCCCATGGTTTCTGTCACGCAGGGCAAGATCGGCTATGTTTTTGCGCGCGACGGCATCGATCTGCCTGCCGGGCAGACGTTGGCAGACAACGCCAAGGTGGAAGATTTCCGCGACGTGCGGTCTTTCCTTGAAGGCGGCGGCCAGAAAGGCCCGCAACGCAAAATTTTGCGTGAAGGCACACACATCATCAATCCGGCCCTGTTTGTCGTGATGACGGAAGAGGCCACTTATTCATTGTCGCTGGACGCCAAGGAGAAGGCATATTACGAGCAGATGCGCGGTGTGCTGGACGAGCGCAGCGGCTTTACTCCTGTAGTGCTTAAAGAAGTAGCCGGCACACATGATTCAGACCAGCTTGCCATCGTCACCGTCCAGGATGGCCCCGGCTTGCCTAAGGACGAATTGCTGGCGCCGGACGTCGGCGATAGCCACAACTCGTTCCAGGAGCCGGAAAAATTCCTGGCCGCCAGCGGCTTGCGCGGCCGCCAGGAACGCGTGCTGGTGGAGGGAACGTATTACATCAACCGCCTGTTCGCGACAGTCGAGCTGATCAAGAAAACCATCATTCCGGTGGGTTATGTGGGGGTAGTTGTTTCTTATACCGGCCGCAAAGGTTCCGATTTGTCGGGTAAGGAATACAGCCACGGCGAGCTGGTCGAGAGCGGTTGCCGCGGTGTATGGCGCGATCCGCTGATGCCGGGTAAGTATGCGTTCAACACATATGCCGGCAAAATCGAGCTGGTTCCCACCACCAACTTCGTCCTGATGTGGAAATCCGGTGAGAGCGGCTCCAGTTTCGATAACAACCTGCGCGAAATCACCCTGATTACCAAGGATGCCTTCGAGCCGCAATTGCCGCTGTCGGTGGTGGTGCATATTGATTACCGCAAGGCGCCGATGGTAGTGCAGCGTTTCGGCAATGTGGCGCAACTGGTGGAGCAAACGCTGGATCCCATGGTTTCCTCGTATTTCAAGAATGTCTCGCAGACCAAGACCTTTATTGAACTGATCCAGTCGCGCAGCGAGTTACAGACCAACGCATCGGCCGATATGAAGGAACGCTTCCAGGCTTACTCGCTGGAATTCCAGGAAGTACTGATCGGCACGCCCAAGCCGCAACCGGGCGACACCAAGATTGAAAACATCATGGCCCAACTGCGTGACCGCCAGATTGCACGGGAACAGGTGGAGACTTTCGCGCAAAAGCAGATTGCCGCCGACAAGGAACGCGAGCTGAACGAGGCAGAGCAGCGCGCCGCCAAACAGAAGGAGCTGACCGGATCGCTGGTGGATATCTCGATCAAGGAAAACCAGGGTTCCGCGAATGTGAAAGCGGCCGAAAAGAAGCGCCAGGAGATCGAGGCGCTGGCGCATGCGGAAAAATTCAAGCAGGAAATGGAAGGCTCCGGCCGAGCATCGGCGATCAAGTCGGTGGGTGAAGCCGAAGCTGCGGCGATCAAGGCCAAGTCGGAAGCGTTGCAAGGAGAGGGCGCCGATAAACAGCTGATGCAAACCGTGATGCTGCGCCTGGCCGAAGCGTTCGAGACGTCCAAGGTGCCGTTGGTGCCACAGATCCAGATGGGCGGGGGTGGCGATACCAATGCATTCAATACCTTGCTGTCGCTGATGGGGTCGCTGAAAGCCGGTGAGCTGGCGCAGTCGCTGAAGCGCGATGAGGGGCCGCGCGCATGATGATTGCCGGATGAGCTTGCCAGGATGCTACCGCCATAATCATGAATTTTCATGATTTATGGCGGTAATCCATCTGAATTTTTTTTAAAATATAGTTTTAAATCAAACTGATAAATCACATTTTTAATGTAATTTATCAGATATTTCCTGAGCCTTCGCGTTACATATCCGTCCTTGTAATTAATTAATGCATTGATTAATCTCAATTACATGGACCGACCAACGCCAACCCGCGGACGTCCCGTGGCTTCCGATCAGGACACCCGCGAAAAACTGCTCGATACCGCCACGCTATTGTTCTCGTCGCAAGGCATCGCGGCGACCACCGTGGCAGCGGTTGCGCGCCAGGCCGGCGTTACTTCGGCCATGGTGCACTACTACTTCAATAACCGCGACCAACTGATCGAGGCTGTGGTTGACGAGCGGGTTTGCCTGTTCGTCAACAGCATCTGGGACCCGATCACTGGCGGTGAATCTACTGAACAGATGATCATGGACATCGTCGAGCGCATGATCGCCACCACCGAAACCATGCCGTGGATGCCTGCCTTGTGGGTGCGGGAAGTCCTGAGCGATGGCGGTGAATTGCGGGAACGCATGGTACGGCGGGTGCCGTTGGCCAAGCTTGCCTTGTTCGCGGAGAACATCGGGCGCAGCCAGCAAGCGGGCACGATCAATCCGGGACTAGAGCCCAGCCTGATCTTTATCTCGGTGCTCGGATTGACCATGTTGCCGCTGGCGATGGCGCGCACCTTGAAGAACAGACCCTTGTTGCCGGCCTTGAACAAGGCGGCGCTGCTGGACAAAGAAGTTCTGAAACGACACATCAAGGCGCTGCTGCTGCACGGGCTGGCGCTGCCGGCGATTGCGCGTACCGACGAATAACCGAGGAAAAATTCCATGTCTATGCCGTATAGCCTTGGTAAGCGTTTGCAGCGATCATCAGTCCTTGTAACCGCATCTCTCTGTTATCTGGCGTTGGCAGGGTGTACGCAAAACAACGACAACGATTGGCAGGGCTATGTGGAAGGCGAATATGTATACGTCGCCTCATCGCAACCTGGCCGTCTCGATCATCTGTCGGTCCAGCGCGGACAGCAGGTGGCGTCGGGCGGGCCATTGTTCATGCTGGAATCG
Organism: Collimonas sp. OK607; assembly: GCF_900111995.1. Taxonomy (GTDB): domain Bacteria; phylum Pseudomonadota; class Gammaproteobacteria; order Burkholderiales; family Burkholderiaceae_D; genus Collimonas. Next base: position 68,102 of record NZ_FOKF01000020.1, read on the forward strand.
GGCGATGAAATCGCTGCCCGGCGCCAGGCGCAACGCCAGTTGAACGCCGCCCAGGCGCAGCTGGCCGATATCCAGAGCGGCAAGCGTCCGCAGGAGCAAGAGGTTACGCGGGCACAGCTGCTGCAAGCCCAGGCCACTGCCACCAAGGCCGCGCTCCAGCTGAGCCGCGATCAACTCCAGTTTCAGGCCGGCGGCATCGCTAAACAGCAACTCGACGATTCACGCGCCGCAGCCGAGACTGCGGCGGCACAGGTCAGGCAGTGGCAAAGCCAGTTGGCGGTGGACCGTTTGCCGAACCGCGAGGCCCAGGTCCGTGCGCAACAGGCGCAGGTTGCTGCTGCACAGGCGGTGTTGGATCAGGCGGACTGGAAGCTGGCGCAAAAGACCGTGACGGCAACCCGCAGCGGCCTGGTATTCGATACGATGTACCGCGAGGGCGAATGGGTGGCGGCAGGCAATCCGGTGCTGCGCATGCTACCGCCGGAAAATGTGAAAATCCGTTTCTTCGTGCCGGAAACCACGCTCGGCCGGCTTAAGCTGAACCAGGCCGTGACGCTTAGTTGCGACGGCTGCCAGGCTAAGGTAGCGGCGCATATTTCCTATATCTCGACCGAATCGGAATATAACCCGCCCATCATTTACAGCAATCAGTCGCGTGCCAAACTGGTTTATATGATCGAGGCTCGTCCGGCGCCGGCCGATGCGCTCAAACTGCACCCGGGGCAACCGGTCGAAGTGAGATTGCCATGACAGCGGGCAGCACCGGCGCGGACAATGCCAACGGCGAGCTGGTGGTGGATGTCGATCGCATCAACAAACACTTCGGCAACAAGCATGTGGTGAGGGATCTTTCGCTACAGGTGCGGCGTGGCGAGATATTCGGCTTCCTCGGACCTAACGGCAGCGGCAAGACTACCTCGATCCGCATGATGTGCGGCTTGCTGACGCCTGATTCCGGTCACGGCACCTGTCTCGGCTTCGATATCATCAAGCAAAGCGACCAGATCAAGCGGCGGGTCGGTTACATGACGCAGAAATTCTCTTATTGGGATGATCTCAGCATCCGCGAGAACCTGGATTTTGTGGCCCGCATCTACGAAATGGAAAATCGCAGGGAAGTGGTCGATCAGAGCCTGGAAAAGCTCGGGCTGAGCAGCCGCGCCAAGCAGCTGGCCGGCTCCCTTTCCGGTGGCTGGAAACAGCGTTTGGCGCTGGCCGCCAGCATGCTCCATAAGCCGCAACTGCTGTTGCTGGACGAACCAACCGCCGGGGTCGATCCTGCGGCACGGCGTGATTTCTGGGAGGAGCTACACCGGCTGGCAGCCGAGGGCATCAGTGTCCTGGTCAGCACCCATTACATGGACGAGGCCGAACGTTGCCACAAGCTGGCGTATCTGGCCTATGGCAAGTTGCTGGTGCAAGGCACGGCTGCCGAAGTGGTGGCCGGGCAGGGCTTGAGCACCTGGGCCATCTACAACAGCCGCAACGGCGATATTCACGATAACAAGCTGGTCGGTTTGTCCCGGCGACTGCATGATCAGCCCGGGGTAGATCAACTGGTGGTGTTCGGCACTTCCCTGCATGTATGCGGCAAAGACGCCGCGCTGTTGGAGAAAACCCTGCGCCAGATGACGCAGGGGCAGGATTTACGCATGGAGTTGATCGACACCAGCCTGGAAGATGTCTTCATTTACATGATGAACCGCTCGACCGATAACTTCGGAGACCAGTCATGAGCAGGTTTTCGGGTCTATCGGGTTTATCTTTCTCTCGTTGGTGGAGCATCGTCCTCAAGGAGTTCCTGCAACTGATGCGCGATCGCGTCACGGTACGCATGATTACGGTTATCCCCATCATGCAGATGCTGCTGTTCGGCTTTGCCATCAACAGCGATCCGAAACACATGCCGACCGCCATCATCAGCGCCGATCACAGCGAGTTCACGCGCACCTTCATCGCCGCCATGAAAGCGTCCGACTATTTCGATATCGTCGCCGAGCTGCCGAATGAGGCCGCCGCCCGCACCGCGCTGGCGCAGGGGAAAGTGCTGTTCGTATTGAATATTCCTGCCGATTTTACCCGCAACCTGCTGCGTGGCGAACGGCCGGCGCTGCTGGTGGAGGCCGACGCCACGGATCCTACCGCCACCGGCATGGCGCTGGCGGCCTTGCCGCAACTGGTGCAATCGGTGGCCGATAAGGATCTGCAAGGCGCGCTGGCTAAATTCAATGGCGGCAAGCCGGCTTTCGATGTGCAGGTCCAGCGCCTGTATAACCCGGAAGGCATCACACAATACAACGTCGTACCGGGCCTGATGGGCGTCATCCTGTCGATGACGATGGTGATGATGACCGGTTTGTCGATGACCCGCGAACGTGAGCGCGGCACCATGGAAAACCTGCTGGCGACGCCGGTATCGCCGATAGAAGTCATGACCGGCAAGATCATGCCGTATATCGCCATCGGCCTTATCCAGGCCAGCATCATCCTGCTCGGCGCGCGGTTCATGTTTCATGTGCCGTTTGCGGGCAGCGTGGTTGCCATCTATCTGGCAGCGCTGCTGTTCATTGCGGCCAGCCTGACAGTTGGCATTACGCTGTCGTCGATCGCGCAGAATCAACTGCAGGCAATGCAGCTGACGATGTTTTATTTCCTGCCTAACATCCTGTTGTCGGGCTTCATGTTTCCGTTCCAAGGCATGCCGAAGTGGGCGCAATTCATAGGCAATCTGCTGCCGCTGACTTATTTCAATCGTCTGATACGCGGCATTCTACTTAAAGGAAATGGATGGGTAGATTTGTGGCCTAATGTCTGGCCGCTGATGCTGTTCACGGTCATCGTCATGGGAATTGCACTACGCTTTTATCGCCGTACGCTGGATTGAGGACATTGTGATGAGAGCCCATTTGATTCACGTGCACATGACGCCGCTTTGGTTCCTGCCGATTATTGCTGGCTTGCTGAGCGGCTGTGCTGTCGGCCCGGATTTCCAAACGCCTGCAGCGCCAGTTGTACAGCAGTACACGGCGGGCACTCCGGTCACGGCGACCGTAGCAAGCGCAGGTGCGGGTGGCGTCGCCCAACGGTTTGATCCAGCCATGGATATCCCGGCGCAATGGTGGGCGCTGTTTCATTCGCCGCAGCTGGATACACTTGTACGTGAAGCTCTAGCCAACAGTCCTTTGATGGCGCAGGCCAAAGCCACCTTGCGCCAGGCCCGCGAAACCCTGAGCGGGCAGACTGGCGTCACTCGTTATCCGCAAGTCGACCTGCAGCTGGGTAGTACGCGCCAGCAGATCGATACAGCGGCTCTCGGCATTCCGAATGTGCCGCAGGCCGGGCCGTTTACGCTGTACAACGCTGCGGTTGATGTGTCCTATACCGTAGACGCATTCGGCGCTAATACCCGCATGCTGGAAGGTCTGCAGGCGCAAGTGCAGAATCAGGCCGATGAATTGCAAGCGGTGCGGTTGACGCTTGCAGCCAATGTTGTGACCGCAGCCATCAGGCAAGCCTCGCTGCGTACCCAGATTGTCAGTAGCGAGCAAATGCTGCGACTGCAGCTTCAGCAGCTCGACATCATGGAACAACGGTTTGCCGCCGGCGGTATCGCCCGGCGGGATCTGAAAAACCAGCGCACGTTGGTGGCGCAGAGCGAGGCTGCGTTACCTGCCCTCAGGCAGCAACTGGCGCAGGTCAGCCATCAGCTGGCGGTTTACCTGGGTAAAGCACCGGCCCAGGTCGATTTGCAGCCGCTGGATTTGAATACGCTGACGCTGCCGGCTACCTTGCCGTTGAGCTTGCCCTCGGCACTGGCGCGCCAGCGCCCCGACATCCGGGCGGCGGAAGCGACGCTGCATCAGGCCAGCGCACAGGTCGGGGTGGCCACGGCCAATCTCTATCCGCGACTCACCATATCCGGCAGCGTGGGGGCGGAGCAGACGCGTATTTCCGAGATTGCCAATAGCCTGAATGTCTGGAGCATCGGCATCAAATTGATGCAGCCGTTGTTCCATGGCGGCGAACTGCGCGCTAAAAAGCGCTCGGCGATTGCCGCCTACGATGCCGCAGCAGCAGGTTATCAGCAGACAGTATTGCAGGCGTTGCAGCAGGTGGCGGATTCCTTGCGGGCCCTGGAGAACGACGCCCGGGCCTTGCAGGCAAGGACACAGGCAGCCGTGAACGCGGAGGACAGTTTGACTTTCACACAGCGCCAGTATCAGGCCGGCGGCGTCAGCCATCTCAGTTTGCTGGATGCTCAGCGCCAGCGGATGCAAACCGACCTGGACCGGACGGTTGCGCAAGCGGCGCGATTTACCGACACGGCCGCATTGTTGCAAGCATTGGGAGGCGGCTGGTGGAATGCGTCAGATGCGGGTGACGATTGCATTCAAGACTGCAAATGATGGCGCATGCGATCATTTGAACTCCAGCAAGCCAGGCAATTCCGATTTCAGAAAATCCACAAACGCCCGAACCGCCAGCGCCAGGCCGCGGCGTGACGGAAACAGCACCACCAGGTGGCCGGCCCTCGGCCGCCATTCCGGCAGCACCACTTTCAACCTGCCCGCTGCCAGTTCGGCGGTGCAGGCATACAACGGCAACCCGGCTACGCCCATGCCGGCCAGGGTTGCTTCCTTAAGCATAGCTAAGTTATCGGTTTGCAATCTGAGTCTGCTGACCGGTATGTGGTGACGTGCATCATTCTGTCCCAGCAGGCGCCATGCGGCTTCGGTTTCGTTGATCGATCCGTAAAACAGGGCATCTGCCTTGGCGAGGCTCTCCAGGTTGTCGATCGGGCCGGCCTGCGTCAGGTAAGACGGGCTCACCACCAGCGCCCAGCGTACCGAACAGAGGTTGGCCTGGATCAGGCTCGACGATTCCTGTCCGATGCCGAGACCACGTACCACCACATCGATATTTTCCTCTATCAGATCGACGCTGCGATTGCTTGCCTGGACCATCAGCTACACCTTGGGATAGGTCTGCATGAAGCGCGGCAGCAACTGCGCCAGCACGATGTCGGCGATGGCTACCGGCAGGCTGACCCGCACAACGCCGGTTGGCTGGTCGAGCCGCTTGCGTACCGCATCTTCGCCGGCATGCGCTTCCGCAACCATCGCCACGCAATGCCGATAGAGCTCCTGGCCGGCGTCGGTCAGGCTCATGCGGCGGGAAGTGCGCTGCAGCAGCCGTGAGCCTAGCCGCGTCTCCAATTGTGCGATGCGGCGCGAGATACGGGATTTCGGAATGCCGAGAGCATCTCCTGCCGCTGTAAAGCCGTGTCGCTCCACTACCTGGACAAACAGGTAGAGGTCGTTCAGGTCGATAGATAGAGGGTTCATTGGGATATAGCTGTCGATTGCGCCATCGTTCAAATTTATCGTTCTGCTGATGAAACGATAAGTTGTTATTTTGCACCTTTATCTATGATCGTCGCAAGAACATAATCCATCTCATCCAAATCTGGTATTTGAACCCGTCACCCACGAAGAAACAGGTCAAGCCAGTTTTCTACTTTCAAAGGGCTTTGCATGAACAATACATTGCGTATCTCGGAAATCGTCGTCGGCCATGGCATGGAAATCGGCCATGGTTTCCATGTCAAACATTTTGCAGAAAACGAGTTCCACGGCTTGGTTGATCCGGTCGTCATGCTGGACCACTTCCACATGACCGCGCCAACCTTCGATCCGCATCCGCACGCGGGCATATCGGCGGTGACCTATATGTTTGAGGACTCCACCAGTCCGCACGTGAATTACGATTCGCTCGGCAACCAGGGGCCGATTCACCCGGGTGACCTGCACTGGTTCGTTGCCGGCCGTGGGGCGGTGCATACCGAGCAGCCGGAAGGCGAGAATCCGCATGTGCATGCCTTGCAGATTTTCGTCAATCTACCTGCCGGCAAGAAGCTTATCGATCCGTATGCGGTGCATGTGGATAGCGTCGACATACCCGAAATCCACTCTGCCGGCGTGCGGGTCAGGGTGGTGGCGGGAGAATCGCAGGGAGTGGTTTCGCCGGCGGTCCTGCCGGAACCGTTCACGCTGCTGGATGGTTTTCTGGAAACTGGCGCGGTCTTTGAACATGTCGTGCCGGCCGGCTGGAACGCCATGGTCTATGCCGTGCAAGGCCGGTTAACCCTGAGCGCGGACAGCGATGCCACGCGCCAGGTGTTGGCGGAGGCGAGCGCGGCAGGCGTCGGCGGAGCGGCAACGCTCAGGCTGACGGCAGCCGGCTCTGCACATTTTGTAATCCTGTCCGGCCCGGCTCTCAACGAACCGCTGGTCAAGCATGGCCCGTTTGTGATGAATACGCGGGAGCAAATGAATGATCGTCTCCAGGCATATCAGGGTGGCGAGTTCGGGCGGCTGGAATTGCCTTCCTGACGATCACCAGGAGTTTTCCGAATCTCTCGATTGAGCCAGATGGGATTTGAAGCGTTGCGCAAGGAAATCGACAAACGCGGTGACCTTGGCAGACAGGTTCAGGCGCTCGGGATAGACTGCAAAAATATCGGACGACGGCAGCGTCCAGTCGTCCAGCACCTGGCGCAGCCGTCCGGATCGGATATACGGCGCCACATCCCACTCCGAGCGCATCAATATGCCGTGTCCCGCAAGCGCCCATTCCAGCGCAGTCTCGCCATCGTTAGTGCTAAGCGTGCCACGTACCTTGACGGTCTCGTGGCGCTTGCCTTTGCTTAAATGCCAGCTGCCGTAAGCGGCATCGTTTTCCCGCAACACGATGCAAGCGTGTTTTTGAAGGTCACGTGGAGAAGGCGGAGCTGCATGTTGAATCAGATAGGCTGGCGCCGCGCATAACAAGCGTCGATTGGAGGCGATCTTGCGCGCAATGATGCGGGCATCCGGCATTTCGCCAATCCTGATGCCGATATCGAAGGCCTGGTCGGCCAGGTTCAAGGGGCGGTCGGAAAGCTGCAATTGAACTTCTACTTCCGGATAGCGCTTGCTGAATGCCGAAACGGCCGGGCCGATATGTTTGCGTCCGAAGCCGAAACTGGCGTTGATGCGCAGCAGTCCTTTCGGTATTGCCCTGCTGTTACTGACGGTACGTTCCAGCGCTTCGATTTCGGCCAGGATACGCGTGCCATCGGCCAGGTATATCTCTCCCTCATGAGTGACGCTCATGCTTCGGGTAGTCCGATTCAGCAAACGCACGCCCAATCGCTGTTCTATATTCGCCAGTCTCTTGGTAACCGCCGGCGGCGTAACGCCGAGTTCGCGCGCCAACGCCGCCAGACTGCCGGCTTTGACCAGGATGGCAAAAAAAGAGAGATCCGAGATCGTATTCATTCTTAACTTTAAAGAAATAATAGAGTTAATTCTAATGAATTATAAATTCTGAAGCCGGTTATACAATCGCTGTAAGCAAAAAAGCGAGAGGTCGACAAATGTTTTCTGGATTCGAACACGGCATGGCGGACGTCAACGGCACACAGATCAATTACATCCGCGGCGGCAGTGGCCCGGCACTGTTGTTACTGCACGGGCATCCGCAAACGCATGTGATATGGCATAAGGTGGCGCTGCAGCTGGCCAGCCGCTTCACTGTTATTGCGGCAGACCTGCGTGGCTACGGCGACAGCGGCAAACCGGCGGGACTGCCGGACCATAGCAATTATTCCAAACGAAGCATGGGCCAGGATCAGATCGACCTGATGGCGCAATTAGGTTTTCCGCAATTCCTGTTGATGGGGCATGACCGCGGAGGCCGGGTCGCCTATCGCATGGCGCTTGATCATCCGCATGCGGTGAGCAAGCTGGTATTGCTGGATATCGCACCGACATTGGCCATGTACGAACAGACCGACATGGCATTCGCCACCGCCTATTTCCATTGGTTCTTCCTGATCCGGCCGGCGCCTTTCCCCGAACTGCTGATCGGCTCGCATCCCGAGGAATACCTGAAGCATACGATAGGCGGCCGCAGTGCCGGCCTGGCACCGTTCACGCAGCAAGCCTACGCCGAGTATCTGCGTTGCCTCAGCGATCCGGCCACCGTCCACGGCATCTGCGAGGACTATCGCGCCAGCGCCGGCATCGATCTGGAACATGAACGCCAGGATCTGGCAGCGGGCCGCAAGATACAGTGCGAAACCCTGGTTCTGTGGGGTGCGCAGGGCGTCATCGAAAAGTGTTTTAAGCCACTGCAAGAATGGCAGCATCTGGCCGGCAAGCTAAGCGGCAAGGCGCTGGCCTGCGGCCACTACATCCCCGAGGAAGCGCCGGATGCCTTGCTGGCTGAAGTTGTTCCATTTTTCACAGTCTGAGCGGGCGAGGCACACCATGGATAGCAATGTCTTGCAGCGTACGCTTTACAGGAAACTGGTGGATTCGCACACCGTCACCCGGCTCGATGAACAGCATGTGCTGTTGTACGTCGACCTGCATATCATGAACGAATACACGAGCCCGCAAGCATTCAGCGGCCTGCGCGAGAAGAATCGTAAAGTCTTGCGGCCGCAACAACAGTTGGCAGTAGTCTCGCACATAATCCCGACCCATCCGGTCAGCGTCGCCAGCCGTGTGATTATCGATCCCGCGTCGGCGCTACAGGCGAGCAACCTGAAGCGCAATTGCAGCGATTTCGGCATCAAACTGTTCGATACCAACCACGAACAGCAAGGCATCGAACACATCATTGCGCCCGAGCATGGCTGGATCCGTCCGGGCATGGTGGTGCTGTGCGGGGATAGCCACACTACCACGTATGGCGCGCTGGGCGCCTTGGGATTTGGCGTCGGCACCTCTGAGGTGGAACACATCTTGGCCACGCAGACGCTGGTTTACCGGCTGGCGCAAGACATGCATATCAAGGTCGACGGTGTGCTTCCCGCCGGTACCTCGGTCAAGGACCTGATCTTGCTGATCATCGCCCGCATAGGCGCACAGGGCGCGCGCGGGTATGCGGTGGAATTTTCGGGTTCGACGATTGCAACGTTGTCGGCCGAGGCGCGGATGACTTTATGCAATATGGCGGTGGAGGCGGGAGCCAGGGCGGCGTTGATCCAGCCTGATCAAATCACTTTCGACTATATCAGGCAGCGTGCAGGCAATCTGGATCCGGAAGAATTCAAGCAAGCGCTCGGGGATTGGAGGGAGCTCTATTCCGACGCCGATGCAGTCTTTGATGTCGAACATGTGTTCTCGGCCTCGGAAGTCGCCCCGTTCGTGACCTGGGGCACCAGCCCCGATCAGGCGATGGCAGTCACCGCAATGATCCCAGATCCCGCATCGGCAGCCGATGAGCATGCCAGCACCACTATTTCGCAAGCCTTGCAATATATGGGGCTGACCGCCGGAGAGACTTTGCTTGGCTTGCCGATCGACCGGGTTTTCATAGGATCGTGTACCAATGGCCGCATCGAGGATCTGCGTATCGCGGCGTCGATGATCAACGGCCGTCATGTCGCGCGAACGGTCAGGGCGATGGTAGTTCCCGGCTCCGGGGAGGTGCGGCGGCAGGCCGAACAGGAAGGTTTGGCGAAAATTTTCACCGACGCCGGTTTTGAATGGCGCCAGCCTGGATGCTCCATGTGCCTGGCGATGAATGACGATGTCCTGGCGCCAGGCGAACGCTGTGCTTCAACCACCAACCGCAATTTCGAAGGGCGCCAAGGCAGAGGCGGGCGCACCCATTTGATGAGTCCCGCCATGGCCGCGGCAGCTGCGATAAGCGGATGCATCAGCGATAGCCGCACACTGGAGAATCTGCATGGATGACAAGACCCGCATGACACACATAACCGGCATCGCAGCGCCGCTGCTGATCGACAACCTGGATACCGATCAGATCATGCCCAAGCAATTCCTGAGAATCATCACCAGGGAAGGGCTGGACAAGGGTGTCCTGTTTGACTTGCGGTTTGATCCTGATGGTCGGCCAAAACCTGATTTTGTACTGAATCGCGCTGAATACAAGAATGCAAACATTCTCATCGGCGGCCCTAATTTCGGTTGTGGCTCCAGTCGCGAACATGCGGTATGGGGGTTGCAGCAATTGGGCGTCGGGGCGGTCATTGCACCCAGTTTCGGCGAAATATTCTTCAGCAATGCCCTGAATAATCGTTTGCTATTGATCGTGCTGGAACCAGAAAAAATCGCACTGCTGCTGCAAGACCTGGCAATCGATAAACGCCTGGATATCGATCTGGAAAAGATGGAGATCCGCTGCGCCTCGCATGTATTCGGCTTTGTGCTTGGTGCGCGACATAAAAAGATGATCGTTGAAGGGCTCGATATGGTGGGCGCGACGATGCAGCTGCTGCCGCAGATCGAGGCATTCGAACAGACGTACCATGCGGCTTTTCCATGGGGTAAAGTGTTGTTCAGCGAGGCACCGCAGGAGGCTTCCGCCTGAGGATTTGAAGCAAGCGGGCACCGCCGTCGAAGCCGCGACAAACCCCCGAGGCGATCGCGCCGGTAACTACGAGCATCGCCGCTGTATGAACGCCCACGGCTGCGAGTGCCAGCGTCAGCGAGCCGGATGCCGTGATGTCGCGGGCTGGCGCGTCTCCCATGCAAATCGGGATAAGCGCCGGCACCAGCATCAATCCGGCGCCGTGTCCGGTGGACATCATGAAAGACCAGAGCGCCAGCCCGGCATGGCCTGCCGGCGTCCGAGACCGCTTGTCTTTGCGGCCCGACAGGTGATACACCACCACGACGATAAGCAACACGCCCGCCAAGGCCTGAAACACGATGCGATCCATCGTCAGGCCAAGCGCTACTGCGGCGGCCACTAGCAAGACCGACGCAGCGTGCCCGATCCCGATCGGCACCAAGGCTCGCAGCGCCCGCGACCGATCGCGCGACCGGACGCCCCAGGCGGCGGCAAACATCCAGCCGGTTGCAGGATTCAACCCGTGAAGGGCGCCGATCCCTGCCACCGCCAGCCATGGCCAAAGGCTCAACATGATGTGCTCCGCGCTCAGGTAGTCCGCGCTTCAGACGTGCGCATCGCAGCATGAACCAGCTGTCGATGCCGGCTTCCCGATCGAGTCCGTATCGTAGCGGTCGTGGTGGCGCACCCATTCCATTTTGTTGGGCACGTCGTTCTCGTCGCGACCCTTGGGCGTGAGGTCTATCAGGTTGTATGCGCCTATCATGACCTCCACGCCACGGCCGTAGGTCGAGTAAGTGTGGAAGATCTCGCCCGCGTCATCCTTGTAGAACACGCTGATACCGGGCGCCTCTTCTGCAGGGAAGGACTGCATGCCGTAGTTGTAGTAGACCTCGCCCTTGGCCATTTCTTCCGGCGTGAAGCTGACGTGGAAATCCTGGTTGAAATCGCTGTCATGCGAAGACACCCACCCGAACTGCCAGCCCATGCGTTGGCGAAAACGTTCGATATCGACCAGCGGTGCGTGCGAAATGGCCACCAGCGTAATGTCGCGATGCGCCAGGTGTACGTTCATGCCGTCGCTGTGGTCCGCCATGAAAGAGCAGCTCGGGCAACCTTGCTCCCATCCCGGGCCGAACATGAAGTGCTGCACCAGCAGCTGGCGGCGGCCTTCGAACAGCTCGGAGAGCGTGCGCCGGCCTTCGGGTGTGTCGAAAACGTAGTTCTTCTCGACGCGTTCCCACGGTAGTTCGCGGCGTTCGCGGGCAATCTGGTCATGCAGGTGCGTCAGTTCCTTTTCGCGCGCCAGCAAGGTCTTGCGCGCGCTCAGCCAGCGATCGCTGGAGACGACGGGGTGGTTCAAGGGCAAGGGACGTGTTTTGGCAACGGAGGTATTCATGATGTTCTCCTTGGCTCGAAGAGCCGTTCTGGATTTTTCAATGCGCCGGTCCAGCCGCGCTGGTGGCCGGGCGGTATACGATCAGCGATCAGGATCTGACCGTTTTCGGGCGTCTTACGGCGCGAACTTTTCCACTCCCGCCGCCGCCACAGTAAAAGAGATCTGCGCCATCGGACTCGAGTCCGCTGACGAATGTGCCCGGCGGCATCTCCAGTCGATCGAGTACAGCACCGCTGTCCGGATCGATGTGGCGTATTTCGCTCTCGTCGCCTTCCCATGTTCCGTGCCACAGCTCGCCGTCGACCCAGGTCACACCGGTGACGAAACGGTTGGACTCGATGGTGCGGATGATTGTGCCGGTCGCCGGATCGATCTGGTGGATCTTGCGGTCGCGGTGCTGGCCCACCCAGAGACTGCCCTCGGCCCAGGTGAGCCCCGAGTCGTTGCCGTGGCCGGGCGCGGGGATGGATGCCAGTACGTTGCCGTTGGCGGGATCGATCTTGTCGATGCGCTTCTCGGCGATCTGGTAAAGGTAGGTGCCGTCGAAGGCGGTGCCGGCGTCGCAGGGGCACTCGAGTGTGCGCGTGGGCTCGCCGCTGGCGGGATCGAAGGCGATCAGCCTGGCCCCGGTGGCGGCCCAGACGCGTTGGCCGTCGTGCGTCACGCCGGCCACACTGTCGACGCCCGGGAAGGGGCCATATTCGCGCACGATCTCGGCTGTGCGCGTTGTTGCCTGGGGTTTGTCTTTGCTAGTGTTGCCGGGGTTGCTAGCGTTACTGGTCTTGCTGGTCATTGCGGGCTCCTTGTGGCGCGCTTCGGATTGGCGCCGTAAGTGAACTCTATTCCATCTGGAGTGAAGCTGGGAGTAACAAGATTGTCGTGAATCCTGCCAGCGGCGGCGACAGCCAGCGACGCGTCCGCGCCTGCCCGATCGAACGTACCCGTCCGGCGGCCTCAAGTTCGACCAGCGCGCGCTGGACGGTGCGCTGACTTGCCCCCAGGGCCAGTGCAAGGGCCGAGGTCGACCAGGCCGCGCCATCGGCAAGCAACGCCGCCAGCGATGCCTGATCGCCGTCGACGGGTGGCGCCAGCACGGCAACAGCACGCTCGCCGTGCGGCCTGAGGACGAAACCTCGGGCAGTGGCGTCGATATGCGCCAGCTCCGTGACGAGCGCGCGCAGGCGGCCGATCTCGACCCGTAGCCGCGCCCGATGCGACTCGTTGGGGAGGCGGGTGTGAAACGCACACGCGATCAAGGCTTCCCGATCGACATCGCCAGGCCACGCCTCGGCGAGTGCGCGCGCCAAAGCGAACAGTACCGGCCGGCGCGCCAGCGGCCGCCACGCGGCGCCGACGCCCAAGCCGCGACGGCAAGCGTCGACTACCAACGTGTCGGAGGCCAGGAGCGTTGCGACCTCGTCGAGACGCAGCACCTGTTCACCGCCGGCAAAGAGGCGCCGGGCGGCAGGGCGATCGAGCGCGCTCTGTGCCTCCGCCACTTCGGCCAGGAGCGCTGGTACACGTGCGCGACCGGCTGCCTCTTGCGCACGGGCGAGCGCGGTCCGTGCAAGTTCGATACGCAGCGAGCGCAACGCCAGCTCCGCCGCTGCCAGTTCGGCCACCGCCGCCAGCGAAGGCGGCAGGCCATGTGTATTGAGTAGTGCCAATACCGCTTCGGCCTGGTCGAGTCGGCCAAGCAGCAAAAGCCTGCGCGCCGCGATCAACCGTGCCTGCAGCGCGTTGGCATGGTCAGCGTGCGCCTCCAGCGTGGCCAAGGCCGCCGCCAAAGAGCGTGGTGAACTGTTGAGATCACGCACGGCCAGCGCCACTTCAGCCTCGGCGACGACACAGCGCGCGCGCGCCAGCTCTTCGTGGGCGCCGAAGCCACGGGCGGCGCGTCGAAGAAGTTCGCGGGCGCGCGGATGTTCGCCGAGCTGGGCCATGGCAATGCCGCGCAAGGCCAACGCAGGCGGATCGTCGCGCAGGGCGACTCGTTTGAGGGCGCCGAGCGCATCGCCAGCGGCGAGGGCCCGCGCGGAGGCGGCGATCAGGGAATCCATGCTGAGAGGATACAACGCCGCGCCGGTGTCGTGCCGCGTTTGTGAAGTTTGTGATGTTTCCGGGTATCAGGCACGCTAACGCGCAGGCTCGGCCCCGGCCCCGCCGGAGCGAAGCCGAAGAAGGGACATCGGTGGAACGCCTTATTGGGCGGTACTACTCTGCCGTAGTCGGGTCAATTATCGTGGTGACTTCGGAGACACGGTTTGCAGGGAAGCCCCCTTGCTGTGCATGTTCCCGAATCAGCTCTTCATTTGGCGCGATGTAGACGCAGTAGACCTTGTCGCCGGTAACATAACTTTGGAGCCACTGAATCTGTGGTCCCATCGTGTTTAGCACGCTGCACGACTTCTGCGAAATGGCTCGGAGTTCTTGCGATGATAATTTCCCGGCCCCTGGAATTTCACGCTCAATTACGTACTTTGGCATAGCATTCCCCTCATGATGATTTCCGGGCGAGCACCACACTCGCCGGCTCCAACTCTTCACGCACGTCATGATATCTATTAGTTATACACCACGGCGGCAGGTCCGGATTGTAAAAATTTCAGAGCATGCTGATGAGCAATAACTACCAGGTTCTTTGTGAGAATATTATCTTAAATGCAACGCGCGGGTATGAGCCAGTTCGACGCAGTCATCACAATTTGGCTACACTGGCAGTCCAAAAGGCAACTGAGCTTCTAACATGCAAAACATCTACCAGAATCGGCAATGGTTTTACGTCAGACGTCCGGAAGGACGTGTCAGCAACGAACACTACGAACTGCGTGAAACCGAACTTGACGGCAATCTGTCCGCTAACGAAGTGATCCTGCGAGCCCGGATCGTCAGCGTCGATCCGTATATCCGTATCCAGCAGCACGAGCGCAATACCTACGACGTGCCGCATCCGCTGGGCATCGTCCAGCGCGCCGGTGTGGTGGGCGAGGTGGTAGCTTCCGCCAGTCCTCTGTTTCAGCCGGGCGATTGGGTCTCGGCTTACAGTGGCTGGCAACTCTACGCCCGCTGCCATCACAGCGAGCTGACCAAACTTGATCCGGGTGCTGCACCGGTATCGACTGCGCTGGGCGTGCTTGGCATGCCGGGGCGGACAGCCTGGTTCGGCCTGACCGAAGCCGGCCGCCCACGTCCTGGCGATACCTTGCTGGTGTCGGGAGCTGCCGGTGCGGTCGGCTCGTTGGTTGCGCAGTTCGGCAAGCGGGCAGGATGCCGGGTTATCGGTATCGCCGGCGGCCCTGAAAAATGCAAATTCCTTACCGAGACGCTGAAGCTCGATGGCGCGGTCGACTATCGCGCACATACCACGCCGGCAGCGCTGAGCGCGGCAATTCAAGCGGCTACCGGTGGCGTCGATATTTACTTTGATAATGTGGGCGGGGTGATTACCGACGCCGTCATTCCACTGATCAAGCGGCGTGCCCGCATCATCATCTGCGGCGCGATCAGCCAGTACGACGGTGGGCTGGATACGCCTGATCTGGGGCCGCGCTTTTTGCAGCACATGCTATTTCAACGGGCAACCATCCAGGGCATCCTTGCGCGTGATTTCACCAATCGGATGGATGAGATGCTGGCTATCGTGGCGCCGTGGGTGAAAAACGGCGAGATCGTGTTCCAGGAGACGTATATGGATGGCTTCGAGCAACTGCCAGAGGCGCTGAACAGTCTTTTTGAGGGAAAGAACATAGGTAAATTGCTGGTGCGGGTCTGACAGCGTTGACATTGCATTGTGCCGTCGCGTGGCTAGACTGAACATCCGCAGGGAAGACATGTCCGACGAATCGATCTTGTAACCCATAAATTTGCCGGACATTTTTGTATCTCAAAAGGAGATCGATCATGGTTAAGGTAGGTTTATTCGTTCGACTGGAAGTCAAGCCGGGCAAAGAGATGGATGTCGAGGCTTTCCTTCGCGACGGTTTGGCAGTTGTACAACAGGAGCCGGCAACGACTACCTGGTATGCCATCAAACTGGGGCCACTATCGTATGGCATTTTCGACACCTTTCCAGATGACGCCGGGCGGCAAGCGCATCTCACGGGGCGAGTCGCCGCGGCCTTGATGGCAAGGGCAGCGGAACTACTCTCGCAGCCACCGGCTATCGAACGAATCGATATCCTCGCGGCCAAACAGTCACGATAAGTGATCCATCATGCCATCGCCGGAACCGGAATTTCTGCGCTTCGGCGATGCGCCTGACAACTCATGAGATTTGTCGCTGGCAGTTTGTCGTAGTCAATTACAATTGAGGTATGGCAACGTTTTATGGTAACGTTTTTAAGCGGCGAATGCCGTACACAACAAAGATATGAAACAGATACCAGGTCCCTCATTCACACAAGTTGAAGAAATTGATGCGTTGCAGCTGGAACAGGTTGGCGGCTTCGGTCCTCGGACCAGCCCTTTGCTGGTAAAAGGTGCATTACGAAACTGGCCGGCACAGCAGAACTGGACGTTCGAAAAGATGGCTCAGCTGCGCAATAAGGACGGCTCGGAACCGACCCGTAAATTCCAGAACGGCCTGGTGGAGCAGGGCGAAACGCAGGAACGCCCGTTGCTGCCGATTGCGCCGTATCTGCTAGAGCTGGCCGCACTGGCGACACAGCCGGTCAGCGAAGAGGTTGGCTTGCTGCCGAACCAACGTCGCCGGCAATTGCAGCCAGGCGAGGAGTTTCTTCTCAACTGGGCCCACATGCAGTCGTTTACGCCGCATCGTAATTACCTGGCGCAGTGGAGCATCCTGGAAGATTTTCCGCAGCTGCGTAGCGATTTCGATATTCGCAGCTTGTGGCCCGGATGGCGCTGGACCTGGGAATCGGTATTCATGGGGCCGGCTAACACCCACACCGGATTGCACCGCGACGTTCCCAATAACTGGTTTTGCCAGGCGCGTGGCGTCAAGGAATTTGTCATGTTCCCGCCGTCGGAAGAAGCGTTCATGAAGCCGTCAAAAAAATACGACTGGGGCGCCACTTTGAGCACGATCAACATCGCACGTTTCGACCAGCACCCGGAACAGCTGCGCGCGCTGGAACAAGCCAAAGGGCTGTATGCGCGAGTAGAAGAGGGCGATGCTTTATTCATACCGAAGCGAACCTGGCATGCAGTGGTTTCGCTGGCGCCTTCGATCAGCCTGGCGGTGTTCGGCCTGACCGCCAAGGAGATACTGCTTAGCGGCGTGCCGACGGCGACCAAGGATCTGCTGCACAATATGCACCTGTATCGCTGGGGACATTGTATTTGCCACAAACATGGGATTTGAGTGCTTTCTCGGGCCGCTAAGATGCAGGCGTCTGGAAATAAAAATTTGATAGCTGTCGATTACGATGTCTATGGTTCGACTACGTAATGTAAGTGTATTTAAAGCGAGGCTGGCCGATCACTGTACCGCGGGCCGTCGTCCACCATTCTACTTAGCTAATCGCTATCAAGGAGACGTATATGAAGCTGTTCTATTGTGAAACCCTGAACCCGAGAAAAGCCTGTGCAGTCGCCCGTTATTTGCAATTGCCGGTGGAGTTTGTCCGCGTCGACCTTGGTAAAAGAGAAAACAAGACACCGGAATTCCTGGCCATGAATCCGAACGGCAAAGTCCCTGTGCTGCAAGATGGGGATAAGACGCTGTGGGAGTCTAACGCTATTATGTGTTATTTGTCGGATGTAGCGAAGGCCGACTTGTGGCCCCACGATGGACGTCAGATCGATGTCATACGCTGGCTCGGCTGGAATGACCAGCATTTCACTCGCCACGCTTCCGTGCTGTATTTTGAATACATCATCAAACCTCTCTTTGGCATCCCCCCAGCTGACGCAGCCGAGCTGGAGGAAGCTACGAAATATTTCAGGACCTATGCCGGTGTACTCAATACCCATCTGAGCGATCGGAAATTTCTGGTAGGCGACAGCTTGACTGTTGCTGATTTCGCGGTGGCTATCACTTTGCCTTATGCCGACAAGGCGCACTTGCCGCTGGCCGATTTCCCCGCAGTCCGGCGCTGGCATGAGCGACTCAACGAATTGCCGGCATGGCGTGAGCCATTTCCATCTTGATTATCCGTAGTTGTTCAAGGCGGGCATACATTGCCTGTGCGGACTGCAGATCTGTAAGCCCACGAGATTTTTTGTGGTCTTCTGCAAATCCCTCTGGCTGCGGTACCGCATGCCTTGAATGCATCGCAACGTGCGGCGCATTATGGCCACCGCGGAGCGGTCATGTGGCTGACGGGATTATCTGCGTCAGGCAAATCCTCGATAGCCATGGCGCTTGAACAGGTGCTGACGGAAGTGGGATACTCCTGAACTCGCTATCGACGCGGCCGGCGAAGATATCGCCACGAGCGTGACGAAGCTTGTGGCGTATGTAGAGCGCAATGTGCCGCTTGTGGGTTCACCTATGCGTTTGCCTGCGCGTTTACTCCCACGTTAATTTTCGGATGCAATAAATCGTCCAGTCCGATACGACGGAACATCTCACTGCGCACCCGATCCGCGACGCCGTTGACGATCTCGCAACCATCTTGCGAGGGATCGATATGGGTCCTGAACGGGCGGCTGCCAAAGGGCATGCCGATCACTTCGACAATGGCATCGGCAACCGTAGCCACATCAGCATCAGCCGGCTCCAGCGCTGCCAATCCTTGCAGCGCCTGCTGCGGCACGCCGGCGTATGGGCCATCGTCATATTCAGCGGCACGGGCCTGGTCGGCCGGTGCGCCGGAATGGGCGAAGTGGTTGGTGCCCTTGGTGAACGCACCTGGCACGATGATCGAGGTTTCTATGCCCCAGCGCGCCAGTTCCCCGGCATAGGAAACCGCAAGTGAATCCATGGCTGCCTTGGCCGCGAAGTACGGGGACAGATAGGGTGGTGTGCCGCCGCGCGCGCTGCTTGAGGATATCCACATGACCAAGCCCTTGCCTTGCTTGCGCAATTGCGGCAGGGCGGCGCGATTGACTCTTTGCGTGCTGAGTACGTTGATGTTGTAAAGCTGTGCAAATTGTTCAGGCGTAAACGCTTCGGCCGGACCAAAGGACATGTGGCCGGCGTTGTGGATCACCACATCAAGGCGACCGCAGTCGGCGATGATCCTCGCGACGCCGGCATCGACCGAATCATTGGCGGCGACGTCAAGCTCGACGGTGCGCAGATCTACCCCGTGTTCTGCGGCATAACGCGCAACCTCGGTGACTTGCGGCGCGTTGCGCCCCTGAGTTTCACGCATGCTGGCATAAACAGTGTGGCCGGCGCGGGCAAGGGCACGGGCGGCGAGTGCGCCGAAACCGCTGGAGGCGCCGGTAATGACGATGACTTGCTTCATGATGTATTCCTTTCGTAGATATCGAAAAATGAATTTGCTAATTGTTGATTGCGCTCTGCTCGATCAGATAATGCCGCCGTTGGCGCGCAGGATCTGGCCGTTGATCCAGCTGCCGTCGGCGCCAGCCAGGAAGGCGACAGTAGCGGCGATGTCCTGCGGCTGGCCCAGGCGCTCAAGTGGTGCAAGCCTGGACAGGCGGTCGACCAGTTCTTGCGGTTTACCGTTGAGGAACAGATCGGTTGCAGTCGGGCCTGGCGCTACGGCGTTGACGGTGATGTTTTTGCCGCGCAGTTCCTTGGCAAGAACGCTGGTCATGGCTTCCACTGCTGCCTTGGTGGCGGCGTACACGCCATAAGTTGGTTGCAGCATACCGACTACGCTTGACGAAAAATTGATGATCCGGCCACCGTGGCGCAGCCGCTTGGCTGCTTCGCGCAGCGTGTTGAAACTACCTTTGAGGTTGATGGCGATCTGGCGGTCGAAACTGGCGTCATCGGTTTCACCGATGAGTGCATTGACCATGATGCCGGCATTGTTGACCAGCACGTCGATGCCGCCGAACGCCCGTTCTGCGGCATCAAACAGGGCATGCACCGCTGCCGGGTCGCTGACATCGGCTTGTACTGCCAATGCCTGGCCGCCTTGTTGCACTAGCTGTCGGGCCAGCGTTTCGGCGGCGGCTGCGCTACCGGAATAGTTGATGATCACGGCAAAGCCGTCGTCGGCCAGGCGTTGTGCGACTGCTGCACCGATGCCACGTGAAGATCCGGTAACGATGGCTACTTTTTGGTTGTTCATTTGCTGCTCCTTGAAGTTGGTTGAGTGTTGTTGAATGTTGCCTAAACCACCCTTGTGCTCCTGGATATCAGTTTGCCGGGCAGTGGATACATCATGCCGGTTTGTTTTTAATGGATAAAGCCATGAAAATTGCTAATACTATTCAAAAATTGACAACAATTGACGCGATTAGAAGCGCGCGTGGATTTCGTGCCAAAGGAGGGGAATTTGCGATATTCACCTGCCCAAGGCAGGTGAATTGAGTGAAGTATGCGAGCAGAACTGTACTGTAAGCCGTGTCAGCCTTGCAGATAACTGCGCAGGGTGTCGCCTTGGTAATCCAGCCGGAATTCTCCGCGTTTTTGCAGTTCCGGCACCACCAGGTCGACGAAATCCTCGAATCCGTGCGGCAAATGCACTGGCGTGATGACAAAGCCGTCCGTGCCACGTTGCGCCACAATGCTGCCCATCCAGTGACGGGCTTTGGCGGGAACAGGGCCTGGAACAGTCGGCATTGGTCGGTTACCTGGCCCGGCTGGATAAGCTGCGTCTGATTGATCTGTTGCCAGGTAACGAGGTGCGCCTGCTGACCGTGCGCGATGTTGAATGGCGCAAGGATGGTCCGATGCGCAATCAGGTCGCTCAGTGGATCATGGCTGAACATGCCAAGTCAACCCCTGTCCGGCCGGGTCTGCCTTGGGGGGCTGAGATGGTCAGGCTGTCGGATGCTTCGCTGATCCGCCTGGAAGAGATGATTCGAGATTTTCAGCGCAATATTCGTTTGCTCGGGGATGCCGAGCGAAATGCTTCACCGGCGCCGAAAGCGTGGTATTCGCTGATGATTGCTTCGAGCCACATCGATCTCGGTGGCCTGCCGTCGAAACCGAAGCGGGTCGGTGCGTAGACTCCAGGTGGCCACGACAGCGTGTCCATTCCCCGTGTAAGTTAGGTTAGTGCCTTATAGACTTCGTCAGGTCATGTCAGGTAGCCTGTTAAAATCGTCAGGACAGGAGGTAGCATGGCAACCGTGACATTTGATACCTTGAAATTCGTAAAGACGCTCGAGGCTGCAGGAGTCCCTTTTTTGCAGGCCGAAGCACTTTCTGATGCTGTTCGTGAATCGCATGAGGTGGCTGATGTTGCGACCAAACATGATGTTGACGACGTAAAGCGTGACATTGATGATGTGCGTAAAGATATGCAAGCAATGGAGGCGCGCATTGACGCTAAGTTTGAAAAGTTCGAATTACGCTTAACTGTCAAGTTAGGCGGCATCGTTGTATTCGCTCTTGGCGCTTTGACAGTGCTGCCAAAGTGGGTCGCTTGATCATATCTTTGTCATAATTCGGTTGTTGTCCTGTCCTGTTCCCGTCAAATCCCACCAGACTTGTACTATGTGAAATATCGCCGTTGATGCTAAGGGGGGGGTATTGCGCTGGACAACTGCGAATGCCGACGCGTTGACATTGATTTCGGCCGTTGGCGGTCGAAACCTTGACGGGCCAGTGCCTAGGCACCGGCCCGCTTCATGATGCTGGATTGATGTCGTATGTATCGTCGACTAGTCGCGGATTTCCAAAGCGCGATTAAGGCTGAGCGCAGCCATTGAGCAAGCCGCTCCTGACAGCAGGTAAAAGCTGACATAAGCCAGGCCGAAATGCGCAGAAAGGCCAAGCGCCACCAGCGGAGCAAAACCCGCACCCACCAGCCAGGACAGATCGGAGGTGAGGGCGGCGCCGGTATAGCGATACTTCGCGGGGAAGTTGGCGGTGACAGCGCCGGCAGCCTGGCCATAGGAAAGTCCGAGCAAGCTGAAACCCAGCAGGATGAATACGTTTTGACCAAACTCGCCGCCATTCATCAAGGTCGGCACAAAGGCGCTCAGCACCGCGATCAGCAAAGCACAGGTGCCAAGGGTGGTGCGACGTCCGAAACGGTCGGCAATCAAGCCCGAGGCGATCACGCCGAGCGCCATGAGCCCCGCGCCAATGACCTGGATGATCAGGAAGTCACTCACCGAGCGCATCGAATACAAGCTGATCCATGACAACGGAAACACTGTGACCAGATGGAACAGTGCGTAGCTGGCCAAGGCGGCCAGGGCGCCGATGATGACATTGCGGCCTTGCGAACGCGTCATTTCAAGCGCATTGGTCGGTTCCAGTTCACGCTCATCGAGCAGATGGGCGTATTCCGGCGTCGACACCAGGCGCAAGCGGGCGAACAGCGCTACGACGTTGATAGCAAACGCCACGTAAAACGGATAGCGCCAGCCCCAGTCGAGGAAGTCTTCCGTGGTCAGGTTCGATATCAGATAGGCGAACAGGCCGCCGGCGATCATGAAACCTACCGGCGCACCCAGCTGGCCCAGCATGGCGTACCAGCCGCGCTTGTTTTGCGGTGCATTCAGCGCCAGCAGCGAGGGCAGGCCATCCCAGGAGCCGCCCAATGCAATTCCCTGACCGATGCGCAACAGCGACAGCAGGATGATCGAGGCGAAGCCGAGGTGTTGGAAAGTCGGCAGGAAGGCGATGCCGGCCGTGGAAATACCCAGAATGAATAGCGCCGCAGTCAATTTGACCTCACGCCCTAGCCGTTGTTGGATCGCCATGAACAGCACGGTGCCGAAAGGCCTTGCCAGAAAGGCAAAGGAGAAAATCGCAAAGGAGTAAAGCGTGCCTTCCAGTTGCTGTTCGAACGGGAAGAAAACAGAGGGAAACACCAGCACCGAGGCCATGGCATAGACGAAAAAGTCGAAATATTCAGATGCGCGGCCAATAACTACGCCGATAGCGATCTCGCCCGGGGCGATTTTTGAATGATCCGATTTGGCATTTTGCGCATCACTGATGGTCGAATGCGACGAGAAATTAGCGGAAACTTCGCCATTATGGCTATGGGTGCTCGTCATCATAATATTGTCTCTTATTAGGTTTCTATTAATGGCACGCCAACTGGCCGTGTCGAACCCTTCCCGATGATGAAGTGCAGCACTTGCAAATAATGGAACTTTTAAGCTTTTAAGCTTCATTACTCACGAAGCCCTACACTGGCAAGGGTAGGACAAAACGTCCAATCGCCAACGCATACCAGTCAATGATACATTAGCACGATCTGATAGCTTTGACGGTACTTTTCCCCTATGGTTTCTCACATATTTCGGCGTGGATTGCTCCTCCTTCCCCTCATTTTGTTGACTGGTTGCAACACTGTGGTGATGAATCCATCGGGCGACATCGCCTCGCAGCAGGGCCGCCTCATCGTTGTCTCTACCATTTTGATGTTGCTGATCATCGTTCCGGTGATTGCGCTGACTATATGGTTCGCCTGGCGCTACCGCAAAAATAACACTGCGGCACGTTACGAACCGGACTGGGATCACTCGACCCAGCTGGAGCTGGTGATCTGGGGCGCACCGCTGCTCATCATCATCGCTCTCGGCCTGCTGACCTGGATCAGTACCCACACTCTTGACCCGTACCGGCCGATATCGCGCCTGGATGCGGATCGCCCGATTCCCGCAGACACCAAGACGCTCACGGTAGAAGTAGTGGCGCTGGATTGGAAGTGGCTGTTCATCTATCCGGAACAAGGTATCGCCACCGTCAATGAACTGGCGGCGCCGATCGACATGCCGATCCGCTTCAAGATCACCTCATCGGCCATTATGAATTCCTTCTTCATTCCCGCACTGGCCGGCCAGATCTATGCCATGCCGGGTATGCAGACCTCCCTGAACGCGGTGATCAACCGGCCGGGCGAGTACGATGGTTTTTCTGCCAACTACAGCGGCGCCGGGTTCTCGGACATGAAGTTCAAATTCCACGGCATGACACCGGAGAATTTCGAGCACTGGGTTCAAACCACCAAGGCCGCAAGCCGCAAACTGGATCGGGCCGATTACCTGCAACTCGAGAAGCCAAGCGAGAAGGAACCCGTGCGCTACTACGGCGCGGTTGATCCGAGCCTGTATCACGCCATTCTCAATCGCTGCATCGAGCCAGGCCAGATGTGCATGGAAAAAATGATGGCTACCGAAGGTGGCCATGGCATGAAGAAACACAATGAATAAATGCTTGCAACATGAGCAGGCAGCGCTCGGTTCTGCTTGCGGCGGCGCTGCAGCAGCTGCCGAATGTACTGGATTTACGATGCGCGCCGCGTTTCCCTTTTTCACCGGAAAGTAACGATGCTAGACAATATTGATCTGACCAAGCTGATCTTCGGCCGTCTCACCTGGGAAGCGATTCCCTATCACGAACCGATCCTGCTGGCGACCTTTGCCATGGTAGCCATCGGCGGTATTGCAGTGCTTTGGGCGCTGACCCATTTCCGCCTGTGGGGCACTTTATGGCGCGACTGGTTTACCAGTATCGACCACAAGAAGATCGGTATCATGTATTGCATACTCGGCCTGGTGATGCTGCTGCGCGGTTTCGCCGATGCATTGATGATGCGCGCCCAGCAAGCGTTCGCCTTCGGCGATTCGGCCGGCTTCCTGCCGCCGCATCACTACGACCAGATTTTCACCGCGCACGGCGTGATCATGATTTTCTTCGTCGCTATGCCATTGGTTACCGGCCTGATGAACTACGTTGTGCCGCTGCAGATCGGTGCGCGCGACGTTGCGTTCCCATTCCTGAATAACTTCAGTTTCTGGATGACAGCCTTTGGTGGCGGCCTGGTCATGGCTTCCTTGTTCGTTGGTGAATTTGCGCGTACCGGCTGGCTGGCTTATCCGCCGCTGTCGGGCATTCTTGCCAGTCCGGATGTGGGGGTCGACTACTATATATGGGCGCTGCAGATTGCCGGGGTAGGGACGCTGCTATCCGGCGTCAACCTGATCGTGACCATCGTCAAGATGCGCGCGCCAGGCATGAACATGATGAAAATGCCGGTATTCACCTGGACCGCCTTGTGCACCAACGTGCTGATCGTGGCGGCTTTCCCGGTATTGACCGCGGTGCTCGGCATGTTGGCGCTGGATCGCGTCGTCGGCACTAATTTCTTTACCAATGACATGGGCGGCAACGCCATGATGTACGTCAACCTGATCTGGATCTGGGGCCACCCGGAGGTTTACATCCTGATCCTGCCGGCGTTCGGTATTTTTTCGGAAATCGTTTCGACGTTCAGCAGCAAACGCCTGTTCGGTTATACCTCGATGGTCTACGCCACCGTGGTGATCACCATCCTGTCCTACCTGGTGTGGCTGCATCACTTCTTCACCATGGGGTCCGGCGCCAGCGTCAACTCCTTCTTCGGCATCACGACGATGATCATTTCGATCCCGACCGGCGCCAAGATTTTCAACTGGCTGTTCACCATGTATCGCGGCCGCATCCGCTTCGAAGTGCCAATGCTGTGGACTATCGGCTTCATGATCACCTTCGTCATCGGTGGCATGACCGGCGTGCTGCTGGCGGTGCCGCCAGCCGACTTCGTCTTGCACAACAGCCTGTTCCTGATCGCTCACTTCCATAATGTGATCATCGGCGGTGTGCTGTTCGGCATGTTTGCTGGTATCAATTTCTGGTTCCCGAAAGCGTTCGGCTACAAGCTGGATGATTTCTGGGGCAAGTGCAGCTTCTGGTTCTGGACCATCGGTTTCTACTTCGCCTTCATGCCGCTATATGTGCTCGGTCTGATGGGCGTGACACGCCGCCTGGGCCACTTCGAAGATCCGTCATTGCAGATCTGGTTCCAGATCGCAGCGTTTGGCGCGGTATTGATTGCCCTCGGCATCGCTTCGTTCGTGGTGCAGCTGGTCGTCAGTTATCGTAATCGTGAAGCGCTGCGCGATACCACCGGTGACCCATGGGGTGGGCGCACACTGGAATGGTCGACTTCGTCGCCGCCGCCAGACTACAACTTCGCGTTCACACCGAAGGTGTACGACAATGACGCCTGGCACGACATGAAGAGCCAGGGATACACCCGGCCGCAAGATGGCTTTACCCCCATCCACATGCCGAAGAATACCGCTGCCGGCATCATCATCGCCGGGCTTGCCGCGGCTTGCGGGTTCGCCCTGATCTGGCAAATGTGGCTGGTGGCTGGCCTCGGCTTTGCGACAATGCTGGCCGCCGTAATCATCCACACCTTCAACTACAACCGCGATTACTACATCCCGGCGGACGACGTCGTCCGCACCGAGGGTGAACGCACACGCTTGCTGGGTAGCCATGTCTGAGATAACACAAACTTCCGCCGGCGCCATGGGCGCTAACGCTAACTCCCGTTCGTTGAGCGAGCGCTTCTTCGTGCGCGAGCATCACCCGGAAAACGGCACCTTGCTCGGCTTCTGGCTTTACCTGATGAGCGATTGCCTGGTCTTCGCCTGTCTGTTTGCGACTTACGCTGTCATCGGCCGTAACTATGCAGGCGGCCCGACCGGCGCTGAGCTGTTCGACCTGCCGCTGGTGGCAGTCAACACGGCGTTCCTGCTGCTGTCGTCGATTACCTATGGTTTCGCCATGCTGGAGATGCAGCGCAAACGCCAAGGCGCTACCTTGGCCTGGCTGGCGGTTACCGGCATCCTCGGCGCCTGCTTTATAGCCCTCGAACTGTATGAGTTTGCCCACCTGATCCATGAAGGCGCAGGACCGCAACGCAGCGGCTTCCTGACATCGTTCTTCGCCCTGGTGGCAACCCACGGCTTGCACGTCACCTTCGGCATCGTCTGGCTGATCACGCTGATGTTCCAGGTCAAGCGCCATGGACTTACCCCTGAGAACGGCCGGCGCCTGATGTGCCTGTCCATGTTCTGGCACTTTCTGGACGTGGTCTGGATCGGCGTCTTCACCTTTGTCTATCTGATGGGAGTTTTGCCATGAGCGGCGGACATCAAGAACACCCGGCCCGCGTAGTCGGCCATGGTCACGACGGCCATCACGGTCACACGCACGCCGATCACGGCAGCCTGAAAAGCTACACCACCGGTTTCATACTGGCATTGATCCTGACGGCCATTCCTTTCTGGCTGGTGATGGGTAAAGTCATCGACAAGTCCAGCACCATGGGACTGGTTCTGCTTGGCTTCGCTGCGGTGCAGATCGTTGTGCATATGGTGTACTTCCTGCACATGAACACCAAATCCGAAGGTGGCTGGTCGATGCTGGCGCTGATCTTCACGATCATGCTGCTGTTCATCATGCTGAGCGGCTCGTTGTGGGTGATGTATCACCTGAACCACAACATGATGCCGGGCATGATGCCTGACTCGACGGAAGTGGTTCCGGAGTCGATGCAGAACATGTCCAACATGCCGAGCACGCATGGCACCCACAGCATGGAAGACATGCACAACATGCCAAACATGAAAATGCAATGAAACAGCCGCAGCACGGCACTGTGACGGACGGCAAGGGCGCCGCAACTGCTGCGCCCCGGCCTCTCTCCCGCTCCAGAACCGTGCTGCTGTTGCTGGCCATCTGTGGCGGTCTGATGTTTGCCGGTTTTGTCGCACTAGGCACCTGGCAGATCAAACGCCTGCAATGGAAGCTCGACCTCATCGAGCGGGTCGAACAAAGAGTACACGCGCCAGCCGTTGCCGCTCCCGGCCCCGAACGCTGGCCGCAAATCAATGCCGACGCCGATGAATATCGACGCGTCCGGCTCACCGGCACATTCCTCTATCCACTCACAGCGCGGGTCCAGGCTGTTACCGAACTTGGCAGCGGCTTCTGGCTGCTGACACCGCTCCGCAGCGCAGACGGCAGCGTGGTGCTGGTCAATCGCGGTTTCATTCCCGCCAAGGAAAACGATTCCCATGACACTACGGACAACAACGTCGCGGTAGTGACCGGTCTCCTACGCATGAGCGAGCCGGGCGGCGGCTTCCTGCGCCACAATGATCCTGCCGCTGACCGCTGGTTTTCGCGCGATGTGCAAGCCATCGCAGCGGCGCGCGGCCTGAAACCGACTGAGACTGCACCTTATTTCGTTGATGCGGATGCAACCGGCGCAACTAAAGCCGCCGCCGGCTCTAAGGAACAAGCGTATCCAGTCGGCGGTTTAACGGTAATTGCCTTTCACAATAATCATCTGGTTTATGCTCTCACTTGGTATGCTCTTGCCTTGATGGTGGCGGCCGCCTGTTTTTGGGTTGGTCGCGAAGAGCGGCGTTCGCGGCGCAGCGCCGCCAATGCCGATGGTAACGACCGTGAAAGTGAAGATGGCAAGTAAAATTGATATTCTTGCGAATACAGAAGACCTGAAACATCGCTGGACAGAGGCAGCCGGTGTTGAGAATAGTGCCGGTCACAAGAATATGCTGCAATTGATCCAGCTGCGCTGGATCGCCGTGGTCGGACAGATTACGACCATTGCTATCGTCATTCTCGGTTTCGGCATTCAGCTGCCGCTGCCGGATATGCTGAAGGTGCTGGCCTGCCTGGTAGCGTTCAATATCGCCAGCCATCTGCGCTGGCATGAACGGCGGGTGGCTAGCAATGGCGAATTGTTCCTGGCGCTGCTGGTCGACGTCGGCATCCTGACCGCACAGCTGTCTTTGAGCGGAGGAACCAGCAATCCTTTCGCCTTCCTCTATCTGCTGCAAGTGATTCTCAGCGCCGTATTGCTGGAAACCTGGTCGACCTGGATCATCGTTGCCATCACCAGCGCCTGCCTGGCCGGTTTGTCGCTGTTTTCCGACCCTTTGGCGCTGCCGCCCGAACACGGCAATGCCTTGTCCAGCCTGTACGTCGAGGGCTTGCTGATTTGCTTTGTGCTGAACGCGTCTTTGCTGGTGTTCTTCATTACCCGCATCGGCCGCAACCTGCGGGCCGGGGATGCCCAACTGGCCGATTTGCGCCAGCGTGCGGCGGAGGAAGACCACATAGTGCGCATGGGTCTGCTGGCTTCGGGCGCGGCACATGAACTCGGCACCCCGCTGGCCACCTTGTCCGTAATCCTGGGCGACTGGCGGCGCATGCCGGAATTCAGCAAGAATAGCGAATTGCTGGAAGAGATCGGTGAAATGCAGGCCCAGCTGCAGCGCTGCAAGAGTATCGTCAGCGGCATCCTGCTGTCGGCCGGCGAGGCGCGTGGCGAATCGTCCGTGAAAACCACTATCAGCACTTTTTTGAACGATCTGGCCAAAGAGTGGTGCGCCACCCGGCCGATTGTTTCGTTCGCCTATGAAAACCGGATAGAGCAAGATATGCCCGTGGCGTTCGATTCCGCCCTCAAGCAGATGATCTGCAACGTACTCGACAATGCGCTCGAAGCATCGCCGCAATGGGTAAGCCTGGAAGCGACCCGGGAAGCCGATGCGCTGACCCTGGTGGTGACCGACACCGGCCCCGGTTTTGCGCCCGCGATGCTGGCCCAGATAGGCAAACCCTATCAGTCGAGCAAAGGGCGTCCCGGCAGTGGCCTGGGCCTGTTTTTCGTCGTCAATGTCGCCCGCAAACTGGGCGGCACCGTGACGGCCCGCAATCGGCAGCAGGGCGGGGCGCTGGTCCGGCTTACCCTGCCTCTGGCAGCGATAAGCCTTGAAGAGGAAACACCGCATGGCGACTGATCGTCTATTGTTGATCATCGAAGACGACGCTACCTTCGCCCGTACGCTCGGCCGCTCATTCGAACGTCGCGACTACACCGTGTTGCTGGCGACGAATCTGGGCGAGGCCGCCGCGCTGCTGCGCCAGCATTCGCCGGGCTATGCAGTAGTCGATCTCAAATTGAACGACAGCACTTCGGGATTAGCTTGCGTCCAGATGCTGCATAAGCATGATCCCGCCATGTTGATCGTGGTGCTGACCGGCTTCGCCAGCATCAACACGGCGGTAGAAGCCATCAAGCTTGGCGCTTGCCAATATCTGGCCAAACCGTCCAATACCGACGATATCGAGGCTGCTTTCGGCCATGTAGCCGGGGTTGGCGAGATTGAGTTGAGCAATCGTTCGACCTCGATCAAGACCCTCGAATGGGAGCGCATTCACGAGGTGCTGGTGGAAACCGGTTTCAATATTTCTGAAACCGCGCGGCGCCTGGGAATGCACAGGCGTACGCTGGCGCGCAAATTGGAGAAGCAGCGCATCAAATAACCGCAACAGATAAATCCAAATCCGATCCACGGGAATGGCGATTATGAGGTTCCCTCGATATTTCGTCTTCCATCAGGTGGATTTTATGCAGCCCGCTTTTCCTGATTTTGCTCACTGGCCCATTGTTCGAGGTGCTGGATTGGTGAGCGATATCCAAGCGTCGAATGCTGCCGTTTGCGATTATAAAAGACTTCGATGTATTCGAAGCTGGCAGCCTTCATGTCGGCATGCGTAGCGTAACGCAGGCCATGGTAGCGTTCATTCTTGAAACTGTTAAACCAGCTCTCCGTAGGGGCATTGTCCCAGCAGTTACCTTTCCGGCTCATCGAGCAAGTCATGCCGAAT
>NZ_FOKF01000024.1 GCF_900111995.1 Collimonas sp. OK607
GTCAGCACCAAGGCTGCATGAATAGAGCGCTACGTAGCAGCAGTTGATTAGTTTTACAACATGAGTACGTTGAAAGGTTGCGCAAGGTAATTGAGTGCGATGGTAAACAGGTCAGACCGGGGCTCACGAAACCTGAACTCACTTTAGAGCCAAGAGCTCGTCAAAGAAATTAGGTGTGGGCCAGCGGATTCCATCAAGGCCAGCAGAGTTCAGTCTGCAACAAGGCCGGATATAAAACTGCATCCTTATCTGTTTGGCAGTACACAAAAAACCTTGGCAAATAGGAGGCGTCCATATAAAAGTGAGTAGCCGCCGGGCTACCCCCGGCATGCATCCACGGAGTAGCAAACGTTTGAACTACAACTCATACATATCCTTCTCACCACTCATCACCTGTTCAATCAATTTCCGATTCATGGTCGGCGCCAGCAACTCGATGAAGGTATACACATAACTGCGCAGATAAGCCCCCTGCTTAACCGCCGCCCGCGAGATATTAGTCCCAAACAGATGCCCGACCGGAATCGAACGCAAACCGACATCCCGCTCCGCATCAAACGCCATGCCAGCAATAATTCCCACCCCCATCCCCAACTCGACATAAGTCTTGATGACATCAGCGTCGATCGCCTCCAGCAACACATCCGGTTTCAAGTTACGCAAAGAAAACGCATGATCGATCTTGGTCCGGCCGGTAAACGCACTATCGTAAGTAATCAACGGAAATGCAGCGATTTCTTCCAGCGTGATCGCCTTCGACTGCAACAGCGGATGATCCGGCGGCACCACCACCACATGCTCCCACTGATAACAAGGCAAGGTCACCAGCCCGTCGGCGTTGACAATAGCCTCAGTCGCCAACGCCAGATCGGCCTGGTCATTACGCACCATATCGGCAACCTGCCTCGGATTACCCTGCAATAAAGACAAGCGAACCTTAGGAAACTTCAAAGTAAATGCCTGCACCACCTTAGGCAGCGCATAACGCGCCTGCGTGTGCGTGGTGGCAATCGTGAAGCTACCACTGTCATGGGCCGCGTATTCGTTGCCGATACGCTTCAGGCCATCGATTTCCTGCATGATCAGTTCGACCGATTTCAATACCGCCCGCCCCGGCTCCGTCAATCCGCGGATACGTTTTCCGTGGCGTGTAAAAATATCAACACCCAGTTCTTCCTCCAGCTCGATAATCGCCTTGGAGACGCCCGGCTGTGATGTATACAGCGCCTTGGCCGCCTCGGTCAGGTTGTAATTCTGGCGCACCGCCTCACGGACAAAACGGAACTGATGGAGATTCATGGATTTTCCTTGGTTTTTCTTTAAATAAGAATCTGTTCAGCACGGCCGGATAATTAACAAAAATACCACTCCGGCATATTACTAAAAAACAACGACATAATGCAGCCTCGGCCAAAACAAACATATTTGCCGTATTTACATATATCAAATACGCATATAAGCAAATAAATAGTCTGTAGTTGGAGATATATGTGAAGTTTATTACGATTCGAGGTGTTTCGTACGAGGTGATATGACTGTTTCTTATGTAGTGAGCGGTTTTGCCGTCGGATTATTGGTGGGATTGACTGGTGTCGGCGGCGGCTCGCTGATGACGCCTTTGCTGACCCTGCTGTTCGGCATCCATCCCAGCGTTGCTGTTGGTACCGACCTCGCGTTTGCGTCGGTGACCAAGGTCGCCGGTACCGTAGCTCACCGTTCGCGCGGCACCGTGCGTTGGGATATCGTCAAATTGCTCTCGCTGGGCGCGTTGCCGGCAGCCGTCGCTACCGCCCTGATACTCAAATACCTGGGTGGCATCAGCGCCGAAATCGGCCAGGTCATCCGTTACTCGATAGCCGTTTCGGTATTGCTGACGGTGGTCGCACTGCTGTTTAAAAGCAAACTCCAGCATTGGTTGAATGCCCATCCGGAAAAACATCTTCACGGCAAGAAATTGGCCGCAGCGACCATCGTGGCAGGGCTGATTCTTGGCATTCTGGTCACCATATCGTCGATCGGCGCCGGCGCGGTTGGCGCCACCATCCTGGTACTGCTGTATCCTCGCCTGTCGCCGGCAGAAGTTGCCGGCACCGACATTGCCTACGCCGTACCGCTGACGGCGATTGCCGCTCTCGGCCACTGGTGGCTGGGATCGATAGACTGGAATTTGCTGGGCGCGTTGCTGCTCGGCTCGGTACCAGGCATCACTATCGGTTCGCTGGCGGCGCGGGCCGTCCCGGAAAAATTTCTGCGTGCATTGTTGGCCTTGACCTTGACCAGCGTTGCCGTAAAGTTGATTTACTAAGATTGATTTAATACGGGGCTGGTAGTAGCTGTAGCAGCCCAATACCTGTTTCGAAGCAAGGCGTGGCGAGTTGAGTGATCACATTGTTAGGTGACAACGCTGGCCACAACCCATAAGGAAGACGAAGATGTATCGCTACGATCAATACGATCACCTGATAGTCAAGGAACGGGTCGCCCAATACCGCGACCAGGTGCGCCGCCGTTTGTCGGATGAACTGACTGAAGAAGAATTCCTGCCATTGCGCCTGCAAAACGGCCTTTACATGCAGCGTCATGCCTACATGCTGCGCATCGCGGTGCCTTACGGCATGTTGTCCACGCCGCAAGTGCGCATGTTCGCCCATATCGCCCGCACCTACGATCGCGGCTATGGCCACTTCACGACGCGCCAGAACATCCAGTTCAACTGGATCAACCTGGAACAGTCGCCGGACATCCTGGCGGAACTGGCGACAGTAGAAATGCATGCTATCCAGACTTCCGGCAATTGCATCCGCAACACTACTTCGGATGAACTGGCCGGCGTTGCTGCGGACGAGATTATCGATCCGCGCCCTTACGCTGAAATCATCCGAGAATGGAGCACCTTTCATCCTGAATTCGCATTCCTGCCGCGCAAATTCAAGATCGCCATCAGCGGTTCCGAACAAGACCGTGCCGCGACTGCGGTGCATGACATCGGCCTGCATGTTGTCAAGAACGCCGAAGGCGAAGTCGGCTTCCGTTTCCTGGTTGGCGGCGGCATGGGCCGTACGCCAATCATCGGTAGCGTGATCCGCGAATTCCTGCCATGGCAGCACGCGTTGACGTATCTGGAAGCGATCCTGCGCGTCTACAACCAGCACGGCCGCCGCGACAACAAGTACAAGGCGCGTATCAAGATTCTGGTGAAAGCACTTGGTGCGGAAGAATTCGCTCGCCAGGTGGAAGCCGAATGGGCTGACATCAAGGATGGCCCGGCGACACTGACTGTAGAAGAATTGCAGCGGATCGCCCAGTATTTCGTGCCGCCGCCGTATGAAACCTTGCCAGCCAGCGATGCCGGATTCGAAGCACACAAGGCCGAAAACAAGGCTTTCGCCAACTGGCTGCTACGCAACGTCAAGGCACACAAAGTAAGCGGCTATGCTGCAGTGATCCTGTCGGTCAAGAAAACCGGCGTGCCACCTGGCGACATCACCGCCGCCCAGCTGGATTTCGTCGCCGACCTGGCCGACCAGTACAGCTTCGGCGAAGTACGCATCACGCATGAGCAAAACCTGGTGCTGGCTGACGTCAAGCTAAGCGACTTGTTCACGGTATGGCAGGAAGTCAAGACGCATGGCCTGGCAACGCCGAATATCGGCCTGCTGACCGACATCATCTGCTGCCCTGGCGGCGATTTCTGCTCGCTGGCGAATGCCAAGTCGATCCCGATTGCGCAAGCCATCGCCGAAAAATTCGACAATCTCGATTTCCAGCATGACATTGGCGAGATCGAACTGAATATCTCGGGCTGCATCAACGCCTGCGGTCATCATCACGTCGGCAATATCGGCATCCTCGGCGTCGACAAAGACGGTTCCGAGTGGTATCAGGTTTCCATCGGCGGCGCGCAAGGCAACAACACCAGCATCGGCAAGATCATCGGACCGTCGTTCTCGGCGCAGCAAATGCCTGTCGTGATCGAGCGTCTGTTGGATGTCTATGTACAGCAACGCCACGAAGACGAACTGTTTATCGATACCGTACAACGCCTGGGCGTTGCGCCGTTCAAGGAATTTGTCTACGCCAGCCCGATCCCGACGGGTCACACCCATGGAGAGGATGCCTGTGTCTATTAATATCATCAAGAATCGCGAAGTCATCGCCGACGAATGGAGCGTACTGCGCCTGAACGAAGGCGAAAGCGCCGACAGCGTCAGCATCCCTGCCGGTAAAGTGATTGTGCCGTTCAGCGTCTGGCAAGCCCAGCGCGCGCAATTGCAGGATCGTGCTGAAATCGGCGTATGGCTCAGCAGCGATGCGCCGGCGGATAGTGTGAAAGAAGATCTGGCGCATTTCGCCGTGATCGGGGTAGATTTTCCTAAATTCACCGACGGCCGCGGTTATTCGATCGCTTACAACCTGCGCACCCGGTTGGGCTACAACGGCGAATTGCGCGCCATCGGCGACGTCTTGCGCGATCAGTTGTTTTATATGCAGCGCGTAGGTTTCGATGCCTTTGCCGTACGAGCCGACAAGGACATCAACGACGCCCTCAAAGGCCTGACCGATTTCTCGGAAAAATACCAGACTTCGTGGGACGAGAAGACGCCGCTGTTCCGCCGCGTGCAACGTCAGGCAGTCACCCAGGATTAATCATGAGCAGCCCAACCACATCACTGCCTGACCTGATCGCCGCCACCAAGGCAACCCTGGAAAAAATCGCCGCCGAATATACGCCAGCGGTATTTGCTTCCAGCCTGGCGGCCGAAGACATGGTGCTGACCGATCTGATCCTGCGCGGTCAACTGCAAGGCGGGATTTCCATCTTCACGCTGGAAACCGGACGCTTGCATGCTGAAACGCTGGGCATGCTGGACCGTATCAAGGAAACCTACGATTACGACGTCAAGCCGTATCGGCCGCAACCTGAAGCTGTCGCAGCCTATGTCGAACAGAACGGCTTGAACGCGTTTTACGACAGCGTAGAGATGCGCAAGGAATGCTGTCGGATTCGCAAGATCGAGCCGCTGAACCGCGCCCTCGCCGGCAATAAAGCATGGATTACCGGCCAGCGCCGCGCGCAGTCGCAGACACGTGCTGAACTGCATGTGCAGGAACACGATGAAGCGCACGGCATGGCCAAATTCAATCCGCTGGCCGACTGGTCGGAGGACGACGTCTGGCAATACATCCGCAGCAATGATGTGCCGTACAACCCGCTGCACGACAAAGGCTATCCGTCGATCGGCTGCGAACCTTGCACTCGCGCCATCCAGCCTGGCGAAGACGTACGCGCCGGCCGCTGGTGGTGGGAAAATCCGGATTCGAAAGAATGCGGCTTGCATGTGGTCGACGGCAAGCTGATCCGCATCAAATCGGTCGCAGCAGAACCACAGCAGAACGCCTGAAGCATCGCATCGTTGAAGAATCGTTGAATAAACCAGACCCGGACAAGACTCGATATGAACACAGTTGTTGAAAATTTTTTCCTGGATAAAGCCGCCAACCGCCATCTGGACTGGCTGGAATCGGAAGCGATCCACATCATGCGTGAAGTGGCGGCCGAGTGCAGCAATCCTGCGCTGCTGTTCTCGGGCGGCAAAGACTCTGTTGTCCTGTTGCGGATTGCAGAAAAAGCTTTCCGCCCTGGCAAATTCCCTTTCCCGCTGGTCCATATCGACACCGGCCACAACTTTGCAGAAGTCATCACTTTCCGCGACAAGCGCGTGGCTGAACTGGGTGAGCGCCTGATCGTCGGTTCGGTGGAAGATTCGATCAAACGCGGCACAGTGCGCCTGCGCAATCCGCAAACCGATTCACGCAATGCGGCACAAGCGGTGACTCTGCTGGAAACGATTGCCGAGCACAAGTTCGATGCCTGCATCGGCGGCGCCCGGCGCGACGAAGAAAAGGCACGCGCCAAGGAACGCATTTTTTCTTTCCGCGACGAATTTGGCCAATGGAACCCGAAAGCACAGCGCCCCGAGCTCTGGGACCTGTACAACACCCGCGTTCATCCGGGCGAAAACATGCGGGTATTTCCGATTTCGAACTGGACCGAACTGGATATCTGGCAATACATCGCCCGCGAAAAGCTGGAACTGCCGCCGATCTATTTTGCCCATCAACGCCAGGTGATCCCGCGCAACGGCCTGCTGGTGCCGCTGACCGACCTGACGCCGGCAAGAGAAGGCGAAGTGGTGGAGATGCGCGAAGTCCGCTTCCGCACCGTCGGCGACATTTCCTGCACCTGCCCGGTGGCATCCGATGCGGCGACGGTCGAAGCCATCATCGCTGAAACCGCAGTGACCCAGATCACCGAACGCGGCGCTACCCGGATGGATGACCAGACCTCCGAAGCATCAATGGAAAAACGCAAAAAAGAAGGATATTTCTGATGAACGCCGTTGTAACCAATACTGTTGAAGCTACTGTATCCACCAGCGCGGGCACTAGCCACGTACCGCTGGAACGTGGCCTGTTGCGTTTCATTACCGCAGGTTCGGTGGATGACGGAAAGAGCACGCTGATCGGCCGCCTGCTG
Source organism: Collimonas sp. OK607 (assembly GCF_900111995.1). Classification (GTDB taxonomy): domain Bacteria; phylum Pseudomonadota; class Gammaproteobacteria; order Burkholderiales; family Burkholderiaceae_D; genus Collimonas. Next base: position 6,539 of record NZ_FOKF01000024.1, read on the forward strand.
TTTGACAGCAAGGGCATTTTTGCCGACCAGCTGGATTCCATCTCGCGCGCCAAGCACAAACGTACAGTGGGCGACACCATCGATCTGTCGTTGCTGACCGACGGCCTGGAGGCAGAACGCGAACAAGGCATCACGATTGACGTCGCCTATCGCTATTTCGCCACGCCGAAGCGCAAATTCATCATCGCCGACACCCCGGGTCACGAACAATACACGCGCAACATGGTGACTGGCGCCTCTACCGCGGATGCGGTCATCATCCTGATCGACGTTTCCAAAGTGAAGCTCGGCGATGACGGTAGCGTTGAACTGCTGACCCAGACCAAACGCCATTCGACGATTGCCCACCTGCTGCAGATCGAGCACGTGATCGTCGCCGTCAACAAGATGGATCTGGTGAATTACGACCAGACTGTCTACGACCGTATCGTCGCCGCTTATCAGGAATTTGCCCATCAACTCGGTTTGCGCGACGTGCGCCCGATCCCACTGTCGGCACTGGCTGGCGACAACGTGGTTGTGCCAGGCGATAACATGCCGTGGAATCAGGGTCCGACTTTGATCGAGCTGCTGGAATCGCTCAGCGTCTACGACGAATCGCATGACGAGCCGTTCCGCTTCCCGGTACAGTTGGTGGCGCGTCACAACGGTCACGAAGCGAATGATTTCCGCGGCTACATGGGCCGCATCGAAGCCGGTAAAGTCCACAAGGGCGACAAGCTGGTGGTGCAACCTAGCGGCCAGAGCGCTACCGTCAAAGACATCCTGGTGCTCGAAGGCTCGCTGGAATCGGCCGTGGTTGGACAATCGGTTACCTTGCTGCTTGACGAATACCTGGACATCTCACGCGGTGACATGCTGACTTCCGTCGACCGTGCGCCGGCGTTGCTGAAAACTCTCAGTGCCGATATTTGCTGGCTGTCGGAAGACACGCTCGACCTGCGCCGCAAATACTGGATGAAGCACAGCACCAAACAAGTCGCGGCGCGCATCACGAAGGTGGATACGCTGCTCGATATCAATACCCAGGAACGGCGTCCGGCCGAGTCGCTCAAGCTGAACGACATCGCCCGCGTATCGCTCAATCTGCAGCAAGCCATCGCTGCCGATTCGTACGATGCGATCCGTGCTACCGGTGCGTTTATCCTGATCGACGAAGTAACGCACCAGACCGTGGCCGCCGGCATGATTCGGCTATAACCCGGCCTCGACTGATAACGACTGACAGCGATAGATTGGACAGGCAAGCCATGCAAGCTACTCACTCCAGCAACCAGACAAGCGCCGGCACCTATGGCAAGGTCTACCTGATCGGCGCCGGCCCAGGCGCGGCCGACCTGATTACCGTGCGCGGCGCCAGATTGCTGGCGCAAGCCGATGTAGTCTTGCATGACGCCCTGGTAACTGAAGAGATGCTTGCACTGTGCCCGCAAGCCTTGAAAATCGCCGTCGGAAAACGTTGCGGAAAACTTTCCACCGCACAGCAATTCATCAACAAGCAACTGGTCGACAATGCCCGTAAATACGCCTTGGTGGTGCGCCTGAAGGGTGGCGATCCGATGTTGTTCGGCCGTGCCGATGAAGAATTACGGGCGCTGGAAAAGCATGGCATCGAGGTAGAAGTGGTGCCAGGCATCAGCGCTGCATTGGCTGCCGCGGCGACGTCCCGGCAGCCGCTGACCAAACGCGGGGTGGCACGCAGCGTTGCCTTCTTTACCTCAAGTACAGCACCCGGCGAATCGGATCAGGTCAATATCCCCAATTGCGACACACTGGTGCAATACATGGGTGGGCGCGAAGCAGCGGCTACTGCACAGCGATTACTGGCACAGGGGCGTACCGCTTCAACGCCGGTGGTGGTAGTGGAGAACTGCAGCCGCGACGACCAGCGTATCCTGCGCCTGCGTCTTGATGAACTTGAGTCCGGCTTGCAGCAATGCGAAGGCCCGGTGCTGGTGATGATAGGCGAGGCGTTGGCCAGTCGTGCGCGACAGTCAGTTGAAATCGACCAACAACAACAACAGCTGCAACAGCAGAGCAGCCAAAACGCGGCCTGACCAGAGTCGACGCGCAGTGTGCTTAGCGCACGATTGACTTGGCTTGCCCTTGCGACGCCAGCGCTTTCTGCAGGATCCGTCCGGATTCATCCGGACGATCCTCTGGTGACAGAACATTGATCCAGCTGACCAGGCCGACGGCAACCACGGTCAACACAAAAAATACTGCAACTCTCTTATTCAAAAATTCCCAATTCAATTTCAATTTCAATTTCAATTTCATTACTTACTCCTTACCTGCGACATTAGCGCCACCACACATCGTCTGAAAATCGTCGATGTGTAAAACCGTGAAACTATCGCATTCATATCTGATTCAAATAACAGGTTTCCCGCCGCCATAAAAAACGGCAACAAGGAAACCTCTACACCATGGTTAGCGGAGCGCGTTCAACGTCCGCTGCCACTTACCACTTACCTGCTACGTATAGCCAGGACGCCATACACACCGACCTGACGATTTCCCTGAGCGGATTCACGCTTAACATTGTTTGATTTCGCCTTGCCTGAAAGCGCCGATGCCTGGCTTGGCGTCCAGCCGAAAGTCCAGTTACCGGCGTTGCCGCCGTTGCGGTTGGCCGGTGCGATACCGAGTAATTTTTTGATGCTCATCATTTCACCTTTTTCATGCGGTGCTTCCTTTACGGGAAACAGTGTCAACATGTAAAGCGGTGGTGTAGACGACAGCGACGAAGACATTCCGCCAGTCGATTGCAAGCTGTCCAGCCTGGCTAATCGACACCGGAAAAGTGAGGCTAGCTAGATGGGGTCAGACAACCGCAGGTACACAACTGCTTTACTATTTTTTGCTGCTGATTTATTGGTCCGACATAGCGATATCGGACAACTGGAACAGTCCATTTCACTTACTCCTGGTTATGCCGGCAGCGCCGTAGCGTGCGCGGCAGAAGACGCAGATGCAGACCTGGCTTGGGCAGAGCGCGCCGAACGCTGAGGGATACTTTCCCACTGCACGCTACGGACACTGACTTCCCGTGCCACGCGGGTGACCAATTGCACCAGTCCTCCACGTTCACGCACCGAACACATCACTTCAACCGTAATACTGGTCAGGTGCGCCTGCACCGCTGGCTCGCTGCCTTGATAAGTTACGTCATAGGCGGACAACAGCTGACGCATCAGTTCTTCGAGTTTGGCCACTTCCGAGGTACGGCAGGTGGTCACGATACGATACGGCAAAGCTGTCTCGTGACTATCTTTGGTCGCGGCAAAACGATACTTGTTAAAAAAGGCACGCACTTTATTGAATGGCATGGCGATTTCCTTCCCACTTCCAATTTCCGTTAACGTGGGTTACCAGACGGTTTGCTACAGCGGAGAACCGGCTCGAGCAGAAACCCGAGACAGAAACACAGCCGTACGCAACCCGCCGAATGGCAGTACGAAAACGGTCTTGCAAAAAACGGATGGGAGTATCGCTGCGGCGCTTATCTGAATCGATACGTGAATCGACACCAGAAATGATATTTGCCGCGATAATTTTGTCGCGCTGATATTGCCGCGACGATCTTAGCGAGATACTACAGCTCGCATATAAGCACAAGCTGTAGCGGAGGGAGGTCTGCTAAAGATTATGCGCTATGTGCCGGGCTGAGGACCCATCCACGTGTACTACTAGAACAACTGTCCAAAATATGGACCTCCAAGTGATGCAATGCTAAGGATTATATTTCTATCTAGCTACTCTGTCAAGTAAAAACCCTTTACTTTCGAGACAAAACATGCATTATCGACCTGCATAACAACAGCCGCCGGCGCGCATAAAATGGCATCAGTAAGAACAGATCTTCATTACGCGCAATGTATGCAACACCGACCCGTGCCGGCAATCCAGCACCCGCAAACGCCGCTCCAGATCCTGATGATCCAGGGCTGCTGCAAGATAAGCCTGCTCGGCATCCGGCGTCCCGGTCCGGCTGCTTGCCAGCACCCGTTGCAGCCACGATAAGCCTGGAAGAATCCGTGCGTTGATATTAGAAAATTTGTTGGAAAATGCCATGCCAAACCTCAATCGATGAATGGATAAATTAGTTCTACCGGCCGCTATCTCTTTGCCATGACTGTAGAATAGATGGATACGGGCTTTTCCTGAAACGACATTATCTATTTGAAATATAAGTTTTTTTAACATGAAAACACGCTTACCTCCCCTCAAGCCGCTACGCGTATTCGAAGCCGTGGTACGCACCGGCAGCCTGACGCTGGCGGCGGCGGAGCTACACCTGACGCACAGCGCGGTAAGCCAGCAAATCAAATTGCTGGAACAGCACTTCGACCAGACCTTGTTTGTCAGAGGGCAGCGCGGGGTCGAACCGACTGCGGCAGCGCGGGTGTTTTTTGCCGACGTCAAAGCCGGCCTCGACCGCATCTCTCTGGCGGCCGAACAGCTGCTCAATACCGGCAAGGTGCGCATCATCCGTGTCAGCTGCACACCGTCGATGGCGATGCGCTGGCTGATTCCGCGTTTGTCGTCGTTTCAGATAGAACATCCGCGGGTTGAGATTCGCGTCACGACGTCGACCGTTGCAGTGGATGCTCTCAAGGAGCCTTTCGATGTGCTGATACGGCGCAGCCCGATGCATCGCGCCGAGTATGAGTGCGTACGGTTCCTGGACGATGTGTTGACACCGGTGGCGTCGCCGCGTTATCTGCAGCAGCACCCGTGCAAGACGCCGGACGATCTGCTGCAAGCTTCCTTGCTGCATCTTTCGACCCGCTCGGAAAGCTGGACGCGTTGGTTTAGTGAAGCTGGCGTGCCGGTAAAAGGCCAGCTATCGGGCCAGATCTATGAACATTTTTTCTTGAGTTTACAAGCGGCGCTCACCGATCTCGGGGTGGCATTGGGATCGCTGGCCATGATCGAGGAAGACCTCGCGCACGGCAGCTTGGCGCCACTGTTTCCAGACTTGCTGCTGCGAGACAAAGGGTTTCATTTGTTGTACCGCCCAAGTCACCAGGATCCGGCACTAACAGACTTTATCGCGTGGCTGCAGTTGAAGGGAAAGCAGACATCCACCAGCATTATCGCGGCGGCAAAGTAGAAATACAATATTCAGCGATGGCATTCTGCACGTCCGGCTGTTCGCCAACCGCCTGCGCCACCGTGATTGCCAGTTGCGGATATTGTTGCCGAGCCTGGGTTATCAGTGCCGGCAGATCACGCCGTACATGCCCGCCCTGCCCCAGAAACACCGGCACCACGCTAACTTCGTTGACACCGTCGGCAACCAGTTGCTGCAACAGTTGCGGCAAATCCGGTTGCATCAGTTCAAGGAAAGCCAGCCTGACCAGCAACTGCGGGCGCTGCTGCTGGATCAGCTGTTGCAGAGACACGAACGGCGCCGCCCAGTTCGGATCACGGGCGCCGTGAGCGAAGAGGATAAGGGCCTGGCGCTGTATAGACTGAGGTGCAGACTGAGACATGAACGACCCGATCTCCAAACAAAACGTGACGCGGTACCACCTCTAGTGCGGTTTAATTACTGCCGCTCAATCTTCCACAACGCGCCGATGGCAATCAACAGGAAGATGGTACTCGGCAAGGCAGCCGTGAAAAAAGGTGGCCAGGTATTGAGTAAGCCGAGATGCGAAAACAGCGTGTTGACCAATTGAAAGCTGACACCGATCATGATACCGGTAAATATCTTCAGGCTCACGCCACCGGTACGGAAATGCAGATAGGCAAACGGCAAGGCCAGTGCCATCATCACGAGTACCGACAAGGGATACACCAATTTTTTCCAGAACGCGATATCGTAGCGCTCGGAGTGCTGGTTGTTCTCCGCCAGATGCCGGGAATAAGCCCATAAATTGTATGCCGACATATGGTCCGGGTCGGCAAACAGTACCGACAGGATCTCCGGCGTAATTTCCGAAACCAGGTCTTTGGTCGGGAATTTCTTGATGCCGATCGAACCGGTAATATCTGCTGTCGACGTACCGTTGACGAAATCGGTTTGCTCCACATCATCCATGCGCCAGACATGCTTGCCCTGATATTCAGCCTTGCCGGCCTGAATCTGCGCCGTCATGTGCAGGTTGCGGTCAAATTCATACAGTTTGACGCCGACCAGCTGGCCGTCCGGGCGGATCTCGCCGATATTGATAAAGCGCGAGCCGACGATATCGCCGCTGGTGCCGTCGGTCCGTATCACATCCTTGCTCCACAAGCCGGTCTTGAATTTCTGTGAAATCGAAGAACCCTTGGATTGCAACTTCACCTTCTCGGCAAATTCCGCGCTTTTAGGTGAAACAAATTCGCCGATCAATACCGTCGCCACCACAAACAGCAGGCCGATCTTGAGCAGAATCTTGGCGGTCATCATGGTCGACATGCTGGAGACACGCATGATCGTGAATTCGGACCGCGCAGCGAATTGCGACAAGGTGTAGATGGTGCCGATCAACGCCGCAATCGGCATCAGTTCATAGGCATAGCCCGGCATGCCCAGCAAGACGAACAGGAAAGCGTGCTGCAATTTATAGCCGCCGCGACCGACTGACGGCAATTCGTTCATCAAGTCGAAGAATGCGAACAGCGCCAGAAACGCCGCCAGCGTGAACAAGACGGAACGAACAATCTCGGAAGTAAAGTAACGCTGCAGGACCTTCATGTTGCCGCCGTATTTTTGTTCGAATTCTTGTTCGAATTCTTGTCTTTAAGCAGGCGCGCGTGCTTGACCGCAGACCACATCACCAGAGGATGGCAGCGGCTATTAACGTTCAGGCGCCACAGGAACAGCAAGCAGATGATGATCAGTGCCACCAGATGCATCGGCCACCAGGCAAATCCGAACGACATACGGTTTTGCACTACTGCGGCCTGGAAGATATTGGTCACGTTGCTATAGGTAATGAACAGCAACAGTGCAATCAGCAAGCTGGCCGAACGCCCCACCCGCGGATTCACAAAGCTGAGCGGTATCGCCAGCAACATCAGGCACAACGCCATGAACGGCAGCGACAAGCGCCATAGCAACTCACCCATATTGAAGCCGTTGCGATCTTTTAATAAATCTGCCGTCGGCAATGCACGTGCTGATTTATCGCCATTCACCGCTTGTGAATTACTGGCCACCAGCACACCGTAACGCTCGAACTCCATGACCCGGAATTCGTTCTGGCTGGAGAGGACGTCATAACGGCGCCCTTTCGACAAAATCAAAAATTTATCACCATTTTTATCCAGTTCGATATTGCCTTCCTGCGCCACCACGATACTGTTCTTGCCGTCTTGCTGGGTATTCACGAAGACATTTTTCACCTTGCTGCTGTCGCCGGAAAACCCTTCCACGAAGAAGACCCGGTTAGCAGCCGCCGACTCTTGAAACTTGCCGGGCGAAACCCGGGAGATATCTTCACGCTTCTCGAAACGTTCACGGTATTGCGCGCTCTGGCTGTTGGCCCACGGGGTCGCCACAAAACTCAGGACGGCAGTCAGGGCGATGATGGGCAGGCCGAACAACAATACCGGCCGGATCCAGCGCACCAGGCTCAGGCCGGAAGCAAACCAGACCACCATTTCCGAGTCTTGATAGCTGCGCGTAACCACTAGCAGCACCGAGATATAGCCGGTCAGGATCAGCAGGATCGGCATGTAGTTCAAGGATTGGAAACCGATCAGCGCGACCACGTCCTGCGACGCAATCTGTCCTCCGGCTGCTTGTCCCAGAATCTTGATCAGCATCACCGTGATGATAATTGTGAAGAGCGTAGTAAAAACTGCACCGGCGGTGCTAATTAATTCGCGTCGGAGTGCGCGCTGAAAGATCATTGGGGAATATAATTGCGGATCAAAAAAGGAGTAAGTGATGGACTTTAGCATAAAAACCAATGACGCAAAAACCTCAATTGCCTCTCTGAAAGCTGGCTGTATCGCAGTCGGGATCTATGAAAACAAGAAACTTTCGCCACAAGCGCAAGCTCTTGACAAATCTGGTGAAATCACTGCTGCACTGAAGTCCGGCGATATTTCCGGTAAACCAGGCTCCACCCTGTTGCTGCGCAAGGTCGCAGGCGTCGCCGCTGAGCGCGTCCTGTTGATCGGTCTCGGCACGGATGGCGAGCTGAGCGACAAGGTCATGTCGATGGCAGCCTTGTGCGTGGCACGCGTGCTGTCGACCCTGGGCGGCAACGACGCCTTGCTGGCATTGCCGTTCGACGGCATCGCCAAGCAAACCCCGGAACGCGACCTGGCGTGGGCCATTCGTAACAGCATCCTGGTGCTGCGCGAGAACAGCTACCGCTCGGACACTCTGAAAAGTAAGAAAGAGACAACATTATCCGGCGTCAGGAAGATCGCCTTCCTGGTCGCTACCGCCCAAGCCGCGGTTGCCAAGGAAGCTGTCGCGCAAGGCCTGGCGCTGGCCAACGGCATCGACCTGACCAAGGAGCTTGGCAACCTGCCCGGCAACGTCTGCACCCCGACTTACCTGGCTAACACCGCCAAGAAGCTGGCCAAGGAATTCAAGCTGACGGTCGAAGTACTCGACCGCAAACAGCTGGAAGCCTTGAAGATGGGCAGTTTCCTGTCGGTTGCACGCGGCGGCGGCGAAGCGCCGAAGTTCATCATCATCAAGCATCTGGGCGGCAAAGCCAAAGATGCGCCGACGGTACTGGTCGGCAAGGGCATCACCTTTGACACCGGCGGCATCTCGCTCAAGGGCGGCTCCGGCATGGATGAGATGAAATACGACATGTGCGGCGCCGGTTCGGTGCTGGGCACAATGCGGGCCATCGCTGAACTGAAGCTGAAATTGAATGTGATCGGCGTCATCCCTGCCACCGAGAACATGCCATCCGGCACCGCCACCAAACCTGGCGACATCGTCACCTCCATGTCGGGCCTGACCATCGAGGTTTTGAACACCGATGCCGAAGGCCGCCTGGTGCTGTGCGATGCACTGACCTACGTCGAGCGCTTCAAACCGGCTGCCGTGGTCGATATCGCGACACTGACCGGTGCTTGCGTGACTTCGCTCGGCCACCACAACTCCGGACTGTTCACCCGTCACGACAGCGCGCATGATGCGCTGGCGAACGAGTTGCTCAGCGCCGGCAAGGCGACCGGCGATACCGCATGGCGCATGCCTATCGAAGATAGCTACCAAGAGCAGCTGAAGTCGAATTTTGCCGACATGGCGAATATCGGCGGCCCTGCCGGCGGCAGCATTACCGCAGCCTGTTTCCTGGAGCGTTACACCAAGAAATACACCTGGGCCCATCTGGACATCGCCGGTACGGCATGGAAGAGCGGCGCAGCCAAGGGCGCAACCGGACGGCCGGTGGCTTTGCTGACCACCTTCCTGATAAACCGCGCTGCTGCAGCCAAGTAATCGGTCAGATAGTAAAAAAAAGGGCTGTTGGCGTATATGCGCCAACAGCCCTTTTTCATGTCGCGGTCACGGCGTGGGCACAAATGCGTGCCCACCCTACTTCTTTCTTGTTTTTATCGTTGTTTATCGGTAATCCGTGAGGCACCTTTTTTTCATGTAGGGTGGGCACGCATTTGTGCCCACGCGGACCTCGCATATGCCGCCCAGCGTTTAATCTAACGTAGCTATGACCGGCGCATGATCCGACGGCTGCTCCCATTTGCGCGGCACTTTGTCGATCACGCAAGCGCTGCACCGCGCTGCCAACGGTGGTGACAGCAGGATATGGTCGATCCGCATGCCGCGGTTCAGGCGGAATCCCATCTGCCGGTAATCCCACCAGCTGAACAATTTTTCCGGCTGTTCAAACATGCGGAATGCATCAGTCAGTCCCAAGGCCTGCAAGCGGACAAATGCGGCGCGCTCAGGCGGCGACACCAGGTTCTGCCCGACCCATGCAGCGGGATCATGAACATCGCGATCTTCCGGCGCGATATTGTAATCGCCCATCAAGGCCAGTTTCGGATGCTGCCTGCACTCGTCCTGCAACCAGTCGTGCAAGGCGTCCAGCCACGCCAACTTGTATTGATACTTCTCCGTATCAGGCGCCTGGCCGTTCGGAATATAGGCGCAGACAATCCGCATGCCGTCGATGGTGGCGGCGATGATCCGTTGCTGCAGGTCTTCATAGCGCGGGTTGTTCTTGACGACATCGGTGATCGGATGGCGCGACAGGAGGGCCACCCCGTTATAGGTTTTCTGGCCGCTGAACGCCACGTGATAACCAGCCGCCTCGATTTCGGCCACCGGGAATTTGTCGTCGGTCAGCTTGGTTTCCTGCAAGGCCAATACGTCTACCGGGTTATCGGTGAGCCATTGCAGCACTTGCGGCAAGCGCACCTTGAGGGAGTTGACGTTCCATGTCGCTATTTTCTGCATATTCGATTTCTTCACTAAATAGGGTATTTATGCTGCCTCAAGTTGATGGGGCATTGCTGATTTCTTTCCACCTTCGCACTTTACACCAAGCGGCTGCGATTTCCCCCGTTGGAATCCGTTAGATCCCCAGATCAAATTACAACAAGCCAGTTGACATCCGCTGAATGTTATCTATAGTATGCATATACATGGATGCATATGCATTAATTTATAGACAAGCAGGAAATTACATGACGAATAGTCAATGCAGCTGCTCGACGCTGCGGCAGCTGACCCGCAAGATGACGAATATCTACGATCATTACCTTGCCGCCGACGAGCTCACCATCAGCCAGTATTCCTTGCTGGCCCGGATCGGTAAATACGGCCCTATCGGCGTGATTCCGCTGGCTAACAACATGGGCATGGACCGCAGCACGATGAGCCGTACTCTCAAGCCCTTGATTAGCGCGGGATGGATAGAGACGGTCGACCTGCCGCTGGAAATGCTGACAGACAAGCGCTCATTCGGCGTCAGGCTGAGCACCGATGGGCAGCACAAGTGGCAGCAATCCATGCCTAACTGGCGTAAAGCACAAGACGTAATCAATATGATATTGGGTGACCAGACACATCAAGCCTTGATGAATCTGGTCGATGACGCAAACGCAAAATTTGAACAAAACGAAAACGCCATTTTATGAACCGGACCATACAAACCATCATGTCGCGCACACGTTTCAGCTACGTGTGGATCATCGTCGGCATCACTTTCCTGGTGCTGCTGGCCGCTGCCGGCATCCGCGCCACGCCATCGGTCATGATCCTGCCGCTGGAACATGAATTCGGCTGGAGCGTCACTACCATCTCCTTCGTCATCTCTGTCAATATCGCGCTGTATGGCTTGATCGGACCATTTTCGGCGGCCGCCATGCAGCGCTACGGTATCCGCCCGATCGTGCTGGGTGCGCTGGTGTTGCTGGCGGTCGGCACATTTATCAGCACCTTCATGACGATGCCGTGGCATATGGTGCTGGCCTGGGGCATTCTGGTGGGAGCCGGTAGCGGCGTCGCCGCCAACACGTTGGCGGCGACTATCGTCAGCCGCTGGTTTGAAACCCGCCGCGGCCTGGCGATGGGCTTGCTGACCGCCAGCTCCGCCACCGGCCAGATGGTGTTCCTGCCGTTGATGGCCTACATGGTCGAGCATTACGGCTGGCGTTCGGTGGCTATGCTGGTGGCCAGCGTAGCGGCTTTGGCGATCCCGCTGGTGGCGATTTTTTTGCCGGAACGTCCGCAAGATATCGGCATGAAACGCTACGGCCAGTTTGAAGAACTGCCGCCAGACACCGCCAGCAAATCTAAAAACCCATTGACGATCGCATTCCAGGCTTTGGGCAAAGCGGTCAAGATCCGCGATTTCTGGCTGCTGTTCTTCAGCTTCTTCATTTGCGGCATGAGTACCAATGGCTACATCGGTTCGCATTTCATCGCCATGTGCGGCGACTACGGCATTACGGCTGTCGGCGGCGCCAGCATCCTGGCCGCCATGGGCATGCTGGATCTGGTCGGTACTACCATGTCCGGCTGGCTGTCGGACCGTTACAGCCCGCGTGTGCTGCTGTTCTGGTATTACGGTTTGCGCGGCGTGGCCTTGATTTTTCTACCGCATGCGTTCGGCCTCAGCTATTTCGGATTGCCGGTATTCGCCTTGTTTTATGGATTGGACTGGATCGCAACGGTACCACCCACGGTGCGTTTGGCTAATGATGTATTCGGCCGCCTGGCTGCGCCTATCGTGTTTGGCTGGATCGTCGCCGGCCACCAACTCGGCGCTGCCAGCGCCACCATGCTGGCTGGCTCGCTGCGTAACAGCCTGGGCAGCTATACCCTGTCGTCGGTGCTGATGGGCGCGGCTTGCATCGTGGCTGCGGTAATGGTGCTGCGTATCAAAGGCCATCACGCCGGCGGCGATCTGATCCCTGCAAGCCCGGTGTTGAGCCGCTAACCGCTAATGGCTACGCGCGTGAATTCACAGTGGCCACGATTTCGTTGGCCACCTGACGTGAATTCATGATGACGGTATGAATAGTCGGCAGCAGCTGCACCGGTATCGTGCCCAGTTGCACTTCTTTTACCGACAGGATGCCATCGTTCGGCTCGTCGCCGAACGGCATCCAGCTGCCGCGCGGACCTTTGATACCTGCATACACGCGCAACGGAATATCCGGAACCGGCAAGCTATCCATGAAGTCCTGGCGTGCCAGCAACTGCCCCATTTCACCTGTCAGCAACCGGAACAAACGCCATTGCGCCAGTTTGATCGCATAGCTGGAAGCCATGGTCGGCGGCGCCAGGAACACGCCTAGCTCGGGCGCCCGCGCCAGGTGCGGCAATACGGCACGTGTCAGCACGCAACCAAGCGAATGGCCAATGATGATGAAGCGTTGGTCGCCGACTCGGGCCGTGACGAATTTACGCAGCCGTTCGACGCAAGGTAGCCAGCGTTCAAACGCAGCCGAATAAGCGAACAGATGGGTGGTGATTCCCGCCGCGCGCAGGCGTTTGGCGAGCAACAGCATAGATACCGGCGTGCGCCCCATGCCATGCACCAGGATGGCGTGTACGGTTGCACTATCGGGCCGGCGGCCGTCCATTGCGCATTACTCTTTCTTTTGCAACTGCTTTTCAAACGCAACGTCGAGTTTGCTGACGCGCTTCGGCTTTTGCGGGCCATAAGCATTGACGAACCTGACAAAATCATCCAGCTCCAGCGCCTCGCTCAAGCGGATCGGCGCATCGAAACCGGCGTTCTGCGTCAGGTAAAACAATTCCTCTGCGGTCCTTACCATCGAGTACCGGACATCGGTGCTACGGGCATTGAGACGTTCTACCGCCGCTGTGGCTCGGGTTGATCTCATTGCGCTCTCCTGATATTCCTGATCTTTATCATCTTTGTCATCTGTTCCAACAATCTTCAATTTCGTTACAGTTCGCGCTGACTTGTGAAGCGCCGCGGCCGCCCGTCCAGCGGATCGACGAAAGCAATTTCGCGCGCCAGCAACTTCAAGGGCGTCGACAGATCGTCGCCTTTGCAGGGATATACGTCGGGATAAAAGGTATCGTTGATAATCGGTATCCCCAATGCTGCCAAATGTACGCGCAGTTGATGTTTCTTGCCGGTCAGCGGGCGCAGGCGGTACAAGCTGCATGTCTCGCACCGCTCGATCAGTTCGATGCGCGTCTCCGAATTCGGCTCGCCTGCCACTTCCTGCATGCGGAAAAACGGCGTGCCTTCCACCATGCGACTGCGATACACCAGCGGCAATACCAGATCCGGCGCGGTCGGCGCCAACGCCTCATAAGTCTTGTCGACCAGACGTTGCTGGAACAACGACTGGTAAGCGCCGCGGCTGCCGATGTCGTGGGAAAAAAGCACTACGCCGGCAGTTTCCCTATCCAGGCGGTGTATCGGCGTCAAATCTGCCAGGCCGGTTTTTTTCTTAAGTCGTACCAGCAAAGTCTCGTGCAGAAAACGCCCGCTCGGAATCATCGGCAGGAAATGCGGCTTGTCAGCCACCAGTATCCGCTCATCACGGTACAAGATGGTTTCTTCAAACGGAATCGGCGTCTCGGCCGGCGGCTCGCGATAATAGAAAATACACATGCCACGCCGGTAAGGACTATCCGGCATCAAACACAAGCCATTGCCGTCGACCACCTCGCCGCGCGCCATACGGGCTACCCAGGTAGCGCTATCAATAGCGGGGAAGCGCTGTATCAGAAATGCCAGCAGATTCGGCCATTCGCCAACCGGCAGCCACAGATAGCTTGGCGCTACGCCATCGATAACTGGTAACGGCGCTGGTAACCGCGCTGGCAGCGGCGACGACTGCGCCATCACAACACCCGTTGCCAATAGCCGACATCGATCCAGCGTTCGAATTTTTTACCGACCTGCGCAAAGTGCGCCACTTTTTCAAAACCCATTTTTTCGTGCAGCGCGACGCTGGCAGCATTTGGTAACGCGATACCGCCGATCACCACATGCACCGGCAATTTCTTTAATTCGGCGATCAAGGCGCGATACAGCGCACTACCGAATCCCTTGCCACCCGCTGCGGGCGACAAATATACAGAAGTCTCGACGGCATGCTGGTAAGCCGCGCGCGCGCGCCATTTGGTGGCATAGGCATAGCCGAGAACTTTCCCATCCTCGACGCATACCAGCCAAGGGAATTGGGACGTTATATCGAGGATGCGATGCCCCATTTGCTCGGGCGTCACCGTTTCGGTTTCAAAACTGATGACGGTATCGAGGATATAAGGATTGTAGACGTCGCAAATGGCGGCTGCATCGGCAATGGTTGCCGGGCGAATGATGTGGGTCATGGCAATATGTCAGGTTACATGGGCGAATGCACAATCATACCGTGCAATCGCCCATGCCTGACTGTAGCCGTCAAATAGACAACATCAGGCGCGCAAGGCATCCTTGATCTGCTGCAAGGAAGACGGATCTTCTATGGTCGTCAAATCTCCCGGATCGCGTCCCTCGCAGATCGCCTGGATGGAACGGCGCAGCAGTTTGCCGGAACGGGTTTTCGGCAGCAGGCCAACCACATACACCCGCGCCGGCCGGCCGAGGCTGCCGATCTGCTTGTCGACCACACGCATGATTTCCGCCTCCAGCGCGGCCCGCCCCGGCGCCGTATTGTCGGCAACCTTGGGAATCACAAAGGCCAAGGCCACCTGCCCTTTCAGCTTGTCTTCGACGCCGACCACGGCCACTTCCGACACGTTCGGGTGGCTGGAAATACTTTCTTCTATTTCGCGCGTGCCAAGCCGATGACCCGCGACATTGATGACATCGTCAGTGCGTCCGAGAATGAAGTAGTAACCATCGTCATCGCGGATGCCCCAGTCGAAGGTCGAATAAACCGGGCGTTTGGAGTCGGGCAAATGCGTCGCCCAATAAGTATCGACACAACGCTGGTCGTCGCCATAGATGGTTTGCATGCAGCCCGGCGGTAATGGCCATTCGATCACGACCACGCCCTTTTCATTGGCGCCGCATAACTCGCCGGTGGTCTCGTTCAGCAGTTGTACTTTGTAGCCATACATTGGCACACCAGGGCTGCCTAATTTGCTCGGTTTGTTTTCGATGTTCTTGGCGATCGTCATGATCGGCCAGCCGGATTCGGTTTGCCAATAGTTGTCGACGACGGGTACGCCAAGGGCCGCGGAAATCCAGCTGGAAGTAGTTTCGTCCAGCGGCTCTCCGGCCAGGTATAACGCCTGCAGGGACGACAGATCGTATTTCTGCATCAGCTCTGGCGGTTGCTTTTTCAACACCCGGATCGCAGTTGGCGCCGAGAACATTCGCGTTACCTTGTACTTCTCGACGATACTCCACCAGACGCCGCCGTCAGGGCGGATCGGAAGACCTTCATACAGCACCGTCGCCATGCCCGCGATCAAAGGCCCGTACACGATGTAGGAATGGCCGACCACCCAGCCGATATCGGAGGTACAGAAAAATGTGCCGCCCGGCTTGCTGCAAAAGATGGTGTCCATGGAGATGGCCAGCGCCACCGCGTAACCACCGACATCGCGCTGCACGCCCTTGGGCTTGCCGGTGGTGCCGGAGGTGTACAGGATATAGGATGCTTCGTTCGATTCCAGCCATGCTACCGGCACCTTGGCGTCGATATGACGTTGACGTTGCTCCGCATAATCGACATCCCGCCCCGCCACCACTTCCATTGGCGCCAGGCCGCGATCAACCAGCAACACGTGCGCCGGCTTGTGTTGCGCCAGCTTGATCGCCTCGTCCAGCAAACCCTTGTAAGCAATCACTTTGCCGCCGCGTGAACCGGCGTCGGCGGAGATGATCAACTTCGGCGTTGCATCGTCAATCCGGCTCGCCAGGCTGCTCGAGGCAAAGCCGCCGAACACCACTGAGTGAATGGCGCCGATGCGGGCGCAAGCCAGCATCGCAAACGTCGCCTCGGCAATCATCGGCATGTAGATCAGGACACGATCGCCGCGGCCCACTCCTAGCGCTTGCATGATGGCTGCAGTGCGATTGACTTCCGCCTGCAACTCGCGAAAGGAATAGGTTTTTTCAGTATTCGTCTCGGTCGAAATCGCAATCAGGGCGGGCTGGTCGCCACGCGTCGCCACCCAGCGATCTACCGCGTTGTGGCACAGGTTGGTGGTGCCGTCGACAAACCATTTGGCAAACGGCGGCCGGCTGTCGTCGAGTACCTGCGAGAACGGATGGTGCCAATCGATCCGCCTGGCTTGCTCGGTCCAGAATGTCGATGGATCGGTGATCGAGCGCTGGTAAAAGGTGGCGAAACTCATGCTGTCTCCTCGCTTCTTGAAAGAATCGTCGGGTGGGTATTTTTCCCACGTATTTTTATAAGGTTACACGTGACGCAATTGTTATATCACATACAGATCGACATACTCGTTGACCGCCATGTCCTCCAGTTTCTTCTGATCAAGCGAAATCTCCAGGATTTTCTGTTGCTGCTTGAGCGATAACTGACGCGCCAGGTTGATCTTGAACTTGGCTTCCAGCAGCGGGATGCCATCCTTGCGGCGACGCGCATGGCCGATCGGATATTCGACCACGATTTCCTTGAGCTTCTTGCCATCTTTGAATTCAACCGTCAAGGCATTGGCAATCGAACGTTTCTTCGGATCGTGGTAATCCTTAGTGAATGCCTTGTCTTCGACACAAACGATCTTGTCGCGCAAGGCGTCAATACGTTTGTCCGATGCGATCTTGTCTTCATAGTCGCCAGCGGTCAGACGGCCGAAAATCAACGGCACCGCGACCATGTACTGGATGCAGTGGTCGCGGTCGGCCGGATTGTTCAGCGGACCTTTCTTGTCGATGATGCGGATGCAGGCTTCGTGGGTGCGGATCGTAATCTGCCTGATGTCATCCACCCGCTTGCCTGCCTTGGCCAACGCCGCATGCAAAGTCATGGCGGCTTCGACTGCGGTTTGCGCGTGGAACTCGGCCGGGAAGGAAATCTTGAACAGCACGTTTTCCATGACATACGATGCGTACTTGCGCTGGAACTTGAACGGCTGGCCTTTGAACAGCACATCGTAAAAACCCCAGGTCTCGGCAGTCAGCACCGACGGATAACCCATTTCGCCAGTCTTGGCGATCAAGGCCAGGCGCACCGCGCGCGAAGTAGCATCGCCGGCAGCCCAGGATTTGCGCGAACCGGTATTCGGTGCATGGCGATAGGTGCGCAGCGACTGGCCGTCGACCCATGCCAGCGACACCGCGTTGAGGATTTCTTCGCCTGTCAGGCCCATCATCTCCGCTACCACCGCCGTCGAAGCCACCTTGACCAGTACGACGTGATCCAGGCCGACCTTGTTGAAGGAGTTTTCGAGCGCGATACAGCCCTGGATTTCGTGCGCCTTGATCATGGCGGTCAGAACGTCTTTCATCTTCAACGGCTTCTTGCCGGCGGCGATGGCGTTGCGCGAGAGCCAGTCGGCGGTGGCCAGAATGCCGCCCAGGTTGTCGGATGGGTGACCCCATTCGGCTGCAAGCCAGGTATCGTTGAAATCCAGCCAGCGAATCATGGCGCCGATATTGAACGCGGCCTGGATCGGGTCGAGCTGGAATTGCGTTCCCGGCACTTTGGCGCCGTTTGGCACCATTGTGCCGGGAACGATCGGCCCCATCAGCTTTTTACAGGCCGGGTACTCTAACGCTTCCAGGCCACAACCCAAGGTATCGATCAGACAGTTGCGTGCGGTGTCATAGGCGACCTTGGATGTGATCTTGTACCCGGTAACGTAATCGACGATATCGACTATCACCTTGTCGTATTTTGGACGGACGTTGGAGATGTGGGCGGACATTGTTTTCCTTGTCAGATGAGAATTGAAGCCAGAAATACATCTGCTGCATCAGGATCTGTTACATCAATCTGATCAATCCAATAAGTAATGCTTACAATACTCTTCTCACAACCCCCTGCGCCGCAAACTCAAGGACTCAGCGCACCTTGCATTCGTTAGCCAGCTGCAGCCCCTGCTTGGAATTGAGCAGCATCGACTTGGCTGGAATCTGGATCCACACGAGGCCGCTGGCTTTATCTTCCAGCCGTACCGCGCCGGTGGTAGTGCTGACCGGAGTCATCGGGTAGCTGCGCCCTTTCCATGTCAACTTGGTTTCACCATTGACGGTGTTGGCGACATCAACCCGGTTACTCAATTCGCAATAAAAATTACCGGTAACCAAACTCGCTGTGGGCGCAGGCGCAAGGTTCAAGGCATTCGGCACGGTTGCTGCCGACTTGGTGTTAGCCAGCGGTACGCTGGAACCGCATGCTGCCAGCAAGGCGGCAAGTGTTAAAGCTGAAGCAATACGGTAAGAATTCATTACGTTAAAAGCAGTCATGTTGTCCCGGCCTCAAGGCGATAAGTAAGCAAATAAGTATACATAGCCCCCGTCGTTAATAACAACGAAGGATTTCGTTGGCTCGCCCTAACGTCCGCATTGCCATTTTGCACACAGACGTTATTTGCGTTTGCCAATCGAGACAAATTTTAAATCTTCTGGGGCCATAAAATTCACCCGCAGACGAATAATCTTATTGTCTGTCTTTTGTTCGTTTATAGATGATTATGTGCGCGAACTGCGCAATCTGATGGAACTGAGGATCAAGCTAAGGACCAAACTGAGATTCAGCCGCACCGCCTGCGGCATAAATTACGGAAACAACAAGACCGCCGGGCACGGCCTTGTTTTGTCTGTTCCGGCGTCAGTCGTCCTTGGCGCCGGCTATGCCTAATTCCTGAATTTTGCGCGTGATGGTATTGCGTCCGATGCCGAGACGTACCGCGGCATCGTTCTTGCGCCCATGAGTATGACGCAATGCAATTTTGATCAAAGCCGATTCAAATTGCCGGCCCAGCACATCCATCACATCGGCGTCGCCATTGCTGAGCATTTGCGCGGCTTCAATCTCCAGCAACGCGATCCAGTTCTGTTTTTCATTTTGCAGCTCGCCACTGACAGCGACTTGCCCTGGCGGCGTCGACGACGACGACGAATCAGGATAATGCGTGGCGGCGACAGGTGCTGCAAGATGCGGGTCGAACGCTACCGGCCGGTTTGCCGGGCTTTCCAACTGCAGGCTTTGATCGCGGCCGCCAACCAGATCTTGCGGTAAATCCTTGACCTCTACAGTCTGGCCGGGCGCCATCACGGTAATCCAGTTGCACAGGTTTTCCAGCTGACGGACGTTGCCCGGCAAGTCCAGGCCGCTCATGAAACGCATGGCGTTATCGGATACCCGCTTGCTTTCAACACCAAGTTGCTTGGCGCTCTGGCTGAGGAAGTAGCGGGTCAGGATCGGGATGTCTTCGCGCCGCTCGCGCAAGCTCGGCAGGCGCAGCCTGATCACGTTCAAACGGTGATACAAGTCTTCCCGGAACAGACCTTCCCGGACCCTGATCTCCAGGTTCTGGTGGGTCGCGGCGATAACGCGGACGTTGGCTTTCAACGACTGATGGCCGCCCACCCGGTAGAAGTGGCCGTCCGACAAAACCCGCAACAAGCGGGTCTGCAAATCAAACGGCATGTCGCCGATTTCATCCAGGAACAGCGTGCCGCCTTCGGCTTGTTCAAAGCGGCCGCGGCGCGATGCCTGGGCGCCGGTAAATGCGCCGCGTTCATGGCCGAACAATTCCGACTCCAGCAAATCCTTCGGAATCGCTGCGGTGTTGAGGGCAATGAATGGCTGCGCCGCGCGCGGACTATGCTTGTGCAGGGCGCGCGCTACCAGCTCTTTACCGGTACCCGATTCGCCAGTGATCAGCACCGTCACATTCGATTGCGACAAGCGGCCGATGGCGCGAAATACATCCTGCATCGCCGGCGCCTGCCCCAGGATTTCCGGTGTCTCGGCAGACGCTTGCTCGACATTCGCTTCGCGCAAACTTTCTTCCAGCGCACGCCGGATCAGTTCGACTGCCTTGTCGACATCGAACGGCTTGGCCAGGTATTCGAAGGCGCCGCCCTGAAATGCGGCAACCGCAGAATCAAGATCGGAAAAAGCGGTGATGATAATCACCGGTACGCCGGGAAACTTGGCTTTGACGGTTTGCAGCAACTCCAGGCCGGATGCGCCCGGCATGCGGATATCGGAGACCAGCACCTGCGGCGTGCTCGATTGCAGCGCTTCGATTGCATCGCGCGCATTGGAGAAACTCTTGGTACTCAGGTTTTCGCGGGCCAGCGCTTTTTCAAGCACCCATCGAATCGATTCGTCGTCGTCAACAATCCAGATTGGTTTCATGTGGTTTCTGCTGCGTCAAGAACGCAGTCCTTTAAACTGTTTGTCATCGCGATGAAGCCGCACTATCAACTTGCCCATCTTGCAGGCAGGCATCAAGGTAGCGGTATCAGAATTCTGAAATCTGTATATCCCGGCCGACTTTCGCATTCGATGACACCCATGTGCTGCTGCACAAAGGTTTGCGCCAGCGTCAAACCCAAACCGCTGCCGCCATCGCGTCCCGATACCAGCGGATAAAAAATGCGTTCCTGAATCTCGGCCGGGATGCCAGGTCCATTGTCGATGATATGCAAGTCTAGTGCCAGCCGGTAACGCACCTTGGCCAAGGTCACCTGCCGCACTACCCGGCTCTGGAAAATCAGTTCGGCATCGCCGGCTTTGATACGCTCGCTCAGCGCTTGTGCAGCGTTGTGGGCAATATTCAAAATCGCCTGGATCAGTTGCTCCTTGTCGCCACGGAACTGCGGGATCGACAGATCGTAATCGCGCTTGATGCTCAAACCGCTCGGAAATTCAGCCACGATCAGGCTGCGTACCCGCTCGCACACTTCATGGATATTGACGTCGCCGACGATCTGCGCCAACCGGTGCGGCGCCAGCAGGCGGTCTACCAGGGTCTGCAGGCGATCGGCTTCCTTGATGATGACTTGCGTGTATTCGCGCAATTCCTTGAGGTGGCGCTCCGGCAGCTCCAGCTCCAGCAACTGGGCGGCGCCGCGGATGCCGCCCAAAGGGTTCTTGATTTCGTGCGCCAGGTTGCGGATCAGCTCTTTGTTGACCTGGCTCTGGTCGATCAGACGCTCCTCGCGCTCAAGCTTGAGTTGTTGCACGTTTTCGCGCAGCTCGATCAACACCGGCATGTCGGGATTG
Source organism: Collimonas sp. OK607 (assembly GCF_900111995.1). Taxonomy (GTDB): domain Bacteria; phylum Pseudomonadota; class Gammaproteobacteria; order Burkholderiales; family Burkholderiaceae_D; genus Collimonas. The sequence goes on from NZ_FOKF01000024.1 coordinate 28,124, forward strand.
TCGAGGGCGGTGACGATGGTGTCGACCCACAATGGTTCGCGCCCCATGCGTTCCAGGATCAGGTCCTGGCGCGAATCGTCGAATTGATGTTGCAGCGCTTGCTGGTAAATCGCAATCAGCTGCTCCGGATTCAGGAACAGGTCTGACAGGGTCTGCTGTAATAGCAAGCGGCAGGAGCTTTCCAGCAGATTTTCCGCAGCGGCGTTGGCAAACACCAGGCGGCCGTGCTGATCCAGCACCAGTACCGCGGACGCCAGCAAATCCAGGCTGGCAAGTGCATTCCGTTCGGTGGCTTTTATTAACATCCTGACATCCTTATTAAAAAGCCTGATCCAGGCAAACAGTGGCGCCGCCGGCATTGGGTGACATGCGCTGCAGCAAGCAAAGCAGCCCCTGGCATCTCGACGTCGCTAACACTGTCTGCGTGATTGAAATGGTGCATTTTCCGAGCATAACAAGCTTTGTAAGCAATGTCGGTGGGTAACATGCAGAATCGCCACATTATGGTGCGTCCGGCCCTGGCATTATCTTAAACCGGATAGGCAAAAATAAAGGCCGCAGTAGCGGCCTTATGGATTAAGCAAGGTTGATACCATGCGCGGTATTACTTGAGATTCGACAGTTCCCGGTTGAGGGCGTCGATATTTTTCTCGCTGCGGGCAATATCTTCTTTCATGGATGCCACCCGTTCCTGGTACTTGGCGTAATTGCGTTCGTTGCCTTGGCGATCCGGCGTGCCATCGTTGTAGTCTTTCTTGAGATTGGCCAGGCGCTCCTGCTCACTCTTCATCTCATCCTGCAAGATCTGGCGGCGATCGTTGTCGCGCGCCTTTTGCGTGCCGTTATCCACCTTCGGGAAATCGGATGGCGTTGATGCTGCGGGCTTGCTGGAAGCCGAGCTACCGCCGCCGCTCGGCTTGCTGGAGGAAGTCACAGTCAACGGCGGCAAACTGACGCGTTTGCAGCCTTTGGTATCGCCGGTGTTCTTGTATTCCTTGACGCCGTTCTGGTCAACACACAGAAAGACTTCGCTTTGGGCGTGCACGGCGGCGCTGAACATGCCACCGAACATGCTGACCGCTGCCAACAGCAGGAATCCCCGGGAAAAACGCAACATTGGACGCTTCATAGACTCTCTTTGCAATTCGATCGAGACGCTAGTTTATGCCAAGAAACTTCCCATGACAAACCATCCTACACAATATAAATTACGACACGCAGATAAAGAAAACAAGCATGCAAAAAAAACAAAAGGACAGGAAAAATCTCCTGTCCTTTTTTATCTTGCCGGTCAGCCTCGCGCAAGGCAAGGCAGGCCTTCAAAACTTACGAATTAACTTATGACTTATACCGAATAGTACATGTCGAATTCGATCGGGTGCGTCGTCATGCGGTAGCGCTGAACTTCCTGCATTTTCAAGTCCAGGTAAGCATCGATCATGCTGTCGCTGAATACGCCGCCACGTGTCAGGAACTCGCGATCCTTGTCCAGCGCTTCCAGAGCTTCTTCCAGCGAAGCGCAAACTGTAGGGATCAATTTGTCTTCTTCCGGTGGCAGATGGTACAGATCTTTCGATGCTGCTTCGCCCGGATGGATCTTGTTCTGCACGCCGTCCAGACCGGCCATCAGCAACGCCGAGAAGCACAGGTACGGGTTAGCCAGCGGATCCGGGAAACGGGTTTCGATACGACGGCCCTTTGGATTCGCAACGTGCGGAATACGGATCGAAGCCGAACGGTTACGTGCCGAGTAAGCCAGCTTGACCGGTGCTTCGTAGCCTGGAACCAGACGCTTGTATGAGTTGGTGCCTGGGTTGGTGATCGCGTTCAGTGCCTTAGCGTGCTTGATGATGCCGCCGATGTAGAACAGCGCGAATTCGGACAGGCCGGCATAGCCGTCGCCAGCGAACAGGTTCTTGCCGTCTTTCCATACCGATTGATGCACGTGCATGCCGGAACCGTTGTCGCCAACGATAGGCTTAGGCATGAAAGTAGCAGTCTTGCCGTAGGTGTGGGCAACGTTCCAGATCACATATTTCATGTTCTGGGTCCAGTCAGCGCGCTCAACCAGAGTCGAGAACTTGGTGCCGATTTCATTTTGGCCGGCGCCAGCCACTTCGTGGTGATGCACTTCAACCGGGATGCCCAGCGATTCCAGGATCAGGCACATTTCCGAACGCATGTCTTGGAAGCTGTCGACCGGTGGCACTGGGAAATAGCCGCCCTTGACGGTTGGACGATGGCCGGTGTTGCCGCCTTCGAGTTTGGCGCCGGTGCTCCAGGAAGCTTCTTCGGAACCGATCTTGACGAAGCAGCCCGACATGTCGGAACCCCAACGGACGTCGTCGAAAATGAAGAATTCTGGTTCTGGACCGAAATAGGCGGTATCGCCCAGGCCGGAAGCTTTCAGATAGGCTTCAGCGCGCTTGGCGATCGAACGCGGGTCGCGGTCGTAGCCCTTGCCGTCGGATGGTTCGATCACGTCACATTGCATGAACAATGTGGTTTCTTCCATGAACGGGTCGATGTTGGCGGTGTTCGGATCCGGCATCAACAACATGTCGGAAGCTTCAATACCCTTCCAACCAGCAATAGAAGAACCGTCAAATGCATGACCCGACTCAAATTTATCGATATCGAAATGAGAGACCGGAACAGTTACGTGCTGCTCCTTGCCTTTGGTGTCAGCGAAGCGAAAATCAACGAATTTAACTTCGTTGTCTTTTGCCATTTTCAAGACTTCTGCGGCCGTCATTGCCATGTGAATCTCCTAAAATATGAAAGTACTGCAATTTAAATTGTGTGACCTGCTCAGGATCTGTTGCACGCGGATCTCAGCGTCGCAGTAACATCATGGACAGGTAGTGAGCATCCTCAGACCGGACAGCAATTCAGTACGACCAGAACTCAGTGCAGGATGATAGCAGAATCCATGCCACCATCCGTTTGGGAAGTAATGCTTATTTGGTTTGGTAATTAGCTTGTTTAGAAGGTTTTATTTACCTTTTCACATGGTTAGCCTTACCATTTGAGCAATATTGAATCACCAAACAGGTGCAAAGAAAATTGAAAGCACCATTTTTGTGCGTGCACCTGAATAAATCATGGATTAGCACCAATTAAGTGCGTCTGAAGCTTAAATAAATCATCATTACGGAAACCAACATTTTGCAGGAGAAATTCCATGACTAGCAGCAACGAAATCCTGGCCACTGCCAAACAACGTGGTCAAAATGATCACCTCCCCTATGCCGGCGCCGTCACGCCGAACGAGGCCTTCTCTTTACTGGAGAGCGATGTCGCCACAATCCTGGTAGATGTCCGCACCAATGCTGAACGCGACTGGGTCGGCCGGGTGGCGATCCGCGAGCCGCAGCACGCCGCGGTGCAATGGTCGCAATATCCGGGCGGTGTGCAGAATCCTGATTTCCTGGCGCAACTGGCGCAGGTTGCGGAAAAAGGAACGCCATTATTGTTCCTGTGCCGCTCCGGCGTGCGCTCGCAACATGCGGCCAAGCTGGCCACAGAAAACGGCTACAGCAACTGCTTCAATATTCTGGAAGGTTTCGAAGGCGATAAGGATAACAACGGCCATCGTAAAAACGTCAGTGGCTGGTGCAAGGCCGGGCTGCCTTGGTCGGGTGCTTGAGGAGTTTTTGTAGGGTGGGCACGCTTTTGTGCCCACGCGTGACCTCGATAACCGGAGTTAGGGCCTCCGCGGCACGTAAATAGACCTATGCGTGGATTGAATTCACGCGTGGGCACAAAAGCGTGCCCACCCTACCTCTTTCTTATTTTTACTTTTGATAAGCCAATATCCGGTTCTCATATTTCTGGTCTTCGAATACGTGCCAGGCAGTACCGATGTCGACGAAGCCATAGGCGCGGTAAAAGGCCAGCGCCTGTACATTGCCGGCCCAGGCCGTCAGCCAGAGCCTGGCGCCGACGCTGTCGATCGCGTGCCCCAGCAGCACGCGGCCGATGCCGCGCCCGTGAAAATGTTCCTGCACGTATAGCGTGTCGACCTCAATCCCCCCGAAATTCTTTTCCTCGCAGCGCGAATCCAGATCGAGCAGGATATAGCCAAGCAGATTTTCTCCGTCCACTTTCACAAACAAGCGGTAATCGGGATCGGCGATGATCTCGCGGAAATACTCCGGCGTAAAAGTCGACAGTACCTCGCGCGCCAGGTCGTCGCTGACGCCTTCGGTGGCATAGGTGTGCAGCCAGACCTGGATCGACAGCGCGGTCAGGCTCATGGAATCGGCTTCTACGGCGTCACGAATCACATTGCGCCCTTCAAATTCATGCACGCGTAAGCGAAGCGATCGCAACGCGCGCCGCGGCCAGGTCCCAGGCGGCCTGACCGACGGTCTTGTACACTGGCAGCAGCGCTTCCTGGACAAAACCGTGGGCCAGCACATCGGGCAGTTCGCGCACTTTGCTCCAGTCGACCTGCGCTTGCAGCAAATCACCGGCTTCATGCTTGGCGCCGGCCAGGCAGTCGACTACCACGGTGCGGCTGTGTAAAAGTGCGGCCGGGAACTCCACCATATCCGGTTTGAAAGCGCCTACGCCAATCGCCAACGTGGTTGCCGCGATGTTGGTTGGAATCACGGCGGTGCGCGAAGTGGTCAAGGCTATCAGGACGTCTGTGTGCGGCAAATCGGTGGCCAGCGCCGCAGCAGCCAGCGGCTTGATTGCGATATGCGGATGACGCAACAGCAAAGCATCGCAAAATGCCTGGGTCTTTTGCAGATCGCGGGCGGCTACCCAAAATTCGTTGACGCCGAAATACTTGATCAAGCCGTCGGCATGCGCGATGGCTTGCACCCCGGTGCCGATCAACAGCGCGGATTTCGGCTTGAACGGCAGCAAGGCTTCAATGCCGAGCAAACTTACCGCGGCCGTCCGGCGCGCGGTAACGGTAGGACCATGCAACAGCGCAAGGCGGCGGCCGCTGGCGGCATCGAACACTACCACTTCGCCCTGAATCGCCGGTAGCTGGTACTGGGCATTATTGGCATGCACTGTGATCAGCTTGGTCATGCCGATATCGGCAGCGATAGCCGGCATGCATAACAGCACGCTGGCCTTGTCGATTTCCACCACCATGCGTTCGGGCGCGTTAATCGTGCCTTCACGGAGTTGTTGCGCAACAGTTACCAGCGCAGGCACCAGCTCGGAATAAGGCAGTGCGGCGGCGGTGCTTTCGGCGTCGAGAATTTTCATGTTGTTTTGACGAAAAAAATGAATCAGCGCAGGAAAAAACCTTGCGGGAACGGATCGCTGTCTTCCAGCACCCACTGGTTGAAACCCATGATGTGGGCGTTACCGGTCACTTCAGTATGCACCGCATCGAATTCGCCGACTTTGGTAGTGCCGGTCACCCGAACCTTGAAACAACTGCCGACAATACTTTCATTCACCAATGTTTGATTCAATGCCAGTTTCTGCCGCAGGAACAATTGCGCGGCGCGGCCCGAAGTGCCGGTGCCGGTCGGCGAACGGTCTACTTCGCGGTCGGCAAAGATGCAGACATTGGCTTGATCGGCATTCGGATCGTTCGGTGCGCCGTCGACGATGGTGCCATACAAGGTATCCAGGCCCGGCTCCAGCGGATGCTGGATTTTCACCTTGTCCTTGACCGCCTGCTTGGTTTCCGCGCCCAGCTGAATCAGGTTGCGCACCAGCTCCGGCTTGATCTTGAGGCCAGTCTGATCGGCATTCATGTAGTAGTAGAAAGCACCGCCGAAAACGATGTCGCCGGTGACCTTGCCAAAGCTCGGTGTCTCGACCTCGACATCGCGCTGATAGATAAACGCCGGCACATTGCGGAAGGTAACTGCGCCGGCGCGCGTGCCGTCCCACTCGACCTGCGCTTCGATGAAGCCTGCGGGGGTATCAAAGCCGATGCGCGTCAGCGGCATCGTACGTTCCACATGATTGAGTTCCACCAGCACTTTGCCGAGCGCAATGATGCCGTGGCCGCACATGTCGCTATAACCTTCGTTATGGATGAAGATCACGCCGAAATCGGCGGCCGGCGTCACTGGCGGCAACAGATACGCACCGTACATGTCGGCATGGCCGCGCGGCTCGTTCATCAGGAACTGGCGGACGTCGTCGCGCTGCTCCTTGAGCCAGCTGCGACGTTCGAGAATTGTCTCGCCCGGTACCGGCGGCAAACCGGAAATCACGATGCGCAACGGCTCACCGCCGGTGTGTGCATCTACCGTGTGTATGGTGCGTGTATAACTTAACATGGGAATTTTGTTTGAAGAGAATTGCGAATATGGTGTCGGGTGGGCACCCGTGTCAACGCATGAACCTGGATGCCCTGCCTGTATCTGCACCGCGTGGGCAAAAAAACTTGCCCACCCTACCTGTTCGCATGGACGTAGGGTGGGCACTGGTGCCCACGCGTGAGCCGATTAGTAGCTGATTAGTAGCTGGTCAGCGCTTCCGGCACACCGGCCTTGAAGCGATAAACCGTTACCGGCGATTGCTTCAGGTCGTGGTTGGCGTCGAATTCATAAGAGCCGGCTACACCCTTGTAGTGAATTTTTTCCATCGCCGACACGTATTTCTTAGGCTCTACCGAATTGGCTTCCTTCATCGCTTGCGCGATCAGCATCATGCCGTCGTAGAACGATGCTGCATAGGTTTCTGCAGGACGGTTGTAACGCTTCTGGTAGTCAGCTGCGAAAGTTTTGCCTGAAGCCAGTTTGTCCAGCAAGGCCCCGCCCTGTGTGCAATACACTTGGTCGGTAATCGCATCGCCGCCCAGACGGCCCATTTCCGGCGAACAGATACCATCGCCGCCCAGGAACATGGCGGTCACGCCCAGCTGTTTCATCTGGCGTGTCATCGGACCGCCTTGTGGCGCATAGCCGCCGTAGAAAATCGCGTCTGGTTTCTTGGCCTTGATGCTGGTCAGGATGGCGGTGAAATCGGTCGCCTTGTCATTGGTGAAGTCATTGCCGAGCACCTTGATGCCGTTAGCTTTGGCGACTTTCGAAAACTCTTCCGCCAGGCCCTGGCCGTATGCAGTGCGGTCATCGATGATCGACACTGTCTTGACCTTCAGTTCCTTGGCCGCATACAGCGCCATCTTGCCGCCCAGCTGGCTGTCGCTGGCTGCTACCCGGAATACCGAGTGGAAACCTTGCAAAGTCACTTTTGGATTGGAGGCAACGGTGCCCATCACGATGCCGGCGTCGTTATAGACGCGCGATGCAGGAATCGTAACGCCTGAGTTGTAAGGGCCGACCACTGCCTTGACGCCCATGTCGACCAGCTTTTGCGCTACGCTGACGCCGGAACGCGGATCGGCCTGGTCGTCTTCCATCTGGGCGACGAACTTGATTTTCTTACCGCCTATAACCATGCCCTGCGCATTCAGCTTATCGATTGCCATGGCCAGACCGCCTTGGTTGTCGCGGCCGGCAGATGCCTGGGGGCCGGTCAGCGGGCTGCTGAAGCCGATTTTTACTTCTTGTGTCTCCTGCGCCATCGCGAGCGCTGGGAATGCAGCCAACATAACCATCATCAGTTTGGTCCGTGCGTACATGGCGTATCCTTTCGTCTGTCTTTAATAATAGTGTTTTTTTAATAATAGCACCCATCGTCAGGCGTGGGTGCCAAGGACGTCTCTTGCAGATCGAATCCTAGCAGGGACGCCGCCACATTAAATTCTTTTATGGGGCAGGTTCTCCGTAGATTCGATGGCAAAATGACTCGCCCCGGCTCGGATTTTAATTGCCGTACGGCGATCAGGGAAACAAATTGAAGGCAGGTGAAGGTAAGCGGACATGCGGGCCGAATCGGCGCCGGTCAATGGCAATCGGGTACGTTCTGGTCCAGGTAGACCTCGAAAGCGACGTTATTGATCCATTTTTTTCGATTGTCGGCCCAGTAGCCGCTATCACCCCATGCGCCGTTCAGTTGCTGCAGATAGGTAGCCAGTTCGGCATCTGCCGGCCTGACCACGAAGGTCAGCGTGGCCGAGCTACCATCCAGCGGCAAGCTGGCTGAGAATTTCTTCCATTCGGGCAGGTCAAGCATGCCGTTCAAGACTGCATCGTCATGTACTGCGGCGTCGCAGACGCCGGTCCTGAGCGCCAGCAAGGCGTCGGCCGGCGCTTTAACTACTTTTTCTACGGCGCCATAGCTGGTCGCCAAGATACCCACATAGGCTCCGCCTCGCGCCACGCATACGCTGCGGCCACGCAGTTGCGCCGGCCGCTTGATGTCGGTATCGCTGCGCATGATCAGTCTGGGGCGTGCCTGATAGCTGGTCGGCAGCAGTGTTGCGCTTGCGCGCAGCGTGTCGGCATCGGCCTGTTTCAGATTCAACAGCAACAGATCGACTTTGCCCTGCGCCAGCAGTTGCTGCCGATTCTGCGCCGTGACTTTTGCTGTCCGCAGTGTGACGCCCAGGCGCTGCGCCAGATCTTCAGCGGCGGCGTTGTAGAAACCTTCCGGAGTCCGATACTTTGCGCCCGCGGCATATTCCGGCACGACATAGCTGACGCCAACCACCAATTGGCCGCGCTGCTTGATCTGTTGCAAGCTGGCCGCCGTAGCTGTAGCGCTAACCTGCAACGTACAGGCAAGTAACAGTAGCGCGAATCGGAGGAATGAAAACGGCGGCATAACGATCATTGGTCCCGGATCAGACGTACTGGTAGCGCAATACCCTGTGCTTCAGATTTTCCAGAATGAACTGATCGATCAGCGCCGCCAAAATGGCGATGGCAAGGATGTTGGTCATCACACCGACCATGTCCGCAGTTTCACCGGCATAGGCCAGGGTGCGCCCCAGCCCTTTGCCAAAACCGATCAGCATTTCCGCCGAAATCAAAGCGCGCCAGGCGTTGCCGAATGCCAGCTGGGCGCCGGTAATCAGTTCCGGCATGACCGCCGGCAAATACACCCGTTTCAACATATCCCAACGTGTTGCGCCCATCACCCGCGCTGCCGATACATGCACCTGCTGCACGCTTTCGGTGGCATTCATGACGCTCAATGCAGCAGGGAAAAATGCCGCCAGTGCGACGACCACCATGATCGGCAGATTACCGAAACCCATCAGTATCAGGAACAGCGGCACCCAGGCAATCGACGGAATCGACTGCAGGATGATGATGGCCGACTTCAGGACTTCGCGGAAGAAAAACAGGACGGCACCGATCAGGCCGAAGCCGATCCCGCACAACATTGCCACCGCATAACCGCCGCCGAGCCGGGTCAGGCTACCCCACAGGGCGGTACGGAATTCCGGCGTCAGCGCTTCTTGCCACAAGCGCTCCAGCACTGGCAACACCCCAGGCATCAGGAAATCAGGCAAGGACCACGCTGCAATCTGCCACAACAGGAAAATAAACAAAATGGCCAGCAACATGGCTAGTTTTTTGCGGTAACCGACCAGCCGGCTTTGAGTACTCATAGATGAACCAAAACAATACGTAGTTGTTGAAATTAGGCCGCCCGGGACAGCGCGGCCGGCGATGCCGGGTGGTTAAAAACGGCGTTAAAGTTTGCGATCCTTTTGCCAGTCCAGGTCAATGATCGCATTGACGTTGAACGGCTTGCCGTCACGTGTTTTGAGCGAGCCCTGCTCTTGCAGGATATTTGCCAGTTCCTGCATGCGCGCCAGTTCCTTGGCGGTCAGCACGGCGCTGAATGTCTGGCTCTTGATCGCATCGCGGATCACCGTCTCACGCGGCAGATCGCCGTGCTTCAGTGTTTTCAGAGTCGGATCGGCGATGAAATAGCCGGCGATCAGTTTCGATGCTGCGGCCGGATCTTTTTGCAGAAGATCGATCGCTTCGCGTTGCGCATCCAGCGACTTCCAGACCGCATCACGACGCTTAGCCAAAGTCTCGCCGGAAGTAATCACCACCATGCAAGGGAAAGGCCAGACTTCGCCGACTTCATAAATCTGTTTGACCGGCGCTACCAGTTTCGCAATGCTGGCTTGCGGTTCGAACAAAAAGGCGGCGTCGACACGCTTGCCCACCAGCGATTGCACCGCCACCTGCGGACTGACGCCGAGAATATTGACGTCGTCGGCTTTCAAACCGGCGTTCTTGAGCGTCACGCCTTTGAGGACGGTATCGGCAGTGCTGCCTTCCGCTTGCGATGCCAGGGTGTGCCCTTTCAATCCAGCCACATCCTTGATACCGCTATCTTCGCGCACCACGATCGCATGATAGCCATGCTGAGCACCGGCCACCACCTTGAGATCGGCGCCTTTGGAAGCCCAGGCGGCGGCATTGGTGAAGCCCAGCACGCCGCTGTCAAGCTGGCCGCCGACGATGGCTTTGATCAGGTCGGTACCGGATTTGAACTCGATCAGTTCTACGTCCAGCCCATGCTTCTTGTAGAAGCCGCCTTCAAAGGCGGCAATTGCCTGGGCATCGTCCATGACCCGCAGATAACCGATCTTGAATTTCTCGGCGGCGCCGGCCTGGCCTGCCAGTGTGAGCAACAGCGCCGGAATCAGCAATAACGGTTTCCATTGAATATTGAATTTCATGCGGCAATTCCCTCAAGTTTTTTTGCGAATGCGTCTTGCTCTGCGTGAATTCCGAGCAGGCAAAGAATTTCCCGCCTGGTGGCGGCAAACTCGGATAAATCGTGGGTTTTCTCGTGGTGGTTCAGGTTGAACTCACGCAGCACCTTGGCCGGGCGCGGGCTGAACACCAGAATCCGGTCGGCCAGGAACAGGGCTTCGTCGACATCATGGGTCACCAACAGCACCGTCGGCCGCTCTTCCCGGATCAACTGGCGTAAGGAATCCTGCAAGGTCATGCGGGTCAGCGCATCCAGTGCGCCAAACGGCTCGTCCAGCAGCAATACTTTAGGTTTGGTGATGAAGGCGCGCGCCAGCGCCGCGCGTTGGCGCATGCCGCCTGAAACCTGGTGCGGATAGTAAGTTTCGAAACCCTGCAGGCTGACTTTGGAAAGCCAGTCGCGCGCTTGCTTACGCGCGTTGGCCTTGCTGACTTTTTGCAACTCCAACGCCAACGCCACATTCGCTTCCAGCGTCAGCCACGGATACAGCGCATTCTCCTGGAACATCAACATCCGTTCAGGATGCGGACCTTTGATCGCCTGGCCATCTGCCAGCACTGCACCGCTGCTGGGAGCGCCAAGGCCCGCCGCCAGATGCAATAAAGTCGATTTGCCGCAGCCGGAAGGACCGACCAGGGCGACCAGCTCGCCTTCTTCGATCTCGCGGCTGAAATCGGCGATCACGGGCAAACCGGAAAATTGTTTGTTGATATGTTGAAAAGATAACTTCATGGAAATGGCGGCCTTTGCGTCGTCTTGCAACGCCGGGCCTAAGTCGGCTAGCGTATATAAAGTGGATTTTTTATTCACTTTCCACTTTATCGATCAACTTTCCGCCTTACAACAACTTATAACTTCTATGCTTATGCGAAAAACAGATATAGAAACCTGTCATAGCATTATTATCCGGCCTCCAGCTTGCCAGCCGCCACCATCTCCGGCAAAGCCGTTGGCACGTCCGGAAAGCGCAAGCGCACCCCCAACTCGTGCTTGATACGCTGGTTTTGCAAACGACGCGATTCCGACATAAAGGACAGCAACATAGGCGACACCACTTGTTCCAGCTCGGCACGCGGCAGCCGCGGCGACAACGGTAAGCCGAAAGCCTTGGCTACCAGATCGAAGTATTCCGCCATTTTCAACTGGGAATCGTCGCTCGCGTGGTAGATGCGCAGGGGCGACGCCTTGAAGATTGCAGCCACGATGATCCGCGCCAGATCGTCGGCGTGAATATGGTTGGTATACACATCGTCAGCGGCGATCAGGGCCGGCGTCGCCTTTTGCAGGCGGGCCAGCGGTAGCCGGTTTGCAGCGTAAATTCCAGGCACGCGCAGGATCGCCAGGCGCCCGCCGCGACGCCGTGCCCACGCCCGCAATACTTGTTCAGCATCGACCCGACGCCTTGCGCGGGCGTTGTGCGGACTCACGGCGCGGGTTTCGTCTATCAGCGCGCCACCGCAATCGCCATAGACACCAGTGGTGCTGATGTAAACAAGAGTCGCCCGCTCGGGTAAAATGGCGGCCAGGTTACGGGTGCGCTGGTCTTTTTCACCTGCGGAGTGCGGCGGCGCCAGATGGACGACAATCTGCGCCAGACGGGCCAAGCGTCCCAATGTTGCCGGTTGATCAAGATCAGCCACCAACGGAATTGCTCCGGCAGCGCGTAATTCTGCGCAACGAGCTGCCTGGCTAGTTACCGCGAATACGCGAAACCGGTGCTTCAGCAGCGCTACCAAGCGCAATCCCACGTCGCCGCAGCCGAGAATCAAAAGACGCGGCTTGCCTGGCTTGCCGTCATGGTCATGGTTTTGTTTTATATTTTTCATTACAGGATTGTATGAGTTTTCAGATAACTGTTCAGCCTAGCGGTCGCCAATTCAGCTGCGACGAGGGCGAGACCATTCTCAACGCCGCCATCCGCGCCGGCGTCGGTCTGCCTTACGGCTGCAAAAACGGCGCATGCAGTTCGTGCAAAGGCAAGCTGCTGGACGGCGACATCACCCACGGCGCCCATCAGGAAAAAGCCCTGCCGGTCAAGGAAGAACAATTGGGCTTTGCCCTGTTCTGCTGCGCCACCCCGCATTCCGACGTTACCATCGAAGCGCGTGAAGTGGCGGGCATAGGCGAATTTCCGGTACGTAAAATGCCGACCCGCGTGGTCAAGCTCGACAAGGTGGCCGACGACGTCATCGTATTGTCGCTGCAATTGCCAGCCAACGAGCGCCTGCAGTATCTGGCCGGCCAATACGTTGAATTCATGTTGCGCGATGGCAAACGACGCAGCTACAGCATGGCCAACGCCCCTTACAAGGATGAATATCTGACGTTGCATATCCGCCACATGCCCGGCGGTTTGTTTACCGATCAGGTGTTTTCCACCATGAAAGAGCGCGACATCTTGCGCCTGGAAGGTCCGCTTGGTACGTTCTTCCTGCGTGAGGATTCGGACAAGCCGATGGTGCTGCTGGCCTCGGGTACCGGTTTTGCCCCGATCAAAGCCTTGATCGAACAATGCGCCCATACCGAATCGCAGCGGCCGATCACCTTGTACTGGGGCGGACGCCGCCCGCAAGACCTGTACATGATGGCGCTGTGCGAAGATTGGGCCAGCACGCTGCCGAACTTCAAGTTCGTACCGGTGATTTCGAATGCACAGCCGGAGGATCAATGGCAAGGTCGTAGCGGCTTCGTCCATCAGGCGGTGATCGAGGACATGCCGGATCTGTCCGCTTACCAGGTGTATGCCTGCGGCGCGCCGATCGTGGTGGAATCGGCGCAGCGTGATTTTGTCGCCCTGTGCAAGTTGCCGGCCGATGAGTTTTATGCGGATTCGTTTACTTCGGAAGCGGATCTGGCGTCCTAGCACCGAAATTTGTGGGAACAGCCGACAACAAAGGCGCAAATATTTTTTGACGCACCACACAAAAGGTCCTAATATTTGCGTCATGAACATGATCAAGACATTGTTGCGACGCCGTAACCCATTACCTCAGCCTGGTAAGCCGTGCGCGTGACCGTCGATTGATCACGAAGCCACAGGCGATGCCTGTGGTTTTTTTTTGCCCTTATTTTGGAGTAACCATATGGAACAAAGCGTGAAATTCAGCGACTACCCGGTCAACGACCTGATGTACATCACTAACCGCCCTCCTCTGGTGTTTACCGAAGGCGACGGCATGTGGATGACGGACCATACCGGCAAGCGCTACCTGGATTATCTGCAGGGCTGGGCGGTCAATTCGCTGGGCCACTCGCCACAGTGCATCCAGGATGCGCTGGTGGAGCAATCGAAGAAGATCATCAATCCTTCGCCGGCCTTTTACAATGCACCGTCGATTGAACTGGCTCGCCTGCTGACTGCCAACTCCTGCTTCGACCGCGTGTTTTTCACCAACAGCGGCGCCGAAGCCAATGAAGGCGCGATCAAGCTGGCCCGCAAATGGGGCAAGAAGAATCCGAACCAGGCCGGCCAGAACCGGTTTGAAATCATCACTTTCAATCACAGTTTCCACGGCCGTACCTTGGCCACCATGTCAGCCAGCGGTAAGCCGGGCTGGGATTCCATTTTTGCACCGCAAGTACCTGGCTTTCCTAAAGCCGAACTGAACGATCTGGCCAGCGTCGAAAAACTGATCAACGACAAGACCGTCGCGGTAATGCTGGAACCGGTACAGGGTGAAAGCGGCGTAATTCCAGCGACCCGTGAATTCATGCACGGCTTGCGCGAACTGACCAAGGCGCGCGGTATCTTGCTGATCGTCGACGAAGTGCAATCCGGCATGGGCCGTAGCGGCGAACTGTTCGCTTATCAGTTGTCCGGCATCACACCGGATATCATGACGCTCGGCAAAGGCATCGGCGGCGGCGTGCCGCTGGCGGCATTGCTGGCACGGGAAGAGATCGCCTGCTTCGAGGCCGGCGACCAGGGCGGTACTTACAATGGCAATCCACTGATGACGGCGGTCGGCGTGGCGGTGATCAATACCTTGCTGGCTCCTGGCTTCCTGCAATCGGTAAAAGACAAGGGCGCCTACCTGAGCAGCGAGTTGTTGAAACTTACCGGGAAACACGGACTCGAAGGCGAGCGTGGCGAAGGTTTGTTGCGCGCACTGAAACTGGGTAGCGACATCGGTCCGCAAATTGTCGATATCGCACGCGACCTGAATCCGGTAGGCCTGCTGCTGAACTCGCCGCGGCCGAACCTGCTGCGCTTCATGCCATCGCTGAACGTGACGATTGCGGAAATCGACCAGATGATCGCCATGCTGTCGGACGTGATTGGCCAGATCAAGAAGTAAGACTAACTAAAGGAGATAAAGGTGAGTACTCGATGACGATTAGAAATCTCTTTATCTGTTGCCTGGCTTTGTTGCTGGCAGCTTGCGGCGGAACCGGTTCGGTCCGCCCCGGCTCCGCCGACGACACACCCGTCAGCGAAAAGGGCAACGACATCGTCATCTACTCACTGGGCCTGATTGATACCAACTACCGATTCGGCGGCAAGAATCCGGAAGCCGGGCTCGATTGCAGCGGCATGGTCACTTATGTGTATAAGCAGGCGGCGGGGCTCAATGTCACCGGTAGCGCGGCAGATATCGCGCGCCAGGGAAGAAATATTTCAAAGGCCGATCTGCGCCCCGGCGATCTGGTTTTTTTCAATACCATGCACCGCGCTTTTTCCCATGTCGGGATTTACATTGGCGACGGCCGCTTCATCAATGCGCCGTCGACCAATGGCAAGGTGCGTATCGACCGTCTCGACAATCGTTATTACGCGACCCGATTTGAGGCTGTTCGCAGATATTTTGACTGATTGTTGTGGGCTGATATAAACAAAAACGCCGTTCCGGCTGATGCTGGAACGGCGTTTTTTTTATGCTGCGTGGGCACTGCGTACCCACCCTATTTCTTTATTTCTTCTTCGGGATGAACAGGTCGGTAATCGTGCCCAGGCCCATTTCAGCCGCAAACATCGGCGTCTCCGACAACGTCGGATGGGCATGGATGGTAAGCGCCAGGTCTTCGAGGTCAGCACCCATTTCCATTGCCAACACGGTTTCCGCCAACAGCTCGCCAGCATTCACGCCAACGATACCGGCGCCGATGATGCGTTTTGTGGTCGGATCCCACAACAGCTTGGTCATGCCGTCGTCGCGGCCCATTGCCAGTGCACGGCCACTTGCCGCCCATGGGAAATTCGCTTTTTCGAAAGGAATGCCTTTGGCTTTGGCTTCGGTTTCGGTCAGGCCCATCCAGGCGATTTCCGGATCGGTGTAAGCCACCGAAGGAATCGTCATCGCATCGAATTCAACCTTGTGTCCAGCGATCACTTCAGCTGCAACCTTGGCTTCGTTGGTGGCTTTGTGTGCCAGCATTGGATCGCCGCAGATGTCGCCGATGGCAAAGATGTGCGAAACGTTGGTACGCTGTTGTTTGTCGGCCGGAATAAATCCGCGATCGTTGACGATCACGCCAGCTTTTTCGGCTGCAATTTCCTTGCCGTTAGGACGACGGCCTACGGCCACCAGCACCATATCGTACAGTTGCGGTTCCGGCGCTGCCGGCGAGCTGCTGTCGGCACCTTCAAACGTTGCGCGCAAACCTTCTTTCAAGGCTTCCAGCTTGGTGACCTTGGTTTTCAGGTAAATCGCTTCGTAGCGTTTTTCGATACGTTTTTGCAGCGGCTTGACAACGTCGCGGTCTGCCGCCGGAATCAAGCCGTCGGCAAATTCGACCACCGTTACCTTGGAACCGAGCGCGTCATACACACAAGCCATTTCCAGGCCGATGATGCCGCCGCCGATGACCAGCAGTTTCTTCGGAATCTGACGCAGTTCCAGCGCGCCGGTGGAGTCGATCAGACGCGGATCGTCGTATGGGAAACCGGGGATGCGGGCAACCGAAGAACCGGCAGCAATAATCGCATTCTTGAAACCGACCACTTTCGGGCCGTCGGCGGTTGCTACCGTGATCGTGTTGGCTGAGCTGAATTCACCCTTGCCGGTCAACACTTGCACTTTGCGCGCCTTGGACAACCCGCTCAGGCCGCCGGTCAATTTCTTGATGACGCTTTCTTTCCAGCCGCGCAAGGCATCGATATCGATTTCCGGCGCCGACATCTTGACACCGAAATGCGCCATTTCTTCCGCTTCTGTAATCACCTTGGCTGCATGCAAGAGTGCTTTGGACGGAATACAACCGACGTTCAGGCAGACCCCGCCGAGGCTAGGATAGCGCTCGATCATCACCACGCTCTGTCCCAGGTCGGCGGCGCGGAATGCAGCGGTATAACCGCCAGGACCGGCGCCCAGCACCATGGTGTCGCACTCGATATCGACCTTGCCTGCGAAACTGACGGCGGCGGGAGCCGCTACAGCAGGCGCTGCTGCCGGAGCAGGAGCCGTAGCGGGAGCCGCGGCTGCAGGCGCAGCAGGCGCTGCCCCGGCAGCACCGACAGTTTCCAGCAACACGATCAGCGAACCTTCGCTAACCTTGTCGCCGACCTTGACCTTGATTTCCTTGATCGTACCGGCCTGGCTCGATGGGATTTCCATGCTGGCCTTGTCCGATTCGACGGTAATCAGCGACTGGTCGACCTTGACGCTGTCACCTACCTTGACCATCAATTCGATAACGTCGACTTCCTTGACATCGCCGATATCCGGCACTTTGATTTCGATCGTGCTGACGGCGCCAGTCGCTGCGGCTGGTGCAGCGGCAGCAGCCGGGGCGGCGGCAGCTGGCGCCGCAGCCTGTGCTGGTGCGGCAGCGGGCGCAGCAGATGCTGCAGCGCCGGCGGCTTCCAACACCAGAACCAGCGAACCTTCGCTAACCTTGTCGCCGACCTTGACCTTGATTTCCTTGATAATACCGGCCTGGCTGGAAGGAATCTCCATGCTGGCCTTGTCGGACTCCACCGTGATCAGCGACTGATCGACCTTGACGGTATCGCCCACCTTGACCAGCAATTCAATGACTTCTACTTCTTTGACGTCGCCGATATCCGGGACCTTGACTTCAACCATACTCATAGCGTTTGCTCCATGCTCGTTCCCCCGTCTGGAGGAAAAATGTGTGATGTAGTGTGATGCTGCGTGCTGTGCCCAGCGTGCCCTGCGCCGCCTAGGATTTCATTTCAAAACTGTGAATGCGCATCGGGGTGGCAGAGCTCTTATCGAATTCAACGCCGGCATGCACCCCGACTTCGGCGATACGCTGTGCGCTGACATCCTGGTCGTAGACTGCATACATCGCGCCCAAGGCAAAATTGCGGCCACTGCCTATGCCCCAGAAACGATCGAAACTGAACACTTCGCGATAGGAATACACACCGAAAATACCGTAAGGATTGGCAATCAAGGCAGTAATCTGCGATGACTCGTAGGGATCGTCTTCATCCTCTTTGGTATTCAGGAAATACTGGTCCTTGAGGATGGTGTGCACCTTGGAAAAGGTCTCGAATACCTCATCGCGCGTATTCAGCTTGCAGTCTTCTCCCATGCCGGTCAGCAGCTTGCGCATCACCGGGAAATGGGCGGCGGTGCCGGCCAGCGTGATATACGATTCGCCAACCTGGAATATCTTGTTGTTGACCTCATAAGCATGCGACAAACGGGTATCGCCGAACGTCACCAGCGAATCAGACGCAATCGCGATTTGCCCATTTTTTTTGACGACAACACAGGTAGTCATAGTTGCTCTCCATCGGTATGCCAAATGACCGCAAGCGGCGCAAAAAAGAAAGAACAAGCTTTCAGTTTGCGCCGCCAGGCATCACAACAATGTCTTGCGCATGTCGGCCAGCACTTCAGCCAGATAGACGCTAAAGCGTGCACCCATGGCACCGTCGACAACGCGATGATCGTAAGACAAAGAGGTAGGCATCATCAGGCGCGGCACGAATTGCTTGCCGTCCCAGACCGGTTTCATCGATGCCTTGGACAAGCCCAGGATCGCTACTTCAGGCGCATTGATGATTGGCGTGAATGCCGTACCGCCGATACCGCCCAATGAGGAAATCGTGAAAGTTGCACCTTGCATGTCGGCCGGCTTCAACTTGCCGTCGCGTGCCTGGGCAGACAATTCGCCCATTTCCAGAGCGATCTGGCTGATGCCCTTTTTGTCGGCATCCTTGATCACCGGTACCACCAGGCCGTTTGGCGTGTCGGCGGCAAAGCCGATGTTGTAGTACTGCTTGAGGATCAGGTTTTCACCCTTTGCATCGAGCGAGGAGTTGAATGCAGGGAATTTCTTCAGCGCAGCGACGCTGGCCTTGATCACGAACGCCAGCATGGTCAGCTTGACCGGCGACTTGGCCTTGGCAAAACTGTCATTGGCTTGCTTGCGGAATTCTTCCAGCTCGGTGATATCGGCTTCGTCGAATTGCGTGACGTGCGGGATCATGACCCAGTTGCGATGCAGGTTCGGGCCGCTGAGCTTCTTGATGCGCGACAACGGCAACAACTCGGTCGGACCTTGCTTGCTGAAATCCAGCGATGGCCATGCCAGCAGATCCAGTCCGACGCCGCTACCGCCCTTGCTGCTCGAAGCAACTGCGCTACCGCTGGCGGCACCAGAGATCACGCCCTTGACGTAGTTCTGTACATCTTCGTGGGTGATGCGGGCCTTGATGCCGGTGCCGGCAACGCGGCTCAGGTCAACGCCCAGTTCACGCGCAAATTTGCGCACCGATGGCGATGCATGCGGAATGCTGCCGCTGGCATGGACCGGTGCTGCCGGAGCTGGTGCCGCTACCGGAGCAGGTGCAGCTACTACTGCAGGTGCCGGAGCCGGAGCTGCCGCCGTCGGCGCTGCTGCTGGTGCGGCAGCCGGAGCGCTGGCTGGCGCCGGCGCTGCTGCAGCTGCATCGACTTCAAGTACCAGCACCAAAGTGCCTTCCTTGACCTTGTCGCCCAGCTTGACTTTCAATTCCTTGATCACACCCGCATGACTGGACGGGATTTCCATGCTGGCCTTGTCGGATTCGACCGTGATCAGCGATTGATCAACCTTTACCGTGTCACCGACCTTGACCATCAATTCAATGACTTCAACTTCACTGACGTCGCCGATATCCGGGACTTTGACTTCCACCATACTCATCGCTTAGCTCCAATTATTCTGCCCGCTGTGAAGTACTCGCCAGCACTTCACAGTCGTGGAAATTTGTTTTCGTAGGGTGGGCACCCGTGCCCACGCGGATGCACTGCTGCAGCTACCGCGTGGGCACGGCGTGCCCACCCTACCAAACCGGTTATTGCGTGACCGGATTCGGCTTCTCCGGATTGATACCATACTTGGTAATCGCATCGGCGACAACCGAGGCTTTGATCTTGCCGTCGTCCGCCAGGGCCTTCAATGCCGCCACTGCCACATAGTAGCGGTTGACTTCAAAGAATTCACGCAGCTTGGCGCGGGTATCCGAGCGACCGAAGCCGTCCGTGCCCAGCACTTTGTAAGTACGGCCTGCAGGAACGAAAGCACGCGCCTGCTCAGCGAAAGTACGCATGTAGTCGGTGGAGACGATGATCGGACCGGTGGTGTCTTTCAGGCATTGGGTGATGTGCGCCAGACGCGGTGTTTCGGTCGGATGCAACATGTTCCAGCGTTCGACATCCTGGCCGTCGCGGGCCAGCAAGGTGAACGATGGCGCCGACCAGATATCGGCATCGACGCCCCAGTCGCTGGCGAGCAATGCCGCGCCTTCGATGACTTCGCGCAGAATCGTGCCGGAACCCATCAGTTGTACGCGCTGCTTGTTCTTCTTGCCACCTTCTTGCAACAGGTAGAGACCCTTGATGATGCCCTCTTCCTGGCCTTCTTTCAGACCCGGATGACTGTAGTTCTCGTTCATCAGCGTCAGGTAGTAGAACACATCTTCCTGATTGGTGACCATGCGGCGCAGGCCGTCATGCATGATGACTGCGACTTCGTGCGAGAAGGTCGGATCGTAAGGAACGCAGTTCGGGATGGTCGAAGCCAGTACATGGCTATGGCCATCTTCATGCTGCAAACCTTCGCCATTCAATGTAGTACGACCGGCAGTGCCGCCCAACAGGAAACCGCGGGCGCGCATGTCGCCCGCTGCCCAGGCCAGGTCGCCGATACGCTGCAGACCGAACATCGAGTAGTAGGTGTAGAACGGAATCATGACCCGGTTGTTGGTCGAGTAGGAAGTTGCCGCGGCAATCCATGAACTCATGCCGCCGGCTTCGTTGATCCCCTCTTGCAAGATCTGGCCAGCCTTGTCTTCACGGTAGTACATCACCTGGTCTTTATCGACCGGCTCGTACAACTGCCCGACCTGGCTGAAAATACCGATCTGGCGGAACAGGCCTTCCATACCGAAAGTCCGCGATTCGTCGACCATGATCGGCACTACGCGCTGGCCCAGGCTCGGGTCGCGCAGCAGGATGTTCAGGATACGTACGTAAGCCTGGGTCGTGGAAATTTCACGGCCTTCAGCAGTCGGCTCCAAGGCACCCTTGAATGCGGACAATTCCGGCACCACCAATACTTCGTCAGCTTTCTGACGGCGTTGCGGCAGGTAACCGCCCAGCTCTTTGCGGCGGGCGTGCAGGTATTGCATTTCCGGGGTATCGTCGGCTGGCTTGAAGAACGGCACTTCCGCCAGCTTGTCGTCGGAAATCGGCAACTGGAAGCGGTCGCGCATGGCCTTGATGGCTTCGTCGTCCAGCTTCTTGGTGTTATGTGCAGTATTGCGCGCTTCACCCGATTTGCCGAAACCGTAACCCTTGATACTCTTGACCAGCAAGACAGTCGGCTGGCCCTTATGCTCTTGCGCCACTTTGAAAGCAGCGTAGATCTTGTGCGGATCGTGGCCGCCACGGGTCAGGTGCCAGATATCGTCGTCCGACATCTTGCTGACCAGTTCCAGCAACTTCGGATGCTTGCCGAAGAAATGCTTACGTACGAACGCGCCATCCTTGGCTTTGTAGTTCTGGTATTCGCCGTCGACGGTTTCCATCATCACGCGCTGCAGGATACCTTCCTTGTCGCGCGCCAGCAGATCGTCCCAGCCAGCGCCCCAGATTACCTTGACCACGTTCCAGCCGGCGCCACGGAAATCGCTTTCCAGTTCCTGGATGATCTTGCCGTTACCGCGCACCGGGCCATCCAGGCGCTGCAGGTTACAGTTAACCACGATCACCAGGTTGTCGAGACGTTCGCGACCGGCCATGCCGATGGCGCCCATCGATTCCGGCTCGTCCATCTCGCCGTCGCCGCAGAAGGCCCAAACCTTGCGGTTGGCGGTATCGGCGATGCCGCGTGCATGCAGGTATTTCAGGAAACGCGCCTGGTAAATCGCCATCAGCGGGCCCAGGCCCATCGATACGGTCGGGAATTGCCAGAAATCCGGCATCAGCTTCGGATGCGGGTAGGAAGACAGGCCGTTGCCGTCGACTTCGCGACGGAAATGCAGCAGTTGTTCTTCAGTCAGGCGGCCTTCGAGGAAAGCCCGGGCGTAAATGCCTGGCGACGAGTGGCCCTGGATGTACAACAGGTCGCCACCGTGGTTTTCAGACGGTGCATGCCAGAAATGGTTGAAGCCGATGCCCAGCATGTTGGCCAGCGATGCAAAGCTGGACAGATGGCCGCCAAGGTCGCCGTCGAGACGGTTGGCTTTGACCACCATCGCCATCGCATTCCAGCGCATCCACGAGCGCAGGCGCTCTTCGATCTCCAGATCGCCGGGGCAAGGCTCGCCCATGTGTGCCGGGATGGTGTTGACGTAAGCGGTGTTGCTGGAAAACGGGATCTGGGCGCCACGGCGGCGGGCCAGGTCGACCATTCTTTCCATCAGATAGTGGGCGCGTTCAGGACCTTCGGTTTCAATAACAGCTTCGAGCGCATCAAGCCATTCTTGGGTTTCTATGACGTCTGGATCGTTGGCGGCCTGGGCCAAAACCTGGTCGAGCTGGGCTGACATGCTGAGTCTCCTGAATTTGTGCGCCTGTCCAATTTAACATCGGATTAGCGGGTTGGGTCGCAAGCATCTACGTCACTTCGTAGACGGACGCCAAATTCTAACAGGAGTTTTTTCCATTTCCAAATAGCGATATTTGATTTCATAATATGAAAATATGCTGCATAGCAAGACAAAATACTATGGGAAATCGGGGCTTATTAGCTTTTTCATTGCGTCGAAAAGCTGAATTCCAGCTTAAAACACCGTACTGCAGTGCAGCAATAGTTACATATTGATATCGATAAAATCTGACTTATAGCTAATTCGATATAACAACTACCGTAAATCTAAGTAAAAAAGCGCTGACCCGGAAGGAAGCAGCGCTTTTTTATCATCGGTAGGGCGGGCAAGTTTTTTTGCCCACGCGGTGCCGAAATGAGCAAGATGGCGGATTTGACGTTATGCGTGGGTACAAGTACTCACTCTACGCCGCCTTGCCGCCCTTCTTCTTGGCGCCGATACGGCTTTCTTTGCCGGCCAGTAAATTGCCGATGTTTTTGGCATGGCGATAGATCAGCAAGGCGCTCATGACGACAATTGCCAGCAAAATCATGTCCGGCCCTTCCATCAAGGCATAGAAGAATGGCGCGAAGACGCTGGCAATCAAGGCCGCCAGCGAGGAATAGCGAAACGCATAGGCTACGATCATCCAGGTCGCGATGGTCGCCAGACCCAGCCAGAGGCTGATGCCAATCAGGATGCCGAGCAAGGTGGCCACACCTTTGCCGCCGGCAAAACGGAAGAAGACTGGCCACAGATGTCCCAAAAATACTGCTACGGCGGCCAGCGCAACGGCGCCATCGCCCAAGCCGAATTGCGGCCCGTATTTTTGTGTCAGCCACACCGCCAGCCAACCCTTGAAACCATCGCCGAGCAAAGTCAGGGCCGCCGCGGTTTTATTCCCGCTACGCAGGACATTGGTGGCGCCGGGATTATTCGAGCCGTAGGTACGCGGATCTCCCAGCCCGAATACCTTGCTGGTGATGATGCCGAACGATACCGAACCGATCAGGTAGGCGGCAAGCGCGAATAACAATATGTACATGCGTGTCTCTTTCTTTTGTATTTGGTTGATTCAGGTTTGGCGCTTATTCGGTTTATCCGGTTTATTCGTCCAGCCCACACTGGACCGCTTTTGCTTGCAACAGATCCGCCACGCTTTGCGGCGCCATGCCGATCAGGTAACCACGCCTGCCACCGTTAATATATATCTTCTGCAAGGCCAGGATGCTTTCTTCTATATAGACCGGTAGCACCTTACGGGTAGCGAACGGCGAAGTACCGCCGATCAGGTAGCCGGAATGGCGGTTCGCCACCTCCGGTTTGCAAGGTTCGACCGACTTGCAGCCGATTTGCCGCGCCAGGTTCTTGGTCGACACCTTGCGGTCGCCATGCATCAGGATGATCAGGGGCTTGGCCGCCTCATCCTGCATCACCAGCGTCTTCACAACCGCATGTTCGTCCACGCCTAATGCGCGCGCCGATACCGTGGTGCCGCCATGTTCCTCATATGCATAGGGATGCTCGGAAAAGACCGCTCCGTGCTTGCGCAAGAATTGCGTCGCCGGGGTCTCTGAAATATGTTTTGTCATACCGGGTATTTGAACGCAGCGCCCTGTGTCTGAGCGTCTGCTGGCAAATCATGTTTTCGTTCGTAAAACTTGACGCAGCGACAATCCCTGCCGCTGATCCACGCTGGTCGGGCTGACCACGGCGTTTAACATGTTTAACTAACGTGTTTAACGGTTAAGGCTGTTTTGGCTCGTCGGAAGCCGGTTCACCGGTAGCCGGCAGTTCGGACTCTGCCGCATCTTCTACGTCAACCTCAACTTCGGTGGAAGAACCTTTCTCCGCCTTACGCTTCAGCTTTTCTTCCTTCTTTTTTTTCTTCTCTAACTCTTTTTGCCGTTTTTCATACTGAAAATTCGTTTTTGCCAATTGCGCCCCCTAAATAGACTCTTGAATAGATGTATTACAGGATACAGGAGAATAATTGGGAAGATGCAGAATTCAATTTAATGGGGACGATCAAAATAATTATTAAAACATTAACCACGCGGATGATGCGCTGCATGCAGTGCCTTCAAACGTTCACGCGCCACATGGGTATAAATTTGGGTCGTTGATATATCGGCATGCCCCAACAGTAATTGCACCACCCGTAAATCCGCACCGTGATTCAGCAGATGAGTAGCGAAGGCATGCCGCAAGGTATGCGGCGACAACGGCGCATTGATGGCGGCCTTGAGTGCGTATTTCTTGATCAAGGTCCAGAACATCTGGCGCGTCATGGCGCCGCCACGAGCTGTCACGAACAACGCATCATCCATCTGCCCGTCCATGATCTGGCCGCGCGCATCCTTCAGGAAGCGCACAATCCAGTTCCGCGCTTCCTCGCCGAACGGCAGCAGGCGCGTTTTATTACCCTTGCCGGTAATCCGCAGCACGCCTTCGTTCATGCCGACTTCCAGCGTTTTCAGCAACACCAGCTCCGATACCCGCAAGCCGCTGGCATACATCAGCTCCAGCATGGTGCGGTCACGCAGGCCGAGCGGCGTCGCAACATCGGGCGCTGCCAGCAAAGCTTCAACCTGGGCTTCGGACAAGATCTTGGGAAAACGCGGCGCTTGCTTGGCAGAGCGCAAATGCAGGCAAGGATCGACACTGATACGGCTTTGCCGCAATGCCAGCAGATAGAACCGCTTGAGTACCGCCAGACGGCGGTTCGAGGAGGTCGCCTTGCTGCTCTCATGCTTAGCCAGGAAATACGCGTTCAGATCGCCGGCATGGATAGCAAACAAGGTCTTGCCATCTGGTTGCGCCTGCAACCACAAAGCGAACAGCGTCATGTCGCGCCGATAGGCTTCAAGCGAATTCTTGGCAAGGCCGTCTTCCAGCCACAAGCTGTCGCAAAACTCGTCGATCGCGGTTTGATGTTCGGTGCTTAATGCCGGTTTCGCTAGTGTTTCAGCTTTGGACCTTCTCACAAGCCGACCACGCCTTCATGCTCCAGCAACCAGCGTTTGACGCGCAGATGGAAGCCATCCTCGTCATCGTGATGAGAAAAGCCGCCCAAGCCGCCAGCCGCGGTCACCCGATGGCAGGGAATCACCAACGGAAACCAGTTGGCTCCGCATGCCTGCCCGACCGCGCGTGGCGCCGACTCTATCAGTTTGGCAACCTGGCCATAAGTGAGTACCTCCCCACGCGGTATTGCGGCAATCGCCTTCCACACTCTGTGCTGGAAAGCGGTGCCTAGCGGCGCCAGGGGAAGGTTGAAGCGGAAGTCGGGCTGTTCCAGATAACGACAGATCTGCTTGACTGCGCGTTCGGCTAACGCATCGGTGGCGTCTTTTTCGTGAAATGAGGGAGGTAGATAGACCAATTCCTGCAGCAAGCCGGCATCAGTGCGTATGCCCATCGCACCGAAAGGCGCGGCGACCACGGCCGTGAAGTGCTGCGCAGGAAGCTGGCCGCCGGCGGCGCGCTTTAGTGGACTATCTGAGATTATATTCATACTGCTAGCATAAAATAAAAAAGGCGCATCTGTCGATGCGCCTCAAATTACTTCGTATGCACTCCCGGCTGTTTAGACAGCTTCATTCGGAATGCAAGGTCTCCTCAGTATCCCCGGTATCAATACCGTTCTTATGCACCACCACCTACAATCCCGTTTATTCAACCTGGTTGGCAATTGCTTTTAACCGCTTCTGCCAGACGCTTAAAAAAATCTGAATTCTGTGCCACATAACTACTGTTTTCCGGAAACCGAAATCCGGTTCAATTTGCTGCTTTTAAGTCCTGCAATGTCAAATTGTGGTCGCACTGTAACAGGTGTTACGCTGATTTAACAAATAATTTATATGAATCATTTTGACTAAACAACATAGATTTTCACTAAACCATTATCAAATAAACACTTATTCACATTCACAAATTTCCCTGTGGAAATTTATATCGCCGCCCTCTCCTTAAAATTATGCAAGATGGTTCGGCATGTCTACAATCGAGCCAACTTTCTTACAATATCTACCACTCCATGTATATCGTCAACCTGCTGTTTCCGGATTTCTCGCTGATACTGCTGGGAGCGATCTTGCACCGCATTAGCAACTGGGGGACTGAATTCTGGACCGGGGCGGAGAAACTGGTGTATTTCCTGCTCTTCCCCGCTTTGCTCTTTTACTCCACTGCGCGCACCCCGCTCAGCTTCGACACCAGCGGCAAGATGCTGATGGTCGGCATGTGCGCACTGCTCGGCGCCGTCATGCTTACCTGGCTGGGTAAGCCGTGGATCAAGGCAGCGTCTATGGATTATGAATCCGGCATGCAAACCGCCTATCGTTTCAATTCGTATATGGCATTGGCCCTGGCGGCCCGGCTGGGCGGCGAGCAAGCCACCGGCATGATGGCAATGCTGATCGGCTTTGGCGTGCCTTTATGCAACCTGGCGGCGGTCCATGCCCTGGCGCATAAAAGTGGCGGCTTGTTCAAGGAGCTGGCGCGCAATCCCTTGCTGATCGCCACCGCTTGCGGACTCTTGTATAGCCTGTCCGGCTTGCCGATGCCGGAAGTGGCGGGAGCGGTCTTGTCGCGACTCGGCAACTCCGCTCTGGCGCTGGGCCTGCTGCTGGTTGGAGCGGGCCTGCGCCTGAGCGGCGCGCATCGTGCCAAAGCGCTGACCGGGTACTTCCTGGCGATCAAGCTACTGGCGGTGCCGACCATGGCCTGGCTGCTGGGACAGTGGCTGGGACTGGCGCCGTCGCAACTACAGATCGTCGTGCTGTTTTGCGCATTGCCGACCGCGTCCAGCGCCTACATTCTGGCGGCCAGGATGGGTGGCAACGGCCCTTTGGTAGCGTTCATGATTTCTGCCGGCACCATGCTGTCGGCGCTGACCTTGCCGTTCTGGCTGTGGGTCTTGCAGCACTAAACCATCATGCGCCGTGTTGCTGCAGGGCCCATGCCACATGCTCGCGCACCAGCTCGGAAGGATCATCACTGCGCTGCTGCAAGGCGGCGATGATCTCCGGCGTACCGGCGCCGGCCGCGGCGGCATTGCCAAGGCCCACAGCCATATTGCGCAACCAGCGTTGATAGCCGATGCGGCGAATCGGACTGCCCTCCATGCGGCTATTGAACTGTTCCTCGCTCCAGCTGAATAACTCCACCAGGCTGGCCCGATCGAGGCCGTTGCGGACATCGAAATCGCCCAGCGTGGATGGCTGCGCAAACTTGTTCCATGGGCAGAACAGCTGGCAATCGTCGCAGCCGTAGACGCGGTTACCGATCAGCGGTCGCAGTTCCACCGGAATGCTGCCTTTCAATTCGATCGTCAGGTAAGAGATGCAACGGCGGGCGTCGAGCCGATACGGTCCGACGATCGCCTTGGTTGGGCAGACATCGATACAGGCGCTGCATTGCCCACAATGCGAGCTGATGGACTCGTCCACCGGCAACGGCAGATCGGTCAGGATTTCACCGAGAAAGAAAAACGATCCGGCCTCGCGATTCAGCAACAGGGTGTGCTTGCCACGCCAGCCCAGCCCGGCCTTCTGCGCCAGGGCCACTTCCATCACCGGCGCAGAATCGGTAAACACGCGATAGCCGAAATCGCCGATCTCACCTTTGATCCGGTCCGCCAGTTGCTGCATGCGCGAACGCAGCACCTTGTGATAATCGCGTCCACGCGCATACAGCGACACTGTGGCGGTGCCGGCAGCGGCAGGCTCCAGCCGCGCTTGTTCACGTGCACGCCAGTTACGCTCATCACCCTGTTCATCTTTATAGGCGCGCGGCAGGTAATCCATGCGCACGGTAATCGCCCGGATCGTACCCGGCACCAGTTCCGCAGGACGGGCGCGCTTCATTCCGTGCGCTGCCATATAATCCATCTCACCGTGATAACCAAGCGCCAGCCATGCCGCGAAACCAGCCTCTTGCTCCGCCAGATCGACATCACTGATGCGGATATCGGCAAAGCCAAGCTCCCGCCCCCACGCTTTGATGGTGGTGGCTAGTGCTGCTAAGTTATGTTCAGTGACAACCATGGCTGGGCGACTTAAAAGACTTGATACTAAATACGGGCTTCAAAAGATCTGATTTATAAGATTTGACTTAAAAGACTTGATACGAAGGACTATGCGACGAGATGCCCCATTTTACTACCCACCTGCACGATGAAGCAGGAACCAACGCTCTCGGAGCCGCATTGGCGAGAGCCGTGCGGCCCGGGCTGACGATCCATTTGCACGGCGATCTGGGCGCGGGCAAGACCGCACTGACCCGCGCCTTGCTGCACGCTGCCGGTTATGAAGGCCACGTCAAAAGTCCTACTTACACTTTGGTGGAACCTTATACCATCCAGATAGCCCAACAGGCGGTCGAAGTGATGCATTTCGATTTGTATCGGATGGCCAGTCCGGACGAATTCCTGGAGGCTGGTTTCCGCGAATACTTCAACCAAAGCACTATCTGTATCGTCGAATGGCCGGAAAAAGCCGCTACTGCGTTGCCGCCGCCCGACATCAATGTATTACTCAGTGTTTCCCGTGTTTCCGACAAGGGACGTGATGTAGAATTGCAGGCGTTATCTGATAAGGGTAGTCAATGTCTCGCTCGACTGAAATTTGCACCAAACCTTTAAAATCAAAAGTCCGCCGCACCATACTCAAGGCCGGCGGTACTTTGCTCATTTCAGTGCTGGCGCCGCTGTCGGCACGCGCTGCGCAAATTATCGCGGTACGGGTCTGGCCGGCGGAAGATTACACCCGCGTCACGCTGGAAAACGACTCGGAACTGAAAACCACCCATTTCCTGGTGCAAAATCCGGATCGCATGGTGGTTGACATCGAAGGTGTCGAACTCAATTCGACCTTGAAGGAACTGGTCGCCAAGATTCAGCCTAACGATCCCTACATCAAGCAAGTCCGGGTCGGACAGAACCGCCCCAACGTCGTGCGACTGGTGTTCGACTTGAAGGAAGAAGTCAAACCACAAGTGTTTACACTGGATCCGGTGGGTGGTTACCAGCATCGTCTGGTCTTCGATTTGTATCCGGTCAATCCACCCGACCTGATCGCCGCCATGATTGAAAAAGGTGAATGGCCGTCCGCCACCCCGGGCGAAGTCGCACCGCCTGTGGCGCAAACCAAACCCCCGGAACAAAAACAGCCGCTGCAACCGCAGCCTGAACCACCGCCGCAGATTGCCCGCGTCGATCCCAAAGCCGACAGAACCCCGACTCCGACGTTGACGCGCATGATCACCATCGCCCTCGATCCGGGGCATGGCGGTGAAGACCCTGGCGCTACCGGGCGCGGCGGCAACCGTGAAAAAGACGTAGTACTCTCGATTGCCAAGCGGCTCAAGGCCAAGATCGAGCAACAACCGAACATGCGTGTGATGCTGACGCGCGACGCCGATTACTTCGTACCGCTCGGTGTACGCGTGCAGAAAGCCAGGAAAGTGCAAGCCGACCTGTTCGTTTCCATCCATGCCGATGCCTTCGTGACGCCGACCGCACGCGGTTCGTCCGTATTTGCGCTGTCGGAAAAAGGCGCCAGTTCAACCGCTGCGCGCTGGCTGGCCAACAAGGAAAACTCGGCCGACTTGATCGGAGGCATCAACATCAAGAGCCATGATCGTCAACTGGCGAGCGTGCTGCTGGATTTGTCGACCACGGCACAGATCAACGACAGCATGAAACTCGGCAGCGCTGTATTGAATGAAATCGGCGGCATAAACAAATTGCACAAGGGTGCGGTCGAGCAAGCCGGTTTTGCGGTGTTGAAAGCGCCGGATATTCCTAGCATCCTGATTGAAACCGCCTTCATTTCGAATCCGGAAGAAGAAGCGAAACTAACTGACAATGCTTATCAGGATCAGATGGCGGATGCAGTCTTGAAAGGGATCAAGAAGTATTTTGCCCATAATCCGCCGCTGGCAAGGAACCGCCTGACCTGAGTGGTTCAGGCCGGATCTGAAAGCCGAGTCTTAAAACCGGACCATAAAACAATAAGGGCGCGCTGCAAATCTTGCAGCGCGCCCTTATTTCATTTTGCTTCGGCTGTACTTCGGCCGTGCTTCGATTGTACTTATGCTCCGCGCATTTTCTGGTAGAACTTCCACAAGCCGCCTAGCGCCACCGGCACCACCGCAGCGCCGACCCCGACCAACACAATCGTGTTCAGGTGATCACGGATAATCGGAATATTACCGAAGAAATAACCGGCCGAGACCAGGCCGACCACCCATATCAGGGCGCCGATAATATTAAAGAACTGGAACTTGGAGAAAGTCATCTCGGACACCCCGGCTACGAACGGTGCGAAAGTCCGCACGATCGGCACGAAACGCGACAGGATGATGGTCTTGCCGCCGTGATGCTCGTAAAACGCATGGGTCTTTTGCAGGGCTTTCTTATCCAGCCATCGATAATCATGGGTATAAACCTTATGCCCGATCAGGCTGCCTATCCAGTAATTCAGCGTGTTGCCGGTAGTTGCCGCAACGATCAGCAAACCCATCAGCAACCAGATATTCATTTCACCGGTCGCGCAAAACGCACCGCCGATAAATAACAAGGTATCGCCAGGTAAAAACGGAAATACCACAAGGCCGGTTTCGCAAAAAACGATCAGGAACAGCACCATGTAGACCAGGGTGCCATATTCCTTGATCAAAAATCCAAGGGATTTATCGACGTGCAGGATAACGTCCATGAATTGCATAAAGTCCATATTTTTTTCCTTAGTTAGCGCCGGAATAATACACTACGAAAGACAGCAAATAATTAGATCCGCCAATTGTTTATGCTCATAATGGCAAGGCTTCCGGAAGGCAACTCGCTGCAGCGGGTGCGCGCTTCGGTATAATCGCCACATGAATGCACCGCTCTCCCCCATCCGCGCTATCCAGCAACTCCCAGACAACCTGATTTCGCAAATTGCGGCTGGTGAAGTGGTCGAACGACCCTCCGCCGTGGTCAAGGAACTCCTGGAAAATGCACTGGACGCAGGCGCCACCCAAATCACGGTGCGGCTTGAACAAGGCGGCGTCAAACGCATCGCCATTACCGATAACGGCCGCGGTATCGCGCCGGAACAGCTGCCATTGGCGCTGGCGCGTCATGCGACATCAAAAATCAGCTCGCTGCACGACTTGGAACACGTTGCCACGCTAGGGTTCCGTGGCGAAGCGCTGGCATCCATCGCTTCGGTATCGCAACTGACCCTGACCTCGCGCACCGCCGACGCTGGCCACGCGTCCGAAATCGACGGCAGTACGCTAGCCGTAACGCCCTCATCCGGCGCACAGGGCACTACCGTCGACGTCCAGGACCTGTATTTCAATACGCCGGCCAGGCGTAAATTCCTTAAGTCGGACCAGACTGAATTCGGCCATTGCGCCGAAGTGGTCCGGCGTATCGCTTTAGCTCGGCCGGATGTCTCGTTTTCACTGACGCATAACGGCAAGACCGTCGATCACTGGAACATCACCGAAATCGCCAAGCGCAGCGCCAGCATCCTCGGCAACGAATTCGCCAATGCCCGCCTGGCGCTGGATGAAGGCGCCGGACCGCTGCGCTTGCATGGCTTTGTCGGTTTGCCGACCGCCTCCAAGGCGCGCGCCGACGCCCAGTATTTCTACGTCAACGGCCGCTTCGTGCGCGACAAATTGCTGGTCCACGCGGTGCGCGCCGCCTATCAAGACGTGCTGCACGGTGACCGCTATCCTTCATACGTCCTGGGACTGGATCTCGACCCGGCATTGGTCGACGTCAACGTACACCCGTCGAAAATTGAAGTGCGCTTCCGCGATAGCCGCGCGGTGCATCAGTTCGTATTTCATGCGGTCAGCCGCGCACTGGCGCAAACTTCCGCCACTTCGTTTGGTGCGACGCCAGCGCCATTGCCGTCACCCAGCGGTGCGATGCCGTGGATTCGCGGTTCGCAAGAACATCTGCAAGCGATTTTGCAACCGGGCACACAAGTGCCCCAGCAGCAAACCTCATTCGGCCCGCAATTTGCACCCGCTGCCAATGGCGTGGCGCAAACCACGGCCAATTACGGCGCGTTGTTTACAGATAATGACCGCACTGCCGGCAGCGTCGCTGCAAACTATCCGACCGCGCTGCAGCCTACCAGTCAAACGCTGCCAAGCGATGACTTCCCGCTTGGCTTCGCGCTCGCGCAGTTGCACGGCATTTATATCCTTGCGCAAAATACCAAGGGCCTGGTACTGGTCGACATGCACGCAGCCCACGAGCGGATTCTGTACGAGCAATTGAAAGGCGCCCTGGATGAAGATGCGATGCAGGTGCAGCCGCTGCTGATCCCGGTCACCTTCTTTGCCGATGCAGTTGAAGTCGGCACCGCCGAAGAAAACCGGGAAACCCTGCATGCGCTGGGTTTCGACATCGCCGCAATTTCGCCCACCACGCTGGCGGTGCGCTCGGTCCCGGCATTGTTGAAGAATGCCGATGCACAGACGCTGGCACGCGACGTGTTGCGCGACGTGCGTGAATTCGGTGGCTCGCACGTCCTGGTCGAACGCCGCAATGAACTGCTCGGCACCCTGGCCTGCCATACTGCGGTACGCGCCAACCGCAGCCTGACGGCACCGGAAATGAACGCCCTGCTACGGCAAATGGAAGCCACCGAACGCGCAGATCAATGCAATCACGGCCGTCCCACCTGGAGCCAGCTGGCGCTGTCGGACCTGGACAAATTATTCTTGCGCGGTCAATAAGCGGTATGTCATCACAACCAGCAACATCAACGTCGGCCGCAGCCAAGCCGCTGGTAGTCGCCATCATGGGCCCTACCGCATCCGGCAAAACCGCCGCTGCATTGGAGATCGCGAGACACATCCCGTCCGAAATCATCTCGGTCGATTCGGCCCTGGTCTATCGCGGCATGGATATCGGCACCGCCAAGCCCAGCCGCGACGAACTTGCCGCGGCGCCGCACCACCTGATCGACATCATGGAGCCGACGCAATCCTATTCGGCCATGCAATTCCGCGACGACGCGCTGCGACTGTTCGACGAAATCCATGCGCGCGGCAAGCTGGTGTTGATGGTCGGCGGCACGATGCTGTATTTCAAAGCCCTACGCGACGGCCTCGACGCCCTGCCGCAAGCCGATCCGCAACTGCGCGCCCGGCTGGATGCCGAAGCCGCCGTGATCGGCGTGCCGGGGATGCACGCCAAGCTGGCGCAGCTAGACCCGGTCACCGCTGCCCGGCTGAAGCCCAACGACAGCCAGCGTATTCAACGCGCCCTTGAAATCATCGAACTGAGCGGCCAGACCATGTCCTCGCTGCTGACCGACCGGCCGGCGCCGGAATTGCCGTTCGATATTTTGCCGATAGCGCTGGAGCCGTCGGATCGCAGTGTCCTGCATGAGCGGATCGCCCGACGCTTCGATCTGATGCTGGATTTGCAAAGCGGCGGTCTTGTGGCGGAAGTCGAAACACTGCGTGCCCGCGGCGACTTGCATCTGGGCCTGCCGTCGATGCGCTGTGTCGGCTATCGCCAGACCTGGGAGTATCTGGATGGCCAGTACGGCTACCAGGAACTGCGCGAAAAAGGCATTGCGGCTACTCGTCAGTTGGCCAAGCGCCAGCTTACCTGGCTGCGTTCCATGCCGGAGCGGGTTGTGATTGACTGTATTGGGGAAAATGTTGCCGATACGGTGCTTGAGAACGTGATTACAGCTCTCAAGCAGCGATAACACCATGAATTTGGCCTTGAAAAGCATCCGGAACCTGTTTTTGTTGACAGGATTTGGCGAAATGCGTCATAATTTAGGGCTTCATTGGTGATATAGCTCAGTTGGTTAGAGCACAGCACTCATAATGCTGGGGTCGGTGGTTCAAATCCACCTATCACCACCACGAACACGTTTGAAGAAGTCCAGCAACGTACAGAAACCCGCCTCTAGCCTAGTGCTGATGCGGGTTTTTTGTTTTTTAACGTCCAACAAGATACATTGACATCAATCTTTTTTGCATATACGTTTGAATATATGAAAACGTATATAGAAACAAGGTATATGCAAAATGCCTAAATTAGCTAAACCACTGACCGATATCCAGGTACGCAGTGCCAAGGGAGGCGTGAAGCCGAAGGGGTTTAACGAACGCTTACAGGATGAGCCGACCGACAAACCCTATACGTTGGCTGATGGGGGTGGACTACATTTATTGGTCAAACCCGATGGTAGCAAATATTGGCGTATGCAATTCCGCTTCGCTGGCGAGTCACGACTGCTAGCCTTTGGGAAGTACCCTGCCGTCTCGCTTTCCGCTGCTCGAGAACTGCGCCAGCAAGCCCAAATTCAAATCAAGGCAGGAGTTGACCCTGCACAAGTTAAGCGAATTGAAAAAAATCAGAGGGCGACGAACGCCGCGAATACATTTGAAGCCGTGGCTAGAGAGTGGCACGCAAACAAGCTCGACACTTGGCAGACACGTACTGCGACCAATATTTTGCACCGGCTAGAAAAAGACATTTTTCCCTTGATCGGCAAACACCCCATCACAGGCATTAAAGCCCCTGTCATGTTGGATGTACTGCGGCAGATCGAGAAGCGCGGCGCGATAGAAATGGCAAAGCGACAAGGACAAGTGTGCGACCAGATATTTCGGTACGCCGCTGCGACGGGCGTAGTCGAATACAACCCAGTACCAAGCCTGCGGGGCGCACTCAAACCGTCTGTAAAAGGGCACCATGCAGCCATTCTTGTCGCCGACCTGCCAGAGTTTATCCGTGCCTTTGAGAAGATCGAGGGCCGCATGTATGCCCCCACCAGAATCATGTTTCGACTGATGATGCTGACCTTTGTCCGCACCAGCGAATTAACGACAACGGAATGGACAGAAATCGACCTTGATCGTGAAAGCTGGGTAATTCCGTGGCGACGCATGAAAATGGGCAAGAGGAAACTGAATCCGCGCAAAGTCGATCACAACGTATTTTTGCCGCGTCAAGGCTGGCAATTACTCAGAGAACTACACCAACATACAGGCGGCAACAAGTATCTTTTCCATAACCTGCGCGACCATGAGAAACCAGCAACCAACTACGGCATTTTAGCCGCACTCAGGCGGATGGGCTACAGCGGCAAGATGACAGGCCACGGATTTCGGTCTCTGGCAAAGGGTGTGTTGAAGACGTTAAAAAACGACATCACGAATATCGAACGGCAACTTTCTCACGCATCGGGTGAAGTATACGGTGGCTCGTATGACCGTGAATCATTTCTTGATAAGCGTAAGGTGATGATGCAGGAATACGCGGATTACCTAGAAAGCGTGGTCAAGTGATCCTACCCCCTACCCCCGGCCGATTTTTTTAGAAAAAATTCCTAAAATTTTTCTCATGTTTGACCTGTGCTGTATCGCGCACATGATACGCATACGACTGATATCCAGTGCAGAGGTTTCTAGCCCATGATGGATGGGACAAAGAAGTAAGGATTCATGCGAGGTTTCAGGCTGTCGTGTGCAATGAATTTTAGAGTCAGAGGTATTCCACTCGATACTGGATATCGGCGGTTAGCTAGCAGTGAAAATATAGAGTGGGCTGCAAGATAGCCGATTTTCTCCGCACTCAACATAGGCGTCGTATACGATTTTCAGGCTCTCTTCTTGTACGCTAAATATGTCTTTGTGTGCGTGGATGTGACCAGTTTTTTTTGATGGGTTTTTCCACCATTTGCGGCAAGTCTCGGCATGCTTTTCTGAATATTCAAGACCACCTTGAATATTCTCCGTGAAACATGCACCGAGTATAAAGTTTTGAATTCCTGAAATTTTGTCAAACTCCGCTTGTGAGATAGTGAAAAATTTATCTGGATTTGTTACTCGTGCGAGATGCACGAAATCCGGGTCCGCTTGGCGACGCAGTTGATTATGATTTCTTGTAAGACAATCCATGAAATCATTAGGTTCTAGTCCGAAATCTATGAATGCCCAATAGGTCAATAGCAGAGCAATTTTGGCTACGATTACAGGCGTTCTATCGTAGTCACTGTCGGTCATTTCAAGAGCATCACCATGGGCAATAGCGTCCCGCAGGTCTTTTATTCTTTTGAAATCTGCCGCTGCAAGGTTAATGATTTTCACAATGTCGCCGTTAGTGGCGTTCATTGTATATTCATATTTTTCAGGAAAATTAGGTTCCCTCTTTTTAGAGAAAATATTGTCCGCGATATTCATCACCCGCTTATGTAGGTCGTCACCAACAGAGGGTTTTATTTTTTTTAGCTCAGTGTTAAATTTTTGCATATTGCCATTCCCGGGAGTAGTGGTTTTTAACCCATTTGCCCTCGAAAATTCAGTAACATACTTGTCTAGCAAGGTGACATATCCTAATGTCTTGTACTCCCAAAATCCCTCATATCGCTGCATTCCTGCGAGGCGAACCCAAGAAATTTTCCGATACTCAGATTTATAGTAATTTTCAAAGATTGTCTGCCATTTCCCATCAAGCGTTGACTTTGATATTAGACATTCGAGACAAAAATCGTTCTTTGATGCGTCTCGCTCCACTTTTTTGAACGTCGGGAAGTAGGCGTAATAGGTGCGCTCGTCGTCGCATTCCACTTGTATGCTGACAATGGACAAAGGGTAGGCAATAAGTATGGACAGCAAATTTGAGAGTTCATATTCGCAATATCAGTTGGCTTTGATCTTTTTTTTACTAGGTACGAAATCCAGATTAGGCAATCTGCTAATTTCTCACCTGCCAAAGTTGCATAGTTTAATTGGCTACCGTCTTTTGCATGGTGAATTGGGGATTTTGGTGGCGCAATATAGTACTTAATACCTCTTTTTAAAGACATTATATTCAGCCACCCTTGCTTGTTGTGATTGAGGATAGAACAGGGGTTAATGTGTTTGGCTTCAACCAAAAAAAATACGTGATAGTGTAATCCTTTGGCTTCATCAACTTCTATGCACCCCCTCCACTTACAAGGGATATTGTTTCACCTTAGTTCAAAGCATAGTGCCTTTAAATGCGATAAATACTCTTTTTTTATCTCACTGCCCATTAAAACAAGATGATAAAGCCGGGGGTGTACATAGCTGTGCTTGGTAAGCATGGCCGTCATCTTTGCATAGGCTTTTTGGCTGTGCATACCGCCATTCATTAATGTAATGCTTGTTTCTTCTTTTACCATAGTTACCTTCTTTAGCTTGTTCGAATTAGTTATCTGAATAGATCACTTACTAATACAATAAAATTTTTAGGACAATAAATCCCCTTGCAAGCGTTTTAGGCTATGCATTTGGGTCATTTCTTTTTGAATTTAAAAAAATAGATAATTGACGACAATAAAATTGCCGATTACCATTGAGGGAATTTCGTAAATTTCACGAAAATTGAAACATCTTCTAACAGAGCGAATGTTGGTACATATTTTCTACCGCCAACCAAGCCGGAATCTGCAATAAGCACCAACTTCTTTGAAGTTTTAAATTAAAACTTCAAATCCACGATTGCAACTTGCTATAAGCGCTTTAAATGCATCAAAATTACTAACTGCACCTCACCCATTACCCACCTCCAATAAATCGCTCAAAACCTCTCATAGCACGCCCAAATCGATAACTAGAACGTCCTACGGACTCAATATCTGAAGCCCATAGGAAATATCTCCATAAAAACTGGATTTTGAAAAGCTGTTTGGATTGGGGTACTGACTAGCAGATAGCAAAACCCTGATTTGATGCAGGAATGCTATTGGATTGATGCGCTATTCTTGGATATGCGTTTTACCGCAATTTTGATGCAAGTGGTATTACTGAGTATATGGCCGATTAAAAATCAGCAAAGTGATGCGTGTTTAAGTGAATTAATGCATTAACTGGCTTTTTTGTCGCTGAGAAATTAGCCACTCATCGACCTCACTTTCAATGTAGTACATTGCCCTTCCACCCATCACTGGAAATCCAACGGGGAAGTTGCTTTCTTGGCATTGAATCAGTTTATAAATGGAGCTGCGGCTCATGCTGAGTTTCTTGGTCAACGCTTTCATTTGCAAGCATGCTAAAGGTACTGTCATAAATCTCCTGCGACTAAACGGTTAAATTACAAAAATGGTCAATTCAAATTTCAGTTTAGAAATATTGAAATATTCACTTGACAAATATTGAAAAATAATATCCTCTTAAGCGAATAGGGAGATTATACACAGATGTCTCATTTTTGCAACATGTTTTTAGTTGGTCAACATTGATATTGCACTTTAACAAGATTTGTATTTTGCGTTACGGCGTAACTGCTATTTGATTAAGAAATAATTTTTGCATATACTTTTGCATATACATATCAGATATATAAAAAATAAAACCTTTATATATAAGGGCTTCGAGGCTTTATACTAGTCCACCTATCCCACCACGAACACGTTTGAAGAAGTCCAGCAACGTACAGAAACCCGCCTCTAGCCTAGTGCTGATGCGGGTTTTTTGTTGCCTGAATTTTTTGACATCCAAGTTCTATTAGGCGGTTTTACAGGCATCACCAGTTACCGCCAAGAAAATTGTCCGCAGAGGATTCACAAATTAGCAAAACGGCGCCGAACCCAAGAATAAATCCTATAAGTTCGGCGCCGTGTTCTTGCTAATCAGTCCGGGCCGTACAGAATATTGTACGCATGCCCGGTTGATCACAGAAAAGACTAATTATCGATTAACTTACTTCGTGATGAGCTCGCGCCAACTGACCCGGTGACCTGTTACGCCGAGCTTTCCAGAAGCATTAGTGGGAATAGTCATACTTTCAGCTCCTGAGTTACTGCCCGTACGAATAACCACTGGCTGGCCTTTGATCCAGACCACGGTGATGCCGGTGGTGAGATCGTTGCCCGTCCACACTCCCGCGCTGCTGGCGCCTGGTACGTAGCTCCCGGTCTTGTAGTTCAGGTAGTTCAGCCAGCTATAGCCACCCGCCTCGCAGATCCCGTTGGTAGGCACATTGGTCGGGATTATCAACGTCCCCTGCACCAAAGTGATGTCCACGTTGCTACGCTCGCCACTGTCAGGCAAATCGACAAACCATCCCATGACGCTCGGTGGATTGATAGCAACGGCGGCATT
Organism: Collimonas sp. OK607; assembly: GCF_900111995.1. Classification (GTDB taxonomy): domain Bacteria; phylum Pseudomonadota; class Gammaproteobacteria; order Burkholderiales; family Burkholderiaceae_D; genus Collimonas. Next base: position 67,806 of record NZ_FOKF01000024.1, read on the forward strand.
GGTCACGGTCCGGTTCGGTTTGGCATTGGTCAGCGTTTGCTGGACTAAAGCGGTGCGAGGGCTAGTCACCGTGGTGCCGTTGTCGACAATGGCGTATATAGACTGGGTCGTGAACTTCGTGGAATCAAGATCGGATGCCTCCAGATATTTGCCTGTCCCTACGTACACAACGCGGTTCCCGTTTACCTTCGCCAGCTCCGGCCGGGTTGTAATTGGCTGAGGATTAGAGCTGGTGCTGGTGCCATCGGTGAACGCGGCAATTTTGACTACAGCACTGGTATTGATATCGAAACGCCACAGATTGCCTAACAGATCACCGGCGTAAGCATAGAGTGCGGTTGCATCCAGGGCCGGATTATCAGCCCAGAATGCTATTTTCCCTAGTCCGCTAGGTGTAGTCTTACTGCCCACCGATGTGCCGATTTTGGAGAGGACTGAGCCGGTCAAAGGATCGAGCAAGAACAAGAAACCCTGGCCGCTGCCATCTTTATCGTAAGAATTTGTGGTACCCAAGGCAACATTATCATAGCCCGAAGTTACTGTAATTACCCAGGTGCCATCCGATTTTTTTACCGCCAATGGGTTGCCGAAACTGTATCCGAGATCAGCATCGTCGAGCGAGGTAAATTCCCATAGCATCTTGGGGGCAGTGGGATCGGTGACATCCAATGCGTAGTAGCCGCGGCCACCGCCGTTCAAGCCACCCATCAGAATCGTACGCCAATCGGCCTTGGTAGCATCCGAGCAATTTTTCACGCACACGTCTGACGTCACAAGTGCACCATCGACATAAAAGTGATGGTTGGTGGTGTAGGTATTGTCCGCGAGCCAGTACATATTCGGCATTACCGGGCTCGGCACGAAAGCCCAGCGTTCTTTCCCGGTAGCTGCGTCAAAAGCATGCAGCATGCCGTCATTCGCACCGGCAAAAATAGTCTTCGCCCGACTCTGTTGGGTGGTGCTGGCTGCCCACGCGCTATAGCCCGGATCGATATAGGTAAAGTTCGGCGCACCCAAAAATGCAGGCGAGGTATCTACAACATCGCCAAATGTCGCTAAGCGATCGCGGTACAAGTTGGCAGTGCTGCCGGCCTGGCTCTCATATTGGGTTTGACCACGCAGGTAGTTCACCAGCGTATCACCCGTGGCCGCAGTCTTGTCAGAGGCTGAAAAGGTGCTACTCGACTGGCTTAGTTGAGTCGTGTCGAAATATTTTTGTTGCGCGTTCGACAGTCCGCTATAAACAAAACTGCTGAGCGTGCCGCCATTGTTGAAGTAAATTGTCCTTGTGTCGCTTGCGGCCGAAACCTGGCTAGCCAGCTGGCCGGTGCATGCTGCAGTGCCTTTAACAGTATCGGCGGCCACATTTTCCACGCACCAGGTAGCAGTGGAGTTTATTGCGCCGGTATCGACGTCAGTCGACTCGGCAACGAGATTGCCGGTCCATTGCGCGGTGGTGTAGCTGGCCACGTAGAGCGAATTGTCGTTTTTGACAGGCTGCAAGTTGGATACGGCAGCCGAAGAACCATAGCCAAGCCGGGTCGCCATACCGGATAGTGCCGAATTCAAGCTTGAGACCAGCGCAGTTGGATTCTTGGCACTGAAATAAGTACCCCGCCCGTTGACTGCTGCATGCCACAGATCGTCAATGCGCTCGACGACCGAACTACTTGTGTCGCCATAGTTCGGAGCGGTTGCGTAGGCTTTAGGATCGGACCAATTTTTACTGCCTGTCACGATGCTTTGATAGTCCCCCGTCTTATCTGTCGCATAGGTGGGGGAATATTGCAACAAGCCATTGAGCCCGAGGCCCAGGGTGAAGGTGGTCATATGCGGCTTGTGATTATTGTCGACACCGCTACCAGGTACGTTCGGCGAGTAGACGCCACTGCTGTCTGTCGGGCAGAGATTTGCCCCGGTTGCGCTGGTAGATGTGCAACTTGCCGGAAACGGAGCAGATTGAACGTTGCCCGGATTGCGAAGATCGGTATTGTAGTAATACATGGCTACATCTGCCAACGAGTTCGAACTGCCACCGATACTGGTCGTCGTGGTTGTGGCATTACCCTGCGTCGGGCCAGTAACCGTGGTGGTTGCTGTTCCTGGCGTAGTATTCGAGTATTTTGCATCCGCAGTTGCTGCGCTCGTTACCGGGGCTGGATTAGGTTGGGTACTTGGGGCGGACCAGGTACCTGTGCCGGTGGTGGATATTGTGTCTGATTCACTTCCTGGATTGCCTTTGCAAGAACCGGTCTTGGTACTGGTAACCGTCCAAGTAATGTTCCCAAAGCTGCTGGTCGGCCCGCTTGTACCGGACGTCGATGAACCAACATTAGCCCAGTTGGTCGACGTAGGACCCGAGACAGTGGTCGTCACTTTGGTGCTGTTTACAACAGGATTCGAATAGGTATCGTTGGTTACGACACCATTGGTTGTAACCACGGTATGTGTGACGGTTGAGGTTGTTGTCGTAAGGTCGTTCGTCCCGGTAGTAGTATATTGCTCTTGCGTTTGAATCGATGTCGTCCCCGAGGTCTGGGTCTCGGTGCCGCTGCCCGTGTAGATAGTGGTTGTGGCCGCACTCTTCTGACTACTGCAGCTGTTGCCTGATGAGTCCGTGCCTGAGATCGTAACTGTCGTTCGGGAATACTTATCCGTGCGCGTTGTGGCAGTGGTCGCTGTCGTCGTTGTGATTGTACGCGTCGATCGAGCGACAACCGTATTCGGCGCGTTTACCTGAGTAGTCGTGACCGCGTCCGTGGTTTGTGTGACTTGGCTAGCTGCCCCGTCGTTCATGGGGCGAAGAGTGGTGCCTCCGTCTTGCTGTCCGACCGGCGTACTGTTGTCCAGACGGTAGGGACCATACGACGAGGTTTCTAAACCGGTGTTCCAATAACCGTCGGTGGATAAAATGGTAAAGTTTTGCTGACAGGAATATTGCATCGGGTCGGCGCCTAATTGACCACCGTAAATCCTGCCCGCTTTGGACAACGCACCGCGCAACGGTGTGGAGTTATTCGCCGTTTGTTTATAAAGGGTTGTGTAAAATTTGTCCTTCTGCCCGCCGGTACCGCTGGCGAAGTCGTCGATGTGCAGGAAGTTGTTGCCATCGGTGGCGCCGGTATAACTGATGTTAGTGAATCCGACGCGAAATTTACTGTCGATGGTCTTGAATGCCTGACCAACCGCGGTTTTCATCATGAGGATACGCGTACGGTAGTAGCTATACCAGTTGGCATAGTTTTGCTGCTCGTTCGTACTGCCCGGCCCCGATGTGCTACTCACGGTGACTGCGGTAAAAACGCCCGCACCAGGGTTGCTGCCTCTGCTGCTATTGCATTCCTTGTAAAACGTTGAGGATGTAATGACGCCATTGGTATCGTATGTGTACGAAAGCGGTGTCTGGCTGCCGCTGTATTTGTAGTAAGTACTGCCTGTCAGGTCAGTATTCGAACAGCTCCCGAGAAAACCATCGTCACACGCCGCGGTAAATTTGTTGGTGGAAACTACCGGACTACCACTGGAATCCACCGGAACCGTATACGTTATTGCCGGGTTGTAAGCAACTCCGTTGCACTGAGAGGAAGTCAAGCCATAGTACGTGCCGGGCACATCATCGGGCAAATAGTCAGACCCCATACTCCCGGAATTATCGAGAATAAACAGCAGATTGGGTTTAACCGAGGATGTCGTCGTGGTGGAAAGTGGCGCATTGGCGAGATTGACAACCGCCGCCTGTGTCGGCAGCATCAACAGCGCGGCGAGCAGCACAGAGAGCACTGCGGGGAAAACAAATTTCTGGATAGCGTAGTCGGTTTTCATGAGGGTCTCTGTTCAATAGATCACAACTTGGGTATAAGTCACCGTGTTGCGCGGGCCAGCGACTCTGACCGTGACGCGGTAATAGGGGTTGCTCGAGGCAACGCAATTGGTCCCGACGCATCTGAACTCTTGTCCACCCGTGATACGCTGGGACGTTCCCGAGACCGAACTTGGGGCGGTGATGCAGTTACTGGCCGGATCGGCAGGGTCGCCTGGGTTTTGGCACATGCGATGCACAACGTAACTGACGGTATTGCCTGCCGCGTCAACCGGAAGCGCGGATTTCCCGCTCCAGTCGAAGGTCGCCGGATCGAAGACTGCGGGCGTGCCTGTAGCGCCGCCGTTCCAGGTGGAGTAGTAACTAGGAGGGGCATCAGCTATCAGGCTGGAGGCAGACATCAGCCACTGTCTCGCCTTCTCTACGCCAGAGTCGGTAGCCTGTACGCCGGACTGACGGAAAGCCAGGTTGCCAGCGATCTGAGTCGTGACATCGACCGAACGCACCAGCGCGACACCGGCAATGATCATCGCGACCAGGACAATGAGGGCGAGAATCAGCACTACCCCACGCTCGCGAGCCACGCGCCGGAAAATCAAAGTCTTCTGGCTTTTCATTGTTGTTGCCCCCAAATCATGTTGCGCAACGGGACGATAGACTGCACTACTTTGTAGCGATAGCGTGCCCAGTCAGTACCGGAACCGCTGATATCCATGGTGATATCGCTAGAACCGGAGGCATCCTGATGCCAGACCGGCGCACTCGCTGTGAAATCAGCTGCTTTCTCGTATTGGTTACTACGGGTCACCACAGCCATGCGCACGGCCACGATCTGGGCGAGAGACGCACCGGTGAGTTGCGTGGCATCCCATGCGTCGATCGTGCCGTTTAAGTTGGTATCCTTCCCGTACTGCGCGCGCATGGCGACTACACCCGTAGCTATTGGAGACCATACCGCATTGTCTGGCGGACTCGCCACGGCAGCGGTGCAATCGTTTGCAGTGAGATCACACACCGTCAGGTTGCCGTTGCGCACCGCATATACCCTGCTGACGAAAGAACCAACGGGACCCAGGTTGTACAGCTTGCTACCGGCGGCGTAGCTGACAGGCGTTCCGCCGGACTGATTCCATACAGCGTTAACTGCCGTGCAACCAGCATAAAAGCTCAGGTAGGACATATTGTTATGGCTGATCGTAGTGGCGGAGCCGGTGATGCCGGGCGTGCATTGGCTGCCGACCGGAGGGGCGGCGGTGGCTAAACCAGTGACTTCCCCGATCGTACAATCAAGAGTACTGCCGCTCGGCGGAACAGACAGAATCATGTCACCCTGATTGAATCCCGCCCTGCTCGTAATAACGGAGTAATCGGACAGCGTTCCGCCAGTTTGGGCTGTACCGCCAGGCTGGATAATGGGGATGCCGATACCAGTCATGCCGCCGGTGCCGCTGTAATTGACCAGGATCACGTCCGTGTTGGCATCGCCGGCCGGGTATCCCGTTGGATTGATGACCACCGGTGCGAAGGTTGATCCGGTATAAGTGAAATTGGGAGTTGTCGCCCGGTTCGCGTTGTATGCACGCACGGTTGCGCATTGAGCCAGGATACCGTTGGTCAGCACACCGGTCGGAGGCGGGGTCAACGGTGGAACATAATCCTCGGTATTGGGGGAAAGACCATAACCGGCTTGCCGAATGTCCCGCTCCAGCATGTAGAGCGTCACAGCGGCATTGGTTTGTGCATCTGCGCCGCCGGTAGTGGTGCGTTTGCGGCCTTCTGAAAGTGTGAATACCTGCATGATGACGAGCGTTGCCACCAGCCCGATTACCAGCGCCACCATCATCTCGACCAGGCTGAAGCCGGCAGAGGCCCGGCGCGCAACAGAGTGTTGTTTCAATTGATTTCTCATATTTTTGTTCGCAACGCGGCTATATGGGGCCGGCGCCGTTAATTTGCGCAACCGAGACAAACGTATGTGTCGTGTCGCCAGGCAGTGTCCACGAAACGGTGACCGTTGCCCGCAACTGAGGAGTGACATTCGGATCGACAGCCACCACAACCGTCCCCGTGCCGCCTGGCAAGGTAGCTGCAACCCGATTTTTCCAGGCTGTTGATGCAGCGTAAGTGGTGTTTATGTTCGCGCGGTCCGTCCACATCTGGCCAATCATCTCGTTGGCTAGAAAGCTGGCGTCGCTTCTATATTTGGCTTCCGAAGCTCCTTTGATGGAGACGGCTTGCAGACCAACGATGCTCAGGATACCGAAAGAAAAAATCAGAATAGCGATCAATACCTCAAGCAGCATCGAACCCTTCTGATTGGCACGAAATGTTTTCATGATGTCTTCAACACTTTCTTGGATCGCTGGCTGCCGTAACTGCCGGGTCGCACATGCGTACCTGCCCTGCTCCACCCACCTGGAGCTGCAGGCAACGCATATTTCCGCCGGCGGCGACGCAGGTGCCTCCGGCCGGGTTTTTGAGATCGATGGTGATTGCGCTCGTGGGCGCTGGCGTCACCCGCCCCAGGCCGTTAAAGCTGATACTGGACTGTGTCGCCGCAACCGTAACGTTTTTGGTCCCTTCCGCGCTGGCTTTAAAACGCGTCATGAACGGGTCTACGGTTGCATCCGTCACGTCACATTTTCCCGTGGCGTCATTGACACTGATTACCCAGTTGGTTCCGCTACTGGAGAGCGCGCAGTTGGCATCAGTCGTTGTCGTCAATTGAAAGCGAACAGTGGCGTTGCTTCTTAAACCTTCGGCACGGGCAAGTTGCATACCCGACTGCATGGATTCCGCCGCGGTCCGGATTTGTGAATTCTGAATCCACGTTGAAAAGGCGGGCACTCCAAGACCGAACGCGATCGCCATCACCGTCAGCGTGATCATGAGTTCGATCAGGGTTACGCCTTGTTGAAATTTGGACGCCCGACTCAACACGCGTCCCCCTTCTTGAGCACCCATCTGGTCGTACAATTTCCCCAGCCTGTAGTCGAGGTCTGGTTGCCGCCTTGGTCAATCGTGTATGTAAATCCATTCAGACTGCCTTGTCCGTTGGCAGTGATTGTGTACGTCGTGGCTCCCGGGGTTCCGCAATCATATGTGAAATATTTGGTCGCGCCGGGACAGGTGAAGCCGTTATATGTATGGCTATCCTGAAAGAACTGCTCCATCCTGACCCGTGTGGATGCCAGTGTGGTGGTACCGTCCTGAATCTGCCCACGCTTTACATAATCCGTGTATGCCGGCACAGCAACCGCAGCAAGGATGGCAATGATCGCTACGACGATCATGAGCTCGATCAAAGTAAAACCTTTTTCTTTCATGGGGGACTCCAATTTTTGTTGCATCCTAGCATGTTATAAATTGCTTGAAAGAAAGGTCGGATGAGCGGTCTATTTGACTAGATAGGCGGCAAAATCGAGGCGATTGGAGGCGCCTGGCTGTAAAAAAAAGACTATGTGAAATTTGAAAAATAAGAGCCCATGGCTTGCTCTTGATTTTTGAAATTTGGCGTGCCCCCCTATTTTTCCACGACGACCTCAAAACTTAGTTCGCTCTTGACTGCCTTGCCATCAATTTTTCCAGCTTCGAATATCTTTTTTTGCAACGCTGCTATCAATAGTCGTTGCTCTTCTTCGGAGAAACTCGACGCATCAACGATGACATGATCCACCTCCCCAATCTCGTTAATTTGCAGCCGAAGCTGCGCTGAGCGAGTGCCTTTCCCCACCAATGCGACGATAAATTCTTGTGGAATGTCGAGCGGACCGGTTGTTCTTTCGTTGAGCTCCCCCTCTTTGAAATAATAGGGCTCCGGAGGCAATATGGCATCAACGACCGGGGACTTGGCGCTCAATCGCGGCTGGGCAGAGGAAGTCTGGTTGCTTGACGGCTCCGCTATTTTTTCCTTGCGACTATCGGTATCAACAGGTGGCGCGGCTAACTTGTCTGTTTCACTCTGCGCTGCTTTGAGGGTGACAAAACTGACATTGACTACATTGCTCGACAATGTGGTGGATTGCCTGGATTCGTGAACCAGGAGCGGTGAGATGAAAACGGCATAAATCAAAAAACAATGCGCGGCAATCGCGAGCAAAAGTACTGTCAAGCGCCGCAACTGGATTGCACCGGGAAAAACACCTGCCTCAAATCCAGGAAAACGAGAAGAATTAACTCCGGCATCGGAGAAACTTAAACGGCGAGTCATGAGGCGATCTTATTCAAAACATTGCATAACAAGGATTTGCACCACCTCCGGAGATTTCGCCGCTGACTTGGCAAAATACGGCGTTTTCTCGTATAACTTCCAAAGTTTCGCGGCTATAGGAGAAGTACTTAAAAAGGCTCCATGTGAACATCGCAGTACATGCTCACATTTCTACCGTGCAAGTCTGGCGGTATTATAGACGTGGAATTTCCACAAAGTAATCCTTTTCCCTCCCGTTCATCGCCACGCAAATACCGCTCATCTTGAAGACACCAAAATTAGTTAATCAACAACTTAAAGGACAAAGCTAGATACCTGCCTTTCTGACTTGATGGCTTTCGTCCCGGTGGCACTCGTGCTGGACAAATACCGAGAATCGCAAATGCTATAATCCGCGCTTTCCTGGAGTGTTTCCCGATGCTCTTAAGAGGTGATCCAGGGGTAGTGCTTCTGTGAGTCTTTAGGCCATAGCCACTCTGGCACCAGCCAATCTATGGCGTGATATTTTTCCTTTGCCACGCGCAGCGCGGCTTTTACGATAATTGGAATTTGCTATGTTGACAACAATGCGGCCAATCCGCCTGCTCATGATTTTCCTGCTGGCCACACTGGCCTTTTCCGCGATGGCTGCACAGCGCGACTTTCCCGCGTCAACCCTGCGCGGCAAGCTGACCATCACCGACTATCCAAATGTCACCGTAAGCGGCAATGCATTGCGGCTGTCCCCCGGCTCCCGCATCTGGAATACCGAGCAGCTGACCCAGATCCCCAACTCGCTCGGCACAGATACCTACGTGGTGAATTACACCCTGAACGCCCAAGGCGAAATCGACCGCGTCTGGGTTCTCACGCCAGACGAGGCCAGTCAGAAAATTGAGACCCAGCGCAACGGCAACAAGTTGTAATTGAGTGGTAACTAAGTTGTAATTGAGTGGTAACTAAGTTGTAATTAAAGAGTAGTCATGGAAAAAACGATGCAAAAGAAAGTATTCATCAAGACCTTCGGTTGTCAGATGAACGAGTACGACTCGGACAAGATGGCCGATGTCTTGAACGCCTCCAACGGCTTGATCAAGACCGATCGACCGGAAGATGCCGACGTCATCCTGTTGAATACCTGTTCCGTGCGCGAAAAGGCGCAGGAGAAAGTGTTTTCCGACCTGGGCCGCCTGCGCGAACTGAAGCGCAACAATCCCGACCTGCTGATCGGCGTCGGCGGCTGCGTGGCTTCGCAGGAAGGCGCGGCTATCGTCAAGCGCGCACCGTATGTCGACATGGTCTTCGGCCCGCAGACTTTACACCGCTTGCCGGAAATGATCAGCCAGCGCCGTGCCACCGGTAACGCGCAAGTCGACATCAGCTTCCCTGAAATCGAGAAATTCGATCACATGCCGCCGGCCAAGGTCGAGGGTGCGACCGCATTCGTCTCGATCATGGAAGGCTGCAGCAAATATTGCAGCTACTGCGTGGTGCCTTACACCCGCGGTGAAGAAGTCTCACGCCGGTTTGAAGACGTGCTGACTGAAGTGGCGGGACTGGCTGAGCAAGGCGTCAAGGAAATCACCTTACTGGGCCAGAACGTCAATGCCTTCCGTGGCGCCATGGCGGATGGCGAGATTGCCGATTTCGCGCTGCTGATCGAATACATCGCCGAGATTCCTGGCATCGAGCGGATCCGCTTTGTGACCAGCCATCCGAAGGAATTCACGCAACGCCTGATCGATACCTACGCCAAGGTGCCGAAGCTGGTCGACCATTTATATCTGCCGGCACAGCACGGTTCGGACCGCATTTTGTCTGCCATGAAGCGCGGCTATACCGTGCTGGAATACAAATCGGTAATCCGGCGCTTGCGCCAGGTGCGTCCCAATATCACCATTTCGAGCGATTTCATCGTCGGTTTTCCGGGTGAAACGGATGCGGATTTCGACGCACTGATGAAACTGATTACCGATATCGGCTACGACAACAGCTTCAGTTTCATTTTCAGCCCGCGTCCGGGAACGCCCGCCGCCAATCTGCAGGATGACACGCCGCATGAAGTTAAACTGAAACGGCTGCAGCAGTTGCAGGCAGTGATAGAAGAAAATATCGGCAAGATCAGCGCGGCGATGGTCGGTACGGTTCAGCGTATCCTGGTTGAAGGCCCGTCCAAGAAAAATCCAGCCGAATTCCAGGGCCGCACCGAGAACAACCGCGTGGTCAACTTTGATGCCGGCCCTGACGGCGCGCGTCTGATCGGTCAGTTGATCGATGTGAAGATTACGGAAACCTACACCTACACTTTGCGCGGCGAAATCGTCCTGGCAGAATAATTTAGTAATTTACGACACAGTACAAGACCGCGCCCACCCACCACGCACACAAGATAAGCAAACCACAGTTTGAAAACTAAAACTCCTACCCAGCCGCATTACTTCATCCCGCAACCGCTGGACAACACGCGGCTGGCGCATCTGTGCGGACCGCTCGATGAAAATCTGCGGCAGATTTCCGCGGCGCTGGATGTGTCGATTTTCCGGCGCGGCGACAAATTTATCGCCGCCGGCACCAATGCGGAACGCGCGGTGGAAATTCTCGATCAGTTTTACGCGATCGCGAATAAAGTTATTTCTGTAGATGAAATCCAGTTGGCGCTGGTCGAACAACGAGCCAAGCTGGGCATGGGAAAGAAGCCGAAAGCCGCCAAGACCAACGGTAAGGCCAACGGCGAATCAGGCGACGAGGCCGGTGTTGATCCAGCCGATGCCGAGCTGACCGAGACCGATATCGAAAGCCCGGTTCTGAAAACCCGGCGCAGCGATCTGCGTGGGCGCACTCCGCATCAAAGCCAATATATCCGTTCGATCCTTGAGCATGATGTGACACTGGGCATTGGCCCTGCCGGCACCGGCAAAACCTATCTGGCGGTAGCCTGCGCGGTCGACGCGCTGGAGCGTGACGCCGTCAAACGTATCGTACTGACCCGGCCTGCAGTTGAGGCCGGCGAACGCCTGGGTTTCCTGCCCGGCGACCTGGCGCAAAAAGTCGATCCTTACCTGCGCCCGTTGTATGACGCGCTGTACGATTTGCTCGGCTTCGACCGCACCCAGAAAATGTTTGAAAAGCAGGCGATCGAGATCGCACCGCTGGCCTACATGCGCGGCCGCACGCTGAACCACGCTTTCATCATCCTGGACGAAGCGCAAAACACCACGCCGGAACAAATGAAAATGTTCCTGACCCGGATCGGCTTTGGCAGCAAGGCCGTGGTCACCGGTGACGTCACCCAGATCGACCTGCAGCGCGGCCAGAAGAGCGGCTTGATCGACGCCATGAACATTCTGAAAGATGTACGCGGCATCGCTTTTACCCGCTTCAATAGCAGCGATGTGGTGCGCCATCCTTTGGTAGCGCGCATTGTCGATGCCTATGAAACCGCATCGCAGGCCGCACCGGTTGCATCCACCCATGGTGTAATCGAAGCGGCCACACCGCAACCAGTCAAACCCGCCAAACCGGTGCAAACCGGCATTACCAAAACCGCCCGTAGCCGCCATGCCGTCAAAAAATAAACTCTCCTTGTCGGTGCAATATCCCGACCCGCGCCTGCAAGACAGCGTACCGCGCCCGCAGTTGAGGCGCTGGGTGCAGGCAGCTTTATTGGCGCCGGCGGAACTGACGATTCGTTTTGTCGACGCCGAAGAAGGCCGCACCCTGAACCGCGACTATCGCGGCAAGGATTACGCTACCAATGTGCTGACTTTCGCTTACTCAGAAGATCAGGAAGAAGGTCCGGGAGAGGATAACGGTATCACCCAGGCCGACATCATTCTCTGCACAGATGTATTGGAGCGTGAGGCGAAAGAGCAAGGCAAAACGCTGGTGGAGCACGCCGCACATCTGGTGGTGCATGGTGTCTTGCATGCGCAGGGTTATGACCATGAAGACGATGAAGAAGCGGCCGAAATGGAAGACCTGGAAATTGAAATATTGGGCAAGCTGGGCTGGCCCAATCCCTACGCTGACCGATAGTTTTCTGCTTCTCCGACAAAAACGCCGCCTTTGCGGTAATGCCGTTCAGTTAAGCAGGTTTTCGTAGAACGCGAGTAGCATAGCGCTGTGGTTTTGCCTTAACGGCCCGGTCGAATTTTCGATCGGGCCGTTCGTCATTGAGAAGGCTAACGAGCCTTTCACGGAGATGCTTCATCGAAGCGGGCAGCTTGCCGTAGGACCTGCTGACGGCGGCCCAGTGAAGCTCGAACTGGATCAAATGAAAGGCGCGGATGAAGCTTACTTGCGTGGGTTCACATTTGACCACCAATGCTGCCTTGGCAATCTCCAGGCGAATCATGTTGTAGGCGATCAGGGTGCCCCATATTTCCTGATATACGCCGTCCACGGTTTTTGAACGCA
>NZ_FOKF01000009.1 GCF_900111995.1 Collimonas sp. OK607
CGGACCAAGCCGCACGTCAACGTTGGTACTATCGGTCACGTTGACCACGGCAAGACCACGCTGACAGCAGCGATCGCGACAGTACTGTCGAAGAAGTTTGGCGGCGAAGCCAAAGCGTACGATCAGATTGACGCAGCGCCAGAAGAAAAAGCGCGCGGCATCACGATCAACACTGCACACGTCGAATACGAAACTGCAGCTCGCCACTACGCCCACGTTGACTGCCCAGGCCATGCTGACTATGTGAAAAACATGATCACCGGCGCGGCACAGATGGACGGTGCGATCCTGGTTTGCTCCGCAGCTGACGGCCCGATGCCACAAACGCGTGAGCACATCCTGTTGTCGCGTCAAGTTGGCGTGCCATACATCATCGTGTTCCTGAACAAAGCCGACATGGTCGACGACGAAGAGTTGCTCGAGCTGGTTGAAATGGAAGTGCGCGAGCTGTTGACCAAGTATGATTTCCCAGGCGACGACCTGCCAATCATCAAGGGTTCGGCTAAGCTGGCTCTGGAAGGCGACACTGGCCCATTGGGCGAGCAAGCCATCATGGCTCTGGCTGAAGCACTGGATACTTACATCCCGACACCGGAACGTGCTGTTGACGGCGCCTTCCTGTTGCCAGTGGAAGATGTATTCTCGATCTCCGGCCGCGGTACTGTTGTGACCGGCCGTATCGAGCGCGGTATCGTCAAGGTTGGCGAAGCACTGCAAATCATCGGTATCCGTGACACACAAGATACAACTTGTACTGGCGTTGAAATGTTCCGCAAGCTGCTGGACCAAGGTCAAGCAGGCGACAACGTAGGTGTGTTGTTGCGCGGTACCAAGCGTGAAGACGTAGAGCGGGGCCAAGTGTTGGCTAAGCCGAACTCGATCAAGCCACACAAGCATTTCACTGGCGAGATCTATGTTCTGTCGAAAGACGAAGGCGGCCGTCATACACCTTTCTTCAACAACTATCGTCCACAGTTCTACTTCCGTACAACGGACGTGACTGGTTCGATCGAGTTGCCGAAAGACAAAGAAATGGTTATGCCAGGCGATAACGTGTCGATCACAGTCATGCTGATCAACCCGATCGCGATGGAAGAAGGTCTGCGTTTCGCAATCCGCGAAGGTGGCCGTACTGTTGGTGCAGGTGTTGTTGCCAAGATCCTGCCTGACGCGTAATAGCAAAACTGTAGCGCAAGCTGTAGTGCAATAAGCAAGCCACTTCGGTGGTTTGCTGTCACTGTAACAATATGCCGTGGCTGATAGTCATCCACGGTTCGTTCTTTAAAGGAAAATCATGTCCGCTGCTAACCAAAAAATCCGTATCCGCCTGAAGGCGTTCGACTACAAGCTGATCGACCAGTCCGCACAGGAAATCGTTGATACAGCCAAGCGCACCGGCGCAGTTGTCAAGGGTCCAGTACCTCTGCCAACACGTATCCAGCGTTTTGACGTATTGCGCTCGCCGCACGTCAACAAGACGTCGCGCGATCAGTTCGAAATCCGTACGCACCAACGCCTGATGGACATCGTTGACCCAACCGACAAGACTGTCGATGCGTTGATGAAGCTGGACCTGCCAGCTGGCGTAGACGTAGAAATCAAACTGCAGTAATTTGCAGTAGTAGTAAATTCGCAATAATTCTTGGGGCAGAGTCTAAGAGCTACCGGGTAAATCCCGGGGCAAATTACTCTGCCCCCAGTTATTTAGCGAGTGTTGTAAATAAGGTGTAGCCGGCTAAAGTTTGACATACCACGACAAAGATGGTCTTGCAAATAAAAATTTACCCGGTTATACTGATCGGCTTCGGTGCGATTGCGGCTGCTTTGGCCTAATGCAATCGTGCTTATTTTAGTTGTACAAACATCAGCCCCGCCCAATCGTAGGCGGGAATGGAGAAAAACAATGAGCTTAGGCCTTGTTGGTCGCAAGGTTGGTATGATGCGCATTTTCACGGAAGATGGGGATTCAATCCCGGTAACCGTGTTGGACGTATCGAACAACCGCGTGACCCAAATCAAAACGCCTGAAACAGACGGTTATACCGCTGTTCAAGTTGCATTCGGTCAGCGTCGCGCTTCACGCGTGACTAAAGCTGCTGCTGGTCACTACGCCAAAGCTGGCGTCGAGGCTGGTACCATCCTCAGAGAATTCCGCATTGACGCAACCAAGGCTTCCGAGCTGAAGGCCGGCGAAGTTATCGCTGCTAGCCTGTTCGAAGTCGGTCAAAAGGTTGACGTTCAAGGTGTCTCGATCGGTAAAGGTTACGCCGGTACTATCAAGCGTCACAACTTTGCATCCGGTCGTGCCAGCCACGGTAACTCCCGTTCGCATAATGTCCCAGGTTCCATCGGTATGGCGCAAGATCCAGGTCGTGTTTTCCCTGGTAAGCGCATGACCGGTCACATGGGTGACGTTACTGTAACCACGCAAAACCTCGAAATCGCACGTGTTGACGCTGAGCGCCAACTGTTGCTGATCAAAGGCGCGGTTCCAGGTGCAAAGAACGGCCAAGTTGTGGTCAGCCCTGCGATCAAAATCAAAGCTAAGAAGGGAGCCTAATTCATGGAACTCAAGCTCCTGAATGACCAAGGTCAAGCTGCTTCGAACGTTGCTGCACCGGATACAATTTTCGGTCGCGACTACAACGAAGCTCTGATTCACCAGGTCGTAGTTGCTTACCAGGCTAACGCTCGTAGCGGTAACCGTAAGCAAAAAGACCGTGAAGAAGTTCATCACACGACTAAAAAGCCATGGCGCCAAAAGGGTACTGGCCGCGCTCGTGCCGGTATGTCGTCTTCGCCACTGTGGCGCGGCGGTGGTCGGATTTTCCCGAACTCGCCTGATGAAAACTTCACGCACAAAGTAAACAAGAAGATGTATCGCGCAGGTCTCTGCTCGATTCTGTCGCAGTTGGCACGCGAAGGTCGTTTGTCGGTCGTCGAGAATTTCTCGGTCGAAGCGCCAAAGACTAAATTGCTGTCACAAAAGCTGAAGACCATGGGTCTGGATTCCGTGTTGGTGATTACCGACAACCTGGAAGAAAACCTGTTGTTGGCGTCGCGTAACCTGCCAGGCTTCCTGGTATGTGAGCCACGTCACGCTGATCCAGTATCGCTTGTGTTCTACAAGAAGATCCTGATCACCAAGCTGGCTTTGGCGAAGATTGAGGAGATGCTGGCATGAACGCAATTAAACATAGCGAAGAACGCTTGATGAAAGTGTTGCTGGCGCCAGTGATTTCCGAAAAGGCAACGATGGTTGCGGAGAAGAACGAGCAAGTCGTTTTCCGTATCGCACCAGACGCTACCAAGCTGGAAGTCAAGGCTGCTGTCGAACTGCTCTTCAAAGTTCAAGTTGAGTCGGTACAAGTTGCCAATCGTATGGGTAAGCAAAAGCGTAGCGGCAAGACCATGGGTCGCCGTAACCACACCCGTCGCGCATTCGTATGCTTGAAGCCGGGTCAAGAGATCAACTTCACCGAGGAGGCTAAATAATGGCACTCGTTAAAGTTAAACCAACCTCGCCGGGCCGCCGTGGCATGGTCAAGGTCGTTAATCCCGACCTGTACAAAGGCCGTCCATTTGCTGCCCTGATCGAGAAGAAGTCGAAAACAGCTGGTCGTAACAACAACGGTCATATCACTACTCGCCACATCGGCGGTGGTCATAAGCAACATTACCGTCTGATCGACTTCAAGCGCACCAAAGATGGTATTCCAGCGAAAGTGGAACGTATCGAATACGATCCAAACCGCACAGCGAATATCGCTCTGTTGTGCTACGCCGACGGCGAACGTCACTACATCATCGCCACTAAGGGCATGGCTGTAGGTGACCAGGTAATGAGCGGCTCGGAAGCGCCGATCAAATCCGGTAACTGCTTGCCAATCCGTAACATTCCGGTTGGTACGATTCTGCATTGCGTTGAAATGCTGCCAGGTAAGGGTGCCCAAATGGCCCGTACCGCCGGTGCTGGCGTGGTGTTGATGGCTCGTGAAGGTACTTACGCTCAAATTCGTTTGCGTTCCGGTGAAGTTCGCCGCGTTCACATCGAATGCCGCGCTACCGTAGGTGAAGTCGGCAATGCCGAACACAGCCTGCGCAAGATCGGTAAAGCGGGTGCGATGCGTTGGCGTGGTGTTCGTCCTACCGTTCGCGGTGTGGTCATGAACCCGGTTGACCATCCTCACGGTGGTGGTGAAGGTAAGACCGCAGCTGGTCGTCATCCAGTTTCGCCATGGGGTCAACAGACTAAGGGTAAGAAGACACGCAGCAACAAGCGTACTACTTCCATGATCGTCTCGCGCCGTGGCAAGAAATAAGGGGTAACACATGACACGTTCATTGAAAAAAGGGCCGTTCTGCGACGCCCATCTGGTGAAAAAAGTTGAAACTGCGCAAGCGGTCAAAGACAAAAAGCCAATCAAGACTTGGTCCCGTCGCTCGACCATCATGCCGGATTTTATCGGTCTGACGATTGCTGTGCATAACGGCAAACAACACGTCCCGGTATATGTGTCCGAGAACATGGTTGGTCACAAGCTCGGCGAATTTGCGCTGACCCGTACGTTCAAGGGTCATGCCGCTGATAAGAAGGCTAAGAAATAAGGTCCGATGATGGAAACTAAAGCTACCCTCCGCGGCGTGCGCCTGTCGGCCCAAAAGGGCCGTCTGGTCGCCGACCTGATTCGCGGCAAAAAAATTGATCAAGCACTTAACATCCTGGCCTTCAGCCCGAAAAAAGGCGCGACTATCATCAAGCGTGTTCTGGAATCCGCAATTGCGAATGCCGAACACAATGATGGCGCTGATATCGACGAGCTGAAAGTCACGACGATATATGTGGAAAAAGGTTCGGTCCTCAAGCGCTTCACAGCGCGTGCTAAAGGCCGTGGCGATCGTATCTCGAAGCAATCCTGTCACATTTACGTGACTGTCGGAAACTAAGGAGTCACGATGGGACAGAAGATTCATCCAACCGGTTTCCGCCTTGCGGTTACACGTAACTGGGGATCCCGCTGGTATGCAGGCAATAGTAATTTTGCCCAAATGCTCGGCGAAGATTTGAAAGTACGCGCTTTCCTCAAGAAGAAACTGAAGAACGCATCGGTCGGCCGCGTTGTTATCGAGCGTCCTGCAAAGAACGCACGCATCACGATTTACAGCTCGCGTCCTGGTGTCGTTATCGGTAAAAAAGGCGAAGACATCGAAGTATTGAAGTCGTCGTTGACCAAGCTGATGGGTGTGCCGGTTCACGTTAATATCGAAGAAATTCGTAAGCCTGAAATCGACGCACAACTGATCGCTGATTCGATCGCGCAACAGCTCGAAAAACGTATTATGTTCCGCCGCGCGATGAAACGTGCGATGCAGAATGCAATGCGTCTGGGCGCGCAAGGGATCAAGATCATGTCATCCGGTCGTTTGAATGGTATCGAAATCGCACGTACCGAATGGTATCGCGAAGGTCGTGTACCACTTCACACACTGCGCGCTGACATCGACTACGGTTTCGGCGAAGCTGAAACCACATACGGCATCATCGGCATCAAGGTCTGGGTTTACAAGGGCGATCGTCTGGCTAACGGCGAAGCGCCGGTAATCGACGTACCTAACGACGACGACAAGAAACGCCGTGGCCCACGTCGCGATGATGGCAAGCCATCTAGCCGTCCACGTCCTAAAACTACGGCAACTGCCGGTGCGCCTGGTGCGCGTCCTGCACGTGCCAAGAAGCCGGATGGCGCTGCTGATGGTGTTGTAACTGCAGTTGCTGCAGTTGCTGCGCCGGCCGAGAAAGCAGGAGAATAATCATGCTGCAACCAGCACGCAGAAAATATCGTAAAGAGCAAAAGGGCCGCAATAAAGGCATTTCGCATTCGCGCGGCACTGCCGTGTCGTTCGGCGAATTTGGCTTGAAGGCGATTGGCCGCGGTCGTATCACCGCGCGTCAAATTGAAGCAGCTCGTCGCGCAATGACCCGTCATATCAAACGGGGTGGTCGTATCTGGATCCGTATTTTCCCAGATAAGCCAATTTCGCAAAAGCCTGCTGAAGTCCGGATGGGTAACGGTAAGGGTAACCCCGAGTACTACGTGGCTGAAATTCAGCCAGGTAAAGTGCTGTACGAGATGGATGGCGTCGACGAAGCTCTGGCGCGTGAGGCATTCCGTTTGGCTGCAGCTAAATTGCCGCTTTTGACCACGTTCGTCGTGCGTCAAGTTGGCCAATAATTGGAGTGAATCATGAAAGCATCTGAACTCCGCGACAAAGATCAAGCGGCCTTGACGAAAGAGCTGAACGAGTTGCTGAAGGCGCAGTTTAGCCTTCGCATGCAAATCGCTACTCAGCAATTGAGCAATACGTCGCAATTGAAGAAAGTTCGTCGCGATATAGCACGGGTCAAGACCGTCATCAATTCGAAGGGCGCCCTGTAATGAACGATCAAGTGAAACAAGCGCTCAAGCGCACGCTGGTTGGTAAAGTTGTGTCCGATAAAATGGACAAGACTGTTACCGTCCTGATCGAACGCCACGTCAAGCATCCTCTGTATGGCAAAATCATTGTGCGTACTAACAAGTACCATGCACATGACGAAACCAACCAGGCCAAGGAAGGCGACGTAGTCGAGATCCAAGAAGGCCGTCCGATTTCCAAGACTAAAGCTTGGAGCGTGACACGTGTGGTACAAGTAGCACAGGTATTATAAGTATTTGTTGCGAGCCAAGCATTTTGATGTAATAATGCTTGGCTTCGCTCCTGTTGGCTTCCAATAAGAGCGATAGCAGTAGAAAACACCCTGCAGTATCTAGCAAGAAGTTTTGGAAGTCGTCCACCTAAGCAGTGCGCTCAGCAGAGTTGCCCTGACAGGACCAAGACTGACCGTAAATCCGCATCGTGCGGCAGCGAGTTAAGTTGGGAAAGAAAATATTATGATTCAAACGGAAAGCCGGCTCGAAGTAGCCGACAACACTGGTGCACGCGAAGTTATGTGTATCAAAGTTCTGGGTGGTTCCAAGCGTCGCTATGCCAGCATTGGTGATGTGATCAAGGTTACCGTCAAAGTGGCAGCGCCACGTGGTCGCGTCAAAAAAGGCGAGATCTATAACGCAGTTGTCGTACGGACCGCTAAAGGTGTTCGTCGTCAAGATGGTTCGTTGGTCAAGTTCGACGGCAATGCAGCAGTGCTGCTGAACGCGAAGCTTGAGCCAATTGGTACGCGTATTTTTGGACCAGTCACTCGTGAATTGCGCACTGAGCGCTTCATGAAGATTGTGTCGCTCGCGCCTGAAGTGCTGTAAGGAGTCGAGATGGATAAGATTCGGAAAAGCGACGAGGTAATCGTCCTGACTGGTAAAGACAAGGGCAAGCGCGGTGTTGTAAAGCAACGCGTTGATGCTAACCACGTTGTCGTAGAAGGCATCAACGTTGCTAAAAAAGCGACCAAGCCTAACCCGATGACTGGTGTAACTGGTGGCATCATTGACAAGTTGATGCCAATTCACGTGTCAAATGTTGCGTTGTTCAATGCAGCAACTGGCAAGGCAGATCGCGTTGGTTTTAAAGATGTGGACGGTAAGAAGGTCCGCGTTTTCAAGTCCAGCGGCGAAGTTGTTAAGGTTTAAGAGATCATGGCCCGTCTCCAAGAATTCTATAAAGAAAAAGTCGTTGCCGACTTGACAGCGAAATACGCTTACAAGTCCGTGATGGAAGTGCCGCGCATCCTGAAGATCACCCTGAACATGGGTCTGTCGGAAGCGATTGCGGACAAGAAGATCATTGAACACGCTGTTGGCGATTTGACCAAGATTGCAGGTCAGAAGCCAGTCGTGACCAAGGCACGGAAAGCTATTGCGGGTTTTAAAATCCGTGAAGGCTATCCAATCGGTTGCATGGTTACATTGCGTGGCGCTCATATGTACGAGTTCCTGGATCGCCTGGTTACTGTCGCGCTGCCGCGCGTTCGTGACTTCCGTGGCGTCTCCGGTCGTGCATTTGACGGTCGTGGTAACTACAATATCGGTGTGAAAGAGCAGATCATTTTCCCCGAAATTGAATACGACAAGATTGATGTGTTGCGTGGTATGAATATCAGTATCACGACGACTGCAAAGACCGACGACGAAGCAAAATCGCTTCTCGCCGCATTTAAATTTCCGTTCAGAAACTGAGGTTGCCATGGCAAAACTGGCACTGATTAACCGTGAACAAAAGCGCGCTGACCTGGTAAAGAAATACGCCGGTAAGCGTGCCGAGTTAAAGGCAATCATTGATGACCAATCGAAGTCGGAAGAAGAGCGCTACGAAGCTCGCTTGAAATTGCAAGCGCTGCCACGTAACTCGGCTCCGACCCGTCAACGTAATCGTTGCTCCCTGACTGGTCGTCCACGTGGCACTTTCCGCAAGTTCGGTCTGGGCCGTATTAAGCTCCGTGAAATCGCCATGCGTGGCGAAATTCCGGGTATGACTAAAGCAAGCTGGTAATAGGAGAATATGCAATGAGTATGAGCGATCCTATCGCCGATATGCTGACCCGTATCCGCAATGCGCAAGTAGTTCACAAGACAACCGTGGCAATGCCATCGTCGAAGGTCAAGATTGCGATTGCCAACGTCCTCAAGGACGAGGGTTACATTGAAGATTTCGCTGTCGCAGAAGAAGGCGGCAAAGCGGAACTCAAAATCGGTTTGAAGTATTACGCCGGCCGTCCTGTTATCGAACGCCTTGATCGTGTATCCCGTCCAGGGCTGCGGATCTACAAGGGCAAAGATGACATCCCTAACGTGATGAACGGCTTAGGTGTGGCAATTATTTCGACACCTTCTGGTGTCATGACGGACCGCAAAGCGCGCGCAACCGGTGTCGGTGGCGAAGTTATTTGCTACGTCGCCTAAGGAGTGCAACATGTCTCGTGTAGGTAAAATGCCGATTGCACTGCCAACTGGCGCGGAAGCGACCATTACAGCAGCGGCGATCACAGTCAAGGGCCCATTGGGCTCGCTTTCCCAGGCTTTGAATGGCCTGGTAAAAATCGAAAACAACAACGGCACGCTGAATTTCGCTGCCGCTGACGACAGCCGTGAAGCCAATGCGATGTCAGGCACCTTGCGTGCTCTGGTCAACAACATGGTCAATGGTGTTACCAAGGGCTTTGAAAAGAAGCTGAACCTGGTTGGCGTTGGTTTTCGTGCGCAAGCACAAGGTGACAAGTTGAATCTGTCGCTCGGTTTCTCGCATCCTGTTGTACACCAAATGCCAGAAGGCGTTACCGTGGCAACACCGACGCAAACCGAGATCCTGATCAAGGGTATCGACAAGCAACGTGTTGGTCAGGTTGCTGCAGAAGTTCGTGCTTACCGCGAACCTGAGCCTTATAAGGGCAAGGGCGTTCGTTACTCGGACGAAGTGGTAATCCTTAAAGAAACCAAGAAGAAGTAATAGGGGTTGACGATGGATAAGAAACAATCACGTCTGCGCCGTTCACGCCAAACGCGTGCCAAGATCGCAGAGTTAAAGGTGAACCGCCTGGCAGTGCATCGTACCAACTTGCACATTTACGCCAGCATCATCGGCCCTGACGCTAAAGTGCTGGCTTCGGCCTCCACACTGGAAGCTGAAGTACGTGCAGAACTGGCCGGCAAGTCCGGTGCAGGCGGCAATACAGCAGCTGCATCTCTGGTTGGCAAGCGCGTTGCCGAGAAGGCACTGAAAGCAGGAGTTACCGAAGTTGCGTTTGATCGCTCCGGTTTCCGTTACCACGGCCGCGTCAAGGTGCTGGCAGATGCCGCCCGTGAAGCCGGTCTGAAGTTCTAAGGAAGAATCGTCATGGCAAAAATGCAATCAAAAATGCAAAGCGATAAGCCGGATGATGGCATGCGCGAAAAAATGATCGCGGTCAACCGTGTGACCAAAGTGGTCAAGGGTGGTCGTATCATGGGTTTTGCAGCATTGGCTGTTGTTGGTGATGGCGATGGCCGTATCGGCATGGGCAAGGGCAAATCGAAAGAAGTGCCAGTTGCTGTGCAGAAGGCTATGGAAGAAGCCCGTCGCAAGATGATCAAGGTAACGCTGAAGAATGGCACTTTGCAACACGCTATTTCCGGCAAGCACGGCGCGTCATCGGTTTTGATGCTGCCAGCTAAAGACGGTACTGGTGTTATTGCCGGCGGTCCAATGCGCGCAATTTTTGAAGTACTGGGTGTGACGAACGTTGTGGCCAAGTCCACTGGTTCGACCAATCCGTACAACATGGTTCGTGCTACTTTGAACGGCTTGTCAAAGATGAACACACCATCGGAAATCGCGGCAAAACGCGGCAAGTCCGTTGAAGAAATTCTGGGCTAAGGTGATCAAAATGACAAAAACTGTAAAAGTACAATTGATCAAGGGTTTGATCGGCACGCGCGAAACTCATCGCGCGACAGTTCGCGGTTTGGGCCTGCGTCGCGTTAATTCGGTTTCCGAGTTGCAAGACACACCATCCGTGCGCGGCATGATCAATAAAGTGTCCTATCTTGTGAAAGTGGTGTCGTAAGCTTAGGCTTGCGAACGGAGCAAATTATGGAATTGAATACTATTCAACCTGCAGATGGCGCCAAGCATTACAAGCGTCGCGTTGGTCGTGGTATCGGCTCAGGTATCGGTAAGACAGCCGGCCGCGGTCACAAGGGTCAAAAATCGCGTTCGGGCGGTTTCCACAAAGTAGGTTTTGAAGGCGGTCAGATGCCTTTGCAACGTCGTTTGCCAAAACGCGGCTTCAAGTCGATGGCAACCCCGTTCAAAGCTGAAGTTCGTTTGTCGGACCTGGAAAACCTGCCGGTAACTGAAGTAGATATCCTGGTGTTGAAGCAAGCTGGCGTGATCGGCGAACTGGCACGCGTTGTACGCGTGATCCTGTCCGGCGAACTGACCAAAAAGGTAACGCTCAAAGGTTTGATCGCTACTAAAGGTGCAAAAGCTGCGATTGAAGCGGCTGGCGGATCGGTTGCTTGATTTGTCGTTCTAACTCGTAGCAATGGAGCAATAAGTGGCGACTTCTCCCCAACTTGCAAAGAGTGCTGCGAGCGGCTTCCCTTGGGGCCGTCTGTGGTTCTTGCTTGGTGCATTGGTTGTATATCGTGTTGGTGCGCACATTCCTGTACCGGGAATTGACCCATCGCAGTTAGCGCAATTGTTTAAGCAGCACCAGGGCGGCATTTTGGGCATGTTCAACATGTTCTCTGGTGGTGCGTTGTCGCGGTTCACCGTGTTCGCGTTGGGGATCATGCCGTATATCTCGGCATCGATCGTGATGCAATTGATGTCGATTGTGTCGCCTCAGCTGGAAGCGTTGAAGAAAGAGGGCGAGTCAGGTCGCCGCAAGATTACCCAATACACCCGTTACGGTACGCTGTTGCTGGCGACGTTTCAGGCTCTGGGGATTGCGGTAGCACTGGAATCGCAACCTGGCCTGGTGTTGGATGCAGGTTTGGCTTTCCGCTTCACGACAGTTGTGACGCTGGTAACAGGAACAATGTTTTTGATGTGGTTGGGTGAACAGATTACCGAGCGTGGTCTTGGTAATGGTATCTCGATCATCATTTTTGCAGGTATTGCAGCTGGTCTGCCGAACGCTGTAGGTGGTTTGTTCGGGCAGGTAAGTACCGGTTCCATGAGTGCCCTGTCGGCGATTCTGATTTGTTTGATCGCTGCCGGCGTGACATTCCTGGTTGTGTTTATCGAACGTGGCCAACGCAAGATTTTGGTGAATTATGCCAAGCGTCAGGTAGGTAACAAGATTTATGGCGGTCAAAGCAGTCATTTGCCGTTGAAGCTGAATATGGCTGGTGTAATTCCTCCAATCTTCGCTTCCTCGATCATCTTGTTTCCTGCGACAATCACGAGTTGGTTTACTTCCGGTGATTCAACCAATCCGGTAGTCAACTTTCTGAAGGACATGGCGGCTTCGTTGGCGCCAGGCGAGCCGATTCATGCTTTGCTGTATGCGATTGCCATTGTTTTCTTCTGCTTCTTCTACACCGCGTTGGTGTTCAACAGCAAGGAAACAGCTGACAACCTGAAGAAAAGCGGCGCGTTTGTACCAGGGATTCGTCCAGGTGAGCAGACTGCACGTTATATCGACAAGATTTTGATGCGTTTGACTCTGGTTGGCGCGGTCTATATTACGGTTGTGTGCTTGGTTCCGGAATTCTTGATCGCTCGCTGGAAGGTACCGTTTTATTTTGGTGGTACATCGCTGTTGATTATCGTAGTGGTTACCATGGACTTCATGGCTCAAGTACAGAATTACGTGATGTCGCAGCAATATGATTCGCTGCTGCGTAAGGCAAATTTCAAGGGCGGCGTTTCGACGCGGTAAGTTGAAATGAACGACCAGAGGAACCAGTAGACCGAATGGCAAAAGACGACGTTATCCAGATGCAAGGCGAGATTCTTGAGAATCTCCCCAATGCAACATTTAGAGTCAAGTTGGAAAACGGACATATCGTCCTCGGTCATATTTCTGGCAAGATGCGCATGAACTATATTCGCATCCTCCCAGGAGATAAGGTGACGGTAGAATTGACACCTTATGATTTAAGCCGGGCACGGATTGTGTTCCGTACCAAGTAACTTTTAGTATAGAAAGAAGACGAAAATGAAAGTGCTCGCATCAGTCAAGCGCATCTGCCGCAACTGTAAGATCATTAAGCGCAAAGGCGTGGTTCGCGTCATTTGTACAGAGCCGCGCCATAAACAGCGCCAAGGTTAATTAACGTTATTGATCGAGGAATAACGAATGGCACGTATTGCAGGGGTAAACATCCCCAATCATCAGCACACTGTTATCGGCTTGACAGCCATCTACGGTGTTGGCCGCCCACGCGCACAAGAAATTTGCGACAGCACGGGTATTTTGACTACGAAGAAGATCAAAGATCTCGACGATAACGAGCTGGAAAAGCTGCGCGACGAAATTGCAAAATTCGTCGTCGAAGGTGACCTGCGTCGTGAACTGTCGATGAACATCAAGCGTTTGATGGATCTGGGTTGCTATCGTGGTATGCGTCATCGAAAAGGCTTGCCTTGCCGTGGCCAACGTACTCGTACTAATGCACGTACCCGCAAGGGCCCGCGCAAAGCCGCTCAATCGCTGAAGAAATAATTAAGGTGCCACGCTCCGTGGCAACTGATTGTTTCATTTAGGTAGTCGGATTCAAGGAAATTATTATGGCAAAGTCCCCAAATAACGCCGCAGCAGCACGTGTGCGTAAAAAAGTTAAAAAGAACGTTGCTGAAGGTATCGCGCATATCCACGCGTCTTTCAACAACACCATCATCACGATTACCGATCGTCAAGGTAATGCGTTGTCGTGGGCGACATCTGGTGGCGCTGGCTTTAAAGGCTCCCGCAAGTCGACTCCATTTGCAGCGCAGGTTGCAGCCGAAGCCGCTGGTAAAGTGGCTGTGGAATGTGGCGTGAAGAACTTGGAAGTACG
Source organism: Collimonas sp. OK607 (assembly GCF_900111995.1). Taxonomy (GTDB): domain Bacteria; phylum Pseudomonadota; class Gammaproteobacteria; order Burkholderiales; family Burkholderiaceae_D; genus Collimonas. The sequence continues at coordinate 13,479 of NZ_FOKF01000009.1, forward strand.
TATCAAGGGCCCAGGCCCAGGTCGTGAATCCGCTGTTCGTGCATTGAACAACCTGGGTATCAAGATCACCCAGATTCAAGATGTCACACCAGTACCACATAACGGTTGCCGCCCACCAAAGCGTCGTCGTATCTAAATCGATTTCGATTGTCGCTACTGTCCTGCAGTAGCGATCGCAAGTTGCCCGCCAATGACCTTGGCGGGTTTTGTTCTTAAGCCCACCGTCTGATTGAAAGCAAATCAGACTAGCGCCGTGTCGCTAGCAACCCTGGTTGTTGGCAGCAGACCGGCGTCATATTTTTAAAAGGAAGCACCGTGGCACGTTATATCGGACCTAAAGCAAAACTTTCCCGCCGTGAAGGTACGGACCTGTTCCTGAAGAGCGCACGCCGCTCGCTGGATTCCAAGTGCAAACTGGATTCCAAGCCAGGTCAGCATGGCCGCACATCTGGTGCACGTACCTCCGACTACGGTAACCAATTGCGCGAAAAGCAAAAAGTTAAGCGTATGTACGGCATCCTGGAACGTCAGTTCCGTCGCTATTTCGCTGAAGCGGACCGTCGCAAGGGCAACACCGGCGAAACACTGCTGCGTTTGCTGGAAGCGCGTCTGGACAACGTCGTATACCGTATGGGTTTCGGCTCGACTCGTGCTGAAGGCCGTCAATTGGTCTCGCACAAGGCGTTCACCGTCAACGGTAACGTGGTCAACATCGCTTCTTACCAAGTGAAGCCAGGCGACGTAGTTGCCGTTCGCGAAAAGGCCAAGAAGCAAGTACGTATCGTTGAAGCTCTGTCGCTGGCAGAACAAGGCGGCATGCCATCGTGGGTTTCGGTTGATGCGAAGAAAATGGAAGGTACTTTCAAGTCCCTGCCAGACCGCAACGAAATCGCTAACGATGTCAACGAATCGCTGATCGTCGAACTGTATTCGCGTTAATTTTAGTTTTTTCCGGCCTGGCCTTTCGGGGTTAGGCTTTTTTATCAGGGTGCCGCCGGTGATCTTCGGGATTGTCGGCGGCACCCTTAATGCCATCAGCCTTATCGGTGTAATGAGCCGAGGGTATTGAAAAGGACATTTCATGCAAAACAGCTTGTTGAAGCCACGTATTATCGAAGTAGAAGCACTGGGTGCCGGCCACGCTAAAGTCGTGATGGAACCGTTTGAACGTGGTTACGGCCACACCCTGGGCAATGCGCTGCGTCGCGTGCTGCTGTCGTCGATGGTTGGCTACGCGCCGACTGAAGTGACGATCGCTGGCGTGGTGCACGAATATTCGTCGCTCGATGGCGTGCAAGAAGACGTAGTCGACATTCTTTTGAACCTGAAGGGTGTCGTATTCAAGCTGCATAACCGTGACGAAGTCACGCTGACTCTGAAAAAAGATGGCGAAGGCGCAGTTTTGGCTTCCGACATCGATCTGCCGCATGACGTTGAACTGGTTAATCCGGATCACGTGATTGCTCACCTGACAGCTGGTGGTGCACTCGACATGCAGATCAAGGTTGAAAAAGGCCGTGGTTACGTGCCAGGCAACGTCCGTCGTCTGACGGAAGATGCTAACAAGACTATCGGCCGTATCATTCTGGACGCATCGTTCTCGCCAGTGCGCCGTGTTTCCTACGCTGTTGAATCGGCGCGTGTGGAACAACGTACCGACCTGGACAAGCTGGTCATCAACATTGAAACCAATGGCGTGATCACTCCGGAAGAAGCGATTCGCCAATCGGCACGTGTGCTGGTGGACCAACTGAACGTGTTCGCGGCACTGGAAGGCACAGAAGCTGCTGCAGAAGCGCCATCGCGTGCACCACAAGTCGATCCTATCCTGTTGCGTCCGGTCGATGACCTGGAACTGACAGTGCGTTCGGCAAACTGCCTGAAAGCAGAAAACATCTACTACATTGGCGATCTGATCCAACGTAGCGAAAATGAACTGCTGAAGACGCCAAACCTGGGCCGTAAGTCCTTGAATGAAATCAAGGAAGTTCTGGCATCCCGTGGTTTGACTCTGGGCATGAAGCTGGAAAACTGGCCGCCTGCAGGCCTGGAAAAGTAATATTTGTTGTTCGGCCGGGGGTGAGATAGAATCCCACCCTTGGCTTGTTTTACCGCTTTACCCTTGTTGTATTCATTGCTGTACTTAATTTCAACCGGCCCGCGACCAAGGCAAGACGCCAAAGTCGATCGAAGAGCTGGATGTAAACTCAAAAACTGAAAGGAATTACCATGCGTCACCGTCACGGCCTTCGTAAATTAAATCGTACTTCTTCCCACCGCCTCGCCATGTTGCGCAACATGACTGTTTCGCTGCTGCGTCACGAAGCAATCAAGACCACATTGCCAAAGGCAAAAGAACTGCGTCGCGTGATCGAACCGATCCTGACACTGGGCAAGACCGATACACTGGCAAACAAGCGCCTGGCTTTCGCCCGTCTGCGCGACCGCGAAATGGTTTTGAAGCTGTTCGCTGAACTGGGCCCACGTTACGCTAACCGTAATGGCGGCTACCTGCGCATCCTGAAAATGGGTTTCCGCGTTGGCGATAACGCTCCTATGGCTTACATCGAACTGATGGACCGTCCGGAAATCAGCGACGGCGCCGAAGTGCCGACAGCTGACTAAGCTTAGTCAATTTGGTAGCAAACTTAACCAGCCAAGCTGCGTTAAAATAAGAAGCCAGGCTTAGCCTGGCTTTTTTGCGTTCTGGACGCCGTTCTCTGCCCTTTCGGCCGTCATTTGGCGGCGCCGGTTGTAAGGAATGTCCCCGGAGATCGACTATGTCAGAAGCCTTGCTCATACTCACCAACTTGCCCGACGCAGCCAGTGCCCAGGCGCTGGCGCAGCAACTGGCGGAACGCAAATTGGCTGCTTGTGTCAATATCATGCCTGCCGTGCAGTCGGTGTATCGCTGGCACGGTGCGGTGGAGCAGGCCAGCGAGGTGACGGTGCTGATCAAGAGCGTCAGCAGCCGTTATGCTGAGCTGGAAATCGCGATAAAAGCGGCCCATCCGTACGAATTGCCGGAAATAATTGCCTTACCGATTGTGGCTGGTTTACCGGCCTATCTGAACTGGATTACTGCAGAAACCCAAAGGGACGTGAATGTTTAAGCTTTTCAAGCAATTGTCAGTGTTGTTTGCCATGATGTTCGTGTTTTCCCTGGCGCATGCCGATGACGACGACTATCTGGCGCCGGAAGTCGCGTTCAAGTTCTCCGCCCGCATGGTCGACGCCAAGACTGCTGAAGTAACCTATGCGATCGCCGACGGCTATTACATGTACCGCGAGCGTTTCCATTTCAAGGCTGAAGGCGCGACCTTGGGCGAACCGCAGATCCCGGCCGGCACCGTCAAGTTCGACCAGACGTTCAATAAGAATGTCGAGACTTACCACCATAGCGTCACCATCCGCTTGCCAGTTGAGGCGAATGGCAACTTCACGCTGATTTCCACCGGCCAGGGTTGCGCTGACAAAGGCTTGTGCTATCCGCCCATGGATTCGCGCATCAGCCTGTCCACGACCGGTGGTGGCGCTGGCGGTGGCTTGCTGAGTGCCATGGGGCTGGCCAGCGGTGGCGACGCAGCTGTCGATACGCCGCAGTCAACGGCTGATGCGGAACAGTCTGGCAATTCGACCTTGGAGTCAACAAATACGAGGGAAACCGCGAATGCAGATTCAGAAGATGGGCGCATCGTTTCGTCGCTGAAAAGCGGCAAATTGCTGGTAATCCTGCCTTTGTTTTTTGTACTGGGTCTTGGCCTATCCCTAGCGCCTTGCTCCTATCCAATGATGCCGATTCTGTCCACCATTATTCTGGGCGAGGGGACTCAGGTAAGTCGCCGCCGCGGATTTCTGCTGTCGGCAACTTATGTGTTGGGTATGGCATTGGTATACGCCGCACTCGGCGTTGCGGCTGGCTTGGCCGGTCATGGTTTGGCGGCAGCCCTGCAGAATCCTTGGGTGTTATCGATATTCGCTCTACTGATGGTGCTGATGTCATTGTCGATGTTTGGATACTATGAATTGCAGTTGCCTGCAGCAATTCAAACAAAATTCACGCAAATGTCCGGTCAGCAATCCGCCGGTAAATTGATCGGTGTATTTGTCATGGGAGCGCTGTCGGCCCTGATTGTTGGCCCATGTGTTGCGCCGCCGCTGGCAGGTGCATTGGTATATATAAGCCAGACACGCGATGTTGTCATCGGTGGTAGCACGCTGTTTGTGATGGCGATCGGCATGGGAGTTCCTTTGCTGCTGATCGGTATTTCTGCGGGCTCGCTGTTACCGCGGGCTGGTGCCTGGATGGAGTCTATTAAGCGCTTCTTTGGTGTACTGATGCTGGCAACGGCGTTATGGATGATATCGCCAGTGATCCCAGTGCTGGCGCAGATGCTGGGATGGGCGGCCTTGGGTATCGGCTATGGCGCGTATCTGTTGTGGGCGAAGTCATCAGCATCATCCGCCTGGTTCGCCAAAGCATTCGGCGTGGCATTCATGGTGTGCGGCGTGCTGCAACTGGTTGGCGGCCTTACTGGCGGGCGTGATGTCTGGACGCCGCTGGCCCATCTGGGCGGCGCGCAACAAAGTCAAAGTGTTCACACGCAATTCGTCAAGGTCAGATCCGTGGCCGAACTGGACGCCGCATTAGCCCAGACCAATGGCAAATCCGCGTTGCTGGATTTCTATGCCGACTGGTGTGTGTCATGTAAGGAAATGGAAAAACTCACGTTCACCGATCCACGCGTACAAACGCGCTTTGGCGACATGATCTTGCTGCAAATCGATGTGACCGCCAACAACGCGGACGACAAAGCGATGCTCAAGCGCTTCAATTTGTTCGGACCGCCAGGCATCATATTTTTCGATGGACGCGGACAGGAAGTACCGCATGGCCGTGTCATCGGCTATCAGAATGCCGATAAATTCCTGCAGTCGCTCTCGGTTCTTGACGCAAAAACATAACGCGCTTCCAACCGCAGGTTATGTCGATAGTCGATAAAAGTCTTTAGGCGATTGCCGCCACGACGTTATAGTTTTAGTTCTGTGTTTTTTGCTAACCCCCGTGCAATTTAAAGGAGCCTGATATGACTTTACGCCTTGGCGATGTCGCCCCCGATTTTGAGCAGGATTCTTCGCTCGGCAAGATCAACTTTTACGATTGGGCCGGCGCTTCGTGGGTGGTGCTGTTTTCGCATCCGGCTGACTTCACTCCAGTCTGCACCACTGAGCTTGGCCTGACTTCCAAATTGAAATCGCAGTTCGAACAGCGCGGCGTCAAAGTGATCGCATTGTCTGTGGACCCTGCCGACAAGCATCAGGAATGGATCAAGGATATCAATGAAACACAGAACACCGTGGTTGGTTTTCCCATTATTGCCGATGCCGATCGCAAGGTATCGGAACTGTATGACCTGATCCATCCGAATGCTAGCGCAACAGCAACCGTGCGCTCGCTGTTCGTGATTGATCCATCGAAGAAAGTACGCCTGATCATCACCTATCCGGCCAGCACCGGCCGCAACTTCGACGAAATACTGCGCGTCATCGATTCCCTGCAACTGACAGACAATTATTCGGTTGCCACGCCAGGAAACTGGAAGGATGGCGAGGATGTCGTGATCGTGCCGTCGTTGCAGGATCCCGAGGTTCTCAAGCAGAAATTCCCTAAGGGTTACAAGGCGATCCGCCCTTATCTGCGACTGACTCCGCAGCCTAACCGCGACTGAATTTTCGCTCTGTTTGTGAAGCAGACAGATAAAAATAAAAAAGCCCCGTCGTTATTTGACGGGGCTTTTTCATGACGGACGCACGATGCTTAGCGCCGGTCCAGCGCCTGGCTTTCAAGATATCGCCGACGCTGAAAGAATACCAGCATGCCGACCACGATCAGCAGCATGCTACCCATCGTGAGCCAGAATCCGGCATTATTTTTCAGCAGCGGCATTTCGATAAAATTCATGCCGAAAATCCCGGTAATCAGCGTCAACGGCATGAACAGCGCGGTAATCACGGTAAGTGTGCGCATGATTTCATTGGTACGATGAGCGACCGCGGAAAAATGAATTTGCACCGCCGATTCAATCGATGACTCCAGCCGGCGCGCATGATTCAGCACCCGCGTGATGTGTTCCATCACGTCATTGATGCGCACCAGCAGCAGATCCTTGGCGCGGCTGATTTCGATACCGTCATCGATGTCGACGAAATAATCGCGCAGCTCTTGCATGGCATCGTGCTGTTCTTCGCACAGGTTTTCCAGCTTGCGCAATTCAATCCGCGCGTCCAGTAGCGCCATCCAATCCTTGAACGGCTTGCGCGGATCTAGCAGCGCCCGCTGCCACCGATCCAGTTGCGTTGTCAGCGGCTGGCGCAGATCCAGGTATTGATCGACCATGGCGTTGATCAGGCGCAGCAATAAATCTTCCGGCGATGTCGGCGGGCGTGTCGAGTGCGGCGTCTTTTCCGGCTTGTCGCACAGGTCGAGCAGACGCGTGCGCGCGGCATCGATAGTGCGGCTATAGCGCTCATGCACCGTAACCAGCGCATGGTCCATGATCAGGAAAGTTACCGGTTGTGTGGCTAACGCTCTCAATGCAGCTGGAATCCGCCGCTTGCCGTGTTCGCTTTCGGGTGTAGCCGCTGGTGGCGGAGTATTCGTGTCGCCGGCATTCTGCGTACTGTTTTCAGCGGCGCGGGAATGACCGTTGCCGTTACCATTGCCCCCACCGGCGCCGTTCAGCATCAATTTGCGAAACACTACCATGCCGTAATCCTGAGTCGAATCGAAATACGACGGATGATTCGGATTGAGCGTATCCGTCATGTGCGGATCGTAGATCTGGACGCCGGTGGCCAGAGCGATGGCGCTGCGCCAGGCTTCCGGATCGGCGCCTACTTCTTCGTGGGTGGCGTCAATCCACAGGAATCCCTTGACCGGTACGGTGTCGGGTATTTCCTTGCTTTGGCTAACCTGGTTGTCACTGATGAGAAAGATGTCCATGCATTGTCGATAAGCGTTTAAATATAAGCCAGAGGGCGATCATCGAAACCAGCGATACGCTGACGACAACGCCTTGCACCAGCGGTGATAAGGATACCGCGCCGAACCAGACTTTGCCGATCACCACGCCGGCGCCGGTTACCGCCAGGCGTAATGCTTCCAGCGCGATGTAGCGCGGCCGCATCTCCATCAGGCCGCCGACAATCCAGAGTCCGGCCACCAGCCAGATGGCGTAAGCCAGCCCGTGCGGCCACGGTATGGTGACCTGTGCCGCCAGAAAGTGGGTGGTTGCCAGCAACAAAATGATGAATTGCAACAAACAATAGACCTGGGCCGCGCGACTTAGTTGCGGATGATACAGCGGCCGGGCGATGTCGAACGGCGCACCCGGCCATTTTTCCGCAACATCGGCGGGGCGCCAGCCCGGTGCGGCAAACCAGACCCGCAACTTATCCCCAAGGTTCCGCGCGCGCCAGGAATCCAGCCAAAGCACTTTGTACACTTCGAAATTGGCCCAGATCGGGTTCCAGCTGCGCAACGGGCTACGGGTACCGTAGACCACCGGATCCTGGTCACGTTCCTCGATAAATGTGCCGAACAGGCGATCCCACAGGATCAGGATACCGCCGTAATTTTTATCCAGGTAGATGTCGTTGACGCCGTGATGGACGCGATGATTCGACGGCGTGACCAGCACACGGTCGAGCCAACCTAACTTGCCTATCTGTTGCGTGTGAACCCAGAATTGATACAGCAGATCGATCAGCGCCAGCGCGGCAAATACTTCCACCGGATAGCCGAGGATGGCTAGCGGCACGTAGAAAATCCAGCCAAGCAGATAACCGCTGCTGGTCTGGCGCAAGGCGGTGGAGAGATTGTAGTCTTCGCTTTGATGGTGCACCACGTGGGCTGCCCACAAGACGTTGACTTCGTGGCCGTAGCGATGCAGCCAGTAGTAGCAGAGATCGTAGAGCAGCAAGCCGGACAGCCAGACCCAGATGCTGTCGGCAGGCAGCTTGAATAGTCCGATATGGCTCACTAGCCAGGCGTATATGCCAACCCGCAGCATTTGCATGAAAACACCCGACACCTGGCTCAGCACGCCGAGGCTGATGCTATTGATGGCATCGTTGAGGCGGTAGGTGTTGCGTTGACGCAGCAGGCCGACAATCAGCTCGATGAAGATCAGTAAAAAGAACACCGGCGTTGCCAGCGTGATTACCTTTTCTTGCACGTCAGTCTCCTTGTCGCCTGGAGGGCGATCGATCGTTATGTGCTTGCATGGTAACCAATGCAAGCCGCATTTGGATTAGAGAGCGGTGTCTAGTAAACCACGGGCAAACAAAGCGCCCCAAGCGCCTGAACGGTTTTTCAACCCTTTTTCAGGTGACGGGCAATATCCAGCGCGAAATAGGTCAGCACGCCGTCTGCTCCGGCGCGCTTGAAAGACATCATGGCTTCCATCATGGTCTTGTCATGATCGAGCCAGCCATTTTGAGCCGCCGCCTTGATCATCGCGTATTCACCGCTGACCTGATAGGCAAAGGTCGGGACTTTGAACTCGTCTTTCACGCGGCGCACGATATCCAGATAAGGCATGCCGGGTTTCACCATCACCATGTCGGCGCCTTCGGCCAGATCCAGCGCGACTTCATGCAATGCCTCGTTGCTGTTGGCCGGATCCATCTGGTAAGTGTTCTTATTGCTCTTGCCCAGCGTTGCGGAAGAACCGACAGCGTCGCGGAACGGGCCATAAAAAGCCGAGGCGTATTTGGCGGAATACGCCATGATGCGAGTGTAGATATGGTGATGCGCTTCCAGCGCGTTGCGGATCGCGCCGATGCGGCCATCCATCATGTCGGATGGCGCCACGATGTCCACCCCGGCTTCGGCCTGGGTCAGGGCTTGCTTGACCAGGATGGCGCAGGTTTCATCATTCAACACGTAGCCGTCGGCGTTCAGCACGCCGTCCTGGCCGTGGCTGGTGTAAGGATCCAACGCGACGTCGGTCAGGATGCCGAGTTCAGGGAAGCGCTGTTTCAGCTCGCGTACCGCGCGCGGAATCAATCCTTGCGGGTTGGTGGCTTCGATGCCGTCAGGAGTTTTCAGCGATGGGTTAATGACCGGAAATAAAGCGATGACCGGGATTCCCAGCGCTACACACTCTTCTGCCACATTCAACAGCAAATCAATCGACAGGCGTTCAACTCCCGGCATTGAACTTACTTTTTCGCGTTGATGTTTGCCGTCCAGCACAAATACCGGATAAATCAGATCGGCAGCGGTGACAGTATTTTCCCGCATCATTGCGCGCGAGAATGCATCTTTGCGCATACGGCGCATGCGGATGGCTGGGAATTGAGCAGTTTTCTGAGAATGTGGCATGTCGGTCTTTGAGATATCAGGTGAGTGGAGAGCGATTTTTTCCCGCATCGCTAATATTTTCGCCGAAAAGTAAAAAAATCGTGAACTTTTTCGGCCTAGTCCTTCTCCTAGCAATAGGTGCATCATTCGCCTCCCGCTTCCCTCCCTGAGCGGGGCCGTATCGCTTTTGGTGATAAGGCATTACGCCCTGGAGATATTCCCCTTTCTCCAGGGCTTTTTTATGTCTAGTTAATTGCTAAACTTGCCCTTCGTCGTCGCCTTCATCAGCGGCGCTAGCGGCGTCAGCTGACTCAGCAGCACCACCGGCCACGCTTGTCAGACCAGCCAGTTCCAAAATACGATCATTGGCTTCTTCCAGCCCGCTGCGGTTCAGCGCAGAAAACAGTTGTGCGGTAAACGGCAGTTGCTGATTGTTTTCATCGACGTAACTCGCCAGGAAAGTGCGCGCCTGGCGCAGGGCGTTGGTTGCGTCATTGCGGTTGAGCTTGTCGGATTTGCTCAAGATGCAATGAATCGGCTTACCGGTAGGCGCAAACCATTCCACCATCTGGACATCGAGTTCCGTGAACGGACGGCGCGAGTCGACAATCAGCACCAGCGCTGCCAGCTGCTGGCGGCGGCGTACGTAATCGCCAAGCAATTGTTGCCAGTGAAGCTTGGCCGAACCGGACACTTCAGCATAGCCGTAACCGGGCAAGTCGACCAGCAAGGCGCGAATTTCATCGATCTTGGTTTCGTCCTTGCGATGCTGGGCGACGTGGGCGCCGCCTATGGAAAAGTAGTTGATATGCTGGGTGCGGCCTGGTGTTTTAGACGCGAAAGCCAGCTTCTTCTGATTGCACAAAAGGTTGATGGCGGTCGATTTGCCGGCGTTGGAACGGCCGGCAAAAGCGATCTCGGGGACTTGCAAAGTTGGCAAGTCTCGAAGATGATTAACCGTAGTAAAGAAGCGGGCTTGCCAAAGTAGGGACATGTGTTGAGCAGAAAATGCGGTAAGGGGGGCAAAAATGCCGGAAAGCTATTGTACAATAAGGGGTTATGTACTGCTGTTCTGCTTAGCTTCGCCTTATACGCAATCGATAGCCTTTGGGAGCCAGGCGATCAATTGATGGTGCTCAGCCGGTCAGCTTCGTCGCCACCGAATTCTAAAATCAAGTCTCAGGGTGTTTGAATGAACCGTGCGTTTTTTCCAGTAGTGACATCTTTCTTCGTTGCAGTGCTAGCACTTTCCTCCGTGGCCTATGCCTCGGATGCGCCGACAGCCGGGCCTGCCAAAGCGGATCCAGCCAAGGGCGAAGCACTGTATACCAATGGCGACGCAGCGCGCAACATTACCGCTTGCGTCTCTTGCCACGGTGCCGTCGGTGCTTCAACCATCAGCACCAACCCGAAACTGGGTGGCCAGCACGCTGCATACATCCACAAGCAATTGACCAATTTCCAAGGCGCCGACCGGAATAATCCGATCATGTCGCCACTGGCCAAGCTGTTGACCGACGATGAAATGAAAAACATCGCCGCTTACCTGGATGCGCAACCGGCTAAACCGGGTGCTGCCAAGAATAAGGATACGCTGGATCTGGGTAAAAAGATCTATCGTGGCGGGATTGCCGAAAAGAGCGTTCCGGCCTGTGCCGGTTGCCATAGCCCGAACGGCGCCGGCATCCCGGCCCAGTTTCCGCGGATCGGCGGCCAGCATCAGGACTACACCGTGGCTGAGCTGACCAATTTCCGCGACGGCGCCCGCAAGAACGGGCCGATGATGACGACGATCGCCAAGCGCATGTCTGATGATGAAATCAAAGCGGTAGCTGACTACATCGCCGGCCTGAAGTAAAAAAATAATAATAAAACATGAATTCAGGGGTGGCCTAGGCCACCCCTTTTTCTTTTCAAAAAGATGAATTGGCTATGAGCAAAAGTAACGACGAAGTCAAGGATGGCGAGATTACGACGGCAGGCATACAGCTGAAAACCAGCCGGCGCTGGCTGGCGGATGCAGTTGAATTATTGTCATCTATGCGGTTCGCCATCAGCTTGCTGACGATTATCGCTATCGCTTCTGTGATCGGCACGGTGCTCAAGCAAAACGAACCCATGCCGAACTACGTCAATCAGTTTGGTCCGTTCTGGTTTGAAGTATTCGGCAAGCTGAGTTTGTACGCCGTGTATTCGTCCTGGTGGTTTTTGCTGATCATGACATTCCTGGTGATTTCGACCTCGTTATGCATCGCCCGTAATGCACCGAAGATGTTGAAAGACATGCGCAGCTGGCGCGAAAATGTACGCGAACAATCGTTGCGCAATTTCCATCACAAGGCCGAGTGGACATCAGCTACGGCGCCTGCCGTGCTGACGCAGCAGCTGGTCGCACGGATTGCCGCCAGAGGCTACAAGACCAAGCTGGTGGCCAAAGACAATGCCACCCTGATTACGGCCAAGCAAGGCGCCGCCAATAAATGGGGCTATATTTTCGCCCATAGCGCGATCGTGATCATCTGCGTCGGCGGTTTGCTGGACTCTGACATGCCGATACGCGCGCAGCAATGGTTCTATGGCAAAACGCCATTTAACGGCAACGGCATCATCGCTGACATCCCGGAAGAACATCGTTTGGGACTGGGCAATCCTACTTTCCGCGGCAATACCCTGATTCCGGAAGGTTCCGCCAGCAGCACCGCCATCATTCCGCAAAAAGACGGCGTGATGATCCAGGACTTGCCGTTCACGATCCAGCTGAAAAAATTCATTATCGATTTTTATAGCACCGGCATGCCGAAGCTGTTCGCCAGCGAGGTCGTAATCCGGGATAACGCCGACGGTCATACTTTCCCGGCAACCATCAAGGTTAACCAACCTCTGATTTACAAAGGTATTGCGGTCTATCAATCGAGTTTCGAAGACGGCGGCAGCAAACTCAAGCTGACGGCCTATCCGATGGCCGGCAGCAGTGAAACCAGCTTCCCGGTGACGGGCGAAGTCAACGGCACCACACCGTTAGCCAACCCGGCATTAGCGAATAACGGTAATACCGACTATACGATTGAATGGTCTGGTTTCCGCCCGTTTAACGTAGAGAATATGGCGCAATCGGGTGACGATTTGCGTGCAGTGACAAAAACCAGGAGCCTCAATCAACGCTTGAGCGACGATTTGAGCAATCATCTTGGCAACGCAGCAAAAAGTGCCAACAAGAAAGACCTGAGGAATGTCGGGCCTAGCGTGCAATACAAATTGCGCGACAAGACCGGCCAGGCCCGCGAGTTCAGCAACTACATGCAATCGATCAAGGTTGACGATGCCTATGTGTTCCTGGCCGGGGTGCGCGATACACCGGACGAGCCGTTCCGTTATTTGCGGATTCCGGCCGATGACGACGATTCGGTGCAAGAGTGGATGCGCATGCGGGCGGCCCTGTTGAATCCGGAATTGCGTGCAGCAGCGGCACATCGCTATGCGCAGCGCGCGATTCCTGAAAGCCGCGAAGGCATCGCCGTCTTGCGCGTCCAGCTGGAGCAATCGGCCCTGCGTGGTTTGTCCTTGTTTGCGGGCGACGGCAAGGAGGCTGCAGGTGGAGCTGGATACATGGCGATTTCCAAATTCCTGGAACAAGTACCTGCGCAGGAACAGGAAAAGGCGGCAGATATTTTCATGAAGATCCTGAACGGCAGCATGTGGGATCTGTGGCAGGTTGCACGTGAGAAAGACGGATTGAAGGATCTGCCAGCCGATGAAAAGCGCGCCCGTTTCTTGCAATTGAGTACCAATGCACTGTCGGATGCAAGCTTCTATAATGCGCCTGTATATCTGCAAATGACCGGTTTCGACGAGATCAAGGCGTCGGTATTCCAGGTCACGCGTTCACCGGGCAAGAAGGTAGTGTATCTGGGTTGCCTGTTACTGGTGCTGGGCGTGTTCTCGATGCTGTACGTGCGTGAGCGCAGGTTGTGGGTCTGGATTCGCCCGGACAAGGATGCAGAAGGCCAGTCGCATGCGCTGATGGCAATGAGTTCGCAGCGTAAGACGATGGACTTTGAAAAAGAATTTGAAGTGTTGAAAACACAATTAAAGCAGACGGAAGCATAGATTCATTGCCGTGCTGCAAGACGAGCAAAGCAAGCGCTCCGTTGCGCCTCCGGCGCAGTAGCGGAACGATATGGAGATGATGATGGAACTGACGCAAACGTATTCCCCCCCTACCAGCTTTATCAAGCGCCTGTCCGCGATCGACTGGCTGTTTGCCATCGCGCTGTTCGCCGCTTCGCTGTTCGCCCTGAACCGCTATGGCAGCCACATGGACTATTACGAAAAAGGCGTGTTGCTGCTAGCTGCGCCGACTTTCTCTTGGCTCGGCTGGCACTGGAAATCGGTGCGCTGGCTGATGGCTTTGCTGGCGGTGTTGTCGCTGTCGGCAATCGCCATGTATGGCGGCGTGCTGGATATGTCGAACCAGAAATTCTTCCTCAAGTATCTGCTTTCCAGCCAGTCCGCGATCCTGTGGATGAGCACGCTGTTTTTCCTCTCGACCTTGTTCTTCTGGGGCGGCTTGATCACGCGCTCCGATTTTGGCGCATCGATCGGTTCCAAGCTGTGCTGGGCTGCGGTGGTGATGGGCTTCACCGGCATGCTGGTGCGCTGGTACGAGTCGTACCTGATCGGTGCCGACATCGGTCATATCCCTATTTCCAACCTGTACGAAGTATTTGTTTTGTTCAGCCTGATTACCGCCCTGTTCTACCTGTACTACGAACATCACTATCGTACCCGCCAGCTCGGCGCTTTCGTGTTGCTGGTGATCTCGGCCGCAGTCGGATTCCTGCTGTGGTACATGGTGTCGCGCGACGCTGCTGAAATCCAGCCGCTGGTGCCGGCGCTGCAAAGCTGGTGGATGAAGATCCATGTGCCGGCCAACTTCATCGGCTACGGCACGTTTGCCTTGTCGGCGATGGTGGCGGTAGCGTATCTGCTGAAATCGCATGGCTACCTGGCTGATCGCCTGCCGACGCTGGAAGTGCTGGACGATGTGATGTACAAGGCGATCGCCGTCGGCTTCACCTTCTTCACCATCGCCACTATTCTCGGCGCGCTGTGGGCAGCAGAAGCGTGGGGCGGCTACTGGTCGTGGGATCCGAAGGAAACCTGGGCGCTGATCGTCTGGCTCAACTACGCGGCGTGGCTGCATATGCGCCTGATGAAGGGATTACGCGGACGGGTCGGGGCATGGTGGGCGTTGATCGGCTTGCTGGTGACGACGTTTGCCTTCCTCGGCGTCAACATGTTCCTGTCGGGCCTGCATTCATACGGAGAACTGTGATCCGATGGTAAAGGCAAAAGCGGACGCAGATATGGTGCCAGTGGATTTGGTGATTTTCGATTGCGACGGCACGTTGGTTGACAGCGAAACTGTCGCCACCGATGTGATGGTCGCCTATCTGGCGGAATTGGGCATGCCGTTGTCAGCCGATGAAGCACTGTCGCGCTTCAAGGGCGGCAAGATGGCAGATTGCGTGACTGAACTGGAACAGATGTTCGGCCGGGCTTTACCAGCCGATTTCACCAAGGTCCTGCGCGACCGCATCGCCCCCGTTTTGCATCAGCGCCTGCAACCGATCGAAGGTGCGCTGGAGCTGGTGAAATCCCTCAAGGTGCCGTTTTGCATGGCGTCCAACGGGCCGTTGCACCAGATTAAGGTATCGCTTAGCGTCACCGGCCTGTGGCCTTATTTCGAAGGCCGGATCTTCAGCGCCTACGAAGTCTCTTCGTGGAAGCCGGCGCCGGACCTGTTCCTGCATGCCGCCAAAACCATGGGCGTCGAACCTTCCCGTTGCGCTGTAGTCGAAGATAGCCTGCCCGGCGTGCAAGCCGGCGTTGCTGCCGGCATGCAGGTATTTGCGTTGCAGCCCGAGCAGGTTGACGCGCAATTTCCCGCGCAGGCAAAAATCATTTCCCGATTGGCGGAGCTACACGACCATATCAATATCGCCGGATAAAAACTGCGGCGATTTTTCTGCGGTTCTGTAAGGAATCGTCATCCTGATTGACTAAGGGATTAGTTCTATCTACCTCACAGGAGAGCCGCATGTCGCTGTATCGTCGCCCCAATGGAATCGATTTGCCGTTCGCTTCCGAAATTACTCCGCAAGAAATATTCGAATCCCGCCGCAGCTTTATCAGGCAAATTGCCGTAGGCGCAGTCGGCGCGGGTTCATTGCTGGAACTGACGACCGGCGATGCCTTCGCTCAAGCGGGCAGCGGGCAGAAACTCGCGGCAAAGGCCAACCCGGCTTATGTCGTGATGGACAAGGCGACGCCCTATAAAGACGCCACCACCTACAATAATTTTTACGAGTTCGGCACCGAAAAATCCGATCCCGCCGAAAACGCCGGTAGCCTCAAGACACGGCCCTGGACGATAGCCATTGAAGGTGAAGTCAAGAAGCCGATGACGCTGGATATAGACAGCCTGCTGAAACTGGCGCCGCTGGAAGAGCGTATCTATCGGCTGCGCTGCGTTGAAGGGTGGTCGATGGTGATTCCCTGGATCGGTTATTCCTTGTCAGAGCTGATCAAGAAAGTGGAGCCGACCGGCAACGCCAAATACGTTGAATTCACAACCCTCGCCGACAACCGCCAAATGCCGGGTTTGCGCAGTCCGGTGCTGGAATGGCCGTACGTCGAGGGCTTGCGCATGGACGAGGCAATGCATCCGCTGGCGTTGCTGACGGTGGGCATGTATGGCCAGGTATTGCCGAATCAAAGCGGGGCGCCGGTGCGTATGGTGCTGCCCTGGAAATACGGCTTCAAATCGGCCAAGTCGATCGTCAAGATTCGCTTCGTCAAGGATCAGCCGCGGACGGCATGGAATATTACGGCGGCGCGCGAGTATGGGTTTTATTCGAATGTGAATCCGGATGTCGATCATCCGCGCTGGTCGCAGGCGACTGAACGCCGCATCGGCGAAGACGGTTTCTTCACCAAAAAGCGCAAGACCTTGATGTTCAACGGCTACAACGAGGTTGCCTCGCTGTATAGGGGCATGGACTTGAAGACGTACTTCTAGAACTGGAATGCGCAGCATGTTCAATCCGACCCCGAGACAATTCAAGTTCCTTAAAGTAGCCCTGTTTGCGCTGGCCTTGCTGCCGGCCGCGCGATTGCTGCTGTTCGGTTTTACCGATCGGCTGGGCGCCAACCCGATCGAATTCATCACGCGCAGCAGCGGCGACTGGACGCTTTATTTCCTCTGCATCACCTTGGCAGTAACGCCGTTGCGACGCTTCACCAACTGGAACTGGCTCATCAAGTTACGGCGCATGCTGGGTTTGTTCGCCTTCTTTTACGCCAGCTTGCATTTCACGACATTTCTCTGGTTCGATCATTTCTTCGACGTTGCGGAGATGTTCAAAGACGTAGTCAAACGGCCGTTCATTACAGTCGGCTTCATCGCTTTCGTCTTGCTGATACCGCTGGCGCTGACCAGCACCAATGGCATGATCCGCCGCCTCGGCGGCAAACGCTGGCAATGGCTGCATCGTAGCCTGTATGCAATCGCGATGCTGGGCATCCTGCATTTCTGGTGGATGCGCGCCGGCAAGCATAATTTCGAAAAGCCGATTCTGTTTGGCACGATCGTCGCAGCATTGCTGCTGGTGCGGGTGGTTTTCGCTTTGCGCAGCCGCATCGGCCAACGCGCCGGAGTTCAGGAACTCAGAAACGCCAGGTAACGCCGATGCCAAGCTGACGGTGGGTTTGTGCCGCGCAGGCGCCACAACCGATACCGAATTTGACGCCCGCATCCAGATCAAGATTGGGATTCGGGGAATACATCACACCGGTCAGGAAATAACCGGGATTACTGCTGGCATGGTTGTCGCCGCTGCTGTCGCTGGCGCGTTCGGTATTGCTGACGATGCCGCTGTCGAACGCCAGGGTCCATTTCGGATTGAGTGAATACAGCGCCGAGGCAGAGGCACGCCAGACCATGGTCCGGTTGGCTTGCTGGTCGCTCAGTAAACGATAGCGATTGTAATAGGCCGCAAGATTGCCGTTGAAAGCCCAGGAGTCGATCTGATAGCTTCCGATCAGCGTCAGGGAAGCGCTGGCGCTGCCATGCCCCAATCCCTGGTTGGGATCGCCGCTGGGGAACGTCACTTCGGGTTTCAGGCCCAGGCTGAAATCACCATCTTCCAGCAACCGCCATTTGAGGCCCAGCGCAATATCGTTGATCCCGGACGGACTGGAGAGCGTCACCGGCGGATTGACATAGATATCGAGATTTTTCAGTAAGCCGTAGCTGTACGTGAAATTCATTACATGGCTGTGAACGTCATTCTGTCGCAGCCAGTCGGTGTTCAGTTCGACTTGCTGGTTGCCGCTATCCTGGGTGCCGGTGTCATCGGTCGCCAACGGATGGTTGGCATGTGCGGCCTGGATCAGAAAGCAGGAAGATATGGCAGTGAACAAGAGCTGTCGCATGGTCTTCCTGTTTCTTTGGTTACGGCGATATGAGTGATTCCAGGGCAAACAGATCAGCTGGATTCTCGCGTTGACGGATCAGGTGCACTTGCGCGCCGTCCACCATTACTTCAGCGGCGCGGCCGCGCGTGTTGTAGTTGGAAGCCATCGTCATGCCGTAAGCGCCGGCTGACATCAGCGCCAGTAAATCACCTGCCTCGATCGCCAGCGAACGGGAGCGCGCCAGCCAGTCGCCGGATTCGCATACCGGGCCGACCACGTCATAAACCTGCGCAGCAGTATCCCGTTGGGCGACAGTCTGCACGCCATGCCAGGCTTGGTACATTGCTGGCCGCATCAAGTCATTCATGGCGGCATCGACCACCGCAAAATTCTTCGCTTCCGAATGTTTCAGGTACTGGACCTCTGTGAGCAGAATGCCGGCATTGCCGACAATTGAACGGCCCGGTTCAAACATCACCTTGATCGGCACGCCTTGGTATTTTTGTTGGCGCCAGGCGTCGATACGGGCAAACAAGCGGCCCAGGTAATCGCCGATGGCAACCGGCTTTTCGTCGTCGTAGGTAATGCCGATGCCGCCACCGATATCCAGGTGGTGCAAGTCGATGCCTTCGCTCGCCAGCTGGTCGATCAGTTCAATCAATTTGTCCAATGCTTCCAGCATGGGGGCGTCGTCCAGCAACTGCGACCCGATGTGGCAATCAATCCCGGCCACATCGATATGCGGTAGCGCGGCAGCGGTCCGGTAGCAGGACAGGGCATCTTCATACGCCACCCCGAATTTGTTTTCCTTGAGGCCAGTCGAGATGTAAGGATGGGTTTTGGCGTCGACGTTGGGATTGACGCGGAGCGAAATGGCAGCGCGCTTGCCCATGGCGCCGGCAACCTCATTCAGGCGATGCAGTTCGGGGATGGACTCAACGTTGAAGCAAAGAATGTCATGCGACAAGGCCAGGCGCATTTCTTCACGTGATTTACCGACGCCGGAAAAAATTACCTTGGCGGGATCGCCACCGGCAGCGATTACACGCAATAATTCGCCTCCCGAGACGATATCGAAACCAGAACCGAGCTGGCTCAGCAATTGCAGCACGGCCAGGTTGGAATTGGATTTGACCGAATAACAAATCAGCGTGCCATCCGGTTCGCGGCTATGTTGTTTGCAAGCATCGGCGTAAGCTGAAAAATTGGCGACCAGTGCGGCTTTGGAGTAGACGTAAGTGGGGCTGCCAAATTGCTGCGAAATAGCGCTAAGCGCGACGTTTTCAGCGTGCAGGACGCCATTCTTGTATGAAAAATACGACATAGGGCAGCTTATTTGGGTGCAGGTGTTGTTGGAGTGACTATGGTTTTCGGTTGCGCCGCTGACGCTGGATCGGCGGATTCGCCAGATGTCTCAGGAGCAACATTTGGCTGGGCAGGCGCCGGCGCCGTTCTGACGACAGGCGGCGGTAGCTTGGCCGGCATGAACAGCGGGCCTTTTTGGCCGCATGCCGCCAGACTGAGCGTAAGCGGAATCATGGCGATCATGGTGATGCGCGACAAATCAAAAATGGGTTTCACGGATTAGAATCACAGTTTAACGAAACGGATTGGAGTGTAGCATGACAGAATCAGAATTCCTGGCCGCGGCAGAGGCTGCGTTGGGCAAGATCGAGACGGCGCTGGAGCAGGCGGCGGATAATACCGATCTGGACGTAGAGTGCAGCCGCAGCGGTAATGTGCTGGAGATCGAGTTCGTCGATAATGGCAGCAAGATTATCGTCAACAGCCAGGCGCCGATGCAGGAGTTGTGGATTGCTGCAAAATCAGGCGGCTTTCACTACAAGCAAAAAGGCGATATCTGGGTCAATACACGCGACGGTTCAGAGTTCTTTACCGCCTTGTCGGCGATGATCAGCTCCCAGGGCGGCGTAGCGATAGCGCTGTAAATTTTTCTTGCCGACGCAGTGAATCCAGAGATTTCTCAAGGTGCGTTTGTCGTAAGATATGAACAATGCAATGTTGTTTTGATACGTTCGTTCGCCAGCTGTACCACGGGCTTGATTTCAACGTTCGCAAGAACTGCATCAAGAAAAGTTGTTCAACGCTTCTCAACTATCGATAGCGACCAATGAACACGATGATAATAATGAGGGATTCGGTCAGGGATTCGGAAGAACCAGGTGTTTGGGGATCTGCCTGCGGCGGCGGCAAGTCAGGCGGCTATCGACGGTGGCGCCGGGTGAGCGCCATCTTTTTGACCAGCGTATTCCTGACCACAATCGAACTGGCAGGTGCCGTCAATGCTTCCGGCGTGGCTGGTGCGGTTATCCAGAACAACCCGTTGAGTAATTCAGTCAACAACGGCGCGGCTGCGGCGCCTACGCACTGGGCCGCGGATACCACCAACGGCTGTAAAGTCTGGAACCCCGGAGAGATTGCGAGTGGCGTCACAGCCCGTTGGAGCGGGCGCTGCGAAAATAATTTTGCGCAAGGTCCGGGCACCGTACGCTGGCTTAACGACAATAAGCAGATGGCGGAACTGACCGGCACCATGGAGCAGGGAAAAATACGAGGCCATACTGTCGGTGTCGAAGAACCTGGCAATCGTTATGACGGGATGTTTATCGATTCCTTGCCGGAGGGTGAGGGCAAGGCCAATTTTTCGGACGGCTCGGTTTATAGCGGAATGTGGCATCGCGGTCGCCAACTGGGCTACGGGATCATGACGTTTCCGCCGGCGCATCCACAATATCAGGAGATGCTGAACAGCGGCAAGGGCAGAAGAATCGAGAATGGCACTTACGAAATGCGTGGCTGGTGGGAGGGGAAAACCTTCATCTTTCCATGCGACAGCGAAGAAGAGTGTGAAAAAATTTTGGTGGCCCAGATCAAGCGCGAGCAAGAAGCAGCCGCTGCCAAAGCAGGTACTCCAGTGACGCCGGCACCAGCTGCGCCGGTTGCTCCTGCTGTTGAGCCCGCCGCTACGACACCGACACCAGCAACAATTCCAGCTGCGGGGCCCGTAGTCACGACGCCAGCAATTCCTGCTGCGGAGCCTGTAGCTACGACGCCAGCAACTCCTGCAGCGGAGCCTGCAGTTGCGGCACCAGTAACTCCTCCTACGGAGCCCGCAGCTACCACGCCAAAAACCGAATTACCTGTAATGGAATCTGTATCGCCGGCGTTGCCGGAGCCCGCAAATCCTGTCGCAGATCAGGCGCCGGCAACGCCGACATCGGAATTGCCGGTGCCGAACCCGTCAGCACCTGGCGCCCCTGATGTCGAGCCTGCGCCAGTGCCGTCGGCAACCGCGCCGATACCGGAGTTACCCGTTGTTACGCCAGTCGTTGTGCCGTCGACTTCAGCGCCCGCTGCTCCCGCTGCGGAGCCTGTCGGCGAACCTGCGGCAGCGCCTGACGACAAGCCTGCTGTCGTGCCGGAGGCTGCGCCGGTCACCTAGGATTCCGGACGTGACGTACCACTCAATTTAAAACGGAACTAGCTGATGAAGTTTGCACCACATATTTTTGAAACAATCGAACAAGGCAATTCAATTGGTTTAACTGCATCAGGCACGTCAAGCGGATACCCGCGGCCATGGCTACGGGTATTGCTCTGTTTTGTCCTTTCATGCTGGATGATGTCCGTCGCACACGGGCAAATGAAGGCCGACCTGCCTGGCGCCAAGGCTGCCGCCGCGGCACCGAAAAACCTGTTGGCGGAAGCCGCGCGCAGCGTCGGCATCAAACAGTGCCAGCTAGCGATTACGCGTTTGTCAGCGCTTGCCATCAATGGCACCGGGGCGCACGATGTGCTGGTCGATTGGGACCGTGCGCATCCTGATCGCGGCCCTTTCTTTTCGCTGACCGGCATCGAATATGCCGGTGCGTCGGCGGCGGTATCGATCACTGCCGTGCCGCAGGGTGGCGGCGCTTGTTCGGTTGCCGCCGAGCGCATTTCCATCGCGCCGTATTCATGCAAGAGTATTGCCGACACCGAGTTGAAAGGATATAACGCGACACCGCTGCTGCCGACTTTCACGGTGTATGTGTCGCCTGCCGAGCCGGGCGGTTCGGTCTCGCTGGTGGACTCACCGCCGGGTTGCCTGATTATCCGGCGCTATGTGCAATACAACTGGACCGAGCAGACAAACATGGCGACGCCTGCGCCGGCACATAAGTGACGCGCAAATAATAGAGGCAATGCATCCCTTACTTTAGATTTGAATCCAAGACATGAGTTCTTCAATCGGCGGTTTGCGTATCGGCATCACTATCGGTTTGCACCAGGAAAACGAATCGCTATGGACTAACGGCATCAAGCAAAATGCCGTGTACCTGGCCGAGGCTTTAAAACAATGCCCGAGCGTGGCGTCAGTACATCTGGTGAACACCACTGCGATTGCCATCACCGCGGCTTTGCCGTGGGACCAGGCACGCTGGCCGACGGTGACCTTCGGGCAGGCCAAGGATAACCTGGATGTGCTGATTGAACTGGGCGGTCAGGTCGATGCCGGTCAGACCGCCTATTTGAAAACGCACGGATGCCGCTTGATATCGTACTGCTGCGGGGTTGAGTACGTGAACGTCATGCAATCGGTATTATTCGACCGGCCGATGTGGGGCTACAATCTGTTCGTCAATCAGCGTTACGACGCTATCTGGATGGTGCCCCAGGTAGCGAATACCAGTCAATCTTATTTCGAGACTTTGCGCCGCCGGCCGGCGCAGGTAGTGCCGTTTGTATGGGACCCGATTTTCGTCAATCAGCGCAGCCGCGATTTTGAGCATCAAGGTGAATATCGCCCGCGCTCCGGCCCCAGGCGGCTAACCGTGATGGAGCCGAATAACGATATCGTGAAATTCTGCATGTATCCGGTATTCATTGCGGAAGAAGCTTACCGGCAGCAGCCGCAAGACATCGACATCTTGCAGGTCACGAATGCCGATCGCCTGGCGCGCGAGAGCAAGGAATTTGTTGCGGTAATGAACCAGCTGGATATCGTCCGTCAGCACAAGGCGGTGTTTCTGGGACGCTTCGATACGCCTCAGTTCCTGAGCCAGATGACCGATGTGGTGATTTCTCATCAGATAGAGAATGCGCTGAATTATTTTTATTTCGACGTCTGCTGGCAAGGTTACCCGTTAGTGCATAACGCTCATATGTGCAGCGATCTCGGTTACTACTACGAAGGAAATGATGTGCAGGACGGCTGTAGAAGACTGCTCGAAGTGCTGGTCACGCACGACGGCAGTTGGCAAGACTATCTGGCGCACCAGCGGCAAGCGCTAAGCCGTTATCTGCCGGGCTGCGCACAAGTTACGGCGGAGTACGAGCGTTTATTGGCGACATTGCTGCAACAGGCAATAGTGTAAAAAATGATTTTCAATCTTTCGTGATCCATGAAAAAAATCAATGTAGGTATCTCGATCTTCCCAGTCGACGGGGCGCAGCTTTGGTCCAACGGACTTAACCAGAACCTGGCGTTTCTGGTGCTGTTGTTGCAGCAAAGCCCGCAAGTCGGCCGCGTGTTTTTACTGAATGGCGGTGCCATTGACCATATGCCTGAGGGGATGGGGCTGAACGGTCTCGATGTGCCGCTGGTGAGGCCCGACGAGGTGACATACGAGCTGGATGTCGTGATCGAAATGGGTGCGCAGCTACCGCTGGAGTGGTTGCGTCACGTACGTGCGTTGGGCGTCAAGATCATCACTTTCTTTGTTGGCCATACCTATGCTGACAATGCCGAAGCGCCGATATTCGAGGGCGCAAGCGGCCAGATTTTCAACGGTACGCCATGGCACGAAATATGGACGCTGCCGCATCACATGAAAAGCAGCGGCCCGCTGTTGCGCACCGTGTCGCGGGTTCCCGTGTTCGCCGTGCCGCACATCTGGTCGCCGCTGTTTATCCAGGGCCAGATCGACCAGGTCCAGAAAGACGGTCATCACTTCGGTTATCAAGCCAGGACCGGTGCTGAACGGCCGGGTTGGCGCACGGCGATTTTTGAGCCGAATATCTCTGTCGTCAAAAGCTGCTTTGTTCCGATGCTGGTCTGTGAACAGGCTTACCGCCTGGATCAACGTTCGGTGAGCACGATGATGGTAATGAACACGATGCATATGAAGGAACATCCGACTTTCAATCGTTTCGCCATCAACCTCGATCTGACGCAGCAGCATAAGGCCACCTACGAGCCGCGCGTAGCATTTGTCGAGTGCATGGCGCAGCAGAAGATGGATGCGGTGGTCTCGCACCAGTGGGAGTGTGGCCTGAATTATCTGTACTACGATGCGCTCTATGGCGGTTATCCGCTGATACATAATTCGGCATATCTGAAGGAAGGCGGTGTCGGTATCTACTATCCGGATTTCGAAGCCAGCGCCGGCGGTCACGCTTTGCTCGATGCCTGGCGCCAGGAACCGGAGTTCTGGGATGATTATAAAAAGGCTGCCAAGGCTTACCTGGGCACGCTCGATCCGCTACTCCCCGAGAACGTGGAAGCATTTGTGAAAAGACTGCAGCACACCGTGGAGGGCCAGGTATGAGCCATTTGCTGCCACAACGTAAATTGCGCGTAGGCGTCACCCTGTTTGTGCGGGGCGGGGCGCAATCGATCTGGGAAAACGGCATCTTCCAGAATTGCGCATTCCTGGTGCAGTTATTCAACCAGTCGCCGGCGGTAGAACGCGCGGTGCTGGTGCTGGACGGCTCGCCCGACCAGGTCAACGACGCCATGATGATGGGCGATCTGGGCATCGACATGATCGGCCTGGAGCAGGCCATGGAGACGCTGGATGTCGTGATCGAAATGAGTGCTCAGCTGAACGACGACTGGGTAAGAAAGTTTCGCGAGCGCGGCGGACGTTACGCCTGGATGCGAGTCGGTAACGACTACGTGATTGACATCGAGCGCGCAATATTCAACAAACCGCATGGCGGTCTGTGCAGCAATAAGCCGTACGACGCGGTGTGGACCTTGCCAGAGTATCTGCGCAGCTGCAAGGACTACTTTAGCCTTACTGCGCGGGCGCCGGTGCATATCGTGCCGCATTTGTGGACGCCGCTGTTTTTCGCCAAAGGCATAGCCACTTTGCCAGACCACCTCAGCTACGGCTATCAGCCCGGCAAACCGCGCTGGCGGGTGTGCAGTTTCGAACCGAATGTCTGCATGGTGAAAACTTCGCTGCTGCCGATGCTGGCCTGTGAAGAAGCGTATCGCGCGCAGCCGGCGTTCCTGGAAAACCTGCGTGTCTGCAATACCTTGCATTTGAAAGAGCACCTGAAATTCTCACAGTTTGCGCGTACGCTCGATGTCGTGAATCACGGCCTGGCATCATTTGAAGGACGCTTTGCGGTGTATGAATTCATGGCCAGCTATGGCGACTGCATCATTTCGCACCACTGGGAAAACGGCCAGAATTACCTGTACTACGAAGCCTTGTACGGTGCTTATCCGTTGATCCACAATTCGGAATTCATCAAGGACTACGGCTACTATTATCCGGACTTCGATTCGTTCGCCGGCGGCCAGGCCGTGCTGCGCGCATTTGCGACGCACGACGCACAGATCGATGATTATCGGCGCAACGCGCAGACATTGCTGCGCACGCTGGATGTGAGCTTGCCGGAGAATATTGAAATCTATACCCGGCGCTTGCTGGATTTGTATTCGAATTAAAACGCAGGGTGGGCACAAATCACAAATGTGCCCACTCCACATCAGAATAATTCGTTCTTGACCTCGTCCCTGGCTTTTTCTTCTTCCGTCGGCGCCGTAGTGCCGCCACCAAGGCTTTGGGTAGCGATGCCCGGCGGGTATTCGGCGTAATAATATTCGCCGCCCGAATGCACCATGCCTTCCGGCACCACGCGGTCTTCCATCGGTACGCCCTTCAACGCCTGTTGCATGAAGCTGATCCAGATCGGCAACGCCAGGCCGCCCCCGGTTTCCTTGTCACCCAGGCTGCGCGGCTGGTCGTAACCCATCCAGCCGACTGCCACCAGCGACGGCTGATAACCGGCAAACCAGGCATCCAGCGAGTCGTTGGTGGTGCCGGTCTTGCCGGCCAGATCGGTACGGTTGAGCGACAGCGCCTTGACAGCGGTGCCGTAGCGCACGACGTCGCGCATCATGCTGTCCATCATGAAGGCATTGCGCGGATCGATGATGCGATTGGCTTCGTCGCCAGCGAGCTCCGGATGGACTTGCGACAAGACATTGCCATCGGCATCGGTAATCTTGCTGATGATGTAGGGGCTGACTTTATAGCCACCGTTGGCAAAGACTGCGTAACCGCCAACCATTTGCAGCGGCGTCACTGCGCCTGCACCCAGTGCCAGTGTCAGGTATGGCGGATTTTTGTCAGCATCAAAGCCAAAACGCGTCACATATTCCTGCCCGTATTTGGCACCGATCTTATCCAGGATTCGCACCGAGACCACGTTCTTCGATTTGGTCAGCGCCTTGCGCATGCTCATCGGACCTTCGTACTTGTTGCCATAGTTCTTCGGCTGCCAGATCTGGCCACCGGTCTGGCCGCCGCCGTAAGTAAGCGGTGCATCGTTGATGATGGTAGCCGGCGACAAGCCTTTTTCCAGCGAGGCGGAATAAATAAATGGTTTGAATGACGAACCCGGCTGGCGCCAGGCTTGCGTGACGTGATTGAATTTGTTGCGGTTGAAGTCGAAGCCGCCTATCAAGGCGCGGATGGCGCCGTCCTTGGTGTCAGCGGCAACGAAAGCCGATTCCACCGCCGGCATCTGCGTGATGCTCCAGTTTTTTCCTTCCAGCATGACGCGGATGATGGCGCCGCGTTTGACTTTACGTTGCGGCGGCGCTTTGTCGCTCAGCAAATTGGTGGCGATGCCCAGGCCGGCGCCGCTGATACTGATTTCCTGGCCGGACGACAGTAATGCACGGACCAGTTTCGGGGTCGCCTCCAGTACCACCGCCGCCACGATTTCATCGCTGTCGGGATGGTCTGCCAGTTCTACTTCGATCGCGTCTTCGGCTTCTTCCTTGGTGCCGTCAGGGATGTCCATATAGCCTTCCGGGCCGCGATAGCCGCGTCGCTTCTCATAATCCATGACGCCGCGGCGCAGCGCTATATACGCCGCGTCCTGGTCGGCCTTGGTAATGGTGGTGAACACGTTGAGGCCACGCGTATAGGTGTTTTCCTTGAATTGCTCGTAGACCAGCTGGCGCGCCATTTCAGCGACGAATTCGGCATGGATGCCAAACTCGCTGGCGCCGCTCTTGATGTGCAGGGTTTCGTTCTTGGCTTGTTCGTACTGCGCGGCGGTGATGTAGCCCAGCTGCAGCATGCGCAGCAAGATATATTGCTGGCGCACAGTCGCCCGTTTCGGATTGACGACCGGATTGTTGGCGGACGGCGCTTTCGGCAAACCGGCCAGCATCGCGGCTTCAGCGGTGGTGATGTCTTGCAGTTTCTTGCCGAAATAGATTTGCGCTGCCGAAGCAAAACCGTAAGCACGCTGGCCCAGATAAATCTGATTCATGTAGACCTCAAGAATCTGGTCTTTGGTCAGGTTGCGCTCGATCTTCCATGCCAGCGGAATTTCATAGAGAAATTTACGCGACGCTTTCTGGAAGAAGGTCGGTTCGTTGCTGGTCAGGAAAAAATTGCGGGCAACCTGCTGCGTGATCGTACTGGCGCCGCCGCCGCCGCCGGTCAGGTTGGAAAAACTGGCGCGCAGGATGCCTTGGTAGTCGACCCCGCCATGCTGGTAAAAACGATCGTCTTCAATCGCCAGCACGGCCTTCTTCATCACATCGGGTATCTCGTTGATGCGCACCAGGCTGCGCCGCTCTTCACCGAATTCGCCGATCAGGACGCCGTCGGCCGAGAAAATCCGCAATGGAATCTTGGGTTTGTAATCGGTCAGCGAATCCAGCTCCGGCAAGTTCGGGTAGGCCATCGCCAGCATCAGGAAAAAAGTGAGGCAGCCGATAACAAGCAAACCGACAATAATCCCGAAAAATCCAAGTACCAACCGCAGTAACAGCGGCAAGCGACGGCGCGAAAGGGGAGTGGTTTGCGTGGTGTCGCTGGCTGTGTCTGGAGGCGTCATGCGATGTGTTTTATGAAAGATGGATGCCACGCATTATAGCGGCACAGCGTCTGGCGCTCGTTAGGTAATACGCTGAACTGTTATTGAATTGTCCTTGAATTGGCTTTGAATTATCTCCCGATGGACACTTGGCTCAAAACTTGCTCTGCATCATGCGTTCTTGATGAACAGCAAACTGCGTTGTGAAATTCAGACAGAAATTGTCGGTGAAAAACAAATTAGGTTGAGTGGAGTCGCTGCGGCGTCTATTTTAGTGTTACTTAAACAATTGCCATGTGGAAATTTCTTTACAGCACCGCACTCTTATTGCTACGATTTCACCTTATAAAATTTAACATTGCTGTAAGCCCTGTTTTACAGGTTTTTCCTAACTTCGAGACGGAATCCCGCTAATGGGATCGCCTTGCAGGCAGAATGTTCCCCAAATAATACATACTCGGGAGAAATGCTCTTGGCATTAGATCTTGGATCGCTGATCGGTAAAAAGAACCCGCCTCTGGTGGGGATTGATATTAGTACGTCGGGCGTCAGGCTGGTTGAGCTGTCGGAGACGGGCAAGGATCAATTGCGTCTTGACCGCTTCGCTTCGGAACCATTGCCGCGCGGCGCTGTGGTGGATGGCAACATTGAAAATATCGAGCAAGTCACGGAAGTAGTGCGGCGACTGTGGAAAAAAAGCGGCTCCGGCACCAAGCTGGTGGCGTTAGGCATGCCGCCGGCATCGGTGATTACCAAAAAGATCATTCTGGCCAGCGGTATGCTGGAAGAAGAGCTTGAGATGCAGGTCGAATCCGAAGCCAGCCAATATATTCCGTTTGCGCTGGATGAAGTGAGCCTTGATTTTGACGTTATCGGGCCTGCACAGCATTCGCCGGACGACGTTGAAGTGCTGCTGGCTGCTACCCGTAAGGAAAAGGTCGAGGACCGCGTGGCGGTGGCCGAGGCGGCTGGTCTCAAGCCTACCGTGATGGACATCGAGTCCTACGCTGCGCGTGCGGCGATTAACCGCATCATCGGACAATTGCCGAAAGCCGGGCAAGGACAGATTGTCGGCCTGTTTCAAATCGGCACGCAAACCACGCACGTATCGGCTTTGCTGGACGGCCAGCTGATTTATGAACGCGAACAGCCATTTGGAGGCAATCAGCTAACGCAAGACATCGTGCGTGCCTATGGCCTGTCGTATGAAGAGGCGGATACCAAAAAACGCACTGGTGAACTGCCTGAAGGCTATCAGCAGGAGGTCCTCAACCCGTTCCTGGAGAGCGCTGCGCTGGAAGTCACGCGGGCGATCCAGTTCTTCTTTACTTCGACGCCGTACACCCGCCTCGACCAACTGTTCCTGGCCGGCGGCTGCGCCACTATCCCCGGCCTGGTTGAGGTGGTAGCAGGACGGGCCAAGATTTCCACCTCGGTGGTCAGTCCGTTTACCGGCATGCAACTGGGGCCGAACGTGAGAGAAAAACAATTGCGCATGGATGCACCGTCTTATCTGGTTGCCTGCGGTCTGGCGATGCGGAGGTTTGGCTGATGATCAAGATTAACTTACTGCCGCACCGCGAAGCCAAGCGCAAACAGCGCAAGAATGCTTACTTCGCCATGTTGGCATTATCTGCGGTTGTCGGTCTGGTAACGGTGCTGGTGGTCGGCGCATTTATCGCCAACAGTATTGCCAACCAGACTCAGCGCAACAATTTCATTACCGCCGAAAACAAACGTCTTGACGGTGAAATCGCGGAAGTTGCCACTCTCAAGCAGGAAATCGAGGCATTGAAGGCGCGCCAGCAAGCCGTGGAAGATCTGCAGAGCGATCGCAATCAGCCTGTGTATCTGATGGATGAACTGGTCAAGCAGGTACCGGAAGGCGTTTATCTGAATTCCTTCAAGCAGGATGGTCAGCGGGTGGCGCTGAATGGTTATGCGCAGTCGAATGAGCGGGTGTCCGAATTGCTGCGCAATTTGGGCAACAACTCGGCGTGGCTGGAGCGTCCTGACCTGATCGAGATTCGTTCTGCCAATATCGGTACCGGCCGCGACAGCAAGCATGTGTTCGCGTTCACCGTCAATGTCGGCATCAAACGACCGTCTGACAAGGACGCTAAAGATACCGCTGCGACGCCGAAAACTGCGGCAGCCGGGGCAGCTACTGCGGCCGCTGGCGGCACTGCGGCTGCACCAAAAGCAACTTTGAAAGACGCCAAATGACGGATCTGAATAATTTGGGCGCCTCGCTGAGCGCGCAGTTTCGTGGATTGAACGGCCGCCATCCGGGCCAATGGCCGATAGTTCCTCGTGTTTTATCCGGCATCGGGGTATTCCTGCTGGTGCTGGTGGCGGGGTGGTTTCTTTACTGGAGCGATCAGAACGATGAGCTCAACGCGGGCCAACAGCAGGAAGTGCAGCTGAAAGACCAGTACAAGTCGAAGGTCCAGCAAGCCATCAATCTGGACGCATTGCAAAAGCAAAAGCTGCAGGTAGCCGATTACGTCGCCACCCTGGAAAAGCAATTGCCTAGCAAGGCGGAGATGGATGCATTGCTGTCCGATATCAACCAGGCCGGCCTGGGACGCGGGCTGCAGTTTGAATTGTTCAAGCCAGGCCAGGTGGTAGTGAAGAATTACTACGCCGAATTGCCGATCAATATCAAGGTAACCGGTAATTATCACGATGTCGGCTCGTTCGCCAGCGACATCGCCAACCTGCCGCGCATCGTGACCTTGAATAATATGAGCCTGGCAACCGGCAAGGACGGTACGCTGAGCCTGGATGCGATTGCCAAGACCTTCCGGTATCTGGATAAGGACGAAGTGGTAGCGCAGCGCAAGGCCACCGATTCAGCAAAGCAGAAAGGTCAAAAATGACGTTTTTTCGCATTGGGCGTCTGACCCAGGTGACATTTTTTGTCGTATTCATCTCAACTTTGTCAGGTTGCGGCGACAGCGGTGTGCCGGAACTGAAAGAATGGATGGCCGACGTCAAGAGCCATACCAAGGTCGGGATTCCTAAGCTGACCGAGCCGAAGAAATTTATTCCTTTCACGTATACCGGCGCGACCAGCGTCGATCCATATAACCCCAACAAGTTGCTGGTGGCGCTGGCCAAATTGCGCGGTAACTCAACCGGCTTGAAACCAAACCTGGATCGCCGCCGCGAAACGCTGGAAAACTATCCGCTGGATACGATCAAGATGGTCGGAACGTTGCAAAAGGTGGGTTTGAGCTATGGCTTGCTGCAAGTCGACAAGACCGTGTTCCAAACCAAGGTGGGGAATTACGTGGGGCAGAATTTCGGCATGGTTACCAAGATCACTGAGTCCGAAGTAATTTTGAAAGAAATCGTACAAGATGCGTCCGGCGAATGGGTCGAACGCGAAGCCAAGTTAGCGTTGCAGGAGAGCACAAAATGATTGCAGCAGGAAAAAAATTCGTTAACCTGAGCGTAAGCCGGCTGAGCGTGATGCGACAGAAGGTATTGATGTTTGTTGCGCTGGTGTGTTTGCTGGTAACCGGAGCATCGGTAATGGCTGCCGAAGATAATGCCATTACATCGATCAGCGCCAATCAGCAAGGCGCCAACGTCATCGTCAAGATTAATTTCAAACGCCCTTTGAGCGCACAGCCAACGGCGTTTTCCGTGATAAGTCCAGCCCGCATTGCTTTCGATTTTGTCGGCGTCGGTAACGCCACCGGCAAAACCTCGCAAGACATCAGTATGGGTGATGTGCGCAACGTGGTGGTGGCGCAAGCTGACGATCGCTCGCGTTTGGTATTCAACCTGAAACGTTCGTTGTCGTATGCCACTGCAATGGACGGCAATGCCTTGATCGTCACCATCGACGGTTCCGGCGGCCTGGCAACACCGGTCAATGCTGTCGGCATGCCGGTTCGTCCAGCTGCAGCAGTCGTAGCGGGAGCCGCAGCCGCAGCGCCAGCAGCTGCACCTTTGTTAAACGGCAAACCGGCACTGCGCGATATCGATTTCCGTCGCGGCACTGCTGGTGAAGGCCGGGTTGTGATTGATTTGCCTAACACGCAGGTTGGCGTCGATGTGCGCCAGCAAGGCCAGACGATCGTGGTGGATTTCCTGAAGACCAGTTTGCCGGATGTTTTGCGCCGTAAGCTCGATGTCGGTGATTTCGGCACGCCGGTCAAGACCATCACGACCGTGACGCAGGGTGAAAATGTGCGCATGATCATCGAGCCGAAAGGCCTGTGGGAACAAAGCGCTTATCAAAGCGACAGCCAGCTGGTGATTGAAGTCAAGCCGCTCAAAGAAGATCCGAACAAGCTGGCGCAAGGTACGCAAGGCTATCACGGCGACAAGCTGTCCCTGAATTTCCAGAACGTGGAAGTGCGTTCGGTGTTGCAGGTAATTGCCGATTTTACCGGTCTGAACATCATTACCAGCGATACCGTCGGCGGCAACCTGACCTTGCGCTTGAAAGACGTTCCCTGGGATCAGGCATTGGATATCGTGATGCAAGCCAAGGGCCTGGATATGCGTAAAAACGGTTCAGTCATCTGGATCGCGCCGAAGGACGAATTATTGACCAAGGAAAAGCTGGAGCTTGAGCAGCGCTCGCAAATTGCCGAACTGGAGCCACTGCGCACCGAGTCATTCCAGCTGAATTATCAGAAAGCCGAAGCCTTCAAGAAAGTATTCGGGATCGATGATGCCGGTGGTGGTGGCGCAGGCAAGAAGAAGAATTCCATCTTGTCGAGCCGCGGCAGTGCTGTGATCGACCCTCGCACCAATCAGTTGTTCGTGACCGATACGCCGACCACCTTGCAGAACATCCGTAATCTGATTCAGAAAATCGATGTCGCCTCGCGGCAAGTCTTGATCGAGGCACGTATGGTCGAAGCGAATGATGGCTTCAGCCGTAACCTTGGCGCCAAGCTTGGATTTGGCTTCAATAGCAAGAATGTCTCCTCCGGAGGCACACAAAATACGGCGACAACTACTGGCACAGTTCCCCTGACGTCAGGGAATTCAGTGAATTTACCGGCCAATCCTAGTACTGGTACAGCTGGTTCGGTGGCGCTGACTCTGTTTAATTCGGCTGCCTCGAAATTCATCAGCCTGGAGCTGTCGGCACTGGAAGCAGATGGCAAGGGCAAGATTATCTCCAGCCCGCGTGTAGTCACGGCGGATCAGCAAAAAGCCCTGATTGAACAAGGTACTGAAATTCCTTACCAAAATGCCACCAGCAGCGGCGCTACCTCCGTAGAGTTCAAGAAGGCTAACCTGAAGCTGGAAGTGACCCCGCAGATCACCCCGGACGGCAATGTCATTTTGACAGTAGATGTGACCAATGACAGTGTAGGTGTGGTTGTTCCTGGCGGTGTTTCGATCAATACCAAGCATGTCCAGACCCAGGTACAGGTTGAAAATGGCGGCACGGTCGTGATTGGCGGGATCTATACCCAGACAATTTCAAATGATGTTAATAAAGTGCCACTGCTTGGAGATATTCCGGTTCTGGGTTATCTTTTCAAACAAACGGCAATTGTTAACAAACGAACTGAATTATTAATTTTCCTGACACCGAAGATCGTCATCGACCGGATTTCTGGGCAGTAATTGCACAGAAGGCATCGGTTAGACGCCGGTGCCTGCATTTTGAGCAAAAGGTTGAGTGGTGAAATGGTGCGGTACACAGGCAATATCTTTCTGGTAGGCCTGATGGGCGCGGGCAAGACTACGGTTGGCCGCGCCCTGGCAAAAAAACTCAACAAGCTATTCATTGATTCGGATCACGAAATCGAGGCGCGTACTGGTGTCTCGATTCCTTTGATTTTCGAAATAGAAGGCGAAGAGAGCTTCCGTCAGCGCGAGACGGAGGTGATACGCGACCTCAGCGGCCGGCGTGGCATTGTGCTGGCCACTGGTGGCGGGGCCGTCATGCGTCCCGAAAATCGCGAATATCTCAAAAGCCGCGGCACCGTGATTTACCTGCGTGCCAGCATCCATAACATCCTGCAGCGTACCAGCCGCGATAAAAACCGGCCGCTATTGCAAACCGCCGATCCGCGCCGACGCCTGGAAGAATTGTCACGGCAGAGGGAACCATACTATCGCGATGTCGCCGACATTATCATCGACACTGGCCGACCTAACGTACAATTCCTTGTGCACAGCATTTTGAGCCAGTTGGAGTTGTTGCCAAACCAGTTGCCAGACGAGCTTGAGCAAGAATCGCAAGTCGATACATTTAGCCAGGCTAGCGCCAGCGCCCCTATTCCATCAAATTTTTCTATGAATCAGCCGTCAACCTTTCCGGCCCCAGCGCCAACCATCACACTCCAGGTAGAACTGGGCGAACGCAGCTACCCGATCGAGATCGGACCGTCGCTGTTGACCGACCGCGAGCGCATCGCCCGCCTGATTACAGGCAAGCATGTCGCCGTGGTGACCAACACCACCGTCGCGCCGTTGTATTTGCAAGGCTTTAGCCAGGCGTTGAAAGACGCCGGCAAGAACGTGCTGGAAATCGTGTTGCCGGACGGCGAAGAAGAAAAGAACTGGGCCAGCCTGATGCAGATTTTCGATCGCTTGCTGAGCGCAAAATGCGATCGCAAGACCACCCTGATCGCCCTGGGCGGCGGGGTGATCGGCGATCTTACCGGTTTCGCTGCTTCGGCCTACATGCGCGGTGTGCCATTCGTACAAATCCCGACTACGCTGCTGGCCCAGGTCGATTCTTCCGTGGGCGGGAAAACCGGCATCAATCATCCGCTCGGCAAAAACATGATCGGCGCTTTTTATCAGCCGCAAGCTGTGATCGCCGATACCATGACCTTGCATACCCTGCCGGAGCGCGAGCTGTCGGCCGGGCTGGCAGAGGTGATTAAATACGGCGCCGTGATCGACGCCGCTTTTTTCAAATGGATAGAGGACAACATCGACGCGCTGATGGCGCGCGATAACGTCGCCTTGGCTTACGCCATCCGCCGTTCCTGCGAGCTGAAGGCCGACGTGGTCAGGCAAGATGAGCGCGAGGGCGGTTTGCGCGCCATCCTGAATTTTGGCCACACCTTCGGCCACGCGATTGAATCCGGTCTGGGCTACGGTAAATGGCTGCATGGCGAAGCGGTCGGTTGCGGCATGGTGATGGCGGCGGATCTGTCGCACAGGCTCGGCCACATCAGCGCCATCGACAAGGAACGGGTTTGCGCACTGGTACGCGCCGCCGGCTTGCCGACCGAGGCGCCCAACCTGGGCACCCAGCGTTGGCTGGAACTGATGCAGATCGATAAGAAGAACGAAGACGGCCAGATCAAGTTCATTTTAATGAAACCCTTGGGCGGCCATCTGATCACCACTGCACCGCAAGATGCCCTGCTGGCGACAATTCAGCAACTAGCCTCCGGAGACATGCCACGATGAACCAGGAAACGTCCCTCGCACCCTATGCCGCACATTCTGCGTTGTCGCGAGGACGTTTGTTCGAGGAAGCTCCTCCTAGCGCACGCAGTGAGTTTCAGCGTGACCGCGACCGCATCATCCACTGCACCGCATTCCGCCGGCTGGAATACAAGACCCAG
This sequence comes from Collimonas sp. OK607, assembly GCF_900111995.1. Classification (GTDB taxonomy): domain Bacteria; phylum Pseudomonadota; class Gammaproteobacteria; order Burkholderiales; family Burkholderiaceae_D; genus Collimonas. The sequence goes on from NZ_FOKF01000009.1 coordinate 48,969, forward strand.
GTATTCGTCAACCACGAGGGAGACCTGTTCCGCACGCGCTTGACGCACAGCATCGAAGTAGCGCAAATCGCCCGTTCGATTGCGCGCAACCTGCAGTTGAACGAAGACCTGGTGGAAGCCATTTCACTGGCCCACGATCTGGGGCACACGCCATTCGGCCATGCCGGCCAGGATGCCTTGAACGACTGCATGGAAGGCCACGGCGGCTTCGAACATAATTTGCAAAGTCTGCGCGTGGTCGATCAGCTGGAACAGCGCTACGGTGCGTTTGACGGCTTGAACCTGATGTTCGAAACCCGCGAGGGCATCCTGAAGCATTGTTCGCTGGCCAATGCCAAGAAACTGGGCGATATCGGCGAACGCTTCATTCAGCGCAAGCAACCGACGCTGGAAGCGCAAGTCGCCAATCTGGCAGATGAGATTGCTTATAACAACCACGATGTCGACGACGGTTTGCGTTCAGGCTTGCTGACGCTGGAGCAGATGAACCAGATTGAGTTCTATGCCACGCACAGCCGCCAGGTCGAGTTGCTGTACCCTGGGCTGAGCGGGCGCCGCGCGATCAATGAAACGGTGCGGCGCATGATCAATGCCTTGATCACCGACCTGATTCAGACCTCCCGGCAACGCATCCTGGATGCACGCCTGCAAAGCGTCGACGATGTACGTAACGCGCCGCCCCTGATCGCATTTTCCGATGGCATGGCGCAGCAAGCCGCTTTGCTGAAACGCTTCCTGCGCGAAAACCTGTACCGCCATTATCTGGTCAACCGCATGACCGCCAAGGCGCGCCGCATCGTTGCGGAATTGTATGCATGTTTTAGCGCCGAGCCGAATCTGCTGCCGCCCGACTATCAGCTCGGCCAGCCCGGCACGCAACAGCAAGCGCGCGCGATTGCCGATTACATCGCAGGCATGACCGACCGCTATGCGATACGTGAACACAGGCGTTTGTTCCTGGTAGACGAAGGCCATCTTTAAGATTTACGTGCCAACGTCATTCGTAGTTTGTAGATCTGATAGCAATAAGTTGAGTTAGACTTTGTCGTTGTCCATTTAACTTCACAAGGATCAATTATGCGTCGCGCATACCAAACAGCATTGACAATCACTCTGGCGGTAACCGCATCGGCCGCGCTCGCTTTATCGATAGGCGACCTGAGTAACCAGGACGCCAGCAGTGGCCTGAAAGCCGCGCTGCAAAAAGGCGCGGATGTTGCGGTGTCCAAGTTGGGGGTCGAGAATGGCTTCCTGAATAATGACAAGGTCAAGATCGGTTTGCCCAGCGTGCTGGATAAAGCCATGCCGCTGTTGAGGATGACTGGCCAGGGACAGAAACTGGACGATCTGGTGGTGTCGATGAATCATGCGGCGGAACAGGCAGTGCCTTTGGCCAAGCCCTTGCTGTTGAATGCGGTTAAATCGATGTCGGTTACAGATGCAAAAAATATCCTGACCGGCGGTGATACTTCAGTCACCGATTTTTTCAAACAAAAGACTTCGGCGCAATTGGGACAGAAATTCCTGCCTATCGTCAAAGGCGTGACCGACCGCAACGGCCTGTCGGCGCAATATAACTCGGTCATGGGGCAAGTCGGTAAAACAGGGATGGTGCCGGCTGAGCAAAGCACCGTAGAAGGCTACGTTACCCAACGCGCGCTGGATGGCTTATATACAATCATCGGTGAAGAGGAAAAGGCGATTCGCCAGGATCCTGTCGGTGCGGGCAGTGCGATTATCGGCAAGGTGTTTGGCGCGCTTAAGTAGGAGCGCAACAACGCTTGAACAATAATAATATGATTTACCAATAATAAGGTTTACTCGTAACAAAGGGCGCATTAACTGCGCCCTTGTTCATTTATTGGCGCGAGCTAGACAGCTCGCGCGCTCGGCGACCGGTTCAGGTCGCGGCGGGGAGTTCTTCCGGCAGATGCTTGATAGCATCGTGCTGATGGTCCTGCATCTTGTCCTTGTATTTGATCACCTGGCGATCGAGCTTGTCGATCAGTGCATCAATGGCGGCATAAAGATCGTGAGCAATACTTTCAGCATGCAAATCTTTTCCTTTTACGCGCAGATTAATTTCCGCTTTTTGGCGCTTTTCTTTTTCAGTGATTTTGTCGACGGTCAGAATCACGCTGATATCGATGACCTGGTCGAAGTGGCGTTTGATACGCTCTAGTTTGCTTTGTACATATTCGCGAATGGCAGGGGTTAATTCGAGGTGATGCCCACTGATGGTGAAGTTCATACAGCGCTCCTATCAAGAATATTGCTGGCGGTCCGGAACAGAATAGGCTGAATCTTTAGGCGGACGATTCAAGAGGAACTGTCCTGGCAAGAATCAACGAAAACCCAATGAAAACCGCTTGATCCAAACACAGCAAGGTTAAGCTTTACAATCAAACCAGAAAAAAACTACAAGGCCTTGCGCAGATTAACAGACGGAATTTTCAGTGCTTCGCGATATTTTGCGACGGTGCGGCGGGCGACCACCATACCTTGTTCCGCAAGCATGTCGGCAATCTTGCTGTCAGAGAAAGGACTTTTTGAATCTTCCGCTCCTATCAATTGCTTAATGAGTGCCCTGATTGCCGTTGAGGAAGCCTCTCCACCTGCCTCAGTAGCAACATGGCTGCCGAAGAAATACTTCAGTTCAAACATCCCGTGGGGAGTAAGCATGTATTTCTGTGTGGTTACACGAGAAATAGTACTCTCGTGTAGTCCCAGTGTATCAGCTATTTCACGCAACACAAGCGGCCTCATTGCGACCGCCCCGTGCGAAAAGAAGTTCCTCTGTCGCTCCACTATCGCTTGTGCAACACGCAAGATGGTGTCGAAGCGCTGACGCATATTCTTGATCAGCCACTTGGCTTCCTGCAGCTGGGAAGTGAGGGCGCCGTCGCCCTTGCTTTGCTTCAGGATGTTGGCATACAGGACATTCACCCGCAACCTTGGCATGACGTCATTATTCAGCATCACCTGCCAGCCTTGCTTGCTGCGCCTGACGATCACGTCCGGCACCACGTAGTCTGACGTATTGGCGGCAAAGGGCGCGCCGGGATGCGGATTGCACTGTTTGATGATGACCTGCGCTTCACGCAGATCCTCGTCGTCGCAATCGAGTGCTTTCTTGATTTTATTGAAATCACGTTGCGCAAAAAGCATCAGGTGATCTTGTACAATCGCCAATGCCAGGCGGCGCGTGACGAATGGCACTTTGATAAAACGCTTGATCTGCAAGCTCAGGCATTCTGAGGCGTTACGGGCGCCGACGCCTGGGGGGTCGAAACTTTGCACCATTTTCAGGGCCATCGACAACTCCTCGATAGCGATCTCCAGTTCTGGCGGCAGACGCTCCAGGATTTCTTCCAGCGATTCTTCCAGATAGCCGTTATCGTCCAGCGCATCGATGGTCAGCTCGACCAATGCCCGATCGCGTATATTGTCGAGCGTTTCGCGCATTTGCTGCAGCAGATGTTCACGCAACGTCAACTCGTGGGCTTCCAGTTGCGGCCGCGCATCCTCGTCGTCCGAGGTTTTCGAGCTGCGTGCGATATCGTCAAAACTCCATTCGCTATCGCCGCCATCACTATTTTCGGGGCTGCCATCCGCTGCCGGCGGCGCATCTAAACTGGCTTCGCTTTCGCTGGGCGAACTGCTGACTTCGCTATCGCCGACCGGCGCGTCCATGGTTGACGTACTGCCGCTGATAGCGCCGTCCGCCAGCAAGCGCACAGAATTATCGAGAGGGTCGTCGACCCGCTCCAGCAGCGGATTGTCCGACAAGATCTGTTCCAGTTCCTGATGCAGTTCGAGCGTAGACAGTTGCAACAGCCGTATCGACTGCTGCAATTGAGGTGTCAGCGCAAGATGCTGGGAGGTGCGAAGCTGGAGTGATTGTTTCATGGCTACCGTGCGGACAATTCACTTCTATGGTTTGTTGTAAGGAGTTCAAGCGCCACTGTGCTGCGGCGAATTACGCCACCTGCAATTGCATCGTTCTCGCGTTCGTGAAGTTACATGCGGAAATGCTCGCCGAGATACACGCGCCGTACCGACTCGTCGGCGATGATGTCGTCCGGACTGCCGCTTGCCAGCACGCTACCTTGATTGATGATGTAGGCGCGATCGCAAATGCCCAGTGTTTCGCGCACATTGTGGTCGGTAATCAGTACGCCTATGCCGCGTTCCTTAAGGAAGCGGACGATGCGCTGGATCTCGATCACGGCAATCGGGTCGATCCCGGCAAACGGTTCATCCAGCAGGACGAAGCGTGGATTGGTTGCCAGCGCACGGGCAATTTCGACACGCCGGCGTTCGCCGCCGGAGAGTGACAAGGCCTGGTTTTCACGTAGCTTTTCGATTTGCAATTCATGCAGCAGCTTATGCAACTGCTCGTCGATTTCGGCTTTGGTGAGCGCCTTGCCATTGGGGCGCTGCAATTCCAGAACGGCGCGGATATTGTCTTCTACAGTCAGCTTGCGAAATACCGATGCTTCCTGCGGCAGATACGACAGGCCAAGCACGGCGCGCCGATGGATCGGCAGGCGTGAAATGTCGACGCCGTCCAGATCGATTTCGCCGCCATCCGATGGCACCAGGCCGACGATCATGTAGAAGGAAGTGGTTTTGCCGGCGCCGTTAGGCCCCAGCAAGCCGACCACTTCACCGCAACGGACTTCCAGCGACACGTCATGCACCACCTGGCGCGCGCCATAGCTTTTTTGCAGACCTTTAACTATCAGGGTACTAGGCGCGGTCATGGGACAGCTTTCGGGCGTGGCTGGATCACTGCGCGGATGCGCCCGGCGCCAGACTGGCTGGTGCCGTTGACCGTATTGTTGACTGAGTAGAATTCAGTGCGGCTGTCGTAGGAAATGAATTCGCCATTTACTTCGTCAGTCGGCTTGTCGCCTTGCAGGCGGCGCATTTGCGCCTTCGAAAACAGCTTGGTGACTTCGGTCTTGCCGTCGTATTCAATACGTTCGGCGTGGCCATCGACCCACAGGTCCGGACCGCCGTCGCGTTTTTGACGGAACGTCGCCAGCTTGCCCGGATCCGCATACAAAGTCGCGTATTGATAACCGGACGGGTCGGTGGTCACTACCACGCGATCGGCTTTCATCAGCAACGTGCCACGCGTCAGGACCACGTTGCCGGTGGCGACGTTGACCTGCTTGACGTCGTCATACGTAAGCTGGTCGGAATCGATCAGTGTCGGTTTCTCGGAGTCTGCTTTTTCTGCATGCGCGACGCCGGCGGCACCGACGCTGACGCCGAGTAATAGCAGAGATATGAAAAAAATTCGTTTCATGAAAAATCCTGGATAAAGGATGGAGCTATATGCATAAAAATGTGGCGCGATGGATTGCAATGCGTTGCAACGGTTTGCATATGATCGTCGTCGCTCAATGAGGTGTCGGCGGAAATACGCCATGCACCTTGCTAAACAGTTTCAGTACACGCGTGGAATTGTTGAAATCCATGCCGGTACCGTGCAATATCGATTGCCCCAGCGTGAGTTCCACCGGTTGGTCTGATTGCATGACATCGTCGTCTGGCAATAGCAGCAGATACTCGGATTTCAGGTGAAAATTGTCTGCCTTCGGCGTCTTTGGCCGATCCGCATTAACGTCGCCGTACAAATGCACCTTGCTATTGTTGTCTTCAATCTTGCCGCGGTTCGCACGCAGGTTCATCGGCGGCTTTTCTTTATCCAAGCTATGGATCAGCGGCTTTTGCACATCAAACGAATCGTCCACCGGATTGTGCGTCAGCAGATCGCCCGAAATGTTGTAACGCGGCAGTCCGCTGGGCGACATTTGCACGTAGTTGAAATGCTCAACGAAATAATCAGGCTCGGTGCGCGCCGCCTTCGGCAGCGAATCCTCGGTATGTTTGTTCATCACCTGCACCAGCCAGAAACTGCCGAGCGCCAGCAGGATGAACAATATCAGCAACAGCAGGAAGCGAAAGCGATAGGTGGTGCGCAGATTTTTCATGCTTTACCTGATCTTGGCGGAGTAGCAGGCAAAGGAGTACGCAAATACGATGCCAATGCGTCGGCATAGGTATTTTGCGCACGCATGATCAGGTCGCAGATCTCGCGCGCAGCACCATGGCCGCCGCCGGCCCGGGTGACGTAGTGTACGCGGCTTCTGACATCAGGATGGCCGTTCGGCACGCTGGCGGCAAAACCGACTTGCGACAGGATCGGCAAGTCGATTACATCATCGCCGATGAATCCGCATGCGTCCGGCGTCAGTTGCAGTTGCGCCAGCAATGCGGCAAAAGCCGCGTGCTTGTCATGCACACCTTGATGCACATGGGCGATGCCGAGGTCGCTGGCGCGACGGCTGACAATCGCCGACTTGCGTGCGCTGATGATCGCAGTGGCGACGCCGCTTTGCTGTAACTGCTTGATGCCATGCCCGTCGAGCACGTTAAAGCGTTTGAGTTGCTCGCCGTCGGCGCCGTACAGCAGGCCGCCGTCGGTCAGGATACCGTCGACATCAAAAATCATCAGGCGCAACCGCGCGGCACGCGCTGCCAGATCTGCACGCAATGTCAGATCGGCACTGTCGCCGTGGGTAACCGAGCTCGTCATCAGATCACCTTGGCGCGGGTCAGATCATGGATATGCAGCGCGCCGACCAGCTTGCCGGTGGTATCGCTGACCAGCAGCTGATTGATGCGGAACTGCTCCATCATGTGCACCGCATCGACCGCCAGCTGATCGGGGCCAATGGTGCGCGGATTGGCGTGCATCACGTCGGCAATCGTCAGTTTGGTGAAATCTTGCACCTGCTCGATCAGGCGCCGCAGATCGCCATCGGTAAACACGCCGATGGCGTGGAAATGCTCGTCCACGACGGCGGTCATGGCGATCCCTTTGCGGGTGATCTCAAGCAAAGCCATCGACAGCGATACGTCCGCAGTCACTGCCGGGATCGCTTCGCCGCTACGCATGACGTCACGTACATGGGTCAGCAGACGGCGTCCAAGTGCGCCGCCAGGATGGGAGCGGGCGAAATCTTCCTCGCGGAAGCCACGCGCATCCAGCAAGGCTACCGCCAAGGCATCGCCCATCGCCAAGGTAGCGGTGGTGCTGGCGGTGGGGGCCAGGTTCAACGGACAGGCTTCCTGGTCTACCTTGACATTCAGGTGCACATTGGCGAGTTGCGCCAATGCCGAGCCGTCATTGCCGGTCATCGCGATCAGGCTGGCGCCCATGCGTTTGATGATCGGCACAATGGCCATCAACTCGGCGGTTTCGCCTGAATTGGAAATGGCAATGAACGCATCGTCTTCAGTCACCATGCCAAGGTCGCCATGCGCTGCTTCGGCCGGATGGATGAACAGCGCCGGGGTGCCGGTAGAGGCTAGCGTGGCGGCGATCTTGCGGGCGATGTGGCCGGATTTCCCTATGCCGGACACAACCACCCGGCCGTTGCAATTAAGCAGCAAGGCAATCGCTTGGGCGAAGGGATCGTTGAGGTCGTCGGAAATCCGATTTTTTAATGCGATGATGGCATCGGCTTCGATTTGCAGGGTGCTGCGAGCAAGCTCTAACGCACGACCGGCATCGAATGACTTGGGCAGGGATTGGGGCAAAATTTTGATATCGGGTAGAGTCATCCCGAAAGTATAAACGAAATCCTAAAGCAAAAAACTTGCCAGTCTTTATCGGCATCAATTAATCTGTCTTCGACCCTTCGCGAATTAGCGTTGCCGCAACATAATGTTGATATTGAACCAATTGATTGCCAATAATGCTTTCCGGACTTGAACTGACAATCTTGTTGCTCGGCTCCGCCGTACTAGGGGTTGTAGCTTTTCGCAGCTTTCATTTGCCACCCATGCTGGGCTATCTGGTGGTGGGGATCCTGATCGGCCCGCATGCGCTGGGTTTTGCAGAAGACAATGCCACCACTCACGCGCTGGCCGAATTTGGTGTGGTGTTTTTGATGTTTTCGATCGGTCTCGAGTTTTCGCTGCCGAAATTGACGGCAATGCGGCATATCGTGTTCGGGCTGGGCATGGCGCAGGTGCTGCTGACCATTGGCGCCACCATGTTGTTCGCCTGGATGATGGCGCTCATCCTGCCGCAATTTACCAATATCAGCTGGCAGGCGGCGTTCGCCCTGGGCGGCGCGCTAACGATGTCGTCCACCGCCATCGTTTCCAAATTGCTAACGGAGCGAATGGAGCTGGAAACCGAGCACGGACGCCGCATCATCGGCATTCTGCTGTTTCAAGACCTGGCTTTGGTGCCGCTGCTGATTATCGTGCCGGCGCTCAGTGAGCATTCCGGCAACTTGCTGGCGACGCTGGCCTGGGCTAGCGGCAAAGCGGTGCTGCTGCTGGCGCTGCTGTTGTTCTTCGGTCAGAAACTGATGCGGCGCTGGTTCCAGATCGTGGTACGGCGCCGCTCGCAAGAGTTGTTCATGCTGAACCTGCTGTTGATTACGCTGGCGTCCGCATGGATTACCGAACGCGCCGGTCTGTCGCTGGCCTTGGGTGCATTTATCGCCGGCATGCTGATCTCCGAAACCGAATACAAGCACCAGGTGGAAGAGGACATCAAATCGTTTCGCGATGTCTTGCTGGGTTTGTTTTTCATCACGGTTGGCATGTTGCTGAATATGCGTCTGGTGATCGAGCACTGGTGGCTGGTATTGCTGTTGCTGATAGGCCCGGTGTTCCTCAAGTTCGTCTTGATCGCCGCGCTGGCAAAAATCTTTCGCTCATCCACCGGCGTTGCGCTGCGGACTGGATTGGCGCTGGCGCAGGCTGGGGAGTTCGGCTTCGTGCTGCTGAACCAGGCCGGCGGCCTGCAACTGATCGATCCCTTGCTGGTCCAGCTGATCCTGGCTTCCATGGTGCTGTCGATGCTGGCTGCGCCGTTCATCCTGGCTAAATCCGACGCGATCGTGATGAAACTGTCTTCCAGCGAATGGATGATGCAGTCGCTGGCCTTGACCCAGATTGCAACGCGCACCATGGCCACCAAGAAGCACGTGATCATCGCCGGTTTCGGCCGCAGCGGCCAGAGCCTGGCCAAGTTGTTGAAGGAAGAAGGCATCGATTACCACGCACTGGATCTCGATCCGGATCGCGTGCGCGACGCCCGCGCTGCCGGCGCCCAGGTTTCCTATGGCGACGCCTCGCGCCGCGAGAGCCTGGTGGCAGCTGGCGTACATCGCGCCGCCGCCTTGGTGATCACCTATGCCAGCACGCCTTCCGCCTTGAAAGTACTGCATCATGTGAACGAGCTGGCACCAGCGCTGCCGGTGATCGTGCGCAGCTACGACGATACCGATCTTGACAAGCTGCGTGCAGCCGGCGCCACCGAAGTGGTGCCGGAAGCGATGGAAGGCAGCCTGATGCTGGCCTCGCATGCACTGGTCTTGCTGGGCGTGCCTTTGCGCCGCGTGGTGCACCGGGTGCAGGCTACACGTGATGAACGCTATGCCACCTTGCGTGGATTTTTCCACGGCATCGACGATGCGCCAGATGCCGCCGATCATTTGCAGGTGCGTTTGCACTCAGTGGCTTTACCCTCTGGCGCGCGCGCCATCGGCCGTTCGCTGGCCTGGCTGGGCCTGCCGGAAATGGGCGCTGAGATTGCCGCTTTGCGGCGTGGCCGCAGCGATATTGCCGTCACATCGGAGGTAGTGTTGCAGGCAGGAGACATTGTCGTCCTGCGTGGTGCCGCGGACGCTATCTCCCGCGCCGAAGGGCGTTTGCTGCAAGCATGGACCAGCGCGGGCACCAGCCAGCATAGTGATGAAGATTTTTGAGAATAATACCCATTCTCATTCAATAGACATTTACAATACTCGCTTTATGTAAGGTGCAAGCGAGTTTTGATTATGAAAAAAGCAATACGTCATTGGTTGGTGAAATTGCATCGCTACAGCGGTTTGCTGCTATCCCTGTTCCTTGTCATGGCGGGCCTGACCGGCGCGGCACTGGCGTTTAACGATGAGATCGATGCCTGGCTTAATCCGCAGTTCTATCATCTCGCCTCGACCGGTAGCAAGCAACCTATCGATGCCCTGGCAGCTCGGGTTGAACACGACTATCCACATGCGCGGCTTGCCTTTTTCGCCATCGAGCAGGATGCCAGCGCGCCGCTCCAGGCAAAACTGCGTCCGCGCAAACCGAACGAAGAGTTGGCAGTGGATACGGTATTTATCGATCCGGTCACCGCTACCGTAGTCGGCGAACGCAACACCAAGGCGGTCAGCCTGGCGCCGCAAAACCTGATGCCGTTCCTGTTCCGCTTGCATCGCTATCTGTTGTTGGACAAGCCAGGCGCCATCATCTCCGGCAGCCTTGGTTTGTTGTGGGTGGCGACGCTATTGATCGGCTTTGCATTGGCGTGGCCCAAGCATCGCAACGGCTGGGGAAAAGCATTGTCGATCAAACGCGGCGCCGGCGGTTTCCGCCTGATGTACGACTTGCATCGCACGGTAGGCCTGGTTGCTGGAATATTGCTGGTGATAACGGCCTTTACCGGCGCTGTGATGAATCTGCCGGACGTCGCGCGTCCTTTGGTCTCCAGCCTGTCGGCGCTGACGCCGCCGCCCAAGGGTTCGAGTGCTGAGGGAAAGCCGCAAATCAACTGGCAGCAAGCGCTGGCAGCGGCGCAGGCAACCATGCCGCTTGCCACCCCGGCGCGCATCGCGCATGACGACAAACACGGCGTCTATCAAGTCCGTTTGCGCAAGCCGGATGACATCCAGGACGGCGGTAGTGTACGGGTATTTATCGACGTTGCAGACGGCCACGTGCTGCGCTCGCTAGATCCGTTAAAAGGTTCCGCCGGCGATACCTTCATGGGCGTGCAGTATGGCTTGCATACCGGTCAGATACTGGGTTTGCCGGGCAAGATACTGGTTGCGTTCCTGGGTTTTCTGCCGCTCTTGTTCATGATTACCGGGATTGCCATCTGGTTGCAAAAGCGGAAATCGGAAACACTGGCGCACACGCGTCGTTTGCAGCGGGCCTCAATGGCTCAGTAGAATATCTTCCGAGGCGGCAGAGCGGCTGCCTGGCACCGGCTGGTTGCTTTGCCCGTGATAAGCAAATACCACCGATTCCTTGACCGCTTCGGTATTGTTCCTGCCGGCTGCGTGGAACAATCCGCTATGGAAAAAGACCACGTCTCCTTGCTGCAGCTCTACCGCTTTTCCCTGTGCAAACAACGCCTGGTTTTCGCCGATTTCCGGGCGCAGGAAATCCAGCTGGTCCATTTGTCCGGGTTTGATGTCGAAGCGGTGCGAGCCTGGAATAAAGCGTAGGCCGCCATTGTTCTGGTTTTCGCTATCGAGCGCCAGCCAGACCGAGATCAATTCGTTGCGCGGGAACGACCAGTAGCGGATATCGCGATGCCAGCCGGTCGCGGTGCCGAAATGCGGGTGCTTGGTCATCACGCAATTGTGATGCGATAAAGTCAGGCATACCGGTTCGCCCAGCAACAGTTCCAGCATCGCTACCAGTTGCGGACTACGAGCCCAGGCGCGATAGCTATCGTGTCGCTGATAAGCATTGCGCAGGCGCCGTGCAGTGCGGCCGCCGACGCTATCGAGCGATTTCGGCGCGCCGGCATAACCTACCTCGGATTCGTATTCCAGTGGCGTCACCGCCTGCGCCAGATGATCATTTGCAGTGGCGATCATCAGCTCGCAATCCGCCATCGGCACCATGCGCGGCAAGATCAGGTAACCGTCTGTTTCGAAGGCGGCGATTTGCGCTGCAGACAGCGCCGGAGGGGTGTTGGTAGACATGGTTATCTCGTTGTCTTATTTGCTACTTGTTATTTATTATTTTATTGCATTCCATTGGAGGCCGTCCGACCTGAGCGCGGTTGCGCCCAGGCCGGATGGCTGCCGAGGTGAAATGGTTATTTATTTTTCTGCAGTAAAGGTCCCAGATATTTACCGGTGACGCTGGCCGGGTTCGCCGCCACCTGCTCCGGCGTACCGGTAGCAATGATACGGCCGCCGCCGGCGCCGCCTTCTGGCCCGAGGTCGATCAGCCAGTCGGCGGTTTTGATGACATCGAGGTTATGTTCGATGATGACCACGGTATTGCCCTGGTTACGCAGGCGGTGGATCACCTTCAGCAGCAGATCGATATCATGGAAATGCAGGCCGGTAGTCGGCTCATCCAGGATGTACAGGGTGCGGCCGGTGTCGCGCTTCGACAGTTCGAGCGACAGCTTGACCCGCTGCGCTTCACCGCCGGACAAGGTGGTAGCACTTTGGCCAAGACGGATATAGCCGAGGCCGACATCCAGCAGCGTATGCAATTTACGCGCAATGATCGGCACCGGTTTGAAGAATTCGTAAGCTTCTTCCACCGTCATGGCCAGTACTTCGGTAATGTTCTTGCCTTTGTATTGCACTTCCAGCGTTTCGCGGTTGTAGCGCTTGCCGTGGCAGACATCGCACGGCACATATACGTCCGGCAGGAAATGCATTTCAACCTTGATCACGCCATCGCCCTGGCAGGCCTCGCAGCGGCCGCCCTTGACGTTGAACGAGAAGCGCCCGGCGTTGTAGCCGCGTTCCTTGGCCATCGGCACGGTGGAGAATAAATCGCGGATCGGCGTAAACAAGCCGGTATAGGTCGCCGGATTGGAGCGCGGGGTGCGCCCGATAGGCGCCTGGTCGACCGAAATCACCTTGTCGAAATGCTCCAGTCCGCCGATCGATTCATGCGCCGCCGGTTCAGCTTGCGATCCGTACAGGTGACGCGACGCGGCGTGATACAGCGTATCGTTGACCAGTGTCGATTTCCCCGAACCTGAAACACCGGTAACGCAGGTCAGCAAGCCGACCGGCAAATTCATCGTCACATTCTTCAGGTTGTTGCCGGTGGCGCCGGTGATGATGAACTGGCGATCAGGATCGGCCGGCGTGCGCTTTTCCGGCACCGCGATTTTCAGTGTGCCGTTCAGGTATTTAGCCGTCAGCGATTTTTTACTCTTGAGAATCTGCTCCAGCGTTCCTTCAGCAATAATCTCGCCGCCGTGCACGCCAGCGCCCAGCCCCATGTCGACCACATAGTCGGCGGTGCGGATCGCATCTTCATCGTGTTCCACCACCAGCACGCTGTTGCCGATGTCGCGCAGATGGCGCAAGGTTTCGATCAGGCGATCGTTATCGCGCTGATGCAAGCCGATCGACGGTTCATCCAGCACGTACATGACGCCGGTCAGACCGGAACCGATTTGCGAGGCCAGCCGGATCCGTTGCGCTTCACCGCCGGACAAGGTGTCGGCGCTGCGTTCCAGCGACAGGTAATCGAGGCCGACATTATTCAGGAAGGTCAGGCGCGAAACGATTTCCTTGATGATCCGGTCAGCGATTTCTTTCTTGGCGCCAGTCAGCTTCAGCTTTTCGAAGAACGACAGAGTCTCACGCAGCGGCGTTGCCGCGACTTCGTAAATGGCGCGTTCCTGTTTGCCGTTGCCAACCTTGACGAAACGCGCTTCGACGCGCAGCCGCGCGCCGTGGCAGGACGGGCATTCTTTTTCGTTGATGAACTTGGCCAGCTCTTCCTTGACCGCCATCGAATCCGTCTCGCGATAACGTCGCTGCAGATTGTTAACCACGCCTTCAAACGTGTGTTCCTTGATGACGGTGCGGCCGCGTTCATTAACATAGCTGAACGGAATGGTTTCCTTGCCGGAGCCGTACAACACAGCTTGCTGTGCCTTTTCGGGCAGTTTCTCAAACGGCACATCGATGTCGAAATCGTAGTGCGCCGCGATGTTGGTCAGCATCTGGAAGTAGAACTGATTGCGTCTGTCCCAGCCTTTGACCGCGCCGCTGGCCAGCGACAGGTTGGGGAAGGCGACGATACGCTTAGGATCGAAAAATTCGATATGGCCCAGGCCATCGCATTCCGGGCAGGCGCCCATCGGATTATTGAAAGAGAATAGCCGCGGCTCCAGTTCCTGCAGCGAATAGCCGCAGATCGGGCAGGCGAACTTGTTGGAATACACGTGCTCGGCGCCACTGTCCATTTCCAGTGCAATCGCGCGGCCTTCGGCCAGGCGTAGCGCGGTTTCAAAACTTTCAGCCAGGCGTTGCTTGGTGTCTGCCTTTACCTTCAAGCGGTCGATCACTACATCGATGGTGTGCTTTTCGGTCTTCTTCAATTTTGGTAAATCGTCGACTTCATAAATCTTGGCGGTGCCGGTACCGCTCTGGATGCGGAAGCGCACAAAGCCCTGTGCCTGCATCTGTTCAAACAGATCGACATGTTCACCCTTGCGATTGGCCACCACCGGCGCCAGGATCATCAGCTTGGTATCTTCCGGCATCGCCAGCACCGCATCCACCATCTGCGACACCGACTGCGCCGCCAGAGGTTTCTCCGGATGGTCCGGGCAATACGGCGTGCCGACACGTGCGTACAGCAAACGCAAATAATCGTGGATCTCGGTCACCGTACCAACGGTGGAGCGCGGATTATGCGAAGTCGCTTTCTGTTCGATCGAAATCGCCGGCGACAAACCTTCGATCAGGTCGACATCCGGTTTTTCCATCAACTGCAGGAATTGCCTGGCGTAGGAAGACAGCGATTCGACGTAGCGCCGCTGGCCTTCCGCATACAGCGTGTCAAATGCCAGCGACGATTTGCCGGAGCCGGACAAGCCGGTGATCACGATCAGTTTGTTGCGCGGTAAATCCAGATTGATGTTCTTGAGGTTATGCGTACGCGCACCCCGGATGCGGATTTCTTCCATTTACAGCTTTCAGCGTAAGTTTAAGGCCGTGTCGGCTTATTGGAAATGCAATTTTCACGTGTGAAGGGCTTGCGGCTGCCATCGGCGGGAGTGTCCGGCCGGTGCTGCAAATGCATATCAAACGGATCAACCTGACACTATATCAGGGTCGGGATTTTAGAGTTTGATCCGGCTATCTCGTGTGAAGACAGTCGCGTGAACACAGTCGCGTGAATACAGTCGCGTGAAACAGTACGCTGGCAGAGTGATGGGATGACGGGAGAACGTATGGGCCGGAACGTATCGACCTGGAACGTATGAATTCCCGCCTGATCCAATGGCAACATCAGATCAGGCGGGCGCAACTACACTTTAGCAATTACCCTTTTTGGCTTGCCCCGGTGGACAATGATAACGGCCTCCGTCATCGTCGCGCCTGTCATCACGACGTTCGTCACGATAATGCTCATGGTGGCGGTCGTCGCCCTGACGCCAGCCGCCACGACGCAGCTCCCATCCGTTACTCCCTTGACGCCATTCCGGCCGGTCGTACAGATACCCGCTACGCGCTCTTTCCCAATGTCCGCCAGCCCAGACATGGCGGCGGCCATCCCAATTCCAGTATCCCGGCGCCCAGATGTAGCCAACCCGCGGCGGTGGCAAAACCTCGTATCGTGGCGGTGGCGGCGGTGTTCCAATCGTGATGTTTACACCTATTTGCGCCATGGCCTGGGTTGGCATGAAGGCGGCAGCGCTAACTGCTATAAGCGCTACCGCGCAGAGCATACGTTTCATATCTATTTCCCCCACAGTTATTTGGTGTCACGAACTATATCTTTTTTTATTTCGAAAACGATTAATGATGCAATAAATTACATCTAATTCGGAGCGGAAAGCGCCTGATATCCATTGGATAGCAAACCGCAATCGCGCTCAAATACATCAGGGTATTTCGCCTTAATATTCAGCAAGTTTTGGGCATGTCCAATACCCATGCGGGTCACAGCCATTTCATTCCCTGATACTATGACGGGTTTCGATCTGCGCCGTCGTACAGCCTCAACGTTCACATCCGGTAATGCCCAATATGAATAATTCGACCTCCTCTCCCGATAATGACGCAGGCAGCGGCATGAGCCGCGCCGAAGTCAAAGCCAGCGGTGCCCTGGCTTCGATATTTGCATTGCGCATGCTTGGCCTGTTTTTGATTTTGCCGGTGTTTGCAGTGCACGCCAAAACCCTGCCCGGTGGGGATAGCGCTGCCCTGGTCGGCCTCGCCATGGGGATTTACGGCCTTGCGCAATCGTTCGGACAAATTCCGTTTGGTGTAGCTTCCGATAAGTACGGTCGCAAGAAGATCATCGTCATCGGCCTGATCCTGTTTGCACTGGGATCTTTCATTGCCGCCGCCGCCGACAATATCTACTGGGTTATCATCGGCCGCGCGATACAAGGTTCCGGCGCGATTTCAGCTGCGGTAACTGCTTTTATCGCCGATTCCACAAGGGAAGAACACCGCACCAAGGCCATGGCCATGGTCGGCGGCTCGATCGGTTTGACGTTTGCCTTGTCGCTGATCATTTCGCCGCTGCTATATGAGTGGGTCGGCATGGGCGGCATCTTTGCCATGACCGGCATCTTGTCGCTGGCCGCGATTGCGGTGGTGGTATGGCTGGTGCCTTCCGCGCCGCTGGTCAAGGCCAGGCGTGTCGCTTGGTCGGAAATCCTGCGCAACGGCCAACTGATGCGCTTGAACTATGGCGTGTTCGCTTTGCACATGACGCAAATGGCGATGTTTGTGGTGATGCCGGCGGCGCTGGTCAAATACGCCGATCTGCCGCTCGAGTCGCACTGGAAAATCTATCTGCCGGTGGTGTTGGCTTCTTTTGTATTGATGCTGCCGCCGGTATTTGTCGGCGAGAAGCAGGGCAAGATGAAACAAGTAATGTTGGCAGCCGTGGCTTTGTTGTTTATAGTGCAACTCGGATTGCTGCTGACATTCTCCATGGCAACTATCCATTGGCAATGGCTGGTCGTGTTGTTGCTAGGGTTTTTCATTGCTTTCAACGTGCTGGAAGCTAGCCAGCCGTCGCTGGTGTCGCGCATCGCGCCGCCAGCGGCCAAAGGCGCCGCGCTGGGCGTGTATAACACCATGCAAGCCCTGGGTTTGTTCTGCGGCGGCGCCCTAGGCGGATTACTTAAACAGCATGCGGGTGCATCCTCGGTTTTCATTTTAGGCGGGGCAGCAACCCTCTGCTGGCTTATAATCGCATCCAGCATGAAAAATTTGCCGCGCCGTGGCGCTTCATCAATCACGGCCGCGGCAGCGTAGTGCATGGCGCGCAGCAAGTCTCCTTAAGTAACTCTTAAGTAACTATTGAGCAACATCAGACAGCCAGCGCCAGGGTCTTGGGCACAACGCATCAGGCGTAATTTTCAACGCATTTTCAAGATATGAGCATTTAGGAGAGCATTACATGGCATCGGTCAATAAAGTCATCATCGTCGGCAATCTCGGCCGCGACCCGGAAACACGCTACATGCCGAACGGCGAAGCGGTCACCAACATCGCCGTTGCCACCACGGAAAGCTGGAAAGACAAGAATAGCGGCGAGAAAAAAGAATTAACCGAGTGGCACCGCATCACCTTCTATCGCAAGCTGGCGGAGATCGCCGGCCAGTACCTGAAAAAAGGTTCGCAGATCTACATCGAAGGCCGTCTGCAAACGCGCAAATGGCAAGACAAGGATGGCGCTGAACGCTTCACCACTGAAATCATCGCAGACACCATGCAGATGCTTGGCAGCCGTCAAGGTGCGGGCGGCAGCGCGCCGATGGACGATGGCGGTGGCTACAACAGCGCGCCACCGGCACGCCAGCAAAACACCAGCGCACCGGCGGCGCCAGCCCGACAGGCACCGGCTTCGCGGCCAGCGCCGAATTTCTCGGATATGGATGACGACATTCCGTTCTAGGGTATATGTTTTATCAGATGTAAACAAGACCCGCTAAGTCACTGATTTAGCGGGTTTTTTTATTCTTTGCATTTTTCCTTTGACGACCAGGTCCCACTAAGAGAGATCGCCGGACTCCTTCGCATCTCCAGACACACCGTCGCGCTATCTACGTACGGAAATAACAGAGCCGTCCTACGCGGAGCGGCGCTCGCTCAGTGTAATCGACAAATATGCGTTCCAGTTATCGGTTTTGCTAAAGACCGAGGCGCTCAGACTGACCGGATCAATTCAGCAAGCAAACGAAAACTTTGCGTTAGGTCACCAACTGTACCTTCGGGTACTTTGCAGGAGAAAGGTCACCGCGTGGAAGCTAAATTTTGATGAAATGATTGCCGTTGTAAATGCATGTAGCAATCGTGTCATGTGAAATCAGCGGCAAATTTTGCCATCCACCTTTTACCTATTCAAGCCGGCGCCAGTAATGGGCACGGCGATGAAGTCCGATTATCTGCTCGGTCCGGGCACGATAATTTCTGTTATCGAGTAAAAAAATGAAAATCAAGAATTTGAAAATAGGCGCGCGACTGGGCATTGCCTTTAGCTTGTTGTTGGTGCTGATGGCAATCATCGTAGTAGTGGGTATCTGGCGCTTGCAAGGCGTGGGACAAGCTACTGAGCAGATGGGCGACGCGGCGGCCAAGGAGCGTATGGCGCAACAGTGGATCAGTGGTATGGCAACCAACACCTTACGTACGTTCGCGCGCTTGAGAACGATTAAGCCGGCAGAAGAGAAATCCCTCGCGGCAGAAATGACGGCCGTAAGCGCTAATATTATCAAGGCGCAAAAGGAATTGGAGCCTTTGGTCCTCAGTGCCGAAGGCAAACAAAAGCTGGCTGCCGTTGCCGAACAGCGCAAAATATATATCGGGATCCGGGATGCTGCCTTCAAACTGAAAGAAGAAGGTAGCGTCGATTTGGAAAATACCATCGAAACCAAACTCACGCCGGCAGCGAACGCATACATACGATCGGTGCAAGACGTGGTCGACTTTCAAAAAATCATTTTTGAAAAATCAAAAAATCAAGTTGATGAAATTTATGAGGCCGGTCGCAATCTAATGATGGTCCTCGGCTTGATTGCGCTGGCATTGGGCGCAATCCTCGCCTGGGTTTTAACGCGCAGCATTACCCAGCCTTTGCGCTACGCTGTAAGTGTGGCGCGTATAGTTGCTTCTGGCGATTTGACTAGCCGAATTACAGCGACTTCACGTGACGAAACCGGTCAGTTGCTGCAAGCTTTGAAGGATATGAATGACAGCCTGACAGGCAGCATCATGCAGGTTCGCTCAGGTGTCGATACCATTGCAACCGCGTCGAATCAAATCGCATCCGGTAATCTGGACCTGTCGTCGCGTACTGAAGAACAGGCTAGTTCGCTGGACGAAACCGCATCGTCGATGGAAGAGCTGACCACGACCGTCAAGCAAAATGCCGACAATGCACGACAAGCCAATCAGCTTGCCCTTACTGCTTCTGGTGTGGCGGAACAAGGCGGTGTGGTAGTGTCGAAAGTAGTGGGTACGATGGATGGCATCAATGCATCAGCTAGAAAAATCGTCGACATCATCGGCGTGATCGATGGCATCGCCTTCCAGACCAACATCCTGGCGCTGAATGCCGCAGTGGAAGCCGCGCGTGCCGGCGAGCAAGGTCGCGGTTTTGCGGTGGTAGCATCGGAAGTGCGTACCTTGGCGCAGCGTTCGGCTGCAGCGGCGAAGGAAATCAAGATACTGATCGACGACTCGGTTGATAAAGTCGATACCGGCAGTAAATTGGTGGCAGAAGCGGGGGCGACCATGACGGAAGTGGTCGATAGCGTCAAGCGCGTGACCGATATCATGTCCGAGATTATGGCTGCCAGCCAGGAACAAAGCGCAGGGATTGAACAAGTCAATCAGGCTATTGGCCAGATGAATCAAGTCACCCAGCAAAATGCAGCATTGGTGGAGCAAGCTGCCGCTGCTGCGGAGTCTTTGAGCGACCAAGCGGAAAATCTTGCGCGAGCGGTGAGCATATTTACATTGGATGACTTGGTGAGTAGCACCAGAGCGGCGCCACGTCTGCCGATTGTGGCAAGCAAGGTACCGCTCGCTCGTCAGTTGGCTGCAGCCCCGGTGCCGAAGATGGTCGTTAATGAAGCCTATTTCTGATTGGGTGCCGTTGTCTCAAACTGTCGATCCAGCAGATTCGGTGCAATTGCATGCACGCTAGCTTGAAGTTGGCCAGGTGTCGATCCTCCTGGAAAGGCTCGACAAGCGTAACACTTCCTCCCTTGGCCTTGGTCCAGTCCGACGAACTTCACGATTTTTTCAAAAATTTCCTAAGGAGATAGAACAAGAACGGTCGCCAATGGGTGGCCGGTAGCAGGGAGATCTTGCCGTTACAAATTAATTTCGCCACATTCATATTATGGTATGCCATAATATTGACGTACTAAGCCAGTAACTGGATGACGTATGAAACCGCCTCCAGTTCGGAAATTATAAAAATGAGGTTGGACAAGGAGAATAGTGTAATGAAGTCAGATAGGGCATTTTTGCTGATCGACATGCAAAAAGAAGATGGCTTTTCCGTGGAGGGTTTCAACGCGGCGGTGGAAAAGGCTGGTCCATTGCTGGATGCCTTACGCAAGCAGGGGATTCCAATCCTCTATTCGAAGCACGTCAATCGGGCTGACGGGGTCGGATTGCCAGGCGGCGAGCCACTTGATCCTTCTGGAAAGCCGGCAACGTATTGCTCTGCAACCAACAAGGTCGACATCATCGACGCGTTGTCTCCCCAGGCAGGCGATATCGTCTTTGAAAAAAATAGATATAGCTGCTTTTTTCAATCCAATCTCGATCAGCTTCTTAAGGGATTGGGCGTCAAACATCTGGTGATCGGCGGCGTACTGACAGATGTGTGCGTGATGACGACGGTGTTCGACGCCTACTTCAGGGATTATCAGGTAACGCTGATCGAAGATATTTGCGGCGCCACCACTGAAGCGGCTCACTACTCATCGCTACTGCTCATGGCTAACTGGGTTTACGACCTGGAGATGTTTACTTCAGAGCAGTTTCTGCGCTCTCTGCGGGGCGAAGAATTCAGCGCATTCAAGGCAGCCATACCGGATGAATTTGCTCACACGCCAGACAAGCTGGGCGATGCCATAAAAAAATTACGAACCAAACTTAACAAGTAACCATAAAAATAACCATAAGAGTTATTAGAGGATACAGGAGACAAAATGGAAGTCGA
Source organism: Collimonas sp. OK607 (assembly GCF_900111995.1). Classification (GTDB taxonomy): domain Bacteria; phylum Pseudomonadota; class Gammaproteobacteria; order Burkholderiales; family Burkholderiaceae_D; genus Collimonas. Next base: position 69,975 of record NZ_FOKF01000009.1, read on the forward strand.
ACGACGCAGCATCGATTTTATTCCCGAAGCAGAGCGATACGGCAAGCCAGGATCATTATTCTTCATCTGGTTTGGCGCCAATATGAATATCACTACCATCGCTGCCGGTGTCTTGCCGGTGGTGCTCGGGTTGAATCTGTTCTGGAGCGCGCTGTCAATTATTCTCGGTTCGCTGATAGGGGCTATCTTCATGGCCTCTCACTCAGCTCAAGGGCCGAAACTGGGCATTCCACAGATGATCCAGAGCCGGGCTCAGTTTGGCGTGATCGGGGCAGTACTGCCGTTGCTGTTTGTGATGGTGATTTATCTGGGCTTCTTCGTCAGTAATACACTCCTGGCCGCGCAGGCCATCGAAAAAGTAAGCCCCCTGGGGCAACGCGCAAATATCTACTTCATCAGCATTCTTTGCTTTCTTGTCGCGCTTTACGGATACAAGCTGATTCACCGGGTGCAAAAGACGCTGTCGATCCTGTCGATAATCGTATTCCTGGTCGCCACCGTTATTGCAGTCGTTCTTCCTGTTCCCGACGGCCAATGGCTGGCAAGCAGCTTTTCGCTTCCGAAATTCATGGCGGCGGTCAGTATTGCGGCGACCTGGCAGCTTTCTTATGCACCTTATGTCGCTGACTATTCAAGGTACCTTCCTGGCAATACCTCATCGGCCAAGGTTTTCTGGCACAGCTATGCCGGGACAGTCATAGGCGGTGCCTGGATGATGATTCTGGGGGCAATACTCAGTGTCGCGATTCCACACTTTGCAGACAACGTCGGATTGAACGTCGCGCAACTTTTCGGAGGTGCGGCAATACTGCTTTATGTATTCGTCGTCTTCGGCCAAATCTCGATAAATGTCTTCAATCTCTATGGTGCGTTCATGTCGACGGTCACTGTCATAGAGCCATTCGCAAAAATCAAGGTTACTGCCAGGGTTCGAGGCACGTTCATGTTCGCTATCACCGCGCTTGCAACCGTACTGTCCACCATTGGCCAAGATAATTTTGTCGCGTTCTTTTTAAATTTCATCTTTTTCATGAGCTATTTCCTGATTCCGTGGACGGCCATAAATTTGGTGGATTTTTATTTTGTCAGGCACGGCGTGTACTGCGTAGTGGATATTTTCGACCCGAATGGCCGGTATGGACGGGTTAACTGGTTTTCCTGTATCACTTTCATCCTGGCTATCTTGCTGGAAATTCCTTTCATGAATACGAGCCTGTATGTCGGCTCGGTGGCCGAGCGCCTTTACGGCGTCGACCTGGCGTGGTTGGTGGGGCTTGTTTTTCCTGCTGCCGCTTACTACTTCTTTATGAAGTGGAGCGTCGGGAATGTTATCGAGGGGACGGCGGCGAACAGCTAACAAGCCGCTGCGAATTTTCCGAAGGCTACCCGTTCTTCTCTGACGATTCTCATTTTCTGTCTTGTTCCCATGGCCGCAGATCCGGCCAAGGCCATTGGCATGCCCATTCATTTGTTGTCACTGCTTAAAACTTTTATTTGCATAGTTTCTCAACCGCTTCTAAGGAGCTTTGACGTGAAAATTCATAAAACAGTCGTCGCCCTGGCCACACTGGGCCTACTCTCAACCAGTGCGTGGTCTGCCACTTCGGCAGACGTTACCCGGCTAGGTCAGGACCTGACGCCAGCTGGCGCTGAAAAGGCCGGTAACAAGGACGGCACGATTCCGGCGTTTTCCGGTACGGACAGTCCGCTGCCGGGCTGGTCGTACGGCAAGCTGCGTGAGGATTACTGGAAACACAAAGCGGAAAAGCCGCTCTTTGTCATCGATGCGACCAACGTCGATAAATACGCCGACAAGCTGACGCCCGGCCAGATCCAGATGATCAAGCAGGTCAAGGGCTATACGATGCCGGTCTACCCGACTCATCGCGACTGCGGCTTACCCGAAGCCGTCGAGAAGAATACCAAGGATGGCGCGCTCAAATCAGCTATTGCCAAGGATGGCTGGTCGCTGGAGGCCGCCACGCTGCCGGGCGTCCCGTTCCCGATCCCGAGTACCGGCATCGAGGTTATGTGGAACTGGTTGATGCGCTATCAAGGCGTGGGGATGGAATGGCCAGATGTTTATACGTACATATCGCCTCGTCCGGGCAGCAGCACACCCATCATGACGCGTTGGATGCAGTTGTCATATTTTTCGTGGGCGAAGAAAGGGCAGCACTCGCCGCAGGATGAGAAGGGGCTGCAAAACGGTGTCTATTATCTGTACAACGATCCTGCTGCGCTTGCGGGGCAGGGCACGGTCCAGCGCTACTACTTCAACAAGGATACGGACAGCTACTACTATTTCACCGGCCAGCGCCGCGTGCGCCGCCTGCCAAGCTACGCCTACGATGCACCGTTAATCGGTTATGAGAATCAGTATCCGGCAGACACATTCTCCATATTCTATGGCAACCCGGATCGCTTCAACTGGAAGCTAGTCGGTAAGAAAGAAGTTTACGTACCGTACAACGGCTTTGCCATGCAGCGTTTCAAGACCAAGATGGATGATGCGATAGAGCCTAATTTTGTGAAACCGGCACTGCGCCGTTATGAGTTGCATCGGGTGTGGGAGATCGAGGGTACGGTCAAGTCCGGCGTGCGTCATTCGACGCCGAAGAAGACCTTGTATATCGATGAAGATAGCTGGAACGTTGCGGTAGGCGATGACTACGATGCGCAGGGCAAGATCTGGAAGGCGAAAGAAAATTACATCACGCCAGAGTCTGAAATCGGCGCTTGCGTGCCGGCGGCTTCTATCTATAACGACCTGATCAGCGGTCGGTACGTCTTCGACCAAACCGTTGTCGGCACCGGCAAGGACTTGAAATTTTATCCACCCGGCGCGACCGACTCTCGCTTGACCGACAGCTTTTTCACCGGCGAGAACCTGGGCGCGATCAGCGACCGCTAAATCATCATGCGAAAGCGGCAGGATGGGCTGCCGCTTTTATTCAAGCTTATGTCGTCTGGCGTTGCGGGTAAGACCCAACTCAGGTGTGGCGGATAAATTCCAGGGAATCGGTCCGCCCGTTTTTCACAAATATGGGGATAGTTGAAAATGAAAAAAACAATAATTCAGTTGTTCGGCGTGACTATGTGCGGTGCACTGGTCTATGCACCTGCACATGCTGTCAGTTTCGATACCGGGATCGGCGACATGAAGGCTGACTGGGTGTCCAACATTACGGGCGGGCTTGGCGTGCGCACCAAGAATCCAAGTTGCAGCCTGACAGGGGATCCGAATGCCTACGGCTGCGGCAGCGCAGCCAATACCGGAATGTGGGCCAACGGTGACGACGGTAATCTGAACTACAAAAAGGGGCAAGCGTACGCCGCTTACACCAGCTTCACCAGCGAACTGCTGTTGACGATGCCGAAAGAGGGTTACAAGTTTCTGATCCGCGGCACCGGGATGTACGATTTCGCCGCCGATCATACGCAGCGCACGCCGCTGGCGTCGGATACCAAGAGCCAGGCCGTCGACAGTATGCAACTGCTCGATTTCTGGGGGCAGAAAGACTTTAATATCGGCGACCAGCGCGCGCATTTTCGACTGGGTAACCAGGTCATCAACTGGGGCGAAAGCTATTTCGCTTCGGGCGGCATCAACGCCACCAATTCAGTCGACATCCAGAAACTGCTGATTCCCGGGACTCAGCTCAAACAGGCCTTGCTGCCGGCGCCGATGCTCAGTTTCGCAAGCAGTCTGCCGGCCGGCTTCTCGACCGAGGCTTACTACCAGTTCCAATGGAACGGCAACAAGTACCCGCCGGTTGGCACATACTGGTCGGTGTCGGACGCGTTCGGGCGCGGTGCGGGACCAGCCTCGTTCAACACGCAGAACTTCAACCTCGCCGGCATCGATGCCGGCACTATCGCCGGACCGAACAGCAAGAACAGTCAGTTCCTCAATAGCGTGAACCAGAATCTGCTCAATGGCGTGTATGCCGGTCCGCCGACAAACGCGACCGGGGGCGCGTTCAGCACGGTATTGCCGGGTAATAAACCACAGTTCGGGGTGCGCCTCGGTTACAAGCCGGACGGCGCCGACATCAACTTCGGTTTCTACTACGAGAACTACACCGACAAAGCGCCAGTCCTGTCCTACCTGGCCAACGGCTCGTCGCAATGGTCCTACCTGCAGAACCGTAGCCTGCTCGGTGTCAGCACCAATTTCGCGCTGGGCAACTGGGCCATCGGTTCCGAGTTGTCGTATCGGCCGCACGATGCGGTGGCGATGTCCGGATGCTACGGCGCGGGAGGGCTGCCTGATGCGAATGTGAATCTGGCAAGCGGAATCGACTGCCGGGCATGGAAGGATATGAAGAAGGTCCAGTTCGACATCAATGGCCAGTTGAACATGACGCAGACCTCGCATCCCATGCTGAAATGGATTGGCGCAGACCTGGGCGTATTGACCACGGAATTGACAGTGATCAAATACCCTGGCGTCAACGCCAACACCCAATATGCCAGCACCGTGAACGGGCAACAGGTCTATCAAATGCCCGATGCAGGATACGCGACCTGGTTGAACAACAACTCCGGCACCGGTTATCCGATTGCGGCAGGACAGGGCACGTCGACCGCGGTGGGGCTCACAATCGATCTCAACTGGACCTATGACGGCACCTTGATTCCAGGCTGGCAAGTGACGCCGGGCATCACCTTCTATGACGCTGTCAAAGGCTACACCCCGACCTTCTCTGCCAACTACGAAGCGGGCGCGAAATCGGCCAATTTCTACCTGCTGTTCAACCAGAATCCGCAAAAGTGGCAGGCTGGCCTCAACTACACGGCGTTTTATGGCGGCAATTCGGCGTCTCAACCGTACTCCGACCGTAATTTCATCGGCGCATTTGTTACACGCAATTTTTAATGTGGTTGCATGCTGACAGGCTGGACCGGTCAGCATGCTCAGTTTGTGAGCAGAGTTGAATAGAACAAGGAACGCTCGTGTTAAACAGAATGATTCAAAGCCTGGAGCATTGGCTCTTCTCCCGACGCCTGCTGGTGCTGGGTGTGCTTGCGGGGCTCACCGCCGTGATGGCGTTTTTTGCGTTGCAGTTGCGCATGGATGCCGGTTTCGAGAAACAGATTCCGATTGGTCACGAATATGTCAAAACCTTTCAGCAATACCGCGCGGACCTGTTTGGCGCGAACCGGCTTACGGTGGTTGTCAAGGCCAAGGGAAAAGGGAGCACGATCTGGACCAAAGAAGGACTCAAACGTCTCTATGACGTGACGCAGGCGACGGCTTATTTGCCCAACGTCGATCGTCTGGGGGTGCAATCTTTGTGGACCCCGAACAGCTTCGTCAACGAGATCACCGAAGAAGGATTTCGTTCGCAGCCGCTGATTCCTGGCACGCTTACACCCGATAGCCTGAGTCCGGACGACATCGCTCACATCAAGCAATCGACATCGGAAGGCGGCTTCGTCGGCTCGCTGGTGTCGCGCGACCAGACCGGCGCCATGATTACCGCCGAAATCGGCGAGACTGGCGCTGACGGCAAGAAGATTGACTACATCGCATACAACCACCTGCTGGAAGACAAGCTGCGCAAGCCCTTTGAGGATGCCGGCTACGAGATCCAGATCATCGGATTCGCCAAGCAGATCGGCGACATCGCCGACGGCGCCAAAGCCGTACTTGTGTTTTGTGCTATCGCACTGCTGTTGACTGCGCTGTCGGTATACTGGTACTGCCACTCGCTGCGCTTCACGATTCTGCCGATCGTCTGTTCGCTGACCTCATTGGTGTGGCAGTTCGGTACGCTGCGTCTGTTGGGTTTCGGCCTTGACCCGCTAGGGGTGCTGGTGCCGTTCCTGGTGTTTGCCATCGGTGTGTCGCACGGCGTCCAACAGATTAATTTCATTACGCGCGAGCTAGCTCACGGCGAATCGTCGATGGATGCGGCGCGGCATAGTTTTACCGGCCTGCTGATCCCCGGCACGCTGGCGCTGGTGACCGCATTCGTCTCATTCATCACACTGCTGCTGATCCCTATCCCGATGATTCGCGAACTGGCGATCACCGCTTCGCTCGGGGTCGGCTACAAGATCATCACCAATCTGATCATGTTGCCGGTCGCTGCGTCCTGCTTCAACTTCACCAAGGCCTACGCCGACAAGGCCATGCTCAAGCGTGAACAACGTGCGCGCTGGCTGCGCACGCTGGCGCGGGTGGCAGAGCCTCGCAATGCGGTGATCACGCTAGTCATGGTGGCCGGTGTCTTCGCCACTGCAGTCTGGGAAAGCCGCGACCGCGTGGTCGGCACGCTGCAGCCCGGCGCGCCGGAGTTACGTCCGGAGGCGCGCTTCAACCGCGACGCCGTGTCGATTGCCGATAACTACGATATTGGCCTGGACTGGTTGTCGGTGGTGATCCAGGCTCCGCCAGAGTCCTGCGAAAGCCCGGCCGTCGGCACGTTCGATGACAACCTTGAATATTCCCTGAAGAACGTGCCTGGCATCGTCTCGATCAACTCCTACGCGGACAATCTGCGCACCTACAACCAGGGTTACAACGAAGGAAATCCGAAGATGAACGTGGTGCCGATCGATACCGGCAACTACGCCGGTCTGTCGACCGAGATCGGACGGGTGCGCGGCTACCTGAACAAAGATTGCAGCATGACTGCGGTCCACCTGTATTTGTCGGACCACAAGGCGACCACCATCAACCGCGTCATCAATGCGGTCAAAACTTTCCGCGATAGCCATCAGACGCCGGGCATCACGATCCGCCTGGCCGCCGGCAATGCCGGGGTACTGGCTGCGATCAATGACGAGGTGGCGAAAAGCGAACTGCCGATGATGCTCTACGTGTACGCGGCGATCATGCTGCTGGTACTGGTGGTGTACCGCGATCTGCGCGCAGTGGTGGCGTGCTGCCTGCCGCTGACGGTTGGTACTTTCATCGGTTACTGGTTCATGAAAGAGTTCGAAATCGGTCTGACGGTTGCCACCTTGCCGGTGATGGTGCTGGCGGTGGGGATCGGCGTCGATTATGCGTTCTATATCTACAATCGCCTGCAGGGTCATCTGGCCGCGGGCCAACCGATCGTCAAGGCGATTGAACATTCGATGCTTGAAGTTGGCATGGCCACGATCTTTACCGCGATCACGCTGGCGGTTGGCGTGGCGACCTGGAGTTTCTCGGCACTCAAGTTCCAGGCCGACATGGGCAAGCTGCTGGCGTTCATGTTCATCGTCAATCTGATCATGGCCATGACCGCCTTGCCTGCATTGGCAGTCGTGCTGGAACGCATTTTTCCACGTCGTGGTCCGGTGCGTGCACCCGGCATGTTTAATCATTAAAAGTGTAACCATGAAAAATATGAATGGAATTGCAAAATACAGCGCGATGCTCGGTCTGCTAGTCCTGGGCGGCATCGTGCAGGCTGCAGATCAGGCGCCGGTAGCGGCCGTCAGGCCGCAGCTGCAGATACTGCCCGCCGAGCACTTCAGCGCCGCTGCCAGTACGCAGATTCTGGCGGCGGTGCGGGCGGGAAAACGCATCGTAGCGGTCGGCGATCATGGCGTCGTGCTGTTGTCGGACGACGATGGCAAGACCTACCGGCAGGCTCGCTCAGTGCCGGTCAGTTCGACGTTGACGGGCGTATCGTTTGCCGATGCCAACACTGGCTGGGCGGTAGGCCATTGGGGCGCGATCCTGAAAACCACCGACGGCGGCGAATCATGGGTGCTGCAGCGGAACGACAGCAAAGTCGATCAGCCGCTGTTCTCCGTGTATTTCAAGAACGCACAAGAGGGCTGGGCGGTGGGATTGTGGTCGTTGATGTTGCACACGACTGACGGCGGTGCGAACTGGTCCACGGTCACGCTACCGCCGCCGCCAGGTCAGAAAAAGGCGGATCGCAATTTGTATGCGATTTTCGCCGATGCCAAAGGCAGCTTGTTCGTCGCGTGCGAACAAGGGCGCATGATGCGCTCGACCGACGGCGGCAATGCCTGGACGTATGTGGAGACCGGCTATGCCGGATCGTTCTGGACCGGTGTCGCGCTGCAGGATGGCGTGTTGCTGGTCGGCGGGCTGCGGGGGACGATTTACCGTAGTGCGGACGGCGGTGATAGCTGGCAGGCGTCAAAGACGATTTTCAAAAGTTCGGTTACGGATATCGTTCAATTGGCAGATAAGTCAACCGTCGCAATCGGTCTCGACGGCGTCACGTTGCGCAGTGTCGACGATGGCGTCACTTTCACCGGCATGCAGCGCGCCGATCGCAAGGGGCTGACGGCGGCGATCGCAACGCCGGCGGGCAAGGCGCTCTTCTCCACGGACGGGCCGACAAGCGAATGATGCATGCGGGCGTAGTTCAAACGCGGGCCATATCGCAAGGCAACGCGGAACGACGCCGGCGGGGGCGATGACGGCGTTCCTCGATGCAAATTTGTGCGTTCAAGAATCCATCGACTTATTGATATGTCATGGGCGCACAGGTGCGTATCTCCAGCCAGGTAATGTTGATTGACCTAAGCTAGCCGTCTACGTCGTAGTGTTTGCAGGCAGTGCTGAATCGATGGGCCAGGGATGGTGTTGCAAGCCTCGGCCAGCAATATTGCCGTTTGAATTCGGCGGGGATGAATTTATTGCGCCGGGTTTCCACGGCTAACGCCACAAACTTTCGATCGCATCAATGCTTCCCTCGACGAGTGTCAAAGGAAGCGATCGGCAAGAGCAGGTCCGGGTTATGTGGCATCACCGCGAATGGCCGTAGTGCGGTGCCTAACTTGTTTTAGCAACCGGCGAGGACTGCTCCATTTCTTGTAGCCTGGCGACCACGATATCGGCAACCCGACGAATGTGCGCGACTGACATTTCGTAGGCCTTGTCTGAATCGCGATGTCGAATCGCATCCAGAAGCGAACGCATTTCGGACACCGCATCGGCGCCACGGCCGCTGGAACTGATCGTCATTGCGCGCAGGCGGTTGATGCGTGCGTTGAGCGATTGCACGATTTCCAAAGAGGTGGTTTTGCCACCGCCAATAAACATCACTTCATAAAATTCGGTGGTATGACGCATTACTGCCTTAAAATCAGACTTGGCGAAGGCATTTTCTATTTTGTCGACCACCTCATCCAACTGCGTGACTACCTCCGGGCTGGCAAAAGCGGCGCACGCTCTGGCTGCGTGCCCTTCGAGTAGTGCGCGAATCTCATAAATCTCTGCGACCTTGCTCAGGTCGAGAGTGGCTACCACCGGTCCCTGGTGCGAACCGGTTTCGACTAACCCTTCCGTTTCCAGATGCCGCAGCACCTCGCGCACAATGGTCCGGCTGACGCCTAGCTCGTCACAGAGCGCTCTTTCGATAAGGCGCTGCCCAGGCTGAAAGTAACCGTCGATGATCGCTTCCCGCATTTTTTCCAGGGATAATTCTCGCAGGGTTTTGACCGTGCGTTCTATTTTGATCGAGTTAGCCTCGGGGGTCATGCATCACCTCTTCGTTATTCAATGCCAGCAATACACAGATACTTGATTTCCAGATAATCGTTGATACCATATTTGGAACCTTCGCGCCCATAACCCGACTGCTTGATACCGCCAAATGGCGCTACCTCGGAGGAAATGATCCCGGTGTTGATGCCCACCATGCCGGCGTCAATCGCTTCTGCCACACGCCAGGCCCGACCGATGTCGCGCGTATAAAAATAAGATGCAAGCCCGTATTCGCTGGCGTTGGCCTGGCTGACGACATCAGCCTCGGAGTCAAATCGGAAAATCGGCGCCACAGGACCAAAAGTTTCTTCGGTCGCGATTTTCATTGCAGGCGTTACGTTGCTCAAGATGGTCGGCTGGAAAAAAGTTCCGCCTAGCGCGTGGCGCTTGCCACCCAGGACGATTGTCGCACCTTTGGCGACAGCATCGCTAATGTGCGCTTCCACTTTGTTCACCGCAGCCTCGTCAATCAGCGGCCCCTGCTGTATGTCATGGTTCAGGCCGTTACCTACTCGCAAAGTTTCCACTTTGGCGCGCAGTTTGGCAACAAATGCATCATAAATCAAGTCATGCACATAAAAACGGTTGGTACAAACACAGGTTTGCCCGGCGTTGCGGTATTTGGATGCGAGTGCGCCTTCCACTGCGGCATTAAGGTCGGCATCCTCAAAAACGATGAAAGGGGCATTGCCGCCCAATTCCATGCTGGCGCGTTTGATGGTATCTGCGGATTGGCGCAACAGCAGGCGGCCGATTTCGGTCGAACCGGTAAAGGTGATTTTTTTCACAAGTGGATTGCGCGTCAATTCGCCGCCAATTGCGACCGGATCACCGGTGATGATATTGATGACGCCTTTCGGGATACCGGCTTTTTCCGCCAGCACCGCCAGCGCCAGTGCCGACAAAGGGGTCTGTTCTGCCGGTTTGGCCACCACTGTGCAACCTGCCGCCAGTGCAGGCGCCAGTTTGCGTGCCAGCATCGCGCTGGGGAAGTTCCACGGCGTGATGGCGGCCACGACTCCCACCGGTTGTTTGATGACGATCAACCGTCTGTCCGACTGCGTTGCGGGAATCACATCACCGTAAATACGCTTGGCTTCCTCGGCAAACCATTCGATATAGCTGGCGCCGTAGGCAATTTCGCCTTTCGCTTCCGCCAGCGGTTTACCCATTTCTTCGGTCAGAATTTGCGCCAGCACGTCGGTGTGCTGGACCACCAGATCGAACCAGCGCCGCAAAATAATCGCCCGCTGCTTGCCGGTTAATGCGCGCCAGGCTACGCCGGCCAGATTGGCGGCAGCGATCGCGTCGCGGGTTTCCGCTGCGCCCAGCTTGGGCACCGACCCTATGATTTCGCCGGTCGCAGGATTGTTGATGACGAGCCGGTCGGGGCCCGAAACCCATTCGCCGTCGAGGTAGCAGCTATCCTTGACGAGGTCTTTGTACTCTAGGGTTTGCATCTCATATTCCAAATTAAGTATTTCAAATTAAATTACTGCAATGGCGAAAACGACGCCGCCTTCATGATCTTGTTTTCCATTTCTTCCATCAGGGCCTGGATCTTTGGTGCAAATGCTTGCCAGGCTGGATCCTGGCTTAGTGCATGGCGTCGCTGTTCGCGTATATCCAGGCTCGGGTAAGCCCATATATGCACGATCTGATTCAATGGTCCGATTTCGGAGTAAAAATAGCCGATCAAGTTACCGAGATGCCGTTTTTGCAGTGCGATACCTTCTTCTTCAACCAATTTGAGATAGGTCGGCAGCGTGCCTGTTTTTATCCGGTATGTGCGTATTTCGTAGTACATGGTTCCGCTCGCTTCTGGTTTATCTCATGACAAAAGGATCCTGGATCGGCTCATCCGAGGTGCGAATCCAGACCGACTTGGTTCTGGTGTAGTCGAGCACGGATTCCATGCCGCCTTCGCGCCCCAGGCCACTTTGCTTGTAACCGCCAAACGGTACGATTGGCGACACAGCACGATAAGTGTTGACCCACACGATGCCAGCGCGCAGTGCGCGGATGAGTTTATGGGCCCGGGTCAGGTCGCGCGTGAACACGCCGGAGGCGAGTCCGTATTCACTGCTATTTGCCAGTTCGATCGCCTCGGCTTCTGTGTCAAAAGTAACTACACTTAACACCGGCCCGAACAATTCTTCCGTCACGCTTGGGATGTGCTGGTCAGGACAGCTCAAAATGGTAGGCTGGTAGTAAAACCCGGTGTCAAATCCGCTTGGTTGCCGGCCACCGGTCAGCACGGTAGCTCCCGCGGCGATGCTGCGGGCAACTACACTGTTAATGTGCTCAAGCTGGCGTTTGGTTGCCAGCGGGCCCATTTCAGTATCCTCGCTCTGGGGATTGCCGATACGGATGAGCTTAGCTTTAGCCACCAGTTTTTCCAGCAGGCGATCCCGCACGCCGCGCTGTACCAGCAGCCGCGATCCCGCCACACAGCTTTGCCCCGTAGCAGCGAAAATCCCGGCAATAATCCCATTTGCAACACTGTCGACATCCACATCGTCGAATACCAGGACCGGCGATTTCCCGCCCAGCTCCAACGTGGTAAACGCCAGGTTTTCAGCCGAATTGCGTACGATATGACGCGCCGTTTCCGGGCCGCCGGTAAATGCGATGCGCGAAACCAGCGGGTGGCTGGTCAGCGCGCGGCCGCAGTCGGCGCCAAAACCCGTAATGATATTCACCACGCCATGCGGGAAGCCCGCTTCATGCACTAGCCGGGCAAATTCCAGCAATGGCGCAGGCCCTTCTTCAGATGCCTTGATGACGATGGTACAACCGGCGGCCAGTGCCGGACCGATTTTGACCGCAGACAGGAACAGTTGTGAGTTCCACGGGACGATTCCGGCCACTACGCCTATCGGTTCGCGCCGCAGGTACACCTCCATATCGATTTTATCGGCTGGAAGATGCATACCTTGAATCTTGTCGGCCAAGCCGGCGTAGTAGCGGTAATACTCGGCCACATAGCCGATCTGGCTACGTGTTTCCCGAATGATCTTGCCGGTATCGGCCGTCTCCAGTTCCGCCAGGCGAGGCGCGTGCCGTTCCACCAGGTCGGCCAGCTTGTACAATAATTTGCCGCGCTGGCTGGCGGTGAGGTCGGCCCATGACGGCGCGCTGAAGGCGCGGTGCGCAGCCTGCACCGCGCGCTCCACATCCGCTTCGGAGGCGGCTGGCATGATGGCCCAAGATACGCCGGTTGCCGGGTTGATGCTTTCGAATGATGCGCTGCCGTCTTCAAAACCGCCGTCAATATAATTCTGAAATCGTCTCAACATAGCCCAAAGTCCTGTTCTATAGAGTGGTGTTCACTTACGCGCTGAACGCAGGCATGACTTGATCGATGAACAGTTCAAGCGATTTCTTTTTGCGCTCGAAACTCATATGGCTGTCGATCCAGAAGCTATATTGATCATATCCCAGACTCTCATACATTTTCAGGCGTTCCACCACTTGTTGCGGCTGACCGATCACCAGGTTCTTGCGCATCATGTCGGCCGTGTAGTTCGGGAACGAAGCAATGTCTTCAGCAGTGAGCGTCTCGATGAAACCTTCATCTACCGGACGCGCATTCTTGAACATTTTGCTGAAATAGCAATAAAACGTTCCCAGATCCTTGGCAGCTTCACATACTTCAGCCTCATCCTCACCAACGAAGGTATGCATCAGCATCATGATTTTCGGGCGAGGAATTTCGGGATGGGCGGCGCAGGCGTTGTTAAAGCGCTCCATCAGGCTAACCACCTCTGCGTCACCGGCTGCCAGTGATGTGACCTGCAAATTGCACTTGTTGGCGACCGCAAAGTCATGTGAATTCGGATCGCGCGCGGCTACCCATAACGGCGGCTGTTTTTGGACCGGACGCGGCTGTGACGTGGTCGTCGGGAATGACCAGAATTCTCCCTGATGCGCATAATCGCCGTCGAACAGTTTTTGCAGGGCTGGCACCATTTCACGCAAACGTGCGCCGGCGCCGAATGCATCCAGGCCTGGATAGAGCCGTTCGTATTCGAACGAATATGCGCCGCGCGCAATCCCGATATCCAGACGCCCGTCAGACGCAATATCGATCATGCCGGCTTCGCCAGCCAATTTGATCGGATGCCAGAAGGGGGCAATCACAGTACCGGTACCGAGTCGGATTTTTGTGGTCTTGGCTGACAAATAGGCCAGATTCACGAACGGATTCGGCGCCACGGTGAATTCCATGCCGTGGTGCTCGCCTACCCAGGCGGTCTCGAACCCGCCTGCCTCCGCAATCTGCACCAGCTCGGTCATCTCATTGAACAACTCTCGCTGCGATTTTTCTTTGTTATAGCGCTCCATATGGAGCAGCAATGAAAATTTCATGATTGGTTATCTCCTTGTATTAGTCCGGTATATTTAATCCGGTATATTTATTTCGATATATCTTTTCCGATAGATAAATGCGGCACTTGCACTAAGCGGATTTTGCAAGCGGTTGGACCGATCCGGTATTGGCGTCGCCGACATAGACTCCAAATGCGTCTTCACGACGTTCTTTCACATAGCGCCGCAACATGGCGCTGACGGCTTCATCCTGCACTTGAGCCCATGGGATCGCGTCCAGCGGCACTACACGCACCGCGCTGTCCTGCGGCAAATCACCGATCACCTGGCCACGGTAATACACATGCACTGCACCGGCTTTTGCCTCGGCGTCCTCAAATACGGCAAACAGAAAATCCAGTTGCGCATCGATCTTCAGCTTGCTCAATACGCCGCGCAAACTATCCGGGGCAGAAGCGGGATCGAGTTTGGTGCCGGTCGGCAAATGAAACACCTTGTCCGGGCCCTCCAGCATGACGATGCCGCCGTGGCTTTCCAGAATCGCGCCAACGCGGGCGCTGGAAGCTGCGGCCAGCGCGTCTTGCGACAGGCTGAAGGTCAGGTAACCGCCGCGGCAGTATCCTAGCGGGCTGGCAGACGAGGTTGAAAAATTCACCACTTTGCCCAGCAGTATAATGTGGTCGCCGGCCTCAATTACCTGATAGGTTTCGCAGTCGAACCAGGCTGCGGCGCCGTCCATGATCGGGCTGCCGGTCACACCTTTATGCCAGTCCACCTGTGCAAACTTGTCCGGCGACTTGGAGGCAAACACGCCGGACACGTTCTTTTGATGTTCAGCCAGCACACTGACCGAGAAATGCGATGTGTCAGAAAAAACCGGATAGCTTGATGCGACCTTGCCAATGCACACTGAAACCAACGGCGGCGTCAAAGAAACCGAGCTGAAGGAATTAGCGGTAAATCCGCGCGGCGTGCCATCTTCCTGGGTCGTTGCCACCACTGTTACGCCAGTGACAAACGATCCAAGTGCCTTGCGAAACTCCATCGTATCTATAGTTGATGCGGTCATTGTATTTGTCTCCTTGCTGCTTGCAGTGCTATATTTTTATAGCCGTATCAGATGTTGATGAACGTGCTGAGATGACGGTTAACCTCGACTGGCGCGGTTAAATTCATCATGTGCCGCGCTCCGGGGATAACCACCAGTTCAGAACCGGGCGTAACCGTCGCCATCGCTGCCGACATTTCCGGGCTCGAGTTCAGGTCGCATTCGCCAGTCATGAACAAGGCCGGCGTTTTCAAGCCGGGCAGACTATGCACGTGAGTCTGGTCCGACCTTGCGAATAGATGGTACGTTCTGGCGTATCCAAGCGAATTGATGGATCGCAACAGTGTATGGACCAACTCGGCTGCATCGACCAGCGCGGCCGGCACTGAATTACCGAACCAGCGCTCCATGGTGGAGTCGACCGTCGCCGCAATGCCGATTTTGTCCAAGGTTTCGGCACGCTGCATCACCGCCTTGCGCTGTTCGGCACTACGCGCATAAACGGCGTTCAAGGCTGCGACTTTGATTGTGCGCTCCGGATTGCGGATCGCAAACTCCAGCGCAATCAGCGCGCCCATGGAATGGCCGACGACGGTGGCTGCCTTGATCTTTAAATGATCGAGCAGGTCCGTCAACTGCTGTGCATACATCTCCAGCGTGGCGCCTTCTGGCGGTAGTTTGCTATCGCCGTGTCCTAGCATGTCATACACGATGACTTGATGCTGCGCGGCAAAGGTGGCGATCTGGGGAGCCCATACCACCTTGGCCATGCCGACACCGTGGATGAAAACCAATGGCTGGCCAGTACCATATACCGCGTATGCGGTACCGTTGGCGACGCCAGCATTCACCAGCTGTGGTAACGCGCTATCAAGCTTCATTGTTGGCAAGTTCCTTCATGTCCTGGTAACGGTCGCCAATCCGATGATGCGGCCGACCACCGACCGATGCCCCTAATGCCACCAGGATTTCGTCATGCGCGGGTGCATCGTTGATCGAAAACTGAATAGTCAGGTAGTGGGAGCGCATGCCTTCGTCATCCTTGTGCATCATCGGAATCTGGATTGCGCAATCAGGGCCGCCGCGTACATTCGTGAAACTCAGGAAACTCTTCGCGCCGACCGCAGTACGATAGTGGTTACCAAAACGCAGGGTATGGATCAGTGCCGACGCATGCTCGATTTCACCGGACGTTCCAACCGCGGCGGCTTTGCCGTATGCCTCGATGGCGCTACCGGAACCTGCCATCTCAGTAATTGTTCTGGTCAATAGTTCGCCCAGTACTGGTGCAATCGCGTGAATCTCAGGTTTCAGGTCCTCGACAAATCCACGGCCGAACCATGGGTTTTTCAGCACGGCTGCCGCCGCAAACATCTTCAGCGGCTTGCCGGCCTGCTTGCCGCCTTCGATCAGGGTTTCCTCCGTGTAGGTCACAACTTTGCGAATTTCGAGTCCCATCTTGATTTCTCCTTGAGTCTTGGTTTATTGCGATACCGCATCATGTATTACGGTATTACTGTATTCCAAAAGGTAAATTTTGTCAACAAGTTTGTATTATGGTATACCAAAAATATGGGGAAAATATAAGGGAGCTCGCGCTGTGCATCAGCGCCTTTGTATGTTGCTTTGATGGAATAAAAATCCAACTCCACAACGGGGTCATAGGAAGACAATGACCGCAATCGCTGTATTGCAAACGTTCAATAAATCAGGTTTGATCTTGTAAAAAGGGCTCGCTAAATCATTGATTTAGCGAGCCCTCGTATTGCCCGGCATTTCGCCTGGGATGGCGTAGCACAGGAAAAACAAGCAATGCAATCAACCGTCAATCAATTCCGGATTCCATGCATGCACCGACTGCTGTTGCACACCCAGGCCCGAAACACCCAGGCGCATCTGGTCGCCAGCCTTGAGGTAGATTGGGGCTGGCTTTTGGGCAAGCCCTACGCCGGCCGGTGTGCCTGTGCTGATGATGTCTCCCGGGTAGAGCGTCATGAAGCGACTGATATAGCTGACCAGATGGGCGACGCTGAACAGCATGTTGCGCGTGCTGCCGTTTTGAAAGCGGTGGCCGTTGACCTCCAGCCACAAATCCAGATTCTGCGGATCGGGCACTTCATCCGCAGTCACCAGCCAAGGTCCGATCGGGGCGAAGGTGTCGCAGCCCTTGCCTTTATCCCACTGACCGCCGCGTTCGAGCTGGTACTCACGCTCTGAGATGTCGTTGACAACGCAATAGCCGGCCACGTGCTTGAGCGCATCGCCGTCAGATACGTAACGCGCCGTGGTGCCGATGACCACGCCCAGCTCCACTTCCCAATCGCTTTTCAACGACCCTTGCGGCAGCACTACCGGATCGTTGCAGCCGATCACGGCGCTGGTTGGCTTCATGAACAGCACCGGCTCGGCAGGCGCGGTCAGACCGGATTCGGCGGCGTGGTCGGCGTAATTCAAGCCGACGCAAATCAATTTCCCCATGCCGCTGTAGGGTGGGGCGATGCGGCCCGGCCGAGCGATGATCGGGAGGGTTTTGATATCCAATGCTGCTAGGCGGGCAAGATTCGCAGGTGACAGCGTTTGCGTGCTGATGTCGGATAGTTCACCCGACAAGTCGCGAACCTGGTTGTCGGCATCGATCAATGCCGGTTTTTCGTGGCCTTTGGAGCCGTAGCGCATTAATTTCATTGGTTTTCCCTTCTTCTAAAATATCGCGGCCGATTCAGTACAGTCCGGCATGTTGCATGGGCATATGCCTTAGATCGACGGCGTACCGCAAGGCAGAAACTGCCCTGCACCAGCCGCACCGGTGAAGGCCTGATTCAGACTGACCACCTTACCGTGCGATAGCGTCAGCACCGGCCAGCCCTGTACCGTCTTGCCTTCATACGGCGTGTAGTCGACCTCGTGGTGCAACATGTTATTGTTGATCGTCACTTTACGCTTGGTATCCCACAACACGATGTCCGCATCGGCGCCGACCATGATCGACCCCTTGCGTGGATACAGTCCGTACATCTTGGCCGGATTGGTTGCAGTCAAAGCGACAAACTGATGGACGTCGAGCCGGCCTTCCATTACGCCGCCTGAGAACAACAGTGGCAAGCGGGTTTCCAGGCCGGGGATGCCATTCGGAATATATTGGAATGGTTGTTCCTTGCCACCTAGTTTTTTACCCTCGGCGTCGTCAAAACGGAACGGCGCATGATCGGACGAGAAGATGCTGAAAGCGCCGTTGGTCAAACCGTCCCATACGGCTTTTTGATTTTCATGGTCACGCGGCGGCGGGCTGCAGACGCATTTGGCGCCGTGATAGCCTTCGCCGCCAAGATCGTGCTCAGTCAGAAACAGATATTGCGGGCAGGTCTCGGCATAGATACGCAAGCCGCGGCCGTGCGCCCAGCGGATCTGTTCAATAGCTTCGCGTCCCGATACATGTACGATCAGGATCGGCACGTCGACCAGTTCCGAGAATGTGATGGCGCGGTGCGTAGCTTCCCGCTCTACCGCCATTGGCCGGGATACCGCGTGATACTTCGGCGCGCTGTGGCCGGCATCGCTCAGGCGGTCGGTCAGCCAGCCGATGCAATCGGAATTCTCGGCATGGATCATCACCAGCGCTTTATGTTCGCGCGCCACCGACAGCACTTCCAGTATTTCGCGGTCGTTGAGTTTCAGATCGTCGTACGTCATGTAGATCTTGAACGAGGTATAGCCCTGCCGGATCAGGTCCGGCAGTTCTTCCTGCAATACCTTGGGCGTCGGATCGGCGACGATCAGGTGAAAGGCATAATCGATTACTGCTTTATCGGCTGCGCGCCGATGATAGTCTTCGACTGCGGCATATAGCGAACCGCCTTTGCTTTGCGCCGCAAACGGAATCACCGTAGTGGTTCCGCCGCAGGCAGCGGAACGGGTTCCGGTAAAAAAATCGTCTGCCATGCGCATGCCGTCCGGCGTTGGCTGATCCAGGTGGCAATGGGCATCCACGCCACCCGGCAAGACCAATAATCCGGTCGCATCGATTTCTTCAGCGCCGGCCGGCAAATTCTTGCCGAGTACCTCGATCTTGCCGTCGCGAATGCCGATATCGCATTGAAATCGGTCAGACGCGGTAGCCACATCGGCATTGCGAATTACCAGGTCGAACGCTGTTGTCATGATGATTGTCTCCGCTGATGTAACTGCTTGTTTAACTATTTATACGACTTCCTGGAACAAACGGCCCCAGCCGGTCAGCTTGGTGGTGTCGTATCCAGCGATACGCAATGATTTCCAGACCACGGTGGAAATCGTGTCGTAGATCGGCACGCCGGTTTCCGCTTCCAGTTCCGGTACCAGGTGCGCTGCCTTCAAATTGGTGCAGAAGGTCGAAATCGCTTTCGGATCCTTTTTTGCAACCTCGCGCACCATGCTGCGGATCTGGTCTTCGGTGACTTCCGAGAAGGAAAAATTCACATGCAGGTTCAAGTGGCGTTCAGCGATGCAATTGAAACCCGAGCGGCCATAGTTTTCAATGATCTTTTCCATTACATTGTCGAGGTAGGGTGTCACCAGGCCGAAATCCTTGGCATTGGTTTTTTCCAGGATTTCATTTAACGCCAGCACCGAAGTAGTGGCAGGAATGCCGGTTGCTTCAGTAATACGCCGGCATAACCGTTCATCGGCTTCGAAGCCGAGCCAGCCGGATGAGGTGCCGTTCCAGCCGATGACGTCGACCTTGGCGTCGGCCAGCAACATGGCGGCTTCGATGATTTTGCTGTCGTCGAATTGTCCCAGAGCCTGGTCACGCAGCGATATTTCAGTCACGGTGAAGCGCGAGAAATGGGCGGAGACGCCAGGCAGGCCGCTGACCATGGCGCTGGTGATCGGCTCCAGAGAAGTGTTGGAAGATGGGGTCAGCATGCCCAGGAGAGTGCGCTTTGTCATTTGTATTGCTCCGTAAAAAATAAGGTAAAACTGAAACGTTGATTTAGTGTTCCGCGTCAGGCGGCATTTAGATCGAACCAGATCGAAACTCAGATCGGGATTTTTTTCTCGTAATCGATACCGGTCGAGCAGATGAACAGCCCGACGCCAGCCGCTGCAAAGAACATCAGTGCCAGGAAGTAAGAGCCGGTTACTTGAACGATGGTGCCGACGATAATCGGCACGCAGATGCCGCCGATGTTACCGCCCAGGTTCATCAGGCCGCCCAGGAAACCCACCTTGTCGCGAGTGCCAAGAATGGACGGGATGCACCAGTACAAGCCGCACCAGCGAATGAAGAACAAGGTAACGGATAACATCACCACGACTGTTGTCGCGTCTTTGATGTAAGCCACAGAGAAGATTGAAACCGTGGCAATCACGGCGGCAATGCCAAACAGTGTGCGCATCACTTTGTTAGGTGAACCGCCGGCTGCTTTCCATTTGTCGGCAATGTAGCCGCCAACCAGTTCGCCGACAAAGCCGGAGAAGAAAATGATGAAGCTGGCGCCGCCCATTTGCTTGATATCGAAGCCATGCACTTTGTTCAGGTAGTTCGGCATCCAGGTCAGCAAACCGTAGAACACGGAGTTGAAGCACATCCAGCCGAAGAACATGAACAGCACTGATTTGTGCTTGAAGAAATCAAGGGAGCGCCCGCTCAGGTTTGCCGGTTCTTTCTTGAACTCGCTGGCTTGCGCTGCTTCGATGTAGCTGGCTTCGGCGTCATTGACGCCATTGTGGTCGCGTGGATTGTTGCGGATGTAATACCAGGCCCATATACCGGCCAGTACGGTGCCGACACCGGCCACCACGAACGCCAGGCGCCATGAACCGAGCGTTGTGATCAGCGCGGTGATGATGATCGCGCCCAGCGCAGCGCCGAGCGGTGCGCCGCCATCGAGCAATGTGGCGCCGCGGCCGCGTTCGTTTTGCGTCATCCAGATCGCATTCAGCTTGCCGCCGGCCGGGTAGATCGGCGCTTCTGCCGCGCCCAGGCCGAGGCGGGTCAACAGCAATGCGGTGGAACTGGTGCAAACCGCGGCAAGTGCCTGGAATGCGCCCCAGAAGACTGTCGCGATGGCGATCACGATACGCGGTTTGAAACGATCGGCCAACATGCCGCCGGGGATTTGCATGAACGCATAAGTCCAGAAGAAGGAACTCAGGATCAAGCCTTGCATGGCCGGACCGAGATCGAACTCTTTTGCGATCAGCGGCATGGCGACTGATAGCGATGCGCGGTCTATATAGTTAATCGAAATTAGTAGCAACATGGTGAAGAAAATCTTCCATCGGACGGAAGATTTTCCTGCTGTTGTTACCGATGCTGCATTGGTTGTGGCGTCCATTTTGTCTCCATTTAGGGTGAACAGTTCGTTTCAGCTCTTTTATCGGGCGAGGTATTTTCCTTGCTGATGTAAGCATATAATACTTAATCTGTAATTACAAGTAGTGTAAGTTATTGATTTATAGCGTTATTTAAAACTTTAATTGATGTGTGTTAAGATTTTTTATCAAAATCAGCCAAGATGTGATGTAAACGCCATGTTGATCGCGCCCGAAACAAGCACCAAAGTGAAGACCAGTCCCGTCAATGGCCGGGGCTTGCGTCGTAGCGGGCTTTCGAGCGAGATTGCCGACCGGCTGCGCGAAATGATCCAGGAGGGTGAGCTCGCGCCCGCCAGCCGCATCATGGAAAAAGAGTTGTGCGAATATTTCGAGATTTCGAAAACACCGCTGCGCGAGGCGCTGAAAGTGCTGGTGGCGGAAGGCTTGATCAAGCATCGCCAGCATCTCGGTTACCACATCTCAGAAATAGACATCGATGAAATCGGATCGATTTTTGACGTGCTGCACGGATTGGAAGAATTGGCCGGCCGACAGTTATGTGTACGTATTGATGAAGAAGCGCTGAGCGCCATCGAACGCAAGCATCAGGCCATGGTCGTGCATCACGTTAACGGTAAGCGCATCGCCTATTTCCGGCTGAACCAGGAAATCCATCAAATGATCGTGGACGCCGCCCGCAATCCGGTGCTGTCGTCGATTTATGCAAACCTGATGGCAAAAATCCACCGTGCACGCGGCGTCGCCAATGCAGAATCCCTGCGCTGGCAGGAATCGCTGTTTGAACATGAACAAATCATGCAAGCGCTAAGCGCCAGTTCGGCAAGCTTACCGCAGGTATTGCGCGAACATTCCGAGCATACTGCTGCTGAAGTAATGAAAGCACTACACCAGCTGGCTTCCTAGACGGCGGCAAGCCAGCATGTGACCACACCGTCAAATCCATATCAACGAGGAGATAAGCATGGCAAACACAAGAGAAGTAGTAATCGTCGGCGCTGCACGTACAGCGATTGGGACATATGGCGGCGCGTTGAAGGATTTCGCACCGGGCGAGCTGGGCGCGATTGCGGTCAAGGAAGCATTTGCACGGGCCGGGGTTGATCCGCTCCAGGCTGGCCAGATCATATTCGGCAACGTCATCCACACCGAGGCGCGCGACATGTACGTGTCACGCGTGGTGGGTATCAATGCCGGCATGGGTAAAGAGTCCACGGCGCTGACGCTTAACCGCCTGTGCGGCTCGGGCCTGCAAGCCATCATCACCGCCGCAAACGCCATCCAGCTGGGCGAGACGGATGTCGCGGTCGGCGGCGGCGTCGAAAGCATGAGCCGCTCGATGTATGGCTCCCAGGCTGCACGCTGGGGCGCGCGCATGGGCGACGTCAAGATGGTCGACATGATGGTGGGCGCTCTGTCGGATCCTTTCGGCGGCGGTCATATGGGTATCACTGCTGAAAACGTGGCAGAGAAATACAGCATCTCGCGTGAAGAACAAGACGCTTTCGCCCTGGAAAGCCAGCGACGTGCGAATGCAGCCATCGCTGCCGGGCACTTCAAGTCGCAGATCGTGCCGGTCGAAATCAAGACGCGTAAAGGCGTAACGCTATTCGACACCGACGAATATCCAAAGGCCGACGCCACCATGGAATCGCTGGCGAAGCTCAAGCCGGCATTCAAAAAAGAAGGCGGCACAGTCACCGCCGGCAACGCGTCTGGCATCAACGACGGTGCGGCTGCCTGTGTCCTGATGGCAGCTGATGCTGCAGCTCAGGCCGGCTTGAAGCCACTGGCGCGTGTGGTGTCCTACGGGGTGGCCGGGGTTGATCCATCGATCATGGGAACCGGTCCGATTCCTGCGGTCCAACTGGCGTTGAAGCGCGCCGGCCTTAGCCTCAGCGACATGGCGGTGATCGAGTCGAATGAAGCGTTTGCCGCGCAGTCGCTGGGCGTTTGCAAGGGATTGGGTCTTGATCCTGCGCTGACCAATGTCAACGGCGGCGCCATCGCGCTTGGTCATCCGCTGGGCGCGAGCGGCACGATTATTGCGGTGAAATGTCTGTATGAGTTGATCCGCACTAACAAGCGCTACGGCCTGATCACCATGTGCATTGGCGGTGGCCAAGGCATTGCGCTGATCATCGAGCGTCTTTAACGTGACTTGACGCGATTTTTTTCAACGAGAGAATAATCGCTACGTAATCGCTACGTAATCGCTACGGGCTGCAGGCAATCAACCTTTCCAGGTGCGCTGCAGTCCCGTGTCGGCATGAATCCAGCCACCGTTTTTCCCCGGCCGATAATAGAAACCGACCCCACCTTGGCGGAAGCTGCGTATCAAGCCGCCCAGCACGTCTGCATCCAGTTGGGTGAGGCGGATATCAGCCGCACGACCTTCCAAATGCAATGATTTACGCGCCGCCGGAACGCCGGTTTCGATCAGGTGCTGATTGGTGCTTGCGGTCCGGAATCCCGACAGGATTTCCAGAGGCTGGCTAATGCCATAGCGCGCGATAAAAGCCTGGGTGCCCCACAGGGTCTCAAGCAGTTTGGGATCTATCGGCGCCGTTTGCTTGCCTTGGACGTCCCGCAGCAGGTGGCATAACTGCTGATAAGCGGATTCCTGGATTTCCCCGTCTTTCCAATACAGCAGCTTGGCGCGTTCGCCGCTGGCCGGACGCGTCACTTCCAGCACCCGAGGCTTGAGCCAGAACTCCATGTCTACCAGTTGCGCGTCAAAGATGTCTGGCGGCGGATCCATCGGCGCCGGCGCGCCGGAGGGGGTGGCGGCAGTCTCTTTCGCGAAAGCCGTGGAAGCCGTAAATGGCAACTGGCTGGAAAAGAGCCCGGAGGCGGTCAGGAACAAGCTCTTCTGCAGGAAGTTTCGGCGCGATGACATGGCGGTCCAAATGTGATGGGATGGCCGATTTTATCGCACCATCCCTGATTTGAGTAGCCGCAGCTTATTAACGTGCTTACTTAGGCGCTGATTTGCGTTACCTGAAAGTCAGTCGTGCTGCGCTTAGTCGCGCTTCGGAATCGTAAGACCTTTAGCGACAGCCGGACGCGCGACAAACGCCGCAAGCGCTCGCGTGACATGGGGGAAGTCCGCAATGCCCACCAGATCGCCCGCTTCGTAGAAGCCGATCAGGTTGCGTACCCACGGGAAGGTGGCGATGTCAGCGATCGTATAGGTATCTCCCATGATCCAGCCGCGCTCGGCAAGCCGTTGGTTGAGTACCGCCAGCAGGCGCCTCGATTCATCAACGTAGCGGTCGCGCGGGCGTTTATCCTCATAATCCTTGCCGGCGAATTTATTGAAGAAACCAAGCTGGCCGAACATCGGTCCGATGCCGCCCATCTGGAACATCAGCCACTGGATGGTCTCGTAGCGCCCGGCAAGGTCCTTCGGCATGAACTGGCCGCTCTTGTCCGCCAGGTAAATCAGGATTGCACCGGACTCAAACAGCGGCAGCGGCTTACCGTCGGGGCCATTGGGGTCGAGAATCGCCGGAATCTTGTTATTGGGATTCAGCGACAGGAACTCAGGCGAGGTCTGGTCGTTGGTGCCGAAGTTGACCAGATGCGGCTCGTAAGGCAGGCCGGTTTCCTCCAGCATGATCGAAATCTTGACGCCATTGGGCGTTGGCAGGGAATACAGCTGGATCCGGTCGGGATGCTGGGCCGGCCATTTTTTTGTGATGCGGAAGGTGGAAAGATCGGTCATCAATATTCCTCTTTGCTGGGATTGATCTACTTGAAAATTTATCGGCGCCAAGCGCCGAAAGTAGCCAGTCTAAAGCAAGCCGGACAAAGATGCTTTGAGACACACTTTATTCAAATCCACGGATGCCGCTGCCATTGAAACTCGGTAATTTCCAATGAAAGCGCATGGCCAGCATGCGCAGCAGGAAGCCCGCGCCGATCGCTATCAGGGGCGCCAACGCCGGATCGACTTCGTACCACAGCAAGCCGACATACAAACCGCCAGTGAACAATGCAACGGTAGCGTAAAACTCGCGTTGCAGCACCAACGGAATCTGATTGCACAACACATCGCGCAACAAGCCGCCGAAGACGCCGGTAATCATGCCGGCCAAAATCACTATGCCGGGCGACATGCCGGTGGCGCGGGCGATATCGCACCCAATCACGCTGAAAGCCACCAGGCCCAGGCCATCGACTACCAGGAACACGTTGCGCAAATGATGGAGGAAACGCGCCACCAGGGCGGTGACGATGGCGGCGCCGACGGTAAACAACAGATATTCAGGATGCGCGATCCAGCCCAGCGGATAATTCCCCAGCAATATATCGCGCATGGTGCCGCCGCCCAATGCAGTGATCGTGCCGATGACACAGATGCCGAACAGATCCATGTCGCGTCGCATGCCCATGATGGCGCCGGACATGGCTTCCGCCACGATCGCAATCAGGTAGATGGTGTGTAGAAGCATGGCATTAATCTCCGGAAGAAAACAGTTTCATAATTTCCTCGCGCTCTTGTGCCGCGTCTGACGCTTCCTGTTGAAGCGACGGATTTACGGCGCCGCCGGATCTGCATTTCAGCCTGCTGTAAATGAACTGGTTGTCGTCCGCCAGGCAGCTGTTCTTCAGGTATTCAGCATAGATATAGTCGCCGTCGGATAACGCTAGTCCCGCAGGTTCTGCGGATATCCGTTCGTCCCGGTCCGTCACTGCCACCTGCATATAGCGATTCCAGATTGGTAACGCCAATACGCCGCCGGTGGCATTGCCCAGCGATTTCGGTTGATCATAGCCTAACCACACTACTGACACCACACCGGAAGAATAACCGGCAAACCAGGCGTCATAGGCATTGTTCGATGTTCCGGTTTTACCCGCGGTATCGCTGCGCGCCAATACTTTGGCGCTTTGTCCGGTGCCGGACTTGACCACGTCCTGCAACATGCTGTCCATCAGATAGGCATTGCGCGCAGAAATGATTCTTTTACCAGATTGCTGGCTGGAGTTGGGATTGTTACGCACGGTGTCGTGATAGAGCACCTGGCCGGAGCGGTCGCGGATTTCCTTGATCAGCCTTGGCGCCAGATGATAGCCGCCGTTGGCGAACACCGCGTAAGACTGCGCAAGCTGCAAAGGCGTCACAGCGCCGGCGCCAAGCGCTAGCGGCAAGGAAGCTGGATTGCGCTCAGGAGAAAAGCCGAATTGGGTTGTAAATTCCTGCACATAATTGGCGCCTGCTGCTTGCATCAAACTGACCGCGACTAGATTTTTGGAGCGCATCAAGCCGCGGCGTACGGTAATGAAACCTTCATAGTTGTTGTTGTAGTTGCGTGGACGCCAGGCACGGGCACCGGTTTCCTGTGGTAGCAAGAGACGTTGTGTGTCATCCACCATGGTGCCGGGGAAGTAACCTTTTTCCAGCGCCGCCGAATAAACAAAGGGCTTGAAACTTGATCCGGGCTGGCGGAAGGCTTGCATTGCATGATCGAAAGGATTGCGGAAAAAATCAAAGCCGCCGGCGAGTGCCAGGATATCTCCGGTGCGCGCATCAAGAGAGATCAGCGCACCTTCCATTTCCGGCATCTGACTGAGTAGCCAATGTTGAGGTTTGTCTTCATAAACCCTGATGATCGACCCCGGGGCAATGCCGCGTTTGCCGGTCGTCGGCAACCTGCCCCAACCGCCAGCGATGCGCGGATCGATATGGCTTATCTGTAGGCTGCTGCCATCACGCAACATGACCGTAATTTGTTTAGGTGCCATGGCGGTAACGATTGCTGCACGCAGTTCGATGCTGTCCGGATATGGCGCCAGCAACTTGAATACGTTCTCTTGCAAGTCATCGTTCGCGGCAGCGGCCAGTTGCGCCTCCGGGCCGCGATATCCTCTGCGCCCCTGTGCATCAAGCAAGCCCGAGCGCAGATGCTTATCGGCCGCCAGCTGCGGCGCCATCTGGATTGTGGTGACGACGTCCAGGCCCATGGTGTAAGCGCGTTCCTGATAAGTATTCACTACCATCTGTCGTGCTTCTTCCACCACATAAGCAGCTCCCCTGACGGATGGATTACGCCTGGCGTTGAGCACCAGCTTTTCTGCCGAGGCCTGCTCGAAATCGTCTGGCGTAATATGGCCAAGTGCTAGCATGCGTTGCAAAATATAGTGTTGGCGGATTTGTGCGCGTTGCGGATTGGCTACCGGATTATAGGCAGAGGGTGCTTTGGGTAAACCGGCCAGCATCGCAGCTTCAGCCACACTCAGTTGCGCCAGCGGTTTGTCGAAATAGATGCTGGAAGCCGCGGCAAAACCGTATGACCGTTCCCCGAGATAAATCTGGTTCATGTATAGCTCCAGCAATTTGTCCTTGCCGTATTGCTGTTCCAGTTTGTAGGCCAGCAATATTTCCTTCAACTTGCGTTGCACGGTTTTTTCGCGCGTCAAAAAGAAACCGCGCGCTACCTGCATCGTGATGGTGCTGGCGCCTTGCCCGTGTTGACCGCTGACAACGTTGGCTAAGGTTGCGCGCAGCAAGCCGAAGAAATCGACTGCGCCATGTTCATAAAAACGCGCATCTTCGATCGCCAGCAATGCCTGGCGCATACGCAAAGGAATCTGGGCAATCGGCAGGAATTCGCGGCGCTCTTCGCCGTATTCAGCCAATAGCACACCTTCGCTGGAATAGATTCGCAACGGCAATGCCGGACTATATTGCGCCAGATGGTCAACCGCCGGCAGTTGCTGCCATGCCTGATGCAGCCAATACCCTATGGCAAGGCTGGCGACCAGCACCAGCCCGAGACCAAATCCCAGTATGAATTTGAGAAGGCGGATTATCCTGGATTTTGGTGGCTTGGCCAGCTGGCTCATTGTCGCTCCTGTTGAGTTGGGCGCCCGAATCTTTGATGGATGCGGGCTGGATGGCCTGAAGAGCGTGCATTGTGGTTGCAATAAAACAGTTGTTAAATAAAATTAAGTATTATTAATGATTCATAAATTTTTCTTATCTTAGGAAATTCAGCATGAATCTCAATCTCAACCTGAATCCAAAACACACCGAGGCCTTTCGCGCGGTCATCGAAACCGGTAGCTTCGAGCAAGCCGCGGTGCGGCTGCACCTGACCTCACCGGCAATATCGCAACGGGTGCATGCACTTGAAAGCATGTTGGGCAATGCCTTGATCGTGCGAAGCCGTCCTGCGCGCGCTACCAGTACCGGGCACAGGCTGATGCAATATCTGAAGCGGGCGCAAATGCTGGAGGCGGATCTGGCGGCAGAGTTGGCGGTGGAACAGGATGCGCCAATGCGACTGGTGCTGGCATTGAATGCCGATTCGATAGGCACCTGGTTTTTTCCTGCTTTGTCAGACCTGTTGATACGGGAAAAAGTTCTGCTGGACCTGACCGTAGAAGATCAGGATCACACTTACACGCTGCTGGAAACCGGCATGGCCATTGGCTGCATCAGCACCGAACCGAAGCCGATGCGCGGCTGTTCGGCCGAGCTGTTGGGAGTGATGCGCTACTGGCTGGTGGCGGCAGAAGCGTTTTGCGATCGCTGGTTTGTAGATGGCTTGACGCGCAAAGCGGCGCGCAGTGCGCCGGTGGTGGCGTACACCCACAAAGACACTTTGCAATCTTCTTTCTTGCTGAGCAAACTGGGTTTGCCGGAGGGCGCATATCCGTGCCACTACGTTCCCGGCGCCGCATCGCATTTCAATGCGATTCGCTATGGATTGGGTTACGGCATGGTGCCGGAACTGCTGCTTAAGGCGAGTGCCGGCAAGCATGAAATGATTTATCTCGCGCCGAATAAGCCGCTTGAACTGGCGCTGTACTGGCATACCTGGAAGGTGCAATCGCCGCGTATGGAAAACTTGTCTCGTCAGATTATTTCGGCAGCGCGAAAAATCCTGAAGTAATCGCGACAGCATATAGCGCATATGGATATGTAAAACCATCAGTTTGTATTGCCGCCTGTCTACTATATTCTCGACTCCCATTAAAGAACGCTACAGTTTTTTACAAAAGAATATATGGGAAGGATGAGCAATAAATGTACAGATTCAAAACCCTGCCGGCGCAGACTGCGTTGTTGATCGCTATTGCAGCACCAAATCTCTATCAGACAGCTTACGCACAATCCACGGACGATAACGACGCTCACACAGCCACCAGCGATACTAAACCCGTACTGGTCACGGGTTCCCGGATTCCCCGCGCCAGCAAGGAAGGACCGACTAGCGTAACCGTGATCACCGGCGAGGATATCGAAAAGCAAGGCTATCGCAATGTCTACGACGCCCTCAATGCGCAGACCCAGAATACCGGCATGACCCAGGGCGCAGACTTCGGCAACACTTTCACTCCCGCGGCGAATACCATCAGCTTGCGCGGGTTAGGCCCTAACCACACTTTGATCCTGCTGAACGGCAGGCGGATTGCAGACTATCCGGTGGCCTATGACGGCTCGGTCAACTTCGTCAACCTGGCCAACATTCCATCGGCGCTGGTGGACCGCATTGAGATATTGAACAGCGGTGCTTCGGCCATCTACGGTTCGGATGCGATTGCCGGCGTCGTCAATATCATTACGAAAAAGCAGGTCAGCGGTGTAGACATCAACGTCAAGGCTGGCGGTACACAGGACGGCGGCGGTTCTAATCAGCGGATTCAAATCACCGGCGGCGGCAGCAGCGGAAATCTGACCGGGCTTTTCGGCATAGAGCTAAGCCGGACCCAGCCGATCTGGAGTCGTCAGCGCGACTTCATGTCATCCACTTCATCCGACGGCACCACGCCAACCCGCGTGTTTTCGCGGCAGAACGTCGACAGCGGGAAATACATCGATCCGGGCGCGGCAACCTGCGACCAGCTCGGCAATCTGTTCTACGACAGCGTGGTCAGGGTGAAGTCGAAGTCAGGCGTGTATTGCGGCAGCGGCAAGGCGCAACCGGCTTACTGGACCACCATGACCCAGAACGAAAGCGAAAATCTGTTCGGCAGCTTGCGCTATCAGTTGAGCGCCAAGACCGAATTATTCAGCGATCTGATGCTGGGGTTTAACTCTACGCAAAATAATACGCGCGGTCCCAGCTGGACCTCCGAAGCAGTCAGCAACAGTTATTTTTTCAATCAGAACAGCGGCAACAACGAAAGCTGGTCACGCCGGATTTCGCCGGAAGAAATCGGCGGAGCCACTCGCTACAACCGAAAATGGAACGACGTCGCGGCCAACTTGACGGTAGGCGTGCGCGGCGATATACCGTCAACCAGCAGCTGGAACTATGAAGCGGCTTACAACATCTCCGCTTACACCAGCCGCAAGACTACGCCTCTGTTGTTGAGTAACGTGGACAGTTTTTTCCTCGGGCCGCGTCTTGGCTACGATGCCGACGGCATCGCCATCTATGCGCCGGATCCGAAAAGACTATACCAGCCGCTGACACCGGATCAGTTCAACTCGATCACCGGCGAAGCAATCAGCCGCGATAAATCCTGGACCCAGACCTTGAGTCTGAGCGCCAACGGCGAGCTGTTCGACTTGCCCGCCGGACCGGTGCGCGTGGCGGCGGTGACTGAGCTCGGCAGCCAGGGTTTCAGCAATACGCCTGATCCGCAGATCAACCAAGGCGTGTTCTACAACCAGGCAGCTGCAAACGGCGCCAGCGGTTCGCGCCAACGCTATGCCTTAGGGACAGAACTGAACATACCGATCATCAAAGAGTTGGTAGCGACCGTGGCCGGACGTTACGACGAGTACAACTTCGCCGGCCGCAGCGACGGTAAATTCACCTACAACACCGGGCTCGAATTCCGTCCCGCCAACACCTTGCTGTTCCGCGGTAACTACGCTACCAGCTTCCGCGCACCGGACATGAATTACATCTATTCGTCCACCACCCGCGGTTACTATTCATCGACGACCGATTACTACCGCTGCCAGCGGGCAGGGCAGGCATTAGCCGGCTGTGAGTTCAACAATTATTCACCGGGTGCGAATTACATTCAGACCGGCAGCAAGGATCTGAAATCCGAGAACGGCAAATCCTGGAGTTACGGCGTAGTGTGGTCGCCAAGTGCCAATTTCGACATATCGGCCGATTTCTGGCGTATCCAGATCGATAACCTGGTCACCAATCTCGATCCGGACACCATTCTGCACAATGAAGCAAATTGCCGTGCCGGCCAGCTGAACATCAATTCGCCGATCTGCGCCGATGCGCTGGCACGGGTGCAGCGTAACCCGGCCAATGCGATCTTCAATCCGAATGCCATCCAGAATATTCTGGTCAATCCGATCAATGCTGCGTCGGAACGTACCAGCGGCCTGGACTTTAGCGGGAAATGGCGTATCAAGGCAGGCGGCGTCGGCGACTTCCTGCTGAAGGCAAATTACACCAAGGTGCTCAGTCATCACTACAAGCAGTTTGCCGCCGATCCTGATACAGATGAATTGAATTCACTGACGAATCCCGACTGGGGTTCCAAGGTCAATGCCAGCGTTACCTGGCTGCGCAACAAATGGACCAGCACCGTGCAAGTCACACGTTACGGCAGTTTGCCCAGCGCCGACCAGACCCGCCGCATCTCGCCGTTCGCATTGGTCAACCTGAGCGCCAGTTATCAGATCAACCCGCGGGCGTCGGTATCGCTGATCGTCAATAATGTGTTTAATTCCGTGAGGCAAGACAATACTGCCGGCTGGCCGTATTATCCCGTAGGTAACTACAATCCCTACGGTCGTCAGGGTTGGCTGGAATTCAATTATCACTTTGGTTCGTAAAAGATATTCTCATAGCCGCAGCTGGCCACGCCGGTTGCGGCTCTACCTATTTGCACGATGGACGAATACAAGATGAAGAGTTTATCCGCTACCGCGGCGATGTTTGCCACGCTGCTGTGCGCCGCCTTACCGACCATGTCCACAGCCTTGAATGCCGCCGAATCAAAGCCCGCAACTGCTGCGGCGGCGGCCGGCATCAATTGGTATGACGGCGACGTCGATGCAGCTTTCGCCTTCGCCAAAGCGCATAACAAACCATTGTTCCTGTACTGGGGCGCGACCTGGTGTCCGCCATGCAACCAGGTCAAAGCCACGATTTTTAACCGGCAAGGTTTTATCGAACGCTCGCGTTTCTTCGTGCCGGTGCATATTGACGGTGACAGCGCCGGCGCACAAAAACTCGGCGAGCGTTTCAAGGTGCGCGGCTATCCGACCATGATCCTGTTCAAGCCCGACGGCACTGAAATTACCCGTTTGCCGGGTGAGGTCGACGCCGACCGTTATTTGCAGACGCTGGCACTGGGCATTAGCGCCAATCGTCCGGTCAGGCAAACCTTGCAGGCCGCCCTTGCCGGCGGCAAGCTGACGGCGGACGAATGGCGTCTGCTGGCTTACTACTCTTGGGATACCGACGAGCAGCAACTGATCAGCAGCAAGGAGTTATCGTCCACGCTGAAGCGGCTGGCGGCAAACTGCCCGCCTGGCGATACCGCCAATCGCCTGGCCTTGAGCGCATTGGTCGCGGCAGCTAACATTAAACCGGGTGAAGCCGCCAGCGTCGACAAAACGGCAGCGGCAGCGCAATTGACGAAGGCGGTAAGCGATGTCCATACAGCACGTGAGAATATGGACATATTTACCAACTATCCGGCCGAGCTGGTGCAGTTGGCCACGCTGCCGAAAACACCGGCCCGCGCAAAATTGATCGCCGCCTGGGATCTCGCCATGCAGCGCTTGTCCGGCGATAAGACGTTATCCAGGACTGATCGCTTATCGGCCTTGGCGGCACAAGTATCACTGGCGCGTATCGATACTCCGGACGGCGTGTTGGCGCCCGCCTTGCTCAAAGACGTGCGGCAACGCGTGGCGCTAGCCGATAGTGCAACCACCGACGCCTATGAGCGGCAATCGGTGATCAATACCGGCGCGCATGTCTTGAGCGATGCCGGTTTGCTGGACGATTCGGATCGCTTGCTCAAGGCTGAGCTGAAGCGTTCGCATGCGCCATACTATTTTATGCTTAGGCTGGCCTCGAATGCCAGGAAGCGTGGCGATAAAACCGGCGCCATCAACTGGTATGAACAGGCGTACCAGGCGGCGCAAGGACCGGCGACGCGCTTGCAATGGGGTGTGGCGTATTTGTCAGGTTTGCTGGAACTGGCGCCGCAGGATGAAAGCCGTATAGAAAAGGTTGCGCATGGCGTGTTGCAGGAGCTGGGCGGCACTCAGAATGCATTCTACGAACGTAATCGTTCAGTGCTGGAGCGCCTGGGGAAAAAACTCAATGCATGGAATGGCGACGGAAGGCATCAGGCTGTAATAGGGCGTTTGCGACTGCAACTGGATACTGTTTGCGGAAAATTGCCGGCGGCAGATGCGCAGCGCGCCACTTGCCAGGGTTTGCTGAGTTCCGCCCAGGTTTAGTATAACGGGATCATTCCGGATAAATCGGTTACGCTAGGGAACTGCGGTTTCCCCTTGTATTTCCCCTTTCCTTTGACCGGACCGGCCGACCATGATCATTGTTCACCATCTCAACAACTCCCGTTCACAGCGCGTACTCTGGTTGCTCGAAGAGCTGGGGCTGGATTATGAGCTCAAGCTGTATCAGCGCGATCCGAAAACAATGTTGGCACCGCCTTCACTGAAAGCGGTTCATCCTTTAGGAAAATCACCAGTCATCACAGACGGCGATAACACGATTGCCGAATCGGGTGCGATTATCGAATACCTGGTGCAGCAATATGGCAATGGTCGCCTGATTCCGGCGGCGGGCAGCAAGGATCGCCTGCGCTACACTTACTGGCTGCACTACGCCGAAGGTTCGGCCATGCCGCCATTGCTGATGAAGCTGATCTTCGGACGCCTGGGGCGGCCGCCGATGCCGGCTCTGCTGCGGCCGCTGGCGCGTTCGATAGCGAACGGCGTGCAGCGCAACTACATCGATCCGCAACTCAAGACGCATCTGGATTTCATGGAAGGCGAACTGGGTAAGTCGACCTGGTTTGCCGGCGAAGAATTCAGCGCCGCCGACATCCAGATGAGCTTTCCGCTGGAAGCTTCGCAATCGCGCGGTGGCCTGGATGCCAGCCGGCCGAACCTGCTCGCCTTTTTACAACGGATCCATGCACGGCCGGCGTATAAGCGTGCGATCGAAAAAGGAGGCAAATACGATTTGCTGAAGTAAGATTGCGCCGTAATACCGTGCTTTCCCTGGCGTTCGAATCCGACTCTCACCCCACGCTCGCGCCAATCCCGTTAGAATTGAATTGTAAGGCCCGGATAAAATTGTCCGGGCCATGACGCCAACCGGTTTGGCGTACAGATATCGCTACGGAGATTCAATGTTCCCCACTGAGCAATTCACCGATCCCCACGCCGCCGTCGCGCGCGTGCAAGAGATTTACGACCACCACACTGCATTGTTGCGGGACGCGTTCAAGCGCTTTTCGAATGGCGAAGTAATGACGGAACGGGTGCGCGCCTGCTATCCGTTTGTACGTGTTACAACCGAATTCAACACCCGTGCCGATACTCGTCAGTCCTTCGGCTTCGTGTCTGGCCCGGGCGTCTATGAAACTACGCTGACCAGGCCATCACTCTACTCAAATTACCTGGTCAGCCAGTTCAAACTGCTGCGCGATAACCACGATGTGCCGTTGGAAGTCGGCGTCAGCGACATGCCGATTCCGGTGCACTTCGCCTTCCCCGAAGGCATCCATGTCGAAGGTAATCTCGATCCGGATCATTTGCGGACTTTGCCGGATGTGTTCGACCTGCCGAACCTGGCGACCATGGACGATCGCATCGTCAACGGCACGTATGAGGAAATGCCGGGCGATCCGCACCCGCTGGCTTTATTTACCGCGCCGCGTATCGATTATTCGCTGCACAGGCTGAAGCACTACACAGCGACTTCCCCCGATCGTTTCCAGCGCTATGTGTTGTTTACCAACTATGCGTTCTATGTCGATGAATTCATCCGCATGGGGCGCGAACTGATGCAAGCCACCAGCGATCCGGAGCAGCGCGCCTATCGCCAGCAATACACGGCATTTGTCGAGCCGGGCGATCTGACCACCTGGAATGCCAACCTCGACGACCTGCCTTCCGATCGCGCACTCACCGGTATCGCACCGGCGCGCCAGCCGCAAATGCCGGCTTACCATTTGCAGCGTGCCGACGGTTCCGGTATCACGCTGATCAATATCGGCGTCGGTCCGTCGAATGCCAAAACCATTACCGACCACGTTGCGGTATTACGCCCGCACGGCTGGATCATGCTGGGTCACTGCGCCGGCTTATCGACCTCGCAACGGATGGGCGACTACGTACTTGCGCACGCCTATGTGCGCGACGACCATGTACTCGATGACGACTTGCCGCTGTGGGTGCCGGTGCCGGCACTGGCCGAGGTGCAGCTGGCATTGCAGGATGCGGTGGCTGCCATCACCCAACTGGACGGTTATGAACTGAAGCGCATCATGCGTACCGGCACGGTGGCCTCTATCGATGATCGCAACTGGGAGCTGCGCGATCATCGCAAGCCTCTATTACGCTTCAATCAAAGCCGTGCAATTGCGCTGGATATGGAAAGCGCTACGGTGGCCGCCAACGGTTTCCGTTTCCGCGTTCCTTACGGTACGCTGCTGTGTGTGTCGGACAAGCCGCTGCACGGTGAAATCAAATTACCTGGTATGGCCAACCGTTTTTACGAGCAGCGGGTTAACCAGCATTTGAAGATCGGCATCAAGGCGCTGGAATTGTTGCGCAATCAAGGTGTCGAACAGCTGCACAGCCGCAAGTTGCGCAGTTTCAGCGAGCCGGCGTTCCGTTGATCGCCACGTTATTTTTCGCGTTGTTTTTCAGGTTGTTTCCCCGCCCATGTCTACCGTCATCAAGCACAGGAAAACAAAGATCGTGACGCTGGCGGCGGGCGAGACGATAGCTGAACATTGCGCCGCCGGCGACATCGCCCTGGTCCAGGACGATGCCGGTTGGTGGACGCATTTTGTTGGTGAGAATGGTGCAATCGATAGTTACGATGTGCCGTTCGATTCCTATAACAAGGCACTGTGGGCGGCCAAGGCGGCCGCCGAGTTTTCTGCGGAATAGTGTGCCGTAATGTTAGCCGGCTTGTTTGCGGTTGTGTCTGTACATTGCACCTAATAACACGGCGCCCGCTAGCAACGCCAATGCCGCCACGCTCAGTGACGAGGTGAAGCTGCCGCTGCTCCGCACCAGGCGCGTCGCTAGTGGCGGCCCAATGATTTGTCCCACGCCATACGCAGCAGTCAACATTCCCATCAAGCTGCGCGCATGATCGCCGCGCAGGCGGCGGGCGTCGCGCATTGCGAATAAAGTGATCGCGGTAAACGGCATGCCGAGCAAGATGCTGCCGAGTGCAAAGCCAGTGACGCTGGGCGAGACTATGCCGATCAGGATGCCGCATGCTTGCAGCAGATAACAGGCGGCCAGCAACAGCCGGTTATCCCAGTGGGTTGGCAATCTGGTTGCCAGCAGTGCGCCGATGGAAACGCATATGCCGAACAAGGGCCAGAATAAATCCGGCCAGTTCGAACCAGGCAAGGCCTGCCGTGCGATCACTGGCAGGAAGGTCGCTGTGATGATATAGCCGAAGCCGGCCAGCGCGTAAGCGAGAGTCAGGCCGCGCGTCTGGCGCGTGACTTGTGCTGGTTCCAGGCCATGTGCTGCCGGTGTCGGCGTGGCCGTCGCAGCAGCCGATCCCGCGAAGGTCGGCCATACCAGCGTCGTCAGTATCAATGCCAGCAATCCATACAATAGCCAGCCGTGTTCAGCCCGCCAGTGTTGCGTTACCATCGCGCTGGTCGCCAGACCCGTGATGAGAATACCGATTCCCGGACCGCAGTAAATGATGCCGCCGAGCGCTGGCGCCTTTAATTGCGCCAGGCGTTGCAAGCACCATCCGGATCCGTATACAAATACCCCGGCGCTGGCAATCCCTGCCAATGTGCGCAACAGCAGCCACAATGTCGGCGAATGCAATACGCCCATTCCCAGCGTCAGCAGGACGGTCGCAACCAAGCCAGTCTTGATGGCGCGGGTAGGGCTGACATGCAGCACCATGCACAGCAGTGCGCCGAGCAGGTAGCCGACATAGTTGGCGGTTGCCAGCCAGCCACCGGCCGCCAGGTCGATCACGCCGTCATGCAGCATCATCGGTAACAGCGGCGTGAAAGCGAAGCGGCCGATACCCATCGCGACTGCCAACGCCAGTAATCCGGCCAATGCTACGCGCCAGGCTTCGCGGTCGTGGTCCGTATCCACTTCATTCATGGCGGGCGTGGGTTGCTGATTTTTGCTCAAGTCGTTTCTCTCTGGGACTAGTGATGCTAGCGGTTACCGATAGCTTGAAGCTCGGCTGCCAGGGTTGCGACCAACTGTGCTGCGGGCAGCGGGCGCGACATCGCCACACCTTGGCCAGCCCACAGCGACATGAATTCCGATCGGCCCAGTTTAGCAGCGGTCTGGCGAATTTCTGCGCTTAGCGCATTTTGAATCGGATAAGCCGGCACCGCATTTTCGTGCGATCGCATCTGTTCCATGTACGGATTGACGATGCCGCGTGCATATCTTCCTGAAAAGCTGCGGGTCATGCGCGTGCTGTCGTCCGTCGCACTAGCCAGCTGTTCTCGCCAGGCTGGCGCTATGCCCGATTCCGGGCTCGCCAGGAAGGCTGTGCCCAGTTGCGCCGCTTGCGCACCCAGCAACATGGCGGCGGCGATGCCGCGGCCGTCCATGATGCCGCCGGCGGCGATCACCGGGATTTTGACCGCGGCGACCACTTGTGGAATCAACGTCATCAAGCCAATGCAGGATTGTTCGATATCGCCGATAAATGTCGCCCGATGGCCGCCGGCTTCGCCGCCTTGGACGCAGATGAAATCGGCACCGGCTTGTTCCCAGGCGCGCGCTTCGGCGACATTGGTTGCCGTGCCGATGACCTTGCAGCCCTTGCGTTGGAATTGCGCCACCGTTGTGGCATCGAGTATGCCGAAAGTGAAGCTGACAAAGGGGGGCGCCGCTTCCAGCAGGGCTGCCAGTTGGTCTTGGAAATTTTCGCTGAATTTCCGCGGATTGGTCGCCGGGCCGAGTCCGAGTGAAGTGCGGAACGGCAGCAACAGAGCTTGCGCGGCATCGAGTTCAGCTGCGCTTGGCTGGATCGGCTGCAGGATGAACAGATTGACGTTGAACGGCTGTGACGTCAGGCTGCGGATTTTTTTCACGGCCTCGATGATTGCCGCCGGCGACAGCAAGGCAGCGGCAAACGAACCCAGGCCTCCGGCGTTGCTGACAGCCGTCACCAATTCAATCGGTGAGCCGCCATTCATTGGCCCTTGCACGATCGGGTAGCGAATGCCGAGCGCTGCCGTAAATCCTGTTGCGCTTGTATCGATGTCGGACATGCTGATGCTCCTGAATAAATGGGTGGTGGGTGACCGGTGGCTGGCAGCCATGATCGATTATTTTCTGGCCGCATTGCACATGCTACCTTGACAGCATCATTCTGAAAAATGAATAATAAAAATGTTATCCATCTTTGATTGAGATGAGTTATGGATTTGTTATCTCTGGAAATTTTTCGTACCGTGGTCCGCGAGGGCGGCATTACTCGTGCCGCAGAGCAATTGCACCGGGTGCAATCAAACGTGACGACCCGCATACGCCAACTGGAAGCTTCGCTAGGCGTAACCCTGTTTTCGCGCGATCACAAGCGCATGGTGCTGACACCAGCTGGCGAAACCTTGCTCGGCTATGCCGAACGGCTATTGAATCTGGCCGGCGAAGCACGCGAAGCGGTACAACCGGCAGTCCCCCAAGGGCGCCTGCGCATCGGCTCGATGGAAAGCACCGCCGCCAGCCGCCTGCCGATACCGCTAGCCCGTTTCCACCAAGAGTGGCCGGCAGTACAGCTGGAACTCAGCACCGGCGCCACCCAGCAACTCATCGACCGGGTCCGGGCATTTACCTTAGACGCCGCCCTGGTAGCTGGCCCGTTGGAAGATCCGCTGTTTGACATACTGCCCCTATATGACGAAGAGCTGGTAGTGCTAACCGCGCGCAGCCACCCCCCGATAAACAGCCCCGACGATTTACAAAGCCGCACCCTGATAGCCTTCGAACACGGCTGCGCCTACCGTCGCCACGCCGAAAACTGGCTAGCCTCAGGCACCGTCCCCGGCCGCCGCCCGGAGCGGATCCTCGAACTCGGCTCCTACCACGCCATGCTAGCCTGCGTCGCCGCCGGCGCCGGCATAGCCCTGGCCCCCAGATCCGTACTGGAGTTGCACAACACCACCGAAAGCCTGGCAATCAACCCCATCGGCCCCGCCGGCAAAGTCACCACCTACCTGATCCGCCGCCAAGACTACAGCTCCCCAGCCTTCGACGCCCTAAGCCAGATCCTGCAAGCAGAAGCCTCAAAGTCCAAACAATTGGGGTCAGAGTCAAATTAATCGGTAAAATGTAAGCTCTATTCATCGATCCCTTTTTGCCATGGCCCGCCAGCCCCGACTCGTCATTCCCAACCAGCCGCATCACTTGATCCAGCGTGGCGTTGATCGCCAGGCGATCTTTCGTGAGACGGAGGACTATGTGAATTTTCTTGGCCGACTGCGTGATGCTGCCAAGCAATTCAAGGTTTCCATCCATGCTTATGTACTGATGAGCAATCACATACATCTGCTCGCGACGCCATCCGATATAGAAGGTCTGGCGAAAATGATGCAGTGGGTAGGGCGTTTCTATGTGCCCTATTTCAATCAAAAATATGAGCGGGCCGGGACTTTGTGGCAAGGACGCTACAGGGCTACGGTAATAGATTCGGAGCGCTATTTCATGTTGTGTAGTTGCTACATCGACCAGAATCCAGTGCGCGCCGGCATTGTGGCAACGCCGGGCGAGTACCCGTGGTCGAGCTATTTGCACCATGTCGGGGTCAAGGCCGATCCTTTAGTCGTGGATCACGCGATCTATTGGGCGTTGGGCAATACACCGTTTGACCGCGAAGCAGCTTATAAGCAAATGGCAGAGCAAGCACTTACATCCGACCAGGCGCAGCAGTTGATGGATGCTACGAACAAGGGTTGGGCGTTGGGCTCGGAAAAATTCAAAGCAAATCTCGAGAAGCAGGGCAGTCTCAGAGTGCGGCCTGGCAAGCGTGGGCGGCCTTTCAAGGCACAGCCCGATGTGGCAGATCTGCCGCCAGAGCGCAAATAAAAAAGTTTCACGTTGGAAATTAAAGGCGTCAAACGCACCGAATTGACTCTGTCCCTATTTAATTTTGGTGCAAAAACCAATCTGCTTAATTTGACTCTGACCCCATTTATTGTGATTGAAGTCTGGTGCGGTCTGCACTATTCTTAATGTCCTTACTCTCAAAGTGGTGGAGCAACGTTATGCAAGCGCAAGGTTTATACGATCCGGCTAATGAGCACGATGCCTGTGGCGTCGGTTTTATCGCCCATATCAAAGGCAAGAAGAGCCACTCGATCATTGAGCAGGGTTTGCTGATCCTGAAGAATCTGGATCATCGGGGTGCGGTCGGTGCGGATAAACTGATGGGCGATGGCGCCGGGATCCTGATCCAGGTGCCGGACCAGTTCTATCGCGAAGAAATGGCAAAGCTGGGCGTGACCTTGCCGCCACCGGGCGAATTCGGCGTCGGTATGGTGTTCTTGCCAAAAGAGAACGCATCCCGTATCGCTTGCGAACAGGAAATCGAACGTGCGGTGCTGGCCGAAGGCCAGGTCGTGCTGGGATGGCGCGATGTGCCGGTGGATATCGAGATGCCGATGTCGCCGACTGTGCGCGATAAGGAGCCGGTGATCCGCCAGATCTTTATCGGCCGCGGCCCGGACATCATGGTGACCGACGCGCTCGAGCGCAAGTTATATGTGATCCGCAAATCGTCCGGCCACGCGATCCAGGCGTTGAACCTGTTGCATGGCAAGGAATTCTTTGTGCCGTCGATGTCGGCGCGTACCGTGGTCTACAAGGGCTTGCTGCTGGCGGACCAGGTTGGCGTGTATTACAAGGATCTGCAAGATCCACGCTGCTTGTCGGCGCTGGCGCTGGTGCATCAACGCTTCTCCACCAATACTTTCCCTGAATGGCCGCTGGCTCACCCGTATCGTCTGTTGGCGCATAACGGTGAGATCAACACCGTCAAAGGCAATTTCAACTGGATGCGTGCACGCGAAGGCGTGATGAAGTCGGCCGTGCTGGGCGACGATCTGAAAAAATTGTTCCCGCTGATCTATGAAGGCCAGTCCGATACCGCTTGTTTCGACAACGCGCTTGAGCTGTTGCTGATGGCTGGCTATCCGATTGCGCAAGCGATGATGATGATGATTCCGGAAGCGTGGGAAAACCACACGACCATGGATGACAACCGCCGTGCGTTCTATGAATACCACGCTGCGATGATGGAGCCATGGGATGGCCCTGCAGCGATGGCGTTTACCGATGGCCGTCATATCGGCGGTACGCTAGACCGTAACGGCTTGCGTCCGGCACGTTATATCGTCACCGACGACGACTTCGTGGTGATGGCTTCCGAATCCGGCGTATTGCCGATTCCGGAATCCAAGATCATCCAGAAATGGCGTCTGCAACCGGGCAAGATGTTCCTTATCGACCTCGACGCCGGCCGCATCATCGATGACAAGGAATTGAAAGACACCTTTGCCAACGCAAAACCATACAAGCAATGGATTGAATCGGTGCGGGTCAAGCTGGACGAGCTGAAAGCGGAGCCGTCCGAATCAGGTTCGACCATTCCTCTGCTGGATCGTCAGCAACTGTTCGGCTACACCCAGGAAGACATCAAGTTCCTGATGTCGCCGATGGCTGCCGGCGCTGAAGAGGCAATCGGCTCGATGGGTAACGACTCGCCGCTGGCAGTCATGTCCAACAAGAACAAGACGCTGTATCACTACTTCAAGCAATTGTTCGCGCAGGTCACCAACCCGCCTATCGATCCGATTCGCGAAGCGATGGTGATGTCGCTGGTGTCCTTCATCGGACCGAAGCCGAACGTGCTGGATACCAACAACATCAATCCACCGATGCGTCTGGAAGTCACGCAACCGATCCTGAACTACGACGATATCGCCAAGTTGCGCAATATCGGCGCCCATACCGGCGGCAAGTTCAAATCGTATGAATTGAACATCTGCTATCCGGTTGCGTGGGGCAAGGAAGGCATTGAAGCGCGTCTGGCATCGTTGTGCGCCAAGGCGGTCGATGCTGTCAAGTCCGGCCACAACATCCTGATCGTATCGGACCGCAAGGTCGATGCCGAGCAAGTGGCGATTCCAGCATTGCTGGCCACTTCCGCGATTCACCAGCATCTGGTGAGCAAGGGCCTGCGCACTTCAACCGGCCTGGTGGTCGAAACCGGTTCGGCGCGCGAGACACATCATTTTGCACTGCTGGCCGGTTACGGCGCCGAAGCTATCCATCCTTACCTGGCGATGGATACTTTGACCGAACTGGCGCACGGCTTGCCTGGCACATTGTCGCCGGAAAAAGCGATCTACAACTTCCAGAAGGCGATCGGCAAGGGCTTGCTGAAAGTCATGTCGAAGATGGGTATTTCGACTTACATGTCGTATTGCGGCGCGCAGATTTTCGAAGCGATCGGCCTCAACAAGAGCATGACCCAGAAGTACTTCAAGGGCACTTCGTCGAATGTCGAGGGCATCGGCGTGTTTGAAGTGGCGGAAGAAGCTTTGCGCCTGCATCGCGCTGCATTCAGCGACGATCCGGTACTGGCCAATGCGCTCGACGCCGGCGGCGAATATGCATACCGTGTCCGCGGCGAAGAACACATGTGGACACCGGACGCGATCGCCAAGCTGCAGCACTCGACCCGTGCCAACAACTTCAACAGCTATAAAGAGTACGCCCAGCTGATCAACGATCAGTCCAAGCGTCACATGACCTTGCGCGGTTTGTTTGAATTCAAGATCGATCCAAGCAAGGCGATTCCGCTGGATGAAGTTGAATCGGCCAAGGAAATCGTCAAGCGTTTTGCGACTGGTGCGATGTCGCTCGGCTCGATTTCGACTGAGGCACATGCCACGCTGGCAGTGGCGATGAATCGTATCGGCGGCAAGTCCAACACCGGCGAAGGCGGCGAGGACGAGAACCGCTATCGCCAGGAATTGAAGGGCATCCCGATCAAGCAAGGCGAAACCCTGGCGTCGGTGATTGGTAAAGATCGCATCGAAGTCGATATCCCGTTGCAAGCCGGCGATTCGCTGCGCTCCCGCATCAAGCAGGTGGCGTCCGGACGTTTCGGCGTGACCGCGGAATACCTGATTTCGGCCGATCAGATCCAGATCAAGATGGCGCAGGGCGCGAAGCCCGGCGAAGGCGGCCAGTTGCCAGGTCACAAAGTATCCGAGTACATCGCCAAGTTGCGTTTCTCTGTACCTGGCGTTGGCTTGATTTCACCGCCGCCGCATCATGATATTTATTCGATCGAAGATTTGGCGCAGCTGATTCACGATCTGAAAAACGTCAATCCGCGTGCCTCGATTTCGGTCAAGCTGGTGTCCGAAGTGGGTGTCGGCACCGTGGCTGCCGGCGTGGCAAAAGCCAAGTCGGATCACGTGGTAATCGCAGGCCATGACGGCGGTACCGGCGCTTCGCCTTTGTCGTCGATCAAACATGCCGGCTCCCCATGGGAGCTGGGTCTGGCGGAAACCCAGCAAACGCTGGTCCTGAACGGTTTGCGTAACCGTATCCGGGTTCAGGCCGACGGTCAGATGAAGACTGGCCGCGATGTTGTGATCGGTGCGTTGCTGGGCGCGGATGAGTTCGGTTTTGCTACCGCACCGCTGGTGGTTGAAGGTTGCATCATGATGCGCAAATGCCATCTGAATACCTGCCCGGTCGGCGTTGCGACACAAGATCCTGTACTGCGCGCCAAGTTCTCCGGCAAGCCTGAGCACGTGGTCAACTTCTTCTTCTTCATTGCCGAAGAAGTGCGCCAGATCATGGCCTCGCTGGGCATCCGGAGTTTCAACGAACTGATCGGCCGCGCCGATTTGCTGGACAAGTCGCGGGCGATCA
The DNA here is from genome assembly GCF_900111995.1 of Collimonas sp. OK607. GTDB lineage: Bacteria > Pseudomonadota > Gammaproteobacteria > Burkholderiales > Burkholderiaceae_D > Collimonas. Next base: position 114,252 of record NZ_FOKF01000009.1, read on the forward strand.
CGCACTGGAAAGCACAGGGCCTGGATTTCAGCCGTATTTTCTATCAGCCTGCATTGCCTGAAGGTGGCGTGTATTACCACACCGAAGAGCAGGATCACGGTCTGGACAAGGCGCTTGATCACAAGCTGATCACACAAGCCAAGGCCGCGCTGGACAAGGGCGAGCGCGTCTCATTCATCTCGCCGATCAAGAATCTGAACCGTACCGTCGGCGCCATGCTGTCAGGCGAAGTCGCGAAGAAGTACGGTCATGAGGGCCTGCCCGACGACACCATCCATATCCAGTTGCAAGGTACCGCAGGCCAGTCGGCAGGCGCGTTCCTGGCGCACGGCGTGACACTGGATCTGGTTGGCGAGGGTAATGACTATGTCGGCAAGGGACTGTCCGGCGGCCGCATTATCGTGCGTCCGAACACTGAGTTCCGCGGTCGTGCGGTCGACAACATCATCGCCGGTAACACGGTGCTGTACGGTGCGATTGCCGGCGAGGCTTTCCTCAACGGCGTCGCCGGCGAGCGCTTCGCAGTGCGTAACTCGGGTGCGATTGCAGTGGTTGAAGGCACCGGCGATCATGGTTGCGAATACATGACCGGCGGCACAGTGGTGGTGCTGGGCGAAACCGGCCGTAACTTTGGCGCCGGCATGTCTGGCGGCCTGGCTTATGTCTACGATCCGGACGGCACATTTGCCGCGCAATGCAATATGGCGATGGTGACGCTGGAACCGGTGTTGAGCCAAGGCGAGCAAGAAGCCACGATCGACAAAGCGATCTGGCACAGCACCGTGCGCGGTGGTGAAGTACAGGCTGACGAAGCGATCTTGAAAGGTTTGATCGAGCGTCACTTCAAGTACACCGGCAGCACGCGCGCTCGCAACTTGCTGGACAACTGGGTTGCCTCGCGCGGCAAATTCGTCAAAGTGTTCCCGACTGAATACAAGCGGGCACTGAGCGAGTTGAATGCGGTCCGCAACGTCACGCCGGCCAAGGAAAAAGTCGTCGCGTAAGTGAGCATGTAATTAGCTAAGCGACAGCGGACACAAGCGCCTAAACCAAGTAACGATAAGGACGCGCCGGACATCGGTTTTACCCGATCACGGTGCGTCCTGCAGAGAAAATGTGAGTGAAAAATGGGAAAAGTAACGGGTTTTATGGAGTTTCAGCGGGTCGGCGAAACGTATGAAGCGCCGCTGGCACGTAAGAAGCATTACAAGGAATTCATCCTGAGTCTGAGCGATAGCGATGCCAAGACCCAGGGCGCGCGTTGCATGGATTGCGGTATTCCATTCTGCAACAACGGTTGCCCGGTGAATAACATCATTCCCGACTGGAATGACCTGGTGTATCGCGGTGCTTATCACGAGGCGCTCGAGACTCTGCATTCGACCAACAATTTCCCAGAATTTACCGGCCGTATCTGCCCTGCGCCATGCGAAAGCGCGTGCACATTGGGCATCAACAGCGATCCGGTAGGCATCAAGTCGATTGAGCATTTCATCGTCGACAAGGGTTGGGAAAACGGCTGGGTCGTGCCGCAACCGCCATTGGTTAAAACCGGTAAAAAAGTTGCGGTAGTTGGTTCTGGGCCAGCAGGTATGGCGGCGGCGCAGCAGCTGGCGCGTATCGGGCATGACGTCACCGTGTTTGAAAAGAGCGATCGGATCGGTGGCTTGTTGCGTTACGGTATTCCTGATTTCAAGATGGAAAAATCGCACATCGATCGTCGTGTCGAACAGATGGAAGCAGAAGGCGTAACTTTCCGCACCGGCGTTTTGGTCGGCAAGGATTTCCCGTCCAATGTGAACAACTGGGCCAAGAAAACCATCTCTCCGGACGAACTGAAGGCGGAATTCGACGCTGTAGTGATCGCTGGCGGTGCTGAGCAGCCACGCGATTTGCCGGTGCCGGGACGCGAGTTGAAGGGCGTGCATTTCGCCATGGATTTCCTGCCGCAGCAAAACAAGATCAACGCCGGCGACAAGGTCAAGGATCAGATCCTGGCCGGTGGCAAGCATGTGGTGGTGATCGGCGGCGGCGATACCGGTTCCGATTGCGTCGGTACTTCCAATCGCCAGGGCGCGGTATCGATCCAGCAGTTCGAACTGATGCCGCAACCGCCGGAACTGGAAAACAAGCCGCTGGTATGGCCGTACTGGCCGACCAAGTTGCGCACCTCCTCTTCGCATGAAGAAGGTTGCGACCGTGACTGGGCAGTGGCCACCAAGCGTCTGGAAGGCAAGAACGGCAAGGTCGAGAAGTTGATTGCCGCTCGCGTCGAGTGGAAAGACGGCAAGATGCAGGAAGTGCCGAATTCGGAATTCGAAATGAAGGCTGACCTGGTATTCCTGGCGATGGGTTTCGTCTCGCCGGTACAGCAGGTGCTGGAGGCGTTTGGCGTCGACAAGGATGCACGCGGTAACGCCAAGGCCACTACCGACGGCGACGGCTGCTACAAGACTTCGGTCGATAAAGTGTTTGCGGCGGGCGACATGCGTCGCGGCCAGTCGCTGGTGGTATGGGCGATCCGCGAAGGCCGTCAATGCGCGCGCGCAGTCGACGAATTCCTGATGGGAGCTTCGGTTTTACCACGCTGATAAATCAACTGCAATAGCAACCGCAATTCACCAGCGGTTGCGCAGCAAACAGAGAAAGAGCATGTCAGTGGCAACACCGGCGTGCTTTTTTTCTGCAACAGGATTTTTGCACATGCATTCAGGCAATAGTCAAACTGTTGTAATAGGGGGACATATCAGTCTGTCTACTATTGGTACGCTCTGAACGATTGTCGCATTTGCACTACAATAGCTCCTTTGATTTATTCGGTGAGCAGTGTGGCAAATATCGTCGAGATTCGTGATCTGCAATTTGGTTATGGTGAGCGGCCGATTTTATCGGGTCTCAACATGGACTTTGCACGTGGCAAGGTGATCGCCGTAATGGGCGGTTCCGGCTCCGGCAAGACCACCATATTGCGTCTGATCGGCGGCCAGCTGCGGCCGCAGGCGGGTAGCGTCAAGGTCGACGGCGAAACGGTGCACACGTTGTCGACTTCAGCTTTGTATGTGCTGAGGCGCAAGATGGGCATGCTGTTTCAGAGCGGTGCTTTGTTTACCGACCTGACCGCTTTTGAAAACGTGGCCTTCCCGTTGCGCGAACATACCGATTTACCGCCAGATTTGTTAAACAAGCTGGTGTTGCTGAAATTGAATGCGGTTGGCTTGCGCAATGCGGCGCAATTGAAGCCGTCAGAAATTTCCGGCGGCATGGCAAGGCGGGTGGCGCTGGCGCGTGCGATAGCCCTGGATCCGTCGCTGATCATGTATGACGAACCGTTCGCCGGCCTGGATCCGATTTCCATGGGCGTGACGGCCAATCTGATCCGCAAGCTCAACGATGCGCTCGGTTCGACCAGTATCCTGGTGTCGCATGACGTCCATGAATCGTTTGGCATTGCCGACTACGTCTATTTCCTGTCGCAAGGGGAAATCGTGGCGCAGGGTACACCGGCAGAAATGCGGGTATCGACTCATCCGTACGTGAAACAATTCGTCAACGCTGAACCGGACGGTCCGGTGCCGTTCCACTATCCTGGCAAGTCGTTGTCCGAGGATCTAGGATTGAAGGGGCGCGCTTGATGCTAGATATGCTTGATGCTGTAACTAAATTTGTAACCAGTTCTCTTGCCGCCGTCGGGCGTACCTTGCGTGAGTCGGTTACCGGCCTGGGTGCGGCTGCACGGATGTTTTTTGCGATTTTGCGCGCCTCTGGCGGCCTCTGGCGGCGCCCTCGGCTGATTACCGACCAGATCCATTTCATCGGCAACTACTCGCTGGTCATTATTGGTGTATCGGGATTGTTTGTCGGTTTCGTACTGGGTCTGCAGGGGTATTACACGCTCAATAAATATGGTTCCGAACAGGCGCTGGGTCTGCTGGTGGCGCTGTCGCTGGTACGTGAACTGGGGCCGGTCGTAACCGCACTGCTGTTCGCCGGCCGCGCGGGTACTTCCCTGACTGCGGAAATCGGCTTGATGAAAGCCGGTGAGCAATTGTCGGCAATGGAAATGATGGCGGTCGACCCTATGCAACGGGTGGTGGCGCCGCGCTTCTGGGCCGGTGTGGTGGCGATGCCGATGCTGGCAGCCTTGTTCAGCGCGCTGGGTATATTCGGCGGCTACCTGGTCGGGGTCAAACTGATCGGCGTCGATGAAGGAGCGTTTTGGTCGCAAATGCAGGGCGGGGTAGATGTTTGGCAGGATATCGCCAACGGCGTCTTGAAAAGTATAGTGTTTGGCGTCGCGGCAACCTTTATCGCAGTATGGCAAGGATATGAAGCAAAGCCGACACCGGAAGGTGTTTCCAGGGCAACCACACGCACCGTCGTGATTTCCTCACTGGCGGTATTGGCGCTGGATTTCCTGCTGACGGCGTTGATGTTTAATTGATTAACTGCGTTGATTAGCTGCGTTGATTAGTTTCGCTGATTATTCGCGCGCAAGGTAATCAGCAACAGCGCGCTTTCGCGGAGAGCTTTACTTCTCGTTACTATTTTCTTGGGGGATTGTTCGCCTCAGGTGGTATTTTTAAGGTGATGAATCATGCAACAAAAAACCGTAGACGTATGGGTAGGCATATTTGTGTTGGTCGGGATACTGGCTTTGGGTTTTCTGGCGTTGAAAGCCGGCAACCTTAGCAGCTCTACGTTCAACAAAACCTATCCGGTAGTGACTAAATTCGACAATATCGGCGGCTTGAAAGTGCGCGCTTCGGTCAGAAGCGCCGGAGTGGTGGTCGGACGGGTTGCATCGATCAATTTCGACGACAAGAATTTCCAGGCAGTGGTGACCTTGAATCTGGACGAGCGCTACCAGTTTCCAGAAGATAGTTCGGCCAAGATCCTGACAGCAGGCTTGTTGGGTGAGCAATATATCGGTATCGAGGCAGGTGGCGCCACCAAGAACCTGGCTGCCGGCGATCGTATTAAATTAACACAATCTGCGATTGTGCTGGAGAACCTGATCAGCCAGTTCTTGTACAGCAAAGCCGCAGATGTAAAGGATACAGAACAATGAAAATCATGAATCGTATGGGCTCGCTGGCCCTGGTTGCAACGCTGGCCGGCTGCGCCACCACCAGCAATCCGCAAGACCCGCTGGAGGGCTTTAACCGTGCCATGTTCAGCTTCAACGATACGCTTGACAAGGTAGCCCTGAAACCAGTTGCTACCGCTTACCGGAACTGGTTGCCAAGCTTTGTGCAGACCGGCGTCAACAATTTCTTCGGTAACCTGGGCGATGTCTGGAGTTCGGTTAACGGCTTCTTGCAAGGGAATGTTGCAGACGGTACGTCGGACGTGATGCGGGTTGCGGTTAACTCAACGCTCGGCTTGGGTGGTTTGCTGGATATCAGCTCGGAAGCCGGCTTGCAGAAACACAACAAAGATTTCGGCCAGACCCTGGGCAAATGGGGTGTCGGCTCCGGTCCTTATCTGGTGCTGCCGCTGTTCGGGCCATCGAATATTCGTGACACGGCAGCAATGCCGGTGGATTTTTACGGCGACATATGGTCGTACAAATACCCGGTCCGCTGGCGCAATACGGGTTCTGTGGTACGTTTGATCGACAAGCGTGCAAATCTGCTGGATGCAGGCGACCTGCTGGAAGGTGCCGCCCTGGACAAGTATGAGTTCGTGCGCGATGCGTATACACAACGCCGTCAAAGCCAGATTCGCGGCAACGCTGATGATAACGACACAGGGGACAAGGCAGATAAGGCAGATAAGCCGGCCAAGTCCAAGTCGACTAACGAATAACGATTATGGAATGATTGCGGGCGTCGGTTGGAACCGACGCTTGAAATTACCGTCTCAGAACCAATATATAGCGCGTCTGAGGCGCATTCTCTTGTCCTCTAACAACTACTAAGATTGTTAAAAAACTTATGAAAATTTTTAAAAAATACCTGGCGCTATCGCTGACTGTCGGCAGTCTGTTATTCACTGCAGCGGCACAGGCGCAAGAAGCACCTGACGCGCTGGTCAAGCGCATCAGCCAGGATGTGCTGGATACTGCCAAGAACGACAAAAGCATCCAGGGCGGCAATCAGCAACGCATCCTGGCGCTGGTTGAAGAAAAGATCATCCCGTATGTCGACTTCGAGCGCATGACTTCCCTGGCGGCGGGTCGCTATTGGCGCGACGCAACTGATGATCAGAAGAAACAACTGATTGCCCAGTTCCGTAGCTTGCTGATCTATACCTACTCCGGCGCCCTTTCGCAGGTGCGCGATCAGAAGATTGATTTCAAGCCGATGCGCAGCGACCCGGCCGATACCGACGTCGAAGTGCGTTCACAGGTGATCCAGCCGCGCGGCGAGCCGATCCAGCTCAATTACCGTATGGAAAAGGCTGGTACAAGCTGGAAGATTTATGATGTCAACGTATTGGGGGCTTGGCTCGTTGAGTCATATAAGGGTTCGTTTGCGTCCGAAATCGGCAGATCCGGCATTGATGGCTTGATCAAGGTGCTGTCGGACAAGAACAAGGCGCGCGCCGCCAAGAAATAAATAAGGTCGGGGAAGAGTCGGAATGCCGCTCCAGGGTGGCAAAAGCCACCTTTCCCCTTATTTAGCTGGTTTTTATGCAATTTGTTGATTGACTATCATGTTCAGGCCATCTCACTCGCTCACTGTCGGTAACGCCAAAGTCACTCTGGAAGAGGGATTGCGTGCGATCGCCGGTGGTGAAACCGAGATTGACCTGTGCGACGTGGTGGCGGTCGATTCGGCCGCTGTTGCCACCTTGCTGGCATGGCAATGTGCAGCCCTGAATCAAGGGCTGACCCTGCATTTCTCCAGTTTGCCCGCCAATCTGGAAAGCCTGATCGATTTGTATGGTGTGACAGAATTGTTGGCGCCTGCGACGGTGATTGTTGCCGCCAGTACATTGCATCATTGAGCTTTACCTTTCCTCTCCTTCTTAGCATGCCGGGTTTGTCGTTGTCGCCCGGCCCTCGCAGCAAAAATCCAATATAATCAAGGGTTACGCCACTTATCTGGGGCCAGGATGGCTCCAGAGACGGAATCGGCAGCAGAATCGTCAACGAATCGTCGACATTGCTGCGGCGTCCCCAATTTAAGAATATTTAGCAAGGCACTATGGCGGCCATTCAAATCACCAACGTCAAGAAACGTTACCAGTCCTTGCAGGCACTGGGTGGCGTTTCCCTGACCATCGAAGAAGGCGAATTCTTCGGTTTGCTGGGCCCTAACGGCGCCGGCAAAACCACCTTGATTTCGATCATCGCCGGCCTCAACCGGCCGGATTCCGGCAATGTCACGATTCACGGCCACGATGTCGTCAGCGACTATCGCGCCGCGCGCCGCAATCTTGGCGTGGTGCCGCAAGAGCTGGTATTCGATCCGTTTTTCACAGTGCGCGAAACCTTGCGCATGCAGTCCGGTTATTACGGCTTGAAGAATAACGACAAATGGATCGACGAGGTGATGGAAAACCTCGACCTCACCAACAAGGCCGATACCAACATGCGCGCGCTGTCGGGCGGCATGAAGCGGCGGGTGCTGGTAGCACAGGCGCTGGTGCACAAACCACCGGTAATCGTGCTGGATGAACCGACCGCGGGGGTTGATGTTGAATTACGACAAACCTTATGGCGTTTCATTTCGCGCCTGAATCGCGAAGGCCACACCGTAGTCTTGACTACGCATTATCTGGAAGAAGCGCAGGAACAGTGCAACCGCATCGCCATGCTCAAGCTGGGGCAGGTGGTGGCGCTCGATACCACGTCAGCGCTGATCAAGCGGATTGCCGGTTCGCAGTTGCTGATCCAGTTGTCCAGCGGTAGTCTGCCGGAAGCTTTGCATCATTTGGTTTTGCACGCAGACGGCGGCAGGTTCGCCTTGCGCGTTAACGAATATGCCGATGTCGAACCGATCCTCGCTTCCTTGCGCCATGCTGGCGCAGTGATTGAAGACATGCAGCTGCAACAGGCTGACCTGGAGGACGTGTTCCTGCAGATCATGGATAGCAAGGTCAGCGCCAACGGCTTCAATGTCTACGCTGACGAATACAACGCAGGCGGGGTCAAATGATGGTCGGTTTCCAAACGCTGTTTTACAAGGAAGTGCTGCGCTTCTGGAAAGTAGCGACGCAAACCGTCGGTGCGCCGATCCTGACAGCCTTGCTGTACCTGCTGATTTTCGGCCACACGCTGAAAGATCACGTCGAAGTTTATCCAGGCGTGCAATACACGGCGTTCCTGATTCCCGGCCTGGTCATGATGAGTGTGTTGCAAAATGCCTTCGCCAATACCTCGTCGTCGTTGACACAGTCGAAAATGACCGGCAATCTGGTGTTTATCCTGTTGCCGCCGTTGTCGCACTGGGAGTTGTATGGCGGTTATGTACTGGCCTCCGTGGTACGCGGTGTTGCGGTTGGTTTCGGCGTATTCGTGATCACGGCCTGGTTTGGCAATCTGTCCTTTGTGGCGCCATGGTGGATTGTGATTTTTGCTTTCCTCGGCGCAGCGTTGCTTGGCACCATGGGTTTGATCGCAGGCATCTGGGCGGACAAGTTCGATCAACTGGCGGTTTTCCAGAATTTCCTGATCATGCCGCTGACCTTTCTTGCCGGTGTATTTTATTCGATTAAGTCATTGCCGCCATTTTGGCAAGCCGTGTCGCATTTGAACCCGTTCTTTTATATGATCGATGGTTTCCGCTATGGCTTCTTCGGCCAGTCGGATATCAATCCGCTGATCAGCCTCGCGGTGATTTGCATCTCGCTGGCGCTGCTGTCGACTCTGGCGGTGCAGATGCTGAAACGCGGCTACAAGCTGCGCCATTAAGATCTGCCGATAAGCGGGCCAATACGTTTCGATTCATTCAGTTTGTTCACATTTGTTCAGTTAGCCGGTAAAAAATTATGTTCCCTACACCCGATCTCGTTAAAAGTTACATCGCCGCCGGCCTCGACTGCTCGCATCTGGAAGTCGAGGGCGACGGCCAGCATTTCAAGGCGGTGATCGTGTCGGCAGCGTTTGCCGGCAAGCGCCCGATACAACGTCATCAGATCGTATACGCAGCATTGGGCGACCGCATGCGCGAAGAGATTCATGCGCTGTCGATGAAGACGCTGACACCCGAAGAATTTCAAGACAATAACTAAGAAGCAGGGTGGGCAAGTTTTTTGCCCACGCTGCAAGATGCAACTAATAATTTCAGCGAGAAGTAATAATGGATAAATTATTGATACAAGGCGGCAACCGTCTTTCCGGCGAAATCACCATTTCCGGCGCAAAAAACGCGGCGCTGCCTATCCTGTGTGCGGGTTTGTTGAGTTCAGATCAGCTGCATCTGAGCAACGTGCCGAACCTGCACGATGTATCGACCATATTGAAGCTGTTGCGCCAGATGGGATTGAAGGCGACCCAGGACGGCCATTTCGTGACGTTGCAAGGCGACGCCATTACCAATCTGGAAGCGCCGTACGAAATGGTGAAAACCATGCGCGCATCGATCCTGGTGCTGGGCCCGCTGCTGGCACGTTTTGGCGAAGCACGCGTATCGTTGCCGGGCGGTTGCGGCATCGGTTCGCGTCCGGTCGATCAGCACATCAAAGGTTTGCAAGCGATGGGCGCAGAGATTTCGATCGAAGCCGGCTACATCCATGCCAAGGCCAAGAAGCTCAAGGGTACCCGCGTAGTTACCGACATGATCACCGTCACCGGCACCGAAAACCTGTTGATGGCAGCGACCCTGGCTGATGGCGAGACCGTTCTGGAAAATGCTGCACGCGAACCTGAAGTCACCGACCTGGCTAATTTACTGGTGGCGATGGGCGCGAAGATCGACGGCATCGGTACCGATCGCCTGACGATTCAAGGCGTGGACAAGCTGCACGGCGCAGAGCATGCAGTGATTGCGGATCGTATCGAGACCGGTACCTTCTTGTGCGCAGTAGCGGCAACTGGCGGCGACGTCATGTTGAAGAACACCCGTAGCCACATCCTCGATGCCGTACTCGACAAATTACGTGAAGCGGGCGTGATCCTGACTTCCGGCGATGACTGGATTCGCGTGCAGATGGCGGCGCGGCCAAAGGCAGTCAGTTTCCGTACTACCGAATACCCGGGCTTCCCGACCGACATGCAAGCGCAGTTCATGGCCATGAACAGCGTTGCCGAAGGCACCAGCCATGTTACTGAAACGATCTTTGAAAATCGCTTCATGCACGTGCAGGAAATGAATCGCCTCGGCGCAGCTATTGATGTGCAGGGTAATACCGCCATTATCAAAGGCGTCGACAAGCTGGTCGGTGCGCCGGTCATGGCGACCGACTTGCGCGCCTCGGCTTCGCTGGTGATCGCCGGCCTGGTGGCGCAGGGCGAAACCCTGATCGAGCGTGTTTATCATCTGGATCGCGGTTACGACCAGATGGAACGCAAGTTGTCGGCGGTCGGCGCGAATATCGAAAGAATCAAATGAGCCAGAAGTTAACCTTGGCCTTGTCCAAAGGCCGCATCTTTGAAGAAACCTTGCCGCTGCTGAAAGCGGCTGGCATCGAGGTCACAGAAGATCCGGAAACCTCGCGCAAGCTGATCCTGCCGACTAACGATCCGCAAGTGAATGTGATCATCGTCCGCGCTTCTGACGTGCCAACCTACGTGCAGTACGGCGCCGCCGATTTCGGCGTGGCCGGCAAGGACGTGTTGCTGGAGCATGGCGGCGAGGGCTTGTATCAGCCGATCGACCTGGAGATCGCAAAATGCCGCATGTCGGTGGCGGTTTCGGCCGGCTTCGACTACGCCAGCGCGATCCGCCAGGGCGCGCGGTTGCGGGTTGCCACCAAATACCTGCTGACCGCGCGTGAACACTTCGCGGCCAAAGGCATGCACGTCGACCTGATCAAATTGTACGGTTCGATGGAACTGGCACCGCTGGTCGGGCTGGCCGATGCGATTGTCGACCTGGTCAGCACCGGCGGCACTCTGCGCGCCAATAATCTGGTCGAAGTCGAACACATCATGGATATCTCATCGCGGCTGGTGGTCAACCAGGCGGCCTTGAAACTGAAGCGTGAACGGTTGCAACCGATTCTGGATGCATTCGAAAAAGCTTCGACGAAATAAAACCTGACTGTAAAGCCCGGCTGTGGCTTGATGCCGCAACCGGCAAACCGGACGCAACGGAAACAACGGAAGCAACATGAGCATAGCAATCAGAAAACTCGATGCGGCGCAGCCGGATTTCCAGGCGCAGCTGACAGCCGTGCTGGCCTTTGAAGCTGGCGAAGATGAAGCCATCGATCAGGCCGCAGCGCGGATCCTGGCCGATGTCAAAGCGCGCGGCGACGCCGCCGTGCTGGAATACACCAATCGCTTCGATCGCCTCAGCGCCAGCAGCGTGACGGCGTTGGAAATCGACCAGCAGGAATTGCAAGATGCATTGGCTCAGCTGCCGCCGGAACGCCGCAGCGCCTTGCAAACCGCAGCCGACCGTGTGCGCGCCTACCATGAGCGCCAGAAAATCGAATGCGGTTCGGATGGCTTCAGTTACACCGAAGCCGACGGTACCGTATTGGGGCAGAAAGTCACGCCGCTGGACCGCGTCGGCATCTATGTTCCCGGTGGCAAGGCGGCTTATCCTTCATCGGTGCTGATGAATGCGATTCCAGCCAAGGTCGCCGGTGTGCAGGAAATCATCATGGTGGTGCCGACCCCGGACGGCATCAAGAATCCGCTGGTGCTGGCAGCAGCCGCCATCGCCGGCGTCGATCGCGTATTCACCATCGGCGGTGCGCAAGCCGTGGCGGCGCTGGCATACGGTACCGCCAGCATTCCGCAAGTCGACAAGATCGTCGGCCCCGGCAACGCCTATGTGGCTGCCGCCAAGCGCCGCGTGTTTGGCACGGTTGGCATCGACATGATTGCCGGGCCGTCGGAAATCCTGGTGATCTGCGACGGCACTACCGATCCCGACTGGATCGCCATGGATCTGTTTTCGCAAGCCGAACATGACGAATTGGCGCAATCGATCCTGCTGTGTCCTGACGCCGACTATATCGCGGCAGTGGAAGCCAGTATCAACCGGCAATTGCCATTGATGCCGCGGCACGAAGTGATCCGCACCTCGCTGACCGATCGTGGCGCGCTGATCAAGGTGCGCGACTTGGAACAAGCCTGCGAAATCGCCAACCATATCGCCGCCGAGCATCTGGAAATCTCGACCGGGAATCCGCAGCAGTGGGCTGACCGGATCCGTCATGCCGGCGCTATGTTCCTCGGCCGTTTTTCATCGGAAGCGCTGGGTGATTACTGTGCCGGACCGAATCACGTGTTGCCGACTTCACGCACGGCGCGTTTCTCGTCGCCGCTCGGGGTCTACGATTTCCAGAAGCGTTCCAGCATGATTAACATCAGCGAGGCCGGCGCCCAGACACTGGGCAAAGTCGCGGCGGAACTGGCTTACGGCGAGGGGTTGCAGGCGCATGCGCGTTCTGCCGAGTATCGTTTGAAAGACGGTTCGCAATGACAGCGGCTGCGGCGAGCCGGCCATGAGCGACGACTGGATTGACCGCATCTATGGCGAAGACGCGCTGCAAGGTTTGCAGCGCATCCCCGACGGCTCGGTCGATCTGTTGCTGGCCGATCCGCCTTACGGCCTGGGCAAGGATTACGGCAACGATTCCGATAAGCTCGATACCGCAGCCTATCTGCTCTGGACTGAAGAGTGGATAGACGCCGCGTTGCCAAAACTGAAACCGAACGGTAGCCTTTATATTTTCCTGACCTGGCGTTTCTCGCCTGAAATTTTCGTCATGCTAAAGCAGCGCATGATCATGAATAACGAAATCATCTGGGATCGGCGGGTACCGTCGATGGGTGGCGGCACCCGGCGCTTTTCTTCGGTGCACGACACCATCGGATTCTTTGCCCGCGCCAAAGACTATTATTTCGATCTGGATGCTATCCGGATTCCCTACGACGCAGAAACCAAGAAAGCCCGTTCACGTTCGATTTTCGTCGGCGCCAAATGGCTGGAACTGGGTTACAACCCGAAGGACGTCTGGAGCGTCTCGCGCCTGCACCGCGAACATCGCGAGCGGGCCGACCATCCGACCCAGAAGCCGCTGGAAATCGTCGAACGGATGATCAAGGCGTCCTGTCCGCCAGGCGGGATCGTGCTGGATCCTTTCATGGGCAGCGGCACCACCGCGGTGGCGGCACGCCGTTGCGGCCGCCGGTTTGTCGGTTTTGAGCTGAATCCGGAGTATTGTGCTTTGATTGAGCGACGGCTAGAGCAACTGGATAGCAAGAAGCCCGATGAGCGGGCGCTGGCGTAGCTTTTACTTGAATAGCAACACTGATAGAGATTATCAAAGCCCGGATTAGCGGGAAAACATGAAAATGTCGGTAAAATGGCAGTGCGACTCAAAAGGCCGCGCTGATCAAGCTTCACTAGTGACTAGCGGAGAAGCGACAACAATCTAGATCTTAAATCGGATCGTCGAATAATTTAGTACACTTACCTCCACGGCGCCTGTGCGCCATCACATAGCAAATTGGTCTCAAGCTCAACATGTCTACGCCTCGAACTGCATCGATCACGCGCAATACCAATGAGACGCAAATTCGCGTCTCCATCAATCTGGACGGCACCGGCCAGCAAAAACTGAATACCGGCGTACCGTTCCTGGATCATATGCTGGACCAAATTGCGCGGCACGGTTTGATCGACTTGGATATTGAAGCCAATGGCGACCTGCATATCGACGCCCATCACACGGTGGAAGATGTCGGTATTACTTTGGGGCAAGCATTTGCCAAGGCGATGGGCGACAAGAAGGGTATCCGCCGCTACGGCCACGCTTATGTGCCGCTGGATGAAGCGCTGTCGCGCGTGGTGATCGATTTTTCCGGCCGGCCCGGACTTGAATTCCACGTACCGTGGAAGCGCGCCATGATAGGCGGCTTCGACGTCGATCTTACCCACGAATTTTTCCAGGGCTTTGTCAATCATGCGCTGGTGTCTTTGCATATTGACAACCTGCGCGGCGAAAATGCCCATCATCAATGCGAAACCGTTTTCAAGGCGTTTGGCCGCGCGTTGCGCATGGCTACAGAGCTGGATCCACGTTCCGCCGGCACCATTCCTTCTACCAAAGGCAGCCTTTAAATTTAATGCGGCTGGTGCAAAGCACAAAGGCTTACGCAGAAACTTAACTACCCGGATGCTACCCGGCATTTTTTCCGGACTTGAATCTTTATCATGAACAAAATTGTTGTGGTTGACTATGGCATGGGCAACTTGCGCTCGGTGGCGCAAGCCCTGCGTCAGGTGGCGCCAGAAGCTGACGTCCTGATTTCCGGTACGATTGCCGATATCCAGGCTGCCGATCGCCTGGTCTTGCCTGGCCAGGGCGCAATGCCTGACTGCATGCGCAGCTTGCGCGAATCCGGATTGCAGGAGGTCTTGCTGGAGGCTGCACGCAACAAGCCGCTGTTGGGCGTTTGTGTCGGCGAGCAAATGTTGTTCGACCTGAGCGAGGAAGGCAATACGCCTGGCCTCGGGTTGTTGCCAGGCAAAGTTGTGCGCTTCCGCCTGGACGGCCAGTTGCAAGACGACGGCTCGCGTTTCAAGGTACCGCAAATGGGCTGGAATCGCGTCCGCCAGGCGCAGTCTCATCCGCTGTGGAATGGCGTTGCCGACCAGGACTATTTTTATTTCGTGCATAGTTACTATGCGGTACCGGCCGATGCAGCGCATACCTTCGGCGAGACCGAATACGGAGCGCCGTTTAGCTGCGCGGTCGGCCGTGATAATATTTTTGCGACACAGTTCCATCCGGAGAAAAGCGCCAGCGCAGGTTTGCAGTTGTACAAGAATTTTGTGCAATGGAAACCTTGAGCGTTTTTTTCAGCGTTTTTTCCTGAGTTTAAGCCGATACTTTTCAGATCCTTATTCAGATTTTTAACTGACCTCACCTCATACAAATTGTAGCCATGCTGCTGATACCTGCCATCGACCTCAAAGACGGTCACTGCGTACGCCTGAAACAAGGCGATATGAACCAAGCCACAGTATTTTCCGATGATCCGGGCGAAATGGCCCGCCATTGGCTGATGCAAGGCGCACGTCGCCTGCATCTGGTCGACCTGAATGGCGCGTTTGCCGGCAAGCCCAAGAACGAACCGGCGGTCAAAGCCATCATCAAGGCGGTGCGCGAATTCGCCGTGCTCAACGGCATCGAAGAAATCCCGGTGCAGCTGGGTGGCGGCATCCGCGACCTCGATACCATCGAACGTTATCTCGACGACGGCTTGAGCTACATCATCATCGGCACCGCTGCGGTCAAGAATCCAGGTTTCCTGCATGATGCCTGCAGCGCGTTCCCGGGCCAGATCATCGTCGGCCTGGATGCCAAGGATGGCAAGGTAGCCACCGATGGCTGGAGCAAGCTCTCCGGTCACGAAGTGATCGACCTGGCCAGGAAATTCGAAGATTACGGTTGCGCATCGATCGTGTATACCGACATCGGCCGCGACGGCATGATGGGCGGCGTCAACATCGAAGCCACCGTCAAGCTGGCGCAAAGCATGACGATCCCGGTGATCGCTTCCGGCGGCGTCCACAACGTCCACGATGTGGAAGCATTGTGCGCGGTGCAGGATGAAGGCATCGAGGCGGTGATTTGCGGCCGTTCGATTTATGAAGGCACGCTCGATTTGCGTTCGGCGCAAGAGCGTGCCGACGAGTTGAGCGATGACATGTTCATCGACCAGGATTTATCGGAGCAGCCCGACGCTGACCAGCCATGACGCTTGCCAAACGCATCATCCCTTGTCTCGATGTGACCAATGGTCGCGTGGTCAAGGGTGTCAATTTCCTTGAGCTGCGCGATGCCGGCGATCCGGTCGAAATCGCCCGCCGTTACGACGAGCAGGGCGCGGACGAGCTTACCTTCCTCGACATCACGGCCTCGTCCGATAATCGTGACCTGATTTTGCCGATTATCGAAGCGGTTGCATCGCAGGTGTTTATTCCGCTGACGGTGGGTGGCGGCGTGCGCGCCGTGGAGGACGTGCGTCGTTTGCTGAATGCCGGCGCCGACAAGGTTGGCATCAATACTTCCGCAGTCACCAATCCGCAACTGGTGGCGGATGCCGCCGCCAAGTACGGCTCGCAATGCATCGTGGTCGCCATCGACGCCAAGCAGGTCGCGCCGGGCAAATGGGAAGTGTTCACCCATGGCGGGCGCAAGGCCACCGGCCTCGATGCCATCGAATGGGCGAAAAAGATGGAGCAGCTAGGCGCGGGCGAAATTCTACTGACCAGCATGGACCGCGACGGTACCAAGGTCGGATTCGATCTGGCCCTGACCAGCAGCGTCTCCAACGCCGTGACGATCCCGGTGATCGCTTCCGGCGGCGTCGGCGGTTTGCAGGACCTGGCCGACGGCATCAAGATCGGCCGTGCCGATGCAGTGCTGGCAGCAAGTATTTTCCATTATGGTCAACATACTGTGCAGGAAGCCAAGCAGTTCATGGCGGCACAGCAGATTCCGATGAGGTTGGCATGAGTAGCGTGAGCTGGTTAAACAAAGTGAGATGGGATGAACACGGCCTGGTGCCGGTGATCGCCCAGGAACTCGGATCGAACGATGTGCTGATGTTCGCCTGGATGAATCGCGACGCTTTGGCGAAGACGGTGGCGCTGGGCGAGGCGGTCTACTGGAGCCGCTCGCGCAAGAAACTGTGGCACAAGGGTGAGGAATCCGGCCATGTGCAGAAAGTGCACGAAATCCGCCTCGATTGCGATGAAGACGTGGTGTTGCTGAAAGTGACCCAGGCCGGCGACATTGCCTGCCATACCGGTCGCCACTCCTGCTTCTTCCAGAAGCTTGAGAGCGACAGCAATACCTGGGAAGCGGTCGAACCGGTGTTGAAAGAACCGGACGATATCTACAAGTAAATTTTGTTTTGATAAATAAAAAATCGGATCTGAAGCAATCATGAGTGAAACTCTACAGCGCCTGGCTGCGGTCATCGAATCGCGCAAACCGGCAAACGGCGGCGACCCCGAAACCTCGTACGTCGCGCGCCTGTTCGCCAAGGGTGACGATGCGATTTTGAAAAAAATCGGCGAGGAGGCTACCGAAACCGTGATGGCGGCCAAGGATGCACGGGTAGACGGCGACGTTTCCCACGTGTTGTACGAATGTGCCGATCTGTGGTTTCACTCGATGATCATGCTGGCCCAGTTCAACCTGACGCCACAAGATGTGCTGCAGGAACTGGCGCGGCGCGAAGGCCTGTCTGGCATCGAAGAGAAAGCCAATCGCAAGCTGACGGCGCGCGAACAGCAAGAAACCGACCAGCGCAAGATCTGAGTCGTTTGAGGATCGCTCAAGAATCGTTTAATACCCGGAGATAATTTGGAAAATTGTATTTTTTGCAAAATTGCAGCCAAGCAGATTCCCTCGAAAGCGATCTATGAAGACGATGACCTGATCGCCTTCCACGATATTAATCCGGCCGCGCCGATCCATTTCCTGATCGTGCCCAAGCAGCATATTCCGACTCTTGCCGATTGCACTGAGGCACATGCCGCTTTGTTGGGTAAAATGGCGTTGTTGGCGCCGCGTCTGGCGCAGGAACAGGGCTGTGGTTACCAGCCGGGCGAGCAGGGTGGCGAGGCCACTGGCGGTTACAAGACGATATTCAACGTCGGGCCAGACGGCGGCCAAGAGGTGTACCATTTACATATGCACGTTATTGGCGGACCAAGGCCGTGGCGTGGCCAACGCTGAACCAGCTGAATCGGGGTTTAGCGGCAAATGCGCTGCACGTGGCTGGTAAGGATTTAACGGTTAATTTGACTTAGAAGGATCGGACAATTTGTCCGGCAAGGAGAAAAAAATGGGTTCGTTCAGCATTTGGCACTGGTTGATCGTGCTGGTTATCGTCATGTTGGTGTTTGGCACAAAAAAAATCGGCAATATGGGTTCCGACCTGGGCAAGGCAGTCAAAGGCTTCAAGGACGGCGTCAAGGGCGAAGAAGAAAAACAAGCCGCCGACAAAGAGGCGATTGACGTTGCAACCAAAGAAAAGGACAAGTCCGGCAACTGATCCATTGCGGCCGGCGCTAGCCTTAAGCCGGCCAGAATGATGTTTGCCGCTCCTTCCCATAATCCTAGATTCCTCAGTTGATCGCTTACTTTTGTCCGAAAAGCCTGATGAACACATACATACATTCGTTCGATAGGCCTCGCCAAGTGGTTAAGCAGCGCTACACGCGTGATTGCACACTTTTCCGACCCTCTGGCGTCGTTGCTTCTCCTAGCGGAATACAGTCCGAGTCGTCGTCGCGCCTAGCCAGAGTGCCGGAAAAATGTACACTCACACGTGTCCAGCTGAGGATTCTAGGATGATCGATATTGGCCTTACTAAACTTGCTCTGATTGGTGTCGTTGCACTGGTTGTTATCGGGCCGGAAAAATTGCCGACCGTAGCGCGCATGGCGGGCTCTCTGTTCGGCCGCGCGCAACGCTACATCAATGAAGTCAAATCCGAAGTCAGTCGCGAGATGGAGCTGGATGAATTGCGCAAGATGCAGCAGGAAGTGCAGGAGGCGGCCAGCGATATCGAGCAAAGCATCTCCCGTAGCGTCTCGGATACCAAGCAGTCGCTGCAATCCGCCTGGGACGATAGTGCTAGCATCAGTACCGCGGACAGCTTCAGTGTCGAGCAGCTGGCCGTCAAGGCCAAGAGTTTTCGCAAGAAAAAACTGGCGCGTACCAGCGCCATTCCCGCCTGGTACAAACAACAAAGCGGCCAGAAGGCACGTGTCTTGTCCGGTGCCGCACGTGTTGCGAAATATCGCCCGGCCAGCCAAAACAAGGCTTCCGGTTCATTTTTTTCATGATTTCATGCTCGCGGCTCGCAACATTTGTACCCGGGGCTGCAGCTTGAGATCCGCAAATTCGCTTGTTTGCCATACACCGTGCTCCCATGACTGAAGAACAGAAAACCAGCGGTTTCGATAAAACCGGCGGCGTCGAAGAGACGTTCATTTCGCATCTGGTGGAATTGCGCAATCGCATCATGAAGGCGTCGATTGCAGTGATCGTGGTGTTCCTGTGCCTGATGCCTTGGGCTGCCCATATCTACGATTTGCTGGCAGCGCCGATGCTGGCGGCTTTGCCGGTGGGCAGCAAGATGATTGCTACCGGCGTCATCACGCCGTTCCTTATTCCGGTCAAGGTAACCTTGCTGCTGGCCTTTGTGATTGCGCTGCCGTGGGTGCTGTACCAGTTGTGGGCGTTTATCGCACCGGGCTTGTATACGCATGAAAAGAAGCTGATCGCACCGCTGGTGATTTCATCGTCGGCATTGTTTATCACCGGTGTCGCGTTTTGTTATTACCTGGTATTCGGGGTGATCTTCCACTTCATCAACAATTTCGCGCCGAAATCGGTCTCGGTGGCGCCGGATATCGATAGTTATTTCGATTTTGTGATGACCATGTTCATCGCCTTCGGCATGACTTTTGAAGTGCCTATCGTGGTCATCGTACTGGTGCGCATGGGCCTGGTTTCAGTGGAAAAGCTGAAATCGATCCGTCCTTACATCATTGTCGGCGCCTTCGTGGTGGCCGCAGTTGTTACGCCACCGGACATCATGAGCCAACTGTTGTTGGCCGTGCCTTTATGCCTGTTATTCGAGATCGGCTTGCTGGTGGCGCCGATGTTCGCCAAGGCGACGCAGGCGCCGGCTGAATCGGAAGAGACTATCTGAATTCATGGAGCGGCCGCCCCGCCGCTCGTGCTTATTTGGCCTGATCGCAGCTTATTCGTCGACCTATTCGGCGATGGGGGTTTTGACTTGTCGTAACCAGCGGACCAGCGGGTAAGCGTCTTTAAAGCCCGTCACCAACTCTTTCTCCAACGCATCCGATAACATCTTCTTCAACGGCTGCTCTTTCCAGACGATGAAGTTCTTCAGCTTGATATATTCAATGTGCGGCGAGTCTGCATCAAAGCCTTTAGGCGGGCGCGTCAGTTGCCCCTCGGTCTGCAAGTCGCCGTAAGCCTCCTTGAATTTCTTGTTTTTCAGCAGTTTGCCAAAGCCGCTTGCATCGGCGATCACTTGCAGGCGAATCGCCCGCAAACGGTCTGCCGGCGGCATGTATTCGCCACCGGCGATAAGTAGGGTGCCGCCGGCGTCGATATGGAAGTAATAAGCCGGGCCGCCGCCCTGGCTTGGCTTCTTCAGGCCACTGGCGGTGATGGATGCCGAGAAGTAGGTTTTATACGGGCTTTTGTCGTGCGAGAAGCGCATGTCGCGGTTGATCCGGAAGAGTGCCTTCTTTGGATTGCAACCGGCAATCGCCGGATCGAATTTGCTGATCTCGGCGATCAGCCACACTACCAGTTCCAGAAATTCCGCACGCAAGATATCGTAGCGCGGCTTGTTCATGACGAACCAGGCCCGGTTGTTATTCTCTGATAGTTCGGCGAGGTATTGCGTCAGATCACGTACGTGCATTACGGGTTTCCTTTGTGCGATTGTGCAATTGCGGGTGGACAGGATCGCGCATCTATTCTTGAACCCGTTTCATCGGCGGCCGCTTGCCGACCACGGCTTCCACAGTGGTTTCCTGAGCCTTGCGCAATACCGTCAATTTTGTTTTGCTGCCAGGTTGTAGCTGGGCAATCAGATTGGTCATGTCGTTGCTGTCGGTGATCGGCTTGCCGTCGATCGCTACCAGGATATCGCCCGGTTTCAAGCCCGCCTTGTCGCCCGGACCATTCTTGATCACACCGGCGATGATGGCGCCGGTGCTTCGGTTCAAGCCAAAGCTTTCTGCCAGTTCCGGTGTGATGTCCTGCGGTTCGACGCCAATGAAGCCGCGCACCATATGGCCGGTATTGATGATCGATTCCATGACGGTTTTTGCGGTAGTCATAGGTACCGCAAAACCGATCCCGAGCGAGCCGCCGGTGCGCGAATAGATGGCGGTATTGATGCCGATCAGGTTGCCGTTGGTGTCAATCAAGGCGCCGCCGGAATTGCCCGGATTGATCGCGGCGTCGGTCTGGATGAAGTTTTCAAACTGATTGATGCCGAGATGGCTTCTGCCTAGCGCCGAAATGATCCCCATGGTGACCGTCTGACCGACGCCGAACGGATTGCCGATCGCCAGCACGACATCGCCGACGCTGGCCTGGTCGGCACGGCCCAGCGTGACCGCAGGCAGGTTCGGCAAATCGATCTTGATCACGGCGAGGTCGGTTTCCGGATCGGTACCCACCACTTTGGCACTGCCAGTGCGGCCATCAGCCAGCGCCACTTCGATTTCATCGGCGGCTTCGACCACATGGTTATTGGTCAGGATATAACCCTGCGAACTGACAATGACGCCTGAGCCGAGGCTGGACTGCTTCTCGTCCGCATCGTCGCCGCGATCGCCGAAGAATTTCCTGAGCAGCGGATCTTCCATCACTTCCGGGCTGACCGGCTTGGCGTCCTTGCTGGTGAAAACATTGACCACTGACGGCATCGCCCGCTGTGCGGCCTGGCGATAAGAACCCGGCGTCGGCGTTCCCGGCGCGGCTTCTTGCAACGGCACCTTGGAGGTGGCGATGTGCAAGGGCGAGCTGGTCAGAGCGCCGTTTATCCATTCTGGCTTCAAGGTCGTTACAATGAACCAGATCGCTAAACCGACGGTGATGGTTTGCGCAAATAACAGCCAGAAGCGTCGCATAGTGAAGTCTTAGGTTAAGTAGAAAATCGAAAATCGAGGTAAAGAATCGTGAGGCAAAAGCCATGAATCAGAAATCGGTAAATCGCGACGAACTCGCAAAATATCTTGCCGAAGCATTAAATATTACACAGTTCCGTGATTATTGCCCAAATGGCTTGCAGGTGGAAGGACGGGCTGAAATCAGGCGCCTGGTGACGGGCGTTACCGCCAGCTATGCATTGCTGGAAGCTGCCGTGGCCAATGGCGCAGACGCGATCCTGGTGCATCACGGGTATTTCTGGCGCGGTGAGGACGCGCGTGTCGTTGGTCCTAAGCACAAACGCCTGAAATTGCTGTTGGCGCATGACATCAATTTGTTTGCCTATCATTTGCCGCTCGATGCCCACCCGGATTTTGGCAACAACGTGCAATTGGCGCAGCAATTGGATCTGCTGCCGAATGGCCGCTTCGGCGACGATAACCTGGGCTGGCTGGGAAGCGTGAGCGATCCGCTGGTCCGCACCGTGGGTGATCTGGCTAACCTGATCGAGCGCCGCCTGCATCGCACGCCGGTCCTGATCGGCGATCCGTCGCAGCAATTAGGGCAGATTGCCTGGTGCACAGGCGCTGCGCAGAATTTCCTGGGAGACGCGATTGCCGCCGGGGCCGGGGTATATGTCAGCGGCGAGATTTCCGAGCCGACCGTGCATCTGGCGCGTGAAACCGGCGTGGCTTACCTGGCCGCCGGCCATCACGCGACCGAACGCTATGGAGTGCAGGCCCTGGGGCGTCATCTGGCAGAGCGTTTCAGCTTGCAGCATCAATTCATCGATATCGACAATCCGGTGTAATTGCGCGGATTGACCATTGGCTAAGCAGGTAAATCAGAACATGAGTAAAACAGTCGAAGCAGTGCGTATCGACAAATGGCTATGGGCGGCGCGGTTTTTCAAGACCCGCACGCTGGCGAGCGATGCCGTCGATAACGGCAAGGTCAGATTGAACGATGAGCGGACCAAGCCCGCGCACAACCTCAAAATCGGCGATATCCTGGCAATCGACAATGGCGCCAGCGTCTGGGAGGTGACGGTATTACTCTTGAGTGATACCCGCAGCTCGGCGGCAATTGCGCAGACGCTTTATCGGGAAACGGAGCAAAGTATGGTGAAGCGCGCAACGCTGGCAGAAGATAGAAGGTATTTCCGTGAGCCGACCATGGAGATTAAAGGGCGGCCAACCAAGCGCGACCGCCGTCTGCTGGACAAGACCCAATCTTAGTTCCGGCAGGCCTCTGGAAAATCATTATTTGGTGCCATTTTGACATCGCACCTCTGCAATTTTCGGGCTAGCTTGGAACTGCCCGGAACGTTTGCAGCTACCAACTCTCTCAGTCGGGCTGTCCCAATAGGCGTCCGACCTGTTTCGAGGGGGTTCTCGGTAGAACTGCGCCTCTAAGTCGCTGTTTGACATTTCGATTCTGGTGCATAATAGTACGAGCGTTCGCATTCTTGTTTGAAAGCTGTTTTTAAAACTGTTTTCAAACAAGACGCCGATCGCATTAAGACTCATTAGCCGGGCTCATTTGCCAGACTCAACCAGACAGAGGTAGGACTATCGTGGCACATACTGACATGCCGCCGAAATTCATGCGTAAAGGCGAACTGACGCGCGCAGCGATTCTCGACGTCGCCATCACGCTGGCGAGCCGCGACGGCCTTGAAGGTCTGACGATCGGCTTGCTGGCCGAAAAAATGAACATGAGCAAATCCGGCGTGTTTGCCCATTTCGGCTCGCGTGAAGACCTGCAGATCGAAGTGGTGAAGCTGTACCACCGTCAGTTCGAACAGGAAGTATTCTATCCGAGTATCAAGGAAGCACGCGGCTTGCCACGCCTGGAGGCCATGTTTGGACGCTGGATCCGGCAGGTGACGATTGAAATCGCCTCCGGTTGCATCTATATCAGCGGCGCAGTCGAGTACGACGATCGTCCCGGTGAAATCCGCGAACAACTGGTCTCCATGGTGCGCACCTGGCAGGACGCTTTGCACCGTTGCACCGTGCAGGCAATCGAAGCCGGTCATCTGCGTGCCGATACCGACGCCGAACAGCTGGTCTATGAAATGTACGGCCTGATCCTGGGCTTGCATCACGACGCACGTTTTCTGAAAAAGGCTGGCAGCGTGGAGCGCGCTCAAAAAGGCTTTGACCGCCTGATCGACAGTTATCGCGATCCGGCATCGCTCCCGACTGCAAAGAAATCCTCACAAACGAATCAAAAAATCGCTGCCAAAACGTCAGCTAGATCAATCCAGTAAATACAATCATCAGGAGAGCACCATGGGTCAATACGTCGCGCCGCTGCGGGATATGCAATTCGTCATGCACGAGTTGCTGCATGTAGAAGATGAACTGAAACAATTGCCGAAGCATGCCGATATCGATGCCGATATCATCAATCAAGTGCTGGAAGAAGGCGGCAAGTTCACTTCTGAAGTCCTGTTCCCGCTGAACCACTCCGGCGATCGCGAAGGCTGTCATCACGACAAGGCCACGCATACCGTGACCACGCCTAAGGGCTTCAAGGAAGCCTACAAGCAATACGTTGAAGCCGGCTGGCCTTCATTGTCATGCGATCCGGAATTCGGCGGCCAAGGCTTGCCGCTGGTGATGAACAATGCGTTCTACGAAATGATGAATTCGTCGAACCAGGCCTGGACCATGTACCCTGGCTTGTCGCACGGCGCTTACGAATGCCTGCACGCACACGGTACGCCAGAACAGCAAGCGCTGTACCTGCCTAAACTGGTATCCGGCGAATGGACCGGCACCATGTGCCTGACTGAAGCCCATTGCGGTACCGATCTCGGCATGCTGCGCTCGAAAGCCGAGCCGCAAGACGACGGCTCCTACAAGATCACCGGCAGCAAGATCTTCATTTCGGCCGGCGAACACGACATGTCAGCCAACATCTTGCATCTGGTGCTGGCACGGTTGCCAGGCGCGCCTGAAGGCTCGAAAGGCATTTCCCTGTTCCTGGTACCGAAATTCCTGCCCAATGCAGATGGTTCGCTGGGTGCACGCAATCCGATCACTTGCGGCGCGATCGAAGAAAAAATGGGTATTCACGGTAATTCGACCTGCCAGATGAATCTGGACGGCGCCACCGGCTGGATCATCGGCGGTGCGCATAAAGGCTTGAACGCGATGTTCGTGTTCATGAACGCAGCCCGTCTCGGCGTTGGCATGCAAGGCCTGGGTTTGACAGAAGTCGCCTACCAAAACGCCTTGGTTTATGCCAAGGACCGTATCCAGATGCGTAGCCTGTCGGGCATCAAGGCGCCGGACAAGCCAGCGGACCCGATCATCGTTCATCCTGATGTGCGCCGCATGCTGTTGACAGCAAAAGCGTATGCTGAAGGCGCACGCGCATTCTGTTCGTATGTCGCGCTGCAGTTGGACAAGGAATTGAATCACCCGGACGAAGCAGTGCGCAAGGATGCTGCCGATGAAGTTGCCCTGTTGACGCCGGTGGTCAAGGCTTTCATCACCGACAATGCCTGGACTGCCACTTCGGAATGCATGCAGGTGTACGGCGGCCACGGTTTCATCGCCGAATGGGGCATGGAGCAGTATGTGCGCGATGCCCGTATCAACATGATTTACGAAGGCACCAATACCATCCAGTCGCTGGACCTGCTGGGTCGTAAGGTGTTGATGGATAACGGCGCCAAGCTGAAGAAATTCGGCGCCAAGGTGCAAGCGTTCATCGAAGAGAACGGCGCCGACGAAGCCATGTCGGAATTCATCACGCCGTTGGCGGACCTGGGCGACAAGGTCAGCAAGCTGACCATGGAAATCGGCATGAAGGCTTTCCAGAATCCTGACGAAGCTGGCGCCGCGGCGGTTCCTTACCTGCGCGTAGTCGGCCATCTGGTCTACGCCTACTTCTTTGCGCAAATGGCAAAGATAGCACTCGCCAAGCAAGACTCAGGCGACAAGTTCTACGTTTCCAAGCTGGCGACTGCACGTTTCTATTTCGCCCGCCTGCTGCCGGAAACTGCAATGCTGATTCGTCAGGCGCGTTCCGGTTCGGCCAGCTTGATGGCATTGGATGCGGATTTGTTCTAAGTAGGGTGGGCACCTGTGCCCACGCGTGACCGCGATAACCGGAGCGCAAACCTTGACAGAAGTAGGTATGTACATGAAGTGAGTTCAAGCGTGGGCACAAATCACAAATACGCCCACCCTAGGAATATTTTACTGAATTAACCAGGAGACTACAGTGTCCAATTTCATCGTTAAAAAAGTCGCCGTGCTCGGCGCCGGCGTGATGGGTGCGCAAATCGCCGCCCACTGCCTGAACGCCAAAGTGCCGGTAGTCCTGTTCGATTTGCCAGCCAAGGAAGGTCCGAAGAATGGCATCGTCCTGCGCGCTATCGAAAACCTGAAAAAACTCAGCCCGGCGCCACTTGGCAAAAAGGATGATGCAGCGCTGATCGAAGTCGCTAACTACGAAGACAACCTGGACGTACTCGCCGGTTGCGATCTGATCATCGAAGCGATCGCCGAGCGCATGGACTGGAAGCACGACCTGTACAAGAAAGTCGCGCCGCACATTGCGCCAAACGCGATCTTCGCGTCCAACACTTCCGGCCTGTCGATCACCGCTCTGTCGGAAGGTTTCGACGCTGAATTGAAAGCCCGCTTCTGCGGCGTCCACTTCTTCAATCCACCGCGCTACATGCACCTGGTTGAACTGATCCCGACCGCGAGCACCAAGCCAGAGATCCTCGATCAGCTGGAAGGCTTCCTGGCGACAACGCTGGGCAAGGGCGTGGTCCGCGCTAAAGATACGCCTAACTTCATCGCTAACCGCGTGGGCGTGTTCGGCATTTTGTCGACAGCTCACCAGGCTGAAAAATTCGGCCTGTCAGTCGATGTCGTCGACGACCTGACCGGCGCCAAGCTGGGTCGCGCCAAGTCGGGTACTTTCCGTACCGCCGACGTAGTTGGCCTGGATACCATGGGTCATGTAATCAAGACCATGCAAGACACCCTGAAGGATGATCCTTTCTACGGCGTGTACGCAACGCCGCCGCTGTTGGCCAAGCTGGTCGAAAAGGGCGCGTTGGGGCAGAAAACCGGCGCCGGCTTCTACAAGAAGGTTGGCAAGGACATCCTGCGTATCGATGCCGCCACGGGCGAATACGTTACCGGCGGCGGCAAAGCCGACGAACTGGTGGCGCGCATCCTGAAAGACAAGGATCCGGTCAAGCGTATGAAGACACTGCGCGAATCGACCAATCCGCAAGCGCAGTTCCTGTGGGCTATTTTCCGTGACGGTTTCCATTACATCGCAGTCCATATGGAATCGATCGCCGACAATGCGCGCGACATTGATTTCGCCATGCGCTGGGGCTTCGGCTGGAGCGTAGGCCCGTTCGAAATCTGGCAAGCCGCCGACTGGAAGCAGATCGCCGGCTGGGTCAAGGAAGATATCGATGCCGGCAAGGCACTGTGCAATGCACCACTGCCAGCCTGGGTATTCGATGGCCGTACCGGCGTGCACGCTGCTGATGGTTCCTACTCGCCAGCGAAGAAGGCGAATGTCGCCCGTTCCACTTTGCCGGTCTACGAGCGCCAGGTATTCCGCGCACCGTTGCTGGGTGAAGGCGTGGCCGATGGCAAGACTGCCGGCACCACTGTATTCGAGGACGATTCGGTACGTGCATGGCATCAAAACGACGACGTACTGGTCCTGTCGTTCAAGACCAAGATGCACGTCATCGGACCTGGCGTCATCGCCGGTTTGAACAAGGCGGTTGCCGAAGCAGAAAAGAATTACAAGGGCCTGGTGCTGTGGCACGCGGATGCAGCTGAAGGCGGCGCATTCTCTGCCGGCGCCGACCTGCAATCGATGCTGCCGTTGTTCATGTCGGGCGGCGCCAAGGCGATCGAGCCGATGGTAGCTGAGTTGCAGCAAGCATTCATGGGTCTCAAGTATGCGAGCGTGCCGGTGGTTGCTGCAGTGGCCGGCCTGGCGCTGGGCGGCGGTTGCGAATTGGCGCTGCACACAGCTAAACGTGTGGCATCGATCGAATCGTATATCGGCCTGGTTGAAGTTGGCGTTGGCTTGATCCCTGCCGGCGGCGGGTTGACGGAAGCAGCAGTACGTGCCGCCAATGACGCCAAGGGCAACGATATCCTGCAATTCCTGAAGACTTCCTTCATGAATGCGGCGACTGCGAATGTGTCGAAGTCGGCACTGCAAGCGCAGAGCATGGGTTATCTGAAAGCTACCGACGTGATCGTATTCAATGCATACGAATTGCTGCACGTGGCAAAGGTCGAGGCGCGCGCCATGTTCGACGCCGGCTATCGCCCACCGCTGAAAGCGCAGATCCCGGTCGTAGGCCGTGACGGTATCGCCACTATCCTGGCGCAGCTGGTCAACATGCGCGACGGCGGTTTCATCTCGGCACATGACTACAAACTGGGCCACATGATTGCCAACATCGTTTGCGGTGGCGAAGTCAACGAAGGCAGCATCGTGAATGAACAATGGTTGCTGGACCTGGAGCGCAAAGCGTTCGTCGAACTGCTGAACAACCCTAAGACGCAAGAGCGGATCATGGGCATGATGCAGACCGGTAAGCCTGTTCGGAACTAACGAGGAAGATTAAAATGAGCAAACAACTTCAAGAAGCGTATATCGTTTCCGCCACTCGGACTCCAATCGGCAAAGCGCCGCGCGGCATGTTCAAGAACACCCGTCCGGACGACCTGCTGGTGCGCGTCATGCAATCCGCCATGGCGCAAGTGCCGGGCCTCGATCCTAAATTGGTGCAGGACGCCATCATCGGCTGTTCTTTCCCTGAAGGCGCGCAAGGCTTGAACATGGCGCGTAACGCCGTGCTGCTGGCCGGCTTGCCGAACACCATCGGCGGCGTCACCGTCAACCGCTACTGCGCATCCGGCATCACCGCGATCGCCATGGCTGCCGACCGCATCCGCGTCGGCGAGGCAGACGTCATGATCGCCGGCGGCGCTGAGTCGATGTCGATGGTGCCGATGATGGGTTTCCATCCTTCGGTCAACATGAACGCGTTCAAGGATGAGAACGTCGGCATGGCCTACGGTATGGGCTTGACTGCTGAAAAAGTGGCGCAGCAATGGAAAGTCTCGCGTGAAGCGCAAGATGCGTTCTCGGTAGAGTCGCACCGTCGTGCCATCGCCGGCCAGCTGGCTGGTGAATTCAAGGACGAAACCGCATCCGTCGACATCATCGAGCGCTTCCCTAACCTGGCGACCGGCCAGATCGACCTGAAGAACCGCACCGTTGATCGTGATGAAGGCGCACGTGCCGAATCGTCGATGGAAACACTGGGCAAGCTGAAGGCAGTGTTCGCCGCAAAAGGTACCGTCACCGCAGGCAACAGCTCGCAAATGTCGGATGGCGCGGGCGCCCTGATTCTGGTCAGCGAAAAAATCCTCAAGGAATTCAACCTGACCCCGCTGGCACGCTTCGTCTCGTTCGCAGTACGTGGCGTACCACCGGAAATCATGGGCATTGGTCCTAAGGAAGCGATTCCTGCAGCGTTGCGCGCCGCCGGCCTGACCCAGGACCAACTGGACTGGATCGAATTGAATGAAGCATTCGCAGCGCAAGCGCTGGCAGTGATTCAGGATCTCGGCCTGGATCCATCCAAGGTCAACCCGCTGGGCGGCGCGATTGCGTTGGGCCACCCGCTTGGTGCTACCGGCGCGATCCGTGCGGCAACCGCGATTCACGGCATCCGTCGCCGCAACCAGAAATACGGCATGGTCACCATGTGCGTTGGTGCGGGCATGGGCGCTGCCGGTATTTTCGAGCGCATGTAATTGTATGAAGCAAGCAGATTGTCATAAGCAATCGTAAAAAACGAGAAAGCCGTGCTGTTATCCCCCGCACGGCTTTTTTGTCTTCTTTAATTTAATCGACGCGCCGCGTATTTAGTGCGCTGAACCGGAGCACCAGATGGATATATTGACTAGTAAAGAGAATGGCATCTTGACGATTGAATTCAATCGTTTAGAGAAGAAGAATGCGATCACTGCCGCGATGTATCAGACCATGGTCGATGCCTTGAAAGATGCGGAGACAGATAGCGCGATCAGGGCGATTTTGTTTACCGGCAAGCCGCAGATATTCAGCGCCGGCAACGATCTCGAAGATTTCATGAAAAACCGGCCGACAGGTATCGAAAGCCCGGTGTTTCAATTCCTGTGGCAAATCAGCCATGCCAGCAAACCGCTGGTGGCTGCGGTGGCGGGTGCCGCGGTTGGCATCGGCACTACCATGTTGATGCACTGCGATCTGGTGTATGCCGCTGACAATGCCCGTTTCTCGATGCCGTTCACGCAACTGGGTTTGTGCCCGGAAGCTGCTTCCAGCTTGATCTTGCCGCAGATTGCAGGCTACCAGCGCGCAGCAGAAAAGCTGTTGCTGGGCGAGGCGTTTTCCGCAGAAGAAGCCAATGCCATGGGCCTGGTCAACAAGATATTGCCGGCGGAAGAATTGCTGGCGTTTGCGCAAGCGCAGGCCGCCAAGCTGGTGGCTTTGCCTGCGGCGTCGATCCGTCTCACCAAGAGTCTCATGAAGGGTAGCCAGACCGCTGAAGTAGAAGCACGGATGCAGCAGGAGATCGAACATTTCGGCGCGATGTTGACTGCGCCGGAAGCCGCAGAGGCATTCACGGCTTTCTTCGCAAAACGTAAGCCGGACTTCAGTAAATTTGCCTGAAGTATTGCTTTTGCCAGCGTGAAAAAAAACCCGACGCCAGGTCGTAATGCCGTTCAGTTAAGCAGGTTTTCGTAGAACGCGAGTAGCATAGCGCTGTGGTTTTGCCTTAACGGCCCGGTCGAATTTTCGATCGGGCCGTTCGTCATTGAGAAGGCTAACGAGCCTTTCACGGAGATGCTTCATCGAAGCGGGCAGCTTGCCGTAGGACCTGGTGACGGCGGCCCAGTGAAGCTCGAACTGGATCAAATGAAAGGCGCGGATGAAGCTTACTTGCGTGGGTTCACATTTGGCCACCAATGCTGCCTTGGCAATCTCCAGGCGAATCATGTTGTAGGCGATCAGGGTGCCCCATAT